>NZ_JAEVFI010000018.1:0-207 GCF_019303495.1 Streptomyces sp. JJ66 | reverse complement strand
CCTACACAGTGGACGCAAGCAACTATGGACAAGCCCTCGGCCTATTAGTACCGGTCAACTCCACCCATTACTGGGCTTCCATATCCGGCCTATCAACCCGGTCGTCTACCGGGAGCCTTACCCTCTTATAGAGGTGGGAGTCCTCATCTCGAAGCAGGCTTCCCGCTTAGATGCTTTCAGCGGTTATCCTTTCCGAACGTAGCCAAC
>NZ_JAEVFI010000017.1 GCF_019303495.1 Streptomyces sp. JJ66 | reverse complement strand
AAGACGAGTCAGCACCAGTGGTGGGGAAACCCGAACATCTCGATGACCTCCTCCCCGAACCTCACATGTGAGCTCGCAGACGGATGTGTGACGCGCCCGTGGCACGGCAGCGCCTTCCGGATGAGCCAGGGCTGGAACGTGCACGGCCCTGCGACGGCGCCCCGGCCCGCGTTCGAAGCCCGGATCACCGAAGGGCGCGTGCACTTTGCGGCTACGGGAGTGACCGGCCCTCCCCCGCTCAGGCGGGGCCGGATTCTGGGGCGTGCGCACGCTGGTTCCCCCGTACGTGTGACGCCGGTGCCGCCGTTGGCGGTGCGGGGGCGTAACGCGGCGCGTCGTGGGGAACCCGGCGTCGAAGCAAGGAGCGAGGAGGACGGCATGATCGGATCAGTGCGCCGCCCGTCGGCCGACGGACACCAGGCGTCGGTCGGCGAGCTGGTGGAACGCGCGTCCCAGCAGCTGTCGGAGCTGGTGCGGCGCGAGATGCGGCTGGCGCAGGCGGAACTCGCCCAGAAAGGGAAACGGGCCGGACTCGGTGGCGGGATGTTCGGCGGGGCAGCCGTGGTCGGCTTCCTGGCCCTGCAGGCGCTGGTCGCTGGTGCCATCGCCGCGCTCGCCCTGGTGCTGCCAGTGTGGGCGTCGGCCCTGATCATCGGCGGCGTGCTGCTGCTCATCACCGGCGTCTTGGCCCTGCTGGGACGCATGGAACTGCGCCAGGCTACGCCGGTAGCGCCCCAGCAGGCGATCGGCGGGGTCAAGGCCGACATTCAGGAGATCAAGGGAAGGGCCCATCGATGACACCTCATTCCGGCTCGGGGCCGGCCAAGGATCCGCAGCGGCTGCGGGAGGAGGCGGATCAGACTCGCGCGGAACTGGGCGAGACGGTCGCGCAGCTGGCTGCGAAGGCCGACGTGAAGGCGAAGGCGCACCGCAAGGCCACGGAGACGAAGGAGCAGGCCCACTACGCGGCGACGGTGGCCGCCGAGCGCGGCCGGGAGAACCGCGGTCCGCTGATCGCAGCCGGTGCGGTGGCGGTCGTGGTGATGGTGTGGGTACTGGGCAAGCGACACGGGAAGTGGTGAGGGCGTCGTGAAGGTGCTCAGCCGGGTGGCAAGCCTGCTGGTGGGTGCTGTTGGAGGTGTTATCGCCGGTGCGATCTTCAAGCAGGTCTGGAAGGTCGTGGCCGGGGACGAGGACACCCCGGACGCCACGGACGTGGAGCGGACCTGGCGTGAGGTACTGACGGCCGCGGTCCTCCAGGGTGCCATTTTCGCGCTGGTAAAGGCGGTGATACAGCGCGGCGGTGTGGTCGGTGCGCGGCGGGTGCGGGGGCGTCGGGCGATGTCCTGACCGCTCCCCGGCCCACCGGTGGCGGGCTGTGGCTACGGGCGCCGCCCGCCCCCACCGGTTGTGTCAGGGGCCCGGAGAGGGCGGGGCGGGTGGAACCAGTGTCA
Organism: Streptomyces sp. JJ66; assembly: GCF_019303495.1. Classification (GTDB taxonomy): domain Bacteria; phylum Actinomycetota; class Actinomycetes; order Streptomycetales; family Streptomycetaceae; genus Streptomyces. Next base: position 71,650 of record NZ_JAEVFI010000017.1, on the reverse strand, counting down.
CCGTTGCCAGCCCACGGCGGCCGTGTTCGTGGTGAGGCGGACAGGAGGGTGGGCTGGATCGGTGGGCAGGCACGGGTACTGGGAGCCGCCGGTGGCAAGCCCGGGTGCGTCGGTCAGCGGGTGAGGCCCGGCCACGCGGGGTCGCGGCCGCTGAGCCCGATGACGCGGTCCAGCAGGGGCGCGCTGTCGGGTACGGGCACGCGCGGCCCGAACAGGCCGTCTTCGGTGCCGCCGTCCCAGCCGTCCAGGAAGGAGAAGGATGCCTGCACGGCGACGGGGTCGGCGGCGTAGGGCTGGTCGGTGGCGCGGGCGAGGTCCCAGCCGTGGATCAGCAGTTCGTTGAGCGCGACGCGCCCGGCTTCCGCACCGGGGAGTTCGACGCCGCCGACCTGGGTGTCGCCCCGCCACGCCTGGGGGCCACGCCAGGCTTCGGCCAGGGTGGTGAGCTGGGCGGGCAGGCGGGTGCGCCAGTCCTCGGCCAGGGCGGGACCGGCGTCCTCGGGGCTGGTGGTGGTCAGGGCGGTGCGGCGCTTGGCGGCGGCATCGGCGAATGCCTCGGTGAGGACCACCAGGTGCTGCAGGAGGTCGGCGACGGTGTAGCGCGGGCACGGGGTACGGGCGGTGAGCTGATCGTCGTCGATGCCAGGCAGCAGGGCGGCCACGTGGCGGGCCTGGGGCGCGAGCGGAGGTGCGTCGGTCATGGCGGGCTCCCGGGGCGGGTTTCTTTGGATGCTGTACCCGTACTGACGGTCGGGGGGGAGGAAAGTCATCGCGTGCCGCGCCGTGGACGTACGCGTACGGCCCCGCGCCCTGGTACACGGTCGGCGGGGCCGTGGGCGTCAGGCGTCAGCGGATACCCAGGCCGGAGAGGGTGCGGGAGATGACCAGGCGCTGGATCTCGCTGGTGCCTTCGAAAATGGTGTAGATGGCGGCGTCGCGGTGCATGCGCTCGACCGGGTACTCGCGGGTGTAGCCGTTGCCGCCGAGGATCTGGATGGCCTGGGCGGTGACGGACTTGGCGACCTCGGACGCGTACAGCTTGGACATCGAGCCCTCGGCGGCTTCGAAGGGCTTGCCAGCGGTCGCCATCCACGAGGCGCGCCACACGAGCAGGCGGGCGGCGTCGATCTGGGTGCGCATGTCGGCCAGCTGGAAGGCGACGCCCTGGTTGTCGATGATCGGGCGGCCGAACTGCTGCCGGGTCTTCGCGTAGTCCAGCGCGACCTCGTAGGCGGCCCGGGCGGTGCCCACGGCCATGGCGCCGACAGCTGGGCGTGAGGCCTCGAAGGTGGCCATGGCGGCGTTCTTCACGCGCGTGCCTCCCTGCCTGGCCTTCTCGCGGGCGCGGGCCAGACGCTCGTCGAGCTTGTCCCTGCCGCCGAGCAGGCAGCTGCCGGGGACACGGACGTCGTCGAGTACGACCTCGGCGGTGTGCGAGGCACGGATGCCGTGCTTGCGGAACTTCTGCCCCTGGGACAGGCCGGGGGTGTCCGGCGGGATGATGAAGGAGGCATGGCCCTTGGAACCCAGCTCCGGATCGACGACGGCGACGACGACGTGGACGTTCGCGATGCCGCCGTTGGTGGCCCAGGTCTTGGTGCCGGTTATGACCCACTCGTCCTTGGTCTCGTCGTAGACGGCGCGGGTGCGCATCGAGGCGACGTCGGAGCCGGCGTCGGGCTCGGAGGAGCAGAAGGCCGCCACCTTGACGTCGTCCGCGTCACCGTACATCTGCGGAACCCAGGTGGCGACCTGTTCCTCGGTGCCGTTGGCGAGGACACCGACGGCCGCCAGGCCGGTGCCGACAATGGACAGGGCGATGCCCGCGTCGCCCCAGAACAGCTCCTCCATCGTCATCGGGATGCCCAGGCCCGCGGGATCGAAGAACTGCTGGGCGTAGAAGTCGAGCGAGTACAGGCCGATCTTGGCGGCCTCCCGGATGAGGGGCCAGGGCGTCTCCTCACGCTCGTCCCACTCCGCCGCCGCCGGACGCATCACGTCGGCGGCGAAGCCGTGCAGCCACTGCCGCACTTCCTTCTGCTCGTCGTTGAGGTCGAGCGCGAACTCGGTCATAAGGTCCCCTCCACTAACTGTTACTTGCAGTAACTCCAGTCTGTTACTGGTGAGTAGATCGTGTCAACCTTTCGCGGCACACAGGGCGCGTACCAGCGGAGTGCTACGTTGCGCGGGCAGCGCACCCAAACGGGCGGGGAGTGAACCATGGAGACCAGTGAGCGGCGCGGCAGCGCCTCGACGCGCAGACGCGAGGAGCTGCTGGAGGCTGCCAACCGGGTGGTGATGCGGGACGGCCCGGAGGCGTCGATGAACGCCATCGCCGCCGAAGCGGGCATCACCAAGCCCATCCTGTACCGCCACTTCGGCGACAAGGGCGGCCTGTACCGGGCGCTGGCCGTGCGGCACACCGACGCGCTACTGGCCTCGCTGCGCGAGGCGCTGGACGCGCCGGCCGACCGGCGCGAGCGGGTGGAAAACACCCTGGACACCTATCTGGCCGCCATCGAGGCCCGCCCGCAGGTCTACCGGTTCCTGATGCACCCCGCCGACGGCGGCTCCCATGGTGAACCGGGCTTCGCCGCCGGGCAGCAGACCGCGCCGCTGCTGCGGCGGCTGGGCGAGGAGCTGGCGGAGGTCATCGACGAGCGGGTCGATCTCGGCCCGGAGAGCGCCGAGCTGGCGCGAGTGTGGGGTCATGGCATCGTCGGCATGATGCACGCGGCCGGAGACTGGTGGCTGACCGACCGCCCCTGCTCCCGGGCCCAGCTCGTGCGCCACCTGGCCGATCTGCTGTGGGGACGGCTCGCGGCGGCCGGGGACCGGGTGGGCGTGCCGGGGTTCTAAGCGCCGGGACAGCACAGCCAGGGCCTGGGGTCACCGGCTTCCGGGTGCGCCGCCAGGTGCGCGCTCGCCGAGTGGAGCGGGCGGGCCGGCCGGCGTCCAGGCCAGGCCAGCGCGGGCGGCGGCGCGGTTCAGCCTGCGCCGGCGCACGCCGGTGAGGTGATCGGCGTAGACGACGCCGTCGAGGTGGTCGCACTCGTGCTGCAGGCAGCGGGCGAAGAACCCCGTGCCGCGCACCTCGGCCGGGGTGCCGTCCGCCCGGTACCCGGTGACGCACACGGCGTCAAAGCGTATGGTGCCCGCCTCCAGCCTGGGCAGGGACAGGCAGCCCTCGGGCCCGCGCACCGCCACTCCCCCGCGCTCGGCGACCCGCGGGTTGACCAGGTGGCCGAGGTGGCGCCGGTCCTCGTCGTCCGGGCAGTCGTAGACGAACACGCGCAGGCCCGTGCCGATCTGGTTCGCGGCGAGCCCTACACCGCGGGCGGCGTACATCGTGGCGAACATGTCCTCAACCAGCCGGTGCAGCGCCTCGCCGAACTGCGTGACCTCGGCGCACGGTTGATGCAGTACCGGTTCACCGAAGCGGGTGAGGCGGCGAATCCGTCCGGAACTGCCCGGGATAGCGGGGCGTCGCATGGCCGTCAGCCTACGGGCCCCGCTCCTCGCCCGTGGTCCGATGCCGTCCGGGCGGCCGGATCTCGGTAGGGTGCAGTGTGACCGAAGCGCAAGGAGGATCAACGACGATGTCGGGCAACCCGGAACCGCTGACGCCCCGCGCCAAACTGGCGGTGACGGCGGGCAGGGCCGCGGCGGCGGTGTCGCGCGCGGCGGGCCGCGGCAGCGGATCAGTCATCGGCGGCCGGGTGGCGCTGAAGCTCGATCCGGACCTGCTGGCCCGCGTGGCAGGGCACCTGGACGTCGTGCTCGTCTCCGCCACCAACGGCAAGACGACCACCACGCGGCTGATCGCCGAGGCGCTGCGCGGCTCGGGCGAGGATGTCGTCTCCAACGCGCTCGGCGCGAACATGCCCGCGGGCATCACCTCCGCACTGGCCGGGGGCTCCCGGGCGCGCTTCGGTGTGATCGAGGTGGACGAGAAGTACCTGGCAGGCGTCGCCCAGGACGTGACGCCGAAGGCCATCGCCCTGCTGAACCTCTCCCGCGATCAGCTGGACCGCGCCGCGGAGACGCGGATGCTGGCCGAGCGGTGGCGCGAGGGGCTGGCCGGTTCCAAGGCCGTCGTCATCGCCAACGCCGACGACCCGCTGGTGGTGTGGGCGGCATCCTCGTGCGCCAACGTCGTGTGGGTGGCGGCCGGGCAGGAGTGGAAGGACGATGCCTGGTCCTGCCCGTCCTGCGGCGGTGTGCTGCAGCGTCCGGGCGAGGACTGGGTGTGCGGCGAATGCGGCTTTCGCCGCCCGGCCCCGACCTGGGCGCTGTCCGGGGACCACGTGCTGGACCCGCATGGCTCGGCCTGGCCCATCCGGTTGCAGCTCCCGGGCCGCGCGAACAGGGCCAACGCCACCACCTCGGCCGCGGTGGCCGCCGTCTTCGGCGTCCCGCCACAGGTGTCGCTGGAGCGGATGTTCTCGGTGACGGCCGTGGCCGGACGGTACGACGTGGTCTCCTATCAGGGGCGCGAGGTGCGGCTGCTGCTGGCGAAGAACCCGGCCGGCTGGCTGGAGACGTTCTCGCTCATCGACCCGCCGCCCGCTCCGGTGATCCTCTCGGTCAACGCGCGCGGCGCTGACGGCACCGACACCTCCTGGCTGTGGGACGTCGACTACGGCAGGCTCGCGGGCCACCCGATCTGCGTCATCGGTGACCGCAAGCTGGACCTCGCCGTACGGCTGGAGGTCGCGGGTGTTGACTTCCAGGTGTGCCAGAACGCGGAGGAGGCGGTGCGCCGCTGCCCGCCCGGCCGCATCGAGGCCATCGCCAACTACACCGCGTTCCAGGATCTGCGCCGCGTCGTCGGCAACTGACCCCGCGCCCGTCAAGGAAGGTTTGAAGCATGAGCGACAGCAGCCTGCGGGTCGTGTGGGTCTACCCCGACCTGCTGAGCACCTACGGAGACCAGGGCAACGTGCTGGTGGTGCAGCGCCGGGCCGAGCAGCGCGGGCTGGACGTCCAGCGCGTGGACGTCCGCTCCGACCAGGCGGTGCCCACCTCCGGTGACATCTATTTCATCGGCGGCGGGGAGGACCGGCCGCAGCGGCTGGCCGCCGAGCGGCTGGCGCGCGACGGCGGTTTGCAGCGGGCCGTGGACAACGGGGCGCTCGTCTTCTCGGTGTGCGCGGGCTACCAGATCCTGGGACACGAGTTCGTCAACGACCAGGGTGAGCGCCAGCCGGGCCTGGGCCTGCTGGACGTCGTCTCCACGCGCGGCGCCGGCGCGCGCTGCGTGGGAGACGTGCTGGCCGATGTCGACGAGCGGCTGCACCTGCCGCAGCTGACCGGGTTCGAAAACCACCAGGGCATCACCCACCTGGGGCCGACGGCCCGCCCGCTGGCGCGGGTGCGCTTCGGTCAGGGCAACGGGACCGCAGACGGCACCGAGGGCGCGTGGCACGACACGGTCTTCGGCACCTACATGCACGGCCCCGTCCTCGCCCGCAACCCGCTGATCGCTGACCTGCTGGTGAAGCTGGCCCTGGACGTCAACGCGCTGCCGCCGGTGGACGACCGCTGGTATGAGGCGCTGCGCGCCGAACGGATCGCGGCGGCCACCCAGCCCGCGTAGCCGCCGCACGCGGTGCCTACGGGGACTGCCGCGAACTGACCGGGACTGAGGTGCCGGCGAGCTTGGCCGTGCCACCGGATGCCAGCTCGGGGCTGATCGTCCGCGCGGCGGGGCGGACCGTGCTGCCCCTTTCGAAGGCGTGCGTCCCGAGTGCCTTTCGAAGGTGAGCGCCCCGGCGTCGGCGGCCCTGCCGCCGCCGCGCCAAAGGCCCCTCTCGCCAGCCGCCCCCGGCCGTACCCACGGCCGGGGGCGGTTCTACTCTGGTGCGGGCGATCGGTGCGACCAGGAGCCGATCGGTACGAACCAGGAGTGTTGCGGATGGACCACGGCGGACACGGCACCATGGCGGAGCTGCCGCCGTTCACGCTGGGACGCGGCCTGGAGTTCAGCGCGGACCCGTTCTTCCTGGCCGGCGGCCTGCTGGCGCTCGCTGTCTACGGATGGGGGGTGCTGCGACTGCGGCGGCGCGGTGACGCCTGGCCGCTCGGGCGGCTGCTGGCCTTCGCCTCCGGCGTGCTGACCGTCCTCCTGGTGATGTGCACCGCGCTGAACGAGTACGGCATGGTGCTGTTCAGCGTGCACATGGTGCAGCACATGGTGATCAGCATGCTCTCGCCGATCCTGCTGCTGCTCGGCGCTCCAGTGACACTGGCGCTGCGGGCGCTGCCGGCCGCGCCGCGCGGGCGGCGCGGTCCGCGCGAGCTGCTGGTGGCCTTTTTGCACAGCCGGTACGTGCGGGTCATCTCGCACCCGGCGTTCACCATTCCGCTCTTCATCGCCAGCCTGTACGGGCTGTACTTCACGCCGCTGTTCGACTTCCTGATGGGCTCGCGAACCGGACACATCGCGATGATGGTGCACTTCCTCGCGGTGGGTCTGGCGTTCTTCTGGCCGATCATGGGCGTGGACCCGGGGCCGCACCGGCCCGGCTACGTCATGCGGATGCTGGAGCTGTTCGCGGGCATGCCCTTTCACGCCTTCTTCGGGATCGCGCTGATGATGGCCAGCGAGCCGATGGTGCGCACCTACGCGGATCCGCCCGCCTCGCTGGGTGTCACCGCGCTGGAGGACCAGAACGCGGCCGGTGGCATCGCCTGGGCGTTCAGCGAGATCCCCTCGGTGCTGGTACTCATCGCGCTGATGTTCCAGTGGTACGTCTCCGAGCAGCGTCAGGCCCGGCGTCAGGACCGCAGGGCCGACCGCGACGGGGATCAGGAGCTGGCCGCCTACAACGCCTACCTGGCCTCTTTGCAGGCCCGCGCCGGACGGTAGCGGGCGCCGCGCCGCCGCGCGACCATGGACAGTGGCGCGGAGCGGTCACCGTGGCCGCCCGCCCCTGCGAGGAGGTGGCGGACGATGGCCTCGGCGATGACGACCATGACGGTGACGACAGTGGCCACGCTCGTGCTCGCCACGGCCTACACCGTGGCTATCGGCGGCAGTGGCTGGCTGTGGTTCGCCTGGGTGGTGCTCGGGCTGGTCACCCTGGGCCTGGCCACCGTGCGGGAGGCCGAGAAGGGCCCCTCCCCGCACCGCTGACCCGGGCACCGGCGCCGGCCGCCCGGCATGCCACCGGGAGCCGCGGGCAGACGGGTAGCAGTGCGGCGTCGGGACAGGTGGAGGTGCGGCGGTGTTCTACTACCTGCTCAAGTATGTGCTGCTGGGGCCCTTACTCCGGCTGGTGTTCCGGCCGCGGACCGAGGGGCTTGAGCGGGTTCCCGCGCGCGGAGCTGCCATCGTCGCGGGCAACCACCTGTCGTTCGCCGACCACTTCGTGATGCCCGCCATCGTGCCGCGGCGCATCACCTTCCTGGCCAAGCAGGAGTACTTCACCGGCACTGGGCTGCGCGGGCGGCTGACAGCGGCGTTCTTCCGCAGCGCGGGCCAGATCCCGGTGGACCGCTCCGGGCAGCAGGCCGGGCAGACGGCCGTCGAGGAAGGGCTGCGGGTGCTGGCGCGCGGCGAGTTGCTGGGCATCTACCCCGAGGGCACGCGCTCGCACGACGGGCGGCTGTACAAGGGGCGCGTCGGCGTGGCGGTGATGGCGTTGCGGGCAGGCGTACCGGTGGTGCCGTGCGCGGTCCTGGGCACGCGGGAACTCCAGCCCCCTGGGCGCGCCCTGCCCCGGATCGGGCGGGTGACGATCCGGTTCGGGGAGCCGCTGGACTTCTCCCGCTTCGCGGGGCGGGAGAACGACCGGGCGGTCCTGCGGGAGGTGACCGACGCGGTCATGGCGGCGATCCGGGAGCTGTCGGCACAAGAGTACGTGGACGCGTACGCGCAGGATGCCAAGGCCGCCGCGCGCCGCGCCCGGCCGCCGATGCCGGAGCGCTGGGGGCCGGACGCCCGCGGACGGGGCACGAGCGGACCAGGCACGGACGGTAGCGACGCGTAAACTTTCGCGAAATGGTCAGTAATGGACCATGGGCGCTTATCGCTCCGTTCGCAACGAGACCCCGGTCGAGCGGGACGACCGCAACTTCGCGGAACTGCTGCAAGAGCTGCGCGTCATCCAGACCGGGGTGCAGATCCTGTTCGCCTTCCTGCTGACGCTGGCGTTCACTCCCCGCTTCCCGGAGCTGGATGACGTGCAGCGCGGCACCTACATCACGACGCTGCTGCTTGCCGCGCTGGCCGCGATGATCTTCACCGCGCCGCCCGTGGTGCACCGGGTGCTGTTCCGGCGCGGCGCCAAGCGTCGCGTGGTGGACGTCTCCGGACGGCTGGCGGCGGCGGGGCTGGCGGTACTCGGGCTGACGCTGACGGGCGCGGTGCTGCTGATCGTGGACTTCGTGCTCGGACGGGCCGCGGGCATCACGGCGGGGGCAGCGACGTTCGCCGGGTGCGCCGTGCTGTGGGCGCTGGTTCCGTGGCAGGTGCGGCGCGCCCATAGCCGTCAGACACGTACGCAGGCTCAGCCGCCACCCCGGTAGCTCACCCGCGGGGCACGCACCTGGCGGGGCCGCTGAGCACCTGGGTGGAGGAGGCTTTCGGAGGATCTGGCGTGCGGCGTGCTCCCTCCCCTCGGGGGCGCGGACGAGGGCAGGTGAGGGGACAAACCGCCCGGGAACGGCTTCGGGCGCGAGCCGGGCCCGGCTCGGGCACCGGTCAGCGGGCGGCGCCCTCAGGCGCGGTAGTGACGATGGTGCGCACCGCGTGCCCGACCTGCGCGTCGGTCAGGTCGGCGCGGGCGGTCAGCCGGAGCCGGGAGATGCCGTCGGGCACGGACGGCGGACGGAAGCAGCCCACCGCCAGTCCGGCCGTGCGGCACTGGGCCGCCCAGCGCAGCGCGGCCTGCGGCGCGGGCGCGTGCACGGAGACCACGGCGGCGTCCGGACGGGCGGCGGTCAGGCCCGCGGCGGTCAGGCCGGTGTGCAGGGCCCGGGCGGCCTCGCGGACCCGGCGGGCGCGGTGGGGTTCGGCTCGCAGCAGACGCAGGGCCGCGAGGGCGGCTCCGGCGGCGGCGGGCGCCAGACCGGTGTCGAAGATGAAGGTGCGCGCGGTGTTCAGCAGGTGCTCGATCACCGGGGCGGGACCGAGTACCGCACCGCCCTGGCTGCCGAGGGACTTGGAGAGGGTGACGGTGGCGACCGTGCCCGGAGCCCCGGCGAGTCCGGCGGCGTACGGGGTGCCGCGTCCGCCCTCGCCCAGGACGCCGAGGCCGTGCGCGTCGTCCACCAGCAGTGCGGCGCCCGCGGCGCGGCAGACCGGTGCGAGGGCGGCGAGCGGCGCGGCGTCGCCGTCAACGGAGAAGACGGCGTCGGTGACGGCCAGCGCCGGGCCGGTGTGGCCGTCCAGGGCCTTGGCGACGGCGGCCGGGTCCGCGTGCGGGGCGACCACGGTGCGCGCGCGGGCGAGCCGGCAGCCATCGATGAGCGAGGCGTGGTTGTCGGCGTCGGAGACGACCAGTCCGCCGGCGGGAGCGAGCGCGGTGACGGCGGCGAGGTTGGCGGCGTAGCCGGAGGACAGCACCAGGGCCGCCTCGAAGCCGCAGAACGCGGCGAGTTCGGCTTCCAGTTCGGCGTGCAGGGCAGTCGATCCGGTGACCAGGCGCGAGCCGGTGGCGCCCGCGCCCCAGCGGTGCGCGGCCCCGGCGGCGGCGGCGGTGACCGCCGGGTTCCGGGCCAGGCCGAGGTAGTCGTTGCCCGCGAGGTCCAGCAGCGGATCGTCGGCGGCGCGGGGGCGCAGGGTGCGCACGAGTTTGGCCCGTCGCCGCTGTTCGCGGGCCGCGTCGAGCCAGCCGAAGGGGTCCTCGGGCATGGGCGGAACTCCTTCGCTGGCGTCGGCGTGGCGGGTCCCGTCGAACCTAACGGCACAGCCGGGAACTCACCGTGTGGTAATCCACACACTCCGATCCGGCCCCGTTGTGTGCTGTCTCCTTGGCCCGGGCGTCGTCGGTGAGCGAGGATGCGCGCCATGGACCTGCTGAACACGCTGGTAGACAAGGGACTGCGGCGCGAGCTGCCCACGCGCGAGGAAGCGCTCGCCGTCCTGGGGACGTCCGACGACGACCTGCTCGATGTGGTGGCAGCGGCGGGCAGGGTACGCCGCCACTGGTTCGGGAAGCGGGTGAAACTCAACTACCTGGTGAACCTCAAGTCGGGTCTGTGCCCGGAGGACTGCACCTACTGCTCGCAGCGGCTGGGCTCGAAGGCCGAGATCCTCAAGTACACCTGGCTGAAGCCGGAGCAGGCCGCGCAGGCGGCGCGGGCCGGGCTCGCGGGCGGCGCCAAGCGGGTCTGCCTGGTGGCCAGCGGACGCGGCCCCACCGACCGGGACGTGGAACGCGTGTCGCAGACGATCGCGGCCATCAAGGAGGACAGCGAGGGCGTGGAGGTCTGCGCCTGTCTCGGCCTGCTCTCCGGCGGGCAGGCCGAGCGGCTGCGCGCGGCGGGCGCGGACGCCTACAACCACAACCTCAACACCTCCGAGGCGACGTACAAGGACATCTGCTCCACGCACACCTTCGACGACCGCGTCTCCACCGTGCAGCAGGCGCAGGCCGCTGGGATGTCGGCTTGCTCGGGCCTCATCGCGGGTATGGGCGAGTCCGACGCGGACCTGGTGGACGTCGTGTTCGCGCTGCGCGAGCTGGACCCGGACTCGGTGCCGGTCAACTTCCTGATCCCCATGGAGGGGACGCCGCTGGAGGGTGAGTGGCACCTCAGCCCGCAGCGCGCGCTACGCGTCCTGGCGATGGTGCGGTTCGTCTGCCCCGACGTGGAGGTGCGCATCGCCGGTGGTCGCGAGGTGCACCTGCGGTCGCTCCAGCCGCTCGCCCTGCACCTGGCCAACTCCATCTTCCTGGGTGACTATCTGACCAGCGAGGGGCAGGCCGGTCAGGCTGACCTGGACATGATCGCGGACGCCGGTTTCGAGGTCGAGGGCGCGGGCACGACCACGCTTCCCGGGCACCGCGCGGACGCGCTTGCCGCAGCTGGTGGCTGCGGTTCGGGCGGCGGCTGCGCACCGTGCGGGGACGGCGGCGGCGCGGCGGAGCCCACAGCGGCGGACCCCACGGGCGCTGACCCCACGAGGGCTGAGTCCGCCCCCGCCGGTGCGGAGGCGGTCGGCACGGCGGCAGGCATGGCAGACGCGCCCGGGCAGGTACGTACGGACCTGGTCGCCGTACGGCGCCGGGGTGCCGGCACCGAGCTGCCGCCCAATGCCTGACCGCGCGGCGCCCGGCACCGCGATGCCCCGCTTTGCACTGTCCAACACCGCGATGCCCGGCTGCACGACGCCTGGCATGGCCGACCCCATGGTCCCCGGCCTGTCCGCCCCAGCCCGGTCCGCTCCTCGCGGGTCAGTGACGCAGGAGCTGCTGGCGCTGGACCGGCAGCACGTGTGGCACCCCTACGGCCCGATGCCCGGCCGCCAGGAGCCGCTGGTGGTGGAGTCGGCCGCCGGGGTACGACTGCGCCTGGCCGAGCCGGTGGAGGGCCACGGCGAGCTGGTGGACGGCATGTCCTCGTGGTGGTCGGCCGTGCACGGCTACAACCACCCCGTGCTCAACGAGGCCGCGCACCGGCAGCTGGAACGCATGAGCCACGTGATGTTCGGCGGCCTGACCCATGAACCGGCCGTCCGCCTGGCCAAGCGGCTGGTGGACCTCACCCCCGGGGACCTGGAGCACGTGTTCCTGGCGGACTCGGGATCGGTGTCGGTCGAAGTCGCGCTCAAGATGTGCCTGCAGTACTGGCGTTCGCTGGGCCGGCCCGCCAAGCGGCGCCTGCTGACCTGGCGCGGCGGGTATCACGGGGACACCTGGCAGCCGATGTCGGTGTGCGACCCGGAGGGTGGCATGCACCAGCTGTGGTCCGGGGTGCTCGCCGAGCAGGTGTTCGTGCCTCCGCCCCCGCCCGGCTTCGACGCCGGGGTGGACGCCGGCTACGCGCGGCTGCTGCGCGAGCGGATCGCCGCGCACGCGGACGAGCTGGCGGCGGTCATCGTCGAGCCAGTGGTACAGGGCGCGGGCGGTATGCGGTTCCACTCCCCCGGCTACCTGCGGGTGCTGCGCGAGGCGTGCGACGAGCACGGCGTCCTGCTGGTGTTCGACGAGATCGCCACCGGGTTCGGCCGCACCGGCGCGCTGTTCGCCGCCGAGCACGCCGGGGTCACCCCCGACGTGCTGTGCCTCGGCAAGGCACTGACGGGGGGTTACCTCACGATGGCCGCGACCCTGTGCACGCCGGAGGTGGCCCGGGGGATCAGCGAGGGCGAGGTGCCGGTGCTGGCGCACGGGCCCACGTTCATGGGCAACCCGCTGGCCGCGGCGGTGGCCGACGCCTCCCTCGGACTGCTCCTCGGTCAGGACTGGGCCGGGGAGGTACGGCGCATCGAGGCCGGGCTGCGCGACGGGCTGGCGGCCGCCGAGGGTGCCCCGGGTGTGCGGGAGGTGCGGGTGCTCGGCGCGATCGGCGTCGTCCAGCTGGACGGTGAGGTGGACCTGGCCGCGGCGACGCGGGCGGCGGTACGGCACGGGGTATGGCTGCGACCGTTCCGCGACATGGTGTACACGATGCCGCCGTACGTCACCGGCGACGAGGACGTGGCACGGATCTGCGCGGCCGTCGTCGCCGCGGCGAAAGCGGGGAGTGGCGCGTGAGCGTGTGGTGTGTGAGCGGCACCGGCACCGAGGTCGGCAAGACGGTGACGGTGGCGGCGCTGGCCGCCTGCGCGGTTGCCGAGGGACAGCGGGTGGCGGTGGTGAAGGCGGCACAGACGGGGGTGACCGCCGGGGAGCCCGGCGACGTCGCCGAGGTGCTGCGGCTGACGGGTGACGCGGTCACGGGCCTGGAACTGGCGCGCTATCCGGAGCCGCTGGCGCCGGAGACGGCCGCGCGGCGGGCCGGGCTGCCGTACCCGCGTCCGGCCGACGTGGCGCAGGCGGCGACGAGGCTGGCCGCCGAGCACGACCTGGTGCTGGTCGAGGGCGCGGGCGGCCTGCTCGTCCGTTTCGACGACGCGGGTGCGACGCTCGCCGATGTCGCCCGTCTGCTGGACGCGCCGGTGGTCGTCGTCGCCGCAGCGGGCCTCGGGACGCTCAACACGACCGCGCTGACGGCCGAGGCGCTGGCCGCGCGCGGCCTTGACTGTCCGGGGGTGGTGATTGGCAGCTGGCCCGAGCAGGCGGACCTGGCGGCGCGCTGCAACCTGGTTGACCTGCCGGTCGCGGCCGGTGCGCCGCTGGCCGGAGTACTGCCCCAGGGCGCGGGGGCGCTGGACGCTGCGGCCTTCCGGGCGGCTGCCCCGGGATGGCTCGGACCGGAGCTGGGCGGACGGGGCTTCGCACTGCCTGCCGAGGTCTGACCGTGGCCCCGCCGGGGCTGACGGCGAACTCTGGCGGCCACCAGCGGGGGCGAGCGGTCTTCGGAGCCGTGGGCTGTGCCGCCCAGCGGGTTTAGTCGCGCAGTGTGCCAGCGATGGCGTGGAGCCCGGCCGTGCCGCTCTTGACCAGAGGGGCGAGGTCGCGGCGCCAGCGGATGCCGTGCGGGAGTGATCGCGTACGCTGGGGAAACTGGCGATAACGTGACGAAAGGGGCAGGCGTCCCGGCATGGACAGACCTGTGCGCACGGGGTGCCGACCGCGCGAGAGGGCGCGGCGGCCGCGGCGGGGCGCGGTGGGCGGATGAGTGAGGTCCTGCTGCTCGGCCTGGCTCTGCTGCTCACCCTCGGCTGCGGGGTGTTCGTCGCCGCGGAGTTCTCGCTCACCACGGTGGAACGCGGCCTGCTGGAACGGGCCGCGGCGGAGGGGGAGCCAGGGGCGGCCGGGGCGCTCGCGGCGGTGCGGACGCTGACGTTCCAGCTCTCTGGAGCACAGCTGGGCATCACCCTGACCAGCCTGCTGATCGGCATGCTCGCCGAACCGTCCGTCGCCAGTTTGCTGACCGGCCCCGCCCGGGACCTGGGACTGTCCCCCGCCGTCGCCTCCTCGGCGGCGCTGGTGCTGGGTACAGCGCTGTCCACCGTGGTGCTGATGGTGGTGGGCGAACTGGTGCCGAAGAACTGGGCCATCGCCCGGCCGCTGCCCGTCGCCCGGGGCGTCGGTACCCCGCAACGGCTGTTCTCCACCGCCTTCCGCCCGCTGATCCGGCACCTGAACAACACCGCGAACCGCACGCTGCGCCGGCTGGGGCTGCGGCCCACGGAGGAGCTGGCCTCGGCCCGCTCCCCGCAGGAACTGGTCGCGCTGGCCCGTCACTCGGCCCGGGAAGGCGTGCTGGAGGCGGACACGGCGGAGCTGTTCGTGCGCACCCTGCGGCTGGCGGACCTGACCGCCCAGCATGTGATGACACCCCGGGTGCGGGTGTACGCCCTGGACGCGCGGGCGACGGCCCAGGACGTGGCCAACGCCAGCCGCGCCACCGGCCACTCCCGGTTCCCCGTCTTCCGCGACACCCTCGATACGGTGGTGGGGTTCGTGCACGTCAAAGACGTTCTCGCGGTGCCCGCCGGGGAGCGGTCGCGCCGGACGCTTGAGTCACTGCGGCGCGAACCGCTGCTGGTGCCTCAGTCCCTGGCGGCTGACCGTCTGCTGGACGAGCTCTCCGAGCGGCGCAGCCTGGCCGTGGTGGTCGACGAGTACGGCGGCACGGCCGGGGTGGTGACGCTGGAGGACATCATCGAGGAGGTCGTCGGGGAGGTCCGCGACGAGCACGACCCGACCCAGCCGCCCGGCCTGGTGCGCCGCGGCACGGACGCGGACGGACACGTCCACTACGACGCCGACGGCGCGGCCCGCGCGGACCAGCTCACCGAGATCGGCCTCTATCTGCCCGAAGGCCCCTACGAGACGCTGGCCGGGCTGGTGGCCACCGAGCTGGGGCGTCTCCCGGAGCCGGGCGATGAGGTGGCGGTTTCCGGCTGGCGGATCGCGGTGACCGGCGTCGAAGGGCGGCGCGCCGCCCGGCTGTCGCTGCGGGGCCCGGCCCAGGCGCCCGGGATCGATCAGCCGGAGGACGGCGGATGACCGCGCTGCAGCTGCTCACCGGCGCGGCGATGATCTTGCTCAACGCCTTCTTCGTCGGCGCCGAGTTCTCTTTGATCTCGGTGCGGCGCAGCCAGATCGAGCCGCGGGCCGAGGCGGGCGACCGCCGGGCGCGCCGCGTGCTGTGGGCGCTGGAGCACGTCGCGCAGCTGATGACCACCGCCCAGCTCGGCATCACGCTCACCACACTGGTCCTGGGCATCGTCGCCGAACCGGCGATGGCGCACCTGCTGGAACCCCTCTTCCACGCCGTGGGTCTCTCCGGGGCGCTGACGCACACGGTCTCGTTCGTCATCGCCCTGGCGCTGGCCACCTACGTGCACATGCTGTTCGGCGAGATGGTGCCGAAGAACATCGCGCTGGCGGAGCCGGAGCGCACCGCGCTGGCGCTGGGCCCGCCGCTGGCCGCGCTGACACGGGCGCTGCGCCCGGTGGTCTTCGGCATCAACACGCTCGCAAGCGGCCTGTTGCGGCTGCTGCGGGTGGAGCCGCGCAGTGAGGTGGAGTCGGCGTTCTCCGACGAGGAGCTGGCGCGCCTGGTGGCCGACTCCAGCGCGGCCGGGCTGCTGGACGAGCGGGCCACCGCCCGGCTGCGCGACGCGCTGGTGCTGGGCCGCCGTCCGGTGGCGGAGGTGGTGCGCCCGGGGCGGCGGGTGGTGACGGCCCCGCTGGGTGTGACGGCTGAGGAGCTGGAGGAGCTGTGTGCCCGGACCGGGTACTCACGCTTCCCGGTGGTGCGCTCCGGTGGCGGGGCCGCCGGGTATCTGCACGTCAAGGACGCGCTGGACGCCCCGGTGCGGGACGCCCCGTTCCCCCCGTCGGCGCTGCGTCCGATCGCGCGGGTACGGGCGCGGACACCGCTGGACGATGTGCTGGGTGCGATGCGCGCGAGCGGTACCCACCTGGCGGCGGTCGTGGGCGGGGATGGCCGCGCGGTGGGGCTGGTGACGATGGAGGACGTGCTGCGGGAGCTGGTGGGCGGCGACCCGGCGGACGGCACGGGTGCACGCTGACGGGGGGCTTCCACACCGGTGGGATACCGGCCAGTCGGTGATCGTCACGGATCGGTAGCATGGCCCGGCCATGCAGAACCCAGCGCAGATCAGCAGCTTCGTCGCCCTCGGGGACTCCTTCACCGAAGGCATGTCGGACCCGGGTCCGGACGGCGTCTACCGCGGGTGGGCCGACCGGCTCGCGCGGCGGCTGGCCGCCGGGGCGCGGGACTTCCGCTACGCCAACCTGGCCGTGCGCGGCAAACTGATCCAGCAGATCGCCGATGAGCAGGTGCCGCGCGCCGTCGCGATGCGGCCCGACCTGGTGACCCTCGTGGGCGGGCTCAACGACGTCCTGCGCCCGTCGTGCGACATGGGACGGGTGTGCGGGCTGCTGGAACAGTCGGTGGAGCGGCTGGCCCCGGCCTGCGGGCACCTGGTGCTGATGCGCAGCCCCGGCCGCCGCGGACCGGTGCTGGAGCGGTACCGAACCCGCATGGAGCAGTTGTTCGGCTTCATCGAGGTGCTGGCCGAACGGCACGGCGCGCTGGTGGTCGATCTGTACGCGTCCGCCTCGCTGGGCGACCCGCGGCTGTGGGCCGAGGACCGGCTGCACCTGACCGGCGAGGGGCACCGGCGGGTGGCCGAGGCCGTCTGGCAGCGGCTGGGGCGCGCGGCTGAGTGCGACTGGGACGAGCCGCTGCCCGTCTTCGTGCCGCCCGCCTGGCACCTGCGGCGGCGTGCGGACCTCCAGTTCGCCCGCCAGCACCTCGCGCCGTGGATCGCGCGCCGTCTGACCGGGCGCTCCTCGGGCGACGGCCGACTGCCCAAACGCCCGGACCTGACGCCGCTGGCCTGCGAGGACACCCCGTAGAATCCGGGAGCGTGACTGACAAGCCGCGCATCCCGAACGTCCTGGCCAGCCGCTACGCCTCCACACAGCTGGCCGAGCTGTGGTCCCCCGAATACAAGGTGACGCTGGAGCGCCGGCTGTGGCTGGCGGTGCTGCGGGCGCAAAAGGACCTCGGCATCGACGTGCCGGAGCAGGCCCTGGCCGACTACGAGCGGGTACTCGGGGACGTGGACCTGGCGTCGATCGCGCGGCGTGAGCAGGTCACCCGGCACGATGTGAAGGCGCGGATCGAGGAGTTCAACGCGCTGGCCGGGCACGAGCACGTGCACAAGGGCATGACCTCGCGCGACCTGACCGAGAATGTCGAGCAGCTGCAGATCCGGCTTTCCCTGGAGCTGGTGCGCGACCGCGCCGTCGCGCTGCTGGCCCGGCTGGGCAGGCTGGCCGGGGAGCACGCGGCGCTGGTGATGGCCGGGCGCTCGCACAACGTGGCCGCGCAGGCGACGACGCTGGGCAAGCGGTTCGCCACCGCGGCCGACGAGCTGCTGGTGGCCTACGGGCGCCTGGAGGAGCTGCTGGAACGCTATCCGCTGCGCGGCATCAAGGGCCCGGTGGGCACCGCTCAGGACATGCTGGACCTGCTGGGCGGGGACGCGGACAAGCTGGCGCAGCTGGAGGACCGCATCGCCGCCCACCTGGGTTTCTCGCACCGCTTCACCTCCGTCGGCCAGGTCTACCCGCGCTCGCTGGACTACGACGTGCTCAGCGCGCTGGTACAGCTGGCGGCCGCGCCGTCGTCGCTGGCCAAGACGATCCGGCTGATGGCGGGGCAGGAGCTGGTGACCGAGGGCTTCAAGGAGGGGCAGGTCGGCTCCTCGGCAATGCCGCACAAGATGAACACTCGCTCGTGTGAACGGGTGAACGGGCTCGCGGTCGTGCTGCGGGGCTACGTTTCGATGGCTGGTGAGCTGGCGGGTGACCAGTGGAACGAGGGCGACGTGTCCTGCTCGGTCGTACGCCGCGTGGCGCTGCCGGACGCGTTCTTCGCCTTCGACGGGCTGCTGGAGACGTTCTTGACGGTCCTGGACGAGTTCGGCGCGTTCCCGGCCGTGGTGGCCCGGGAGCTGGACCGCTACCTGCCGTTCCTGGCGACCACCAAGGTGCTGATGGCCGCGGTGCGCTCCGGTGTGGGCCGGGAGGTGGCGCACGAGGCCATCAAGGAGCACGCGGTGGCCTCCGCGCTGGCGCTGCGTGCGGGGGCGGAGCGCAACGAGCTGCTGGACCGCCTGGCCGCGGACGAGCGCGTCCCGCTGGACCGGGCGCGTCTGGAGGAGCTGATGGCGGACCGGCTGTCCTTCACCGGCGCGGCCGGGGACCAGGTCTCCGCGGTGCTCACCCGCGTCGAGGAGATCACCGGGCTCCACCCGAAGGCCGCCGCGTACACGCCCGGGGACATCCTGTAGGGCCGCGGTGGCCGGCCGACGTCCCGGACGGTTCGGGCGGCGCCGGGTGGCTTCGGCGGTGCCCCGGCCGTACCCGTGGCAAGGACACGGAATCCGGCGGGTTTCAGGAGGAGGGCAGCGGCCAGAATGCTGTCATGTCCACACGACGAAATTACCTCGGGGCCGCGAGAGCCATCGCGCTCATCGCCGACATCTGCGCCTTCATCCTGGGCCTGTGGATTCTTCTGTACCTGCTCGACGCCAACCCAGCCAACGGCCTGGTGCAATTTGTGCAGGACGCCGCCCGCTTCCTGGCCGCCTGGTCGCACGACCTGTTCACCTTCGACGCCGAGTGGGCCCGCGTGGTCTGCGGCTACGGGCTCGCCGCCCTAGTCTACCTCTTCCTCGGCCACCTCGTCGCCGGACGGCTGGTACGCCGTCCGTGACACCGCCAGGCACGTGACCCGGCGGTGACGACACCCCACCTGCTCGCCGTGCACGGACGGCACCGGTTACGATCCGGGCCACGTGCACGGCGCAGGGAGGAAAGGCAGTGGGGAGGCTCACCGGCGGGGACCCGTCGTTGCTGCGCAGGATCAACTCCGCCGTCGTTCTGCGGGCGCTGCGCGGGGCGGAGAATTTTCCCACCCTCACCGACCTCGTCGGGCAGACCGGCCTGTCCCGCCCCACCGTCGAAGGGGTAGTGGACGGGCTGGTGGAGACCGGCCTCGTCGCCGAAGCCCCCGCCAGTCCCGCCGCCCGCCGCCAGGGCCGTCCGGCGCGCCGCTTCCGGTTCCGTGCCGAAGCGGGACACGCGCTGGGCATCGAGATCGGCCCGCACCGGGTGACCGCCGTCCTGAGCGACCTCACCGGGCACGTGGTGGGCTCCCAGGAACGCCTGGTGACGCAGGAGGCCGGGCCGCCCGAGCGGCTGGCCCGGGTGCGGGCCGGGGTCTCCGACCTGCTGCGCCGCACCGGCGTCCCCCGCGCCACGCTGCGCTCCGTCGGCGTCGGCACCCCGGGCGTGGTACGCGCCGACGGCACGCTCACCTTGTGCACGGCACTGCCCGGCTGGACCGGGCTGCCGCTGGGGGAGCGGCTGGGCCGGTCCTTCCGCTGCCCCGTCCTGGTGGAAAACGACGCCAACGCGGCGGTGCTGGGCGAGCGCTGGAAGGGTGTGGCGCACGGCTGCGACGACGTGGTGATGGTGCTCGCCGGGCTGAGCCCCGGGGCAGGTTCGCTGATCGGCGGACGGCTGCACCGCGGTTTCGGCGGCGCCGCCGGGGAGATCGGTGCCCTGCACCTGCTGGGGCGCGAGGCGTTCCCCGAACGGCTGCTGTCCACCACCGAGGACCCGCTGCACCCGCTGGACGAGGCAGCCGTCGCCCAGGTGTTCCGGCTGGCGAGGACCGGTGACACGCGGGCGAGCGAAGCCGTGGACCGGTATGTGCGGCGGCTAGTGCACCAGGTGGCCGCGCTCGTCCTCGCCCTCGATCCGGAACTGGTGGTCGTCGGCGGCTGGACGGCCGGGCTCTACGGCGTCCTGGACCCATTGCGCCGGGAACT
Source organism: Streptomyces sp. JJ66 (assembly GCF_019303495.1). GTDB lineage: Bacteria > Actinomycetota > Actinomycetes > Streptomycetales > Streptomycetaceae > Streptomyces. The sequence continues at coordinate 51,708 of NZ_JAEVFI010000017.1, read as the reverse complement.
GGAGCGGTACTGCCTGCGACCCCCCAGGATCGAGCTGTCCGGGCTGGGCGAGAAGGCGGTGGCCACCGGCGCGCTGCGTCTGGCGCTCGACCACGTCGAGGAGCGGCTGTTCTCGGTGGCGGAAACGCCGTAGACCCGGTGCCACGGGCCGGGCCTGATGACGGCACCGGACGGCACCAAGTGAGCGCCGTTCAGCGGTGAGCGCGTGCGGACTCAGCTCGCGAGCAGGTCCACCGGGCCCCGGTCGCCGAAGGTCAGGCGACAGGTGTCCGCCCGGTAGGTGGCGACGGCGACGGCCACGGTGCGGGCGTCCGACAGGTACCGCGTGGTGACGACGAGGACGGGGGCACCGGGCAGCCGGTCCAGGCGGCGGGCGTCGTCCGCGGGCACCGAGCCCAGCTCCACCGAGCGCTCCTGCGCCTGCGGTTTCCCCCGGTGCAGGGCGCGCAGGACGGCGTGCCCGCGGGCGGCTCCGGTGGCGGGGACCTCACCGGTCACCGAACCGGGCACGTAGAGCACCTCGGTGGCCACCGGCTGGCCGCTTTCGGTCCGCACCCGCCGCAACACGTGGACGGACGCGCTCTCCTGAGCCTCCAGCAGCCGGCTGACCGCTGCGGGTGCGGTCTGCCACGCGCAGTCCTCGACGTGCCAGGCGTCACCGGCCAGACCCGGCCAGCCGTCCGGGCCCGGTGTCACCTCCACGCCCATGCGCGGCGGGGCTACCGTGGTGCCCACACCACGGCGGCGCTGCAACCGGCCTTCCAGCTCCAGCTGTTCGAGTGCCTGACGCAGCGTGGCCCGGGCCACGCCGTAGCGAGCCGCGAGATCGCGCTCGTTCGGCAGGACCTGGCCTACCGCGAACTCCGATTCCAGCGCCTCGGACAGCACTGTCTTCACGTGCCAGTACTTCGGCTCCGGCACCGGCTCCGCCCGTGTGGTCCCCACCCTGTCCTCCGCAATCGCCTCGCGCTGGCTGTAATACTGCGATCTTTTTTAAATCTTGTTGCGTATGGCTTGTGACCCTAGAACCGCATGACCCTCTGGTCAAGACCAATCGACCGGGCCTGCCTGGGGTTGAATGGGATAGCGTCGGCGACCACAGGGCCGGACGGCACGGGACGGACGGAAGAGGGGGCTGTGGAGCGGCAGATCACTGTGGTGACGGGAGGAAGCCGGGGCATCGGAGCGGCGGTGGCCGTGCGGCTGGCCGCCTCGGGGCACGACGTGGCTGTGGGGTTCCGACAGGACGCCGAGGCGGTCGAACGGTCGGCAGCCGCCGTGCGTGCGGCCGACGGCCGGACATGGGCCGCAACCGGTGCGGCGTGGTGTGGGGGCAGCGGATCGCACCCCGCGGTGTCCGGGCCTTCCCCCGGGGCGAACTTGCTGACAAAGTGTCCAGCAAGTAGCCGGCCCGGCGGCCCGTGAAGGGCGCGCGCACGACGAGGAGTTCCCATGGCGAAGACGCTGTCCGTTCTGACGGTGCCCGCCGGGGCGTCGGACGTCCACCTGTGCTACCGCCGCCGGGGAACGGGTGAACCGCTTCTGCTGCTGCACGGCATCGGCCATCACCTGCAGGCGTGGGAACCGGTCTCCGACGCGCTAGCAGCCTCCTACGACGTCATCGAGCTCGATCTGCCCGGCTTCGGGCAGTCCACGCCGCTGCCGCCGGACCACGCCCACGATGTGCCCTCCGTGGTGGAGGTGCTGGCGCGGGCCTGCACGGCACTGGGTACGGTCCGCCCGCACGTCGCGGGGAACTCGCTGGGCGGAATGCTGGCACTCGGGATGGGCCGGGCCGGGCACGCCCGCTCGGTGACGGCACTGTCCCCGGGCGGGTTCTGGAACGAGCCCGAGCGGAGGTACGCCTTCACGGTGCTGCGCGGCATGCGGCTGGGCGCCCGGGGGCTGCCCGAGGCACTGGTCACCCGCCTGGCACGGACGGCTGCGGGACGCTTCGCGCTCACCGGCACGATCTACGCCAAGCCCTCCCTGCGAGCCCCGTCAGCGGTGGAAGCGGAGCTGCGGGCGCTGCGCGCCGCTCCGGGCTTCGCACGCACCCTGGCAGCGGGCCGGGCCGCGGCGTTCCGGGACGATGTGACCAGCGTGCCGGTAACCATCGCCTGGGGCGACCGGGACCGCCTGCTGCTGCCCCGGCAGGGCCTGCGCGCCAAGCGGACGATTCCCGGCGCCCGGCTGGTACGGCTGCGCGGCTGTGGCCACGTGCCGATGAACGACGATCCGGCCCAGGTGGTCCGTGTTATCTCGGAGACCGCGCGCTGACCGGTTTTCGCTGCCCGGCCGGTGCCGGGAGCGACCGTGGGCCCCACCGGTCGGCGGGGGCCCACGGTCACGGAGACGGGCGGTCAGGCCGCCCGGTCAGGCGTCCGGCCCCCCGTACCTCCGGCGATCACCAGCCGTGGTGGCCGTAGTCGTCGTGCTTGTGGTGCTTGCCGTGCTTGTGGTGCTTGTCGTGCTTTTCAAAGTCGCCGTTGATGCAGACATTGCCCGCGGCCGGGTTCAGCAGCCCGATGACGTTCACCGTGTTGCCGCAGATGTTGATCGGCACGTTGATCGGCACCTGGACGACGTTGCCGGAGAGCACGCCCGGCGAGCCGACCGCGGCACCGTCGGCGTCGGCGTCGGCCGTCGCGCTGGTGGCACCGGCGAAAACGAGGCCGGAGGTTGCCGCGAGCATCACCGCGGACTTCGCCATGCGACGCATGGTGGTTCTCCTTCAGATTGGTGGGGCGGCTGCGGATGAGCCACTTGGTTCACAGCCGAGGATCGTGGGTGCTTCGCCGTCCACCCGGTTACGGCCTGGTTTATGGGGCGATATTCACCCGAAAGCAGCAACGAGCGGTCAGGTGCGGCACTCCGGCCGTCACCCGGGTGGGCCGGGTGGCGGGGTGACGCCCCCGGACGAGGTACCCCATCGCGGGGCGGACGGGTGATCAGGCACCGTGTCGGCCACCGAGCGACGCGCCCGTGACCTGGACGTTCGCACCGCCGTCCGCCCGGGTGGGCGTATCCGCCGATACGCGCGCCGGGCTGCGGCGGCAGCCGGGGTGGTGTGGGACAGGGCGGCGGGTGATGTGCGCCGGGAGCGACACGCGACGGGATCAAGCCGCACGCGGTGCCGGGCCTCCGGCCGAGATGCCCCGCGCCCGGTTCCCCGGCCGGGGCGCACGCATTACGATTCGGCAACGGGCTGCGGGCAGTGGGGCGTTGACCACGCCTCCCACCGCGTCGGCCCACGACCGGAGGGCGCGCGCTTCCTCACCACCGACTGGAATCCCGCGAGGACCGGGCTCGTTGACGCGGCCGCCGCTGGGCCGATCGCCCCGCGGGACGCGCAACCCTCCGCACTGACCGCGCTGGATGGCTGAAATGGCAGAAATGACTTCTAAATCATCTGATCGTCACTTAACTCACCGGTCACGAACCGTTCGTGGCGCCGCAACACCGGTGGCTCAGGGTGGGGGGATGACCGCATTCCCGAACCGCCCGCCCGTCTCGCCCGCCACGGCGCTGCGCCGCTGCCGCCTGTGGTGGGCCCGGCGGCGAAGGCGGGGCACACCGCCCGGGGACACCGGGCTCGATACCGGCACCGGCACAGCGCGGGAGGCCGCCGCACGGCGTGTGGACGGACCGGCCACGGCGCTGTGGCGGTTGCGGACGACCGTTGCCGAGCGGCCGGGCGCGCTGGCCGCCCTGTGCACCTCGATGGCACGCCAGCGGATCGACATCCTCGCCCTGCAGACGCATCCGCTCGGCGCGGCGACGGTGGACGAGTTCCTGCTGCGTGCCCCCGACGGGATCCAGGCCCAGCAGCTCACCGCGCTAGCCGTATCAGGCGGGGGACGCGAGACCTGGGTGGAACGCGCGGACGCCCACGACCTGGTCGATGCCCCCACCCGAACCCTGGCGCTCGCCACCCGCACCGCCCTGGACAGCGCGGAACTGCCGCTGGCGCTGCGGGAGCTGCTGGGGCGGTGCACCATCCGTTCCCGGCCCGCTGTCTCGCTGCACGGCACGCCGTCACAGCAGCAGGTACCACCCGGCGGGGTGCTGGAGGACACCGTGCTGCGGCTGCCCGACCCGGCCGGGGGAACGATCGTGGTGGAACGGCCGCAGCTGCCCTTCACTCCGACGGAGTTCGCCCGCGCCCGGGCGCTCGTGGCGCTGGACGCAGGGCTCGGCCAGCGGGTGCCCCGCCGCCGGGACGTGCTCACCCTGCCCGAGGGCAACGCCATCACCATCCGCCGGGCCGAGCCGGGTGACCTGGACGCCGCCCTGGCCATGCACGCCCGGTGCTCGGCGGGGACCCTCGCCTCGCGCTACCACGGCCCCGTGCAGGACGCCGACCGCTACCTCGCCCACCTGCTGTCCCCGCGCTACGGCCGGACGCTGGCCGTGCACACCGCGTCCGGCCGCCTGGTGGCGCTCGGTCACCTGCTGTGGGACGGCGACGAGACCGAGGTGGCGCTGCTGGTGGAGGACGCCTGGCAGCGGCGCGGCATCGGCGCGGAGCTGCTGCGACGGCTGGTGGATCTGGCGGTCGAGGCGCGGTGCGAGAGCGTCTACGCCGTCACCCGGGCCGCGAACACCGGCATGGTGGCCACCATGCGCGGCCTCGGCCTGCCGCTGGACTACCAGATCGAGGAGGGCACGATGGTGCTCAGTGCGCCGCTGGTTCCGGTGCCGTCAGCGTCCTCGCCGTTTCCGGCGTCGCCGGCCGGGAGCGAACACCGCTGAGGGCGGCGTCCAGGTCCTGCCACAGGTCCTCGACGTCCTCCAGGCCGACGGACATGCGCAGCAGCCTCTCGCTGATGCCTCCGGCGGCGCGGTCTTCCTCCCCCACGATCCGGTGGCTGATCGAGCCGGGGTGCTGGATGAGGGTGTCCACGCTGCCGAGGCTGACCGCCGGGGTGATCAGCTGGACTGAGGCGATCACCTCATGCGGGTCACCCGTGACCTCGAAGGCCACCATCGCCCCGCCCAGGCCCGGGTAGTGCACGCGCTCGACGCGGGGGTCGGCGGCCAGGCGGCGCGCCAGTTCCGCCGCGGTCGCCGACTGCGCGCGCACCCGCACCGGCAGCGTGGCCAGTCCGCGCAGCAGCAGGTATCCGGCCAGCGGGTGCAGGACGCCGCCGGTGGCGAACCGGACGCGCCGCAGGTCGCGGGCGAACTGCTCGTCACAGGCGACGACGCCGCCGAGCACGTCGCCGTGGCCGCCCAGGTACTTCGTCGCGCTGTGCAGTACCAGCCGGGCACCGTGCTCGGCCGGGCGCTGCAAAACGGGGGTGGCGAAGGTGTTATCGACCAGCAGCGGCACCTCGCCGCAGGCGTCGGCGACCGCCCGCAGGTCCACCTCGCGCAGCGTGGGGTTGGCCGGGGTCTCCACGGCGACCAGCGCGGTGTCCGGGCGGATGGCCGCGGCGACGCCGCCGGGGTCTGTCCAGGTGACCTCGGTGCCCAGCAGGCCGCTGTTCAGCAGGTGGTCGCTGCAGCCGTACAGCGGCCGGATCGCCACCACGTGCCGCATTCCGGCCGCCGACCGGGCCAGGACCACGGCGGTGAGCGCGGCCATGCCGCTGGCGAAGGCGACGGCCGCCCCGGTGCCCTCCAGCCGGGCCAGCGCCCGCTCGAAGCGGGCGACGGTCGGGTTGCCCAGGCGGCCGTAGACGGGCGGGCCCTCCAGTTCGGCGCCGGTGGCCGCGAACTCGTCCAGGCGCATTCCCTCACCCCGGCTGTCTGGGCTCGGGTAGGTGGTGGACAGATCCAGCGGAGGAGCGTGCAGACCGAGCGGTGCGAGGTCCTCGCGTCCGGCGTGCACGGCACGGGTGGCCAGTGCCCCGGAGGTGGCGGGGAGGTCGTGGCCGTCGGGGAAACCCGGGGTGTGACATGTCGTGTCCATGAGAGCAGAGTGAACAGTTACCGGGGCGTAGCGGCATGGAGCCGTGCTACGTTCGGCCGATGTCCGATTCCGTCCGTCTCGATCCGGTGGATCTGGAGATTCTGCGGCTCCTGCAGAACGACGCCCGGACCACCTACCGCGACCTCGCCCAGGCGGTGGGGCTCGCCCCGTCCACCTGCCTGGACCGGGTAGCGCGGATGCGCCGCACCGGGCTCATCCTCGGCCACGCGCTGCGGCTGGACCCGGCCAGGCTCGGGCGCTCGCTGGAGGCGCTACTGCTCGTGCAGGTGCGGCCGCACCGCCGGGAGCTGATCGGTCCGTTCGTGGAGCGGGTCAGGGCTCTGCCGGAGTCGCGGGCGCTGTTCCACCTCACCGGCCCCGACGACTACCTGATCCACGTGGCCGTCACCGGCCCTTCCGACCTTCAGCGGCTGGTGCTGGACGAGTTCACCTCGCGGCGGGAGGTGGCCCGGGTGGAAACCCGGCTGATCTTCCAGCAGTGGTCGTGCGGGCCGCTGCTGCCGCCGGAGCCGGACGAACCCTGAGTGCGCCACCGGCCGTTGACCGGTTCAGGGGGACGAACCCGGCATCCGCGTCGCGGTGACGGAACGGCGAACGGCAGGCCAGGATGGGGGCATGTCCGAAACGCTGAGCCCGACCGCGCCGCTCCCCCGCCAGCTCGCCGACGCCTACGTGGACGCCTACGTGGAACTCGACCCCGTGCAGGGCACGTCGCTGGGCATCGACAGCTGCCACGGCAGGCTGCCCGACTTCTCCCCGGAGGGACGGGAGGCGATCGCCGCGCTCCAGCGCACCACGCTCGCCAGGCTCGCCCAGGCCGAGAGCCAGCCGGGCGCTGGCACACCGGCCGAGCGCCGCTGTGCCGGCCTGCTGCGCGAACGCCTGGACGCCCAGCTGGCCCTCTACGAAGCCCATGAACACCTGCGCGCCGTCACCAACTTGGGGTCACCCGCGCACACGGTGCGCCTGGCCTTCTCTCTGATGCCCACGGCGGACGCGGATGACTGGGCCGTCGTCGCCCAGCGCCTGCGGGCGGTACCCGAGGCGCTGGAGGGATATCGCGCGTCGCTGGCGGCGGGCCTGGAGCGGCGGCTGCCGGGCGGACCGCGGCAGGTGGCCGCGATGGTGGCGCAGCTGGGCGAATGGAGCGCGGGCGGGGGCTGGTTCAGTGTCTTCGCCGCCGACGGCCCGGCCGCGCTGCGGGCCGAACTCACCGCCGCGGCCCGGCTCGCCGACGCCGCCGTGGACCGGTTGCGCGGCTGGCTGCGCGAGGTGTACGGCCCCGGTGTCGAGGACGGCGCCGACGTCGTCGGACGGGAGCGGTATGTGCGGGGGGCGCGCTACTGGAACGGCACCGACCTGGACTTGGAGGACGCCTATGCCTACGGGTGGGCGGAATTCCACCGGCTGCACGCCGAGATGCGCGCGGAGGCCAAGAAGGTGCTCCCCGGGGCGGCCACGCCGTGGGAGGCGCTGGGGCACCTGGCTGTGCACGGGCCCGCCGTGGACGGCGTGGAGGCGACGCGTGCGTGGCTGCAGGCGCTGATGGACGAGGCCGTCCTGGCGCTGGACGGCACGCACTTCGACCTGGCCGCACGCGTCCGCCGCGTGGAGTCGATGATCGCGCCGCCCGGCACCGCCGCCGCCCCGTACTACACCGGTCCGTCGCTGGACTTCACCCGGCCCGGCCGCACCTGGCTGCCCACGCTCGGCCGGACCCGCTTCCCCGTGCACGAACTCGTCTCGGTCTGGTACCACGAGGGCGTGCCCGGGCACCATCTCCAGCTCGCGCAGTGGGCCCACGTGGCGGACGGCCTGTCGCGGTACCAGACGACCCTGGGCCTGGTCAGCGCCAACGTCGAGGGGTGGGCGCTGTACGCGGAGCGGCTGATGGACGAACTCGGCTTTCTCACCGACCCGGCGCGGCGCCTGGGCTACCTGGACGAGCAGATGCTGCGGGCGATCCGGGTGATCATCGACATCGGCATGCACCTGGAGCTGAGGGTGCCCGGCCACGCGCCGCTCGGGGCAGGTGAGCGGTGGACGCCCGCGCTCGGGCGGGAGTTCTTCGCCCGGCACAGCGGGCTCCCGCGCGGCTACCTGGACAGCGAGCTGGTGCGTTACCTGGGCAAGCCGGGCCAGGCCATCGGGTACAAGCTGGGCGAACGGGTGTGGCTGGCCGGGCGGGAGGCGGCGCGCGCGGCCCGGGGGGCGGCGTTCGACGCCAAGGCGTGGCACATGGCCGCGCTGTCGCAGGGCTCGCTGGGCCTGGACGAGCTGGGCCGCGAGCTGGCGCTGCTGTGAGCCCCGGTGGCGGGGGCCGAGTGGCGGGGGCCGGGGGCGGGGTGTCAGGGGCCGTCAGCGCGAACGGTGTCCGTGTGATGGCGCAGAGTGGAGCCGGTGCGGCTCCTGCGGACCTCCAGCTGGGTGGGGATACGCAACCGCAGGTCCGGCACGTGGCTGACGATGCCGACACAGCGGTCGCGTTCGCGCAGGCCGTCCAGCACGTCGAGGACCTCGTCGAGCGTCTGCTCGTCGAGGCTGCCGAAGCCCTCGTCGATGAACAGGGTGTCCAGCCGGGTGCCGCCCGCCTCGTCACCGACAACGTCCGCGAGTCCGAGAGCCAGCGCCAGGGAGGCGAAGAACGTCTCCCCGCCCGAGAGGGTGGCGGTGTCGCGCTCCTGGCCCGTCCAGGCGTCCACGACGTGCAGCCCGAGCCCGGAGCGGGCGCCACGGCTGGCCCGGCTGTCGGAGTGGACGAGTGCGTAGCGGCCGCCGGACATCCGGTGCAGCCGGTGCCCGGCCGCGGCGGCCACCTGCTCCAGCCGGGCGGCCAGCACGTACGTCTCCAGGCGCATCTTGCGCTCGTTGTCCGCTGAGGTGCCAGCGGTGAGGCCGGCCAGACGGCTGATGCCCTCGTGCTCGGCGCGTCGGGGCGCGAGCCGGCGCACGGCGTCGGCGGCCTGTGCGCCGAGGGCGTCCAGGTCGGCCGCGTACTGGCGGGTGGCCGTGGCGGCGGTGTCGGCGGCGCGGCGCTGGGCCGCGCTCGTCTCGGCTCGGCGCCGCGCCGCCGCCACGTCGGCGGGCGCCTGCGCGGCGGCGTCCTGGACGGCCGGGTCCACCAGTTCGGCGGCGACCGCGGCCTCCTCGGTCTGCCACGCGTCGAGCCGGGCCCGCAGGGCACGGGCGTCCGCATCGGCCAGCAGGGCGTCGGCGGCCGCCTCCGGGCGGGGGAAACCGGCCCGCCAGGAGGCATCAGCGAGGTCGGCGTCGGCCTGCTTGAGATGCCGGGCGGCGGACTCGGCCCCGAGCGCCGCTTCGGCGGCGGCGGCGAGGGCGGTGGCCAGTCCGCTGAGGTGTGCGGTGCGCTCGGCGACGCCCGCGGCCTCGCCCCGGGCTCCGGCGACCTCCTGCTGACGGCCGGTGAGTTCCTGCCGCAGTGCTTCGCGGTGCGAAGTGCGGGCGGCGGCGCGGCGGCCCGCATCGTCCCGGGCGGCGAGACGGCGGCTGTGCTCGCGTTCGGCCTGGGCAAGGGCCTCCTGGGCCGCGTGCGCTGTGGCGGCGGTGTGGCGGGCTTCGGCGGCGGCCTGCCGCAGCTCCGCCACCGTGGTGGCGCACTCCCCGGTGGCGGCGTCCCCGGCTGCTTCGGCCGCCACGGTGCGGGCGTCCCGCAGGCGGCGCCAGGACTGCTCGGCCTGTTCACGGGCGGTCTCGGCGTCCTGGTAGGCCGCCAGCGCGGCGTCCTCCTCGGTGGCGTCGACGTGGCCGGTGGCCGGTTCGGCCCTGGCCGGATGGTCGGTGGAGCCGCACACGGCGCACGGGCGGCCGGGGGTCAGACCGGCGGCGAGCTCGGCGGCGATGCCCGCGAGGCGGCGCTCCTTCAGCTCCAGCCAGGTGGCCTGAGCGGAGGTGGCACTCTCCCGGGCGGTGTGCAGGTGTTCGCGGGCGTGGGAGTGCTCGGCGTCGAGCCGGTCGCGTTCCCGGGCGGCGTTCAGGCGGCGTTCGGCGGCTTCCAGCCGCGCGCCGACGTGCTCGGCCCGGGTGGCGGCGGCCTGCGCCCGGTCAACGCGGCGCTGGAGGGCCGCGCGCTGGGCGGGCCAGTGCTCCAGCCATTCCTCAGCGTCCCGCAGCTCTTCCTCGTCCGCGCCCGTCTGGCGGTCCAGCGCGGCCAGTTCGGCGGTGAGGGCGCTCACGCGCTCCTCGGCGCGGCGGGCGGCGTCCAGGGAGCCGAGCGCGCGGCGGGTTTCGCGTTCTGCGGCGGTGAGCTGCTGCGCCGGAGCCTGGGCGAGGTGGCCGGGTAGCTGGGCGCGGGCTCGCCGCTCGGTCTGGGCGGCACGCTGGTGCTCGCTCGCGGCGCGCTCGTGCAGGACGAGCGCCGAGGTGACGGTTTCGGCGCGGCGGCTGCGCTCCAGGCGTTCTCGCACGTCCGCCTGGGCCTCCGCCTCGGCGGCGAGCGCGGTGGCACGGCGGCGGGCGTCGTCGTGCCGGTGCTGGAGGCGGGCCAGCTCCTGCTGCCGGGCGAGGGCGTGCTGGGCCGCCCGTTCGGCGTGCTCGGCCGCGTGTACGGCCAGGGCGGTGCTCGCGGCCCGCTCCCGGGCGACCGTGCGCGCCTGGGCCGCCCACTCCAGCACGGTGTCCGCCAGGCCGGGGGCGCCGGGTGTGAGGTCGGGGAACGCGGCGTCCACCGGGAGGGGCTGGGCGACCTGGTGCATGCGGTGCGCCAGCGCGAGCAGGGACTCATCCGCCGCGCGCAGCCGCCGCAGCGCCTCGCCGCGGCGTTCGGCCAAGTGCTCTTCGACGGCCTTGAAGCGGCTGGTGTCGAACAGGCGGCCCAGCAGCCTGCCCCGCTCCTCGGCGTCGGCGCGCAGGAACCGGGCGAAGTCCCCCTGGGGGAGCAGCACGACCTGGCAGAACTGCTCCCGGCTCATGCCGATCAAGCCGGCCAGCTCGCGGCCGATTTCCTGCTGGGAGCGGCTGAGCGCCCGCCAGGTGCGGGTGGCCGCGTCGTACTCGCGCAGGGTCGCCTGCGCCTTGTCGGTGGTGTAGCCACTCCCGCGGCGCTTGGGACGGGGGTGCTCGGGCCGCCGGGTGACCTCCAGCCGACGCCCGCCGACGGTGAGGTCGAGCGAGACCTCGGTGGGGGTGGCCGGACCCGCGTGACTGCTGCGCAGGGCGGTGCGGCCCTGGCTCTGCCGGGCGCCGGGGACGCCGTCGAACAGCGCGTAGCAGACGGCGTCGAGCACGGACGTCTTGCCCGCGCCGGTGGCGCCGTGCAGCAGGAACAGACCGGCCCGCGACAGGGCGTCGAAATCGACGTGTTCGCGGGCGGCGAAGGGGCCGAAGGCGGTGAGCGTGAGGCGATGCAGTCTCAACGGGTCTCCTCGGTGCGGGCCGTGGAGATCCGCACCGTGTCGAACGCCTCCCGCAGTACCGTGCGTTCCCCGGGGCTCGCGGTGCGGCCCGGGCGGACGTGGGTGACGAAATCCTCGGCGATTTCCTGGTCGGTGCGCCCGCGCAGCCGCTGGGCGTAGGAGCGCCGTGGCCGCTGCTCGCTGTCCTCGGGGTCGAAAACGAGGCTGAGGACGTGCGGGAAGCGCCCGGCCAGGCGGGCCATGGGCTCGGGCGGGCGGGCCGGGTCGGTGAGGGTGGCCTCGACCCAGGCGGTGGTGTGCCGTTCCAGCTCCGGGGCGCTCAGCAGTGCGTCCAGCCGCCCCCGGATGCGGGCCAGAGGACGGGGCACCGGGCAGTCCACGCGTTCGGCGTGCACCGCTCCGGCGGCGTCGAGGTCCACCAGCCACATCGACTTGCGGTGGTCGGCCTCGGAGAAGGAGTAGGCGAGGGGGGAGCCGCAATAGCGCACCCGCTCGGTGATGCGCTGGCAGCCGTGCAGGTGGCCGAGGGCGGCGTAGTCCACCCCGTCGAACACCACGGCCGGTACCGCGGCCACGCCGCCGACGGTGATGTCCCGCTCGCTGTCGCAGACCTGGCCGCCTGTCACGAAGGCGTGGGCCAGGGCGACGGAGCGGGTGCCGGGCGGGCGGGTGGCGAGGTCAGCGCGCACGCGTGCCATCGCGGCCCCCAGGACGGCGGTGTGCGAGGACCGCTCGGCCTCCAGCTGCTCGCGGACCAGGGTGGGTTCGAGGTAGGGCAGCCCATAGCAGGCGACCGGGCCGTGCGCGTCGGCCAGCAGGACCGGGGTGCCGCAGTGGGCCGGATCGGTGCGCAGGTGGACGCCCGCCCGGCTGAGCAGGCCGGAGCCCACGCCCAGGCGGCGTCCCGAGTCGTGGTTGCCGGAGATCATCACCACCGGGACGCCCAGGGCGGCGAGGCGGTGCAGCACGTCGTCGAACAGGGCGACCGCGGGCAGCGGGGGCACCGCGCGGTCGTAGACGTCTCCGGCGACCAGCACCGCGTCCACACGCTCGGCGCGGACCGTCTCCACCAGGTGGTCCAGGAAGGCGGCTTGGGCCTCCAGCAGGCTCACCCGGTGCAGACTCCGGCCCAGGTGCCAGTCGGAGGTGTGCAGCAGACGCATGGCCCCCGACCCTAAGCCCCCGCGCTGACGACACCGCGCGGGGCCCCGGTGCGGCCGGGCGGCCGGGGCACGCCGCGGGTCCGCGCGGCCGAGGGCGCTGTGCGCCTAAGGGCTGTCGTCGTGCAGCTTCAGGCGGGCGGTGCCCGCGGTGGCGTCGGCGAGCCAGGCACGGAAGGCGTCGGTGTCGGCGGCGGGCAAGCTGAGGTGGAAGGCGACCTCGGCGCCGTAGCGCACGTCGTGCACCTGATGGCCCGTGGCGCGCAGGTCGTTCTCCAGCCGCCCGGCGCGGTCGTGCCCGACGGTGACGGTGGCGTGCCGCACGCGGCGGCGGGTAGCGGTGCCGACGGCGTCGAGGGCGGCGCCCACGGAGCCGGAGTAGGCGCGGATGAGGCCGCCCGCGCCGAGTTTGGTGCCGCCGAAGTAGCGGGCAACGACGGCGACGGCGTCACGGATGTCGCGTCGTAGCAGCATCTGCAGCATGGGCAGTCCCGCCGTGCCGCCGGGCTCCCCGTCGTCGCCGGACCTCCGCACCGCACCGTCTGCGCCGAGGACGTAGGCGTAGCAGTGGTGCGACGCCGCCGGGTGCTCGGCCCGCATGGCCGCCAGGACCGCCTGGGCCTCCGCCTCGGTGGTGGCCGGGGCCAGCGCGCACACGAAGCGGGAGCGGTTGACCTCCGTCTCGTGGACGCCGGCGGCCGCGACGGTGAGGTACTGGTCCTGCATACCACCAGCCTATGGGGCTCCCCGGGGCGCCAGGCACGGGCGTCCGCCACGGGTGCGGGCACGGCTGGTGGAGCGGGTGGCGGGGTGGCGGGAATGCGGGGCAGGCGGTGGGGGTTGTGCCGGGCATGGATGTCGGGACGGGAGCGGGCGACCAGGCGGTACGCCGAATGCTGACGGAGCTGGGTGGGACCTGGGCCGTTGTCGGGCTGTCGCACAACACCACGCGCGCGGCGTTCGGCGTCGCGCGCGTTCTGCAGCGGTACGGCAAGCGGATCGTGCCGGTGCATCCGAAGGCGGAGACGGTGCACGGGGAGCGCGGCTACGCGAGCCTGGCCGAGATACCGTTCCCGGTCGACGTGGTGGACGTGTTCGTCAATTCCGCGCTGGCCGGGCAGGTGGCCGACGAGGCGGTGGCGATCGGCGCCCAGGGCGTGTGGTTCCAGCTCGGTGTGGTGGACGCCGACGCCTACGCGCGCACCCGGGCGGCGGGCCTGGAGATGGTGATGGACCGCTGCCCGGCGATCGAGCTCCCCTTGCTGTAGTGGGCGAGTCACCTGAGCACTGCCGCTCCGTGGGGACCGGGGTGGGAGACGGCCATCGTCAATCTCCGCTGACGCCTGCCCGGGCGTACCGGCTGAGCCCGGTGCTCGGTGCGCAGCTCGCGGCGGTGCTCGTGTTCGCGCACCCGTAGTCATCGCCGTCGTCGCGCGCGGCTGGCTCAGTAAGCGGCCACGGCGGTGCGGACCGCCGGGGCGAACCTCCCGGTGTGGTCCCGTCAGCCTGAGGGCGGCTGGGTTTCTCCGGCGCCCACCTCCGGCGGCGGCGCACCGGCCTCGGCCAGTTCGGCGAGCGCGAGCAGCTGCTGCGAGGTGACGCCTTCGGGGACGGGCACGGGCGGCGGGGTACGCAGCGGCGGCTGCCAGCCGGACTCGGCGTCCCAGCGCCGCACGATCTTCGCGGGCGTCCCGGCGACCACCGCGTGGTCGGGGACCTTTCCGCGCACCACCGAGCCCGCCGCCACTACGACGTTGCGGCCAAGGCTCGCGCCCGGCAGCACCACGGCACCATGCCCGAGCCAGCTGCCCGCGCCGATCTCCACCGGTGCCGAGCGCGGCCACTGCTTGCCGACCGGCTCCCGCGGGTCGTCGTAGGAGTGGTTGGTGGAGGTGACGTAGCAGTAGGGGCCGAAGAAGACATCGTCGCCGATGGTCACCGCGTCGTGTGCGATGACGTGGCTGCCCCGCCCGAGCACGATGCCGTCCCCCAGCCGCAGCACGGTACGCGGGCCGAGGTCGAGATCGGGCATCATCCCCGCCGTCAGCGTGACCTCGGCGCCGATGACGCAGTGGTCGCCCAGCTCGATCCACGGCGCGCCGAAGATCGTGCCCTGCGGAAACGCGATCCGGGTGCCGCGGCCGATGCGGCGGAACGCGTACGGGCCCGGGCGCTCCCGGGTCACCGCCCCCGCCCGCTGGGCCCAGCGCCAGGTGCGGTGCACCGCCCGGCTCAGCAGGGCGGGGACGGTGTGCCGGTTCACTCAGCCCTCCCCCGGGCCGCAGACGCTCGCGCGGTGTTCGTCGGCGAGGTCGCGATAGGCCGCGGCGTTGAGCCTGATGTGCTCGCGCTCCTGCGTGGTCAGCTCGCGGCGTACCTTCGCCGGGACCCCGGCCACCAGCGAGCCCGGCGGTACCCGCATGCCCTGCGGCACCAGTGCCTGCGCCGCCACCAGCGACCCGGCACCGATGACGGCGCCGTCCAGCACCGTGGCTCCCATGCCCACCAGTACGTCGTCCTCCACGGTGCACCCGTGCAGGACGGCGTTGTGTCCCACCGAGACTCCGGCGCTCACGGTGACGGGGAAGCCGGGGTCCACGTGCACGGTGCAGTTGTCCTGGACGTTGCTGCCCGCGCCGATGGTGATGGCGCCCATGTCGCCGCGTACCACCGCGTGGTACCAGATGCTCGCGCCAGCGGCGAGGGTGACGTCGCCGACGATGACGGACGTCGGTGCGGTATACGCCTGTGGGTCGATGTGCGGTTCCCTGCCGCCCACGCCCGCGACCAACGCTTGTGCCATGAACGAACTCCTCGGGTGCTACCGGCTCGCCGCGCCTACCCGCACGGTATGCCAGGACGGGTCAGGAGTTCGGACGGAGGGTCCAGACGATCGTCATGTCCCCCGTGACGTCGCCGTCCTCGCGGGTGATGTCAACGGTGATGGGAAACTCCGGGCGCGCCCCGGCGTCCAGCTCGGCGAGTATCTCCGCGACCGGGCGGCCGAGGCGGGCGGTGGCCGTCAGCGGGCCTTTGGCGAGCTTCTTGTAGGTGGTCTCCGCCCGCACGGGCAGCGGCACCGCACGGGAGAGCTGGTCCACGAAGGCGGCCAGCACCACGGCACCGCTGGCCGACTCGGCGAGGGTGAACATCGCGCCGGCGTGCGGGCCGCCGACGTGGTTGTGGTACTCGGGCTGGTCCGGCAGCCGCAGGACGGCACGCTCGGGCGTGGTCTCCACGTACTCCAGGTTGAGGGTGCGGACCATCGGCACGGTGGCCGTCAGGAGCTCGCCGATCGACGGCTGGGTCTCAGACATACCCAGAACATTACCAGCCAGTAGCTTCATCGGACCGGTGTGCCCGACCGTCTCGCGCGCTCAGCTGCCCGGCCTCCCGTGATACCGCGGGGCATGTCGCGGACACGTAACCGAAACAGGGGTGGCGGTGATCCGGAGAGGGCCCACTCGTAGAGTTCACGCTATGTGGCCAGGACAACAGCCCGGGGGCGGCCAGAACCCGCAGGAACCCAACCCGTACCAGCAACCGGGGGGTTTCGGGCAGCCGAACCCGTACCAGCAGCCGGGCGGTGGGCAGCCCGGATACCCTCAGCAGCCCAATCCGTACCAGCAGCCGGGCGGCCTAAGCGGCCAGCAGCCGTGGGGACAGCCGACGGGGCCGGGCAGCCCCCAGCTCCCGCCGGGCGGCGGCAGGCCGAAGAACACCACGCGCAACACCGTGCTGGCGATCGCGGTGTCCCTGGCGGTGATGGCCGGTGCCGTGGTGACCGGGGTGTGGCTGCTCTCGGATGACGGGGACGGCGACCCGAAAGGCGGCGGCGTTCCCCCGGCCACCGCGTCCGCCGACCCGTCGCGGTCCACGGCAAAGACCGGAGAACCCGAGGGCGATGACCAGGGTTCCGGGCCGGGCGATGACGAGCCAAGGCCAGTGGTTGACGGTTGGCAGGTGGTCGTCAACAGCGAGCACAACAGCGCGTTCGACGTGCCGGCGGCGTGGGAACCGGCCAGCGAGACCACCATCGTCGGCTGGGGCGAGTCCGAGGAGTCCGAGGACGCCCTCATCCCCGCCCCCGCGGTGGCCATGAGCGCCCCGGCCTTCCTGGAGGAGAACTGGTGCCGGGACTCCGAAGGGGGCTCCTACTCCCGTGCCGTGGTGGGCACCAAGGGCGCGCAAGGGGCGAAGAACACCGAAGAGGCGGCGCTGGCGGCTGCCCAGAACTTCGTCTACTACCGGCACGGCGGCGAGAACGGCGAGGGCAAGGAGCTCGTGGACTGGACAGAGTCCGAGACCTTCAGCAACGACCACGGCATCGAGGGCCACATCGCCACCGCCACCCACACCGGCGGGGAGAAGACCGACAAGTGCCAGGCCGACGGCAAGTCGGTCGCCATCTCCTGGCTGGACGGCGAGCGCAACCTGCGGCTGTGGGTGCTGGTCTCGGACACCGGCGTGAAGGAAGAGGTGCCGCAGAAGGTCATCGACACCATGACAGCGAGCCTGCGCCCGTACGAAGACTTGTGACGCCGGCAGCCCGCTCCGCCATGGCGCCGGATCCGGCTCAGCCGATGCTGAACGCGCCCGGAGGCGGGGCCGGAGAGGGCGTGGCGCGCTCGTCGGAAACGGGGCGGGTGCCCGCGATCAGTCGGTGCAGGGCCGGGCCGTGGACGACGCGGGCCGGGAAGGCCTCGGCGGCGCAGCGGCGGGTGAGGGCGGCGACCGGCAGCGGCGCGCGGGAAGCGGCCACGACGAGGTTGCCGAAGCGGCGGCCGCGCAGCACGGCGGGCTCCGCGAGGACGCACGTGAAGGGAAAGACGTCGGCGAGCGCGGCCAGGTAGGCCGAAGGCGAAGGCGAACGGCGCGGCGTCGGCGAGGTTGGCCACGTGGACACCGTGCGGCCGCAGCGCGCGGGCGGCGGCACGGGCGCACTCGACGGAGGTCAGCGGGGCCGGGACACGCGTACCGCGGAAGACGTCGGCGACGATCACGTCCCAGGTGGCCGGAGCCGCGCTCTCCAGGGCCGCGCGGGCGTCACCGGAGCAGACGTCGATTCCGCTGTGGGGCGGCAGGGGCAGGTGCTCGGCGATCAGGGCGAGCAGGGCCGCGTCGGAGTCCACGGCGCGCTGCCGGGAACCGGGGCGGGTGGCGGCGGTGTACCGGGGCAGCGTCAGCGCACCAGCGCCCAGGTGCAGCACATCCAGCGGTCCCGGCGGGGCGACGGTGTCCAGGAGATGGGCGATGCGGCGGGTGTACTCGAACTCCAGGTGGGTGGGGTCGTCCAGATCGAGGTGGGACTGGGGGGCGCCGTCCACGGTCAGCAGCCAGGCGGCGTCGCGGTCCAGGTCGGGCAGCAGGCGCGCGGTGCCGTGGTCCACCGCGCGGACGACGGGCAGGGGTTCGCTCACGGCCCCCATTGTGCGGGTGGCGCGGCTCGGCCGTCCGGGTGACTGCCGGAAGGGGTGGCCCGGCGTACCGGTCCACCGCCACGTCACCGTGTAGCCGACTGTGCTTCACCTGAGTGGGTTAACCTCACCCGGTGCTCGACCCCGCCTCTCCCCCGGTCTCCGGCGCGGCACCGGACGCCGCGTGCGTTACGCCCCCGGCTGCCGCGGTGCTCCTGAGCCCGGCGCCTCCTGCGGGCCCCGCTCGCGGCGTCGCCTGCCGCCGGGTGGCTGCGTGCGCTGGGGGTCGCCGCGCTGCGCTCCCCCTGGCCGCGCTGTGCGGTGCTGCTGGCCCTGCTGGCCGCCGCCGTGGTCACCGGCGCGCTGTACAACCTGCGGCGGCTGGTCACCGGGACCGGGCCTGCGCCGGGATGAGGGGTCCCCGGACGTAGCATCTGACCCGATCCGCGGGGCCAGCCGTGCGCCGCCCGGGGACGCACGCCCCGCCCGCGCCCCACCCATCCGACCTGCCTACGACAAGGACGAGCGCAACCCGACATGACCTGGTTCGAATCATTCATCCTCGGGGCGGTCCAGGGGTTGACGGAGTTCCTGCCCATCTCCTCCAGCGCGCACCTGCGCCTGGCCGCCGTCGCGGCGGGCTGGCCGGACCCGGGCGCCGCCTTCACCGCCGTGGCCCAGATCGGCACGGAGATCGCGGTGCTGATCTACTTCCGCAAGGATATCGGCCGGATCGTCACCGCCTGGTGGCGCTCGCTGAGCGACCCGGCCGTGCGCAGGACGCTGGATGCCCGCATGGGCTGGCTGGTGATCGTCGGCACCCTGCCTATCGGCGTTCTCGGGCTGCTGTTCAAGGACCACATCGAGGGGCCGTTCCGTGACCTGCGGCTGATCGCCACCAGTCTCATCGTCCTCGGCATCGTCCTGGGTGTGGCTGACCGGATGGCGAGCCGCGCCGCCCAGCGGGCACAAAAGGGCGGACGGCACCGCGCGGTGCGGCAGCCCAAGGAACTGGAAGACCTCACCGTCCGCGACGGCATCCTCTACGGGTTCTGCCAGGCGCTGGCGCTGATCCCGGGCATGTCCCGCTCCGGTTCGACGATCACCGGCGGCCTGTTCCTGGGCTACAACCGCGCCGCGGCGGCCCGGTACTCCTTCCTGCTGGCCATCCCGGCCGTGCTCGCCTCAGGCGCGTACGAGCTGACCGCGATCGGCGAGGAAGGCAGCCACGTGGACTGGGGTCCGACCATCCTGGCGACCCTCGTGAGTGGTCTGATCGGCTACGCCGTGATCTCGTGGTTCATGCGGTTCATCTCGCACCGCAGCTTCCTGCCCTTCGTCATCTACCGCATCCTGCTGGGCAGCGTGGTCCTGGTGCTGGTCTGGATGGGCGTGCTCGACCCGCTGGCCGGGAACGACGTCGGCTGACGCCCCGGCCCCGCCGGCGCCCCGAGGGGAGCACACTGGGAACCGTCCCTCCGATGTCCGGGACGGGAAGGGCGCGGTATGAGCGGTACGCCCGCACGCTGGTGGCACGTTCCCGCGGCGTTCCTCGCGGGAACCCTGCCCGCCCTCGCGTTCCCCGCGCCCGCGCTGTGGTGGCTCGCCTACGTCGCGCTGGTGCCATGGCTGCTGGTGCTGCGGGCGGCGCCGGGCGGGCGGCGGGCGGCGGTCTGCGGGTGGCTGGGCGGCACGGGGTTCGTTCTGGCCACACACCACTGGCTGACGCCGCACGTCCACGTCTTCCTGCTGCCGCTGGCCGCGCTGCTCGGGCTGCTGTGGGCGCCGTGGGGCTGGCTCGCGCACCGCCTGCTGGCGGGTCCGTCCGGCGGACGGCACACGCTCAGGGCGGTGGTACTGCTGCCGTCGGGCTGGCTGGTGGCGGAGCTGGTGCGCTCGTGGGAGTACGCGGGCGGGCCATGGGGGATGCTCGGGGCCAGCCAGTGGCAGTGGACCCCGGCACTGCGGGTGGCCGCACTGGGCGGGGTGTGGCTGGTGGGCTGGCTGATCGTCGCCGTCAACGTCGCGGTGACGGTGGTGCTGACGCGGCCGCTTGCGCGCGGACGGCTCGCGGCGGCCGGGGTGCTGGGCTGCTGCGCCCTGCTGGGGCTCGGGGCGTGGGCCAGTGCCGCACCGCCGCCAGTGTCGGGTGCGGCCCGGATCGCCGTGGTGCAGCCGGGCGAGCTGAACGCCGCGGAACCGCGCTTCGCGCGGGGTCTGGAACTGACCCGGGCGCTGGCCGGACGCGAGGTGGACCTGGTGGTGTGGGCGGAGAGCAGCGTGGGCTTCGACCTGTCGGCGCGGCCGGAGCGGGCGGCGCAGCTGGCCGGGGCCTCCCGCGCGGTGGGGGCGCCGCTGCTGGTGAACGTGGACGCGCGGCGCGTGGGCGGGCCGGGCATCTTCAAGAGCTCGGTCCTGGTGGACGCCGAGGGGGTCACCGGCGACCGGTACGACAAGATGCGCCTGGTGCCGTTCGGCGAGTACGTACCGCTGCGGTCGGTGCTGGGCTGGGTGACGCAGGTCGGCCAGGCGGCGCGGGTGGACCGCGTGCGGGGCGGCGAACCGGTCGTCATGGACGCGGACGGGCTGCGCGCCGGGCCGCTGATCTGCTTCGAGACGGCGTTCCCCGACATGAGCCGCCAACTGGTGCGCGAGGGCGCGCAGGTGCTGGTGGGCCAGTCAGCGACGAGCAGCTTCCAGGAGACGTGGGCGCCAGAGCAGCACGCCTCCCTGGGCGCACTGCGCGCGGCGGAAACCGGGCGCTCCATGGTGCACGCGACGCTGACCGGCGTCACCGCGGTGTACGGGCCGGGCGGCGAGCCGGTGGGCCCGAGGCTGGGCCCCTCCCGTGGCGCGGCGGAGGTCTACCCGGTGCCGCTGGCGGCCGGTGAGACCCCGTACGTGCGGATCGGCGACTGGGCGGTGTGGCTCTCGCTGGGCACGCTGGCGCTGGCGGGCGGCGTCGCGCTGGGGCACCGCATGGCCCGGCGCGGCGAGGTTCTCACCGGTGTCACGCCCGCGGAGGCTCCACGGCGGTGACGATCTGCTCGCACAGCTCGTGGGTGCGCAGGGCGTCGCGGGCGCTCAGGGTGCGGCCCTCGCGCACGGCGTCGAGGAACGCCAGCACGGCCTGTTCGATGCCGCGCTGGCGGGCTACCGGCACCCAGTCCCCGCGGCGGCGGACGCTGGGCTGGCCCTTGTGGTCGATCACCTCGGCGAGGTTGCGTACCTCCCGCTTGGTGTCCTGCCCGGAGACCTCCAGCACCTCCTCGGCGGAGCCGGAGAGCCGGTTCATGACGCCGACGGCGGTGAAAGACTCCCCGGAGAGCTGGAGGACGACGTGGTGCAGCAGACCGCCGCGCTGCCGGGCCCGCACGTCCACCTGGTCGTAGGGGCCGGGCAGGAGGAAGCGCAGGGTGTCCACTACGTGAATGAAGTCGTCGTAGATCACCGGCCGGGCGGCCTCGGGCAGGCCGACGCGGTTCTTCTGCATCAGGATGAGGTCGCGCGGGTGCTCGCGGCACTGGGCGTAACCGGGCGCGAAGCGGCGGTTGAAGCCGACGGCGAGGCTGACACCGTGCTCCTCGGCCAGCGCCGTGAGCCGCCGGGCGTCGTCGAGGTCGTAGGCGAGCGGCTTGTCCACGTAGGTGGGCACGCCCGCGGCCAGGAGGTCGGCGACCAGTTCGGGGTGCACGGCGGTGGGAGCGTGCACGAAGGCGGCGTCCAGGTCGGCGGCCAGCAGGTCCCGCCAGCGCTCGTGGCGGTGCTCACGCGGGACGCGGTGCGCGTCGCCGGTGCGGTGCAGGGTGGCGGGGGCGCGGGTGTGCAGGTGCGGCTGGATGCCGGGCTGCGTGGCGATGACCGGCAGGTACGCCTTCCGGGCGATGTCGCCCAGTCCGATGATGCCGACCTTCACTTGATGTCTCCCTCACCTCGGCCCGCTGCCCGGCTGCGCCGTGGCACCCCGCTCCCCGGCAGCATACGAGCGCGGTGATACGACGGCGCGGACTCGCGCACCTTTCGACCTGCCGCTGGTGCCTGCTGCCCGGATACCGGGCGGTGAACCCCGTGCCGCACGGTTCACGCCTGCGGGGGCGTGACGCGGGGACCCGCACAGGGCACAGTGGGGCGGGTGCGACACATGACGCGAGCGCTGCTGCTAGCCGGAGCCGCCCTGGCGGGGGCGCCAGGCTGCGTCACCGTCTCCGCTCCGGAGCCGCCGAAGCCACCTGCGGGGAACGCTCCTGGCGCCGCGGTTCCCGACGGGCACGTCTCGGCGGCGCCCAGCGCCTCCGCGCGCGAGGCCATCACCACGCCGCAAACCCGCCCGCCCGCTCCGGCCCTGACCCGGGCCGCCTCTCCGCCGCCCGCGCGGAGCGCACGTCCGGCACCGGCACCCCCCGGCCACCCGGCCGAGGCTGTGCCCGAGCCCACGGCGTCCGCTCCCCCGCCCCGCCGGACGCCCACCGCACCCTCGATGGGTCAGGTGTGCGATCTCGGCGAGGCGTACGGCGGCTGGGGGCCGGACAGCAGCACCCTGGAACTGTGCCGCGACACCTACGGCTGACAGCCCAGCGGCGGATTGCTCGGGCGACAGACCGTCCGGCGGCGGGTTACGGCGACTCACCGGACAACCGGGCCTCCAGGCGGCCCACCGCGGCCCGGACGGTGGCCCCGTAGGCGTCGTCCGCCAGTGCGTCGAGCACGGCGTGGCAGCGGTCCAGCTCCCGGCGCGCCGCCGCCCGGTCGGCCAGCTTGAGGTAGTCCGCCGCCAGGTTGAGGTAGAGCGAGGGGTACAGGCCGCGCACCGCCACGGCGTGCTCGCCGAAGGCGACCTCATCCTCGGTGAGCGCGTCCGCCGCGCCCAGCGCCCGCAGGTCCCAGGCCAGCTCAGCGCCCGGGTCGTCCTGGACGTCCGCCATGTAGTGGGCGACGGTGACCTGCTGGAGGAGGTGGCCGCCGGCCTCCAGCTCGGGCCACAGCGCGGCGAAGCGGTTGCGGGCCTCCTCCCGGTCCCCGCCGTGGAGCAGCATGATCACCTGCCCGATACGGGTCGTCATCTCGTCGGCGGGAGGCGTCTTCGGGGACACGGTGCTCCTCCTCGGCAGCCAGGGCTGTGGCCACCCTCGTCATGGGTGAGGGTGCGGGCGGCGCCCGACGGCGCGTCAGCCCGCCAGGTCGGGAATGCGCCAGTCGATCGGTGTGTGCCCCTGCGCGGCGACAGCCTCGTTGATCTGCGTGAACGGACGGGAGCCCAGGAACTTGCGGGCCGACAGCGGGGAGGGGTGGGCCCCGGCCACCACGGCATGACGCCCGGTGTCGATAAGCCGCAGCTTCTTTTGCGCGTAGTTGCCCCACAGCACGAACACCGCCGGGTCACGCCGGGCGTCGACGGCGCGTATCACCGCGTCGGTGAACTGCTCCCACCCCTTGTTCTTGTGCGAGTTCGCCTCGCCGCCGCGCACGGTCAGCACCGCGTTGAGCAGCAGCACACCCTGCTCGGCCCACGGCATCAGATGGCCGTGGGCTGGCACCGGCACGCCGAGGTCGGCGTGCAGTTCCTTGTAGATGTTGCGCAGGGACGGCGGGACGCGCACACCCGGTCGCACCGAGAAGCACAGCCCGTGGCCCTGGCCTGCCCCGTGGTACGGGTCCTGGCCGAGGATCAGCACCTTCACGTCCTCGTACGGGGTGGCGTCCAGGGCCGCGAATACCTCCTCGCGCGGCGGATAGACCGGCCCGCGTGCCCGCTCCTCCTCGACGAACTCGGTCAGCTCCTTGAAGTAGGGCTTGTCCAGCTCGTCGCCGAGCACACCTTGCCAGGAGGCGGGCAGCATGCCATTCACGTCGTCACCCTCCGGTACACCTCTCACTGTGCGCCCGGTTCTCCCCGGGCTCCTGTGAACGTACCCGCTGTCACCGACAACGGGTGCCCGGTCACCAGCTTTCTTTGCGGTGCAACTCCCACAGGTGCATGATCGTCGAGGCGTCGATAGTCCACTCGATCCCGGCGATCTCGTTGTGCGCCGCGAGGTAGAGCCGCCCCTGCCACAGCGGAAGCAGGCGCGCGTCCTCGGCGAGGATGCGCTGGGCCTCCTTCAGCGTCTCGCCCGCGGCGGCGCGCACGCTCTGCCGCCGCGAGTCGGGCAGCAGTTCGCCAGTGAGCCGCTCGTCCTCGTACGGCACCCCCACGGAGGTGTTGGCGCCCACGAACGGGCCGATGTAGTTGTCGGCGTCCGGGAAGTCGGGGAACCAGCCGCGGCCGAACACGGCGTATTCCCCGTTCTCGATGCCCTCCTGGAAGTCCTCCCAAGTGCGGCCCTCGATTTCCACGTCGAACAGCCCGGACTCGTTCAGCTGCCGCCGGATCTCCTCGAACTCGGCCGCGGTGATGGTGCCGTAGCGGTCGGTGCTGTACCAGAGCTTCAGCCGCACCGGGGTGCTGATACCGGCGTCGGCGAGCAGCTGCTCGGCCTTGTCCTGGTTCGGCTCCCCGTACTGGTCGAAGTAGGCACTGGTGTGGCCGGTGATGCCGCCGGGGACCATCGAGTACAGCGGTTCGGCGGTGCGCTGGTAGACCTCGCGTACCAGTGTCTTGCGGTCGATGAGCTGGGCGATGGACTGGCGCACGGCTGGTTCCGCGACGGCGTCGAAGGCGGGGTTGAAGACCAGGTAGCGTATTTCGGTGCCGGTGGCCTCGTGCAGCGTGATGTTGCGGTTGCTGCTCTCCCCGTCCTGGATGGCGGTGATCTGCTGCGGGGCCAGGCCACGGTAGGTGAGGTCGATCTCCTCGTCCTCCAATGCCTTCAGCATGGGGCCGGAGTCGCCGAAGTAACGGATCGTCACCGCCTCGTTCCGCAGTTTCGCCGGGCCCTCGTACTGGTCGTTACGCACCAGCTCGGCCCGCTCGCCCGGCGTGTAGGCGGCCAGTTTGTACGGGCCGGAGGCGACGATGTCACGCGACTGCAGCAGCTTGTCGGCGGGGAAGGTCGCGGGGTCCACGAGGGAGGCCGCGGGGGTGGCCAGGATCAGCGGGAACGTCGCGTTGGACTTCTTCAGATGGAAGACGACCGTGTTCTCGCCAGAGGTCTCGATGCGGTCGATCGACTCCAGCAGCGGCCCCGGTCCGCCGGGGTCCTTGATGGCCAGGGTGCGTTCGAAAGAGTGCTTCACCGCCTGCGCGTCCAGCGCGTTGCCGCCTTCGAACGTCAGCCCGTCCTTCAGCGTGCACCGGTAGACCTGGCTGCTGTTGTCGGTGAAGGAGCACTCCTGCGCGGCGTCGGGCTTGGGCGTCCCGCTGGACTTGGGGAAGTACAGCAGCGTCCGGTAGACGTTGCGGTACAGCTCCCACGAGCCGTCCCAGGCTCCGGCCGGGTCAAGCACCGTCGGCTCGCTGGTGGTTCCGACGACGATCGGCTCGTCGTTCTCCTCGCTTCCCCCGGTCAGCGACGAACAGCCGGCGAGCACCACGGCCGCCGAGATCATCGCCGTGCTCCCCAGAAGCTTCTTGCGCCTGAACACGTGCACGCTCCTCGGTGGGCGGAGGCCGTCGCTGGCCGGTGCGTACGCCGGCTTCCCGTGGACGTCGAGGACGTGGACGCGCCCCCTTTCGGCCCCCGTGCAGAGCGCACCGGTGCGGCGTGCGGACCCCCGCATGCCTGTGACTGCGCAGACCCTACCCCAGCAGTCGCCGGAACTACATGGACGGATCAATGCCCTCTGCATCGCCTTTCCGGCCGTCACGCAGGCGGCGTCCACCGTGACGCAGCGGGGCCACGGAAGGTCTGCCGCCGCCCTCCCCGGCCCTGGTGCCGGGCGTCCCGGGGCCTGGGAAGGGGTGGCGGCATGCGAGCGGCGCCGCTCCGCGCACGAACCGGCGGCAGGAGGAAGAGGCGCGAGGAAGAGCGGACCCGCCGGGACGGGTTACGCCACGCCCGCGTCGAGGAACAGGCCGCCGTCCATGACGAGCGTCTGTCCGGTGATCCAGCCCGCGCCCTCGGAGGTGAGGAACTTAGCCGCGGCACCGATGTCCTCGGGCACGCCCAGGCGGCCGAGGCGGTAGCCGGAGGCGGCCTCCTCCTCACGGCCCTCGTACAGGGCGGCGGCGAACCTGGTCTTCACCACCGCGGGCGCGATGGCGTTGACACGTACGCCAGGGGCCATCTCGTGGGCGAGCTGCTGCGTCAGGTTGATCATGGCGGCCTTGCTGACACCGTAGGCACCCACGAACGGCGAGGCGCTGAGCCCGGCGATCGAGGCGATGTTGAGGATCGAACCGCCGTTGTCCTTCTGCCACGCCGCCCAGGTGCGCTGGGCGAAGCCGAGGGCGGAGACCACGTTGGTCTCGAACACCTTGCGGGCGACGTCTAGGTCCACCTCCGTGATGGGGCCGAACACCGGGTTGGTGCCCGCGTTGTTGACCAGGTGGTCCACGCGCCCGTAGGCGGCCATCACCTGCTCGACCGCCTCCGCCTGGTGCGCCACGTCGTGCGCCTTGCCCGCCACACCCATGACGCGGTCGGCGCCGAGCGAGGTGACGGCCTCCTTCAGCGCGTCCTCGTTGCGCCCGGTGATGCAGACCCGGTCGCCGCGCGCCACCAGAGCCTGGGCGATGCCGTATCCGATGCCCCGGCTGGCGCCGGTGACCAGGGCGACCCGCCCGCTGTCCTGCGCTGTCATCGCACTTCCTGCCTTTCCGGTGTTAGCTGCGCGGACGCGGCTGTCAGTCGAGCGGTCCGCCAGCGACGTACAGGACCTGGCCGGAGACGAAGCCGTTGTCCTCGCCGGCGAAATAGGCGACGGCACCGGCGACGTCTTCTGGGCGGCCCACGCGCTGCACCGGGATCTGAGTGGCGGCGGCGGCCTTGAAGTCCTCGAAGTCCATGCCGACGCGGGCGGCGGTGGCGGCGGTCATGTCGGTGGCGATGAAACCGGGGGCGACGGCGTTGGCGGTGATGCCGAACTTGCCCAGCTCCTTGGCGAGGGTCTTGGTCAGACCCTGCAGACCGGCCTTCGCCGCCGAGTAGTTGGCCTGGCCACGGTTGCCGAGCGCGGAGCTGGAGGAGAGGTTGACGATGCGGCCGAACCCGGCGTCCACCATGTGCTTCTGGCAGGCGCGGGACATCAGGAAGGCGCCGCGCAGATGCACGTTCATGACGGTGTCCCAGTCGGACTCGCTCATCTTGAACAGCAGGTTGTCGCGCAGTACGCCCGCGTTGTTGACGAGGATGACGGGCGCGCCGAGCTGCTCGGCGATCGTGCTGACGGCGGCCTCGACCTGACCCGCGTCGGAGACGTCGCAGCCGACGGCCAGGGCCCGGCCGCCCGCCGCCGTGATCGCGTCCACGGTCTCCTCGCAGGCCGTCTCGTCGAGGTCAAGCACCGCGACGGCGTGCCCCTCCCCGGCCAGTCGCACGGCCGTCGCCGCGCCGATTCCTCGGGCTCCGCCCGTCACGACCGCGACGCGCTGCTCGGTGCTGGACATCCCTGGGTCTCCTCATCCGTGAAACTGAGCAACCGCTTAGTACCTTCGCCGTACGTGACGCTAGAAGCCTGGGTCGAGCGCTGTCAACGGTTGTCCTGTTCAGCCTTGCCCCGGTGCCCGCGGAGTACGGGGCGCGCCACGCCGGGGCGTGCGGACCAGCACGTCGAGCAGGTGTTCCGCCTCCGCCCGGGGATCGGCGGTCAGCCCGGTGTGCACCGGACCGGGCTGCACGACGGTGCTGCGGGGGGCGATGAGCCAGCGGAACCGGCGTCCGGCGTCCTCGCCCGCCGCCTGTCCGGCGTCCGCCCCGCCCCGGCACACCGACTCCACCGCGTGCCGGATCGCGGTGACTTCGGGAAGCATTTCCCCAGGCTATACGGACGGGCCGCCTGGGAATCCACGGATGACAGGGGCGGGCACACCGCACTCCACGCTCCGCTCCCTTGATTCCGGCTCACCACGACTGTCAGCCACACCACTGCCGCCAGCCGGGGGCGAGGAAGGGAGGAAGACCGGCCCGGGGCGGGCCTTGGAGGTTGCGTCCGGCCCGGCTGACGTCGCGCAGGGGTTACCGCGGATAGCAGGCGCCGCGCTGGGACCTGCTGGACAGAAGCCGGGCGCGGTGCCGGGAGGTCGGCACGAACCGGACCGCCGTGCCCGGAACCGCCTGGGCCGCGGCGGCCAGTCCGCTCTCCGGTACCACCCCGATCACGGGGTAGCCGCCAGTCGTGGGACAGTCCGCGAGGAAGACCACCGGCCTTCCGTCCGTGGGGACCTGAACCGCGCCGACCACCATGGCCTCGCTGGGCAGTTCCCGCCTCACGGCGCGTTCCAGGGGAGGCCCTTCCGTCCGCAGCGCGATGCGGTTACTGCGGGAGGAGACGGAGAACCCGGCCGAGGCAAGGGTGCGCAGCGCCTCGGAGGTAAACCAGTCCTCCCTCGGCCCCAGCAGCACCGGCAGCACCAGTTCGCTGGGCGGGGCCTGACACCACGCCAGGTCGGTGTGGAGCGGTGGTCCGCAGGGCGCTCCCACCGGAAGCGTGTCGCCGTCCGCCAGCGGTGGCGGACCCAGGCCGGAGAGCAGGTCACGGGAACGGCTGCCCAGGACGGGCTGGGGGGTCACGCCTCCGCCAACAGCCACGTAACTGCGCAGACCGCTGGTGGGGGCACCCACTTCCAGCGTGCCTCCGGCCGGCAGGTGAACAGCGCTCGCCCACGCGGCCGGGCGACCCTCGGCGCGTACCGCCGCGGGCGCCCCGGTTACCGCGAAGACCGCGGCGCGGGAGGTGCGCACACAGACCCCCGTCAAGGTGGTCTCCAGCGTCGCGGCTCCGGGAGGATTGCCCACGAGCCGGTTCGCCAGCCGGTGGGCTGGTTGGTCCAGGGCGCCGGAGCGCGGTACCCCCAGGGCGGCGTGGCCGGGCCGGCCCAGGTCCTGGACGGTGGTGAGGGCACCGGCCCGCACCACGCGAAGTTCCCCTTCCCTCACGGCTGACCCCTCTCGCCGCGCCCCTGACGCCCCTCCGTGCCGGCCGGCCGGGACGCGGGAGAGCCGCAGGGCAGGAAACGGACCCGCGTGCCGGGAGTGAGCAGAGCGGGGGGCTCGCGCTCCAGGTCCCACAGATTCACCGAGGTAGCGCCGATCAACTGCCAGCCTCCCGGAGAGGACCGGGGGTAGATGCCGGTGTAGGGACCGGCGAGCGCCACTGAGCCAGCGGGGACCGAGGTGCGCGGTGCGGCATGACGAGGCGTGTGATGTTCCTCCCCCAGGCCCGTCATGTAGGCGAAGCCCGGAGCGAACCCGCAAAAAGCCACGCGGTGTTCCACGCCGCTGTGCACCCGCGCCACCTCCTGGGGAGTTACGCCCCAGATCCGGGCGACCTCGCCCAGATCGGCGCCGTCGTAACGCACGGGGATCTCCACCAGCGGGCCGGAGTCTGCCACGATGCCGGGCGGAGACCAGTGCCCCAGTTCGGCACGGAGCGCGGCCAGCGCGGAGGGAGGGCCGGACACTCCGTACAGCAGGACCGTCCTGTCTCCCGGCACGATGTCCTGGACGGCGCTCAGGGACCCCTCACGGCGAGAGCGCAGGAGTTCTACGTACCAGGACTGTGCTTCCTGCGCGGTGTCCAGCTCGACCAGGAGGGAGTTCTCCCCCACCGGCAGCAGTCTCACGCGAACGCCTCCACTCTGACTCCGGCCTCCTCCAGCGCGGCCCGTACCCGCTGGGCGAGTCCGACCGCGCCCGGGGTGTCACCGTGCAGGCACAGGGAACGGGCCCGGACCGCTACGCTTCCCCCCTCCAGCGTGGCGACGCGGCCTTCCCCGGCGAGCGAGAGAGCCCGGTGCACGGCCTGCCGGGGGTCGGTGATGACCGCTCCGGGGGTAGCGCGTGGCACCAGCGTCCCCGAGGGCGTGTAGGCACGGTCGATGAACGCCTCGCTGACCACGGCGAGTCCGGCCTGCCTGGCCCGGCGGTGCAGGGCTGAGCCGGGCAGGCACAGGACGGCCAGGCCGGGGTCGGCCAGACGGGCGCCTTCGACCACGGCCGACGCCTGCTCCTCGTCCCAGACCGCCCGGTTGTACAGCGCACCGTGCGGTTTGACGTAAGAGACGCGGGAACCGGCCGCGCGGGCGAAGACCTGGAGCGCTCCGATCTGGTAGCTGACCTCGTCGGCGAGCTGCTCAGCGGGAATCTCCATAGCCCGGCGCCCGAAGCCTGCCAGATCCTGGTAGGAGACCTGGGCTCCGATCCGCACCCCGCGTTCGGCCGCGGTGGCGCAGACCCCGCGCATAATGCCGGGGTCCCCGGCGTGGAAGCCGCAGGCGACGTTGGCGCTGGTGACCAGGGCCAGCATCACCTCGTCGTCGGTGAGGGTCCAGCGCCCGTACCCCTCACCGAGGTCGGCGTTGAGATCGATCACGGTGTCTGTCATCGCCGCTCAGTCTCCTCGTCCTTCCATCGCACCACGAGCCGCCGCCCGGGGGCATCCTCCGCGGAACTCCTGGGCCCGAACGCCGGTGGGCAGACCAGCGTCGGGGGTCAGACCCGTGAGGGCTGCCGTGGCAGGGTCTGGGAGCGGCGGGGTGGCGGGACCGAAGGCACCACTCAGCAACGCCAGTATCCACTTTCACCAGGTCGTCGCCCTGGCCCCGCAGCTCCCGGCTGGAGGAGATGATGCGCCGTCCTCGCCGAACTGCGCCTGGCCTTCCATGTCGTGGAGGACCCATGTCATGGACGACCTCAGCACCTTCCACGAACCGTTCCTCATCCGCGATCAGGCCATCCTCACCCCCTCCGGGCAGGCGACAGGTTGAAGCGGAACGCCTCTCGTGGGCTGCGCGGCGTCCTCAGCTATCGCGGTGACTTCGGGAAGCACCCCTCCAGCTGAGAGCCGTGCCAAGGGTGCGGGCGCGCAGATGTGCCGGCAGCGGTGAACGGTCCGGCAGGGGGTACGCGTATGAGGGGGTAAACCCGGAACGAAGGGCTCCGCCATGACCCCAGCACATTGCGACCGACGCACCCTGCTCGCCGCGGCCGGTGCCGCCGGGCTCACCGCCGCCCTCACCTCCTGCGGGGAGGAGAGCCCGGGCGGCACGGACGCGGGCACGCCCCCGGCCACCTCCGGCAGCGGCGAGGCGGGCGGCGCGGAGCTGGCCAAGACCGGTGACATCCCGCAAGGCGGTGGCGTCGTCTTCCAGGAGCAGAAGGTGGTGGTGACCCAGCCCAGCGCCGGGGAGTTCCGCGCCTTCTCCGCCACCTGCACGCACGAAGGCTGTCTGGTGGCGGAGGTGACGGACGGGTCCATCACCTGCCCGTGCCATGGCAGCGCGTTCGCCGTCGCGGACGGCAGCGTCACGGCCGGGCCCGCGCAGCGACCGCTGCCGCCGGCCGGGATCACCGTCTCCGGCGACTCGATCCGCCTGGAATGAACCGGCCGCGAGCCTAAGACCGCACCAGGTCGCCCCGGGCCGTCAGCCGTAGCGGGGCGGCTGCGACGGGCGGACGGCGGCGGTGACGGCGTCCGCCAGCGCGGGCAGCTCGGCCAGGTCAAGGCCGGAGACCGTGAGCCGGACGGCGGGCGGCGTGGCCACCCGGAAGCGGGCCCCAGGGGCCACCGCCCAGCCTGCCCGCAGCAGCGCGGCGACGGCGGCGGACTCCTCGGGGACGGGCACCCACACGTTCATCCCCGACCGCCCGTGGGCCCGCACCCCGCGCGCGGCCAGCTCCTTCAGCAGCGCGGTGCGCCGGACCCCGTAGGCCCGCGCGACCGCCACCGGGTCCACCGCCCGCTCGCGCCACAGATGCGCCACCGCATCCTGGAGCAGGCGGCTCACCCAGCCCGGGCCCAGGCGCTGGCGTCCCTGCACCCGGTCGAGGGTGAGGGAGTCGCCGGTAAGGACGGCCAGCCGGAGATCGGGTCCGTAGCCCTTGGCTACCGAACGCACTACCACCCAGCGCGAGGTGAGGCCCGCCAGCGGGTGCAGCGGCAGGTCGGTGATGGCGAACCCGTGGTCGTCCTCGATCAGCAACGTAGCCGGATGTGCGGCCAGCACGGCGCGGAGCGCGGCGGCCCGCTCCGCGCCCACGGCCGCCCCGGTGGGGTTCTGCACGCGGGCGGTGACCACGAGGGCGCGGGCCCCGCTCTCCAGCGCACGCGCCACGGCGTCCGGTACCGGCCCGTCGTCGTCCACGTCCACCGGCACGGTGCGCAGGCCCAGCGCCGGGAGGAGGTCAAGCAGGCTGCCCCAGCCCGGGTCCTCGACCGCCACGGCGTCTCCGGGCCGCAGGTGTGCGGCGAGCACGCGTTCCGTGGCGTCCAGCGAACCGGAGGTGACGGCGACGGGGCCGCCGGGCACGCCGTCGGCCGCGAAACCGGCGCGGGCCAGGGAGACGAGCTCGGGGCTGACGGCTGCCTCACCGTAGAGCGTGGGGCGGGCCGCGTGCCTGGCGGCTGCCGCGGCCAGGGCCTGGTCCAGCGCGGGTAGCAGCGCGACGTCCGGATTGCCCTGGGCGATGTCCCGGCCGCCGGGGGGTGCCTCCACGCTGATGGCCTCGCGCGGGGTGCTGGCCGGGCGCGCGCGGACCCGGGTACCGCGACGCCCGGCGGTCTCCACCACGCCGCGCTCGCGCAACGTCCGGTAGGCGGCGGCGACGGTGTTGGCGTTGACGCCGAGCGCCGCCGCCGCCTCGCGCAACGGCGGCAGCGCGTGGCCCGGGGGCAAGGCTCCGGAGCCCACCCCTTCTTCGATACTCGCGGCGATCTCGGCTGCGCCACGTCCCGTGATCCTGTATTCTCCTAGCACAACACTTATTATGCACCAGTACAAAAGTGGGCGCCAGGGAAACCGCGCCGACTCTGCGAGGAGCCACCGATCATGTCCGCTAGCGCCGCCCCCGATTCCTACGCACCGACGCCCTTCACCACCCCCACCCGCAACCCGGGCCGGGTTGCCTACGACCGGGAGCTGGTGCACGCGATCCTCGACGAGGGCTACCTGTGCCACCTCGGTTTCGTGCGCGAGGGACGGCCGGTCGTCCTGCCCACCCTGTACGCCCGGGTCGGCGAACGGCTGTACGTGCACGGCTCCAGCGGTGCCCGTCCGCTACGCGGCGCCCGCCAGGAGCCCGGGCTGCCGGTCTGCGTGACGGTGACCCACGTGGACGCCCTCGTCCTGGCCCGCTCCGCGTTCCACCACTCCGTCAACTACCGCTCCGTGGTGGTGCACGGCACGGCGACGCAGGTCGGTGACCCCGAGGAAAAGGCGGCGGCCCTCGACGCGCTGGTGGACCATGTCCTGCCGGGCCGGGCGGCCGACTCCCGGCGGGCGAACCGCAAGGAGCTGGCCGCCACGGCTGTGCTGTCGCTGCCGCTGGCGGAGGTCTCGGCAAAGCTGCGGACCGGCGGTCCGGACGACGAGCCCGAGGACGTCGCACTCCCGCACTGGAGCGGCCTGCTGCCCGTGGCCACCGTGCACGGGGAGCCCGTCCCCGCTGACGGCCAGGACCCCGGCGTCACCGCCCCGGACTACCTCACGGGTTACGCCCGTCCCTGAAGCGGCCCGGGAGTCGCCGGGCACCAGTGCCGCCACCGCGCCACCCGCTGCCTCGGGGCGTCAAGGCAGCGGGTGGCGCGGTCAGGCCGTCGGCAGCCAGCCCACCTCGCCCGCGAGCAGGGCGTATCCGACGAAGGCGACGATGTCGATGAGCGCGTGCGCCGCGACCAGCGGGCCCACCCGGCCCCAGCGGCGGTAGAGCCACACGAAGATCACGCCCATGGCGAGGTTGCCGACGAAGCCGCCGATGCCCTGGTACAGGTGGTAGCTGCCGCGCAGCACGGAGCTGGCGCCGAGCGCGGCCAGTGGGCTCCAGCCGAGCTGGTCCAGACGGCGCAGCAGGTAGCCGAGGACGATGACCTCCTCGACGACGGAGTTCTCCACCGCCGCGAGCACCAGCACCGGCAGCTTCCACCACACCTCGGGCAGCGACTCGGGCACCACCGTCAGGTTGGCCCCGGCCGCCCGGGCCCCGAGGTAGAGCAGCAGGCCGCTGCCCCCGATCCCAGCGGCCACCAGCACACCCCGGCTCAGGTCGAACCCCGGTCGGCGCAGGTCGAAGCCGAGGGCACCCAGACCGGACGCGGCCGGGACGCCCGTCGGCTCGCGGCGCAGCAGATGCCCGACCAGCAGGACGGGCACCAGGGCCGTGGCGATGCCGAACAGCTGCCAGGCGAGGTCGAGCCAGGGGCGGTCGGGCGCGAAGGAGCTGTTGAGGTTCGCCGCCTGGGCGTTCAGGCCGCCGGGGCGGGTCAGCGCACCGGTGAAGCTGATGAACGACGACACCGCGCTCGCACCGAGGGAGAGCGCGAGCACCAAGAGCGTCTCGCGGCCGAGCACCCGGCGGGCGGCCGGGTCGGCGAGTTCCAGCCGGGGCGCGCCTGCGGCGCCGTCCGCGAACCACGACTTCACCCTGGGGCCTCCCGGCGGCGCTGGACTGCTGGT
This sequence comes from Streptomyces sp. JJ66, assembly GCF_019303495.1. Lineage (GTDB taxonomy): Bacteria > Actinomycetota > Actinomycetes > Streptomycetales > Streptomycetaceae > Streptomyces. The sequence goes on along the minus strand of NZ_JAEVFI010000017.1, from coordinate 17,335 downwards.
TGCGCTCCAGCTTGCCGCATGCACCGCACCGCCGCGCCGGCCGGGTGGTCCAGACCCGGGTGGCGGCCGCCCGGCACGGCGGCGCGCGTCAGTTCTGCGCTGGCCAGGTGTGCACGGGTTCACCGGTGTGGACAAGGTCGGCGTATTGGCGGGTCACAGCGGCCAGAGCCTTCTCGCGGTCCAGCCCGCCGTCCCGGGCGCGGTGGTAGGCCGCTACCTGCCAGGCGGCACCGTTCGTCCGCTGACGACAGCGGGCTTCGATCACGCCGAGGTAGAAGTCGCGGTCGGCTGCCTCGATCCCCCAGGCGTCCAGCCCTGCGGCGGCCAGCGGCAGCAGTTCGTCGAGCACCAGCCGGTGGGCGGGCACGGTGTGCAGCGCGCCGCGCGCGTGCCGCGGCCAGCGCAAGCGGGCGTCGATGCCGTGCCGGGCGGCGGCGTGAAAGTTCTCCTCGGCCACGGCGAACGGCATCCGGCTCCACAGCGGCCGCTGTTCGTCGGCCAGTGCCCGCACCAGACCGTAGTAGAGCGCGGTGTTCGCCAGGATGTCGGTCACGGTGGGCCCGGCGGGCAGCACGCGGTTCTCCACCCGCAGGTGCGGCACGCCGTCGGCGACGCCGTAGACCGGCCGGTTCCAGCGGTAGACCGTGCCGTTGTGCAGGGCCAGCTCGGCCAGCGTGGGGATGCCGCCGTCCTCCAGCTCCCGCAGCGGCTCCTCTGGGTCGCACACCGGGAGCAGCGCGGGGAAGTAGCGCAGATTCTCGGCGAACAGGTCGTGGGCCGAGTCGATCCAGCGCTCACCGAACCAGGCGCGCGGACGCACGCCCTGGGCGGCGAACTCCGGCGGGCGGGCGTCGGTGGCCTGCAGGAAGAGCGGAATGCGCGACTCGCGCCACAGCTCGCGGCCGAACAGGAACGGTGAGTTGGCGCCCACGGCCAGCTGCACCCCGACCACGGCCTGGGCGGCGTTCCACACGTCGGCGAAGCGGTCCGGGGTGACCTGCAGGTGCAGCTGCACAGAGGTGCAGGCGGCGGCTGGGGCGATGGACGGAGAGCTGTACGTCAGGTGCTCCGGGCCCCGGATGTCGAGTGCGATCTCCTCGCCCCGGGCCGCCATGATCTCGTCGTTGAGCAACGTGTAGCGCTCGGCGTCGGAGAAGTTCGCGGAGATCAGGTCGTCGGGCGTGAGGGTGGGGAGAATGCCGGTCATGAGGATGCGGGCATCGGCTTCCCGCGCCTTGCGGTCCGCGTAGGCCAAACCGGTACGCAGTTCCTCGGCAAGCTGGTCGAGGACTCGGCCGTGGAACGGATGCGGCAGGATATTGACCTCAAGATTGAACTGCCCCAGCTCGGTCTGGAAATCGCGGCTCGCGATGCGGTCCAGGACCTCTCCGTTTATCATCCGGGGCATTCCGCCAGCATCCGCGAGATTGAGTTCGATCTCCAGCCCCATGAGGTTGCGCGGGCGCTCGAACCGCTGCTGACCCAGCAGTGTCTCCAGCCCCGTCAGGCACTGGTGGAGCTTCTCCCGGTAGCGCCGACGGTCCGGGAGACCGAACCCGTCGGCCGCGACCTTCTCCCCCATGGGTGTGTTCCTCCTCGTTCGGCGGTGCCTCGATGATGCCCCGCGTCACGATCGGCAACCCCCGGGGGGCGCGGAAGGCCGAGACGGCCGGGGTACTTTTCGAGCGGCACATTCCGAGGGCATACGGTAGTCTGATCGCGGTTTCCCGCTGAGAGTGACGGCAAACACGGCCGAGTTCCGGCCATCCGTGGAACGTGCAGCCGCCGAGGTCACCGAAACCGGCGCGTTCCCACTCCAGGTCGGTACGATTCGCCATGCGGCGAGATTTCTCCTTGCGCGGCACACCCGGTTTGCCTAGCGGAAACGCCCCGGGAACAAATGTCGTATAAACTTCGCCATGAGGCCGTGACGTGACAACTCTCGGTTCCGGTCCCTCTTCTCTCCGCCCGGCCCTGCGCCGTGCCACCGGTGGTGCCGACAGTGTCGTCCGGCCTCTCCGCGCACCCTTCTGTCTCCCCAAGTGAGAGGCGACCCGCCATGCCGATGTATGTTCCTCCGGCCCCCTCCGCCGCCCTGCGCAGCGTTCTCGCCGCGCTCGGATCCCCCACCGCCGCGGTCCGGGGCGTCCGCTCCCGCACCGCCGCCTACGGCACGCTGCGGCCCGAACTGCCGCTGCCCGTGCACGTACTGACGGGCATCACCCGGGCCGACGGCCCGCCGAGCCCCCGGCTCACCGGGTGGCGCTTCCTGCTGCGCGGCAATGACAGGGCGGTGGGTACGGCAGAGGCGAGGCTGACGGCGGACGGCTGGGCGTTCTCCCACTTCGGCGAGGGCCCCTACGTCCGCTCGACGGAAACGGCACTGCGGCACGCGGAGGCCCTGCCGACGCCGTACCAGCCCCGGCTGCTGTCGGTGCCGGAGCTGTACATGCTGACACTGTGGCTGCACAGCGACGCCACGGCCGACCCGGCCGGCGGTACGCTGCTGCCCGCTGACCTGCTCATGCCGCTGGCGCCCGCGCCTCCGGGCATCGCCGCCAGCGTCCCGCACCGGGTCGGGGCGCTGCTGCCCCTGCTGACGCACCGGTTGGTACCGTCGCCGCTGCTGCAGACTCCGGTGTAGCGGTCGTCCCAGAAGGCGGAACGTTCGTTCGGCGATGGGGGTGAACAGGCCCCGCGGTCCCTGGCCGCGGGGCCTGTTCGCTGCCCGTGGCCATCCGTGCGCGGCCGCGGGCAGTGCTTCCCCGTGTCGCGGCGTCCACCACCTCAGGCCGGGGCCGCCTGGGGAGGGGCGTCCGATGAACTAGTCACTGTGGGCCCCCGTACCACCCGGAAAGATGGTCCGCGCGCGGGGCAACCGCTCGTGCGGGTGACGCGTCATCACCCGTAGAGGACCGCTGCAAGGAAATCCCTGCGGAACACCGTCCGCGGGACGACACTGGGGACCACGAGTACCGGAGAAACCGGGGGAGCGGCCATGAGCGTCCAGCACCGCCGCAGCACGCACGTCACACCGCAGCGAGAGAACCGAGAGCACACTGTCATGTGTCAGCACAAGCCAACCTGCCCGTCCGCAGACTCCGCCGACCGGGAGGCCGCCCACCCGGTGGCCCACCACCCCGAGCAGGGCTGGAGCCTGCTGTGCAACGGCGTCCTGCTCTTCGACGACACCGGCGAGCTCCTGCCGGACGGACGCGTGATCGCACCGCGCCGCCCGCTGGAGGCCGGGGCGGTGGTGACGGCGGCCTGAGGCTTCGGCCCGTCCACGGGACGCACCCCGGGGCCCGGCGGCACGCGGACCGGCCCGGGGCCCGGCGGTGTGCGTGCCGCCGGGCCCCGGGCCGGTTCTGGTACCGTCCGGGGCCGTCAGCCCTCGTAGTCCTCCGGGGGCGGGCAGGAGCACACCAGGTTGCGGTCACCGAAGGCGCCGTCGATGCGGCGCACCGGCGGCCAGTACTTCCCCTCAGCCGCGACACCAGCCGGGTAGGCGGCCTCCGCCCGGGTGTAGGGCAGCCCCCACTCCCCCGCCAGCTGGGCGGCGGTGTGCGGGGCACCGCGCAGCGGGCTGTCCTCGGCGCTCCACTCGCCGGAGCCCACCCGCTCGATCTCGGCCCGGATGGCGATCATCGCATCGCAGAACCGGTCGAGCTCGGCGAGGTCCTCGCTCTCGGTCGGCTCGATCATCAGTGTGCCCGCGACGGGGAAGGACATGGTCGGCGCGTGGAAGCCGTAGTCGATCAGCCGCTTGGCGACGTCGTCGATACTGACGCCGGTGGCCTTCGTCAGCGGCCGCACGTCGATGATGCACTCGTGCGCGACGAGCCCGCCAGGGCCGGTGTAGAGCACCGGGTAGTGCGGCTCCAGGCGCTTGGCGATGTAGTTGGCGCTGAGCACGGCCACCTGCGTCGCGCGGCGCAGTCCCTCGGCGCCCATCAGGCGCACGTACGCCCAGGAGATCGGCAGGATGCCCGCCGAACCCCACGGCGCGGCGGAGACCGGGCCGATGCCCGTCCCGGGCCCGGCCTGCGGTTGCAGCGGGTGGTTGGGCAGGTATGGCGCCAGGTGGGCGCGGACGCCGACCGGTCCGACGCCCGGACCGCCGCCGCCGTGCGGGATGCAGAACGTCTTGTGCAGGTTCAGGTGCGAGACGTCGGCGCCGAACCGGCCCGGCCGGGCCAGGCCGACGAGCGCGTTGAGGTTCGCCCCGTCCACGTACACCTGGCCGCCCGCGTCGTGCACGGCGGCGCAGATGTCGGAGATGTTCTCCTCGAACACGCCGTGCGTGGAGGGGTAGGTGACCATGAGCACGGCCAGCTCGTCGCGGTGCTTTTCGATCTTGGCGTTGAGGTCGTCGGTGTCGACATCGCCGCTCTCGCCGGTCTTGACGACGACGACCTTCATCCCGGCCATCACGGCGCTCGCCGCGTTGGTCCCGTGCGCGGAAGAGGGGATGAGGCACACCGTGCGCTGGTCGTCACCGTTCGCGCGGTGGTAGGCGCGCACCGCCAGCAGCCCGGCCAGCTCACCCTGGGAACCGGCGTTGGGCTGGAGGGAGACCTGGTCGTAGCCGGTGACCTCGGCCAGCCGTTCCTCCAGCTCGCGGATGAGCGTCAGGTAACCGCCGGCCTGCTCGGCGGGCGCGAACGGGTGCAGTGCGCCGAACTGCGGCCAGGTGACGGGCTCCATCTCCGTGGTCGCGTTGAGCTTCATCGTGCACGAGCCGAGCGGGATCATGCCGCGGTCCAGCGCGTAGTCCTTGTCGGACAGGCGGCGCAGGTAGCGCAGCATGCCGGTCTCGGAGCGGTGCTCGTGGAAGACGGGGTGGGTGAGGTAGTCGTCACCGCGCAGGGTGGAGTCCGGCAGGGCGTCGCCGGTGGCCGCGTCGAGTCCGGCGACGTCGGCGCTCACCCCGAACGCCGTCCACACCGTGGCCAGGTGGCGGCGCGCGGTGGTCTCGTCGCAGCTGACGCCCACGTGGTCGGCGTCGGTCAGGCGCAGGTTGACCCCGGCCTTGGCGGCGGCGGCCACCACCTCGGCGGCGCGGCCGGGCACGCGGGCGGTGACGGTGTCGAAGAAGGCGTCGTGCACGACCTCGACGCCGCCCGCACGCAGCCCGGCCGCCAGCAGCGTGGCGTAGCGGTGGGTGCGCCGGGCGATCGTGCGCAGGCCCTCGGGACCGTGGTAAGCGGCGTACAGGCCCGCCATGACCGCCAGCAGCACCTGAGCGGTGCAGATGTTGCTGGTGGCCTTCTCCCGCCGGATGTGCTGCTCGCGAGTTTGCAGCGCGAGCCGGTACGCCTTGGTGCCGTCCGCGTCCACGGAGACGCCGACCAGGCGGCCCGGCAGGTTGCGGGCGAACGTCTCGCGCACCGCCATGAACCCGGCGTGCGGGCCGCCGAAGCCCATGGGCACGCCGAAGCGCTGGCTGGAGCCGACGGCGATGTCCGCGCCCAGCTCGCCGGGCGAGGTCAGCAGGGTGAGGGCCAGCAGATCGGCGGCGACGGTGACGATCGCGCCCAGCTCGTGGGCCTGCTGGATGACGGCACGCGGGTCGCGCACGGCGCCGGAGGCACCGGGGTACTGCAGCAGCACGCCGAAGACGCCGCGCTCGGCGATGTCGGCGGGGATACCGTCGGTCAGGTCGGCGACGACGACCTTGACACCGGTCGGCTCGGCGCGGGTCTCGATGACCGCGATCGTCTGCGGCAGGCAGTCGGCGTCGATCAGGAAGACACCCTCCTTGACCTTGCCCACCCGGCGGGAAAGCGCCATGGCCTCGGCCGCCGCGGTGCCCTCGTCCAGCAGGGAGGCGCCGGAGGTGGGCAGCCCGGTGAGGTCGGCGACGACGGTCTGGAAGTTGAGCAGCGCTTCCAGGCGGCCCTGGGAGATCTCCGGCTGGTACGGGGTGTAGGCGGTGTACCAGGCCGGGTTCTCCATGACGTTCCGCAGGATCACCGGCGGGGTGAAGGTGCCGTGGTAGCCCAGGCCGATCATGGAGTCCAGCACCTGGTTGCGGTCGGCCAGGGTTCGCAGCTCGGCTAGCACGTCGGGCTCGGAGCGGGCCCCGGGCAGGGCCAGCGCCTCGGTGGACTTGATGACGTCGGGCACGGCCGCGGCCGTCAGCTCGTCCAGGGAACCGTAACCCACATGGGCCAGCATCTTGGCCTGCTGCCCGGCGTCGGGGCCGATGTGCCGACGGGCGAACGGCGTGCCGTCCTCAAGCTCGGTCAGGGAGGTGCGGTCGGTGGTCATCTGCGGGGGCCTCCTGGTCGTCACGACCTTCGAGGGGCACCAGGTCAGTGCCCGAACGGCCTCCCCCTCTGTCATCTCAACCTGAGAGTTTCACCGGGCCCGCCAGCCACAGCCCGGCTTTCACCGTCGGTGAGGAGAGGCCGCGGGGCGTCATGACGCCCGTGACCTGCCCTGCTTTCCAGAGTGACCTCGCCCGCACGGTACGTGGGCCTGAGAGATTCCGGGGAGGGTTTGCTCCTTCGGCGCCCCCGGAAACGTGTACCGGAGGACTCTCCCGCGCGGGGTCAGCAGCCGCCTACGAGCCTACCAGCGCCCGCTGGAGCGGCTCCGGGCCCGCTGCCGACTGGCCAGGGTGCGGATTGTGGCTTTGTGTTGAGGCAGGGAGTTTCGGGGAGAACGGCTATCTGGTGGAGGAACCGTGCAGCCCGATATCGATCCGCGGAGCCTGATAGGTCGCAAGGCGTATGACAGGGACGGTGCGAAGATCGGCACCGTGGACGAGGTGTACCTCGACGACGCGACCGGTCGGCCGGAGTGGGCGGCGGTGCGCACTGGCCTGTTCGGCCGGGACGCCTTCGTGCCACTGGAACCCAGCGAGGTGGTGGAGGAGACCCTGCGCGTGCCCTACACCCGGAACCTGATCAGGGAGGCGCCCGACTTCGGGGTGGGCCGCCACCTGTCCCCCGAGCAGGAGTTGCAGCTCTATCACCACTATGGGCTGGACATCCCCAGCGTGGGAGAGCCGGGGCCGGCCGCGGGCGAGGAGGGCTCCGGATGCGCCGGCGGCCCGGGTGGTGCGTGAGACGGCGGGTCAGGGCCGGCGGCATGGCCGCCGGGCACCAGGGGCAGCGGCTCGCCGGGGGTGAGGGCCGGGTCGTCGGCCCGGAAGGTGCGTACGCGCCCGGGCGGTGAGCCGGGCTGCTCGAAACGCACCGTGACGCGGCCCACGCCGCTGCCCTGCACCCAGCCGGGGCCGTGCTCGGTGTGCCGCACGTCGAGGCCGGGCAGCCAGAGCCGCTGGCTGGCCGGTGCCGGGGTGGGCGGGGGCGATGCGGCCGGCGGGGCGGAGACCGGTTTGGAGCCAGCCGGGGGTTCCGGTGCTGGACGTGCTTGGGTGTCGGCCTCCAAAGGCCCGCCCCGGTCGTCCCCGGCCGCCTGGGCGAAGAGGTCCTCCTGCGTGTAGTCGGCCAGGCCGCTCACGCCGACGCCGAGCAGGCGGACCCCCGCGGTGGTGTCGACTGCTTCCAGCAGGCGCTCGGCGGCCTCGCGGATGACGGCGGAGTCATCAGTGGGGCCGCGCAGGGTGTCGGAACGGGTGAGGGTGGCGAAGTCATAGCGCCGCACCTTGATCACCACCGTGCGGCCCGAGCGTCCGGCGGCACGCAGCCGCTGGGCGCACCGCTCGGCGAGCCGGGCCAGCTCGGACTGGATACGCGCCCGGTCCGTGACGTCGGTGTCGAAGGTGTCCTCGACCGAAACGGATTTCGACTTCCGCTCGGCCACCACCGGACGGTCGTCCCTGCCCAGAGCCATGGCATACAGGGCGGGCCCGTGCGCCCGCCCGAGCATGCGCAGCAGTTCTTCGCGGCCCGACTCGGCGGCGTCACCGACGGTGGTGATGCCCGCGCGCCGCAGCGTCTCGGCCGTGGCGGGACCGACGCCCGGCAGGGTGCGGACGGGCAGCGGCGCCAGCAGCTCCCGCTCGCTACCGGGTTCCAGCACCACCAGCCCGTCCGGCTTGGCCTGCTCAGAGCCGATCTTGGCGAGCATCTTGGACCCGGCGAGCCCCACCGAGGCGGCCAGGCCCGTCGCCGCCCGGATGTCGGCCCGCAGCTGGCGCGCGACTGTGCGGGCGGCGGCCCCGTCGGGCGGAGTACCGCCCGCCTCCAGATCGACGAACGCCTCGTCCAGGCTCAGCGGTTCCACCAGCGGGGAGAGCCCCGCCAGCAGCTCCATCACCGTCTGGCTGATGCTCCGGTAAAAGCCGAACCGGGGTATGAGGTAGGCGGCGTTCGGGCAGCGTCTTCGCGCCTGGGCCGTGGGCATGGCCGAGTGCACCCCGAAGCGGCGTGCCTCGTAGGAGGCGGTGGCCACCACACCACGCGGTCCGAGCCCGCCGACGATCACCGGCTTTCCGCGCAGGCTGGGTTTGGCCGCCTGCTCGACGGCCGCGTAGAACGCGTCCATATCCAGATGGAGGATCGTCGGTGCGTCTCTCACACCTCGATGCTGCCGCACCGCACTGACAGTCGCCCGGCGGGGCGGTGAAGCTGGGCGGGGCGCGGGTCAGCCCGCGCGGTTGCGGCGGCGGGCCAGCTCGTCGCCCGGGTGCTCGCGGACCAGTGTCTCGCCGGTGCCGACCCGCTCGGCATGCAGGTGGGACAACGCGGCCCGCACGTCCTGCCAGACCACGCCCACCGCGATACCGAAGACGCCCTGGCCGCCCTGGAGCAGCTCCACCACCTCGTCGGGCGAGGAGCACTCGTAGACCGTGGCGCCGTCGCTCATCAGCGTCAGCTGCGGCAGGTCGGGCAGGTCACGGCCACGCAGGTGCTGTACCGCGGTGCGGATGTTCTGGAGGGAGACGCCGGTGTCCAGCAGCCGCTTGACGATCTTCAGCACGACGACGTCGCGGAAGCTGTACAGGCGGTGGGTGCCCGAACCGAAGGCCGGACGCACGCTGGGTTCGACCAGCCCGGTGCGGGCCCAGTAGTCCAGCTGGCGGTAGGTGATGCCGGCCGCCGCGCATGCTGTCGGCCCGCGGTAGCCAACCTGTTCGCCGGAGATTTCGCCGGTGTCCCCGGCCTGCTGGACCGCGGGCTGCGGAAGGGCCCCGTGCAGCGGAAACGGGCTGCTCGCGGGCTCGCCGTCGCCGGTGCTGGTCACGCCGACCCTCCATCCCTTCACGTCCCGACCAACGCCTCCGGGACCTGCCTCCATGACGGTAGGCAGTCACCCCGGGTGCGTCAACGATCGCCACACTCGGCACGCCGGGTGGTACTCCCCGGACGTGTGGTTTTGCGTGACCTGTTCCTGGGTAAAGGCGGCGGATTTGGCCCGGTGCGAGGTCCGGCCCGGGGCGTCACTGGTTGCTGGTGCCGAAGTCCTCGGGCGAAATCTGATCGAGGAACTCGCGGAACTTCTCCACCTCGTCCTCCTGCTCATCCGGGATCGCGATGCCCGCGTCATCCAGCACCCCGTCGCTGCCGTAGATCGGCGTGCCGGTGCGCAGCGCGAGCGCTATGGCGTCGGAGGGACGCGCGCTCACCTCTGCCCCACTGGCAAACACCAGTTCAGCGTAGAAGACGCCCTCGCGCAGGTCGGTGATGCGGACGGCCGTGAGCTCTTGCCCGACGGCCTCCAGGACGTCCTTGAAGAGGTCATGCGTCAGTGGACGGGCCGGGGTCATGCCCTGCTGTGCGAAGGCGATCGCCGTCGCCTCTCCGGGGCCGATCCAGATGGGCAGATAGCGGTCGCCCCCGACCTCGCGCAGCAGCACGATCGGCTGGTTGGAGGGCATTTCGACCCGGACACCCACGACATCGAGCTCGTTCACACAGTAACCCTAGGCGCTGCGCCGCCGGTTTGGGTAGTCGGGCACCCCCGTGCCCGAGCGTCCGAGGTGCAGCTCAGCCGTGGGAGGGCTGCTGGGAGCGCAGCGCGGCCTGGACGAGGCTGGCGTGCAGGCGTACCGAGAGGCTGGCCAGCTCACGAGCCGTCGCTTCGGCACGGGCCCGGGTCTGCGGATTGCGGTGGCGCCGCAGCGGGGCCACGACCTGCTCCACCAGTCCGGCCTCCCGTTCGGCCGCCGCCCGGGCGGCGCGCAGGTGCCGCGCCCGCAGGCCGAACCGGCCCAGGTCGGCCACCAGCCGGGCGATCTCCACCGCGTCGGCGTCGTACCGGCCGTCCGCGGCGGGGCCGAGCAGGCCGTAGGACTCCCACTCGCGCAGATCCTCCTCGCTCACCTCGGCGGCGGTGAGCAGCTCGGTGCGGCCGAGGCGTGCCGCGTCCACCGGCTGGAGCGGCACCGCTGCCCCGTCCAGCAGGTCGCGGGGCTGGGAGGGGCCGGGTACCGTCACCTGCTCGCCGCGGTCCACGGCGTCCAGCTGCTCCCTGATCACCTTCAGCGGCAGGTAGTGGTCGCGCTGCATGCGCAGCACGAACGCCAGCCGTTCGACGTCCTCCCCGGAGAACTTGCGGTAGCCGGATGGAGTGCGCTGCGGCTCGATAAGTCCCTCGGACTCCAGGAAGCGGATCTTGGAGACCGTGACGTCCGGGAACTCCTCGCGCAGCAGACCGAGCACGGCCCCGATGCTCATCGGCCCGTCCTGCGCGGTGGCGGCGCCGCTGGCGGCGCCGCCCGAGGGTGTGTGCAGCATGACCCTTCCCTGGCCGTCGGTGCTGGTCAGGCGCCTCGCTGGTGGGCGAAGAAGACCAGCCGGAACTTGCCGATCTGCACCTCGTCACCGTTGTTGAGCGGGACCGAGTCAATCGGCTCCCGGTTGACGTAGGTGCCGTTGAGGCTGCCGACGTCGGACGCCGTGAAGCCCCCGTCCGCACCGCGCCGGAACTCCACGTGACGGCGGGAGACGGTCACATCGTCCAGGAAGATGTCGCTCTGCGGGCTGCGCCCAGCCGTTGTCAGCTCGCTGTCCAGCAGGAAGCGGGCACCGGAGTTCGGCCCGCGGCGCACGACCAGCAGCGCGGAGCCGACCGGGAGCGCGTCGATGGCGGCCACGGCATCCGGGGAGAGCATCGGCGTCTGCCCGGTGGCCTCGGCGTCGTACGCCTCCAGCCCGCTGATCGAGATCGTTGACGTCGTCTCGGACGGGCGCTCAGCCGCGGCACGGCCGCGCAGGGGCGCACCGCAGTTCGAGCAGAAACGACTCGATTCCGCCGCCTGGGTTCCGCACCTGGGACAGAACGTCACACCCGGTACGCCCCCCGTAGTCGAGGCCGATGGTACCGGGGAACCTATGCCTGGGGCAGCGGCCGGGTCACCAGAAACCGGGACCTGACCACCCGGAGTACCGCCCACCGGAGCAGGGGGCTCCGGGCGGAACAGCGGACGCTCCCCACCGGCCTGCGTCGGCTGCTCACCGGCGCCCGAGTGCTTGGGCGCGCGGTGGGCGCCACCACCGGCGTCCTTGCGCTTGCCGAACAACTTCGAAAGAAAACTCACGGGCGATTCCCCTCGCACGAAACAGACCCGCCCGCGGGGCAGGACAGACCCTTGATGCTCACACCGGCCGGAGCGAACCTCCGGCAGGCATCCGCAGCCAGTACACAGTTTCCACCACGCGACGCGCCGTGGACCCGCCGACCCCCTGAAGAGATCATTCTCGCCTCACCGCGATGACGACTGAGCGTAGTCAGGCCGTTGCGCAGACCGCAAGGCGTCCACCACGACATTCTCCGACGGCGTGATGGTCACCGTGGCGCCGTCACCCTGGAGCGACTGCACCACCCCGCCAGGGATGTTCATCGCCGGTTCCAGGTCTTTCGGCTGGCCGATGACCTGGAAGCGGTACGGGGACGACACGGCACGGCCATCGATCCGCACTCCCCCGTCGGCGTCGGTGAAGTAGGTGTCGGCCACCACGCGCACATCGTTGATCTCGATCGCCTCCGCGCCCGCGGCCCGCAGCTCCTGGATGGCGTCCAGCAGCCGCCCCGACTTCACGACGTCGGCCGGGGCGCGGATCTCCAGCTGGATACCGGGCCCCCGCGCTCCCACCGTACCGGCCAGAATACCGAGTTGGCGCTCACGCTCGCGGGTCTGGCGGCGCGCCTCCTCGGCCTGGTCCGAGCTGTTCTCCAGCTCCGAGCGCTGGCTGTCCAGCCGCTCCTGTTCTTCCTCCAGCCGCGTGGTGCGGTCGTCGAGCTCATCGAGGATACGCACCAAGTCCTCCTGGCGGGCACCGCGCAGAGCGTCATCCTCGCTGGTGGCCTGCACCTGGATGGCCAGACCGAGGCCCAGCACGAACAGCAGGGCGGCGGCGATCAGCTGGTTGCGGCTCAGTCGCGGCGGCCACAGCCCGGCCGCCAGCCGCTGGCGTCCGGTGAGCCGCGGCTCCCCCTTCGGCCCGGGCCCCGGTTGGCCGGGCGCCGGGGCGTCCTGCGCCTCCCCTTCCGGGGGCTGCGGCTGGGTGGGCCGCGCCGACTCGGGTCCCGGTGGGACGCCGCCCGCGGCTTCGGCGGGCGCCGCCGGGCGCGGCCGGCCGGAGCCTGACAGGCCGGGCTCGGGCCGACCGGCGGCGGGCTCGTCGGCCAGGCGCCCGGGGCCAAGCGCTTCGCCGGGGGCCGGAGCGGCGCGCTCCTCGTCCGGTGTCCGGTCCTCGTTCATGCCCTCACGCCCCGAAAACGTGCCGCCGGATGGCGGCCGCGTTGGAGAAGATGCGGATGCCGAGGACGACGACCACGCCCGTCGACAGCTGCGCCCCCACTCCCAGCTTGTCACCGAGAAAGACGATCAGGGCGGCAACGACGACGTTGGACAGGAACGAGACGACGAAGACCTTGTCCACGAAGATGCCGTCCAGCATCGCGCGCAATCCGCCGAAGACCGCGTCCAGCGCCGCGACCACGGCGATAGGCAAGTAGGGCTCCACCACCGTCGGCACCACGGGCCGGAGCACCAGCCCCGCCACGACTCCCACGACGAGTCCCAGTACGGCGATCACGAATTGCTGCCCTTTCCGTTCGGGAGCGGCTCGGCGGTTCTGAGGGTCAGGCTCGGCGCGGCGGGCAGCCGCAGCCGCTCCTGCTCGGTGATCCGCGCCCGGATGCCGTAGTTGTCTTCGAGTACCTGGAGGTACTGGCCGTCCACGCTGCTCTCGAAGCGGGAGCGCAGCTGGCCGGGATCACCGATCGCGCGGACGGTGTACGGCGGGACGAGGGGGCGATTGTCGACCAGTATGGCCTCGCCCGCCGCGCGGATCGCCGACAGGGAGGTCAGTCGCTGGCCGTTGATGGAGGTCGCCTCGGCCCCCGCGGCCCACAGCCCGTTGACCACGAGCTGGAGGTCCCGGTCGCGGACCCGGCCGGTGTCGGAGAAGCCGGTCGTCTCGCGCGGGCTGCCCGCGCCGCCGCGGGTGTCCTCGGCGTCGTCAACGACGACCTCCAGGCCCGGGCCGGAGACGGGCACTGCCCCGGCGAGCAGCCCGACGAGGTCGTCCCGGGAACCGCCGTCGGCCTCCAGCGCGTCACGCTGCATGGCGGCCACGTCCTGACGCAGGTCGTGGACCCGCTCCTCCAAGGCGTCAGCCTCCTCGGTGCCGGTGTTGATCCGGTCGGTCAGCTCCGCGCGCTCCCTGGCCGCCGTCGGCGCGTCGTGCCGCGCCTGCGCGGCGCCGAGCGTCACCACCAGGGCGGCCAGGACGAGGCCGACGCCGAGCCACAGTTTGGCCCGCAGCGAGCGGGGCAGACCGGCCCGGCCCTCCGCGTCCCGCCGGGCGGCGGCCTCCGCGTAGCCGTCGTCGAGGCTGTGCTCCATGACGTTGGTCAGGAGCGACATGGAGGCGTCCGGTCGCGCAGGCCGCGGTGCGGTACTCCGTGCGGGGTGCTGCTGCGACATGCCGCTCATCGTCGCACGTCGGCGGGCGTACCGCCGAATGGGCCCTCCGATACTCCGTCAGAGGGCCCACGCGGGTTGCCGTCAGCGTCCGGCGCCGTCCACGACGGCGGCCCACTCGTCCAGCAGGGCCTGCGCGGAGGCGTCGTCGGGGCCCTCAGCCCACAGGTGTGTGACGGCCTCGGCCGGGTCCGGAAGCACCATCACCCACCGGCCGTCGGACTCCACCACGCGCACGCCGTCGGTGGTGTCCACCGAGCGGTCCCCGGCCGCCTCGACTACGTGCCGCATCACCAGGCCCTTGACCGCCCACGGCGTGGCCAGGTCGCGTCGCACCACATGGGCGCGCGGGATGCGGGCGTCGATCTGGCTGAGGGTGAGCTGCGTGCGCGCCACCAGACCGATGAGCCGGACGAACGCGGCGGCGCCGTCGAAGACGGAGCTGAACTCGGGCACGATGAACCCGCCCCGGCCGTCGCCGCCGAAGATCGTCGCCTCGTCCCGGCCGACGCGGGTGAGGTCATCGGGCGACGTCGTTGTCCACTCCACTTGCGTGCCGTGGTAGGCGGCGACCTGTTCGGCGATGCGCGTGGTCGTCACCGGCAGCGCGACCCGGCCGCTGCGTCGCTCGGCGGCGATCAGGTCGAGCATGACCAGCAGCGCGCGGTGATCCTCGATGATGCGGCCGCGCTCGTCCACCAGCGAGAGGCGTTCGCCCACCGGGTCGAAGCGCACACCGAAGGCGGCCCGGGCGGAGGCGACGATCTCACCGAGCCGTACCAGCCCGGAGCGGCGGCCGTCGGCCGTCTCGGTAGGCCGTGTCTCATCCAGGCCGGGGTTGATGGTCAGGGCGTCCACGCCGAGGCGGCCCAGCAGGCTGGGCAGCACCAGCCCGGCGCTGCCGCCAGAGGCGTCCACGACGACCTTCAGCCCCGACTCGGCGACGCCACTGGTGTCCACAGCACGCAGCAGGGCACCGGTGTAGGAGTCGAAGACGCTGGCCGGGAAGGACAGGTCGCCGATCTCGCCGGGGAACGCGCGGCGGTACTCCTGGCGGGCGTAGACGCGGTCGAGCTTGCGCTGGCTGGCCTGGGAGAGATCCGCCCCGCGCTCGTCGAAGAACATGATGTCCACCGAATCGGGCACGCCCGGCGTGGTGCGGACCATGATGCCACCGGCGCTGCCGCGCGCGGTCTGCTGCCGGGCCACGGGCAGCGGTACGTTCTCCAGGTCGCGGACGTCGATGGCGCTGGCCTGCAGCGCCGAGATGATGGCCCGCTTCAGCGCACGGGCACCGCGGGAGTGATCGCGCGCGGTGGTGACCGTGGAGCCCTTCTTCAGCGTGGTCGCGTACGCCCCCGCCAGCCGCACGGCGAGCTCCGGAGTGATCTCCACGTTCAGGATGCCCGACACCCCGCGCGCCCCGAACAGGTGCGCCTGCCCGCGCGACTCCCAGATGACGGAGGTGTTGACGAAGGCGCCGGCCTCGACCGTCTTGAACGGGTAGACACGCACGTTGCCCTGCACGATGGACTCCTCGCCCACCAGGCACTCGTCCCCGATGACCGCGCCGTCCTCGATCCGGGCCGCGCGCATGACGTCGGTGTTCTTGCCGATGACGCAGCCGCGCAGGTTGGTCTGCTCACCGATGTAGACGTTGTCGTGGACGACGGCCTTGTGCAGGAAGGCGCCGCTCTTGACGACGCCGTTCGACCCGATCACGGAGTGCTCGCGCACCTCGGCGCCGCTCTCCACCTTGGCGTAGTCGCCGATGTACAGCGGGCCGCGCAGCACCGCGTCCGGGTGGACCTCGGCACCCTCGGCCACCCATACGCCGGGCGAGATCTCGAAGCCGTCGAGATCAACGTGGACCTTGCCCTCCAGGACATCGGCCTGCGCCTTGACGTAGCTCTCGTGGGTGCCGACGTCCTCCCAGTAGCCCTCGGCCACGTAGCCGTAGACCGGCTTGCCTTCCTTCATCAGCTGCGGGAAGACGTCACCGGACCAGTCGACGGGCACGTCCGGGTCCACGTAGTCAAAAACCTCCGGCTCCATGACGTAGATACCGGTGTTGACGGTGTCGGAGAACACCTGCCCCCAGGTCGGCTTCTCCAGAAAGCGCTCGACCTTGCCGTCCTCATCGACGATGGTGATGCCGAACTCCAGCGGGTTGGGCACCCGCGTCAGGCAGACCGTCACCAGCGCGCCGCGTTCGCGGTGGAAGTTGATGAGGTCCGTGAGGTCGAAGTCGGTGAGGGCATCACCGGAGATGACCAGGAACGAGTCGTCCTTCAGTGCCTCCTCCGCGTTCTTGACGCTGCCCGCCGTGCCGAGGGGCTTCTCCTCATTGGCGTAGGACAGGTCCATGCCGAGCTCTTCGCCGTCGCCGAAGTAGTTCTTGACCAGCGAGGCGAGGAACTGGACCGTCACCACGGTCTCGGTCAAGCCGTGACGTTTCAGCAACCGCAGTACGTGCTCCATGATCGGCCGATTGGCCACGGGCAGGAGCGGCTTGGGCATACTCGCGGTCATCGGGCGAAGCCGGGTGCCTTCGCCACCAGCCATCACTACGGCCTTCATATTGGTAACGTCCTCCTTCAGCAAGACGACGGTCAGCCCGGCCGCGTCCTGAGGGGTCTACCCACCAGAACGAGTGGCGCCGCACCTCCGCGACTGTCGGAGTACGGCTCAGCCGGTTGCAGCGTCCGCCGCGAGAATCCGGCGGACCTGGACCACGTAGAGGGCTCCTGCCCACCAGTACAGAGCTGTACCCCATCCGGCGAACGCCCATCCGAAAATCGCCGCAAGTGACGCAAGCCACCCGCTGCCGTCGCTGAGCAGCAGGAGCGGGAAGGCGTACATCAGGTTGAAGGTCGCTGCCTTGCCCAGGAAGTTCACCTGGGGTGGAGCGAAACCGCGCCGGTCGAGCAGCCACACCATGGCCAGCAGCATGACCTCACGCGAGAGCAGCAAGATCGGCAGCCACAACGGCAGGACGTCCCGCCAGGTGAGGCCAACCAGGGTGGACAGGATGTAGAGCCGGTCCGCAGCTGGGTCGAGAATCCGGCCGAGGCTGCTGATCTGGTTCCAGCGCCGGGCCAGCTTCCCGTCCAGATAGTCGCTGACGCCGCTCAGCGCCAGTACCGCCAGCGCCCAGCCGTCGGCGTTCGGACCACCGAACTCCGGCAGCAGAACCAGCCAGAGGAACAGCGGCACGCCCAGGAGCCGGGCCATGCTGAGCACGTTGGGGATGGTGAAGACCCGGTCCGTCTGGACGCGTGTTTCCTGGACCTCCACCCGGGGCCTCCTGTACCGGACGTGCCAACCCTGCTCCCCGACCTTACCGGCAGGCTCGGACGAAGGGCCTATGGGGGTACGGAACCGGCACGTCGGCACCACCCTTACCGGATCCCCGAACGCAGGAGAGCCCCGTCGGTTATCCCGACGGGGCTCTCCCACACAAACTGTTCGGCGGTGTCCTACTCTCCC
>NZ_JAEVFI010000016.1:224182-233792 GCF_019303495.1 Streptomyces sp. JJ66 | reverse complement strand
GGGAGAGTAGGACACCGCCGAACAGTTTGTGTGGGAGAGCCCCGTCGGGATAACCGACGGGGCTCTTCTGCGTTTCCAGGAACGTTCGGACGAGCCATAAGGGCGATGGCGAGCCGGGGTACGGACGGAATACTGTCTTTGTATGCCAACGGGCACGGCGCTGGCATACAAAGGCACGTTCCGGCTTGCAGGGGTGCCGTGGGGAAAGCCCTTCTCGGGTGGGGAATGCGGCCCGGAAGAAGCGTCGGTGGTGCTATCGGCCAGGCCCCTCAGAGGCGGCCCGTGGCTTTGAGGGCGAGGTAGGCGTCGGTGAGGGCCGGGGCCAGCGTGCCGGGATCAGCGTCGATGACCGTGGTCCCGTGGTGGCGCAGGCGGTCAGCCGTGCGCTGGCGTTCCTGCTGGGCGCTTGCGGCTGCTGCTGCCTCGTAGACGGCGTCCACCGAGCCCCGGGCGCGTGCCATCTCCGACACCCGGGGATCACTCGCGGATGCCAGGAGAACGGTGTGCCGCTGGGCCAGCGGCGGTAGGGCGGGCAGCAGACCCGCCTCCACGGGGGCGGCGTCGAGCCCGGTGAGGAGGACAACGAGTGAGCGGTGCCGGGCCGTGCGGAGCACGGCTGACACCATCCCCGGGGTGTCCGTTTCGATGAGGCTCGCTTCCAGGGGAGCCATCGCCTCGACCAGGCCGGGGAGGACGTCCTTCGCGGTACGGCCTTGCACCGTGCTCTGTACGCGCCGGTTGTAGGCCAGGAAGTCAACCCGGTCCCCGGCTCGGCTGGCGACTGCGGCCAGCAGGAGTGCGGCGTCCATGGCGGCGTCCAGACGCGGTACGTCGCCGACGCGACCCGCGGAGGTGCGGCCGGTGTCGAGGACGATGAGGATGTGCCGGTCGCGCTCGGGCCGCCAGGTGCGGACGGCTACGGACGACTGGCGCGCGGTGGCCCGCCAGTCGATGGACCGGGTGTCGTCACCGGGGATGTACTCGCGGAGGCTGTCGAACTCCGTGCCTTCGCCGCGCGTGAGCACGCTGGTGCGGCCGTCGAGTTCGCGGAGTCTGGCCAGTTTGGCGGGGAGGTGCTTGCGGCTGTGGAAGGCGGGCAGAACGCGCACCGTCCAGGGCACGGTGTGGTTGCCCTGCCGGGCCGCGAGGCCGAGGGGGCCGTAGGAGCGGACGGTGACGCGGTGTGCGGTGCGGTCTCCGCGACGCGTGGGCGTGAGGTGTGTGGAGACACGACGGCGTTCGCCTGGCGGAACATCGAGGGCGTGGCGTGAGGCGTCGGTGGCGGTGTCGGCGGGCCAGCTGCTGGGTGGCCAGGCATCGCGCAGTTGGGCCCGCAGGTGTCGTGGACTGGGGTTGGCGATGGTGAGGTGCACGCTGGCCTGCTCACCGAGTCGAACTGATGTGTCACCTACACGAGTGAACTGGAGCGTTCGCACTGGCGCGGCGCGCAGGAGGTCGTACAGAATTGCGAGTGCGAGGACGAGTTGGACGGCCAGGATGCCGGTCCAACTCGGCAGCAGGAGACTGACGACGAGCGTGCCGAGAAGAGCGATGAGTGCTGCGCGTCCGGTGAGAGCCATGGTCACCTCACCGATCAGCGCGGTACGGGCACACGGGCGAGGATCGAGTTGAGCACGCTGTCGGGAGTGACACCTTCCATCTCCGCCTCGGGGCGTAGCTGGACCCGGTGGCGGAGGGTGGGCAGCGCCAGGGCTTTGACATCGTCGGGGATGACGTAGTCGCGGCCAGTGAGCCAGGCCCAGGCGCGGGCAGTGGACAGCAGAGCGGTGGCTCCACGCGGGGAGGCGCCGAGGTTCAAGGAGGGGGATTCGCGGGTGGCTCGGCAGATATCGACGATATAGCCGGTGATCTCGGGTGAGACGGCGGTCTTCGCCACGGCATCGCGGGCGGCGTCCAGTTCGGCTGGTCCGGCGACGGCGCGCACACCGGCGCTTTCGAGGTCCCGGGGGCTGAACCCTGCGGCGTGACGGGTCAGCACGCTGATTTCGTCGTCCCGGGAGGGGAGCAACACGTTGAGCTTGAGTAGGAAGCGGTCGAGCTGAGCTTCGGGAAGGGGGTAGGTGCCTTCGTACTCGACCGGATTCTGGGTGGCGGCCACCAGGAACGGCTCGGGCAGTGTGCGCGGAACACCGTCGACGGAGACCTGACGTTCCTCCATGGCTTCCAGGAGCGAGGCTTGCGTCTTGGGCGGGGTCCGGTTGATCTCGTCGGCCAGCAGCAGGTTGGTGAAGACGGGGCCGGGCTGGAAGGAGAACTCGGCGCTGCGGGTGTCGTAGACGAGTGACCCGGTGACGTCACTGGGCATCAGATCGGGGGTGAACTGGACACGTTTGGTGTCGAGCCGCAGCGTGGCTGCGAGCGTCCGGACCAAGAGGGTTTTGGCCACACCAGGAACCCCTTCAAGGAGGACGTGCCCACGGCAGAGCAGGGCGACGACGAGACCGGTCACGGCGGCGTCCTGCCCGACGACTGCCTTGCCGATCTCGGCCCGGACGGCTTCCAGGGCCGCGCGGGCGGTGGGTGCTGAGGGGGCGCTCACGAGGTGCCGTCCTTGTCTGTCGGTGCTTCTGGCAGCGTTTCGGTCGGTGCGGCTGCCGAGGGTTCCGGCGTCACGTCATCCGTGGTGACGACGTGCGGAAGGGAGCGAGGGGCGATGCGTTGCTCCAACTCGTCCAAGCTGTCGGCGAGGCGCACCAGGGAGGTGTCGTCAACCGGGGCAGGCCCGAAGAGAAGGGAGCGTGCGGTGCGGCTGTCACCGGTGTAGCGGGTGACAGCGGGGACTACGGAATCGGCGGTGTGCGCCTGCGCGGCGGGGAGGCCGAGAAGGGGGGCGAGTCGGGTCCGGGTGGCCGATCGCAGTGCGTCAGCTGCGCGGTCCCGGGCATGGGCCAGGCGGTACAGCCGTGCCCGGCCCTCGGTCGCCTCGGCAGCCGGCACGGCGACCGGAAGGCGTTCCGGGACCAGGGGGCCGAGCCGTCGGGCTCGCCACAGGGCGGCGACGGCCACGGCGACGGCGAGCTGGACGGCGCCGAACAGCCAGCCGTCGGGGATGAGATCGGTCAGGCCGCGGGAGCCGTCACCGCCCGCGGCCGGGTCGGCGAGCGAAGGGAGGTACCAGACGAGGCGGTCCCGGGAGCCGAGGAGCTGCAGCGCGAGGGAGGCGTTGCCCTGCTCGTCGAGACGCTCGTTGTACAGAAACTCGGCTGTGCCGGTGAGGATCGTGTCGCCGCCCGCAGACGTCGGTACGCGCAGCAAGGTGGGGAGGCCGCCACTGGGATAGCAGGCGTCGGCGGCCCCCGCACCGCTGCCGACGCGGTAACCCAGGCCGCCCAGCCGCACGCTGCCTGCCCGCTGGGCGTAGGGAGCGTCGCACCGGGGGGCGAGGGTGCCGGTTGAGGTGGGGCTCACCGCTTCCACAGCCGGGGCTAGGTCGGTGGCGGCGGCCGGGCCGGGGGCGAGCAGCACGGTGCGGCCACCGCTGCCGGACAAGGCAGGGCGCAGGTCGGCGCGCTGGGCTTCGCCCAGGCGGTCGGGGCTGGTGACGAGCACGGTGGTGTCGGCGTCCGTGGCGCGGGCGGCACCCGCCGTGGTGGTGACCACGGTGACGTCCACGCCCCGGTCGTTAAGGAGCTCGGCGACGGCACGGCTGCCGGTGCGGTCGGGCGAGCGCGGGTCGAGCATGCCGTGCTGTTCGCCCGAGCGCAGAACGGCGAGGACGACGGCGGCGAGGAGGACGACGGCGAGAGCGACGAGCAGCCCGCGCGCACGGGCCCACACCTGCCGCGCGGTAGGAGACAGGGAGGAGGTGGGAGAAGAAGTGGAGGTCATCGCGTGCCCCCGAAAACCGTGGACGCGGTGAGGCGGGGCCGGGCCTGTTGCAGGGCGGTGTCGAGGTCGCGCAGCCGTTCGTAGGTGGCAGCGGAGGCGGCGCGGTCGGCGTAGGTGATCTCGTCGAAGGCGTGGGCCGCGGCGCGCAGGGCTTCGGCATGCTCGGGCAGCGCGTCCCCCGCTTCGGTAGCGGCTTCGTCGGCGGTGCGGCCGGGGCGAGGGTCGAGCACGGTGCGTTCTTCCAGGGCGCGCACGATCGCCCGCATGCGTTCCTGGACCGCCGGGCTCCACTGCGCGGCGGTGGCATGGTGCTCGGCGGCGGCCCGGTGGTCGGCAGCCGAGCGTGGACCCTCGGCGAAGAGGGTGCCCGGGGCGCTGCGGGGCTGCGGGCGTACGGGGCCCAGTCGCAGGCGCAGGGCGACCAGGAGGGCGATGACGACGAGGGCGATGACGACCACGCCGGTCAGGCCGCCGGGAGTGAGGTCGGCAGCGGTGTTCAGGAGCTGGCCCAGGCGGTCCAGCAGCCAGTTCACGGCGCGCTCGATCAGCCCGGGTTCGTCGGCCTGGTAGAGGGGCTGGGACAGCTCGCGCTCGGCGGCCTCCCGGGCGGCGTCACGGCCGATGGTGACCGGTACGTCGTCACCGCCGGGAGCCGTCACGGCGTAGGGGGGCGTGGTGGTCCGCATCGTCAGCCCCCTCACTCGTCCGTCAGTATCCGGGCGCGGCGGTGCCGGGCCGGCCCGGGGCACCGTCCTGCGGTCCGGCGGCGCGTGCCAGCTCCAGGTCGAGGCCCTCGCGGCGGATACGGGCGTCGATGTACAGCAGGGCGGTCACACCGGCGGTGAACGGCAGCGTGATCGTGGACGTGAGCACGCTGCCGATGCCCACGATGATCAGGTACGTCCAGGACAGCTCGGCGGGCGGGCCGCCCAGCAGACCGCCTGAGCCGCCGCCCACGGCGGTGGCGATCAGGGTGGCCGGCAGGGAGATGATGAAGCCGAGCACCCCGACGATGAGCGCCGCCAGGAGCTGGATGCCGAAGATCCGCCACCAGGAGCCGCGCACCAGCTTGGCCGAGCGGCGCATGGCCGTGAGCACTCCGGCGCGTTCGAGCATGAGGGCCGCGGGAGAAAGCGTGAAGCGGATCGCCAGCCAGATCATCAGGACGAGTCCGCCCAGGAAACCCAGCACCACCAGGATCAGCCCGGCGGCCCCGACAGCTCCGGCCAACAGGAGGCCGGGCAGGACGGAGACGATCAGCACGCCGACCAGGAGGGCGGTGACCAGCAGAGTGAGGCCGAGCAGGCGCGGGAGTTGCGGCCTTGCGTCCTGCCAGACTTCGCCGATCGTGACTGGGCGGCCGAGGACGGCCCGGGAGATGATCATGGTGAGCATCGCGGTGGCGATGACCGTGCCGATCAGCGAGGTCAGTCCGCTGATACTGCTGGTGCCCAGGGTGGTGGTGACGAAGTCCACCGTTTCCTCGGTGCTCAGAGCACGGCCTTCTTGGAGGCTCGCCAGGGCGCTGTTGTCGCTGAGCCACAGCCGGGTGGTGATGGTGGAGATGAGCTGCACCAGCACGGCCACGCCGAGCGCGATACCGAGCACCGGCCGCCAGTGGGCGCGCATGGTGGAGATCGCGCCGTCAAGGATCTCGGTGAGGCCGAGGGGACGCAGCGGGATGACGCCCGGCTTGGCGGCCTGGGCGTACTGCCAGGCGCCGCCCCAGCCCCCGGGCTGCCCGTGGCCGTGGTGACCGTACTGCCCGTACTGGTTGTACTGCCCGTACTGCCCAGGTTGCCCGTACTGGCTCTGCCCCTGCTCGCCGGCGGGCGGCCGGGGCTGGCCGCCAGGCGTGCTCCAACCGCTCCCGGCCGGGGGCGGCTGCTGGGCAGTCCATCCCGTGGGCGGCGGGGGCACGGGCGGCTGTGGGGTGTCGTCGGCCGGACGCGCGGTGTCGGCGGCGCCGTCCGAGGGCCGGTGCTGCTGGTCGCGGCCCTCGCCCGAGGGCTCGCGGTCGCCGGAAGAACCGGGCGAGGCCCAGCCCGGAGCGTCGTTCACGGCTGATCACCTTCGGTCGTGTGGTCTGTGGCAGCCCATCGTGCCACGGGGCGTACGCCGGTGTACCGGGCCCCTGCCCACGATCGCCGGGAGCGGGCAGACTGTGCGGATGGCTGATCACGACGCGAACGCTGTCCCGGTGCTGCGCTGGGAGGAGCCGCCCGAGGGTCCGGTGCTGGTGCTGCTGGACCAGACGCGGCTGCCGCAGGAGGAAAGTGCGTACGTCTGCACCGACGTACCCGCGCTCGTCGGGGCGATACGCGAGCTGAAGGTGCGCGGGGCGCCGCTGCTGGGAGTGGTCGGCGCCTACGGTGTGGCGCTGGCGGCGGCCCGGGGCTACGACGTCCAGGATGCCGCTGAGCACCTGGCGGGTGCCCGGCCCACCGCGGTGAACCTCGGCACCGGGGTGCGCCGTGCCCAGGCCGCGTACCAGCGGGCCCTGGCCGACGGGGCCCAGGCGGAGCAGGCGGCGGCGCGGGCGCTGGCGGAGGCCCGGGCGGTGCACCGGGAGGAGGTGGCCGCCGGGACGGCGATGGGCGAGCACGGCTGGGCACTGCTGCGCGAGCTGCTGCCGGGCGGCGGCCTGCGCCTGCTGACGCACTGCAACACCGGGACGCTGGTGTCCGGTGGCGACGGCACCGCCCTGGCCGTCGTCAAAGCGGCCCACCGGGCTGGTGAGCTGCGCCGTCTGTGGGTGGACGAGACGCGTCCGCTGTTGCAGGGGTCGCGGCTGACGGCGTGGGAGGCGGCCCGCGACGGCATGGCGTACACGGTGTTGCCGGACAATGCGGCTGGTTCGCTGTTCGCGGCCGGGGAGGTGGACGCGGTGGTGGTCGGCGCGGACCGGATCGCCGCGGACGGCTCGGTGGCCAACAAGATCGGCAGTTATCCGCTGGCGGTGCTGGCCCGCTACCATCACGTCCCGTTCGTCGTGGTGGCACCGCTGAGTACGGTGGACCTGAGAACGGCGGACGGAGCCGGGATCGAGGTGGAACAGCGCGGCGGCCATGAGGTGACGGAGCTGGCACCCGGTGTGCCGGTGGCGCCGCTGGGCGCGCAGGCGTACAACCCGGCGTTCGATGTGACGCCGGCAGAGCTGGTCACGGCGGTCGTCACCGAGGCGGGAGCGGTCTCGCCGGTGACCGCCACGGGGCTCGCCGAGCTGTGTTCCCGCGCGGGCACCACGGCATCGTCAACGGGTGATGGGATGATGAACGCATGAAAGGACGCGTCCTCGTCGTCGACGACGACACCGCGCTGGCGGAGATGCTCGGCATCGTGCTGCGTGGCGAAGGCTTTGAACCGTCGTTCGTCTCGGACGGAGACAAGGCGCTGGCCGCCTTCCGGGAGACCAAGCCGGATCTGGTGCTGCTGGATCTGATGCTGCCGGGGCGTGACGGCATCGAGGTGTGCCGGCTGATCCGCGCCGAGTCCGGCGTGCCGGTGGTGATGCTGACCGCGAAGAGCGACACGGTGGACGTCGTGGTCGGCCTAGAGTCGGGCGCGGACGACTACATCGTCAAGCCGTTCAAGCCCAAGGAGCTGGTGGCCCGCATCCGGGCGCGGCTGCGCCGTTCGGAGGAACCGACCCCCGAGCAGCTGACCATTGGTGACCTGGTGATCGACGTCGCCGGGCACTCCGTCAAGCGGGACAGCACCTCCATCGCGCTCACCCCGCTGGAGTTTGACCTGCTGGTGGCCCTCGCCCGCAAGCCGTGGCAGGTGTTCACCCGGGAGGTGCTGCTGGAGCAGGTCTGGGGTTACCAGCACGCGGCCGACACCCGGCTGGTGAACGTGCACGTGCAGCGACTGCGCTCGAAGATCGAGAAGGACCCCGAGCGTCCGGAGATCGTGGTGACCGTCCGTGGCGTGGGCTACAAGGCGGGGCCGGGCTGACATGGCCGGCGACGGTGCCGTCCCGCCGACGCCGCAGCCGGGGCAGGAACCGGAGCCGGGGCCTGAACGCGGGCTGAAGCCCGGGCCGGTGCCGGAGCCCGGCTCGTCCGGCGGCCGGTCCCGGGCCGGGGTGTTCGCCCCCGTCCGCCGGGCAGGGCAGCTCCTGCCCGACGGCCTGCTCCCGGAGGGCGCCACCGGCAGCCGGGCGCACCCGCTGTTCCGGATGTTCGTGCGCTGGATCAGGCGTCCGCTGCTGCCCACGCTGCGGCTGTGGCGGCGCAACATCCAGCTGCGCGTGGTGGCGGCGACGCTGCTGCTGTCGGTCGGCGTCGTGCTGGTGCTCGGTGTCGTGGTGATCGGGCAGGTGCGCAACGGCCTGCTGGACGCCAAGCTCCAGGCCGCGCAGTCCCAGGCGGCCGGTGGTTTCGCGGTGGCCCAGGACGCGGCGGACAACGCCGCGTCCGGGAGCCCGGACTCCGAGACCGGCAGCAGCGTCCTGGGCGCCGGGGCGTGGCTGACGCAGCTGGTGCAGCAGCTGGCCAGCGGCGGGCAGGGATCGTACTCGGTGGTGGCGCTCAGCGCGGACGACGCCTCCCTGCCCTCCGGCACCGAGGACGGCTCGAACACCCGCGGCCCGCGCGCGTTCGGCGATGTCAGGCCCGAGGAGTCGATCACGGCGGAGCTGCGCCAGACGCTGGACGAGAGCCCGGAGACGCACCGGCAGTACGGAGAGATCGTCCGGGGCAACGGCGACAGCCAGCCCGCGCTGATCATCGGCAAGCGGCTCAACGACGCGGGCGGCAACCCCTACCAGCTGTACTACCTCTTCCCGTTCACGCAGGAGGAGAAGTCCCTGGACCTGGTCAAGGGCACCCTGGCCACGGCCGGGCTCTTC
Source organism: Streptomyces sp. JJ66 (assembly GCF_019303495.1). Classification (GTDB taxonomy): domain Bacteria; phylum Actinomycetota; class Actinomycetes; order Streptomycetales; family Streptomycetaceae; genus Streptomyces. The sequence goes on along the minus strand of NZ_JAEVFI010000016.1, from coordinate 225,091 downwards.
CTGGTCGTGCTGCTGGGAGCGATCGCCTGGGTGGTGGTGCGCCAGGTCGTGACGCCGGTGCGGATGGCGGCCGGGATCGCCGAGCGGCTGGCCGCAGGCCGGTTGCAGGAGCGGATGAAGGTCACCGGCGAGGACGACATCGCCCGTCTGGGGGAGTCCTTCAACAAGATGGCGCAGAGCCTGCAGCTGAAGATCCAGCAGCTGGAGGAGCTGTCGCGGATGCAGCGCCGCTTCGTCTCCGACGTCTCGCACGAGCTGCGCACGCCGCTGACGACGGTGCGCATGGCCGCCGACGTCATCCACGAGGCGCGCGAGGACTTCGACCCGGTGACGGCCCGCTCGGCGGAGCTGCTGCTCAGCCAGCTGGACCGGTTCGAGTCGCTGCTTGCCGAGCTGCTGGAGATCAGCCGCTTTGACGCGGGTGCCGCCGCGCTGGAGGCCGTGCCCACTGACCTGCGCGAGGTGGTGCACCGGGTGGTGGAGGGCGCCGAGCCGCTGGCGGACAACAAGGGCAGTCGCATGCTGGTACTCGGCGACGAGCGGCCGGTCGTCGCCGAGGTGGACGCCCGCCGGGTCGAGCGGGTGCTGCGCAATCTCGTCGTCAACGCGATCGAGCACGGTGAGGGCCGCGACGTCGTCATCCGGCTCGCCGAGTCCGAGGGCGCGGTGGCCGTGGCGGTGCGCGACTACGGAGTGGGGCTCAAGCCCGGGGAGGCACAGCGCGTGTTCAACCGTTTCTGGCGGGCCGACCCCGCCCGGGCCCGCACCACCGGCGGCACCGGGCTCGGCCTGTCGATAGCGATCGAGGACGCCCGGTTGCACGGCGGCTGGCTCCAGGCGTGGGGGGAGCCGGGCGGCGGCTCGCAGTTCCGCCTGACCCTGCCCGCGTCCGCCGGCGAGGCGCTGCGG
>NZ_JAEVFI010000016.1:188573-224168 GCF_019303495.1 Streptomyces sp. JJ66 | reverse complement strand
CGCTGCGGCGGGCAGCGCGACAGAGCGGACGCAGCCCGCCGGGGCGGCGCCCGGCCGGGCGGGGGGCCACCATGAGAGCTGACCGCTCGCGGGTCGGCGCGCTGCTGACCGCTTCCCTCATGCTGCTCACCGGCTGCGCCGCCATGCCGTCGAGCGGTGACGTTCAGCCGATCGAGGGGCAGCGGCGGACCGAGGCGGACGCGCATGTCCGCGTCTTCGGGGTGCCGCCGGAGCCGGGGGAGCACCCGCTGCAGATCGTGCGGGGCTTCCTGGAGGCCACCACCAGCGACGAGTCAGAGTACGAGACCGCCCGCAAGTACCTGACCGAGAGCACCGCCAAGGAGTGGGACCCGTTCGCCGGGACGACCGTCGTCTCCGGCGGCCCCGAGGTCCCGGCCGGCGGGGCGCTGCCCGGCAACGGCGGCGAGGGCTACACCGTCGAGGTCACCGGCAAGCAGATAGCCCTGGTGGACGGCAAGAACGCCTACGCGCCGCGAGACGACGGTTTCCTGGCCACCTTCCGCCTGGTCAAGCAGAGCGGGCAGTGGCGCATCGACCAGCTGCCCGACGGCCTGGTGCTGGGGGAGGCCGACTTCGAGCGCATCTACCGCTCGGTGAACACCTACTACTTCGCCGCGCTCGGCCCCGAGGCGGGCGACGTGCGCGGTGGGCGCAATGTCCTGGTGTCCGATCCGGTGTACCTGCGCCGCCACGTCGATCCGGTCACCGAGACCGTGCGCGCGCTGCTGCAGGGGCCGACGGACTGGCTGCGGCCGGTGGTGACCTCCGCCTTCCCCACCGGCGTCCACCTGGCCTCCCGCCAGCAGCTCGCGCTGGACGACTCCGGGGGCCTGGACGTGGAGCTGGCCGGAGTGGAGGAGAAGAAGCCGCTGCGGGTGGAGCACACGCAGTGCGCGCGGATGGCCTCGCAGCTGTTGCACACCGTGGACCACCAGTCCTCCACCCGGGTCAAGCACGTCACACTGCGGGACGCGGGCGGGAGCGAGCTGTGCGGGCTGGGCCGGGAGGCCGCCCAGGAGTACGCGCCCGGATTGCTGGGCGGTCTCCCGGCCTCCGCGGCAGCGGCGTCTTCGTCGTACTACCTCGACCAGGACCGCCGCCTGGTGGAGCTGAGCGAGGACGAGAAAACCGGTGCGCCGGTGGCCGGGCCCTTCGGTACCGGGCGGCTGCCCATGCGGCACATCGCCGTCAGCCGGGACGAGAAGACCACGGCGGGCGTCTCCCTGGACGGCGGCAAGCTGTACGTCGCGCCCCTGGAGAAGGGCACGTCGTTCGGCCAGCCGAGCGTGAGCAGCGCTGGGAAGTCGGAGAACGGCGAGCGGCTGACCGGGCCCAGCTGGGACGGCCTGGGGGACCTGTGGGTGGCCGACCAGAACCCGGATGAGCCGCGCCTGCTGCGCCTGCGCGCGGGCACCGGGACGCCGCAGGAGGTGCGGGTGCGGGGGCTGGGTGACGGCCGGGTGCAGGCGCTCAAGGTGGCCGCGGACGGGGTGCGCATCGCCCTGCTGGTCCGCGCGGGCGACCGTACGACGCTGCAACTGGGCCGGGTGGAACGGGAGCGCGCCGCCGACGGTGAGCCGAGTGCCACCGTCACCGGCCTGCGGGACATCGCCCCGCAGCTGGAGAACGTGGTCGCGGTCTCCTGGGCCGGGGGCAGCCGCCTGGTCGTCGTCGGCAAGGAGTTCGGCGGCGTCCAGCAGGTGCGGGTGATGTCCACCGACGGCTCGCCGGGGACCCCGGCGAAGCTCCCGGGCGTCAACGAGATCGAGAGCATCGCCGCCACGGAGGACGAGACCAAGCCGCTGCTGGCCGACTCCGCCGAGGGCATCGTGCGGCTGCCGCCGGACGGCGACTGGCTCCAGGTCGCCGAGGAGGGCCACGCGCCCGTCTACCCGGGCTGACGGACCTCGCTGTCAGCGCCCCGAGTTACGGTGCGTGGTGGTCGGCGTACGCGGAGACGTCGGCGTGCGGGAACCGGGCGAGGGGGGAACCCATGCTGGTGGCCGGGTGGTGGCAGGAGCTGGTGGACCTGGTGCTGTCGGCGCGGTGCGCGGGGTGCGGCGCGCCGGGCAGCGGGCTGTGCGCGCGCTGCCGACAGGTGCTCCGGGACGCGCGCGTGCGGCCCGTGGGCGGTGTGCCGGGGCTGCCGTCGGCGTACGCGGCCGGGGTCTACGCCGACGAGTTGCGGGCCCTGCTGCTCGCGCACAAGGAGCGCGGTGCCCTGCGGCTGGCGCACCCGCTGGGGCAAACCCTGGCCGGTGCGGTGCGGGCAGCGCTGGCGGGACCGGGGCAGTGCGCGCGGACGGGGCAGGGCGCGGGGGCAGGACAGCCCGCGCGGCCGGAGCCGATACCGATGCCGGGGCAGGGTGCCGGGTGGGCACCAGGCGCGGCGCGGGCGGCGGCACGGGCCGGGCCGGTCCTGCTCGTGCCGGTGCCCTCAGCGCGGCGCAGCGTGGCGGCGCGCGGACACGACCCGGTGCGCCGCCTGGCCCGCGCCGCAGCCTCAGCCCTGCGGAGCACCGGTGTCGCGGCGCGGGCGGCGGCCGTGCTGTGCCAGCACCGCCCGGTGGCCGACCAGGCGCGGCTCACCCCCGGTGAACGCCACCGCAACCTCGCCGGGGCGCTCACGGTGGCACCGGGCGCGGTCCGGCTGCTGGGTGCGGCGCGGGCCGTCGTCGTGGTGGACGATCTGGTCACCACCGGCGCTTCGCTGGCGGAGGCCGTACGCGCGCTGACGGCGGCCGGAGCTCCGTGCGCGGGCGCCGCCGTCGTCGCCCTCGCCCCGCGTCCGGGATGAGCGGCACCCGGGGTGGTGGCGGACCGCACCGCTGAGCCGCCACCGCCAGTGCGGGTGGGTGGGCGTACCGGCGCGGTGTGCCGTGCATGACCGGGCGGGGATCGGGGCAGGGAACCGCCTACCAGCGTCATACGTTGCGCGGGTTAACAACTGGAGAAGGGCTCAGGAGGGGTACGCATCGGTAGGGGGTGCCGACTGTCCCCCGGTCGGGGTACGTTCGGTATGAGGAATTGGCCGGTGACACGACGGCCGAGCACTCGACGAACGGAGTCTGTGCGGCAGGTCCGCGCTCACCGGTCCTCACCGGTCGCCTCTCTTCTGAGTGGGTGGCGATCTTCCCGCTGGGGGAGAAGGAGGTGGAAGTCGCAACCCGACGTAGTGCCGGAGGGTGACCGGTTGGCACCGGGGCCTCCGGCTCAGTGCACCAAGGACGCTCCGTCCCCGCTGGCGGAGTGGTCCGGGAACGGAGTTCTGCGTGGACATCGTCGTCAAGGGCCGTAAGACTCAGGTACCCGAGCGGTTCCGCAAGCACGTGACCGAGAAGCTGAAGCTGGAGAAGCTGCAGAAGCTCGATGGCAAGGTGACCCGCTTGGACGTTGAGGTGTCCAAGGAGCACAACCCCCGCCAGGCCGACCGTTCCGACCGCGTGGAGATCACTCTCCGGCACCGCGGCCCGGTCATCCGGGCCGAGGCGGCGGCAGCGGACCCCTACGCGGCACTCGACCTGGCCACGGAGAAGCTGGAAGCCAGGCTGCGGCGGCGGCACGACAAGCGGATCTCCCGCCGGGGCGCCGCCCGTATCCCCGCCAGCGACGTCGCGGCGACCGTGCCCGGCGTCGCCACGCTCAACGGCAACGGTCAACTGGGTGCGTTCGAGGCCGACGTGGCCGAGGAGCCGGCCGTCAAGAAGGTCGGCCCGCTCGACGTGCAGGGCGACGGCCCGCTGGTGTGCCGGGAGAAGACGCACCGGGCCGCACCCATGACCCTCGATCAGGCCCTGTACGAGATGGAGTTGGTCGGGCACGACTTCTACCTCTTCGTCGACTCCGACACCAAGCAGCCCAGCGTCGTCTACCGGCGCCACGCCTACGACTACGGCGTGATCCACCTCGATCCCGACCCCTTCGCCGACGAGATGCCGCCCGGTGCGGGCGGCTCGCTCGGCGGCTGACCATCCGCCGCGCCCCCGGCTCCGGCGTCCTAGCCCGGCCGGGGGCGCGGCGATGCGTACCGGTTCGGCGGCGTACGGCCGGTTCGTGCGGGTCGGCCTGGGCGCCCGCTGTCGCTAGCATGAGCGCACGACCAACCGGCCTCCAGCCCAACCCGGTTGGCGCTGACCGGGCATGGCCTGTTGGGGGAGGAACGATGGCGGACAGCTTCGGGCCCGCGATGGCCGCAGGCTGGCGCACCGGCGCCGTGCCCGCAGCCGGCGACGAGGTGGCGGAGGAACCCGGCGAGCGCGGCACCGAACGGGCCGAGCCAATCCGCGTCCTGGTCGTTGACGACCACGAACTCTTCCGGCGCGGTCTGGAGATCGTTTTGCAGTCCGAGGAGGACATCGAGGTCGTCGGCGAGGCGGGTGACGGCAGCGAGGCCGTGGAGAAGGCCGCCGACCTGCTGCCGGACATCGTGCTGATGGACGTGCGCATGCCGCGTCGCGGCGGCATCGAGGCGTGCACGGCGATCAAGGAGGTCGCCCCCAGTGCGAAGATCATCATGCTGACGATCAGCGACGAGGAAGCCGACCTCTACGACGCGATCAAGGCGGGCGCCACCGGCTACCTGCTGAAGGAGATCTCCACCGACGAGGTGTGCGCGGCCATCCGCGCCGTCGCCGATGGCCAGTCCCAGATCAGCCCCTCGATGGCGGCGAAGCTGCTGACCGAGTTCAAGTCGATGATCCAGCGCACGGACGAGAGCAAGTTCGTCCCCGCGCCCCGCCTGACCGACCGCGAGCTGGAAGTGCTCAAGCTCGTGGCCACCGGCATGAACAACCGCGACATCGCCAAAGAGCTGTACATCAGCGAGAACACCGTGAAGAACCACGTGCGCAACATCCTGGAGAAGCTGCAACTGCACTCCCGGATGGAGGCCGTCGTCTACGCGATGCGCGAGAAGATCCTGGAAATCCGCTGAGGTGAGGCCGGAGCGCCCAGCAGGAGCCGGGGCGCCCAGGAAGGAGCCGGGGCGCCCAGCCCGTCCAGTAGCCTCGCCGCTCCCCGGGGGTCAGCGCGGCGCGGACCGCCAGGCGTGCGGCAGCTCCGCACGCAGCGCGGCGGCCAGAGCGGGGTCGTCGCAGCGGTCCACGCGCACGTCCTCGCAGCCCACCCACGCCGCCGCCTCCACCAGCGCCCGCGCCATCGGCTCCACCGCCGCGCGCGCGGCCATCGACACCTGCCGGGCGACCAGCGTCCCGCCTTCCCGGCCCGGGTCCACCCGGCCGACCAGGTGCCCGCCCGCCAGCAGCGGCATCGCGAAGTAGCCGTGCACCCGCTTCGGCTTGGGCACATACGCCTCCAGCCGGTGCGTGAAGCCGAAGACGCGCTCGGTGCGCGGCCGGTCCCAGATCAGCGAGTCGAACGGCGACAGCAGCGTCGTGCGGTGCCGCCCGCGCGCGGGCGCGGCCAGTGCCGCCGGGTCGGCCCACGCGGGCTTGCCCCAGCCCGCCACCTCCACCGGGACCAGCGGCGTGTCGGCTATCACGGCGGCCACCTGCTCGCCCCGCAGCCGGTGGTAGTCGGCCAGGTCGGCCCGGGTGGCGACGCCCAGGGCCGTCCCCGCCTGCGTCACCAGGCGGCGCAGGCATTCGGTGTCGTCCAGGTCGTCGTGGAACAGCTCGCCGGGCACCGCCCGCTCGGCCAGGTCGTAGACGCGCTTCCAGCCGCGCCGCTCCGCGCACACCACCTCGCCGATGTCCAGCAGCCATTCCACGGCGATCTTCGTCTCCGACCAGTCCCACCACACGCCGCCGTTCTTGGCGCCGCCCAGCTCAGAGGCGGTCAGCGGGCCGTCGGTCTGCAGCCGTTCCCACACCCGCGCACATGCCGCGTCGCGGTCGGCCAGGTCGTGCCAGCGGCGTCCGCGCTCGCGGTGGGCGCGGCGGCGGAAGGCGAAGTACGGCCACTCCTCGACGGGCAGGATGCACGCGGCATGCGACCAGTACTCGAAAGCGTGCCCCTCGCTCCAGTACGCCGCCTCCACCGTCTCGCGGCCCACCGCGCCGAGCCGGGCGTAGGGGATCAGCTCGTGCGAGCGGGCCAGCACGGAGATCGTGTCCAGCTGGACCGCGCCGAGCCGGCGGAGCACGCCGCGCACTCCGGCCCGGCGGTCGGGGGCGCCGAGGAACCCCTGGGCGCGCAGCGCGATGCGCCGGGCCTCGTCGGCGGACAGGGACAGCGTGGGAGCGGGCACGGCGGTCATGCGCACACCGTAGACGGGCCCACTGACAGCCCGGACCGGGGCCAGCAACGGGTGGTACCGGCCCCCCACCAGCGCCCCGCCCCCGCCAGCGCCCGTCGCCGCTCAGCCGCCGTCGGACGGTGCGTACGGCGTGGCCGAGGCCCGGCCCCAGTCCGAGGGCAGCAGGGACGCCGCCCAGGCGTCCACGCGCCGCCCCCGGTGCACCATGCGCGCCCGCTGCACGCCCTCCATCACGAACCCCACCCGCAGCGCGACCGACCGCGACGCCTCGTTGCCCACGCCCGCGAACCACTCCAGCCGCTCCACCCCGAGCGCGCCGAACGCCCAGTCGGCCACGGCGCGGGCCGCCTCGACGGTGTAGCCGCGACCGCGCTGCCCGGGCGCCGTCCAGTACCCGATCTCCGCCACTCGCTCGGTGCGCAGGCGGCTGGTGTTCACCAGCCCCATGGAGCCGACCAGCTCGCCGCCGGGGTCGAAGACGCCGAAGGTGTACAGGGTGTCCGCACGCCACCCCGCCGGGCTGATGGTGTGCACGAAGTCCTCCGCGTGCCGGCGCTCGTACGGAGAGGGCACCGTCGTCCAGCGCTGGACGTCCGGGTCCTGGCAGGCGGCGAGGACGGCGTCGGCGTCGCGCGGTTCCAGGGGGCGCAGCAGCAGGCGCTCGGTGGTGAGGGTCACGGGTTCCATGCCCGGATTCTGCCGACGGCGAGCGGGCGGCACCTTGTGGGGGTCCGGCACGTTGGGGGTACAGGGGCCGACGCCCCTCGCATACGATGGCCGGTGCGGCGTGCTTAGGCAGGACGGGCTCTCGGCAGGGAGAGGGCCGGCCAAAGCCCGCACCACCGTGCCAGGCCCGACCGGCAAGGAGCCAGCCACTCGTGTCCGTCTTCCACAAGCTCATGCGTGCAGGCGAAGGAAAGATCCTGCGCAAGCTGCACCGCATCGCGGACCAGGTCAATTCCATCGAAGAGGATTTCCTGGACCTCTCGGACGCCGAGCTGCGGGCCCTCACCGACGAGTACAAGACGCGGTACGCCGACGGCGAGAGCCTGGACGACCTGCTGCCCGAGGCGTTCGCCACCGTCCGCGAGGCCGCCAAGCGGGTGCTGGGCCAGCGCCACTACGACGTGCAGCTCATGGGCGGTGCCGCGCTGCACATGGGCTACGTCGCCGAGATGAAGACCGGTGAGGGCAAGACGCTCGTCGGCACGCTGCCCGCCTACCTCAACGGCCTGTCCGGTGAGGGCGTGCACCTCATCACCGTCAACGACTACCTGGCCCAGCGCGACGCCGAGACCATGGGCCGCGTGCACAAGTTCCTGGGCCTGTCCGTGGGCTGCATCGTCGCGAACATGACGCCCAAGCAGCGCCGCGAGCAGTACGCCTGCGACATCACCTACGGCACGAACAACGAGTTCGGCTTCGACTACCTGCGCGACAACATGGCGTGGTCGAAGAACGAGCTGGTGCAGCGCGGCCACAACTTCGCGATCGTGGACGAGGTGGACTCGATCCTCGTGGACGAGGCCCGCACCCCGCTGATCATCTCCGGCCCGGCCGACTCGGCGACGAAGTGGTACGGCGACTTCGCCAAGCTGGTCAAGCGGCTGGAGAAGGGCGAGCCCGCCGATGTGCGGCTGCAGAAGCCCGAGACGGGCGACTACGACGTGGACGAGAAGAAGCGCACCGTCGGCATCCACGAGTCGGGCGTGGCCCGCGTGGAGGACTGGCTGGGCATCGACAACCTCTACGAGTCCGTCAACACCCCGCTGGTGGGCTACCTGAACAACGCCATCAAGGCCAAGGAGCTCTACAAGAAGGACAAGGACTACGTCGTCATCGACGGCGAGGTCATGATCGTTGACGAGCACACCGGCCGCATCCTGGCCGGGCGCCGCTACAACGAGGGCATGCACCAGGCGATCGAGGCGAAGGAAGGGGTGGAGATCAAGGACGAGAACCAGACACTCGCCACGATCACCCTCCAGAACTTCTTCCGCCTGTACGACAAGCTGTCCGGTATGACCGGTACGGCGATGACCGAGGCCGCCGAGTTCCACCAGATCTACAAGCTCGGCGTCGTCCCGATCCCCACGCACCGCCCGATGATCCGCGAGGACCAGGCCGACCTCATCTACCGCACCGAGGTCGCCAAGTTCGACGCCGTCGTCGAGGACATCGTCAAGAAGAACGAGAAGGGCCAGCCGATCCTCGTCGGCACCACCTCGGTGGAGAAGTCCGAGTACCTCTCGCAGCAGCTGAAGAAGCGCGGCGTCCAGCACGAGGTGCTGAACGCCAAGAACCACGCGCGGGAGGCACAGATCGTCGCCGAGGCCGGGCGCAAGGGCTCGGTCACCGTGGCCACCAACATGGCGGGGCGCGGTACCGACATCCAGCTCGGCGGCAACGCCGACGCCATCGCCGAGGCCGAGCTGCGCGCCAAGGGCTTCGACCCGGCCGAGCACATCGAGGAGTGGGCCGCCGCGCTGCCCGCCGCGCTGGAGAAGGCCGAGGCGGCCGTCAAGGCGGAGCACGAGGAGGTCAAGGAGCTGGGCGGCCTGTACGTGCTGGGCACCGAGCGGCATGAGTCGCGCCGCATCGACAACCAGCTGCGCGGCCGCTCGGGCCGCCAGGGCGACCCGGGCGAGTCCCGCTTCTACCTCTCGCTGGGCGACGACCTGATGCGGCTGTTCAAGGCGCAGATGGTCGAGCGCGTCATGGCCATGGCCAACGTGCCCGACGACGTGCCGATCGAGAACAAGATGGTCACCCGGGCGATCGCCTCCGCGCAGTCGCAGGTCGAGCAGCAGAACTTCGAGATCCGCAAGAACGTCCTGAAGTACGACGAGGTGCTCAACCGGCAGCGCGAGGTCATCTACAGCGAGCGGCGCCGCGTCCTGGAGGGCGAGGACCTGCACGAGCAGGTGCGCCACTTCATGGACGACACGATCGAGGCGTACGTGCAGGCCGAGACGGTCGAGGGTTTCGCCGAGGAGTGGGACCTGGAGCGGCTGTGGGCCGCGTTCAAGCAGCTCTACCCCGTCTCGGTGTCCATCGAGGAGCTGGAGGAGGAGGCCGGGGAACGCGAGGGCCTGACCGCGGAGTTCCTCATCGAGGCCGTCCAGGAGGACATGCACCAGCAGTACAACGCGCGCGAGAAGGAGCTGGGCTCGGAGATCATGCGCGAGCTGGAGCGCCGCGTCGTCCTGTCGGTCCTGGACCGCAAGTGGCGTGAGCACCTCTACGAGATGGACTACCTCCAGGAGGGCATCGGCCTGCGCGCCATGGCGCAGAAGGACCCGCTGGTGGAGTACCAGCGCGAGGGCTTCGACATGTTCCAGGCCATGATGGAGGGCATCAAGGAGGAGTCCGTCGGCTACCTGTTCAACCTGGAGGTCCAGGTGGAGCGGCAGGTCGAGGAGGTTCCGGTGCAGGCCCGCCCGAAGGAGGAGGCTCCGGCCGGGGCGGGGGCCGCGAAGGAGACCGGCGAGCCCGTCGCGGCGGGCGCGGGCCGCCCCGCGATCCGCGCCAAGGGCCTGGACGCCCCCCAGCGCCCGGACCGCCTGCACTTCTCCGCGCCCACGGTGGACGGCGAAGGCGGCGTCGTCGAGGGCGACTTCGCGGCCGACGCGGACGGCCCCACCGCCCGCTCCGTCGCCGACGGCATGACCCGCGCGGAGCGGCGCAAGGCCCAGAAGGGCGGCGGGCGCCGCCGCAAGAAGTAGGCCGACCGGACCCGGCCCGGCGCGGGAGCTGCCCGCGCCGGGCGGTCCCTGCGGGACGGGCTGCCGCACTGCGCCTGTGGGACGCCCGCGCGGGCGTCCCACACGTGTGCGGCGTCCCGCAGGCCCCGGCCCGAACTCCCGCGCCTGGCTGAGCTGCCCAGCCTTGCCCGGGCGGGGGCGCTGTCAGGTCCCGGCGGGCTACAGCTGGCGGGTGATGTCGAGTTCGACGGCGACGCAGCGCCAGCGGAGGGTGGCGGCCTGTTCCAGGCGGAACGCCAGCGCCCGGGTGCGCTCGCCGCTGCGGACGCGGGCGTACGCCTCGACCACCCCCTGCCCCGGCGCCGAGCAGCCGACGTGCAGCAGGGTGGGACCCGGCCGCAGGGGTGCCAGTGGCGCCCACCGCACCAGCTCGTCGTACGCGGCCCCGTCCGCGTGTCCGAGCAGGCTGTGCACGGGCCGCTGTCCGCTGAGGACGAGCAGCAGGCGGTGGGCGAACCAGTAGTGCGGCAGCCGTTCCCGGGCACTGCGGCGGGCCGCGGTGAGCGCGGAGCGGGAGGGGCGGCGCGCGTCGGTGCGCCCCGGTGGCCGGGTGGTGCCGTGCGTGATGGTCATAACTTCCCCGTGAAGCGTGAGCAACGACGTTCGCTACCGAGCGGTAGCTTTGCGTGACTGGTTGTATCGGTGGCGTCACGCCCGCGCAATGACGGACGCGTCCCTGAGCCCCGGCGGGTGGTCTCACCCGTGTGGGTTCCAGCCCTCGCCGTCGCTGACCCCGGGTGGCGCTGACCTGCGTCACCCGCTCGCTGGCGCGGAGCGAGGGCCACGCCGACAGCGCCGTATCCTGGCCAGCAGCCCGTGCCCGGTCTCACACGAAAGCGGCAGTCCATGCGCCTCTACGTCCCCCTGACCCTGCCCCGGCTGGCGGTGGCGCACCGGCAGGGCGAGCTGGACCCCCTGCCGCTGGCGGCCTTCGCCGTCACGCCCGCGCTGCGCGCGTGGTGTGGCTCCGACGACCCGGAGGAGCTGGAGTACGCCGCGCTCGGCCGGGCCGCGCTCGCCTCGCTGCGGCTGCTGGCCGATGACGCGCAGGCCCCGCGCCGCCGTGTCGTCGTGGCGGTAGACGTCGCCGATGAGGCGGTGAGATCTGCCGATGAGGCGGTGAGGTCTGCCGACGAGGCGGTGAGGTCTGCCGATAAGGCGGTGCGGCCCGCCGGCCTGGACCTGGACGAGGCGGCAGTCGGTCAGGTTCTGGTGGACGCCGCCGTGCCGTTCCGGAAGGCCGCCGCCGTCCACGTGGACGCCGCCGGGGCGGAAGCGGCCGTCGCCGCGGGGGCGGAGGCCCTGCCCGCCGCCGACGCCGGTGACGCGGACGCCGAGGCCACCGTCGAGGCCGCCGAGGAGCACGACCTGCTCTGGTACGCCACGCAGGAGGTCGCCCACCTGCTCGCCGACGGCCCCGCCCGGGGCTGAGGCCCACTGGTTTTCCCGCTGTCAGTGGGGCGGCGTACCGTCGGGAGGTATGGCATCGGGTGAGCAGACGATTCACATCGTGTGGGACTGGAACGGCACTCTCCTGCACGACATCGACGCGGTGATCGAGGCGACGAACCTGACCTTCGCGGAGGTCGGCATGGAGCAGATCACCCTGGAGCGCTACCGCGAGCTGTACTGCGTGCCCGTGCACCGTTTCTACGAGAAGCTCACCGGCAAGCTGCCCACGGACGAGGAGTTCGCGCGGATCAACGAGCTGTTCCACCGCCACTACTTCCACCGTGCGGACACGGTGGCGCTCACGCTCGGCGCGGCGGAGCTGCTGGCCGCCCGCGCGGCGGCGGGCGGGACGCAGTCGCTGTGCTCGCTCGCGCCGCACGACCACCTGGTGCCGCTGGTGCGCAGCCACGGCATCGACGGCCACTTCGTGCGGGTGGACGGCCTGGCGACACCGCTGGACGGGCACGGCAAGGCGGCGCACATGGCCCGCCACCTGGCCTCGCTCACGGATGTGGACCCGGCCCGGACGGTGGTGATCGGAGACGCGGTGGACGATGCGCGGGCGGCCGAGCACGTGGGGGCGCGCGCGGTGCTGTACACCGGCGGCTCGCACGGCCGCGCGAGCCTGGAGGAGGCCGGGGTGCCGGTGGTGGACACGCTGGCGGAGGCCGTGGCGGAGGCGGAGCGCATAGCCGCGTAGCAGACGGGCACACGGGAGGAATGGACGCTCCGTACAAGTTCCAGCCGGTTATTTGTACGGCAGTCCAAGGTGACGGCGGCCAGGGGCTTGGCGATAGCCTAAGCGGCGTGATCAGCGCGATAGCCGTGTCAGGGGACGAAGACGACGAGGCTTTCCCGGCGCGCGTCCCCGGGTGCGATGACGCCCACCCGGCCGCTGGTCCCGTCTGTCGGCGCGACGCCCGCCCCACCGGTTTGGATGGCCGTGCGCGTCGTGCCGCCTGTCAACGGAAAAAGCCCTTCACCCCACCATCTGACGTCACGCAATGGCGCGCGACAGGAGCCAGAGGACATGCAGACCAAGCTGGACGAAGCCAAGGCCGATCTGCTCAGGCGAGCCGCCCAGGCAGCTGAGTCGAGCCCCGCCGGGAGCCTGCCGGCCCAGGGCCTCGACGCCGGCGCTCTGGACGCCTACCTCCAGCGCTACTACCTGCACACCGCCCCCGAGGATCTCACCGACCGTGACCCGGTGGACGTGCTCGGGGCCGCGCTGTCGCATCACAAGCTGGCTCAGCAGCGTCCGCAGGGCACCGCCAACGTCCGCGTCTACACGCCGACGGTCGAGGAGAACGGCTGGACCTGCACGCACACGGTCGTGGAGGTCGTCACCGACGACATGCCCTTCCTCGTGGACTCGGTCACCAACGAGCTGACCCGGCAGCACCGCGGCATCCACCTCGTCATCCACCCGCAGGTCATCGTCCGCCGCGACGTGACGGGCAAGCTGCTGGAGGTGCTGGACGCCGGACGCGACCCGTACTCACCCGAGCCGCGCACCCACCGCCGGGAGGAACTGCCGCCGGACGCCGTCACCGAGTCCTGGATTCACGTCGAGACCGACCGCGAGACGGAGGCCGCCGACCTCCAGCAGATCACCCTCGACCTGCGCCGCATCCTCTCCGACGTGCGCGAGGCCGTCGAGGACTGGCGGAAGATGCGCGGCACCGCCCTGGCCATCGCCGACGGGCTGCCGAAGGAGCCCACCGACGACCTGCCCGAGCAGGAGATCACCGAGGCACAGGCGCTGCTGCGCTGGCTGGCCGACGACCGGTTCACCTTCCTCGGCTACCGCGAGTACGAGCTGGCGCACAGCGGCGGCGAGATGGTGCTGAAGTCGGTGCCGGGCACCGGCCTCGGGGTCCTGCGCGCGGACCCGCTGCACACCGAGGACGAGGAGGGCCACCCCGTCTCCCCGTCCTTCAGCCGCCTCAGCCCCGACGCGCGGGCCAAGGCCCAGGAGCGCACCCTGCTGGTGCTGACCAAGGCCAACAGCCGCGCCACCGTGCACCGCTCGTCCTACCTGGACTACGTCGGGGTGAAGAAGTTCGACGCCGAGGGCAACGTCGTCGGCGAGCGGCGCTTCCTCGGCCTGTTCGCCGCGTCGGCGTTCGTGGAGACGGTGCGGCAGATCCCGGTCATCCGCCGCAAGATCGAGGCCGTTCTGGCGCACGCCGGGTTCGCGCCCGACAGCCACGCGGGGCGCGACCTGCTCCAGATCCTGGAGACCTACCCGCGCGACGAGCTGTTCCAGATCCCCCAGGACGAGCTGCGCTCCATCGCGCTGTCCGTCCTCTACCTCCAGGAGCGCCGCAGGCTGCGGCTGTTCCTGCGCCAGGACGAGTACGGCCGCTACTACTCGGCGCTGGTCTACCTGCCGCGCGACCGCTACACCACCGGGGTGCGGCTGCGGCTGATCGACATCCTCACCGAGGAGCTGGGCGGCACCAGCGTTGACTTCACCGCCTGGAACACCGAGTCGGTGCTTTCCCGGCTGCACTTCGTCATCCACGTCGAGCCGGGCACGAAGCTGGAGCCGCTCACCGACGCCGAGGCCGACCGCATCGAGGCGCGGCTGGTCGAGGCCGCCCGCTCCTGGGCCGACGGGCTCGCCGATGCGCTGGTCGCCGAGTGCGGGGAGGAGAAGGCCGCCGAGCTGTCCCGCCGCTACGGCGCAGCCGCCTTCCCCGAGGGTTACAAGGCCGACTTCGCCCCGCGCGCCGCCGTCGCCGACCTCCAGCGCCTGGTCGAGCTGGAGCAGGAGCCCGAGCCGGACGCCACCGGCGGCAACTTCGCGCTCAGCCTCTACGAGCCGGTCGGCGCGGCGAGCGGCGAGCGGCGATTCAAGATCTACCGCACCGGCGAGCCCGTCTCGCTGTCAGCGGTGCTGCCGATCCTCCAGGCGATGGGCGTGGAGGTCGTTGACGAGCGGCCCTACGAGCTGCGCACCGTCGAGGGCACCCGCGCCTGGATCTACGACTTCGGCCTGCGGCTGCCGGAGTCGGCCGCACAGCGCCTGGGTGAGGACGCCCGGCACCGGTTCCAGGAGACCTTCGCCGCCGTCTGGCGCGGCGAGGCCGAGAACGACGGCCTCAACGCCCTGGTGCTCTCGGCCGGGCTGACCTGGCGGCAGGCCATGGTGCTGCGCGCCTACGCCCGCTACCTGTGGCAGGCCGGGGCCAAATTCGGCCAGGCGACGATGGAGGAGACCCTGCGCCGCCACGTCCACACCACGCGCCTGCTGGTCAGCCTGTTCGAGGCGCGGCTCGCCCCGCAGCGGCAGAGCGCGGGCAGGGAGCTGGTGGACGGCCTGCTGGAGGAGCTGGGCGGCGCGCTGGACTCGGTGGCCAACCTGGACGAGGATCGCATGCTGCGCTCGTTCCTCACCGTCATCAAGGCCACCTTGCGCACCAACTACTTCCAGCGCACCGACGGCGGCGGCCTGCACGCGTACGTCTCGATGAAGCTCGACCCGCAGGCCATCCCCGACCTGCCCGCACCGCGCCCGTCCTACGAGATCTGGGTGTACTCCCCGCGCGTGGAGGGTGTGCACCTGCGGTTCGGCAAGGTCGCCCGCGGCGGCCTGCGCTGGTCGGACCGCAAGGAGGACTTCCGCACCGAGATCCTGGGCCTGGTCAAGGCGCAGGAGGTGAAGAACACCGTCATCGTGCCCGTCGGCGCCAAGGGCGGCTTCGTCGGCAAGCGGCTGCCCGACCCGGCGGTGGACCGGGACGCGTGGCTGGCCGAGGGCATCGCCTGCTACCGCACCTTCATCTGCGGCATGCTCGACATCACCGACAACCTGGTCAGCGGCGAGGTGCTGCCGCCCAAGGACGTCGTGCGGCACGACGAGGACGACACCTACCTCGTCGTCGCCGCCGACAAGGGCACCGCGACGTTCTCCGACATCGCCAACGAGGTCGCCGTCGCCTACGGCTTCTGGCTCGGTGACGCCTTCGCCTCCGGCGGCTCGGCGGGCTACGACCACAAGGGCATGGGCATCACCGCGCGCGGCGCCTGGGAGTCGGTCAAGCGGCACTTCCGCGAGCTGGGCCACGACACGCAGACGCAGGACTTCACCGTCGTCGGCATCGGCGACATGTCCGGTGACGTGTTCGGCAACGGCATGCTGCTCAGCGAGCACATCCGCCTGGTGGCCGCCTTCGACCACCGGCACATCTTCATCGACCCCGACCCGGACGCCGCGACCTCCTACGCCGAGCGGCGTCGCCTGTTCGACCTGCCGCGCTCCTCGTGGGCCGACTACGACACCGAGCTGATCTCCGCCGGCGGTGGCGTCTTCCCGCGCACCACCAAGTCCATCCCCGTCAGCCCGCAGCTGCGCGAGGCGCTCGGGCTGGAGGACGGCGTCACCAAGATGACGCCGCCGGAGCTGATGCGCGCCATCCTCCAGGCCCCGGTGGACCTGCTGTGGAACGGCGGCATCGGCACCTACGTCAAGGCGTCCAGCGAGTCCCACCAGGACGTCGGCGACAAGGCCAACGACGCCATCCGGGTGGACGGCGACGAGCTGCGGGCGCAGGTCGTCGGTGAGGGCGGCAACCTGGGGCTGACGCAGCTCGGCCGTATCGAGTACGCGCTGTGCGGCGGCAAGGTCAACACCGACGCCATCGACAACAGCGCCGGGGTGGACACCTCCGACCACGAGGTGAACATCAAGATCCTGCTCAATGCCGTCGTCGGCAACGGGGACATGACCGTCAAGCAGCGCAACACCCTGCTCGCGGAGATGACCGACGAGGTGGGTGACATCGTCCTGCGCACCAACTACGCGCAGAATGTCGCCCTGGCCAACGCGCTGGAGACCGCGCCCGGCCTGATCCAGGCCCACGCCCGCTACATGGACAGCCTCATCCGCTCCGGACGGCTGGACCGCGAGCTGGAGTTCCTGCCCGACCATGAGCAGATCCGCGAGCGCATGAACCACGGCCGGGGCCTGACCCAGCCGGAGCTGGCGGTGCTGCTGGCCTACGCCAAGATCACCGTCACCGAGGAGCTGCTGGCCACCGACCTCCCCGAGGACGCCTACCTGCGCGACCTGGCGCACTGCTACTTCCCGCGCCCGCTGCGGGAGAGGTTCCCCGCCGAGATCGACGCGCACGCCCTGCGCCGCCAGATCATCACCACGGTGCTGGTCAATGACACGGTCAACATGGGCGGCTCGACCTTCCTGCACCGGCTGCGCGAGGAGTCCGGCGCGTCCTCCGAGGAGATCGTGCGGGCGCACACGGCCGCCCGTTCCATCTTCCGCATGTCCCAGGTCTGGGACGAGGTCGAGACACTGGACAACGAGGTCAGCGCCGAGGTGCAGACCCGCATCCGGCTCCACTCGCGCCGCCTGGTCGAGCGCGCCACGCGCTGGCTGCTCGGCAACCGCCCGCAGCCGCTGCTGCTCGCCGAGACCGTCGAGGTGTTCGGCGAACGCGTCCAGGCCGTGTGGAACGAACTGCCCACCCTGCTCAAGGGCGAGGACCTGGCGTGGTTCGAGAAGATCCACGAGGAGCTGGCGGACGCCGGTGTCCCCGGGGAGCTGGCGCGCCGGGTGGCCGGGTTCTCCTCGGTGTTCCCGGCGCTGGACATCGTCGCCGTCGCCGACCGCACCGGACGCGAGCTGATGGACGTCGCCGAGGTCTACTACGACCTCGCCGACCGGCTCGGCATCACCCAGCTCCAGGACCGCGTCAGCGAGCTGCCGCGCGCCGACCGCTGGCAGTCCATGGCGCGCGCCGCGATCCGCGAAGACCTGTACGCCGCGCACCAACTGCTGACCGCCGACGTGCTGGCGGGCGGCGACTCCGCCGCGACCCCGGAGCAGCGGTTCAAGGCGTGGGAGGAGAAGAACGCGGCGATCCTCGGCCGGGCGCGGGCGACGCTGGAGGAGATCCAGTCCTCCGACACGTTCGACCTGGCGAACCTGTCGGTGGCCATGCGCACCATGCGCACGCTGCTGCGGAGCAACCGGTAACCGTGGCGTGCCGCCTCAGGTGGGCGGGTATCCCACCCGCCCACCTGTTCGGCGTGCCGAAGTAGCTGGAGTAGCCGCCCCGCCCCGCCTGGCAAGAGCCCCGCAGTAGCCGCGCGCCGTGCTGGGGCGGGGGCGGGCGTCAACCCGTGAGACGGGTGCCCGTGTGCGGGCCGCCGGGACGCACCACGCGCCCGCGCGGAGCGGACCGGGACGGCAGCGGGGCCGGGCGGCGCTGGGCGAGGGGAACCACCGGGGCCAGGCCGGTGCCGTCGAGGAAGACCGCGCGTGCCACCCGCTCCGCCGCGTGGCCGTCGTCGTAGGGGCAAAAGCGCGCCCGGAAAGCCGAGCGCAGCGCCGCGCTGCCCGGCCCGCACCACGCACCGCTGTGGAAGAGACGCACCAGGCTGTCCACGTCCCAGGCCACCGGCCCGGGCGGCGCGCCGGGCAGATCGACATAGGTGCCCCGGGTGGCGCGAAAGGTCTCCCAGTCGTCGGCGTGCAGGACGATGGGACGGTCGAGGTTGGCGTAGTCGAAGACGAGGGGCGAGTAGTCGGTGACCAGGGCGTCGGCGGCCAGGCACAGCCGGGCCACGGAGCGGTGGACGCCGTGCGGCGCGGCCCCGTCGAGAACGACGAAGCCCCGCCCGAGCGCGTGCGCGAGCCGGGTGACATCCAGCCGGGGCAGGCGCCCGCGCAGGTGGTCGCGCGGCGCGGGCGCGTACAGCACGGCCACCGAACCGGCGGGCACACCCAGCTCGTCGCGGATGCGTGCGACGTCCTCGGCCGTGGCCCGGTACAGCACGTCGTTGCGCGGGGCGCCGTACTCCAGGGTGGTGTAGTCGCCGGGGTAGGCGCGTTCGCGGGCGAGGGTGGAGTGACGGTTGGCGGAGAGGCTGTAGTCCCAGTCGTCTACTCGGGCGAGGAGCGTGGCGAAGTCGGTGCGCAGCCCGGTCACGGGGTGGTCGCCCAGGTCGAGCCCTTCGCGGCCGAGCGGAGTGCCCCGGTGCGTCTGCACCAGGACCTGTCCGCGCCGCTTGCGCAACCCGGGCTCGAAGTCGCCGCTGCTGACGAGGTACGTGGCGCGCGCCAGCGCCCGCCAGTGCGCGGCCGACCCCGGCCGCAGGCGGCGTACCGCGCGCGGCAGTCCGGCCGCCTGCGCCTCGCTGCCCACCCAGGCCGTGCGCAACCCGGGGATGAGCTGGCGCGCCGCCGCTTCGACGGCCGCTGGATCTCCGGTGTACCCGGTGTACCCGCGTTCGCCCGGGGCGGCGAAGACGGCCAGGGCCGGGTCCAGCGTGCGGCGGCAGTGCACCCGGTACGCCGCCCGTACCGCCGCGCCGTGCACGGCACGGCAGGCGGCACGCACCCGGCGCCGCAGTCCGCCCGCCGCCCACAGCAGCCGGAACGTGCGGCGGGCGCCGAGCCGCAGCAGCAGGTGGCGCAGTGTGGTGCGGCCCGCCGCCGACCGGTGCCGGGCGCACAGCCTGCCGCTGCGCCGGAAGAACTCCGCGCGGCTGGCGCGCGGCAGCCGCCCGGGGGCGAGGAAGACGGCGGTGAGGTGGTCGGTCATGCGCCGGTAGAGCACCGGCCGCCAGTGCACGAGCTGGTGCTGCTGGTTGACGAAGGCGAAGACGCGGTCGTACTGGGCGAAGAGGTCGAAGTGCTTGCGCGGCGCCTGTGCCAGCAGGCCGCCCGCGCGGCGCCGCCGGTGCTGGACGCAGACCCGGTCCAGCACGGTGACCGCCTCGGCCGTCAGCAGCACACACCAGCTGAAGGTGACGCCCTCGTACGCCCCGGGCGGAAACCGCAGCCCGCGCTGGGCCAGGAACTCCCGGCGGCACGCCTTGTTCCAGGCGACGCCGGGCAGCCGCAGCAGCGCGGCGCGGTCCTCGGCGCGGAACACCTGCGGGTCGCGGTGGGCCAGCAGCCCGGCGGGGGCGCCGCGATCGGTGCCGCCATGCCAGAAGGCGCGTTCGTGGTCGAAGAGCACCAGGTCCGGTTCGGCGGTGTCCACGAGGCGGTCGGCGATGGCTTGCAGGGCGCCGGGGGCGAGGGCGTCGTCGCTGTCGAGGAACAGCACGTAGTCACCGCGGGCGTGGGCGAGCCCGGCGTTGCGGGCCGGTCCCGGGCCGGCCGGCTCCGGCATCCGCAGCACCGTCACCCGCCGGTCGGCCGCTGCCGCCTCCGCCAGCAACCCGCCACAGGCGTCGGGGGAGCCGTCGTCCACCGCGAGGAGTTCGAGGTCGGTGAAGGACTGCGTGAGCACGGACTCCAGGCACTCGGGCAGGTAGCCATGCGCCTGGTGGGCGGGAACGATGATGCTGAAGCGGGGCACGGCACTTCCCGGTGGGCGCGGGTCAGGTAACCCGATCATGCGGTGATGCGCGGTGTCGGGCGGTCACCGCCACGGTCGCGGACTCCGTTCGGTGTACCGGGGGTGACGCCGTTTGGCCCCGGCGCCAGCCCGTGCCGAACACCCCGCCCTCCCGCTGACCCGTCAGCCTGCTCGGCCTCTGCCGACCGGAGCCCGAGGTGACGCCCGGGAGGGCGGGAGCCGGGGTCCCGAGGTGACGCCCGGGGACGGCGGGGGAGCCGGGGTCCCCGGGCGGCGGGAAGGCGCGGCCCAGGGCGCGAGCCGCCCGGCCTCGCCCAGGGCCGGGGCGTGGTCACACCAGCGGCGGCGGCACCGGGGAGGCGCACTCGCGCGCGGCCCGGTCTGTCGCGCTGGCCAGCAGCGCGAGGTCGGTGGGCCCGTTGCCCAGCTCGCGCACGGGACGCCGGGTGGGCGGGGCACCGGCCCGCGCCCAGTCCAGCGCGGTGACCGTCGGCCGCTGGGTGGCCGTCCGGGGAATCCGCGCCGTGACCCGGCCCGCCTGGAAGGGCACCGCCACCCCGTCGGGCCGGTGCAGCACCCCACGGCCGGCCGGGGTCTTCGCGCTGGCCGGGCCGCCGAGGGCCACGCGCAGGGACGCGCCCTGGTCGGTAACGGTGTGCGCGGTGCGGTCGGGGCGGCCGGTGGCCGCGATCAGGTGGACGCCCAGCCGCAGCCCATCGCGCGCCACGGCCTCCAGCGCCCGCACCACCGAGCCCGCCGCAGGCCGCCCTGGGTTGCCGAGCGCCGGGTCCACCAGCGCGTCCACGTCGTCCACCAGGACCGCCAGCCGGGGCAGCGGGCTGCGGCTCTCCCACCCCGGGCGGGGCCGCAGCCGCAGGGTGCCGCGATCCTCCTCGCCCCACCCGGCGGGCTCCCCGGCCGCACCGGTGGTCACCGTGCCCAGTGCCGGACCGGCGACGCCGGTGAACTCCTCGAAGGCCACGCCGTCCAGCAGTTCGGCACGGCGCTTGAGTTCGCCGGTGAGCGCCTGGGCGCAGGCCCGCATGCGCTGGGGGTCGCCTGCGGCCAGGTACGTCGTGGCGTGCGGGAGTTCGGTGGCCGCCCGCAGGCCCTGCGCGGTGCCGCCGTCGAGGAGGACGAGCGCCAGCCGGTCCGGCCGCTCCTGCGCCGCCAGGGAGGCGGCGAGCGAGCACAGCAGTTCCGTCTTGCCGCTGCCGGGGGCGCCGCTGACCAGGAGGTGGCTGCGGGCGGCGACGAGGTCGGCCTCCAGCGGGCCGCGCGGACCCGCGCCCAGCACCAGGCAGGCGCGCGGCGGCTGGTGGGGTTCGGGCCAGCGGGCGAGCAGCGCGGCCGGGGTGGCGCGGGCCAGCCCCAGCTCTTCCAGCAGGCGCGAGGTGTCGGGCAGGGGCGCGGCGTGCCGGGGCGCCGGGACACCGGTGCCGGGCGGCGCCAGCTGGGCGTCGGCCTCGCGCAGCGGAGCCAGGGCGCGGGCCACGCGTTCCGCCCACGCGGCGGACACCCCGTCCACGGTGGCGGGCTCGCCCACCCGGTCTGCGCCGCCGCGCCGCACCAGGCGCAGCGCGGTCGCCACGGCGCCGCTCAGCAGCGCGACGGCGCCGCACTCGCGGAAGGCGGGCAGCAGGCGGTAGGCGGCGGCCAGCGTTTCGGCCTGCGGTGACGACGGGGTGGCCGCCGCCGTCTCCGCCAGGCACAGCACGTGCACCCCGGCGGCCGCGCCGCAGGCGGTGAGGCGGGCCACGGACTCGCGCAGCGCGGCGGAGCCCGGGTCGCCGTCCACGACGAGGATCGTGGCCGGGCCGGTGTGGCGGGAGGCGGCGGTGAGCACGTCCACGCGGTCGGCGTCGGCCCAGTCCGGGCCCAGGGGACCGTCGTCCAGGCGGCGGGTCAGCTCGGCGGTGCGGGCGGCGGCCTGGTCCCGGTCGAAGGCGAACAGCAGGCGGCAGTCCTGCCCGCGGGTGGGCCGCAGGTGCGGCAGCCAGCCGAGCCAGGACCAGTCCCGGGTGCGGTGCGCGCCGCGCCCGGAGGCGAGCACGACGATCTCCAGCGAGCCGGGGCCGTGCAGCGTGGCGAGCTGGGCCAGTACGGACCGCGCCAGTGGCAGCAGCCGCGCCCGGGGCCCGGCCAGCCCGAGCGAGCCCGCCTCCCGCAGGGAGAGGGTGAGGGGCGGGCCCGGCCGGGCGCCGTGGTGCGCGGTGCCGAGCCGTACCGTGAGCGCGTCCTCGTGCCCCGGGCCGCGTTCCCACAGCCGGGGGCCGGGGCCGAGCGCGGTGAGCAGGATCTCCGCCGGGTCCGGCCAGCGCCCCCGGTCGGGGGCGGGCAGGGGGCCGGGGGCGGGCTGCGGCCCTGGGGCGCTGGCCCAGGGGTGGTCGCCGGACGCGGTGCGCTTGCCGCTCCAGCGGCGGGCCCAGGACCCCCGGCTCCGGGCGCCTCGCCCGTCCGCGTCTGACGGCCCGGCGGGCACCTGCGGGGGCGGCGGTGCTGCCCCGGCCGGGGACTCGCCGGGCGGGGGCTGCGGGGCGTGCCCGCCCGGCGCGGGGGTCCGTACGGGTGGCTCCGGCAGCCCGGCGGCGTCCGTTGGCGCCGGGCGTGCCCCGGGCGGGGCCTGCGGCGGCAGGAGGGGGACGCCGAGCCCGGCCCCGTGGGTGACGGCTCCGCCCGGCGCTGTCGTGCGCCCGGGCCCGGTTTGCTCCGGGACGAACGCGCGCGGGGCGCCGGACGCGTTCGCCCCGGGTGCCGGTACCGGCGGCGTGGGGGCGGCGCTGCCGGGCGGTTCGGGGGCGACGCGCACCGGGTCCGTGCGCAGCCGCAGCACCGACTCGCCCACCCGCAGCGACGCCCCGGGGCGCAGCGGCACGGGGCGCTCGCCGACGGGGGCGCCCTCGGCCGTGGTGCCGTTCGTCGAGCCCAGGTCGGCGACCGTCACGGCACCGGACTCCGTCACCGTCACCACGCAGTGCAGGCGGGAGACGTCCGGATCGTCCAGCACCACGTCCGCGTCCGCCGAGCGCCCGACGCGCACGTGCCCGCCGTGCAGCAGGTGGACGCCGCCCGCGTCCGGCCCGGCGACGACGTGCAGGCGCGGCCCGCCGGCCGGGAGCGCGGCCAGCTCCTCCGCGGGCCGGTGCAGGCAGACCACGGCTCCGTCGAGCAGCGGGGGCTCGCCCAGCAGGTGGCGGGCGGCGTCCAGCCGGAGCGCGCCGACATAGACGGCGGCGGACTCGCCCTCCCGGGAGGGCGCGGCGGAGCCACCCCGCGCGGAGGCCGCCGCGGCCAGCTCCGCCGCCAGGCCGCCCGTCACGGCGGCGAGCACGGTGCCGGGCGGGGCCGAGACCAGGACGTCGCACTCCTCCGAGCCCTGCCCCGGGCCGCCGCGCGGCCCGCGGACGGTGAGCCGGATCTGATTCGGCATCGGCCCCTCCCGTTCAGCGACGTAGCTGCATCCTGCCACCCGCGACCGACAGTCCATGCCGCGAGCGCGTCTCAATGATCTTGATTGCACAGGGGAACGCGTAAGGGTATGCGCACGTGATCGAGTTCACATCGTTCGCGGTGACACTTATGACCATTCGCGTTCGTATCGGGATCATGCGGGCTCCGCCGTGTCCTCGGCCCCCACGGCCGGGGCGGCTGCCCGGTGGATGGCGGCTGACCTCCCGCGACGCGCGCCCCCGGGCGCGGCCGTCCTACTACAGTGGACCGGACGGGCCGTCGCTCAGCGGCCGCCCGTGCCCGGAGCGGGACCGTCACCGGCGTCCGCTCCCCGCCGGAGACGAGCGACGACGAGCAGGGAGCCGATGACGTGCGGCCCGTAGGCAGCAAGTACCTCCTGGAGGAGCCGCTGGGACGCGGCGCCACCGGCACCGTGTGGCGCGGCCGGCAGCGCGAGACGGCCGGAGCCGAGGCGGCCGTCGCGGGCAGCCCCGGCGAGGTCGTCGCGATCAAGGTGCTCAAGGAGGAGCTGGCCGACGACGCCGACATCGTCATGCGCTTCCTGCGCGAGCGCTCCGCCCTGCTGCGGCTCACCCACGGCAACATCGTCCGCACCCGGGACCTGGTGGTCGAAGGCACCCTGCTCGCGCTGGTCATGGACCTCGTGGACGGCCCCGACCTGCACCGCTACCTGCGGGACAACGGTCCGCTCTCGCCCGTCGCCGCCGCCCTGCTGACGGCCCAGGTCGCCGACGCGCTCGCCGCCAGCCACGCCGACGGCATCGTCCACCGCGACCTCAAGCCCGCCAACGTGCTCATCGCCGAGGACGCGGGCGGCATGCGCCCGATGCTCACCGACTTCGGCATCGCCCGGCTCGCCGACTCCCCGGGCCTCACCCGTGCCCACGAGTTCGTCGGCACCCCCGCCTACGTCGCCCCCGAGTCCGCCGAGGGCCGCCCGCAGACCTCCGCCGTGGACCTCTACGGCGCGGGCATCCTGCTGTACGAGGTGCTGACCGGACGCCCGCCGTTCGGCGGCGGGAGCGCGCTGGAGGTGCTTCAGCGGCACCTGAACGAGGAGCCGCGCCGTCCCGACAACGTCCCGGACCCGCTGTGGACGGTCATCGAACGCTGCCTGCGCAAGAACCCCGACGAGCGGCCCGGCGCCGTCGCCCTGGCCCACGCCCTGCGCACCGTCGCCGCGGGCCTGGCCCCCGACGCCGCCCCCGCCGAGCGCACCGCCGCCCTCGGGGTCGCGGCTCTGCTGGCCCCCGACCCCAGCCCGGCCCCGGTGCCCGGACCGGGCCAGGTCTCCGGTGCCTTTGACCCGGCTGCCTCCGACCCGGCGCAGGCGCTGCCCACCGGCGGCCCCGGCCCGGTGGGCGGCTACGACGCCAACGCGGCGACGACGGTCCTGCCCCACACCGGCCCGGGCGCCGCAGCCGCGGGCGCTGCGGGCGCCGACCCCACCTCCGTCATGCCACAGCAGCCGCCCACCCCGCCGCAGCAGCCGGGTGACGGCGGCGCGCACCCGTGGCAAAACCAGCTCCGTGCCGCCCGCGACCGCAACGAGCAGACCCAGTACCAGCCGCTGGACCCCGAACAGGACCCGCTGCGCCGCCGTCCCCCGCGCCGTGGGGCGGCGCCCCCGCCGCCCCACCAGCAGCCACCCGCGTCCCCGCAGCAGTACGCCCCGCGCCCGCCCGCCCCCGCCCCAGGCCCGCAGCCGCACGGCTACGCCCCGCCCGCGCCGCACGGCTACGCCCCGCCCGCGCCACAGCGCTATGAGCCGTCCCCGCCGCAGCGCTACGAGCCGCGGCACCAGCGCTACGACCGGCGTCCCCCGGCGCGGGCACCCCGCGAGCCGCGCCGCCGGCAGCGCAGCGCCAACCCCATGCGCATCCCGGGCCTCGGCTGCCTCAAGGGCTGCCTGTTCATGATCCTGATCATCGCCGCGATCATCGCCCTGATCTGGAACTTCACCCCGGTGCCCGAGTGGGTCGCCGAGGGCCGCAGCTTCTGGGAGACCGTCACCGACTGGGGGCGTGAACTCTGGGAGAGCGTCGGCGCGTACCTGGACAGCGGCGGCGGCCCCACCGGCCCGAACGGCTGACCCCGGCGCCCCGACGGAGTGGCCAGTGGGGCGATTTGTCGACTTCTGTGGCCGATTTTCCCGCCCCGGGGTGATGGTTACCGCCGGATGGGCCGCTCGGACGGCCCAACGCGGCGTACTTTGGTCGCCATGGCACGGAAGATCGGCAGTCGTTACACCGCCCACCAGATCCTGGGCCGGGGCAGCGCCGGCACGGTGTGGCAGGGCTCAGGCCCGGAAGGGCCCGTCGCCATCAAGCTGCTGCGCGAGGACCTGGCGGCCGACCAGGAGCTGGTAGGCCGCTTCGTGCAGGAGCGCGCCGCGCTGGTGAGCCTGGACCACCCGCACGTCGTCGGCGTCCGGGACCTGGTGGTGGACGGCAACGACCTCGCCCTCGTGATGGACCTGGTGCGCGGCACCGACCTGCGCACCCAGCTCGACCGCGAGCGCCGCCTCACCCCCGCCGACGCCGTGGCCGTCACCGCCGACATCGCCGACGCGCTGGCCGCCGCGCACGCCGCCGGGTACGTCCACCGCGACGTCAAGCCGGAGAACATCCTGCGCGACGCGGGCACCGGACGCGCGCTGCTCACCGACTTCGGCGTGGCCAAGCTCATCGACGCGCCCCGGCGCGGTGGCGGCGGCCGGGTGGTGGGCACGCCCGACTACGTCGCCCCCGAGATCGTCGAGGGCCTGCCGCCCCGGGCCGCCGTGGACATCTACGCGCTGGCCACCGTGCTCTACGAGGCGCTGGCCGGGTTCACGCCGTTCGGCGGCGGCCACCCCGGCGCGGTGCTGCGGCGGCACGTCACCGAGTCCGTCGCCCCGCTGCCGGGCATCCCCGACGAGCTGTGGCGGCTGATCCACCAGTGTCTGTCCAAGGCCCCGGCCTCCCGGCTGCGCGCCCCCGAACTGGCCGCCCGCCTGCGCGAGCTGCGGCC
This sequence comes from Streptomyces sp. JJ66, assembly GCF_019303495.1. Taxonomy (GTDB): domain Bacteria; phylum Actinomycetota; class Actinomycetes; order Streptomycetales; family Streptomycetaceae; genus Streptomyces. The sequence goes on along the minus strand of NZ_JAEVFI010000016.1, from coordinate 197,895 downwards.
CGCACTCGTCGGCTACCCCGCGCTCGACATCGACGAACCCGAGCCGGAGTTCACCGGCTTCGAGGACGCCGACACCGGTGCCCCGGCGCCGACCGCCCGCCGGGGCGCGGTACCGCTGGTGCGCGGACACGCCGCACCGGACTCCGCGAACCGCGAGACGCACACCAGCATGCGGGTGCCCGGTGCCGACGAGCTGGCCGGAGGCGCGCGCGGCACCGCGCGTTCCCCGCGCGCCCCGGGCCAGCCCCGCGCCGGTTCCGCCCGGCACCGGGCCGCCGACCGCCGGCGCCGCATGCGCCTGACGGTGGCGGGCGCGGGCACGGCGGTGCTCCTGGCCGTCGGCGGCTACCTGGTCCTGGCCGACGACAACACCACCGACGGTGCCCCGCCCCCAGCGGTGGCCCCGGAGAGCCGGTAGCGGCGCTGTCCGGACGGCACCGCTGGCCCACTGGACCGGGCGTGCCCCTCACCCTGGCGGTGAGCCGCGAGCGGTCCCGGGTGGGCGTCGCGCGGGCCGGTCCAGACGCCGCACTGGCCCACGCCCCCAGCCGGTACGCTGGACCCGTGGCAGTCGTCGATGTATCCGAAGCGCTGAAGTCCCTCGCCTCCACGATGGAGTCGATCGAGGCCGTCCTCGACCTCGACAAGATGCGGGCCGACCTCGCCGAGCTCGAAGAGCAGGCGGCGGCCCCCTCGCTGTGGGACGACCCGGACAACGCCCAGCGGGTGACGAGCAGGCTCTCGTTTCTCCAGGGCCAGCTCCGCAAGGTCGAGGAGCTGCACGGGCGCATCGAGGACGTCGGCGTGCTGTTCGAGCTCGCGGACGCCGAGGACGACGCCGACGCCCGCGCCGAGGCCGAGAGTGAACTGGCCGCGGTGCAAAAGGCGGTGGACGAGCTGGAGGTGCGCACGCTGCTGTCCGGCGAGTACGACGCGCGCGAGGCAATGGTCAGCATCCGCGCGGAGGCCGGCGGGGTGGACGCCGCCGACTTCGCCGAGCAGCTCCAGCGCATGTACCTGCGCTGGGCGGAGCGCCGTGGCTACCCCGCGGAGGTGCTGGACACCTCCTACGCGGAGGAGGCGGGCATCAAGTCCACCACGTTCTCGGTGAAGGCGCCCTACGCCTACGGCACGCTCTCGGTCGAGCAGGGCACGCACCGCATGGTGCGCATCTCGCCGTTTGACAACCAGGGCCGCCGCCAGACGTCGTTCGCGGGCGTCGAGGTCATGCCCGTGGTGGAGCAGACCGACCACATCGACATCCCGGAGAACGAGTTGCGGGTGGACGTCTTCCGCTCCTCGGGCCCCGGCGGCCAGTCCGTGAACACCACGGACTCCGCGGTGCGCATGACGCACATCCCCACCGGCATCGTCGTCTCCTGCCAGAACGAGAAGTCCCAGATCCAGAACCGCGCGGCGGCGCTGCGCGTCATGCAGTCCCGTCTGCTGGCGCACCGGCGGGCGGAGGAGCAGGCCAAGATGGACGCCCTGAAAGGTGACGGCGGCAACTCGTGGGGCAACCAGATGCGCTCGTACGTGTTGCAGCCCTACCAGATGGTCAAGGACCTGCGCACCGAGCACGAGGTGGGCAACCCGCAGGCGGTGCTGGACGGTGACATCGACGGCTTTCTGGAGGCCGGAATCCGCTGGCGTAAGCAGCAGGAGACGCCGCAGAGCTGACGCCGACGCGGCGCCCACTGTGGCGCGCGGCACACAGGTGTCCGACTTTGCCGGTAAGTGACCGGTTGGGCAGTGCCATTCGCCCGGACGTCGCTTGACGCTGGTGTGAAAACTGGGAAAGCTGTCCGCTCAGCAGGCGTGTGTCAGGGACGAGTGCACATGTGGGGGCGGAACGGGGCGCCCGGTCACCGAGTGGCCATGGGCTCCCGCTATGGAAATCCCCGGCACCATGAGCGCCCGGTACCGCTGCTCCGATGACAATGAACAGCTACTGGGGGTAGTTGGTAGTGACCAATTCCACGACGCGAGTGCGCGTTGCGCGCATCGTCGCCGGTTCGGTTTTCGCCGCTGGCGCTTCGCTGACGATCGCGGGCGTCGCACAGGCGGCCACCGGTGAGGCTGCGAAGAGTGACGAGCCGATCACCACGCAGGACGCCGGTGTCGCCAGCGTCTCGGCCAGCGGCCTCCTCACCGGCGGTGACACCGACGGTGGCACCGACGGCGGCGGCGACACCGACGGCGGCACCACCGACGGCGCGGCTGCCCAGGGCGGCGGCGACACCGGTGGCAGCACCGGCGGCGACCAGGGCGGTGCGGCTGCCCAGGGCGGTGGCGACCAGGGTGGCGCGGCTGCCCAGGGTGGCGGCGACACCGGTGGCAGCACCGGTGGCGACCAGGGCGGCACGGCCGGTTCGACCGGCGGCAACAGCGGCGGCGACACCGGTGGCAGCACCGGCGGTGACCAGGGCGGTTCCACCGGTTCGACCGGCGGCAACAGCGGTGGCGACACCGGCGGCGGCTCGACGGGCTCCACCGGTTCGACCGGCTCGACCGGTTCCACCGGCGGCAACGGCGGTGGCGACACCGGCGGCTCCACCGGCGGCGGCTCCACCGGTGGCAACGGCTCCACGGGTTCGACCGGTTCCACCGGCTCCACGGGTTCCACCGGCGGCAACGGCGGTGGCGACACCGGCAGCGGCGGCCTGAACCCGGACGGCTCCGGCGAGACCCCGCAGGGCTCCAAGGAGCAGATCACCACGCCGGAGCAGAAGCCGGTGGCTGACCAGCCCAAGGCCCCGCAGGGCGGCGGCGAGGAGCTGGCCGAGACCGGTGCCACCGAGACGGCGTTCCTGCTCGTCGGCGCGGCGACCATGATCGCCGGTGGCGTGGGCTTCCGCATGCTGCCCCGTCTGATGAGCCGGAACGGCGCGGCCGCGGCCTGAACCACGGGCGCGTAGCACGCTGAACAAGCGACGAGGACCCGGACACCGCCTGTGTCCGGGTCCTCGCAGCGTGTTGGTGGAATAAAGCGGGAATTGGCATGGGGGAAACGGGGCGCCGTCAGAAGGCCATCTGACGCGCCACGAACAGCACTGAGAGCAGCGCCAGCAGCAGCGCGAGCAGGGTGGCGGGCGTCCACGCGGCCAGCGGCCCCTGCCGGTGCAGCCGCTCACGCTGGGCACGGCAGACCGCGCAGCGGGCCTCGCTGACGGGCCCGGCGCAGTTGGCGCACACCAGTCGGTCGCATGTCATGCGATCTCCTCCTCTACTGCGCCAACGCCCTCGCGGAGTGATTCGTTCCCCAAGGGTTTCTCCTGGTTCCCACTCTGCCAGGCTTCGACCCGCGGCGCATACGTGCGCAATACCGGATGCCGACTGCGCCGCGTCCCGCGCGTCGCGTAGTGTCACTGCACCGAACCAGGGGCCGCGCCGCGGCTTCCGTTGCTCCTACCCAGCCCGACGTGGTGTGCATCAGTGATCCGTTTCGACAGCGTCTCCAAGACCTATCCGCGGCAGAACCGCCCGGCGCTCCGCGACGTCTCGCTGGAGATCGAGCGCGGCGAGTTCGTCTTCCTCGTGGGGTCCTCGGGCTCCGGCAAGTCCACGTTCCTGCGCCTGGTGCTGCGGGAGGAGCGGGCCAGTCACGGCCAGGTTCACGTGCTCGGCAAGGACCTGGGCCGGCTGTCCCACTGGAAGGTGCCGCAGATGCGCCGCCAGCTGGGCACCGTGTTCCAGGACTTCCGGCTGCTGCCCAACAAGACGGTGGCGGAGAACGTCGCGTTCGCGCTGGAGGTCATCGGCAGGCGGCGCGGGGAAATCCGCAAGGCGGTCACCGAGGTGTTGAACCTGGTCGGCCTCGGCGGCAAGGAGGACCGGATGCCGGGCGAGCTGTCCGGCGGTGAGCAGCAGCGGGTGGCGATCGCGCGGGCGTTCGTCAACCGTCCGAAGCTGCTCATCGCGGACGAGCCCACCGGCAACCTCGACCCGCAGACGTCGATCGGCATCATGAAGCTGCTCGACCGCATCAACCGGACCGGGGCGACGGTCATCATGGCTACCCACGATCAGCAGATCGTTGACCAGATGCGCAAGCGCGTGATCGAACTCGAACAGGGCCGGCTCGTGCGCGACCAGTCGCGCGGCGTCTACGGCTACCAGCACTGAAAGGCACGGAGTACACGCCATGCGCGGCCAGTTCGTTCTGTCGGAGATCGCCACGGGTCTCCGGCGCAATCTCACGATGACGTTCGCGGTCATCATCTCCGTGGCCATCTCGCTCGCCCTGCTCGGCGGCGCGCTCCTGGCGAACCAGCAGGTCAACTCCATGAAGGGGTACTGGTACGACAAGGTCCAGGTGTCGATCTACCTGTGCAACAAGAACGACGCCGACAACGACCCCAGCTGTGACCGGGGCGCCGTCACCGGTCAGCAGAAGCGCGAGATCAAGGCGGACCTGGAGAAGCTCGCCGTCGTCGAGAAGGTCTACTACGAGTCCGCCGAACAGGCGTACCAGCACTACCAGGAGCAGTTCAAGGACTCCCCGCTGGCCTCCTCGCTCACCCCGGAGCAGATGCAGGAGTCCTACCGGGTCAAGCTGAAGGACCCGGGCAAGTACGACGTCATCGCCACCGCGTTCGCGGGCCGGGCCGGGGTGCAGGAGGTGCAGGACCAGCGCGATCTGCTGGAGAACCTGTTCAGCCTGCTCGACGGGCTGCGCCACGCGGCGTTGTTCGTCATGGGCCTGATGCTCGTCGTCGCGATGCTGCTGATCGTCAACACCGTGCGCGTCTCGGCGTTCTCCCGGCGCCGGGAGACGGGCATCATGCGGCTGGTCGGCGCGTCCAGCTTCTACATCCAGATGCCGTTCATCCTGGAGGCCGCCATCGCGGGCCTCGTCGGGGGGATGCTGGCCGGAGTGCTGCTGCTGACGGGCAAGTTCGCGCTCGTGGACAACTTCCTGGCCGAGAAGGTGCCGCTGATCAGCTTCATCGGTTACGACGCGCTGTGGAAGGTGCTGCCGCTGGTGCTGGCCGTGGGCCTGCTGATGCCCGCGCTGGCCGCGTTCCTGACGCTGCGCAAGTACCTGAAGGTGTGAAACTGGTGTGAGATAGAACGCGGGCGCCCTGCGGTCAACCTTCCGTACGGCGCCCGCTCCTGTCCTAGACTCCGCAGCATGTCGGGCTCGTGGATGTTCGTCCAGCCTCGCCGCATCGGCCGCGGGGCCGCACTGCCCCTCGTCTTCACCGGGGTCCTGCTGACCGGGTTCGCCTCCGGCTCGTGGACGCCGGAGGCCGACGCCTCCGTGGACGCCGCGCCAGGCACCCCGGGCCGCGCCGCCCTCTCCGGCGCCGCCCCCCGGGACGAGCGCGCCGCCGCCACCGACGCCCACGAGGCCGTCAGCCGCAGCGGTGACCGCTGGTCCACCGCCTACACCGCCCGCGAGTTCGCCGACCTGAGCCGGACACTGGACGGCGAGTACGTCGGCGTCGGCCTGACCGTGCGCGGCGGCACCGGCCCGGCGCGCGTCGCCCGCGTCACCGAGGACAGCCCCGCCGCCCGCGCTGGCCTGCGCGCCGGTGACGCACTGCACACGATCGACGACACCGACGTGCGCGGCATGCCCGTCACCGAGGTCGTCGCCCTGCTGCGCGGCGACGCGGACCCCGGCCCCGCCGCCGGAACCGCCGTCACCCTGGGCCTGAGCCGCGACGGGCGGCACTTCAGCGAGGTGCTGGAGCGCGCCGTGGTGGACACCCGGAGCGTCACCGCCGAGCACCTGCCGGGCGACGTCACCCGTATCCAGGTCAGCGCGTTCACCGCGGGCACCGGCGAGCGGCTGCGCAACGCCGTCGCCGCCGTGCCACCGGGCCACGGGATCCTGCTCGACCTGCGCGGCAACTCCGGCGGCCTGCTCCTGGAAGCCACCGAGGCCGCTTCCGCCTTCCTCGACGGCGGCCTGGTCGCCACCTATGGCGAGGGCGAGGGCCAGCGCGCGTTGCACGCCGCGCCCGGCGGCGACACCGACAGCCCGCTCGTCGTCCTGGTGGACGGCGGCTCCATGAGCGCCGCCGAACTGCTGGCCGGAGCGCTCCAGGACCGTGGGCGGGCGCTGGTCGTGGGGACGCCGACGTTCGGCAAGGGCGCGGTGCAGGTACCGCACGTCCAGCCGGACGGCTCCGTCGCCGAGCTGACCGTCGGCCACTACCTCACGCCCGGCGGCCGCTCACTGGAGGGCACCGGGCTCACCCCGGACGTCGCCGTGAACGCCGGTGAGGACGCCCAGGACAAGGCCCGCACGGTATTGAGTGGCCTCGCCACCCGCGGGTGAGGAACAATGGCCCGGCTATGGCAAAAGAGACCGGTCGCAAACTCATCGCGCAGCACAAGAAGGCCCGGCACGACTACGTCATCCTCGATACGTACGAGTGCGGACTGGTGCTGACCGGCACCGAAGTCAAGTCGCTGCGCCAGGGCCGCGCCTCGCTCGTGGACGGGTTCGCCCAGCTCGACGGCGGCGAGATGTGGCTGCACAACGTGCACATCCCCGAGTACAGCCAGGGCACGTGGACCAACCACAGCGCCCGCCGCAAGCGCAAGCTGCTGCTGCACCGGGCGGAGATCGACAAGCTCACCGGCAAGGTGCAGGAGACGGGCCTGACACTGGTCCCGCTCGCCCTGTACTTCAAGGACGGCCGGGCGAAGGTGGAACTCGCGCTCGCCCGGGGCAAGCGCGAGTACGACAAGCGGCAGACGCTGCGGGAGAAGCAGGACCGCCGCGAGGCGGAACGCGCGATCTCCGCCGCCCGCCGCCGCGCCCGCCGCTAGCCGGGCACCTGTCGGCGACGCCCCCTCCGCGCACCATGCGTGAGCGACACCTCGCGAAGGGTGACGCGCAGCGGGGCGGGGAAGCGGGACCCGGCACGGAGCCCGGGAGCCGGGGGAGGAGCGGGAGCGGAGCAGGCCCCCGGCCGGGGGAATACGTTGGCCTCCTCCCGGGTTGGTCCACTACGATGGCCTCAGCGCCACCGGCACCGCCGGTGGGTTGTCAACTCAACATGGGGATGATCGGTTTCGACAGCGGATGTCGAAGCAGGGGAAGCGAGCCGAGGAACGCGGCAATGATCTCGTTAACCATGTGCCGCAAAAAAATAATCGCCAACACCAAGCGCGATTCCTTCGCCCTCGCTGCCTAAGTAGCGAGTGTGAAGTGTCAGCCCGGGTGCGTTCCCGACCCGGTTCCTGGCATCAGCTAGGGAACTCACCGCGTAGGCCCGGTCACGGGGCCTGCCGGGACATCACACAGTGACTGAGCCCGTCGGCAGCTTGTCTGCGTGACTGCCGGGGCCGAGAAAAGCACAGCAGACTGCGCTCGGAGAAGCCCTCCTTCCGCTCCGTTGGACGCGGGTTCGATTCCCGCCATCTCCACACCACGACAGGCGACGTCAGCCCGTGCACTGCGCGGGCGGCGTCGCCTTTGTCGTGCGTTATGCGTCGCGCGTCAGCGCCTTTGGGGGCGAGTGCCCGGCAGGCGTCCCAGCAGGGCGCCTGCCACTGGGGACAGCCGGGTGAACAGAGGGGCGTAGGGGCGGCTGCGGTCGGCGGGTTCGTCGTGAGGTCGCTGGGGGTGTGGTGAGGGCCAGTGGTGGGCGATCAGGGTGGTTCCGGACAGGGTGAAGACGGGGCGCGTGGATGCGGCGCCCGGGGAGAACTGCGGCATGTCCACCACCCTCGCGGCACCCGGCTCGCTCCGTCCAACACCTGCTGACTGGCCTTTCACGCACCTGTGTTGTCAAATACCGGAGTGCCGATCGCCCCCACCACTCCGCCCGACCCGCGCCTGCTGCGGGCCTTCGTCACCGTCGCCGAGGAGTTGCACTTCACCCGGGCCGCCGCGCGGCTGTACGTCGCGCAGCAGGCGTTGAGCCGGGACGTCCGGCGCCTCGAACGCGAACTGGGTGCGGCCCTGTTCGCCCGTACGACGCGGCACGTGACGCTGACGCCGGACGGCGAGCGCCTGCTCCCGTACGCGCGGCGCGTGCTGGCCGCCTACGCCGACCTGGCCGCCGCCGCGTCCGGCCCCACCGACCGCCCGCTGGTGGTGGACGTCGGCGCGGAAGCGGCCACGGGACAGCTGGTCCTGGACGCCGCCCGGGCCCTGGCGCCGGGGTGGGAGTTCGTCGCCCGTTACTACAGCGGGCTGTCCGGCGCGGTGCCCGCGATCGCGGCGGGCCGGGTGGACGTCGCCTTCGGCCGCGTCGCCGGACTCGAACCGGCCGCCCGCGCCCACCTGTCCCACCGGCTCCTGCGCTACGAACGCGTGAGCGTGCTGCTCCCCGACGACCACCGCCTGGCGGCCCTGCCACGGGTGCCGCTCGCGGAGCTGGCCGGTGAGACGCTGTACGCCGGGGCGGGCAACGAGGAGACCACCGAGTGGACGGATTACGCCCGCACGCTCTTCGCCGGGCGCGGCATCCACGTGGCACCCCCGTTCCCGAAGATCGAGGGCGACGCGGAGTTCATTCGCGTCGTCCGCTCCCGCCGCTGGCTGGTGCTCGCCAGCGAGATGATGGTGGACGTTCCCGGCACGGTGCTGCGCCCCGTCGTGGACCCGGTGCCGCTGTCTCCCGTCTCCGTCGTGTGGCGCCGCGACCTGCGCCATCCCGCGCTCACGGCCCTGCTGGATGCCGCCCGAGAGCTGGCCGCCCGGCACGCCTGGCTCACCCGTCCCGCCGACGCCTGGCTACCCCCGGCCGAGCGGCCCTGGCCGACACCACGTGACGCCCTGCCCGCCGCGTGCCGAACCCGCCCCGTCGCGTCCCGCCTGCGCGCTGGCCGCTGTACCGAAGGGGTCGGGGCTTCGTGGCGAACTCGGTGCGGCCGGGAACTCCTGCCCCTCTGCGACGCCCGGTCTCGGCACACCAGAAGTGTTCGGGTTGGTAGAGGCGGTGTTCGATCAAGGCCCGTCCCTGGCCGGTGGTGTAGGCGAGGAACACGCCGACCTGACTGTCCTCGATGCGGCCGGCGGTGGCGGTGCCCTGGCGTTGCACGCCCGCTGAGGCGTGGCCCTTCTTCAGGAAGCCGTCTCATCCACGATCAGGGCGCCCGAACATCGACCGCCACCGAGCAGGTCTACGCTATGGCCTGCGGCCACCGCATGATCTTCAGGAGATATCAAAACCCCCGATGGTCACGCGGTGGCCGTACCCGTTCCCGACTTGGGCCGACCCAAGATCGCGACGTTAGGCCGAAGTACCAGGTACTAGACGGTGTTGATCCTGTCCCAGGTCCAGCTGCTGCCGGAGTCGGTGATGCTGTCCCAGTTCTTCACTGGGTTGTTGAAGCCGTTGCCGGTGCTGGTGAG
>NZ_JAEVFI010000016.1:138418-188558 GCF_019303495.1 Streptomyces sp. JJ66 | reverse complement strand
GGGTTTGCTGTTGTCCCAGGTCCAGCTGTGGCCGGAGTCGGTGAGAGAGTCCCAGACGCGGACCGGGTTGCTGAAGCCATCCCCGGTGCTGGTGAAGGCCCACAGGGCGGTGCGCCTACGGCCGTCCTCAGCGGTCCCCCTGTTGTAGAGGACGGCGACGTCGTCTTTGCCGTCGCCGTTGAAGTCACCGGGGATGGGCTTGCTGTTGTCCCAGGTCCAGCTGTGGCCGGAGTCCGTGAAACTGTCCCAGTTCTTCACCGGGACGTCGAAACCGGTGCCGGTGCCGGTGAACCGCCACAACCCCATGCGCCCACGACCGTCCTCGGCGGTTCCGTAGTCGTAGAGCAGGCCGATGTCGTCCACACCATCGTCGTTGAAGTCGGTGGTGCTCGGCCTGTTGACGGTTGCGCCGATCCAGTCGGCAATGTCGTCCGTGCGGGTGTTGATGGCACTGGTGCTGGTGGCGTCGACGCCGAAACAACCACCCTGCCAGGAGCGGCTGTTGACGGCGACGAGTTCCGCTACTCCGTTGACTGTACGTAGGGCGGGTCCGCCGGTGTCACCTGGGCAGACGGCCGCACCGTCCTTGCCCGTGATGTTCAGGTCGGTGCCGACCGGGGCGGCGTCGACAGCGAAGGCGCCGGTATGCAGTTTCAGCGGCGCCCATTCGTCCTTGGTGCGGCCATAGCCTGCCACGGTGAGCGTGTCGCCAGCCGCGGGCGGGGTATCGGCGAGCCGGACGGGGGTGATGCTGTTCACCGGTTCGGCGAGCCGGGCAAGGACGAGATCACGGTCGGCGCGGGGAACGAGTTCGACCACGTCGCGGACGGCACCCTTGGCAGTGGTCAGGTCGATGCGGCCAATGGTGGCGGTGGTGTCCTGGGCGGGCTTGCCCGCGGAAACGCCGTTGGGGTCGTCGGCGAAGCAGCTAGCGGAGGTGGCGAGCCACATCGGCGCTACGAGCACGCCGGAACAGCCGCGGTCGTGCTCTCCCATGGTGAGCTGAGCGGTGTAGGTGTGGGTGGTGTCGGCGGCGTCCGAGGCGGGGCCGGTCACGGCGGCCGCGGGTGCGCCGCTCAGCACGAAGGGGCTCGCGATGAGAGCCGCGGCCAGCGCGGCGAGGCGCACGGGTCTGGTGTGGCGCATGGGGTTGGTTCCTTGAGTCATGATCCGTCAATGGTCAGGGGCGGCGGTGATGCCCAGAATGCGCGGCAATGCGCTGCGTGGCTTTATCACAGTCCTAAAGTTCGGCGGTCAGCAGGAGTCGAGAATGGGCAGTTCTCTTCGTCTCCTGTATTCAAGTTCCCCATTAAAGCAGGGGTTTGGCGGTGCGCCTAATTCAGGAATCGGATAGAAACTCACAACCGGCGGGTATTGGGTGTGACTTATGCCACGTCAGGAGGGTTGCAGTGCTTGCGATAACGCATCGGAACCGATGCGTTATCGCGTGTTCGGAGCCGGAAAGACGGTGGCCGGGCCGCAGGGCGGAATGTCCGCGGCCCGCCCACCGTCGGCAGGCGTGGTGCCACCAAGTGCCGTACTCGTCGTGAGAGAACGACGACGTGGCCGACGTGGTGAGCACCATCAGCGGATTACGCAAGCGAGGCATCCGCGCGACCCGCTGATCCTCCCCCTTCCCGCTTGGCCGCGCCCGAGTAGGGAATGCCTGCGCTTGCTCCGTCAAGCTGAGGTGGTCTCAGCAGCGGTCCTCGTCGCGTGGCCCGGGGGAGTGCTCCGGTCGGCTGCGTCGCTGAGCGCGCGGGCGGCCCTTACGTGACCGCGAAGTATGCACCGCAATCCCGCGATGTGCGCGAGGTGAGCCTGGGCGCGGAACCAGCATGCGTGGCCGCCCGTGCGCGGGTGAAGCCGGGCGGCGCGCGGTCAGTGGCCCCGGGTGATCCACTCGTCCAGGTGCGGTGCCTCGGCGCCGATGGTGGTGGACTCGCCGTGTCCTGGGTGGACGGCGGTGTCCGGGGGCAGCGTCAGCAGGTGGTCGCGGATCGAGGCGATGATCGTGCCGAAGTCCGAGAACGAGCGGCCGGTCGCGCCGGGGCCGCCCCGGAACAGGGTGTCGCCGGTGAAGACGGCACCGAGCGCCGGGACGTGGAAGCAGCACGCGCCCGGCGCGTGCCCCGGGGTGTGCAGCACCCACAGCTCCGCCCCGGCCAGCGGGATCACCTGGCCGTCGGTCAGTTCGGCGTCCGGGGTCCGCTCGGGGTGGGTCAGGCGCCACACCGGCAGGTCGGCGGGGTGCAGCAGCACCGGCGCGCCCACGGCGTCCGCCAGCTCGGGGGCGACGCGCACGTGGTCGTCGTGGGCGTGGGTGGCCAGGACGGCCAGCACCCGCCGCCCGCCCACCACCGCGCGGATCGCGGCGGCGTCGTGCGGCGCGTCGATGACGACGCACTCGGTGTCGTCGCCGATCACCCACACGTTGTTGTCCACCTCGAAGGTCTCCCCGTCCAGGCTGAACGTGCCGGAGGTGACGGTGTGGTCGATGCGCACGGGGCTGGCGGGACTCGCGGGGCCTTTGGGGCTGTTGGGGCTCACGGCAGCGTCACCACCGAGCGCAGCACCTCGCCGCGTTCCATCCGCGCGAACGCCTCCTCCACGTCGTCCAGGGCGATGGTCTCGGAGACGAAGGCGTCCAGATCGAGGCGGCCCTGGAGGTAGAGGTCGGTGAGCATCGGGAAGTCACGGGACGGCAGGCAGTCGCCGTACCAGGACGACTTCAGCGCGCCGCCGCGCCCGAACACGTCCAGCAGCGGCAGTTCCAGCCGCATCTCGGGGGTGGGGACGCCGACGAGGACGACGGTTCCGGCCAGGTCGCGGGCGTAGAACGCTTGTTGGTAGGTCTCCGGGCGGCCCACGGCCTCGATGACGACGTCCGCCCCGTGGCCGCCGGTCAGCTCGCGCACCGCCTCCACCGGGTCCCGCTCCCGGGAGTTGACGGTGTGGGTGGCACCCAGCCCGCGCGCCCACTGGAGCTTGCGGTCCTCGATGTCCACGGCGATGACCGTGCTCGCCCCCGCCAGCCGCGCGCCCGCCACCGCCGCCGAGCCGACACCGCCGCAGCCGATGACGGCCACGCTGTCCCCGCGCCCCACCTCGCCGGTGTTCAGCGCCGCGCCGAGCCCCGCCATCACCCCACAGCCCAGCAGGCCCACGGCGGCCGGGGACGCGGCCGGGTCCACCTTCGTGCACTGGCCCGCCGCGACGAGGGTCTTCTCCGCGAACGCCCCGATGCCCAGCGCGGGCGTCAACTCCGTGCCGTCGGCCAGCGTCATCGTCTGGGTCGCGTTGTGCGTGTCGAAGCAGTACCACGGGCGGCCCCGGCGGCACGCCCGGCACTGGCCGCACACCGCACGCCAGTTGAGCACCACGAAGTCACCCGGCGCGACCCCGGTCACGCCAGCGCCGACCGCCTCCACCACGCCCGCCGCCTCGTGGCCCAACAGGAACGGAAAGTCGTCGGTGATGCCGCCCTCGCGGTAGTGCAGGTCGGTGTGGCACACCCCGCACGCCCGCACCCGCACCAGCGCCTCGCCCGGCCCCGGATCGGGCACCAACACCGTCTCCAGCGACACCGGCCGCCCCTTGCCCCGGGCCACCACGCCCCTGACCTCGTGCGCCATCGCCTGCTCCCTTCCGCCCGCTGCCGCGTGTCGCCGTCCGCGCGTCGCCGCGCGCGTGTCGCAGGCTACGCCGAACCCCGCCTGGCCGCGCGGCGATCCGCGGTGGCGCACGGGCGGGCGGCGTGCGTGGGCCGACGGTCCGCGCTCCGGTCCGCCACCCGTTCGCCGCCTCCGGCGGCGCGGGCCGTGCGCGTCCGGCTTATCGTGCGAGCGTGGCCTCCGCCGAGCTGATCCGCATCGCCACCCGTTCGTCCCCGATGGCGCTCGCCCAGGTGGAGCGGGTGCGCCGCGAGCTGGCCGGACGGCACCCACGGCTGGCCACCACGGTCGTCCCCGTCACCTCCTACGGCGACCGCTGGACCGGCAATCTCGCCGTCCTCGGCGGCAAGGCCGCGTTCACCCGCGAGGTGGACGCCGCACTCCTCGCCGGGGAGGCCGACGTCGCCGTGCACTGCCTCAAAGACGTCCCCGGTGACCAGCCCCTCCCCGGGGGCACGCGGTTCGCCGCGTTCCTGCGCCGGGACGACGTGCGGGACGCCCTCGTCCACCCCGGCGGGCTGACGCTGGACGAGCTGCCCACCTGCACCCGCGTCGGCACCTCCTCGGTACGCCGCGCCGCCCAGCTCGCCGCCTCCCACCCCCAGGTGCACTGCGTCCCGCTGCGCGGCAACGCTGGCCGTCGCCTGGAGAAGCTGGACGAGGGCCGCGCGGACGCGCTGGTCCTCGCCGTCTGCGGGCTGCGCCGCATCCGCGCCGAACACCGCATCGCCCAGGTGCTCCCCGTGGAGACGCTGTGTCCGCCGGTCGGCGCCGGGGTGCTCGCACTCCAGTGCCGCGAGGACGACGCGGCCACGCTGGCGGCCGTCGCCCCGCTGAACGACGCCGACACCGCGCGCGCCGTGACGGCCGAACGCACGCTGCTGCACGCCCTGCGCGGCCACTGCAACAGCCCGATCGCCGGGTACGCCCAGCCCGCGTCCGACGGCGCACTCACCCTCACCGCCCGCGTCTTCACCCCCGACGGCACGACGACCCTGGCCGCCACCGCCACCGCCCCCGACCCGGCCGCCCTCGGCGCACTGGTCGCCGACACCCTCCTCACCCAGGGCGCCCGAGCCGTCATCGACGCCATCGCGCACTGAGCGCCTACCCGGCGCCTGGGACGGAGAGGTCCGCCGCCGCACCGGCCGTACCGTCTCCACCGCCGCCGCACTCTCGCAGGGGTCACGCGGCGAGCTCAGCGCTACTGGCCGTCGGCAGGGGAGCCCGCCCGGTCCCCGTGATGCCGACCCGGGTCTCCGGCGGTGAGGGGGCCTAACGCACGCCCCCTCGCCCGCGTCACCGGATGCCTCCGAGGATGCCCCGGCCTTCAGGCCGGGGAGGAATCGGCCCCCTGCGGAGCAGGGCAGGGAAAGCCGAATCGCCGTCAGGGCGATTCGGCGTCCACCGAGTGACTGGCGAGCGTGACCTCCAGGAGGTGCACGATCTCGCCGTTGACCGACCTGCGGTCTCGCTTCGCGAGCGCGGCGAGCCGCTCATGGAGCTCCAGGGGGAGCCGGACAGTGATGCGCTTCTCTTCATCCATGCCGCCATTCTAGTTGTCTCGCTACGCAAAGGTGCCGTATGTTTGACGTCATGACGACAGTGAAACGACAGACGGAGGAGTCCGGGTACGCCCGGTACACCTACCGCCTGCGTGTGTCGTCGGCCGCGCTCGCCGGTCTTGAAGCGGAGTGGGCGCGTTGCCGGTGGGTGTGGAACGAGTGCGTGGCCATGTCCCGCAAAGTCCACCACCTGAACCGGGACGCCGCCGAGAAGACGACGTGCGGCCCGGCGCAGCTCGACAAGATGCTGACCGAGGCCCGCACCGCCATGGGATGGCTGCGCGAGGGTGCGTCGGTGCCGCAGCAGCAGGCCATCCGAGACTTCGCCAAGTCCCGCGCCAAGGCACTCAAGGACATCAAGGCGAAGCTTCCCGTCCGGCAGCGCGCCGGGATGCCCCGGACCAAGCGGAAGCGGGACGCGCTGCCCAGCCTGAACTACACGCGGCGCGGCTTCCGGCTGAAGGACGGACGCCTCCACCTCGCCGGGAACATCGCGCTGACCGTGGTGTGGTCCCGCGACCTTCCCGCCGACCCCACCAGCGTGCGCGTCTACCAGGACTCGCTGGGGCACTGGTACGCGTCGTTCGTCGTCGCCACCACCATCGAGCCGCTGCCGGAGACCGGCCGTGTGCTGGGCGTGGACTGGGGCGTGAAGGAAACCGCGACCACCACCAGCGACGCCCACGACCTCCCCCACGCCCAGCACGGGAAGAGTGCCGCCGCGAAGCTGGCCCGGCACCAGAAGCAGATGGCGCGCAGAAAGCCCGCGAAGGGACAGGCAGCTTCAAAGGGCTACCGCGAAGCCAAGCGGCAGACGGCGAAGCTGCACACAAAGGTTGCCCGGCAGCGGCAGGACACCGGCCGCAAGTGGGCCAAGGCGGTTGTCCGCGACCACGACGCGATCGCGGTGGAGGACTTCAAGCCGAAGTTCCTGGCCAAGTCCACCATGGCCCGCAAGGCGGCCGACGCCGCCATCGGCGCCACCAAGACCGCGCTGACCGAGATGACCCGCAAGCACGGCCGGATCGTGCACCTGGTGCATCCGGCCCACACGACGATGGACTGTTCCGAGTGCGGTGCGAGAACCAAGCACGCACTTCCCCTCTCTGAACGAACGTATGCGTGCACCGCGTGCGGAGCCGTGTCCCCCAGGGACAAGAACTCCGCCCGCGTGATGCTCGTCCGGGCTGGTCTCAACCCGGCTGGTGTCGAGGGCGTAAGACCTCCGGGAGCGCTGCTCCCGGAGGCAGCCTGAGCCAGGAATCCCCTCCCTTCAGGGAGGGGAGGATTCAAGCTGTGACGAACCGGGTGAACGCGCCCCAGGCGTCCGGCGCCACGTCCAGCACGGGTCCGGCTGCCGCCTTGGAATCCCGCACGTGCACCCGTTGCGGACACGCGGCCACTTCGACACAAGCGCCGCCCTGCTCACTGCTGTAGGTGGACTTGCGCCACTCGTAGGCCACTTCGACGCATGCGCCGCCTTCGTCGCCGCTGTAGGACGACTTGAACCAGCTCAGGCTGTTCACGAGCCGCTCGCTACACCCTGGGCGAAGGCAACCCATGAGCCCGCGGGAAGCGCGAGGATCGGGCCTTCGAGGTTCTTGGAATCCCGCACGAACACATGGTGGCCGCCGTGGGCAATCTCGACGCAGTCACCGCCCTCACTTCCGCTGTAGCTCGACTTGAACCACGAAAGGGACTCTGAGCCGGTGGTGGGTCGGGCGCTCTTCATGACTCTCCTAGCAACCGGTCCAACAGGCTCTTCGTTTCTTCAGGGTTGAGAGCCTGGGTTCGCAGCATCGCATACTTCTGCTGCAAGATGCTGACCTCATCAGGGTCAGAGACCAACTGGCTTCCCCTCTGCGTCTCCATGTAGCCCATGTGATCGTGATCCGGCGTCTCCAGCAGGACAAACGGCCCGTCGAGGGCAGCGTGGGTGTGACGGCCCAGGGGCATCACCTGGACCGTGATGCCGGGGAGGTCGGCGCAGCGCCGGAGATGCCGTACCGCGTCTCGCCATACTTCGTCACCTCCGAGCCGGTCTCGCAGTACAGCTTCCGAGATGATGAAACTGCTGGTTGGAGGGACCTTCCGCCGAAGGATGTCTTGACGTTCCACCCGTGCGACGACCTGCTCCTCAATCCACTCCTCGTCCAACACCGGAACACGGCTCTCGAAGGTGGCCCGTGCATACGTTTCGGTCTGGAGCAAGCCTGGCAGAACTTGGTTCTGCCAGGAACAGATGGAGATCGCTTCCTCCTCCCTGTCGATGAACTCCTCTGCCCAGATCGGGTACCGGTCCATCTCCGGCATGTTCTCTACCGCGCACTCCAGGGCGCCCTTGGTGTCCAGGAGGACGTCGAACTCGCGGGCCAGGTCGGACTTCAAGGCCCGGCGACCCTGTTCGATGGAGCAGATCGTGTCGTACTCGGCGGTGCTGATCTCGGACAGCTCCTCCTGGGTGTAGCCCGCCGCGTGGCGGAACAACGCCAGTTGGGAGCCGACGAGCTTCATCGCGGAGGAGTTCTTCTTGCGCTTCTTCTTCCGTTGGTCCATGTCGCTCTCCATCCCCCAGGACACGGGTACTTGACCAGATTTCCACCCGTACAAACGAGATGTACGAGTGGCCCCACTGCCGAAGGTAGGTCACCCAGCGCGACGATCCCGCTGTGAACAGTGAGATTGAGCTAGTGCAGCTCCGTGAACGTTTCTTCACGCGTGAACGCCAGTCCGTACCGCTCGCAAGGGTGTTCGTCGCGCGAGCGCTCCTGGAATGGGAAGTGGCGCACCGCGCTGGCGAAGTGCTCGTGTGCGTGAGCGAGTTGGCGACGAACGCGTTCCTGCACGGCGTTCCGCCCGGGCGTGGATTTCGCGTCCAGGTATGGCTGAATAACGCCGGCTTGCTGCGGCTGGAAGTCCACGACAGCGGCGACGGCGTACCCCGCATCCCCGACGCCGGGGCGGACGCTGACGGGGAGTCCGGGCGCGGCCTGCTCCTCGTCAGCGAGCTGGCGGACACGTGGGGCGTCTCCCCGCGCAACCCCGGCAAGATCGTCTGGTGCGACTTCGCTGTGCGCGGCCCGGAGCACCTGACTGAACCGGGCATGGATAGTCGGGTCCGGGGAGGCGGACGCTTTCTAGCGTGAGTGGCCGGTAAGGGAAGGAGAGCCGGATGCTGGAGCGGCTGAACGAGGCGCTGGAGTACATCGAGCGACACCTCGATCAATCCGTCGAGGGCGCCGAGTTGGCGCGGATCGCGCTCACCTCGGAGTACCACTTCCGGCGCATGTTCTCGGCGCTGGCCGGAATGCCGCTGTCGGAGTACCTGCGGCGTCGTCGGCTGACGGTCGCCGGGGCCGAGGTGCTGGCCGGGGAGCGGACACTGCTGGAGATCGCCGTTCGCTACGGCTACAGCTCGGCGGAGGCGTTCTCGCGCGCGTTCCGCGCGGTGCACGGCGTCACCCCGGGAGAGGCCAGGCGCCACGGCGCTGCGCTGCACGCACAGCCCCGGATGTCCTTCCGCCTTGTTGTCGAAGGGAGCACGAGTATGCGATACCGGATCGTGGAGAAGGACGCGTTCGCGGTGGTGGGGAAGGCGGCGCGAGTGCCGCTCGTCCACGAGGGGATGAACCCGGCGATTGTCGAGTTCGTCCGGGGTATCGGGCAGGACACGGTGCACCGGATCAGCCAGCTGTCAGACCAGGAACCGCGCGGGCTGCTCCACGTCAGCGTCACCCATGACGCGAGCCGGGCAGAGGGCACCGAGCTGGATTTCTACCATGGTGTGGCGACGGCCACCGAGGTACCGGACGCGGATCTGGACAGCCTGCCGGTGCCGGGCGGCACCTGGGCGGTGTTTGAGAGCTCCGGAGCGTTCCCGCAGGCGTTGCAACACCTGTGGCGGGATGTCTTCACCCAGTGGTTCCCGTCCAACCCGTACCGCAGCAGGCCCGGCCCGGAGATGCTCAGCGCCCGCGTCGCGGAGGACGGCACCCGGGCCGACGCGGAACTGTGGGTTCCGGTGGAGCACGCTGGCGGCTGAGTCCGACGCGCCCTTGCGTCGCCGTTTACCGTGCCTGACTCTATGTCAGAGGAACACCGTGTCCGGACCAGCGTGGGAGGCGACGTGAGCGGGAAGCACCGGGGGCAGCCGTCGGACAAGCCGTGGACGCCACCGCCAGCACCGCCGTCCCCGGACGGTGACAACCCCGAGAAGAAGAAGTAAGGCTGTGAACGTGGATTTCCGGGCCGTCAGTGCCACCGCGCTGGGGGCCAAGGGGGCGTTCCGGGCCGGGTGGGTGCGGGAGGCGTTCGACGCCGTGGACCGCGCGCACTTCGCGCCGCCGCGCTTCTGGTCGCAGACGGCCCAGCCTGACGGCCACTACCCGGTGCTGGATCGCGACGCCGACGCGGGCGCCTGGTACCGGGCGGTGTGGCATCCGCACCACAGCCTGGTCACGCAGTTCGACGACCAGCGCACGCACGGGGACGGCGGCCCGGCGCGGGGTGCCTTCACCTCGTCGGTCTCCGCCCCGGACACGGTGTGCGAGCTGCTGTGTCAGCTGGAGCTGGAACCCGGTCACCGCGTGCTGGAGCTGGGTACGGCGTCCGGCTACGTCACCGCCCTGCTGTGTGAACGGGTCGGGGACGCGAACGTCACCAGCGTGGAGATCGACCCGGTGCTGGCCGACTGGGGCGCGAAGAACCTCACCGCAGCCGGTTACCAGCCTTACCTCGTGCACGGTGACGGCCTGCTCGGCGTTCCGCACCGGGCGCCCTTCGACCGCGTGCTTGCCACCGCCGCCCTGCGGAGCGTCCCGTATGCCTGGGTGGAGCAGGCCGCGCCCGGCGCGCGCGTCCTCACCCCGTACGGCACCTGTTACGCCACCGGCGCGCTCCTCGCCCTCACCGTGCCTGGCGGCACCGGCGGCACCGGCGGCACCGGCGGCACCGGCGGCACCGCGCACGGCCGCTTCACCGGCACGGCGCACTACATGTGGGCACGCGGCCACCGTCCCGCCCGGACGCTCCACGCCGGGGACGCCGACGTCCGCAAGGCGGCGTCCCCGCTGGACCCGGCCCAGGTGCTCGACGGCCCCTGGCACCAGGATTTCAGCATCGGCCTGTCCGTCCCCGACGTCGCCTGCGCCCACCGGGGCGATGGCGCGCAACGCCAGGCGCAGCTCTGGGACGAGCGCGGCACCAGCGTGACGCTGGTCAACTACGCCGACTGGTGGCGGCCGGACACCGTGACCGCGTACGGCCCCCGCGACCTGTGGCACGAGGTCGTCGCCGCCTACACCGCCTGGCGCACCGCAGGCCAGCCACCCCTCACCCACCACGGCCTCACCCTCACCCCCGAATCCGCCACCCCCTGGCGGGGCAGCCCGGCTCACCCCCTGTAGCGCGCCCACCCCGCAGCGCGCTGGTTCGGCGGGGTGGGGGGAGTGAGCGTGGGTGGGGGGGAGCGGCGTCAGGGTGTGCGGGGCAGACCTGTGGTGAGGGTCTGGACGAGGACGGCGTAGCTGGCGTCGAGGTCTTCGGGCAGGCCGAAGCCGCCGGAGGCTTCCAGCACCGCGAACCCGTGCGCCGCCGAGCGCAGACAGCGCGCGGCGTGGATGGCGTCGGAGCCGTGCAGGCCGAAGCCGTACAGGACCGCGAGGAGCACGTCGAGCAGGCGCCCGGCGGCCGATTCCAGCGCCGGGTCGGGCTGTTGCCGGAGCGCGGCGTACCGGTGCGGGTGGTCGCGCACGTAGGAGCGGTACGCGTGCAGGAAGGCGGCGAGTGCGGCGTCGCCCGAACGTCCCTGCACCGCGCGCCCGGTGCGCTGGGCGACCTCTTCCAGCACCCGCGCCGACACCAGCGTCCGCAGCTGCGCGAGGCTGCCGACGTGCTTGTACAGGGAGGGCGTCGCCACGCCCGCGCGTGCGGCGACGGCGGCGAGGGTGACGGCCTCCGGCCCGGCGGCGTCGATGAGCCGGACGGCGTGGTCGATGACGGTGTCCGGGGTCAGTCCCGCTCTAGGCACCGGTGTGCTCCTTCAGGAACGGCAGCAGCGCGGCGGCGACGGCATGCGGGTGCTGGGCGTGCGGATAGTGGCCAGAGCCCTCGATCATCGCGACGCTCGCGATGCCTGGCGGCATGGCGGCGGCGATCTCGTCGGCTTCACGGCGCGGGTCGGGGAAGTCGGGGTCGGCGCCGCCCATGACGATGAGCGTGGGGCGGCGGACGCCGGGGAGGTGGGCTGCGGCCTCGGCGGGGGAGGACCGGGCCATCGCCGAGGCGGCGGCCATGCGGCCGGGCTCGCGCAGGTTGGCGGTGAGCGCACGCAGGGCGGCCTCGAAGTCGGCCGGGCGCGGGCCGGGGTAGGCCAGGTGCTGATAGCGCCGCCACAGGGCAACGCTACGGAGCACGGCGGCGCCGAGGATGAGGCCGAGGCCGTGCAGCAGACGCGGGCTGAGGTCGCGCACGCCGATGCGCGGCGCGCGGACACCGGGGCCGATGTGCACGATCGCGCTCACGTCGTCCCCGTGCCGGGCGGCGGCGATGGTGGCGGCACCGGCTGCGAAGGAGGCGCCGACCACGGTGGCGGGACCGCCCAGATGGCGGATGAGGGCCACCAGGTCTCCGGCGACGTCCCTGCGGGTGTGGGAGGGCCAGCCCGTGCTCGACTCGCCGTGCCCGCGCACGTCCACGGTGGCGACGCGGTAACCGGCGTCCACGAGGAGGGGCGCGAGGTGGCGGTAGGTGGTGCGGATGTCGCCAAGCCCGGGCGCCAGTACCACCAGCGGGCCGCTTCCGGTGACGTCGTAGGCGAGGTGCCCGCCTCCGTGGTCGAGGTAACGCGTCTTCGGTGCTGCCGACCGGGAGTTTCTGCTCATAGCCAGAAAGCTAATCACATTAGCCAATTCCGTCAAGTGGTGCCCGCGCAGCCGCCCGCCCGGACGTGCGTAGCCTGGAGGTGCCCAGGTAAGCGACGAGGCGCGCACGGGAGGGCGGACATGGACGTCGATGTGGTGGACGTGGCCGGACGGGGCCGGTACGAGGCGCAGTCCGAGGGGTTGGTGGCCGGGTTCCTGGAGTACCGGGACCACGGCCAGGTCCGGGAGCTGACCCACACCGAGGTGGAGCAGGAGTTCGAGGGCGAGGGCGTCGGCAGCACACTCGCCCGCGCCGCGCTGGAGGACGTGCGCTCCCGGGGCGGGCACGTCCGCCCCACCTGCGGCTTCGTCGCCGAGTGGATCAAGCGGCACCAGGACTACCTGGACGTGGTGGAACCGGACACCCAGAGCCGCGTGACGGCCCCTGACCCCCCGGGCTGACGCCGCCGACTCGGCCCTGGTTCGCACCCGTGACCGCGTGGTGCTTCCGGTCGGCGGCCGCGTGCTTCGCCGGTTGTCACCCGCGCCTACGTGCATGCGATAATGCATGCATGGTTGCCCTACAGATTCGGGATGTGCCCGAAGAGCTCCGGGACAAGCTGGCCGCGATAGCCCAAGAACGCGGACAGTCGTTGCAATCGTATTTGTTCGACCTGCTCAGCGACGAGGCGCGGCGACGGGACAACCTGGCCGTGCTCGACCGGTTCTCCCGTGGCGCCTACGGGGCGCGCCTGGCGGCCGAGGACGTGGTCGATCCCCTGCGTCTGGCGCGGGCGGAGCGTGACCGGGCCGCCGGGGCGCCGGGGGACGCCGGGTGATCGTGGTGGATGCCTCCGCGCTGGGGCTTGCTCTGCTGGACGAAGGGCCGCTGGGGGATCGCGCCCGCCGGGAACTGCGCGCGGACAGCCGCTGGGTCATGCCGGAACACTGGACGGTTGAGATCCTCTCCGTGATCCGGGGCAATCTCCTCGGAGGCAAGATCACTCAGGGGCACGCCTCGGACGCGGTGGACGCGGTTGCCGCCGTCGCGCCCGAAGTCCCGCTGACGCGCACGCTCGTGGCCCGGGTATGGGAGCTGCGAGGCAACCTCACCGCGTACGATGCCGCCTATGTGGCGGCGGCCGAGGCGTACCGGTGCCCGCTGCTCACGGCCGACGGCAAGCTGGCACGTGCCTGCGGCGTCCGCTGCCCCGTCATCCTCCTCGACTGACGCCCCTGCAGCAGCCACCACGCCCGCCCCGCGCGCGGTGCTGGGCATGGAGCCGCTAGGACAGCCAGCCGTTCATCGCGGCGCGGACGCCTGCCTGGAAGCGGCTGTTGGCGCCGAGGCGGTCCATCAGGTGGGCGACGATGCGGCTCACCGAGCGGGGGGACAGGCCCAGTTGGTGGGCGATGACGTCGTTCTTCTTGCCCGCCGCCAGCAACAGCAGCACGTCGCGCTCCAGCTGGGTCGGCTCCGCGCCGTCCGCCTGTTCCTCGGCGGTGAACTCCAGCCCCCGGTCCCAGTGGTGTTCGAACAGCTCGCGCAGGAAGCCCAGGATGGCCGGGTCGCGGACGAGGACGACACCGGCGGCGTGGTTGTCCGGGGTGACGGGCAGCAGCGCGGAGTCCTCGTCGGTGATCAGCATGCGGGAGGGCAGGACGCCGGTGGTGCGCACCCGGGCACCGGCGGCGGTGATCCGCGCGGCGTAGCGGGCGGTCGGGGTGTGCTTGCGCGCGGAGTGCTGGAGCAGGGTGCGCATGCGCACGCCCCGGCCCAGCGCCTCCCGGTCCAGCCGCGTGCCCGCGCGGATGGCGTCGTCCGGCAGCGGGCCGCCGGGGATGAAGGCGTCCACGGAACGTGAGCAGTGCCGGGCCAGGTCGTCCATCACCGAGCGGATGTTGTCCAGCCCCTCGATGAACTCGATGCTGCCCCGGTCCGAGCGCAGGCTACGGGCCTCCAGGTAGACGCCGGACAGCGCGTGCAGCCGGGCGCGGGTGGTGGCGATGGCGGTCTGCTGCTCCAGGACCTCCTTTTGCGCGGTGGCCAGCAGCGTGTCCGCCGCCGTCTCCGGGCTGACGGCCGCCCAGCCGCCGCCGGGCGCGGGCTGGAGCAGCCCCAGTGCGGCGAGCCTCAGCTCCGCCGCCTCGACGTCCCCGGCGGTCATGCCCGCCCGGACGGCGATCCGCGCGGCCGGCTCGGTGGCGTGGGTGACGCGGAGCCGGTAGACCTGCGCGGTGGCCTCGTCTATGTCCCCTGGTTCTTCCCGCACCCTCTCCGCCTCCTCTTGGGCCTCGCAGCTTACGGGGGCGACAACGCGCCAGGCGAGATGACGCCAGGGGCAATCCCTTGGCACGCAGGGACGATGCCACAAATATCGTGGGTGACGGCCTTCGGCTGAGGCTGTCAGCACTGCTTGGAACGAAGGAGAACATCGTGAAGCGGTTCACTCGGATCTTCGCCGGGGCCATGATCGCCGCCCTGGCTGTCGTGGGGGCCCCGCTGGCTTCCGCCGCTGTGTCCGCGCCCACGGCGACCGTCGCGGGCGACGACAGCTTCACCGCCTGGTAACGCGGCACTGACGCCCCGGCCCGCCCAGTCGCCACGGAGACCTCATGACCACGCTCGTACTCAACGGGGGAGCGAGCACCGACTACGCGGAGATGCTGCCGGAGCTGGCCGCCGACCTGGTGGTCTTCACCGAGCGCCCACTGCCGGGCCCCGAGCGCTACGCGTACTACGAAGAGGTTGACGGGTGCTCGGTGGTGCCGTACGCGGAGCTCGCCGCGCTGCGCATGGCCTCCGATCCCGTCACTCCGGTGCGGTTCGGCCAGGTGCTGGCGGCCGACGAGTTCGACCTCCAGCGGGCCGGGCGGCTACGGGACCGGCTGAACGTGCCGGGGCAGAGTGAGGCCAGCGCCCGCGTCTTCCGGGACAAGGCGCTGATGAAGGACTACGCCCAGCACGGCGTGCCCGTCCCCGCCTACACGCGCCTGCACACCTTCTGCGACCTGCTGGAGTTCGTCGCGCAGCGGGACTACCCGGTGGTCGTCAAGCCGGTCGGTCAGGGCGGGGCGCGGGATGTGACCGTGCTGCGCGACGAGGCCGCGCTGACCGAGTTCGCCCGGCGTCCGTGGCGGGAGGACCTGATGGCCGAGGAGTTCGTGCACGGCGAGGTCTACCACGTGGACGCCGTGCTCGCTCCCGGCTTCCGGTTCGTCTCCGCCGGCCGCTACTACACCGGCTGCCTGGAAGTGCTCTCCGGCGCCAACAACGGCTCAGCCCTGCTCCACCCGCGCGAACCGATGACCACTCGGCTCGGCCGTTTCCTGGACACCCTGCTCACCGTGCTGCCCGCCCCCGAGGTGGGCGCCTACCACCTGGAGGTCTTCCACACCACCGACGACCGGTTGGTGCTGTGCGAGGTGGCGTGCCGCGTCGGCGGCTCGCGCATCCCGCAGCTCATCCGCCGCACCTGGGGCATCGACCCGCAGGAGACGTGGTTCCGGCTCGCCACCGGGCTCCCCCTGCGCGCCCGGCCCCTGCCCGCACCCCGCGCGGTGCACGGCGACATCGCGATGACGCCCCGCCCCGGCCACGTCATCGCCGTCCCCGACGCACCGCCCTACGACTGGGTCCGCGAACACCGCACGGTGCTCGCCCCCGGTGAGCTGAGCGAAGGACCGCGGCACAGCGCGGCGAGCGTCTGCTGGACGGTCGTCGCCGGTGCCGACAGCCCCGAACTCATGGACCGCCTGCACACCTGCGAGGGCTGGCTCGCCGAGCACCTGGACCACGGTGCTCCAGAGCCGGTCGGATAAAGCCGCCACCCCCCACGCCCACGGCCTCGCTCCTCAACCCCCGCCGCGAGGCCAGCTGGGCGGCACGCGCGGTCGGGGCCCGGCCCATCGTGGTCGGCCCCGACCTCGCGGCGCGGAGCACGGGACGCCGCACCGCCCGAGGCGGACGCGGCCTCGCCTGCGGCTGGTCCGACTCCGCCCGGCTGCCCACCGCACCCGCGCTCCCGCACCGGCGTCCCACGGACGCCGGTTTCGGGTTCGACGCCTCCGGCGTGCTGGCCGCCGCCCGCTCACCGCGCGGCTGTCGGCTAGGTGAGCCCACGGTTGCGCCCGCGTCACCTGTGGGCACCTCACCGAAACGCCCGCTGGCTAGCCTCGGCCTGACACCGCACCGGCCAGGGAGGCACCATGACAGCCCGGACGACGACCCCGCGAGGCGGCGGCCGCTGGATCGAGCACTGGGACCCGGAGGACGCCGACTTCTGGCGCCGCACCGGCGAACGCACCGCACGCCGCAACCTGTGGTTCTCGGTTCTGGCCGAGCACATCGGCTTCTCCATCTGGTCGCTGTGGTCCGTGCTCGTGCTGTTCATGGGACCCGAGTACGGCATCGACGCCGCCGGGAAGTTCTTCCTCGTCGGCATGGCCACCCTCGTGGGCGCCCTCGTGCGCGTCCCCTACAGCTTCGCCGTCACCCGCTTCGGCGGGCGCAACTGGACGGTCATATCGGCGGCGCTGCTGCTGGTGCCGACGCTGGCCGCGTACGTGGTGATGGAACCGGGCACGTCCTACACCACCTTCCTGCTCGTCGCGCTGCTCACCGGCGTCGGCGGCGGCAACTTCGCCTCCTCCATGACCAACGTCAACGCGTTCTTCCCGCTGCGGCAGAAGGGCTGGGCGCTCGGGCTCAACGCGGGCGGCGGCAACATCGGTGTGCCCGTCATCCAGCTCGTCGCGCTCGCCGTCATCGCCACCGCGGGCGCCGGATCACCGCGGCTGCTGCTGGCGATCTACCTGCCGCTCATCGTGCTCGCCGCCGCGTGCGCCTGGCGGTACATGGACAATCTGGCCGTGATGACCGAGAACAGCGGCGCCGCCTGGGCCTCGCTGCGGGAATCCGCCCGGGACGGGCACACCTGGATCATGGCGCTGCTGTACGTCGGCACCTTCGGCTCCTTCATCGGCTACAGCTTCGCCTTCGGACTGGTGCTCACCAGCCAGTACGACCGCACCCCGCTGCAAGCCGCCTCGCTCACCTTCATCGGACCGCTGCTGGGCTCCGCCGTCCGGCCCCTCGGCGGCTGGCTCGCCGACCGCTGGGGCGGCGCCCGCATCACGCTGGTCACCTTCGCCGCCATGGCCGCCGCCACCGGCGTCGTCATCCTCGCCTCCGGCCGCACCTCGCTGCCGCTGTTCCTCACCGGCTTCATCGCGCTGTTCGTGCTCAGCGGGATCGGCAACGGCTCCACGTACAAGATGATCCCGGGCATCTACCAGGCCAAGGCACACCGGCTCGGGCTCAGCGGCGAGGCGGCGGCGAGCTACGGGCGACGGCTGTCGGGCGCCGCGATCGGGCTCATCGGCGCCGTCGGCGGCGTGGGCGGCCTGGGTATCAACCTCGCCTTCCGCCAGTCCTTCCAGAGCAGCGGCACCGGCACCGCCGCGTTCGTCGCCTTCCTCGCCTGCTACGCCGTCTGCTTCACCCTCACCTGGACGGTATACCTCCGCCGCCGCCCCACCCGCCCCGCCGACGCCACCGAGGCGACACCCAGCGCCCCCGAGCCCGCCCCCGTCCACGTGTGACGCGAGGAATACGGGAAACCTGCCGCAGCGCGTGAAACACCACGTGAAACGGTACGTAACACCGGGGAAACCCGATGGAACCGAGCCTGTCACCCGCCGGGGGCAGGCTCGGAGCCACGGTCTGAACGCGCAGACGGGGACGAGGACCACCGATGCCACAGCACGACAGCACGCCGCAGCACCGCCCGCCGGGGCCGACACCGCCGACGGCGGACGTGCCCGGGGCGGGGGCGGACGTGCCCGGCGCGGGGGCGGACGTGCCCGGCGTGGGGGCGGACGTGCCCGGCGTGGGGGCGGACGTGCCCGGCGTGGGGGCGGACGTGGCCGGGCTGGGCGGTGCGGGCGAGCGTCCGCGCGGCGGGGACGGACGCGGCGGGGGCGGGCGGGGGACGGGCGCGTCGGGTACGCCGGGCGCCCGTACCCGGCGGGGGAACCCGGGTGAGGTCAGGCCGCTGGACGGCTTCACCGTCGGCGTCACCGCCGCCCGGCGCGCGGAGGAGCTGATCGCCCTGCTGGAGCGTCGCGGCGCCACCGTCCAGCACGCGCCCGCCCTGCGCATCCTCCCGCTCGCCGACGACACCGAACTCCTCAGCGCCACCCAGCGACTCCTCGCTACGCCACCCGACACCGTGATCGCCACCACCGCCATCGGCTTCCGCGGCTGGGTGGAGGCCGCGCACGGCTGGGCCCTGGGCGAGGACCTGCTCGCCGTGCTCGGCCGCGCCGAACTCCTCGCGCGCGGCCCCAAGGTGCGCGGCGCGATCCGGGCGGCCGGGCTGAGCGAACGCTGGGCCCCGGCGTCCGAATCGCTGGCCGAGGTGCGCGAACGGCTGCTGGCCGAAGGCGTCAAGGGCCGCCGCATCGCCGTCCAGCTGCACGGCGAACCCCTGTCCGACTTCAGCCAGACGCTGCGCGACGCCGGGGCCGAGGTCATCCCCGTGCCCGTCTACCGCTGGCTGCCCCCCGAGGACCCCGGCCCCCTGGACCGCATGGTGGACGCCGTGACCGCCCGCACGCTGGACGCCGTCACCTTCACCAGCGCCCCCGCCGCACTGTCCCTGCTGACCCGCGCCCGGGAACGCGGGCTGGGCGACGCACTGCTGGAGGCCCTGCGGCACGACGTCTACGCCGCCTGCGTCGGCCCGGTCACCGCCGCGCCGCTCGCCGCCCACGGGGTGCCCACCGAAGCGCCCGAACGCTTCCGCCTCGGCCCCCTGGTGCAACTGCTGTGCACGCGGCTGCCGAAGCGGGCGCCGGTGCTGGCCGTCGCCGGGCGGCGCCTGGAAATCCGGGGCCACGCCGTTCTCGTGGACGGCGAGCTGCGCCCCGTCCCCCCGGCGGGCATGGCGCTCCTGGACGCACTGGCGCGGCGCCCCGGCTGGGTGGTCTCCCGCGCCGACCTCCTGCGCGCCCTGCCCGGCTCCGGCCGCGACGAACACGCCGTGGAAACCGCGATGGCCCGCCTCCGCGCCGCCCTGGGCGCCCCGAAACTCATCCACACCGTAGTCAAACGCGGCTACCGCCTAGCCCTGGACGCCGACGCCCCGGAATGACTCCGGGCTGGGTAACCGGTGAACGGTACGCCTTGGGGGCGCGTACACCACGTCAAACGCGGAGATTGCCAAGAACCGGTTGTGGAGTGTGGGTGTGGGTGAGGATGCCGCCGTGGCCGACAGAACGTCGCAGGACGACGCCCTTATACGTGCCCTCTACGACGAACACGCGGGTCCGCTGTACGGGTTCGTGCTGCGGCTGGTCGGCGGCGATCGCCACCGCGCCGAGGATGTCGTACAGGAGACACTGCTGCGCGCCTGGCGCAACGCCGAGCAGCTGCGGCACGCTACCGGATCGGTGCGGCCGTGGCTGGTGACGGTGGCCCGGCGCATCGTCATCGACGGGCACCGCAGCCGCCGGGCCCGCCCGCAGGAGGTGTCCGTCGAGGGCGGGGCGCCGCTGGAGGCGCTGCCCGCCGCTGACGAGATCGACCGCGCGCTGCGCATGATGCTGATTTCCGAAGCGCTGGGCGACCTCACCGAGGCGCACCGCGAGGCGCTGATCGAGACGTACTTCAAGGGCCGCACGGTGGGGGAGGCCGCCAGCGTGCTCCAGGTACCGCCCGGTACGGTGCGGTCCCGGGTCTTCTACGCGCTGCGCTCGCTGAAGCTCTCGCTTGAGGAAAGAGGAGTGACGGCATGACGTCGCCCGTGCACCACACCGACGTCGGTGCCTACGCCATCGGGGCGCTCGACGAAGCCGACGCCGCGCGCTTCGAGGAACACCTCGCGGCCTGCGACCCATGCGCCCACGAGCTCCAGGAACTGCTGCCGCTCGGCCCGGTGCTGGCCGACTTCGCCCAGGACGCGCCGCACGCCAGCGCGCTCACCGCCCGCCCGGACCCCAAGCTGCTGGACCGCCTGCTGGACGAGGCTGGCACCGACCGGCGTCGCCACCGCCGCAGGCGCCTGACGCTAGTGGCAGCCGCAGCCGCGCTGATCATCGCCGCCCCGCTGGCGGGCGCGGCCGTGCTCGGCGGGCAGGACCAGGCCCCCGGGGGCACGCTCGCGCAAGCCGTCTACGAGGACGGACAGAAGGTCAGCGCCTCCGACCCCGCGACCGACGTCGCCGCCACCGTCGCCCTCGTCCCGCGTGACTGGGGCACGCAGGTCGCCGTCAAGCTGACCGGCCTGAGCGGCCCGGAACGCTGTGACCTGGTCGCCGTCGGCCGGGACGGCACCGAGCAGACGGTCACCACCTGGGCGGTGTCCGCCACCGGCTACGGCTGGCAGGAGTCGGACTACTTCACCGGAGGTGCCGCCTACGCCCCGGCCGAGATCGCCCGTTTCGAGGTCCGCACCCTCGACGGCGACCACCTGGTCACCGTCAACACCGGCGCGTGACCCCCCGCCCCTGACGCCCGGCGGTCGCGGCTGACCACCGCCTGCCGGGCGTGCGGGTGTATGACGGGACGTGAACCCGAGACACCCGTGTGTGCCGGCACGGGTGGGCGCGCGTGCGCGGGGGGTGAGCGTGGCGTACGGTAGACGGCTGCCCTGGGTACAGCAGAAGGGGGCCCTTGCGTTGGAGGCGCGGGACACAGGCGTGCGCGAACGGGAGATCGGCGCGGAGCAGGATCACCTGGACGCGGTCTACCGCCGCCTGGAGGAGAAGATCCACGAGGCCGAGTTCCTCATGGCCGACGCGGGCCAGCGCGCCCAGGTCGGCACGCCCGGCGCGCTGGCCGAGCGGGACGCGCAGGTCTACCGGGCCGGGGTGCACCTAAACCGGCTGAACAGCGAGTACGAGGACTTCCTGTTCGGCCGCATCGACCTGCTGGACGGCAAGACGGGGGAGCGCGGCCCCGACGGCGCCTACACCTCCGTCGAACCCGCTGACGGCGCCATCCGACCGGACCAGACCGCCGACATCGCCGAGACCCTGCACATCGGCCGCCTCGGTGTGCTGGACGCCGACTACACGCCGCTGGTCATCGACTGGCGCGCGCCCGCCGCC
Source organism: Streptomyces sp. JJ66 (assembly GCF_019303495.1). Taxonomy (GTDB): domain Bacteria; phylum Actinomycetota; class Actinomycetes; order Streptomycetales; family Streptomycetaceae; genus Streptomyces. The sequence goes on along the minus strand of NZ_JAEVFI010000016.1, from coordinate 167,345 downwards.
GCGCCGTTCTACCGGGCCACGCCGATCGACCCCGGCCGCGTCGTGCGCCGTCGCGTGATCCGCTCGCGCGGTCGCAAGGTGCTCGGTGTCGAGGACGACCTGCTGCGCCCGGAGCTGACCGCGTACCTGGACGGCGCGGAGCTGCCCGCCGTCGGTGACGGGGCACTCATGGCCGCGCTGGGCCGGGCCCGTGGCCACACCATGCGCGACATCGTGGCCTCCATCCAGGCCGAGCAGGACGAGGTGATCCGCGCCCCGGCCGCCGCCGTCACCGAGGTCGAGGGCGGGCCCGGCACCGGCAAGACCGCCGTCGCCCTGCACCGCGCCGCCTACCTGCTCTACCGCGACCGGCGCCGCTTCGCGGGCGGCATCCTCGTGGTCAGCCCGACCCCGCTGCTCGTCGCCTACACCGAGGGCGTGCTGCCGTCGCTGGGTGAGGAGGGGCAGGTGATCATCCGCGCGCTCGGCTCGCTGGTCGAGGGCGCGCGGGCCGACGCGTACGATCCGCAGCCCGTCGCCCGCGTCAAGGGCTCGGCGCGTATGACGAAGGTGCTACGCCGCGCGGTCCGGGGGGCGCTGGAGCTGGCGGGCGATCCGGTGGCCGCGCGCGGGCTGCGGGTGGTCGCGTTCGGCGCGCGGGTGGAGCTGGACACCGAGGAGCTGCGCGCGATCCGCGGCGCGGCGCTCGGCGGCACCGCGCCCGTCAACCTGCTGCGTCCGCGCGCCCGCAAGCTGCTGCTGGACGCGCTGTGGGTCAAGTCCACAGGGCCGGTGCGCTACCCGCCCGGCTCGGACCCGGAGCTGGCCGCCGAGGCCCGGGAGGCGTTCGACGAGGACGTGCGCGAGGAGGACGCCTTCACCGACTTCCTCGCCGCCTGGTGGCCCGAGCTGACCCCGCGCCGGGTGCTGGCCGCGATGCGCGACGAGCGGCGGCTGGGCCGCTTCGCGCGCCGCGTGCTCCAGCCGCGTGAGGTGCGGCGGCTGGCTCGCTCGCTGTCCCGGCTGGATGACGCCGGGCAGGGACCGGTGTCCGTGCACGACGTCGCTTTGCTGGACGAGCTGCACGCCGTGCTGGGCGCCGTGGCCAGGCCGAAGAAGACCGAGATCGATCCGCTGGAGCAGTTCACCGGGCTCGCCGAGGTCACCACCGCCGCCGACCGCGACCCCACCCGGCGTGAGCGCCGCGAGGTCGCGCCCGAGGAGCGCCGCGACTACGCGCACGTCATCGTGGACGAGGCGCAGGACGTGACGCCGATGCAGTGGCGCATGATCGGCCGCCGTGGACGCCAGGCGACGTGGACGATCGTGGGCGACCCGGCGCAGTCCTCGTGGTCTGACCACGAGGAGGCCGCCGAGGCGCGCGCCGAGGCCCTGGGCTCGCGCCCGCGCCGCCGTTTCGAACTGACCGTCAACTACCGCAACCCGGCCGAGATCGCGGACCTCGCCTCGCGGGTGCTGACGCTCGCCATGCCCGGCACGCAGCCGCCGAAGGCGGTGCGCTCCACCGGCGTGGTGCCCCGGTTCGCCGTCGCGGACGCCGGTGACCTCGCCGGTTCCGTGCGCGCGGAGGCGCGGCGGCTGCTGGCGGAGGTCGAGGGCACGGTCGGCGTCGTGGTGCCGATGGCCCAGCGCGCCGAGGCCGCGAGCTGGCTGGCCGGGCTGGGCGGGCGCGTGGTGGCCCTGGGCAGTCTGGAGGCCAAGGGGCTGGAGTACGACGCGACGGTGGTGGTGACCCCGGCCGGGATCGCGGACGAGTCGCCCGCCGGGCTGCGGGTGCTCTACGTCGCGCTGACCCGGGCCACGCAGCGGCTGACGATCCTCTCCGGCCCCCGGGACCTGCCGGACGCGGCGGGCGTGCCCGACCTGCTGCGGGAGAGCTGAGCACCCGCCAGAAACGTCCCCACGGGTACGCCCCCACCGGGCCGCCGGTGGCTGTGGCGCTCCCCACTTCGTTTAAGTGGTATCTCAGATACGTATTTTGCTAGGGTCGGGTCAGCAGCCGGTCGAGGCCGGTGGGCCTGATCGTCGTCTGCCCGTGCGCGGGTGTCGCCGTAAATACGAATACTATCTACCTCTTTGGAGTCGCCGTGCTCTCCGAACAGTCCCTCCCGGTCGTCCGCGCCACGCTGCCCGTCGTGGGCGGGGCCATCGGGGAGATCACCGAGCGCTTCTACCCCCGGATGTTCGCCGCCCACCCGGAGCTGCTGCGCGACCTGTTCAACCGGGGCCACCAGGCCGACGGCACCCAGAAGCAGGCCCTGGCCGGGTCGATCGCCACCTTCGCCACCTTCCTGGTCGAGCGGCCCGACGAGCGCCCGGACGCGATGATGGCCCGCATCGCCCACAAACACGCCTCACTGGGCGTCACCTCCGAGCAGTACAAGATCGTCCACGAGCACCTGTTCGCGGCGATCGTCGAGGTCCTGGGCGAGGCCGTCACGCCCGAGGTGGCCGCGGCCTGGGACGAGGTCTACTGGCTGATGGCCAACGCCCTCATCGCGGCAGAAGCCCAGCTCTACCAGGAGAGCGGCGTCGCCGAGGGCGAGGTGTGGCGCGACATGGTGGTGAGCGGACGCCACGCGGAGACACCCGACGCGGTCTCCCTCACCCTGCGCCGCGCCGACGGCGGCCCCGTCGAGCCCTTCCTGCCGGGCCAGTACGTCAGCGTCCAGGCGACGCTGCCGGACGGGGCCCGGCAGATCCGCCAGTACAGCCTCTCCCAGGCCCCGGGCCACCCCGAGTGGCGCATCACCGTCAAGCGCCTGCGCGGGGAAGACGCCAGGCCCCAGGGCGAGGTCTCCTCCTGGCTGCACGAGAACGTCCGGCCGGGTGACACCCTCACCGTGTCCGCCCCCTTCGGCGGGCTCACCCTGCCCGAGGGCGAGGGCCCGCTGCTGCTGGCCTCGGCCGGAATCGGCGCCACCCCGATGCTGGCCATGCTCGACCACCTGGCGGCCACCGGCTCCACCCGGCCGGTCCTGGTCGCACACGCGGACCGCACCCCCGCCGACCACGCCCACCGGGCGGAGCTGACCCGGCTGACCAGCGAACTCCCGGGCGCCAGCCTGCACCTGTGGTACGAGGACGCCCACGCCTCGGTGCCCGGCGCCCGGGCGGGACGCACCGACGTGGCCGCGCTGGACCTCCCCCCGGGTCTGACCGCCTACCTCTGCGGCCCCCTGCCCTACCTGAAGTCGGTGCGCGGCGCCCTGCTGGAGCAGGGGGTGGCACCCGCCGCCATCCACTACGAGGTCTTCGGCCCCGACCTGTGGCTGGGCCGCGACTGACCTCCCCAGGCCGCTCCGGGCCGCCGAGAGCCCCTGGCGGAATGCGGACTCCCAGATGCGCATCAGGCCGCCCGGCCGGCCTGCCGGAGCTGGCGGAGCTGGCGGAGCTCTTACGATGGTCTCGTGCGACTGACCAAGGGCACCGACCTGGCGCTGCGCATCGCCATGCGGCTGGCGGTGGTGGACGCGGACTCCGCGCCGACCACCCGCGAGGTGGCGGACGCGGTGGCAGCGCCCTACACCCACGCGGCCAAGGTCGTCACCCGCCTCCAGCACCTCGGCGTGCTGGAGGCCCGGCGCGGCCGGGGCGGCGGTCTCTATCTCACCGAGGCCGGGCGCCGCGCTTCGGTGGGCCGCCTGGTGCGGGACCTGGAGGGCGCGGGGGATGTGGTCGGCTGCGAGGACGATCCGCCGTGTCCCCTGCGCGGCTCCTGCCGCCTGCGCCACGCGCTGCGCACCGCGCAGGAAGCCTTCTACGCCTCCCTTGACCCGCTCACCATCGAAGAACTGGTGAGCGGCCCGGCGCGCCCCGTCCTGCTGAGCCTGTCTCCCCGCCCCGCGGCGGACTGACCGCCCGCCCCGTCGAGCACTGCTATCCCGGGGGAACAAGGCCCGGTGGGGCGTTTGTTAGCCTGGGACGTGGCGTCGGCCCGATCCATGCCCCCGGGCCCAACCTTAGTCGCCGCGAGCGACCACTTGCCGCGAGGCGAGCTGGCGGGTCGGCGCCGTCAAGCGCATCAGGAAGCGGGTCTCCCCAGCGCGGGGAGACCCGCTTCCTGATGTCCGGGGCGGTGTGGGGTGCCACCCGGGTATCCGCGGCGACGCCGGTTCTCGTATGGTGGAAACAATTTTCCGAACCCGGCTCGTCTTACCGCGTACCCAGCGGTAGGTGCGACGATTCGGAGGCAAACGCGCACCCGCGAAGTGCTTGAAGGAAAGCAGAGGAAGTCGGCATGGCAACGGCGCCCAGCGTCTCCTACTCGATGACCGTCCGGCTGGAGGTCCCGGTCGGCGGCTCGGGGGTCAGTCAGATCACCAGCGTCGTGGAGTCCTCGGGCGGGCACGTGACCGCTCTCGACGTCACGGCGTCCGGGCACGAGCGCCTCCGCATGGACGTCACCATCGCCGCGAGCTCCACCGACCACGCGAACGCGATCGTGCGCGAGCTCGGCCAGATCGAGGGCGTCTCGCTGGGCAAGGTCTCCGACCGTACCTTCCTCATGCACCTCGGCGGCAAGATCGAGATGTCCTCCAAGCACCCCATTCGCAACCGTGACGACCTCTCCATGGTCTACACGCCCGGCGTCGCCCGCGTGTGCACCCAGATCGCCGCCAACCCCGAGGACGCGCGGCGGCTGACCATCAAGCGCAACAGCGTCGCCGTCGTCACCGACGGCTCGGCCGTGCTGGGCCTGGGCAACATCGGCCCGCACGCCGCGCTGCCGGTCATGGAGGGCAAGGCGGCCCTGTTCAAACGCTTCGCGGGCATCGACGCCTGGCCGCTGTGCCTGGATACCCAGGACACCGACGCCATCGTGGAGATCGTCAAGGCCATCGCCCCCGGCTTCGCGGGCATCAACCTGGAGGACATCTCCGCGCCGCGCTGCTTCGAGATCGAGGCCCGGCTGCGCGAGGCGCTGGACATCCCCGTCTTCCACGACGACCAGCACGGCACCGCCATCGTCGTCCTGGCCGCCCTGCACAACGCGCTGCGCGTCGTGGACAAGGCGATCGAGGACGTGCGCGTGGTGATGTCGGGCGCGGGCGCGGCCGGTACGGCGATCCTCAAGCTGCTCATGGCCGCCGGGGTCAAGCACGCCGTCGTCTGCGACATCAACGGCGTCGTGCACGCCGAGCGGGAGGACCTGCGCGGCGTGGACGGCGGCACCGCGCTGCGCTGGATCGCCGACAACACCAACCCCGACGGCGTGACCGGCACGCTCAAGGACGCCGTGTCCGGGGCCGACGTCTTCATCGGCGTCTCCGCGCCCAACGTGCTCACCGCCGAGGACGTGGCCACCATGGCCGAGGGCGCGATCGTCTTCGCGCTGGCCAACCCGGACCCGGAGATCGACCCGGCCATCGCCCGCCAGACCGCCGCCGTCGTCGCCACCGGACGCTCGGACTTCCCCAACCAGATCAACAATGTGCTGGTCTTCCCCGGCGTCTTCCGCGGCCTGCTGGACGCCCAGTCCCACACCGTCACCGACGCGATGATGCTCGCGGCGGCTCGTGCACTGGCCGACGTGGTGGGCCAGGACGAGCTGAACGCGAACTACATCATCCCCAGCGTCTTCAACGAGAAGGTATCCGGCGCGGTGGCCGACGCGGTCAACGAGGCCGCCGTCCGCTCCGGCGCCGCCGGCTGAGCCGCTCCCGGGGACAGGTGTGGGTCCCCCTTCCGCCAGGTAGGCGACGTCCGAACGTGCACGCGGTCCGGTGTGAGGGGGGTTACGCACCGGCCGGGTCGGCGCGTCGCGGAATGTCGCGCGGGCTCGGCACCCGTAGGGTTGCGGGCGGACAAAGCCTGAGGAACGTCATCCTGACGGACAGCGGAGCTTTTCTTGTGACGACGGGCCATCGGATTGGCATTCCCGCCACCGCTGGGGGCAGGATGCGTCCCGGGCGCGAGGGTCCGGCATGAGGACCCGGGTCCCGGCACTGTCCGAGCGGCCTGGCAGCATCGGCTTCGTCTCACGCCTCAACGGCAAGAAGAACACGGGAGTAACACACATGAACCGCACTGAGCTGGTGGCCGCTCTGGCCGATCGCGCTTCGGTGAGCCGCAAGGACGCCGACGCCGTTCTGGCCGCCTTCGCCGAGACCGTCGGCGAGGTCGTCGCCAAGGGCGACGAGAAGGTCACCATCCCGGGTTTCCTGACCTTCGAGCGCACCCACCGTGCCGCTCGCACCGCCCGCAACCCGCAGACCGGCGACCCGATCGAGATCCCGGCCGGTTACAGCGTCAAGGTTTCCGCGGGCTCGAAGCTGAAGGAAGCGGCGAAGGGCCAGTAACGGCCTTCCCCCGCCGAAAGGGCGGTTGGCGGACCCGTCCGCCAACCGCCCTTTCGCACCCGCGACGCGCGGCCCGCCGCGAGGCGGCGGGCCGACAACCCCCTTCGGGCCGACAGCCCTCTTACGGCAGCTCCACCTTCGCGCCGAGCCCGGGAAGCTTCTCCATGAAGTTCTCGTAGCCACGGTTGATGAGCTCGATGCCATGGACGCGCGAGGTGCCCTGCGCGGCCAGCGCGGCGATCAGGTAGGAGAAGCCGCCCCGCAGGTCGGGGATGACCAGCTCCGCCGCCTGGAGTTTCGTCGGCCCTGACACGACCGCGGAGTGCAGGAAGTTGCGCTGGCCGAAGCGGCAGGGCGTGCCGCCCAGGCACTCGCGGTACAGCTGGATGTGCGCGCCCATCTGGTTGAGCGCCTCGGTGAAGCCCAGCCGCGACTCGTACACCGTCTCGTGCACGATCGACAGGCCGGACGCCTGCGTCAGCGCGACGACGAGCGGCTGTTGCCAGTCGGTCTGGAAGCCGGGGTGGACGTCGGTCTCCAGCGCGATGGTCTTCAGCGGGCCACCAGGGTGCCAGAAGCGGATGCCGTCGTCCTCGACGTCGAAGCTGCCGCCCACCTTGCGGTAGGTGTTGAGGAAGGTCATCATCTCGCGCTGGCTCGCGCCCCGGACGAAGACGCTGCCCTCGGTGGCGAGCGCCGCGCACGCCCAGGACGCCGCCTCCAGCCGGTCCGGCAGCGCGCGGTGGCGGTAGCCGCCGAGCTTGTCCACGCCGGTGATGCGCAAGGTGCGGTCGGTGTCCATGGAGATGATCGCGCCCATCTTCTGCAACACGCAGATGAGGTCCTCGATCTCCGGCTCCACGGCCGCGTTGGACAGCTCCGTGACGCCCTCGGCCAGCACCGCCGTCAGCAGCACCTGCTCGGTCGCGCCGACGGACGGGTACGGCAGCCGGATCTTCGTGCCGCGCAGCCGCTGCGGCGCCTCCAGGTACTGGCCCTCCGGGCGCTTTTCGATCGTCGCGCCGAACTGCCGCAGCACATCGAAGTGGAAGTCGATGGGGCGCCCGCCGATGTCGCAGCCGCCCAGGCCCGGGATGAAGGCGTGCCCGATCCGGTGCAGCAGCGGGCCGCACAGCAGGATCGGGATGCGGGAGGAACCGGCGTGCGCGTCAATGTCGGCAACGTTGGCGCTCTCCACGTGGGAGGGGTCCATCACCAGCTCGTCGGACTCGGCGCCGGTGTGCACGGTCACACCGTGCAGCTCCAGCAGGCCGCGCACCACGCGCACGTCGCGGATGTCGGGCACGTTGCGCAGCTGGCTCGGCTCGCTGCCGAGCAGAGCCGCCACCATCGCCTTGGGCACGAGGTTCTTCGCGCCGCGAACCCGGATCTCGCCTTGCAGCGGGGTGCCGCCGTGGACGAGGAGAACGTCATCGGTGCCGGTCATGGAACTCGCGATCTCTGAACATGGGCAGGGGACTCACGAATGGTAGTCGCCGTACGGGCGGACACCAGAAAACGCGCACGGGCACCACGCTGTGTGCCTGCCCGGCGGCGTGTCGCCCACACCGCCCGGCGCGGACTGCGGGGCGTGCGCTACCCGGTGCGCACTGCCGGTGCGCGAACTCGGCGCGCGGACCCGGCGCACACCGCCCGGCATGCCTTACCCGGTGTGGACCGCCGTCGCGCGGCCCCGGGCGGTGCGCCGCGCACCGCCGTCGCGTGCTGGCTGGCCTGTGCCGCTGGCCAGGTGTCCGGTTTGGTGCCCGCCCGTGGGCGGGGTGGACCATCATGGGGGCATGTCCTCCGAGGTCTCCTCGCACACCGGCCGGCTGCTCGTCGCGACCCCGGCGCTGACCGACCCGAACTTCGAACGCGCGGTGGTCCTGCTCCTGGACCATGACGACGAGGGGTCCATCGGCGTCGTCCTCAACCGGCCCACCCCCGTCGGCGTCGGCGACATCCTGCAACCCTGGGCCGCGCTCGCCGGTGCGCCCGGCGTCGTCTTCCAGGGCGGGCCGGTGTCGCTGGACGCGGCCCTCGGCGTCGGCCTCATCCCCGGCACCGAGGGGCCGCTCGGCTGGCGCCGGGTGCACGGTTCCATCGGCCTGGTGGACCTGGACGCGCCGCCCGAGGTGCTCGCGGCCGAGCTGGGTTTCCTGCGCATCTTCGCCGGATACGCGGGCTGGGGCCCGGGCCAGCTGGAGACCGAGCTGGAGGAGGGCGCCTGGTACGTGGTGGACTCCGAGCCCGGCGACATCTCCGCCCCGCACCCGGAGCGGCTGTGGCGCGCGGTGCTGCGGCGGCAGCGCGGCGCGCTCGCCCTGGTCGCCACCTACCCGGACGACCCGAGCCTGAACTGACGCTCCCGGGCATCGCGCACCGTGCCCCCGGGGCGCCCGGCACCGCTTCCCGGACCGGGTCCGCACCCCGGACGGATCGGTACCCTTGGGTTCCATGAGCACTCTTGAGCCCGAGCGCGGTACGGGGACCGGCACCCTCGTCGAGCCGACCCCGCAGGTGTCACACGGCGATGGCGACCACGAGCGCTACGCCCACTATGTCCAGAAGGACAAGATCATGGCGAGCGCGCTCGACGGCACCCCCGTGGTGGCGCTGTGCGGCAAGGTCTGGGTGCCCGGGCGTGACCCGAAGAAGTACCCGGTCTGCCCGCTGTGCAAGGAGATCTACGAGTCCATGACCGGTGGCGGCGACCAAGGCGGCAAGGGCGGCAAGGACGGCGGCAAGAAGTAGTCGCCCTCAGGCGGCGGACGCCCCGCCCGCCGCCCCGCCCGGCACCCCACCGCACCGCCCCCCGGCTCCCGACGGCCCCGCGCGCCCGCGCGGGGCCGTCGCGCTGCCGGAATCCGGCGCCGCTGACGGAGCGTCACGGGTGACAGGTTCCGGCAGCGCCGGCCGCACTCCTCTTATGCCGGACATGTTCGGCCGTCTCGGACGCCCGAGCGAGTGGAACCCCACGATCGTGTGAGAGTGACCGGATGCGTCGGCCCCCCACGCGTCCTCCTGCCATCGTGACGGCAGGCATCAAAGGCACGAACGACCGCTTAACGGACGTACGGTTCCACCCCTCTTAGAGCCCGTCGTGAAATGTGCCAGAGTTGCCACCGCCGGGCTGTGAGCACGTACGGTACGGCTGGGGCAGCCGGGCGACCGGGAAGGGGCAGCTGGATTGAGCACGCACGCACCGCCGCATGCGCCGCATGGTCCAGGGGTGACGCGATCCGTCACCCTTCCGGCCACGCTTGACGAGGCCGTGGCGGCGCTCACCGCCATGCCCGCCGCCATCCCCGTCGCCGGCGGCACCGACCTGATGGCGGCCGTCAACGCCGGTCAGCTGCGCCCGGCCGCGCTCGTCGGGCTCGGCCGCATCAGCGAGATCCGGGGCTGGGAGTACCAGGACGGTCACGGCATCCTCGGCGCCGGCCTCACCCACGCCCGCATGGGCCGCCCCGACTTCGCCGCGCTCTTCCCCGCCCTGGCCGCCGCCGCCCGCGCCGCCGGGCCGCCGCAGACCCGCAACGCGGGCACCCTCGGCGGCAACGTCGTCACCGCCGCCCCCGCCGGCGACACCCTGCCGGTGCTGGCCGCGCTGGAGGCCACCCTGATCGTCGCGGGCCCCGGCGGCTCCCGGCGCGAGATGCCGGTCAGCCAACTCCTCAGCGGCCGGGAGATGCTGCGGCCCGGGGAGGTCGTCGGCCACCTGCGGGTGCCGCTGCTGCACGCCCCGCAGACCTTCCTCAAGGCGACCGGACGCACCGGCCCCTCCCGCGCCACCGCCTCGGCCGCCGTCGTACTGGACCCGGCGCGGCGCGGCGTGCGGTGCGCCATCGGCGCCGTCGCCCCCATGCCGCTGCGTCCGCTGGAGGCCGAACAGTGGGTGGCCTCCCTCATCGACTGGTCGGCCGTCCGCGTCCGTGGCGCCGTCGCGCTGGCCCCCGAAGCGCTGTCCGCCTTCGGCGAGTACGTCGCGATGGCCTGCATCCCCGACTCGGAGGCCGACCCGGACACCGGGCAGGCCCCGGCCCTGCCGCCCGCCGTCCAGCACCTGCGCCGCACCGTCGCGGCCCTGGCCCGCCGCGCTCTGGGGAGGGCGCTCGCATGAGCAACGAACCGCACGCGGACCCCTCGGCGCCGCCGCACTCCGTGCCGCCGCAGGGCGGCTGGGGCGGCGAGTACGACGGCGACGCCACCGCCTTCATACAGCTCCCGCCGCACCTCGCGGACACCCCGGCCCCCAGCACCGGTTACCCGGAGCGGGAACCGCTGGCCGCGCCCGGCACCGGGCAGGGCTGGGAGCCGCCCGTCATCCCGCCGCCCACCCCGGCGGCCACCACCGATCCCACCGACACCGGGCACTGGACGCTGCCGTTCGCCGCCGTCACCGACGAACCGCTCACCCACGAGACGCTGGAGGGCGGCTACACGGCGGCCGAGGCGTTCGGGCAGCCGCCCGCGCCGCCGGAGCAGGCGGCCCCGGCCGGGCCGGGCCTGCTGGGCCAGGGCGCCGCCGCGGCCCTCGCCGGGTCGCACGAGGCACGGCTGCACGCGGACGCGGGCGTGGTGGAGCCCGAGGTAGGCGAGCCCTGGACGCTGGCCCCCGCCGGACCGGACGCGCCTGCGGGCCTGGCCGCGCCTCCCGCCCCGGCCGCCCCCGCCCCCGGGGACCTGCCCGGCGCCCCCGGCTGGCCGGGTGACCCGGCTCTCTCCGGTTCTCCGGGCTCCTCCGGTGGCCGGGCCTTCTCCGGCTACCCGGGCTTCCCCGGTGATCCGGCCGCGCCCGGCGCCCCGGACGAGCCCGGCGCGTCGCGCGGTGCCGCAGCCGGTGGCGCCGACGCGGACGGCGCCGAGTCCGACACCGCCGACCCGGCCGCCGCCGAGCCGCTGTCGGCCGAGTCGCCCCCGGCGCTCACCCCCGACGCGGCACCGGAGCCCGCGCCGCACGACGAACACCCCCTCACGTCCTACACGTTGCGCGTCAACGGCGCCGAGCGGCACGTGGCCGACGTCTGGATCGGCGAGTCCCTGCTGTACGTGCTGCGCGAACGCCTCGGCCTGGCCGGGGCCAAGGACGGCTGCTCGCAGGGCGAGTGCGGCGCCTGCTCGGTGCAGGTGGACGGACGGCTCGTCGCCTCCTGCCTGGTGCCCGCCGCGCTGGCCGAGGGCAGCGAGATCCGCACCGTCGAGGGCCTGGCCGAACCGGGCGACCCCTCCGACGTGCAGCGGGCACTGGCCGAACACACCGGGGTGCAGTGCGGGTTCTGCCTGCCCGGCATGGCGATGACGGTGCACGACCTGCTGGAGGGCAACCACGCCCCCACCGGCCTCCAGGTCCGCACCGCGCTGTGCGGCAACCTGTGCCGCTGCTCGGGCTACCGTGGCGTGCTCGACGCCGTTCGCGAGGTGGCCGCCGAGCGGGCCGAACGGGCCAGCCAGGCGGCGCGGGACGCGGGCGAGGGCACCCCGCGCATCCCGCACCAGGCCGGTCCCGGCGACGAGGGAGGCACCCAGTGACGTCCAGCGAGGCGGTGACCGCCACCCCGGCCCAGGGCACCCCGCTGCCCCCGCGCCCGCCCGAGCGCCCGCACGGCCTGGGCAGTTCCGTGCCGCCCGCCGACGCCACGGCCAAGGCGCAGGGCACCTTCCCCTACGCCGCCGACCTGTGGGCCGAGGGCCTGCTGTGGGCGGCGGTGCTGCGCGCGCCGCACCCGCACGCCCGCATCGTCGCCATCGACACCGAGCAGGCCGCCGCCATGCCGGGCGTGCGCGCCGTCGTCACGCACGCCGACGTCCCCGGGGAGGCCAACCACGGGCGCGGCATCGCCGACCGCCCGGTGTTCGCGCGCGACCTGGTGCGGCACTACGGCGAGGCCGTCGCCGCCGTCGCCGCCGACCACCCCGACACCGCGCGCCTGGCCGTCGCCGCCATCGCCGTCGAGTACGAGGTGCTGGACCCGCTCACCGATCCGGAACAGGCGTTCGGGGCCGAGCCGATCCACCCCGACGGCAACGTCCTCCGCCACCTGCCGCTGCGCTACGGCGACGCGGACGCCACCGGGGATGTCGTGGTCGAGGGGCTGTACCGGGTCGGCCGCCAGGACCCGGCGCCCATCGGCGCCGAAGCCGGGCTGGCCGTGCCCCGTCCCGACGGCGGCGTCGAGCTGTACACCGCCTCCACCGACCCGCACACCGACCGGGACCGGGCCGCCGCCTGCTTCGGGCTGCCGCCCGAACAGGTGAAGGTCGTCGTCACCGGCGTGCCCGGCTCCCTGGCCGACCGCGAGGACCTCAGCTCGCAGCTCCCGCTCGGCCTGCTGGCCCTGCGCACCGGCTGCCCCGTCAAGCTCACCGCCGGGCGCGAAGACTCCTTCCTCGGTCACGGCCACCGGCACCCCACGCTGCTGCGCTACCGCCACCACGCCGACTCCGAGGGCAAACTCGTCAAGGTCGAGGCACAGATCCTCATGGACGGCGGTGCCTACGCCGACGGCTCCCACGAGGCGCTGGCCGCGGCCGTCGCGTTCGCCGCCGGACCGTACGTCGTCCCGCACGCCGTGGTGGACGGCTGGGTGGTGCGCACCAACAATCCGCCCGCCGCGCACGTGCGGGGCGAGGGCGCGCTCCAGGTGTGCGCGGCCCACGAGGGCCAGATGGACAAGCTCGCGGCGCAACTCGGTCTGGACCCAGCCGAGTTGCGTGCCCGCAACGTTATGGCCACCGGTGACCTGCTGCCCACCGGGCAGGCTGTCACCTGCCCGGCCCCCGTCGGCGAACTGCTGGCGGCGGTACGGGAGGCGCCGCTGCCGCCGCTGCCCAAGGACAGCCCGGAGGAGGAGTGGCTGCTGCCCGGCGGCCCCGAGGGCGCGGGCGAACCGGGCGCGGTCCGGCGCGGCGTCGGCCACGCGCTGGGCATGGTGCACCTGCTCGGCGCGGAGGGCGCTGACGAGGTGTCCACGGCCACGGTGAAGGTCAATGGCCCCGTCGCGACCGTGCTGTGCGCCGCCGTCGAGACCGGCCAGGGTTTCGCCACCCTCGCCCGGCAGGTCGTGCAGGACGTCCTCGGCGTCGAGGAGGTGCACATCGCCGCTGTGGACACCGACCAGCCCCCGGCTGGCCCCGGCGCCCGTGGCCGGCACACCTGGGTCTCGGCGGGCGCGGTGGAGCGCGCCGCGAAGATGGTCCGCACCCAGCTGCTCCAGCCGCTCGCCGCCACCTTCGGCATGTCCACCGAGCTGCTGTCCATCGCCGACGGCAAGATCACCTCCTACGACGGCGTGCTCTCCACCACCGTCGCCGAAGCGCTCGACGGCAAGGAGCTGTGGGCCACCGCCCAGTGCCGCCCCCACCCCACCGAGCCGCTGGACGACACCGGCCAGGGCGACGCCTTCGTCGGCCTCGCCTTCGCCGCCGTCCGCGCCGTGGTGGACGTCGATGTCGAACTCGGCTCCGTGCGCGTCGTCGAACTCGCCCTGGCCCAGGACGTCGGCCGCGTCCTGCACCCCGCCCAGTGCCGGGCCCGCATCGAGGCCGGGCTGACCCAGGGCCTGGGCGCCGCGCTCACCGAACACCTGCGGGTCGCCAGGGGCGTCGTCCGCCGCCCCGACCTCACCGGCTACCCCCTGCCCACCGCCCTGGACACCCCGGACCTGCGGATCGTGCGGCTGGTGGAAGAACGCGACGTGGTGGCCCCGTTCGGCGCCAAGTCCGTCAGCGCCGTCCCCCTCGTCACCGCCCCCGCCGCCATCGCCGCCGCCGTCCGCGCCGCCACCGGCCGCCCCGTGAACCGCCTCCCCATCCGCCCAGCGGCGGTGGTGACGGAGTGAACTCTGCCGCGCGCGAGCCCAGCCCGGTGGTGGGGGGCGGTCACGGCGTATCTGGGGCAGGGCCGACGAGCGTGGCTGTGATCCGCTGCTCACCTCGATAAGCTGCTGGGGTGAACGCGCACGACGAGACACCGGGTGTGCCGCAGGCAGGGGCCTTCGCCGAAGAAGAGCGTGCTGCGGTCGTCTGTGCTGTGGCCGCAGAACAGGCGGACCGCTGGCGGCCGTTGCTGGACCGTCTGCGGGACTCCGACCAGGGAGACTCCGAGTGCGCGGACATTCTCCGTATTGCCGCACAGCAGGCCCGAGCGCACCCTGACCTCCTGCGCAGGCTTGGTAGACACGACTGATCCGGGCGCCCGGACCACCTCGGCCGTCCTCGGGTCGAGCTGAGGGGCGGGGTCACGGTGTGAGATACCGCCGGACTCGGCCCTCCGCGCTGGGGTGCGGGCCGGAGCCGTTACGCTGGCGCGGTTGCCCGCAGGCGTCGAACCCGACCGGAGACCGTGTCTACCACCACCCACCTCTCCCCGGCCTTTCCCGGCCGCGCTCCCTGGGGCACGGCCGGCAAGCTGCGCGCCTGGCAGCAGGCCGCCATGGACCGCTACCTGGAGGCCCAGCCGCGTGACTTCCTCGCCGTGGCCACCCCGGGCGCGGGCAAGACGACGTTCGCCCTCACCCTCGCCTCCTGGCTGCTGCACCACCACGTCGTGCAGCAGGTCACCGTTGTCGCGCCCACCGAGCACCTGAAGAAGCAGTGGGCCGAGGCGGCGGCGCGGATAGGGATCAAGCTGGACCCGGAGTACAGCGCGGGGCCGCTGGGCCGGGAGTACCACGGGGTCGCGGTGACGTACGCGGGTGTGGGGGTGCGCCCGATGCTGCACCGCAACCGCTGCGAGCAGCGCAAGACGCTGGTGATCCTGGACGAGATTCACCACGCGGGCGACTCCAAGTCCTGGGGCGAGGCGTGCTTTGAGGCGTTCGAGCCCGCCACCCGCCGCCTGGCGCTGACCGGGACGCCGTTCCGCTCGGACACCAACCCGATCCCGTTCGTGGAGTACGCCGAGGACAACGCGGGTATCCGCCGCTCGGTGGCCGACTACACCTACGGCTACGGCAACGCGCTGGGCGACGGCGTCGTGCGGCCGGTCATCTTCCTGTCCTACAGCGGCCAGATGCGCTGGCGCACCAAGGCGGGGGACGAGATCGCCGCCCGGCTCGGGGAGCCGATGACCAAGGACGCCGTCTCGCAGGCGTGGCGCACCGCGCTGGACCCGCGCGGTGAGTGGATGCCCAGCGTGCTCGGCGCGGCCGACCGCCGCCTGACGGAGGTGCGCAAGGCGATCCCGGACGCCGGTGGCCTGGTCATCGCCAGCGATCAGGAGTCCGCCCGCGCCTACGCCAAGCTGATCCGCGAGATTACCGGGACGGCGGCCACCCTCGTGCTGTCCGACGACGCCGGTGCCTCGCAGCGCATCGAGGACTTCCAAGGCTCGCAGGACCGCTGGATGGTCGCGGTACGCATGGTCTCCGAAGGCGTGGACGTGCCACGGCTGGCCGTCGGGGTGTATGCGACGACGATCTCCACGCCGCTGTTCTTCGCCCAGGCCGTCGGCCGCTTCGTGCGCTCGCGGCGGCGCGGGGAGACGGCGTCGGTGTTCCTGCCCACCATCCCGATGCTGCTGGGCTTCGCGCACGAGATGGAGGTCGAGCGCGACCACGTCCTGGACAAGCCGAAGAAGGCGGCCGACGAGGACCCCTACGCCGAGGAGGCCGACCTGCTGAAGGAGGCCGAGCGGCAGCAGGACGAGGACACCGGCGAGCAGGACGCGCTGCCCTTCGAGGCGCTGGAGTCCGACGCCGTCTTCGATCGGGTGATGTACGACGGCGCCGAGTTCGGCATGCAGGCCCACCCGGGCAGCGAGGAGGAGCAGGACTACCTCGGCATCCCCGGCCTGCTGGAACCCGACCAGGTGCAACTGCTGCTCCACAAGCGGCAGGCCAAGCAGATCGCGCACAGCCGCAAGCGGCCGGACGAGGAGGCCGACCTGCCGGAGATCCCGGCCGAGCGGCGTCCGGTGGTCACCCACAAGGAGATGCTGGAGATGCGCAGGCAGCTCAACTCGCTGGTGGGGGCCTACGCGCACCAGAGCGGCAAGCCGCATGGCGTCGTCCACACCGAGCTGCGCCGCCTGTGCGGGGGACCGCCGACGGCCGAGGCGACGGCCGGGCAGCTCCAGCAGCGCATCGCCAAGGTACGGGAGTGGGCTACCCGCATGCGCTGACCCGCGAGCTGGCCTGAGGACGCCGGTCCGCCGGACGCACGTTAACCGGAACGAGACCCGCCCCGGACCGAAGCCTTTCGGACAAGCAGTGTGAAACCGCGCAAGGAAGAGGCCAGATTCCGCACCCGCATGCCCGGATTCTGGACGGAGTCTTCCGGAGAGCGGATCGGGTCGCTAAGTTTCGGACACGCACACGCCCCGTGGCAGCGTCGCCTCGGAGCGCAGCCGGTGCGGCCCTGCCAGCGCAGCCGGTGGCCTCCCTCCGATCGTCGTCCACGGGACCTGGGCGGCGGTACACGCCAGACGTGTGGTCGGCCGTCGGCTCTCACCCGAAAGGGGGGCGTCGTGACCGCGGAGACCTCTCAGACGCTCGACAGAGGGCTCAGAGTCCTCAAACTCCTCGCCGATACCGACCACGGACTGACCGTCACCGAGCTGTCCCACAAGCTCGGCGTGAACCGCACGGTCATCTACCGGCTGCTCGCCACCCTGGAGCAGCACTCCCTCATCCGCCGTGACCTGGGCGGGCGGGCCCGCGTCGGGCTCGGCGTCCTGGGCCTGGGCCGCCAGGTGCACCCGCTGGTGCGCGAGGCGGCGCTGCCCGCGCTGCGCGCGCTGGCCGAAGAGGTCGGCGCCACCGCGCACCTCACCCTCGTGGACGGCCCCGAGGCGCTGGCCGTCGCCGTGGTCGAACCCAGCTGGACCGACTACCACGTCGCCTACCGGCCCGGCTTCCGCCACCGGCTGGACCGGGGTGCGGCGGGCCGCGCCATCCTCGCTGGCCGCCACCCCGGCCCCGAGGCGGACGCCGGTTACGTCCTCACCCACGGTGAGCTGGAGGCGGGCGCCAGCGGTGCCGCCGCGCCGCTGCTGGGCGTGGCCGGGATCGAGGGCAGCGTCGGCGTCGTCATGCTGTCCGAGTCCGTGCCGGAGAAGGTCGGCGACCGCGTGGTGTGCGCCGCCCATGAGGTGGCCGACGCCCTGCGGTGACCGCCACCGGCTGCCCGCAGGGCGCGCGCCGGGGCCGGGCCGGACTGGGGCGGGCGCCGTGTTCTATCCTGCACGGGTGCTCACTGCTCTCGCCGCCCGCCGGGTCCCGGTGCTCGCCGCGTGCGCTCTGGCGTTCGCCGCGCTGATCGCCGCCGCCGCCCTGGCCCCGCTGCCCTACACCCTGGCCCAGCCGGGCGTCACCGCCGACGTGCTCGGCGAACACGAGGGCGAACCGGTGATCGCGGTGGAGGGCGCCGACGGCGCGGGTGCGGTGGCCGGGGGCGAGCTGCTGATGACGACGATCGCGGCCACCCCGCCGGACGCCACGGTCCGCCTCACCGATGTCGTCTCCGGCTGGTTCGCCGGGGACCGCGCGGTCATGCCCACCGACGTCGTCTACCCCGTCGGCGACTCGCCGGAGGAGATCCGCGAGTACAACGAGGACGCGATGACCCAGTCCCAGACGGCCGCCGAGGCCGCCGCCTTCGACACGCTCGGCAGCGCGGGCGACGACGTAGACGTCACCTTGCGGCTGGACGAGATCGGCGGGCCGAGCGCCGGACTGCTCTTCGCGCTCGGCATCATCCAGAAGGCCGGGGGCGAGGACCTCACCGGGGGACGCACCATCGCGGGCACCGGCACCATCGAGGCCGACGGCACAGTCGGGCCGGTCGGCGGCGTCCCGCTGAAGACGCAGGCCGCCGCGCGCGACGGGGCGAGCGTCTTCCTGGTGCCGCGGGCCGAGTGCGCGCAGGCCCGCGCCGAGCTGCCGGACGGCCTGCGCCTGGTCCCGGTCCGCACCCTGGACGGGGCACTGGACGCGCTGGAGGGGCTGCGCGAGGGCGGCGGCGTACCCCGATGCTGAGCCGCCCGCCCCCGCCCCGCCGCACGGGCTCCGCCCGCTTCGCGGTTCTGCTGCTCCCCAGCCTGGGGAGCAGCAGAACCAACTCAACTAGGGGAAGAGGTTACTTTTTGACTCTGATCTCGATCAGGACGTGTTCCCGGCCGTCCACAGACTCACCGATACCCTCCCAGCTGTCCGCGGGGAGGTCGTACTCGACGCGGTCCCCCTCAGCGGTCATCTGGAGGTTGGTGTTCTCGTAGTCGTTGGTCCGCACGCCGAACACTGATTCGAGTTCCAGGGTCAGGAAGCCCTCCTCACCGGTGACCTTGAAGCTGCTCGGCCTAGCTAGATCTCCGAGACCCTCGGGTAGTTGAAATCCTCAACGGCATACCCGGGCTCCGTCTCGGATACGGGTTCGGCGGCAGCGGCAAAGGGCTGCACCTGGGCCACCAGGGTCCACGCCAAGGCGCCAGCCACGGTCGCGGCGCCGAGGGTAGGTGTCAATGCGGTGCGTGACTTCATCGCAGTGAGGCTTTCTCGTGCGCCCAGCAGGACAGGAGGTGACACCGTGAGGTAGCGGTGTTCTTGCTGTTCGGAAGCTTGTCGTCGCCTGCCGGTGGAAGTCCGGTCCGGGTAGCTGCCAGGAGGCCCGGTAGCAGGCTGGCGGCGTCGGAGGGAAACGTCCGGCGTCGAAGCCCAGCGTCAATGGCCCTGTGACAGGGGGAGCGACGATACGGTCCGTAGCATCACGCGAAGCCTGCGGCGTCGTTACTCAGCCACTCTTCGGGGTGGAACGAGGGAGTGCCGAGCCTCTCGAAATCGGGGCGAAGGCCATGGAAGCGGTGAAGATCCTGGACGGGCAGCCGTGAAGGACTCCCCGGCGTATGGGGCGCGGAACGTATCGAAGGTGGCGACGGGAACTGGGGAGGCCCTCCCTGGCCCGATGACCTGCGGACAGGCGTCATCGGAAGCGGCGTGTCCTATAACCGGTAATCCCGGGAAGTGGGCGCGGGCCGGGTGGGCGTCGGAGGTGGCCGTAGTACCGCTTGCAGCCGGGAGACAACACAACTCCCGGCGAGGGAAGGGCCACTGCTTCGTCGGTGCGTCATGAAGTGAAGGAGGGGCTCGGTGAGTGCCCACGTGGCTAGTCCCGCCGTCGGGGGATGTTCTCCCTCGGATACGGTCCGTGCCTTGCAGCATGCGCTTTACCGGTCGGCCAAGGCCGATCCCGGACGGCGGTTCCACGCGCTGGGAGACAAGATCCACCGCAGGGATGTTCTCCGGCGTGCGTGGGCCATGGTGCGTGCCAACAACGGCGCACCGGGCATCGACCGCACCACCCTGGCCGGCATCGAGGAATACGGCATCGACCGTCTCCTCGGCGAGCTGGCCGACGAGTTGAGGCGGGGGCAGTATCGGCCCTCTCCTGCCCGCCGGGTGTTCATCCCCAAGCCGGGGGTGAAGGACGAGCGAAGGCCGCTGTCCATCCCGACGGTTCGTGACCGCACGTGCAGGCCGCGATGAAGATCGTGCTCGAGCCGGTCTTCGAGGCCGACATGCTGGCGTGCAGCTTCGGGTTCCGCCCGAAACGTTCGGCGCATGACGCCTTGCAGGTGCTCATCGATGAGCACCATCGGGGCAGGCGGTGGGTGGTGGAGACGGACATCGCCGAGTGCTTCTCGGCGATCCCGCACGAGAAGTTGATGTCGGCGGTCGAAGAACGCGTCTGCGACCAGTCTGTTCTCAAGCTCCTGCGGCAGATCGTGCGCGCCGGGGTGATGGAGGACGGGCAGGTGCGACGGCCGGTGACCGGGACTCCGCAGGGCGGTGTGATCTCACCGCTGATGTGCAACGTCTATCTGCACCGGTTGGACCGGGCGTGGGACGAGCACGACGGGACCCTGGTCCGCTATGCCGATGACCTGGTCGTGATGTGCTTCTCCCGCAGTCAGGCTGAGCGGGCACTGGCCCAACTGGTCGGACTGCTGGGGGAACTGGGGCTGAAGCCGAAGGCGGCCAAGACCCGGATCGTGCACCTGGGGGTGGGCGGGGAAGGCTTTGACTTCCTCGGATTCCACCATCGCCAGGTACGTTCCCGGGGGCTGCACGGACGCCGACGCGTCGAGTTCCTTGCCCGCTGGCCCTCGAACCGGGCGATGCAGCACGCCAGGGACCGGATCCGGGAGATCACCGCCCGGCGCTGGCTACCGCTGCATCCCGAAGCGATCGTGGAGGATCTGAATCTGTTCCTCCGCGGCTGGATGGCGTACTTCAGGTATGGCCATTCTGCCCGTCGCTTCAGCAAGATCGGACGATACGCGGAGGAGCGAGTCGCGCACTTCATCAGCAAGAAGCACCGGCGTAGCCGGAACTTCGGGTGGTGGGTGCTGACGGTCTCGTCTCCGAATCGGCTCGGCCTGATCAGCCCGTACGGAACCGTCGTGGCACCCAGGGCTGGCAAGCCCTGGCGGGAGAGACCGAATGCCTCCGGTGAACGGCGTCGGTGAGCCGTGTGCGGGAGAACCGCATGCACGGTTCGAAGCGGCGGGGGCTGGAAACGGAGCGGAAGCACTCCGCCACCGCGCCAGCCCCCGACCCTACAGCGAAATGATCTTCGCGTTGCGGGGTGTTCCTGGCGGTTGGGGATGGAACGGCAGGCGGACCCCGGTTGTAGGCAGACGTAAAGCCCCTGGTAGGACGGTTCTCTCCACAAGATCGTCAGCTGAACCAGAGGCTTCACGTTGGTCATCTATGCTGCCACGTTCGAGGTCCCGCTCCACGTGGTGGAGTACCTGTCGCGGCTGCTGGCCGCGCACCGGCGCCGGATCGGCACCCCCAAGGGCTCGCGGGCGCTGGGCACCTTCCGCCAGGTGGTGCTGGTGCTGCGCTGGTTCCGCACACGCGGCTGCGTGCACTGCCTGGCCCGGGATGCCGGTATCTCCCAGGCCACCGGCTACCGCTACCCGCGCGAAGGCACCGACGTCCTGGCCGCACAGGCTCCCAACCTGCACGAGGTGCTGGAACGCTACCGCCATGAGGGGATGAGCCACGTGATCCTGGACGGCACCCTGATCGCCACGGACCGACTCGCCGGGACCGCGCTGAGTGTGAAGGGCAAGGAGATCGACGCCTGGTACTCCGGCAAGCACAAGCGCTTCGGCGCAAACGTGCAGTTCCTCGGCGCCCCGGACGGCACCCCGCTGTGGACATCCGACACCGAGCCCGGCTCCACCCACGACCTGACCGCCGCCCGCGCCCACGGCCTTCCCGCGCTCTACCCGGCGGCCCGCCAGGGCCTGCGCACCCTCGCCGACTCCGGTTACGAAGGCGCCGGCATCGGCATCCACACCCCCGTCAAGAAGCCCGCCGGGCACAGCGCAGACCATCTACACGCCGACAACCGCACCTACAACGCGCTTCAGTGCGGCGTCCGGTCCCTGGGCGAGCGGGCCGCCGCCGAGCTCAAGGTGCGCTGGAAGACACTGAAGTACGTCACGCTTGCCCCAGCCGGATCGGTGACATCGCACGCGCCGCCCTTGTCCTCAACGGGCACTGGAAATGACCTTCACTGAGAAAACCTCACTAAAGAGAAGTGACGATCTCTACGAGCATGTGTTCACGCCTGTCCGGATCAGTGGGCTCGCCAACTGCGGTCCAGTCGTTCTCGATGATGTCGTAGGTCTTTTCTTCCTCATCGACCGTCATGTTGACCGTGGTCTGGTAGTCGTTTCCCTTAATGAGGTGAACCGACGGAATCTCCAAACTGAGATAACCCTTGTTTCCCGTTACGCGGAAGCAGGTATCTTCCAGGTCACGTGCCCTCACCCTCAAGAGCCCCTCCTGGCTCCCACACTCGGCGAGAACGATGTGCCCATCTCCCCGCTTGAGGATAATACCCCGATCCTGGAGTATTTTATCGGCCTGGGGGTACACGAAGTCCTCCACCGCATAGCCCGGAGAACTGTCGGCAACTGGAATTGATGCAGATACACTCCTTGGTGTCGGCGACGCGCCGACATTGAGTACCAGGAGGGTGACAGCGCCGGCGGCCAAGCCAGGGACCAGCGCTCGAGAAAGCAACCTCATGAGGTTTCTCGTCTCCGTTAGATGAGAGATACAGGTCGCTTCTCCATGCGAGGAGGCGACACGCAAGGACATGCTGCTGATGGATGCAGGGCCTGCATGGCCTTCAATCCCCTTTGAGGAAGCGGTCAACACTTGTGCAGATGTGCGCAGTTGGCATCCCTGCCGGATCAGCATATGCATTTTTGCCACCCCGCGCAAAACAAAAGCGCACTCTTGTGGCGTGCGTCACGCCAGGCGGAGCTCAGGTTCGGCTGCAAATTACGAGGCAGTCACGACCCCATTACGAAATGGTATCACCGCGCAACCGTCTCGCTCTTTCCCTTGAAGGCTCGCATGTGTCATTATCCTTGTGGCCTGAAGATGCATCAGGTAACTCCTAAGGCAGCTCGATGCACTGCGACCTGCCTTCAGGGAAAGTCGTTAGATGCCTACCACTCCGGCATGCCCTCTTGGGCGGATTCGAGGAGAACACTCAGTGACCATTCAGACGACTTTTTTGAGTCGGCGCCGTTTCCTCAGCATGCTGGCAGTTACTACTGCTGCAGCAGCCTCACCCATAGCTTTCCCGCGCGTGGCTCAAGCCGCGAAAAGTGAAGCGCCCAACTCCCTTGCATTTCCGGATACCGAGCGCGCGAAGGTAGTCAAGGCATGGCTGACGGGCGGTAGAGCCACCAAGGCCGCCGCAGCATTCGCCCTTAGTGGCACTGGCGCCGACATCACCACTTTTCTTGCTGATGAGCTGCCGAAGGTGATCGCTGAGGACAACAACGTTGCCATTGCCACTTATCTTGCACGTGCCGGCAAGGGAATGCGCCGGGAGGCTGTCGCTGCGCTTGAAGGAGGCGACAGTGCCATCGCGAACTTCCTCTCCGAAGGCTTCAAGCCAGCGATCACAGAAGATTTGAGTGTGGCCACGGCCGTCATCATGTCCACCGGTGGTAAGGCAGTCCAGCGAGAAGGTTCCGCGGCCCTGGAATCTGGGACGATGCAGGTCCTGTCGGACTTTCTAACCAGCGGTCAGTACAGCGCTCGCGCAGAGGACATGCAGGTCGAGGTATCTGTCATGCTGGTAAGCGCGGGCCCTGAGGTGCGAAAGTACGCCAGCCGCGCCCTCGACGGCACGACAGAAGACGTCCGTTGGTTCCTTGAGACCGGTCAGCACATAGCCCGTGCCCGTGACCAAGAGTCAGGCACTATCGAAGAACTTGTCGCTGTGGTCGAACGGGAAGGCCAGCGGGCCAAAGCCGAGACTGACCTCGCTGTCGAAGCTTCTGAGCGGGCCAAGGTTGCCGCCGAAAAGGCGAAAGAGGCCGCCGAGAAAGCAGCGGCTGAAGCGGAGGCCGCCCAGGAGGACGTGAAGAAGTCCGGTGCTGCGGCCCGCAAGGCGGCCAGTGCTGCCAAGGGCGCGGCGGACGCCGCGCGAAACGCCATCAGAGCCTCGCACACGGCTGTCACCGCATCACGGCGTGCTGCCTGGGCTGCAACTGCGGCTTCCCAGGCAGCCGCGACCGCCGGACGCGCCGCCGCCCGGGCCTATAACGCCGCCATTGCCGCCTCCAAGGACGCCGCTCACACTAAGGCGGCGAAAGACGCCGCCCGTGCGGCCCGTGACGCGGCGGGTAAGGCTCGTACGATCGCGGCCGCTGCTGGCAAAGCCGCCGCCGCCGCAGAAGCAGCCGTCACTGCTGGTTCTGAAGCCGCTTCCGCTGCTCAGAATGCGGCAGTTGCCGCCTCCGCCTCCGCCGACGCCGCGGCAGCTGCCGGCGTCGCTCAGCAGGAGGCCGCAGAAGCCCGGCGCCAGGCCAGCATTGCCTCCACCGCTGCGAACCGGGCCAGCAGCGCTGCCGTCAACGCGCAGAGGTTGGCCAACAAGGCCGCGGCCGCAGCACGCGTCGCGCGTGATGCGGCCAATTCCGCCGCTGGGCATGCGGAGAATGCGGCAGACGCTGCCGATGAAGCAGTTGTCAATGCAGGTAAGGCAATCGACTATGCCAACACGTCCACGGCTCGCGCCGCTGCAGCCATCGAGGCGGCCGACAACGCCACCAAGGCCGTCGAAGAAGCCATCACTGTGGAGCAGGCAGCACGAGACGCGGAGACGACGCTTCTGGAGGAAGACAAGCTTCAGGGGATGGAAGAGGCAAAGCAACTGGCCGAGATTGAAGCCGACCAACTGGCTCAGCTTGCTGACAAGCTCCTCCAGGCCGAGCAAACCGAGGCTGCTCTCCAAGGCATCATCTCCCGAGCTGAGCAGGCGCTCGCAGCGGGAGATTTGTCGCTGGCCGCCACATTGGGTCGCAAGGCAGCCGTGGGCCTGCTCGAGGCCAAGGGCGGCTGGACGAAGTGCGCGGCTCAGTACGCGCTGTCCGGCTCAGACGCCGACGTGCATGCCTGGATCGACACCGATCGATCCATTGCCCAGGGGCAAGACGACCGCGAGACCGCCCTTTATATGGCCCAAGTCTCTGTTCCTGCAGTAGCAAAGGCCGCGCAGCTGGCGCTGGAGAGCGATAACGCGAACGCGATCCGTCAATTCCTCACCGACGGGATCGCCGAAGCCGGCGCTGACGACTATCGCGTCCAGATCGGTCATATACTCGACAACGACCCCGGCAGCGCCGTCCATGCCGCAGCGACCGATGCGCTGGATGTGAACACCCCTCATGCGCTCAAGGAATTTTTCGACAAGACCTACCCCAAAGCGGTGCACGAAGACGACAGTGTTGCCATCGCAACGCTCCGCGCCAACGGCGGTGCTTACACCAAGGCTGCCGCCTCGGTTGCCCTGGAAGGGCCGACATGGATGCATCGCCAGTTCATCGACGTCGTCCAGCACAAGACCGCCCAGCTTGACCACGACTCCGCCACGCATATCGCGGCGATCCGCGGATCGATCGCCGCTGCAGCGAAGATCGCCGCCAAGGCACAGGAAGATGCGGAACTGGCGTCGAAGGCCGCAGCCGAAGCCCGCGAAGAAGCTGGTGAGGCAGCCGACTGGGCAGACAAGGCGCAGGCTTCGGCAGAACGGGCCTCCGGCCACGCTGAGGAGGCTCGGGCGAATGCAAATGCGGCCGATGCCTCCGCCGCCGCAGCACAGGGATCGGCGAACCAAGCCAAAAGCGCAGCAGCGACGGCGCGTAGCGCAGCCCGTGCTGCTTACTACTCTGCGAACAAGGCCACCGATGCTGCTCACGCGGCATTGGCGTCCTCCTACAGTGCTCAGGCGGCAGCGAAGGACGCCCGTCAGTCCGCGCTCGCAGCCGGCCAAGACGCGAAGGAAGCGGCAACAGCTGCAAGCGAAGCCCGGCAGATAGTAGCTGACCTGCGGAGGCAGAAGGCAGCCGAAGCTGCCCGACAAGCATACCTGGATTCGGTAGAAGCGCGGGAGAACAACCGCAACCCATCCGACAATCCCACTCACGATCAGGTCAATGATAATGGCAGCAAGGGGGATAAGGAGGACGAGGATTGGTACGAGGATGCTGCCTGGTGGGCGGACTTCTCCAACGGTGTCAGCATCAAACTTGGATTCGCCGCAGGTATCTCTGGAGGCCTTGCTGCTCTCAGCCTGTGCTTTGTTGTCACAGCCCCTGCAGCGCCGATCTTTGCTGGCGTAGCAGCTGGATTGGGCGGCTTGTCTCTCCTGGCGGGCGCGATCAGCCTTGTAGCCACAGGTATCGAGTACGGAATAAACAGTAAGGAGTTCGCGGACTCCGTACTAAGCAATGCACTAGGGCTAGCTGCCTTCGGCCTGGGAAGGTCTGCACGAGGTCTCCTTAACAGCGACATTACGCGGCAGCTCTCAGATGCCGCCCATGATCTCGTATCCCCGATCATCAGCATTTTCGACTAACCAAGGGGGCTTTCACGTAATCGACGGCCCTCGCTCTTCAATTGAGCGTTGCCGATAGTGGCGATAAAGTAGCTGTAGTCTCGAAGTGGACGCAATTGCCCTGATGTAATCAAGTCAACATGAATTGGATGCGACTCACCTAGGTCAATAAGTCACTTCAGCTTTATGAAAGCTAACTAAGGTCGCTACGCCACTATTCCAACATGCACATTTTCCCCTGTCGCTCGGCATTGCTCGAGCGGCAGGGGTAAAGCTTCAGAAATCGCGTATACGCCATCATAGTAGTTGCCGGGTACGCTCCAACCATGATGCCGAAAGCGCGCTTATAAAACCCGACTCATGAAAGATCCTCTCATGAACGATAAACCAGAGCTAACTTTCGTGCCGCCAGGGAAAGATCAGTGGTGGGCCCCCGTCGCCACAGGGGTGGCGGTACTCGCGGTGACCGCTGTGCAGTGGGAGTCCGCAGGGACGCTGACAGACAATTGGGTCCTATCCGGGCTCATTTTCGGAAGCTTGCTCATTATCATCCCTTCTTACCTGATCTTTAATCGGCTGCATGTCTACGCGCACGGTGTTCACATTCAAACACCACTAAGGCGGACATATATACCCTGGAGCGAAGTTGCGGAAATCCAAGTCATTACGGAGAATGCCCACTTCTACGACCTTCGCCGAGTATCATTCCTGCTGCGCAACGGAAAAACCCGAAAACTCCCCCTGCCGCACGACAGGGGCGAAAGGCACTTCGATCTCAAAGTGGCGCAGCTCCGCGAATTTCACCAGAAGTCGATTGAGTCGTAGGTATTTAACTGAGGTTTTCGTTTCGGGGTGACGTCATGGTGACGCGAGATGAGGCCGGTCTTGGAGATGAAGCCGTCCAGCCGGCCTGGCTGGTACTACAGCCGGAGATCTTGTGACGGAGCCTGGGCTGGACGCTGTCGGAACGGGCCGGGCATGTGACCGCCGACCGGATGCAGTGGCTGCTCAGCGGCTCGGTCTGGGAGGCGGACCAGCTGCGTGACGCGGTCCGCGATTACGCCGTGACGCACCTGGGCGGGGCCCGGACGCGGCGCTGGTCATCGACGACACCCAGGCCCAGAAGAAGGGCACCAAGTCGGTCGGCGTGGCCTTCCAGCACTGCGGTCTGACCGGAGATGTGCGCAACTGCCAGACCGACCATGGTGATGCTCACCTACGCCACTCAGGCCGGGCACGCCTTCATCGACCGGCGGTTGTACTTGCCCGAGGAGTGGACGGCCGAGCGCGAGCGGTGCCGTGAGGCGCGGAGTTCCAGACGATGTCACGTTTGCCACCAAGCCCGAGTTGGCCATCGCCATGCTCGAGCAGGCCCAGGCCGCTCGCATGCCGTTCTCCTGGGTGCTGGCTGACGCTGGCTACGGCCGGGATCCGCAGCTGCGGGTCTGGTGCGACGGGCGGAAGGTGCCGTACGTGTTCGGCGTCCCCGTTGGCCTGCCGATCGACGGCTCGCCGGGCAAGCCGCGCCAGCCCGCCGTGAAGCGCGCCGATGACCTGCTCCACTATGCGAAAGTCCGCGACCAAGTGGGATCGCCGCTCCTGCGGCGGCGCCAAGGGCGAGCGTCTCTACGACTGGACGGCCTTCGCCGTGACCGTGAAGGACGAGGACCCGGCCGACGGCTTCACGCACTGGCTGGTACTGCGGCGGTCTGTGCACCCCAACCGGGGCGGCAAGGACGGCCGGCTCCACCGCGAGATCGCCTGCTTCCTCGTCCACGCCCCCGTCGGCAGCACGGTCTCGGATGTCATTGCCCGGGCGGGCGGCCGCTGGCAGATCGAGGAGGACAACGAGATCAACAAGCAGCTTGTCACCTGGCCCAGTACCAGGTCCGCAAGTGGGCCCCTGTCAGCGTCACGTCACCGCCTGCATGCTGTCCACCGCGTTCCTCAGCGTCCAGCGCGCCGCCATCCCCGAACCCGGCCAGACCCTCGAATCCCAGCTGGATTCCGGCCGGGAGCAGGCGCCCGATCAGGGAAAAGCGCCGGGCACCGACGAGAGCGAGGCCGCTGGCTGATCCCCGGCCCGCTCTTGCGGCCTTCGGTCCATACCATCCGGCACTGCCTGGCCGCCACCCACCTCAACCCCCACCATCCCGTCGAGACCGTCCTGACCTGCGAGTTATGGCGCCGCCTCCACCAGACCCGCGCCATGGTCAGCCACTACCGACGCCGCGGAGACCCGCTACCGGACCGCCTCCGAACTAGGCCCACCACCAGCCAATCCCGCCGATCACCGGCCCTCAAGATCTCCGGCTGTAGTACCTGGAAGTCATCCAAATCCCGGCCCGGGGGTCCCTCGATATACCCAGAAAATCTGGCAAAACAGATAAAAGAACGCTTCTCAGAGATCCTGCCTCAGTCAGTCTGTCGATATGGCCGGAGCAGGACGCCCCGACCTCCCGCGTCCCATCGGTGGGCGGGGAGGAAGAGGCGTCCTGCTCTAGCACTCCAGAGGAGCAGTCGATCATTCGACGCCCTCAGGTCTGCAGTTTCAGAGAGTGATCATGACCTTGCCGCTGTCCCAGTAGTTTCCGCGGTTGGTGCGCACGGCGACTCTGCCGTCCGTGGTGTGAACGAACAGGTCGGCCTTGTTGTCGTCGGTGGCATCGCCGAACTTGAGGGTGCCCAGGTCGGAGCCGTTTACGAAGCGTCCCCAGCCGGCGGACCAGTGCTTGCCTTGGTCCCAGTAG
>NZ_JAEVFI010000016.1:0-138404 GCF_019303495.1 Streptomyces sp. JJ66 | reverse complement strand
CCCAGGTCGGAGCCGTTTACGAAGCGTCCCCAGCCGGCGGACCAGTGCTTGCCTTGGTCCCAGTAGGTGCCGCGGTTGGTGCGTACGGCGATTTTTCCGTCGGTGGTGTGGACGATGAGGTCGGCTTTGTGGTCGCCGTTCACGTCGGCGAAGTACAGGCGTCCCAGGTCGGAGCCGTCTACGAAGCGTCCCCAGCCGGAGGACCAGCGTTTACCCTGATCAAAGGTATTACCTTGGTTGCGGTGGACGACAACATCGCCGTTCGAGCGGAGGACGACGAGATCGTCCCTCCCGTCACCATCGGCGTCGGCCGCATAACTCCGGTCGCGGTTGCGGACCTCTTCCACCCAGGAGGCCAGGCCATCCACCCTGGCATCCACCGCGCCGGTCCGGGTCTCCGTCTCGCCGAAGCACCCGCCCTGCCACGATCGACTGTGGATAGCGGTCAGCTCCACCCCCGCACCCGTGCGGCGAAGAGCCGGGCCACCAGTGTCTCCCTGACAAACAGAGATTCCTTCCTGGCCGGTCAGCGCCACGGTGGTGTCGGTCGCGGAATCCACGCGGAACTCACCGGCGTGCAGCTGGTTCGGAACCCACTCGGTGCGGGTTCGCCCGAAGCCGGCGCCGACGAAGGTCTCACCCTTGGTGGGGGCGTCGGCAGCCAGCTTCACTGGCTCGATCGCCTTGACGGGCTCGGCGAGCCGGACCATGGCCACGTCGCGGTCGTCGCGCGGGACCACCTCGACGAGGTCAATGCGCTGGTTGCCCAGCGTCGCACTGGACTTCAGCGCGGGCTTGCCCGGCTTGACCTCGGCACCCGGGGTCGTTCCGAAACAACTCGTGGCAGTCAGCAACCATTGCTGGTGCACGAGCACGGCGGAGCAGCCTCGCATTGCGTTGCCTTCGCCTATGACGAGCCGGGCTGCGAAGGAGTAGTCTTTTGCGGCCGCAGGCTCACCGGATACCGCCTGAGCGGTGGGTGCCGCAGTGACCAGGCCGACCGCCGCCAGGGCACCGACGGTCAGAGTGCGGTGAGAACGCCGGGCGCTTATTTTCATGTTAAGCAACACACTTCCTTACCCTACGAGGGTCCGTCTTGTGAAGTTTCAAGTCCATCGGTTCGCCCGTGTCGTGCTGGATAAATGCCGTCCGCTAACTGCTCGGGTAAGGCTGAGCGTCAAATTCTCCACTGCCCTCGGCCAATCAGGTCGGGAAAGCCTGTTCCCCAGCTTTCGGCGCCTCCCAAAGTTATCGCCGAGGTTTGCGGGGTGGGGGGATAGCTCTGTCAGTACGTGGAGGCGGAGAATGTGCCGTCGGAATCGAGCACAACATCACTGCCGTCTGGTCGTGACGGTACACGCCGGTAGTTTATCGAAATCTACCGAGGCCGTGCACGCTGAGGCGAGAACCGCAGGACCGGCCAGATTAGCTAGCGAGCAACAACCCCGTTTCTCTCTCGCTTCTCATGGTCTCAGCGTCACGTCGAACTCGATGGCTTGAATTTTTTCAGACATCGGCCCATCTTCGCCGTAGAGCCCGCCAATGGATTTTGGGTACCACGCGTGATGGCCGATCACGGGTGAACGCATCCCCGTTGCGCACACTTCATTGCAGAAAGTAAATATATTTCTTGTTCCTCTGCAATTTCGGCCCTCTTATCTAAACCGGTGCCCGGTGGCGGCGTCCAGTTCACGAACTAAGTAAAAGATGCGCAACGTCTCATTTCGGACATGACGTGCGTCACTCATGCAGATGGTTGCACTGTATTCGGTAACGAATACGTCTCGCGGTGCACTGGCACGGTTGAGTCGCCTGCTACGGGCCGCTTCCGTGGAGCGGTCCCGCTGTGATGAGTGGGCGCTCAGAGAGTGCCCCGTGCTCAGCGTTGGATGGAGAGAGCGCCAGTGCGCCTGCCGGGGTGCCGCTGACGCCGTTCGCGGCAGGGCTTCCGGCCTCTGACCTCCGGGGCAGCGGCTCTCTACCCCTGGTCTGTCCCCTCCGCGAGGCCCGCTGCCTGGCGGACCAGGGGAATGGTGCGCAGGGGTACCGGGTTCTCCATGACGATGGCGGTGGAGGCGCGGACGATGCCGGTGAAGCCCACGACGCGGTCAATGACCCGTTGCAGGTCGGCGTTGGAGCGGGCGACCAGGCGGCACAGCATGTCTCCGTGGCCGGTGATGGTGTGCAACTCCAGTACCTCGGGGACGGTAGCCAGGTGGGCGCGTACGTCCGAGCCCTGGCCCTGCTTGATCTCCAGCGTGGCGAACGCGCTGACCGGGTAGCCCAGGGCGGCCGGGTCCACCTCCGGGCCGAAGCCCCGGATAACTCCCGAGCTGAGGAGCCGGTCCAGCCGCGCCTGTGCCGTGCCCCGGGCCACGCCCAGCCGGCGGGATGCCTCCAGCACGCCGATGCGCGGTTCCTCGGTCAGGAGCCGCAGCAGTCTGCCATCCAGTGCGTCGATGCCCACGTCCGGCCTCTCGTATGCCCTCAGCTCGCGGTCGTGGTCATTGTGCACAGATCGTCCGCCTGAGTCGCCAGTCATGTGCGCAATTTGTACAGCAGTAGGGGGAACTATTGCGCATCCTGCGGAACGGGGAGACGCTGCGGCCATGACTGAGACCCTGCAGAACCACACCCCGGCTTCGCGGCAGGACGACCCCTTCCCGGTCAAGGGGATGGACGCGGTCGTGTTCGCCGTCGGTAACGCCAAGCAGGCGGCCCACTACTACTCCACGGCCTTCGGCATGCGCCTGGTCGCCTACTCCGGACCGGAGAACGGCAGTCGGGAGACGGCCAGTTACGTGCTGGAGTCCGGCGCGGCCCGCTTCGTGCTGACCTCGGTCATCAAGCCGTCCACCGAGCACGGGCGCTTCCTCGCGGACCACGTGGCCGAGCACGGGGACGGCGTCGTGGACCTGGCCATCGAGGTGCCCGACGCCCGCGCCGCCTACGCCTACGCGGTGGAGCACGGGGCCACCGGCGTCGCCGAGCCGTACGAGCTGAAGGACGAGCACGGCACGGTGGTCCTCGCCGCCATCGCCACCTACGGCCAGACCCGGCACACCCTGGTGGACCGCTCCGGCTACGACGGCCCCTACCTCCCCGGGTTTACCGCCGCCGAGCCCATCGTCACGCCCCCCGCCCAGCGCACCTTCCAGGCGGTGGACCACTGCGTCGGCAACGTCGAGCTGGGCAAGATGAACGAGTGGGTGACCTTCTATAACAAGGTCATGGGCTTCACCAACATGAAGGAGTTCGTCGGCGACGACATCGCCACTGAGTACTCGGCGCTGATGTCCAAGGTCGTCGCGGACGGCACCAAGAAGGTGAAGTTCCCCATCAACGAGCCCGCGGTGGCGAAGAAGAAGTCGCAGATCGACGAGTACCTGGAGTTCTACGGCGGCCCCGGCGTCCAGCACATCGCGCTTGCCACGAACGACATCGTCTCCACCGTGCGGGCGATGCGCGCGGCGGGTGTGGAGTTCCTGAACGTTCCCGACGCCTACTACGACACGCTCGGGGAGTGGGTCGGCGACACCCGCGTGCCGCTGGACGAACTGCGCGAGCTGAAGATCCTCGCCGACCGCGACGAGGACGGCTACCTGCTGCAGATCTTCACCAAGCCGGTCCAGGACCGGCCGACCGTCTTCTTCGAGATGATCGAGCGCCACGGCTCCATGGGCTTCGGCAAAGGCAACTTCAAGGCGCTGTTCGAAGCGATCGAGCGCGAACAGGACCGCCGCGGCAACCTGTGAGCGCGCGCTGACCGCGCCCCACGCGCCGCGCCCGGCACCGCCGAGGGCGGGGACGGCGGTGACCCCGCGCGCGGCGCCCGGCACGCCGCCACCACACTGGCCGCCCCGCTCCCGCACGCCGCCGTGCGCCATGCGGGAGCCATACGGTCAGCCCGCAGCGGGTGGTGCGTTCTTCCCCACTGGTGGGGAGGGGAAGAACGCACCACCCGCGCGGCGGGGGCGGCACGCGGTTTCCGGTCACCGGACGCTGTGTCAGGCTGGCCGCATGGGCGATGAACGGACACTGATCCAGCGGTTGCGGGAGGGGTTGCCGGGGGACGCCGTGCTCACCGACCCCGACGTCACCGCCGCGTACGTCAGCGACCAAGCGGGTTTCTGCCCCGCCGGGCGCCCCGCCGCCGTCGTCCTGCCCCGCACCGTCGAGCAGGTCCAGCACGTGCTGCGCACGGCCACGCGGACCCGGACGCCGGTCGTTCCGCAGGGCGCGCGCACCGGGCTGTCCGGGGCCGCCAACGCCATCGACGGCTGCCTCGTGCTGGCGCTGACCAAGCTCGACCGCATCCTGGAGATCAACCCCGTCGACCGGATCGCCGTCGTGGAGCCCGGCGTCGTCAACGCCGCGCTGTCCCGGGCGGTCGCCGAGCAGGGCCTGTGCTACCCGCCGGACCCCTCCAGCTGGGAGGAGTGCACGATCGGCGGCAACATCGGCACCGCGTCCGGCGGGCTGTGCTGCGTCAAGTACGGCGTCACCGCCGAGTACGTGCTCGGGCTCGACGTCGTGCTGGCCGATGGCCGACTGCTGTCCACGGGACGGCGTACCGCCAAGGGCGTCGCCGGGTACGACCTCACCCGGCTGTTCGTCGGCTCCGAGGGCACGCTCGGCGTCGTCGTGCGAGCGACGCTCGCCCTGCGCCCCCAGCCGCCACAGCAGCTCGCACTCGCCGCCGAGTTCCCCTCCGCCGAGGCCGCCTGCGCGGCGGTGTGCCGCATCATGGGCGGCGACGGCGTCCGCCCCGGCCACACCCCCGCCCTGCTGGAGCTGATGGACCGCACCACCCTCCGCGCCGTCAACGACCTGACGAAGATGGGCCTGCCGGAGACCACCGAAGCGCTGCTGCTGGCCGCGTTCGACGCGCCGGACCCGGCCAAGGACCTCGCCGCCGTCGCTGAACTGTGCACCGCCGCGGGCGCGACGCAGGTGGTGCCCGCCGAAGACGCCGTGGAGTCCGGCCTGTTGCTCCAGGCCCGGCGTTCGGCGCTCGTCGCGCTGGAGAAGGTCAAGGGCACGACGATGATCGACGACGTGTGCGTGCCGCGCAGCCGCCTGGCCGAGATGCTGACCGGGGTCGCCGCGATCGCCGAGCGCAACGGCCTGACCATCGGCGTCTGTGCCCACGCGGGCGACGGCAACACCCACCCCACGGTGTGCTTCGACGCCGCCGATCCGGACGAGTCCGCCCGCGCCCGGGCGTCGTTCGAGGAGATCATGGCGCTCGGCCTGGAGCTGGGCGGCACCATCACCGGCGAGCACGGCGTGGGCCTGCTGAAGAAGGAGTGGCTGGCCAGGGAGCTGGGGCCGGTCGGGCTGGAACTCCAGCGCGGCGTCAAGCAGCTGTTCGACCCGCTGAACCTCCTCAACCCCGGCAAGCTGTTCTGACCCCGGCGCGGGCCGCGCCGCACGCCCGGCCGGTGACGCACGCCCCGGTCCCGTCGTTCACGCACCCGGGCCGCCGCCCAGCAGCGCGCCCAGCGCCTCGTCGAACCCCGCCTCGGCGCACTCCTCGCCGGGCGGTACCAGGCGCAGGGTCCGCTCCAGCCAGGCGCCCAGCGGACCGGCCGGGGCCTCCAGCAGCGCCTCGCCCTCCGGCGAGCTGAGCGCCACGCACACCACCGTGCGGCGCCCGGCCCGCGTCCCGCGCGGGGCGGCGGGCCACACCCGCACGTCCGCGTCCCCGCTCGGCCGGAACACCCCCTCCACCAGCAGCTCCCGGGCGAACGTCCAGTGCACGAGGCGGGGTGAGCCGAGGTGGAAGTCCACGTGGACGGCGAAGGGGTCGTCGGTGCGGTAGCTCAGCTTGGACGGCACCGGGACGCGGCGGTCCGGTGGCAGCACCAGCGTCAGTTCGAGTTCGCGTTCGATGGTCGTCTGCATGTCCCCTCCGGTGGCGCGGTCGGTGTGGCCCCCGGAAGGGGCCGCACCAGGGGAGAGCGGCGAGTGGGCGGTTCATTACGCGACTTTTTGTGCGCGAAGTGAGAGGAGGCGGCGACGCCCGGGCGGCCGGTCACCGGACTCTGGTAGATGTGGTAGCTGTACTGCCGCGGTACGGGAGCAGTACACCCCACTTCGGCCAAGCAGATACGGGACCGGACACATGAGCGCGCCTCCCTCGGCATCCGCCAACGGCAGCACCCCCGCGGGCTACTACCCCGATCCGTCGATCCCGGGGTACATCCGCTACTGGGACGGCTCCGCGTGGGTACCGGGCACCAGCCGCCCAGAACCGCACGGCGGGGAGCCGAGCCCGCAGCCCCCGCCGGGCGTCCCCGCACCCGCAGGGGCGGACGCGGCTCCCGCGCCCGCCGCCGTCCCGGAGCAGCGCGAGGCCGGGCGGGCACCGCGTGAGGAGACGGGGCCGGTGTTCCTCGACGAGGAGCCCCCGCCCGCCTCGCCGGCGGTGAGGTCCGGGCCGGGGCGCGAGCCCGCGTCCGCCTGGCAGGCCGACGCCGAACGGCAGGCCGGGTTCGGTGGCGAGCGCGACCAGAGGGTGGACTGGGGCGCCGCGCCGGACGCCCAGCCTGCCTCGGCCCAGCCCGCCTCGGCCGGACCTGCCTCGGCTGACCCCCGGTGGGCAGCCGACCCGCGCGGCGGCTGGCAGCGGGCGGGGGCGGGCGGCGTCGAACCGTCGCGCGCAAAGCCGCCTGCCGAACCCACGTCCGCGTCCCGTCCCGGGGCCCGCTCCGGCGACGGCGAGCCGGACGCCGCGCGCCCGGCCCCGCAGCCCCGCCCGGCCCGGGGGGACGACACCTTCACCCTGCGGGCCGTGCGCCCCGGCACGCTGCCGCCCGGACCGGGTGAGGCCCGTGCGGCCGCGCCCGCCGTGCCGCAGTCACCGCAGCCGTCGCAACCGTCGCAGCCGTCCCAGCAGAAGGCCACGCCGCAGCCCGGCGGCTGGGCGCGGCAGGTGCAGGAGCTGGCTCAGCCCAGACCGTCCGGGACGCCCTCGGGCGCCTCGGCGCTGTCCGGCCCGTCCGGCCCGTCCGCCCCGGTGGACGAGCAGGTTCCCCTCACGCCGTGGCGGCCGCCGGCGGACGATCCGTTCCTGCGGGCCGCGCAGGCACAGGCGCGTCCGGCCGGGCTCGGCCGCCGGTTCGCCGCGCGGCTGATCGACTCGCTGGTGCAGGGCGGTGTCGCGGCCGCGGTCGCCGTCCCGCTGGTGCCCAGGGCCGTGGACCACGTGCGGGCCAAGGTGGACGCCGTCGAACAGGCGGGTGTGACGCGGGACGTGTGGCTGCTGGACGGCACGACCTGCGGCTACCTCGCTCTGGTCCTCGGCGTCTTCCTGGGCTTCGGGGTGCTCTACGAAGCGCTGCCGACGGCGCGTTGGGGCCGCACGCTGGGCAAGAAGCTGTGCGGGGTGCGGGTGCTGCGGGTGGAGGAGCAGACGCCGCCCGGCTTCGGTGGCGCGCTGGTGCGCTGGCTGCTGTACGGGGTGCTGGCGAGCGTGCTGGTCGGCGTGGTGAACGCGGCCTGGTGCCTGTTCGACCGGCCGTGGCGGCAGTGCTGGCACGACAAGGCCGCGCGCACCTTCGTGGCCGCGCGGGAGGAGAGTTCCGTCCGCCTCGGCTGACCCGGTGTCCCGGGACTGGGGCGGTACGTGCGGCCGTTCGGGCGGCAAGGTCCGCTCCCGGCCACGGACGCCTACGCCCCGTGCCGCCCGCCGCCGCTGGCCGCGCGGCACGCACGACAAGGCATCCCGCACGGTGGTGGTCGGGTGGTGGTCGGCGGGTGAGCACCCAGCCCGCGCCTTCCCCACCCTGGGGCTCTGCCCCCGGCCTCCCGGGGCGGCTTCGGTGCTGCCTCAGTCGCGGGAAGTAGCCGTGGCCAGGGGGCGGTCCGCTGAGCGAGGGCGCACCGGGGCCAAAGGCGCGGCGCGGCGCCGTGGCGCGGGGACCAGGGCCGCCGCGAGCAGCCCCGCGGCCAGCGCTCCGCAGGCGACGCACACCACCCCGACGCCGGACTCCGTGCGGGTGAGCAACAGCAGAACGACCGTGGTGAGCACGACGGTCAGGGAACCGTAGGCGATCTGGGCGGGGTTCGGACGCGGCATGGCGGAATCCGTCCTCAGGGGTCAGCTGCGTGGTCGCTCGGGCAGGTCGCGTGCCGTCGAACGACTCTACGGTGCGGGATGCCCCGGCGGAACGCGTAGTAAGCGTGACCTAACCCACGGCGCCGGTGCACAGGGGGCGCACGGAGTCACGTGAGACTGGTCTGGACGCCAACTGGTGTCACCCAACGATCAGATGCTGTCATGCCGTGGGCGCGAGGCGGTCACGTCGCGAACAACTCGCGAACAAGGGGCGAACCTTATGGGCTTGACGTGTCTAAATCAAGGTCTGTCTTTTCGGTCTCTCCTCGTGTCCAATGCGTCCGTCAAGTCAGCGCGTGGCAAGGGGAGGACAACACACTCGTGATCAGACCACGTCGATCCATAAGATCGAAGACAACGGCGCTGGCCACCGCCGTCGCCGCCATGGGCGCAGCCGC
Organism: Streptomyces sp. JJ66; assembly: GCF_019303495.1. Lineage (GTDB taxonomy): Bacteria > Actinomycetota > Actinomycetes > Streptomycetales > Streptomycetaceae > Streptomyces. The sequence goes on along the minus strand of NZ_JAEVFI010000016.1, from coordinate 129,884 downwards.
TGTGCTGCCGGTGCTGCCCGCTACCGCGGCGCACGCCCAGGAGGCCCACGACCAGCCGCACCCGCAGGCGGAGCACGAGGGACACGTCGAGCACAATCTCGAAGGCCCCCTCACCAAACAGCAGAACGCCCAGAAGCTCGCGGCGCTGGAGATGCTGGCCTCGGGCGAGGCCAAGCCACAGGAGCGCAACGGCTCCAAGGTGATGAAGCTCGACGACGAGAAGTACGTCGAGATGGAGCAGGTGAAGACGGACAAGATCTTCACGATCCTGCTGGAGTTCGGCACCAAGGTGGACCCGCAGTACGGCGGCACCCCCGGCCCGCTGCACAACGAGATCGCCAAGCCCGACCGCAGCGAGAACAACACCACGCTGTGGCAGGAGGACTTCGACCGCGCCCACTTCGAGGACATCTACTTCGGTGACGGTCCGGGGAGCGTGAAGACGTACTTCGAGACGCAGTCCTCGGGCAAGTACACCGTGGACGGCACCGTCTCGGACTGGGTGAAGGTTGACTACAACGAGGCCCGGTACGGCAACAACGCCTGCGGCCAGAGCACCTGCCCCACGGTGTGGGACGCGGTGCGCGACGGCGTCAACGCGTGGGTGGCCGACCAGAAGGCGGCTGGCCAGACCACCGAGCAGATCAAGGCGGCCCTCGCCGAGTACGACGTGTGGGACCGCTACGACTTCGACGGCGACGGCGACTTCAACGAGCCGGACGGCTACCTGGACCACTTCCAGTTCGTCCACGCCGGTGAGGACGAGTCGGCGGGCGGCGGCGCGCAGGGTGAGGACGCCATCTGGGCCCACCGCTGGTACGCCTACGGCACCGACTTCGGCAAGACCGGCCCGGAGTTCAACAAGGCGGGCGGCACCCAGATCGGCGACACCGGGGTGTGGGTCGGCGACTACACCGTCCAGCCGGAAAACGGCGGCCTCGGCGTCTTCGCGCACGAGTACGCCCACGACCTGGGTCTGCCGGACCTCTACGACACCACCGGCACCGGCGAGTCCGCCGTCGCCTACTGGTCGCTGATGTCCTCGGGTTCCTGGCTCGGCAAGGGCGAGGACGCCATCGGCGACTGGGCCGGTGAGATGACCGCCTGGGACAAGCTGCAGCTGGGCTGGCTCGACTACGAGACGGCCGAGGCCGCGAAGCTCTCCTTCCACCGGCTCGCGCCGCAGGCCGATGAGCCGGGCAAGGGCAAGAAGCGCAAGGACGCCCAGGCGGTGCTCGTCGAGCTGCCCGAGAAGGAGCTGACCACCACCGTCGTCAAGCCCGCCGAGGGCGAGATGCAGTGGTGGAGCGGCAGCGGTGACGACCTCAGCAACACCCTGACCCGTTCGGTGGACCTCACCGGCGCCACCTCCGCCTCCCTGGACCTCAAGGGCTGGTGGGAGATCGAGGCCGGTTACGACTACCTGTACACGCAGGTCTCCACCGACGGCGGCAAGAACTGGGAGGCGCTGGACGGCACCGCGAACGGCGAGCCCATCTCCCGGGACGCGGCCGGCACCCCGGCGCTGGACGGCGCCTCGGACGGTTACGCCGACCTGGCGTACTCGCTGGACGCCTACGCGGGCCAGCAGATCGACCTGCGGTTCTGGTACCGCACGGACGGCGGCGTGGCCGAAATGGGCTTCACCGGCGACCAGATCACCCTCACCGCCGACGGCGAGCAGCTCTTCCAGGACGGCGCCGAGGACGGCGACGCGGGCTGGACGGCCGACGGGTTCACCCGCATCGGCGAGTCCTTCACCAAGTCGTACCCGCAGTTCTACATCGTCGAGAACCGCCAGTACACCGGCTACGACGAGACGCTGAAGACCGGCCCGTACAACTTCGGGTTCCCCTCCCGCCCGAACTGGGTCGAGCACTTCACGTACCAGCGGGGCATGCTGGTGTGGCTGTGGGACACCTCGCAGCTGGACAACAACGTCGGCGTTCACCCCGGCGAGGGCCTGATCCTTCCGGTGGACGCGCACGCCAAGCCCGAGAAGTGGTCGGACGGTTCACTGATGCGCAACCGCATCCAGGGGGCCGACTCGCCGTTCAGCTGGTACCCCTCGCGCGGCTACACCCTCCACAAGGGCGGCGAGCCGACGAGGATCAGCGGCAACCTGCCGAAGCCGTTCTTCGACGACCGGCTCGGCACCTACTGGTACGAGGAGAACCCGACCGGCGGCGTGAAGGTGCCCAACACCAACACCCGCATCACCATCCTGGGCCAGCCCTGGCACGGGAAGCACCTGACGATCATGGTGGGCCCATCGAAGTGGTGGTGAGCCACCGCTGAGCGTCACCCCGCGGTGACGCTTCGGGAAAACCCCAGGTCAATATGCGATCGGCCGTCACCCCCTAGCGGGGTGGCGGCCGATCGTGCTGTGATGCGGAGGACCGACCGACATCACCGAACGGGGGAATTGATCATGACAGGAGGCGGGTATGTGCTCCAGCCGGACGGCAGCGTCGTCGTGGCCGTGTCCCTCCCCGGCCCCCGCTTCGGGCGGGTCCGGGTGCTCGTCCACGCCGGGAACCGCGCCCGTGCCCTGACGCGCCTGCGCAACCTCGGCCTGCACGCGGTGTACCTGCGCGGCAACACCGCGCCACCCACGCCGGACGAGGTCTCCGCCGTCCTGCACCACCCCGACGGCGTGGTCTGGCGCGACGCGGAGGCGGGCCTGTGGCAGCCGATGCGCACGCTGCTCCGCACCCACGCCGCATGACACCGCCCGCCGCGTTCACCGCGCGCCGGGTGGCTCCGCGTGCCCACCGCGCGCCGGACCGGCCCCACGCGACCGCCCGCCGGGTCTGACCGTCCCCGCACTCGCGGTCCTGGCCCGGCGGGGGGGCGGTGGGGCGGCGTACGGCCGGGCGTCTGGTCCGGCCGGTCCCGCCTCAGCCCACCGGCTTGCCCGTCAGCTCGACGCCCGCCTCTCCCAGCTCGGTGAGCGCCCGTTCCACCGACTCCGGGGCGACCCCGGCCGTCAGGTCCAGCAGGACCCGCACACGGAACCCCTCGCGCGCCGCGTCCAGCGCCGTGGCCCGCACGCAGTGGTCCGTGGCGAGGCCGACCACGTCCACCTCGCCCACCCCCCGCTCCCGCAGCCACTGGGCCAGCGGCACGCCGTTCTCGTCGGCGCCCTCGAAGCCGCTGTACGCCGCGCAGTAGTGCCCCTTGTCGAAGACGGCCTCGATCGCGCCGGAGGCGACGGCGGGCGCGAAGTTGGGGTGGAAGCCGACGCCCTCGGTGCCCGCCACGCAGTGCGGCGGCCAGGAGCGCTCGAAGTCGGGCCGCTCGTGGAAGTGGTCGCCGGGGTCCACGTGGTGGTCGCGGGTGGCGACAACGTGGCGGTACCCGGCGCCCGCGTCCCCCACCAGGTCGGTGATGGCGGCGGCGACCTCGGCGCCCCCGGCCACCGCGAGGCTGCCGCCCTCGCAGAAGTCGTTCTGCACATCGACGACGATCAGTGCCCGGTGCATGGTGCACACCCTTCGTTCGGTCCCCGTGGTCATGTGCCGGTCACGTACTCGGTGGCCAGCACGGGTTCGCCCGCCGAGAGCTGGGTCGCGGACAGCGGCAGGGCCGCCCGGGCCCGCCGGTGCCGCTCGCGCGGCGCGTCCAGCGGCTCGCGGCTGACGATCTCGCCGCCGCGGACCAGCTCCACGGCCACCTCATGCCCAGCCAGCTCGGGCGGAATCGTCCCGGTGCCGACCACTTCCGCCTCGGCCACCCCCTCGGCGTCCACCCGCCGGGCCGCCCACTTCGCCCCGCCCACCGACAGCTTGCCGCCCAGGGACTTCTTCGCCACCGGCACCAGTGGGGCGCCCGGCGCGTCGCTGGCGGAGCGGGCGACGAGTTTGTAGACCATCGAGCACGTGGGGTGGCCGCTGCCGGTCACCAGCCGGGTGCCGACCCCGTAGGCGTCCACGGGGGCCACGGCCAGCGAGGCGATGGCGTACTCGTCCAGATCGCTGGTGACGATGATCCGGGTGTCCCGCGCGCCCAGCTCGTCCAGCTGCTGGCGCACCCGGTGGGCGTACAGGAGCAGGTCGCCGGAGTCGATGCGTACCGCGCCCAGCTGTGGCCCGGCGGTCTCCACGGCGGTGCGGACGGCCTCGGCGACGTCGTAGGTGTCCACCAGCAGCGTGGTGCCGCGCCCCATGGAGGCCACCTGGGCGGTGAAGGCGTCCCGCTCGGAGTCGTGCAGGAGGGTGAAGGCGTGCGCGCTGGTGCCGGTGGTCGGGATGCCGTAGCGGTACCCGGCGGCCAGGTCGGAGGTGCCGGTGAAGCCGCCGACGTACGCGGCGCGCGCGGCGGCCACCGCGGCCAGCTCATGCGTGCGCCGCGCGCCCATCTCCACCAGCGGACGCCCGCCCGCGGCCACCGCCATCCGGGACGCGGCGGCCGCCACCGCGGAGTCGTGGTTGAGGATGGACAGGATCACCGTCTCCAGCAGCACACACTCGGCGAACGTGCCCTCGACCCGCAGTACCGGCGAGCCGGGGAAGTAGACCTCGCCCTCGGGGTAGCCGGTGATGTCGCCACGGAAGCGGTAGTCGGCGAGCCAGGCGAGCGTGGGGGCGTCCACCACGCCGCGCTCGCGCAGGAAGTCCAGCACGCCCGGCTCGAACCGGAAGTTCTCCACCGCGTCCAGTACCCGGCCCGTCCCGGCGACGACGCCGTAGCGGCGGCCCTCGGGCAGGCGGCGGGTGAAGACCTCGAACACCGAGCGCCGGTGCGCGGTTCCGGCGCGCAGTGCGGCCTGCACCATGGTCAGCTCGTAGTGGTCGGTGAACAGCGCCGTGGACGGCACCTCGACCGGCAGTCCCAGCTCCCCAGCAAGATCCATGCGGGGATCGTACCCCACATTTCGTCAACATGACGATATTGAGTCGGGGCCGGGAAACCCCGAGGGCACGGGGTGTTTGTGCGCCCGCCGGGGGTGGGTGGCAGCATGGGACGCGTGACGGTACCCCTGGAGATCGAGCAGACCGAGGAGCGGGAGGCCGCGGCAGCGGTGCCTGAGCCGGACGTCCCCTGGGTCACGGTCGTGCACAACGATCCGGTGAACCTCATGAGCTACGTGACCTACGTGTTCCAGGCGTACTTCGGTTACCCCAAGGACAAGGCACACCGGCTGATGCTGGACGTGCACCACAAGGGGCGCGCGATCGTCTCCAGCGGGTCCCGCGAGGAGATGGAGCGCGACGTGCAGGCCATGCACGGCTACGGCCTGTGGGCGACGTTGCAGCAGGAGCGCTGATGGCCGGACACTTCGAGCCCTCCGCCAGCGTGCCCGGCGGCGCCGCGATCGCGCTGGACGAGATCGAGGTCTCCATCCTGCGTAACCTCACCGTCCAGCTGCTGGAGCTGATCGGCCCCGGCGAGCAGCCCGCTGACGCGTCCGACGACCCGCTCGCCGAGCTGTTCACCGACGGCCCCAACGAACCGCCCAGCGACCCGGCCCTGGCCCGGCTCTTCCCCGACGCCTACACCGGCCCCGGCGAGCGGGCGGACCGCGCGGCGCGGGAAGCCGGGGCGGAGTTCCGCCGCTTCACCGAGAACGAGCTGCGCGCGCGCAAGCGCGAGGACTGCCTGGCGCTGGTCCGCGCGCTGGACGCGCTGGAGCCGGACGGCTCCGGCCTCGCGGTGCTCACCCTCGCCCCACAGGACTCCCGGCGCTGGCTCGGCGCGCTGAACGACCTGCGGCTGACGCTGGGGTCGCGGCTGGACGTCGGCGACGAGGACGAGGCCGACGACCTGTACCGGCTGCCCGACGACGATCCGCGCAAGCCGCTGGTGATGGCTTACCTGTGGCTCGGCGGGCTCCAGGAATCCCTGATCGAGACCCTCGTTTCCTGACCTTCCGGGGCCTTTCCGCCGGTGGCGGAACCCGCCGTTCCCGGCCCGTTCCCGGCGCCTTTTCGCCCCCTTTCGTGCTACGCGCGTTGAGCAGGGTTTCTACTACGTAGAGTGACGAGAAGAGGCCGATAATCGGTGTCGCGAGTTACGCTCATTACAGTAGTTGTCCGTTTTGGACCCATATGCCGACCTGTCGCCTGACCGTAATGCGAACGCGTGACCCAGATCACACGACAGCGATCGCGCTGCGTGGTAGGAACGGCCAATCCGTTATGAACGCAGGGCTGACGCCTGGGTGAATTTCGGAGCACACTGCGCACGGGCTCCCGGGTGCACCACGCTCCATGTACCGCTCGCAGGACAGGAATCGGCAACCCCGCCGGTCTCCCCCCACAACCGCCAGCCGCTTGAGCCAGAGGTCATTCATGGCAACCACCGGAACCTCTTGGACCGACACGGTCGAAGACTCTGTAAACAGCGTCTTCGAACCGGTCTCCAATTTTCTGGGCGACATCGTCTTCTACACCGTCAACATCTTCGGAACCGACTTTCCGCTCATCGTCGGCTGGCTCGTCGTAGCCGGTGCCGCCTTCTCGATCTACTTCGGGTTCGCGCAGTTCCGCCACCTGCGGACCGCCACCCGGCTCATTCGCGGCAAGTATGAACAGAAGGACGCGCCTGGCGAGGTCCCGCACTTCCAGGCCCTGACCTCGGCCGTCTCCGGCACGGTCGGCCTCGGCAACATCGCCGGTGTGGCCATCGCGATCTCCATCGGCGGCCCCGGTGCCACGTTCTGGATGATCCTGTGCGGTCTCCTCGGCATGGCGACCAAGTTCGTCGAGTGCACGCTCGGTGTGAAGTACCGGGAGTTCAACGCCGACGGCACCGTCAACGGCGGCCCCATGCTCTACCTGCGCAAGGGCCTGGCCGAGCGCGGTCTGCCCCTGCTGGGCAAGGTGCTGGCCGTCGGCGCGGCGGTCAGCCTGCTGTTCTTCACCTTCTTCGGCGGCAACCTCTTCCAGATCAACCAGTCCCTGGAGCAGGTCGTCTCCGTCACCGGCGGCGACGACAGCGTCTTCGCCACCAGCGGTGGCGCGATCTTCTTCGGCGTGGTGCTCGCAGCGCTGGTGGCCCTCGTCCTCATCGGTGGCATGCGCTCCATCGGCGCCGTCACCAGCCGCCTGGTGCCCGCCATGGCCATCGTCTACGTCGCGGCCTGCCTGCTGGTCATCGGCTTCAACATCACCGCCGTGCCCGAGGCGTTCGCCACGATCGTGCGGGAGGCGTTCAACCCCCAGGGTGTCGCCGGTGGTGTACTCGGCGCGCTGATCATCGGCTTCAAGCGCGCGGCCTTCTCCAACGAGGCCGGTATCGGCTCGGCGCCCATCGCCCACTCGGCGGTCAAGACCAAGCGGCCCGCCACCGAGGGCATCGTGGCCATGCTGGAGCCGTTCATCGACACGGTCGTCATCTGCACCATGACCGCGCTGACCATCATCATCGCGGGCGGTCCGCTCTACCAGGAGGCCCGCGACACCGCGATCAGCGGCGGTGAGGTGGACGGCAGCACCAGCGCCGGTATCTCGATCACCTCCGACGCCTTCGACACCGCGCTGCCGTTCTTCCCCTACGTCCTGACGGTCGCGGTCGTGCTGTTCGCCTTCTCCACCGTCATCACCTGGGGCTACTACGGCCTCAAGGCTTGGGGCTTCCTCTTCGGCCACAGCCGGAGCAAGGACCTCGTCTACAAGGCCCTCTTCTGCACGATCATCGTCATCGGCGCCCTGCTGGGCCTGGGCACGCTGGTGAACCTGGCCGACGCCACGCTCTTCCTGGCGGCCCTGTTCAACATCATCGGCCTCTACCTGCTGGCCCCCGTGGTCAAGAAGGAGCTGCGCAAGGTGCTGAACTACGTCCGCCGCCGCGACGCGGGCGAGACGGACGAGGAGATCGAGGCGTCCGAGGCGTCCGAGGCGCTGACCGGGCCCGCCACCACCGAGGCCCGCAAGAGCCTCTGACCCGAACCAGCGCGCTGCTCCGGCGCACCTGAGCGTGCCCCCGTCCGTTCCGGGCGGGGGCACGCTTGTCGGTGTCGGTGTCGGTGTCGGTGTCGGTGTCGGTGCCCGGCGGCCGGTGGACGGGTGCGGGGTCGGGGTCGGGGAGCGGGACCGAGAACGGGCGTCGGGCCGGGGCCGTGTGTTCTTCGCCCGCCGTCCCAGGAAACGGGACGGCGTCTCAGCATGCGGCTGAGGTGCCGCTGTGGGCCGGGGTGCGCTGCGTATGCTCTGGGGCCATGCTGACCATCACACGAGAGCTGCGGGACCAGATCGTCGCCCACGCCCGCCAGGACCACCCCGACGAGGCGTGCGGCGTCCTCGCGGGCCCCGCCGGTTCCGGGCGCCCGGAGCGGTTCATCCCCATGCTGAACGCCGCCCGCTCCCCGACGTTCTACGAGTTCGACTCCGGCGACCTGCTCAAGCTCTACCGCGAGCTGGACGACCGCGACGAGGACCCGGTGGTCATCTACCACTCCCACACCGCCACCGAGGCGTACCCCTCGCGCACCGACATCTCCTACGCGAACGAGCCCGGCGCCCACTACGTCCTGGTCTCCACCGCCGAGTGCGGCAACGACGAAGGACCCTTCTCCTTCCGCTCGTTCCGCATCGTGGACGGCGTCGTCACCGAGGAGGACGTGGAGATCGTCGAAACCTACGCCTGACACATCGTGGGACGAGCAGGTCCGCACTGTGAAACCCAGGTCCGAATCGGGGTTCGGGAATCGTTACGATGAGCCCATGGTTATCCACGGCGTGAACAACGAGGCCCCGGGCAGCCTGCTCGTCGCGCGCCTGCACGTCGATCTGTGCCGCCTCTCCAGCGCCATGTGTTGAGCCCGCATGCCCGCCCGCCGGCCGCCCCGCGCCGCCGGTGGCGGTCCGTGTCGCTGCCCGCTGTACGCCCCGCGCATCCCACCGACTCTTCCAGGAGCACACCCATGGCCGTCGAGGTCCGCATCCCCACCATCCTCCGCACCTACACCGATGGCCAGAAGGCCGTGGCCGCCGACGGCGGCACGCTCGCCGAGCTGTTCACGGACCTGGAGTCCCGGCACGCCGGTATCCAGGACCGCCTGGTGGACGGCGGTGAGCTGCGCCGCTTCGTCAACGTCTACCTCAACGACGAGGACGTGCGCTTCCTGGAGGGAATCAACACCAAGGTCAGCGACGGCGACAGCGTGACGATCCTGCCGGCGGTGGCCGGGGGCATGCGCTGATGCGCTACGACGCACCGCTCGCCACCGTCGGCAACACCCCGCTGGTGCGGCTGCCACGGCTGTCGCCGTCGCCCGACGTGCGCATCTGGGCCAAGCTGGAGGACCGCAACCCCACCGGCTCGGTCAAGGACCGGCCCGCCCTGTACATGATCGAGCAGGCCGAGAAGGACGGGCGCCTCACCCCGGGCTGCACGATCCTGGAGCCCACCTCCGGCAACACCGGCATCTCGCTGGCCATGGCCGCGCGGCTGAAGGGCTACCGCATCGTCTGCGTCATGCCCGAGAACACCAGCGAGGAGCGCCGCCAGCTGCTGGCCATGTGGGGCGCGGAGATCATCTCCTCACCGGCCGCCGGGGGTTCCAACACCGCCGTCCGCGTCGCCAAGGAACTGGCCGGGGAGCACCCGGAGTGGGTGATGCTCTACCAGTACGGCAACCCGGACAACGCGGGCGCCCACTACGCCACCACCGGCCCCGAACTCCTCGCCGACCTGCCGTCCATCACCCACTTCGTCGCCGGGCTCGGCACCACCGGCACGCTCATGGGCGCCGGGCGTTTCCTGCGCGAGCACCGGCCCGGGATCCAGATCGTCGCCGCCGAGCCGCGCTACGACGACCTGGTGTACGGCCTGCGCAACCTGGACGAGGGCTTCGTCCCGGAGCTGTACGACGCCTCCGTGCTCACTTCGCGTTTCTCGGTCGGCTCCGAGGACGCCGTCACCCGCACCCGTGAGCTGCTGGCGCGGGAGGGCATCTTCGCGGGCGTCTCCACCGGGGCGGCGCTGCACGCGGCCCTCGGCGTCGGGCGCAAGGCGGTGCAGGCGGGCCAGAGCGCGGACATCGCGTTCATCGTCGCCGACGGTGGCTGGAAGTACCTGTCCACGGGCATCTACACCGCGTCCTCCACCGAGGAGGCCGTGGCCCGGTTGCAGGGGCAGCTGTGGGCGTGAGCGCGCGGCCGCACTGACTGCGTGCGCGGACCCCGCGCGGCGTCGCGGGCGCGGGCGGGTGCTCCGCGCGGGGCCGCGCCCCTGGCGTGGCCGGTCGGCTGGCCCCGGGCGCGGGGGTGCGGTGCGGTGCGGGGGCCGTCTGACCGTCACGGGCTGAGGCTCCCGGGGGGCCAGGGGCGATGGAGTGGCGTGAAGTGTTCTCCAGCGCAGGTTTTCGACCGTACCCCGGGCTGGTGATTCCGCCCACACCGCAGCGATCCCAAGGAGCCGCCCGCCTCCCCGGCGCTTACGCTCGGAAAACCCCCTCTTACCGGGCTGCGCGGAGGTTCCCACCCCTATGAAGCTCACCGTCGTCGGCTGCTCGGGCTCGTTCCCGTCCGCGGACTCGGCCTGTTCGAGCTACCTCGTCGAGGCCGACGGCTACCGCGTCCTGCTCGACATGGGCAACGGGGCACTGGGAGAGCTGCAACGGCACTGCGGTCTGTACGATCTCGACGCGATCGTGCTGAGCCACCTGCACGCCGACCACTGCATCGACATGTGCGCCTACTTCGTCGTGCGCTACTACCGGTTCGACGGCGGCCGGTGTGCGCCGCTGCCGGTGTACGGGCCCAGCGGTACCGAGGAGCGGCTGACCACCGCGCACGCCGACACCCCGACCGACTCCGCGATGCGCGACGTCTTCGACTTCCGCACGCTGTCCGACGGCGCCGCCTTCGACCTCGGCCCCCTCCGCGTCACCACCGCGCGCGTGGACCACCCGGTGGAGGCGTACGGCTTCCGCCTGGAGCACGGGGGCGCGGTGCTCACCTACTCCGGCGACACCGGTGAGTGCGCGGCGCTGGACGAGCTGGCCCGCGACGCCGACCTGTTCCTGTGCGAGGCGTCCTTCACCCACGGCAAGGAGGACATTCCGGGGCTGCACCTCAACGGCCGGGAGGCGGGGGAGTGCGCGCGCCGGGCCGGGGCGTCGCGGCTGGTCCTCACCCACGTCCCGCCGTGGACCGACGCGCAGGTCAACCTCCGCGACGCGAAGGCCGCCTACGGTGGCCCCGCCGACCTGGCCACTCCGGGCGCGGTGTACGAGCTGTAACGCGCGCCGCACGGGCGGGGTCCGGAAACCGGCGGTTTCCGGACCCACGTCACGTGTCCGCTTACAGCTTGGTCGCGTCCTCGACTTCCTCCTCCGGTTCCCGGCCCGGAGTCGGCAGGTTGAACTTGATGATCGCGAAACGGAACGTGACGTAGTAGATCACCGCGAACACGAGCCCGATCGGGATGATCAGCCACGGTTTCGTCGCCAGCGACCAGTTCAGGCTGAAGTCGATCAGACCCGCCGAGAAGAGGAACCCGGCGTGCACCCCGAGGGCCCAGGTCACGGCCATGGACAGCGCCGTCAGCACCGCGTGCAGCGCGTACAGCAGCGGCGCGATGAACAGGAACGAGAACTCGATCGGTTCGGTGACGCCGGTGACGAACGAGGTCAGCGCGAGCGAGAGCATCATGCCGGTGACGGCCTTGCGGCGCTCGGGGCGGGCGCAGTGGGCGATGGCCAGCGCGGCGGCCGGGAGGCCGAACATCATGATCGGGAAGAACCCGGACATGAACATGCCCGCGCTGGGGTCGCCCGCCAGGAACCGGTTCAGGTCACCGTGGACGACCTCGCCGTCCGGGTTCGTGAACTCGCCGATCTGGAACCAGGAGACGGTGTTGATGAACTGGTGCATGCCGATCGGGATCAGCGCGCGGTTGGCCAGGCCGAACACGCCCGCGCCGAGCGCCCCGAGCGAGGTGACCCACTCGCCGAGCGCGGTGATCCCGTCCCCGACCGGCTCCCAGGCCAGGACGACGAGGACGCCGACGGCGGTGCCGGCGAACGCCATGATGATCGGCACCAGGCGGCGGCCGTTGAAGAAGCCCAGCCAGTCCACCAGCTTGGTGCGGTGGTAGCGCTGCCAGAGGACGGCGGCCAGCAGCCCCATGACGATGCCGCCCAGCACACCGGGGTTCTGGTAGGCCGCCGCGGTGACCTCACCCCCGTCGTTCCAGGCACCGGTCAGCGGCCCGGTGCCGATGAACTCGGCGCCCTCGGGGCCGTCGATGGGGAACTGGTGGATCACCGAGTAGTAGACGAGGAAGCCGACGACGGCCGCGAGCGCGGTGGAGCCGTCGGCCTTCTTCGCGAAGCCGATGGCGACACCGATGCAGAACAGCAGGGGCAGGCCGAGTGAGGAGTCCAGCAGGGCGCCGCCCGCCCCGCTGAACACCTTGGCGACCGCCTCCCAGCCCAGCCCCTCGGCGCCGAAGACGTCCGGCTGGCCGAGGCGGAGCAGGATGCCCGCGGCCGGGAGCACGGCGATGGGCAGTTGCAGCGACCGGCCCACCTTCTGCAGGCCCTGGAACAGGCGGGACTTGAGCGGGGGCTTCTGCCGCACGGGCGCCGCCGTCTCGTTGGCCGTGGACATCTACTTCCTCCAAGGGGGCACAGAGCGCCGCCCCGGGGGACAAGGGGAGTGAGGACGGCGGTGTCCGGACACCGGGCTGGATACGACGGCACACATGGCCGACGCCGCCCTGGTGGTTTAGACCTGTTGTAACACGCCCCCGCCCCGATGAGGAACCCGCGACGGCGAGCGGGGTGTGAGCGCTTGCGCTGGCCTCCGGGCGGGAACACGTCGGCTCTCTCTCGCTTGGCCTGGAGGTGACGAGTGGTGTAGACCAGTCGTGGGCGCACGGAGCCGGTGATCGCCATCATGGAGTACGGCCCGCGCTGGCGCGCGCAAGCGTGGGCCAACCGTGCGTTAATGTGGCAATCTGACCGCCCGGCGGCTCACAACACCCAGGAGATGCCCCATGGCCAGCAAGGCTGAGAAGATCGTCGCCGGACTCGGCGGGATCGAGAACATCGTCGAGGTCGAGGGGTGCATCACCCGCCTGCGCACCGAGGTCGAGGACCCGGCGCTTGTTGACGAGGCCGCGCTGAAGTCCGCCGGGGCCCACGGCGTGGTCAAGATGGGCACCGCGATCCAGGTCGTCATCGGCACCGACGCGGACCCGATCGCGGGCGAGATCGAAGACCTGATGTAGCGCGCTGACGCGAGCCGTCACGCGCTCACGCGGCGGTGCGGACACACGCTGACGCCGGGCGGGGCGCGTCCCACCGTCACCGTCCGGGGTGGACCGGGGCGGCCGTCCGCGCCGTCCGGGAACCCGCACCGCGTTCGGCCGAACGCGGCGGTACCGCATAGGCTCACCCGCATGTCACGCATCGACGGCCGTACCGCCGAACAGCTCCGCCCCGTCACCATCCAGCGGCACTGGAGCAAGCACGCCGAAGGCTCCGTGCTCGTCTCCTTCGGCGACACCAAGGTGCTGTGCACCGCCAGCGTCACCGAAGGCGTGCCGCGCTGGCGCCGGGGCAGCGGCGAGGGGTGGGTCACCGCCGAGTACGCGATGCTGCCGCGCGCCACCAACACGCGCGGCGACCGCGAATCCGTACGCGGCAGGATCGGCGGCCGCACCCACGAGATCTCCCGCCTCATCGGACGCTCCCTGCGCTCCGTCGTGGACTACAAGGCGCTCGGCGAGAACACCATCGTCCTGGACTGCGACGTCCTCCAGGCCGACGGCGGCACCCGCACCGCCGCCATCACCGGCGCCTACGTCGCGCTCGCCGACGCCGTCAGCTGGTGCCAGGAACGCAAGCTGATCCGCGCCAAGGCCCAGCCGCTGACCGGCACCGTCGCCGCCATCAGCGTCGGCATCGTCGATGGCGTCCCCCTCGCCGACCTGTGCTACGAGGAGGACGTGCGCGCGGAGACCGACATGAACGTCGTCTGCACCGGCGACGGCCGCTTCGTGGAAGTCCAGGGCACCGCCGAGGGCGAGCCGTTCGCCCGCGAGGAACTGAACGCCCTGCTCGACCTCGCCGTCACCGGGTGCGCCCAGCTCGACGGCGCCCAGCGCAAGGCGCTCGCCGAGGGCTGACGGCAACCGTCGCCGCCCCGGGGACGTCCTACCCCGCACGGGCCGTACGCCTCACCGCGTACGGCCCGGCCAGCCCGCCCGAGCCCGGGCCACCGGCACCGGCCCCCGGGGCCACCGGCCGCCGGGCCACTCCCGGACACCGAGAGAGGACCGACGTGCGCCGCATCCTCCGCACCGCCGCCGCCACCGCGCTCGCCGCCACCGCAGCCGTCGGCTGTGGCGCCGTAGACGCCGTAGACAAGGCGCTCGGCTGCGCCAACACCGCCCTCGTCGTCGCCGAGACCGTGAACGACTTCCAGGAAGCCGTCTCCGGAGCGGGTGAGAACCCGGCCGCCGCCCGCGCCGCGCTCGCCCGGATCGACCAGAACCTCGACACCATCGACCAGAACACCGGCGACAGCGACGTCAACGCCGCTGTCCGCGATCTGCGCACCGCCGTGGACAACGCCCGCGCCTCCCTCGACAGCGGCGCGTCCCCCGACCTCAGCGCGGTCGGCACCGCCGCCGACGAGCTCACCGGCGTGTGCACCCCGAACTGACCCGAGCACCCCTGCCCCGAGCGATCCTGCCCCGAGCACCCCTGCCCCGAGCGACCTGCGAGCCCACCTGATGCAGCGACTCATCCTCGCCACCCGCAACGCCCACAAGGTCACCGAACTGCGCGCCATCCTCGGCGCCGCCGGTCTCGCCCTCGACCTCGTCGGCGCCGACGCCTACCCCGAGGTGCCCGACGTCAAGGAAACCGGCGTCACCTTCGCCGAGAACGCACTGCTGAAAGCCCACGCGTTCGCCCGGGCCACCGGCACGCCCGCCGTCGCCGACGACTCCGGTCTGTGCGTAGACGTGCTCGGCGGCGCCCCCGGCATCTTCTCCGCCCGCTGGGCCGGCCGCCACGGCGACGACCAGGCCAACCTCGACCTGCTCCTCGCCCAGCTCGCCGACATCGACGACGCCCACCGTGGCGCCCACTTCGCCTGCGCCGCCGCGCTCGCCCTGCCCGACGGCACCGAACGCGTCGCCGAGGGCCGCCTGCGCGGCACCCTGCGCCACACCCCCGCCGGGACCGGCGGCTTCGGCTACGACCCGATCCTCCAGCCGGACGGCGAAACCCGCACCTGCGCCGAGCTGCCCCCGACGGAGAAGAACGCCATCAGCCACCGCGGCCAAGCCTTCCGCGCCCTGACCCCCGCCCTCCGCGACCTGCTGGGCTGAGGCAACCCGCGACGTCGGCACGGGAGGACTCAGGGGCGCTTGGTGCGAAAGCAGGGAAAGACGGCCTGCCAACCTAAGGGTGGCAGGCCGCCTGGGTGCGGCGGAAGGGATTCGAACCCTCAAGCCCGGTCACGGGCCACAGATCCTAAGTCTGCTGCGTCGCCATTGCGCCACCGCCGCGTGGACCCGCCCCATCGTACTCGGCGGCGGCGCGCGCCGGTCGCAGAGGGCCTACTCCGTCAGGCGTGCTCACCCAGGGCCACAAGCGGGCCGATGGTTACGCCTGAGGAGCGCTGGCGCGAACGTGCCTGGAGGTCAACTGCCGGTGATGCTGAGGTCCTTCAGGAGTTTGGCGACGTGGCCGGTGGCGCGGACGTTGTACAGGGCGCGCTCCACTGTGCCGTCCTCGGCCACGACGATCGTGGAGCGGATGACGCCGGTCACCGTGCGGCCGTACATCTGCTTCTCGCCAAACGCGCCGTAGGCGGCCAGCACCTCCTTGGACGGGTCGCCGACCAGTGTGACCTTCAACGACTCCTGCTCGCGGAACTTCGCCAGCTTCTCCGGCTTGTCCGGGGAGACGCCGATGACCTCGTAGCCCGCGTCCGCGAGCAGCTGGAGGTTGTCGGTGAAGTCGCACGCCTGCTTGGTGCAGCCCGGGGTAAGAGCTGCGGGGTAGAAGTAGACGATGACCTTCCGGCCGGAGTAGTCGGCGAGGGAGACCTGCTGGCCGTCGGCGTCGGGAAGGGTGAAGGCGGGGGCGGTGTCGCCCGGCTGCAGCCGCTCGCTCATCGGGTGGCTCCTTGACGGTGCTGGGTGGGTCGGTCGGAGGCGGCCTGGCCGCCGCCCCCGAGCGTAGCCCCGCGCCGGACGGGGGTGTGGTGGGGCGTCCAAGCGGCCTTGCTGACAGACTGTCCGGCAGGATCAGGTCACATCGAGGACGACGGAGGAGTTGCGGTGCCCGAAGCCAGGACCCCCGCGCAGATCGAGGCGGACATCACCCGCCGCCGGGAGCAGCTCGCCGCGACTCTGGACGAGATCGCGGTGCGGGTGCACCCGAAGACCATCGCCGACGACGCCAAGGCCAAGGCGGCCGCGGCGGTGGACCGCACGGCGGGGCGTGCCTACGTGGCCGTGAACCGCGCGCTGACCTCGGCCCGGGCGCAGTTCGTCACCGAGGAGGGCGCCCCGCGCATGGAACGCATCGTGCCGGTGGCGCTGGTCACCGTCGCGGCGGCGGGCCTGTGGGTGGCCACGGCCCGCCGCCGCTGACGGCGCGTCCCGCGACGCCGGGCACCGCGCCCCCGCGCGGGCGCCCGGTACCGCGTGGTCCGCGCCCGCGCGCGTCGTAGCGGGCGGCGTCGTACGGCCTGCGGCCTCGGCTCGCCGTCCGCTGGCCGGGCCACTGGTCTGGGGTGGGCGGGGTCTGGGATACGGTCTGCGCGTGAGTTCGCATACCCCCGACGACAAGCTGCCCATCCGGATGCTGCACGACCGTGTGCTCGTGCGCACCGACATCCCCGAAGGTGAGCGCCGGTCCTCCGGCGGCATCGTCATCCCCGCCACGGCGGCCGTGGGGCGGCGGCTCGCGTGGGCGGAGGTCGTCGCCGTCGGCCAGAACGTGCGGACGGTCGAAACCGGGGACCGGGTGCTGTACGACCCGGAAGAGCGCGCCGAGGTCGAGGTGCGCGGGGTGGCGTACGTGCTGATGCGCGAGCGCGACCTGCACGCGGTGGCCGCCGAGCGCCTGGAGGGCTCCGAGGACTCCACCGGCCTGTACCTCTAGCACCGCGACCCCTTGTCACCCCACGGCGCCCACCGTCTTTGCCGGCCCGGTGTTCGCGGACAGGACCGCAGGCATGCCGCGCGGTGGTGGAAGGCCGGCCCGGGGGCCGGGGGAGCCCGCCGTCTACAGCCCGTCCGGCGTGTGAGGACATGGCCGCAGACCATGCCGCCCGGGGGCGGAAAGCCGAAGGGGGTCCGGGGGCAGGCCACCGGTTTCGGGATGGGGCGGGGAGGGGCGTCCACGGGCTCGGGCGTCACGACGCGTGCGGGGACGGCGGCGTGCTCCCGGCACCCCCCGCGCTGCCGGACGGCCCCGGGCTGAGCGTCGGCGCGGGAGGCGCCGCCGGGGAGGGGACGGCCGCGTTCGCCTCGTCGTCGCCCGCCCCCGGCCCCACGGCTGGCGGAGGCGCACCCGCACCCGCGTCCGGGCTCGCGTTGCCACCGGTGTCCGGTTCCGGTCGGCCCGCCTCGGTGGGCGGCGCGGGCTCGTCGCCGTCCTCCCCGTCGCCGTCCTCCCCGTCGCCGTCCTCCCCGCCGTCGCCTTCGCCCGGCGTGCCGGACTGGCTGCCGCTGGGGAGCGGGGACGGCTCGGGTACCTCCGGCGAGAGGTCGAACCTCAGCACGGGTTCGTCCGCGAGTGCCGCCCCGGTGTACTGACCCCAGATGCGGGCCGGGAAGCCGCTACCGCTGATCTTCGCCAGGCCCGCCGCCCCGTGCAGGGACTTCTGCGCGCCCGTCTGAGGGTCCTGGCCCAGGACGGCCACGACGGTGGCGAGGTTCGGCGTGTAGCCCGCGAACCAGGCGGCGCGGTCCTTCTCCGCGGTGCCGGTCTTGCCCGCCGCCGGGTGTCCGGCCGTCTGCGCCGCCGTACCGGTGCCGCCCTCGACGACGCCCTGGAGCAGCGCGGTGGCCGCGTCCGCCGCCACCGCCGGGATGGCCCGCACGGGTTCGCGTCCCGGCAGCTTGATCCGCTCGCTGCCCCGGGTGACCTCGGATACCAGCCGGTAGTCCACGCGCTCCCCGTGGTTGGCGAGGGTGGCGTACGCCTGCGCCAGGTGCAGCGTGCTGGGTGTGGCGGTGCCCAGGGAGATGGAGGCCCCGGCGTTCTGGAGGGCCGGGGTGTCCTCGGGGATGCCCGCCTTGACGAGGGTCTTCTTGACGTTCTGAGGTCCGGCGTCCACGCCGAGCTGCGCGAACACCGCGTTCACGGACTTGTCCATCGCCTCGCTGACCGGGATATCGCCGAAGGAGTGGTCGCCCTCGTTCTGCGGGTTGTAGCCGATGGCCCGCCCGTTGTTGGTCACCTCGCGCTTGCTCGTGCCGTCGTAGAGCGTGCTGGGGCCGATCCGCTCCCCGCTCTGCGTCGTCGCACCGCTGGCGATGGCGGCGGCGTACACGAACGGTTTGACCGTGGACGCCGCCTGGTAGTCGGTGCGGGTGGCGTTGTTCGCGTACTGCTGGGTGTAGCCGACGCCGCCGTACATGGCCACCACGTCACCGGTGCCCGGCTCGATGGAGGTGCCGCCCGCGCGGACGTAGCTGTCCACCTCGCGCTCCTCGCTCAGCCTGCTGTACAGCTGTTCCTCGACGGCCGCGACGAACGCGTCCTGCTTGTCCCGGTCCAGCGTGGTGACCACGCGGAAGCCGCCGGTGGCCAGCCGCTCCTCGCTGACGATGCCGTGCGAGGTGAGGTAGTCGCGCACGGCGTTCAGCAGGTAGCCGCGCTGCCCGGACAGCGCCATGGGGGGTTCCACGTCGCGCGGTTGCGGGAACTCCATCGCGTCGCGTTCGGACGCGCTCAGCCAGCCTTCCTTCACCATGCCGCTGAGCACGTACCGCCAGCGGGCGAGGGCACGGTCGCGGTTCTCCGGGTGGGCGACGACGTCGTAGGTGCTCGGGCTGTTGACGAGCGCCGCGAGGTAGGCGCCCTCGGCGGGCGTCAGTTCGGCGGCGTCCTTGGCGTAGTAGGCGCGGGCTGCGGCCTGGATGCCGTAGGAGTTGCGGCCGAAGTAGCTGGTGTTGAGGTAACCGGCCAGGATGTCCTTCTTGCTCACCTCCCGGTCCAGTTTCATCGCGATGATGAACTCCTCCGCCTTGCGGGTGAGGGTCCGCTCCTGGGAGAGGTAGTAGTTCTTGACGTACTGCTGGGTGATGGTGGAGCCGGACTGCTTGCCCTCGCCGCGCAGCATGTTCCACCCGGCCCGGACGATGGCCCCCGGATCGACACCGGACTCGTGGTAGAAGTCCCGGTCCTCGGCGGCGAGCATCGCGTGCTGGGTGGGCTGCGGCACTTCGGCCAGCTTCACGTTCTCCCGGTTGACGTCGCCGTCCTTGGCGATGAGCGAGCCGTCGGAGTAGAGGTAGACGTTGCTCTGGGCGGTGGCCGCCTGGTTGGGCTCGGGGATGGGGACGAGCAGGTACCCGACGACGAGCGCGCCGGAGACGAGCACCACGGAGACGAGGAAGGCGCCCACCAGCACGCGCGTCACGGTGCCGAGGCGCCGGCGCCAGCCGGAGCGGTGGGTGCGCTGGGTGCGCTGGGTGTTCTGGTGGCGACGGCCGGGCGCGGGGTCGTCGGGGGCACCGGAGCTGGCTGCGTCGGCCGCGTCGGACGGTTCTGGTCTACCGGATGCGGTGGACGCGGTGGACGCGGTGGACGCGCCCGCCGCCGTGCCGGAACCGCGCGGCGCGGGTGCGCCGAACGGGCCGTCCGGCTCGTCGCTCAGCTGTGCGGGCACCTCCCCCCGCACATCCCCTTGCCTCCGGCTCTTCGAGCTTTTCGCCCACCAGGTGCGCCATGCCGCAAATCGTTTCATCAACCCCATGTGCTGATAGAACACCGATGCGTGCCGCCTTCCGGGTAACGGCGGCGGGCCACGCCCGGCAAACAATCCGGTGGCCCAGCGTCCCCGGCCCCGCTAAGCTCCCCGGTTCGCCCGCCGCCCGCGTTCACTCGTCCGCGTTCACCCGCCCGCGTTCACCCGCCCGTGTGCGTCCGCGTGCTGAGAGGAACAGCCGCGCCTGCACGCTGTCCGGCTCTGCTCCACGGTGGCCCGCCACAGCTTCCGGCGGTACGCCACCTACCGTGTCGCCACGCTCACCGGCGTCTTCACCAACACCGTCTTCGGCTTCATCCTCGCCTACACCTTCGTCGCCCTGTGGAGCCAGCGCCCGCGGCTCGGCGGCTACACGCTGCCGCAAGCGCTGGCGCTCGTGTCGCTGGGATGTCCCTGTGGGCCGGTCAGTTCTGGTTCACCGGCCAGAGGGCCGCCGGATCACAGTGGGCTGGGCAGGCCAGCAGGTAGACCTCATTGCCGAGAAACAGGCTGTACTCGTCCGCACCCATGCCGTGGCGCTGCTCCGGGCCGCCGGGGAGGCTTGCGAACTCCATGTTCTCGGGCACCTGGCACACGTACACCATCTCGGCTCCGCACGCGCACTGGTATGACTCGGGGAACTGCGCCCAGGACGGTGTACCGCCCACCTTGAACATCTGAGCTCCCCGCCCCGGCCGCACCAGGGCGTCCGTGATGGGCCGCAGCGTCAGCGGGAGCGCGCGCACGACGGGTTCGGGCTCAGCCGTCGGCCGTGTCGCGTCACGCTGGAGCAGTACCCGCCAGAACGGGCGCGGACCGGGTGGCTGCGGAGCGTCCCAGTAGCCGGGTACGAGCCGGCCCCCGTCGGTCAGTCGGGGCTTGGAGGCATCGTCGTGGGTGAGGCAGTGGAAGACCAGAAGGTGGTCTCCGCCGAAAGGGCCGAGGACGTCTGGCAGATCGAGCTGGAAGAACAGCGCCATGCGTTCGCCGCAGAAGCACTCCGGCCACTGTTGTCCTTCGTCGAGGAAGGGCCAGCCGCCGATCGAGTTGCGCGCCGGGCGGTCCAGCGGCTCGCTTCCGACCACGAGCGCGTAGGCGGGCAGGGCGGCCCTCCTCGTGCTCTCCGCACCGCCGTTCGCCGCTGCCTGGCACGCCGCGGGTTCGGCCGGCAGCGGCGGACAGGGCCGAGGCGCGTCCGGTGCCCCCGCAGCGCTGTCGGGGACGGTGCCGAGCCGGGCGAGCACCGAGTCCACAGCCCGGTTCAACGCGTGCCGATCTTCGTGGTAGAGGTGGGTACGCCGCGCATGCTCCTCGTCCAGGTGAGCGAGAGCGGCTATCTTCACCAGCTCGGTCAAGTCATCCGTCCACCGGCCGGTCAGCGGAGCACGCAGCATGTCCCGCATCACCTCATCCACTGCGGGGCGGCGCTGTCCGGCCAGCAGATCGGCCAGCAGGATCCGGGACATCCAGTCCGGCAATTCCCAGTAGAGCTCGGTGAGCCGAGGCACGTCCCCCGGCTCCACCTCACCGCGGGCCGCCTCGACACCAGCTATGTCATGCGCACGCACCAAGCACTCGTACTCGCTGAATTTCGACATGAAACGCAGCCTAACCTCGCTGTGCGTGGGTGGGTTGGTGTCAGCGGGTTGGGTGGCAGCCGGTCTGCGAGGCGGGCGCCACGGGTGTGTGCTGCGGTGTAGCTGGTCAGCCCCGCTTGCGTGCGCCGCGCGTCACGCCGGTGGTGAACGTGTGCCATTCTCCGGCGGTGAAGACCAGGGCGGCACCGGTGCCGAGGTCCTTGCTGTCCCGCAGGGCTACGCGGCCCTCTCCGAGGAAGGCGACCTCGACGCAGTTGGCCTGGCCGTTGCTGTAGCTGCTCTTGCGCCACGCCGCGCCCGTCAGGTCGGAACTCTTCACTGTTCTAGCTCCTTCATCGCTTGCTGGAGGAGACCCCGTGTTTGCTCCTGGTGCCCAGCAAAGCTCCGAACGCTGCGAACCGCACCGTCCTAGCATCTGCTGGTGATTGGCATGCGGGTCATTCGACAGAACGTGCTGCCACCGGGGAGCGTGTGGCGCCTGGGTGGTCGATCAGTGTCGCTTGAACCCGTCGTGCGAGACGCCAGCCGCGAATGTATGCCACTCACCAGCCGTGAACATCAAGGCCGGGCCGTCAGGGTTCTTGCTGTCGCGCAGGGCACGACCACAGCCCGGTAGCACGGCGACCTCCACACAGTTGCCGTTATTGCCGGAGTACGACGACTTCACCCACTCCAGCCCCGCAGCGGAAGCGGATTCGATGTGCAGCTTCATGGTCAGTCCATTCCATCCAGGGCACGTCTGATGAGTGCCCGTGACATGCTGACGTTCGCAGCAGCCATGTTGAGCCGCCGGAACAGGGTTGTATATGTCTCCACGTCGGCGGACTCCTCGTAGTACACCACACTGGTGGGTGACTCGGTGTAGACGATGTCCGTCTCCGCTGAGCTGGGGAAGCTTATGATGACGAACGGGCCAAAGAGGCAGGCGTTCATCGGGTCGTTCTGCGGCAAAACCTGGAGCTGTACGTTGCTCTGCCTGCTCTCCTCTACAAGCGCTTCAAGCTGAGCTTTCATGGTTTCGGTGCTACCGACGCGGTGGTGCAGAACGCTCTCCGCGATGATCACCCACAACTGCAGCGGGGAATCACGCGTCAAAGCCTTCCGTCGCTCCCGTCGCACGCTGATCTGTGTTTCCACGTGCTCGGCAGTGGCGTCGGGAGCCTGCAATTCGACCACAGCTTTGGTGTACTCGGGTGTTTGCAGTAGACCCGGTACCAAGCTGGTCTCGACGTTGTATAGCTCCGAGGCGTCCCACTCGACGGCCACATACGCTGCGTATGCCGAGTCAACGGTGTCTGCGTAACGGGACCACCAGCCCTTCTGCTTGGCCTCGCGTGACAGTAGTTCGATCTCGCATCGCTCGGCAGGTTCGGTGACGCCGTAGGCGTCCATCAGGGCACGGAGGTCGGGCAGCCTGACCCCCGACTGGGCATTCTCGATCCGGCCGACCTTGGACTCGGCCGACCCAAGCACCTTCGCCGCGTCGGCATGGGTGAGTCCGGCAGCCGTGCGCAGCTCGCGAAGCCGCTTGGCCAGACGCCGTTGGCGGATCGTCGGGTTGCTGTTGATGGGCACGTTGCCGCTGCCTCCCCTACTCCTTCATGCAGGTCAAGTGTGCCGTCTGGGCTCGGAGACGGCAACAAGTTGTGATGCCTACTCAAAGTAGGGACTTGACACTTTAAGTACCCCCCTGTGCAGACTACTCATTGTGGTGATTGCGTGACCGTGGGCGCCCTGTTGCTGGGACGACCGAGAGGACGTGACGTGCAGATGCGGGATGAGTGCGGGCAGTTGGAGCTGAAGCCGCTGCTTTACGGGTACATGCGGGTGCTCAGTCAGATGAGCGAGGAAGAGGTGCGGGGGGTCCACGCGCGGATGGAGGCGTACGCGCAGCGGGAGGGATACGTGCTGGCGAGCGTCTTCCACGAGTATGCGCCGGAGACGCAGTGGGCCTTCACTGAGCTGGTGGATGTGGTCAAACGCTCGGCGGCGCACCGGGTGGTCGTTCCCGCCCTGCGGGACCTGGGGCTTTCCGTGCCGTTGCAGAACGCACTGATCGTGCACCTGGAGTGCGTCGGGGGCGCGCACGTCGTGGGGCTGGACGAGCTGTGAGCACACCGGCCGCAGCGGCGGGGTGGACCCCAGCACAGCCACCGCGTCCGCCCTACGCGCAGCAACCGGTACACGGCTGGAGTCACTTGGCGCTGGCCGCCGAGCCGAGTGCCGTCGGGTGCGCGCGGCTGCTCGTTCGCACGACGCTGGCGGCGTGGCGGCTGCCGGAGCTGGCAGACGACGCCTCGCTGGTCGTTTCCGAGCTGGTGGCCAATGCCGTCGCGGCCACGGGGCACGCTTCCCGGTGGGCGCCTGGGCTCAGCCTGCTGCACGTACGCATGCTGTGGCTGCCCTCCAGCGTCGCCATCGAGGTGGCGGACGTGTCGCGGGAGGAACCGGTGCTGCACGCGTTCGATCCGGAGGCCGAAGGCGGGCGCGGTCTCCAGCTGGTGGCAGGTGTCGCAAGCCGATGGGGTTCCGCTCCGGCGCCGTGGGGAAAGGTCGTCTGGGCGGAGCTGCCACCCTTCCCGGTGCCGCGCTGACCGCCGTGTGGCTACAGGGGCGTGGGCGGGGTGGTGGGGGTGAGGGCCTGCCAGGTGATGGCGTCGGACATCGCGCGGAAGCCGTTGTCGTTGGGGTGGATGTGGTCGCCGGAGTCGTATACCGGCAGCAGGCGGTCGGGGTGTTCGGGGTCGCGCAGGGCGGTGTCGAAGTCGATGACGGCGTCGAAGGTCTCGCTGGTGCGGAGCGCGGTGTTGGCCTGCTGGCGTACCCGCTCCAGTTGCGGCGTGTGGGCGGAGTGCCCGCCGAACGGGGTGATCGTCGTGCCGACGGCGCGGATGCCGTGTGCCTGGGCGCGCCGCGCCAGTTCCTCCAGGCCGCGCACCAGTTCCGCGGGGTCCGTCTGCTGCGGCTGCTTGCCCATGTCGTTGAGCCCGAGCTGGAGGACGACGGTGCGCACTCCGGTGCGCGAGAGCACGTCGCGCTCCAGCCGGTGCAGCGCGCTGGGCCCGTTGCCGGGGCGGTCGGCGGGAGCGTCCAGCAGGATGCGGTTTCCGCTGATGCCCGCGTTCAGCACGCTGTGGTGCGGGGTGCCGGGTTCGGTGCGCAGCCGGGTGGCGAGGAAGTCGGTCCAGCGTCGGTTGGCGCCGACGGAGGAGGTGATGCCGTCGGTGAGGGAGTCGCCGAGTGCGACGACGGCGCCTGTGGCCTGGGTGCTCCACACGTCCACGCCGGTGACGTGGCGCCAGGAGGTGGTCTCCTCGGTGTAGGGGGCGCCGGTGACGTCCTCGGTGTGGTTACCCGTGGCGAGATAGCTGGTCTGCCGGGCGAAGGGGTGGTAGGTGGCCGGGCCGGAGGGGTCGGGGGAGTAGAGCGTGACGAGCAGGTCGGTGGCGGCCGGGACGCGCAGCCGTACCGGGTCGCTGGTGACGTGCTGTCCCGGTGCGAGGGTGACGGTGCGGTGGGTGCCGAACGTCAGAGGGCGCATGGAGCCCGGTGCGGCGGCCGGTGCGCTGGGGGCGGCGGCGAGGGCGAGCGAGGCGTGGGTGATGGTCAGCGGCTCGGTGCCGAAGACGTTGGAGAGCCGGACGCGGGCCGCGCTGCCGCCCACGCTGGTGTGGATGACGTTGCGCAGGGAGGTGTCGGGGTAGCCGCTCGCGGCACGCTGCCCGTCTTCGCCCCCGGTGGGCTCGGTGGCGGCGGGCGCGGTGGCCCAGGTGCCCACCCACTGCCCGGAGGAGGCGGGCGCCGCGCTGCCCTGGCCGCCGCCGGGCCGGTCGTCCGTGCTGACGCGGGGCAGGCTGCTGCCGAAACCGGCGTACAGGGCGCCGGAAACGGCGACGACGAGGGCGAAGAGCCCGGCCAGCAGGGCGTACGCGGTGCCGTGGCTCATCGACGGCTGCCTGGTCATACGCGGTGTTCCTCCGGACGGGGCATCGTGCGCTGCCATGATCCCATTGCGGGCCTCGGTTTCGGCACGGAGGGCCGGACCCGCTGGGCCGTGACCCGGCATCGGGTGCCTTCGGCGGGGAAGACGCATCCGCTGCCGGGGCGTTCCGTGCCCGGGCGCGCGCAGGGCGCACAATCGATCCGACGGCGGCAACGGGCGGAGCGGATGGCAGGCACACAGGGACCGGGCACACAGGGACCAGGCACACAGGGACGAGGCACGGACGGGGCGGACACGCCGGGGTCGGAGGCGGGGAAGGTGGCCACGCGGCCGACCGGTGCCCGGCGGACGGACGAGCCCGGGGCGTCGGCGCGGCGCGGGGGTGGTCTCGCCCGGGATCTCGGGGCGTTCACGGCGGCGGACGCCGAGAAGCAGCGCGGCGTGCGGCAGATGAAGGCGATCGCCACCGGCGCCCTGGCCCTGGCCGCGCTCGTCTACGGGCTCGCCACCTGGGCGGAGCACGCCGGTGCCGGAGCGTGGGCGGGCTATGTCGCGGCGGCGGCGGAGGCCGGGATGGTGGGCGCGCTGGCGGACTGGTTCGCCGTCACCGCCTTGTTCAAGCACCCCATGGGCCTGCCCATCCCGCACACCGCGATCATCCGGACCAAGAAGGACCAGCTGGGGCAGAACCTCGGCGAGTTCGTCGGTGACAACTTCCTCTCCGAGGACGTCGTGCGCTCGCGCCTGCGCGCGGTGGGCATCGGCAGCCGCCTGGGCGCCTGGCTGGCCCAGCCCGAGCACGCGGACCGGGTGACGGCCGAGGTGGCCGCCGCCGTGCGCGGCGCGCTGACCGTGCTGCGCGACGCCGACGTGCAGGCGGTGATCGGCGAGGCCATCAACCGGCGGGCCGACGCCCAGGAGATCGCCCCGGGGCTGGGCCGCATGCTGGAGCGCATCGTCGCCGACCACGGCCACCGGCGCGCGATGGACCTGGTGGCGGCCCGGGCGCACGACTGGCTGGTGCGGCACCGCGAGTCGGTGCTCGACGCGGTGGCCGGCGGTGCCCCGGACTGGACGCCGCGCTTCGTGGACCAGAAGATCGGCGAGCGCGTCTACAAGGAGCTGCTGCGGTTCGCCGCCGAGATCCGCGACATGCCCGACCACGCGGCGCGCGTCGCGGTGGACCGTTTTCTCACCGACTTCGCGCACGATCTCCAGGACGATGACGAGACCCGGGCGCGGGTGGAGCGGCTGAAGTCGGAGGTGCTGGCGCGGGACGAGGTGCAGGAGCTGATCGCGTCGGCCTGGTCCTCGGTGCGGGCGATGATCGTCGCCGCGGCCGAGGACGAGCACAGCGAGCTGCGGTTGCGGACGCGCGCCTCGCTGCTGTCGCTGGGCCGCAGGCTGGCGGCCGACGGGCGGTTGCAGAACAAGGTGGACGACTGGCTTGAGGGCGCGGCCACCCACCTCGTCACCACCTACCGGACCGAGATCACCTCGCTGATCAGCGACACGGTGGCGGGCTGGGACGCCGACCAGACCGCGCGCAAGATCGAGGCCAACATCGGCCGCGACCTGCAGTTCATCCGCATCAACGGCACTGTCGTCGGCTCGCTGGCCGGGTTGGTGATCCACGCGGTGACGCGCCTGCTGGGCGGCTGACGGCGCGGGTGCGGTGCGCGGCCCGGTCCGGTCCGGTCCGGTCCGCAAAGGCAGCCGGGTCTCGCCTGCGGCCCGGGACCCGGCCCCCTGCCCCCGGGACCCGGCTGCCCACAGGAACGGGCTTTCCTCCGCTATCGGGACGCACCCCCGCATCTCCCGCGCCCCTCTTCCCGCGAAACGGAAGTTACGGTCCAGTACGTGGATAGTGGGTTGCGCTACCGGGGGAGGTCTTGGAGGATCGCCCAATTCCTCAACCGATGGCCGTCCCCATCGCGACCTCACGGGAGTGTGCTGTGAAGCTGTTGCGTGTCGGGCCAGCGGGGACGGAACGTCCGGCGGCCCTGGACCCCTCCGGAGTGCTGCGCGACCTCTCCGGGCTCGTACCCGACGTCGATGGGGCGCTGCTCGCCGACGCCGCCGCGCTGGCCCGCGTCCGCGAGGCGCTGCACGGCGGCGAGCTGCCCGCCCTCGACGCCACCGGGCTGCGGCTCGGCCCGCCGGTGGGTTCCATCGGCAAGATCGTCTGCATCGGCCTGAACTACCGCGACCACGCGGAGGAGACCGGCCAGGCCATCCCCGACGAGCCGCTGGTCTTCATGAAGGCGCCTGACACGGTCGTCGGCCCCCAGGACACGGTGCTGGTGCCGCGCGGCAGCGCCAAGATGGACTGGGAGGTCGAACTCGCCGTCGTCATCGGCCGCACCGCCCGCTACCTGGCCAGCCCCGGGGAGGCCCAGGGCGTCATCGCCGGGTACACCATCACCCACGACGTCTCCGAGCGCGAGTTCATGCTGGAACGCGGCGGCCAGTGGGACAAGGGCAAGAATTGCGAAACGTTCAACCCCCTCGGCCCCTGGCTCGTCACCGCCGACGAGGTGCCCGACCCCCAGCGGCTCGGCCTGCGCACCTGGGTCAACGGCGAGCTGAAACAGGACGGCAGCACGGCCGACCAGATCTTCCCCGTCGCCGAAGTCGTCCGCTACCTCAGCCAGTTCATGGTGCTGCGCCCCGGCGACATCATCAACACCGGCACCCCGGCGGGCGTCGCCAACGGCCAGCCCTACCCCAAACCGTTCCTCCGCCCCGGCGATCTCGTCGAACTGGAGGTGGACGGCCTCGGCCGCCAGCGCTCGGAGCTCAAACCGGCCTGAACCCCCGCTCCGGGGCCTGAGAACCGCGCCTCAGACCCCGGAGCGCGTCAACCCTCCGTGCTCACCGCTGGCCAGACACGCCCGGCGCCCCCTCCCGTGCCCGGACGGCTCCGGCCGACTCGGCCGCGTCCGCGTCCCGCAACCGCTCCTCAACCCGGTCGAGGCGGGCGGTGATGCGCCGGTAGGAGAACGGCAGCCAGAGGGCACCTACAGCGAGGGCCAGAAACATGGCCATCTGGCGCGGTAGGTCTACGAACCAGCTGAGCAGAGCCAGCAACAGGTAAAGCGGCGCGGAGAAGACCGCCCACCGGGTTTGGCGCAGCTGCGCCCGCTGAAGGCGGACTAGCTGGGCCATGGCCCGCCGCGCCACGGGGTCGCGCGGTACGCGCTCCTGCCGCAGACGGCGCACCAGGACCGGCAACCGGCGCAGCGTGACGCCCACACGGCGAGCGAGCCGATGCCGCAGGTACAGCCCCAGCGGGACACCGACAGAAGCCACGAGCAGCCAGACGGCGAACCCTAGCCCCAGCCGGGCATCGAGCGGCCAGTCAGCGAAGCCCGACAATTGCTCGGCATCCACCAGCACCCAGGCGAACAGGGGCACCACCAGGGAGGTGACCATGACTGCCCGGAACGCCACCGCCCACGTTCCGTCGTACCACCGGCGCTCCCCCTCCCAGTCGATGTCGCTGACCGCACCGTCGTCAGGCGTCCGCACGCTGAGGTACTCCTTCCTCGCCCAGTCGCGCCTTCAGACGGACGAGGCGGGCGGTCGCCCGGTGGGAGTAGACCGCCAGCCCGGCCATGCCGACTGTCGTGAATACCCCGGCGGACATGTACACCGGCTCGCCGCTCATGACGGCTGGCACGGTCAGCAGCGCGAAGAGGGTCGCGAGCACCGGCCACACCCAGCGGCCCCGGCGCACGTTGGGGTGGGTACGGCGGACGAGTTCGGCCATGGCCCGCCGGGCTTTCGGATCGCGCGGTATCCGCTCCTGGTTCATGAGCCGGGTCAGGACGGGCACCTGTCTTTCCCTGATGCCGAGTTGGCGAGCGAGCCGACGCCGCTGATACGGGACGATCGCGATGACGGCGCCCAAACCCCCCACCCAGGGTCCCGCACTGATCCACGGCGAGTTCCCTGAGATGGCGCTCTGGGCGGGAACCCCGATGCAAGCCAACAGGAACACCCAGCCGATCACCGCCCAGTTGCTGTCGTACCACCGGCGCTCCCCCTCCCAGTCGATGTCGCTGGTGACGGCGTCGTGCGGTTGCCGCATGCGTGTCCTCCCCTGGACGTCGTTGACGCGTGCCCGCGCGTCTACCCGGGGGCGGCGTCCGTAAAGGAGTTGTCGTGGGGGGCGCGGGCTGGGACGGTCCGGGGGTGAGGCAGATCAGTGTGCGGGTGGTGGAGCCCGGGGAGTGGCGGGTGTACCGGGACGTGCGGTTGGCGGCGCTGGGGGAGGCGCCGTACGCGTTCGGGTCCACGCTCGCCCGTGAGCAGGCGTTCACCGAGGAGAGGTGGCGGGGGCGGCTGGAGCCGCGCACCACGTTCGTCGTCGAGCGGGCCGGTCAGGTGTGCGGGCTGGCCGGGGTGCTGCCGGGGGAGCGCGCGGAGTTGGTGTCGATGTGGGTGGCGCCGCAGGGGCGGGGCAGCGGTGCCGCCGACGCGCTGGTGGGGGCCGCACTCGCCCGGGCCGCCGAACTGGGCGCCCGCTACGTTGGCCTGTGGGTCGCCGAGGGCAACGCGCGGGCGGAGCGGCTGTACGCGCGGCACGGGTTCGAGCGGACGGGCGAGGCGCAGCTGATCCGCGCGGGCGAGGTGGCGCGGGAGTTCGCGATGATCCGCCCCGCCCCGGCGGAGGTCAGCGCAGGGTGACGCTCTGGCCGGTGCGTGCGCAGTGGCGGGCGGCTTCCAGGACGCGCAGGGTCTCGGCGGCCTCCGGTGCCGTCACCGGGGGAGCGTCACCGGAGCGGACGGCGGCGGCGACCGCGCGGTAGTACGCCGGGTAGTCGCCGTCCACGGTGGGCACGGGCCGGGCGGACTCCGGCTCGCCCAGGGTGCCCCAGGCCGTCTCCGGTTCCACGCCCCAGTCGCCCAGGCCCGGCCGCTCGCCCGCGCGCAGGGCGCTTTCCTGTGGGTCCAGCCCGTGCTTGACGTAGGCGCCGTGGCTGCCGAGCACGCGGAAGCGGGGGCCCAGTTGTGCCGCCGTCGCGCTGACCCACAGGTGGGAGCGGACGCCGCCCGTGTGCGTGACGGCGATGAAGGTGTCGTCGTCCACCTCCGCGCCGGGGCGCCGCACGTCGGACTCGGCGTAGACGGTGGCCGCCGGGCCGAACAGGGCGAGGGCCTGGTCCACCACGTGGCTGCCCAGGTCGTACAGCAGGCCGCCCAGCTCACCGGGGTCGCCCGACTCGCGCCAGCCGCCCTTGGGCTTCGGCCGCCAGCGCTCGAACCGCGACTCGAACCGGTACACCCGCCCCAGCTCGCCGCGCTCCAGCAGGCCGCACAGGGTGAGGAAGTCGTTGTCCCAGCGGCGGTTGTGGAACACCGAGAGCACCAGTCCGCGCTCCTCGGCCAGGGCCGCGAGCTGTTCGGCCTCGGCGGCGGTCGCGGCCAGCGGCTTGTCCACCACCACCGGCAGCCCGGCCCGCAGCGCCCGCTCGGCCAGCGCGACGTGGGTGCGGTTGGGCGAGGCGACGACGAGGAGGTCCAACGCGTCGGCGCGGGCGAACAGCGCGTCGGCGTCCCCGCAGATGCGCACCCCGGGGTAGGCGGTCATCGCCTGCCGGGCCCGCTCGGCGCTGGAGGTGACGACCAGCTCCAGCGCGAGCCCGGGCGTGGCGGTGATCAGCGGGGCGTGGAACGCCGACCCCGCGAGCCCGTACCCGATCAGCCCGACCCGCAGCGCGCGTGCCTCCACCCTGTTACCTCCGATGAACGTGACGTTCGACGTACCGGGCCATGCTGCCAGGGTGCCCGGGATGCCGACCACCACCCCACCACCACCCCACCGGCGTCGCCGCCCACGAGCCGCCGCCCACGAGCCGCCGCCCGCGAGACGGTGCGTCAGGCGTCGCGCGGCCACCCGGAGCCACCGCGGACCGGCCCGGACCACCCCGGAGTACCCGGAGCGCCCGGACCGCGCGCCCCCGGCGCCCGCGAGCGCCCCTTAGGCTGTGAGCGTCGCGGCACAGCGTCGTCCCGTCGTCGTCCCAGCACGTTCTTCGCGTACAGGAGTCCCGCACCATGGCAGAGCGCAAGCCGATCGCATCGTGGCTCACCGACATGGACGGCGTGCTCATGCACGAGGGCGTCCCGGTCCCGGGAGCCGACGCGTTCATCACAAAGCTGCGGGAGTCCGGCCGGCCCTTTCTCGTTCTCACCAACAACTCGATCTACACCGCCCGGGATCTGCACGCCCGGTTGATCCGCATCGGTCTGGAGGTGCCGGAGGAGAACATCTGGACCTCGGCCCTGGCCACCGCGAAGTTCCTCGACGACCAGCACCCCGGCGGTTCGGCCTACGTGATCGGTGAGGCGGGCCTGACGACGGCCCTGCACGAGGTCGGCTACGTCCTCACCGACACCGACCCGGATTTCGTGATCCTCGGCGAGACGCGCACGTACTCCTTCGAGGCGATGACGAAGGCGGTCCGGCTGATCAACGCGGGCGCGCGCTTCATCGCCACCAACCCGGACGAGACCGGCCCGTCCACCGAGGGCGCGCTGCCCGCGACGGGCGCGGTGGCGGCGCTTATCACCGCCGCCACCGGCCAGAAGCCGTACTTCATCGGCAAGCCGAACCCGCTGATGATGCGCACCGCGCTGAACACGATCGGGGCGCACTCGGAGACGAGCGCGATGATCGGTGACCGCATGGACACGGACATCCTGGCCGGGCTGGAGGCCGGGATGGAGACGTTCCTCGTCCTCACCGGACTGACGGCCCAGGCCGACATCTCCCGCTACCCGTACCGCCCGACCCACGTGCGCGACTCCATCGCGGAGCTGGTGGACCTGGTGTGATCCCGGGCCGAGGGCGGGGTGGGGCCAGCGGGAGCCAAACCCTTTCGGCGGCGCACCGCATGCGCCAGCGCACCCCGCCCGGGATCGTCGGAACCGCACCCCAACCGGAGGTTCCGCCATGAGTCCCGCCCGTACCGGCGCCGCGCTGGCCCTCGCCGCGACCGCGCTGTGCGCCGTCGCCATCCCGGCCGCCGTCGGAGCCGGATCGGTCGTCGTCACTCCCGCCAAGACACACCCCGGCGGCAAGGTCAACATCCGCGTGGACGCCTGCGACGGCGACAAGGCGCTGGCGCGCTCGAAGGCGTTCGTCGCGACCGTCGCCCTGCACAACGCCGCCGACGCCACCCTCAGCGGTGACGCCAGCATCCGCAAGGACGCCGAGCCGGGCGCGTACCGCGTCACCATCGACTGCTACGACAAGACCGGCAACCTCAAGAGCGGTATCGCCGAGGGCTCGGTCACCGTACGGGCCGACAAGCCGTACCCGGCGCCGACGCAGCGCGAGCACCACCGCGAGCCGCACGCGCCGGTGAAGGCGGGCGGCGGCGGCACGGCCGGGGAGCCCGGCGACGGCGCCAGTCCGGCCGCGCTCGGCGTGGCCGCCGCCCTCGCCGGGCTGGCGGGCGCGGCCGTGCTGCGGCGGCGGGCGCTGGCCCGGCGCGGTACCGACGGCTGAGCCAGTGTCCGCTGCGGCCCGCTCCCCGGGCGCCGGGCGGCTGATGACGGGCGTGGCCTGGACCGTGCTGCTGCTGGCCCTGTGGCTGTGGGGCAAGGACCTCACCGACGACGCCCCGCGCTACCCCACCGGGCAGACCTCCGCCGCGCAGGGCCGCACCGACGCCGGACACCCGCTGCCACCCGCCCGCGCCCCGCTGGACGAGGGCGGGGCGCCCACCCGCGTCGCCATTGCCGAACTCGGTGTGGACGCCGCCGTCATCCGGCGCGGGCTGGACGCCGACGGCGCCGTGGACCCGCCGCCGATGAGCCGCGCGGAGACGGTCGGCTGGTACGCGGCCGGTGCCGCACCCGGGCAGGCGGGCGCGGCGCTGCTCGTCGGCCACGTGGACACCGAGTCCGAGCGCGCGGTGTTCTACGAACTGAGCACGCTGGCGGCGGGCGACGTGGTGGCGGTGACCCGGACGGACGGCTCGGTCGCACGGTTCACCGTCGAGGACGTCGAGGTGGTGCACCGCGAGGGCTTCGACGCCGAACGGGTGTACGGGCAGCGGCACGCGGACCGTGCGGAGCTGCGCCTGATCACCTGCGGCGGCACGTTCGACCAGGTGACGGACAGCTACACCGCCAACGTCGTCGTTTCCGCCTACCTCACCGGCACCGCCTGACGCACCCCGGGTGCGGCGCACCGCCGCCTCACCGCACACTCGGGGGACGCGGAGAGTCACGGGGTGCGTACGGAGTGTCCGTGTGCCACGATGAGCCTGACCGGTTCCGACCGTCTCCCAAGGGGAGTGGATGTACGGCTCTGACGCCGGCCACCGCCGCCAACCCACCCGCCGCACCCGTGCCCGCCGCCGCCAATCCGCCCGCCGCGCCCTTGGCCGCCGCCTGCTGACCCGCTTTCTGCCGGACCGCCGCACGCTGACCCGCCGCACGCTGGCCCGCGTCCCCGCCGCACGCCGTCCGCGTCCGTCCGTGGCCCTGGCCGCACTGGGCGCTGTCATGCTGCTGGCGGCCTGCTCGGCCCCCGAGGCAAGCCAGCGCGCGAGTGTCCCGGCCGAGCGGGTGGAGCGGTCCAGCCCCTCGTTCTGGGTGAACCCCGACAGCAAGGCGCAGCAGGCCCTGGCGGCGGCGGAGGACTCCGGGGCCGCCGACGAGGCCGAACTGATCCGGGTCATCGCCGAGCAGCCCGCCGGTCAGTGGATCGGCACCGAGGACCCGCAGGCCGAGGCCCGCCGCATCACCGAGGCCGCCGAGGCGGCTGGCGCTCCGCCCCTGCTCGTCCTCTACAACATCCCGCACCGCGACTGCGGTCAGTACAGCGAGGGCGGCGCGGCGGACGCCGATGCCTACCGCGACTGGATCGGCCGCGTCGTCAGCGGCATCGGGGACCGCCCGGCGTGGGTCGTGCTGGAGCCGGACGCGCTCGCGCACACCCTCGTCCCCGGCTGCGTGCCCGACGAGTTCCACGAGGAGCAGTACACCCTGCTGCGGGAGGCCGTGGAACAGCTGAGCGGCCTGCCGGGCACCCGCGTCTACCTCGACGCCGGAAACCCGCAGTGGGTGCGGGAAGCGGGCGCGATGGCCGAGCAGCTGGGGCGGGCCGGTATCGAGCAGGCCGACGGCTTCGCCCTCAACGTCTCCAACTACCAGACCACCGCGTCCAACATCGCCTACGGCGAGCGGCTGTCGGCCCTGGTGGGCGGCCAGCACTTCGTCATCGACACCAGCCGCAACGGCAACGGCCCGGCGGAGGGCCTGCCCGAGGAAGAAGCGTGGTGCAACCCGCCCGGGCGCGCGCTCGGCACCCCGCCGACGACGCGGACGGGCGAGGAGCTGGTGGACGCCTACCTGTGGGTCAAGCGTCCCGGCGAGTCCGACGGCACCTGCCGGGGTGGCCCGCCCGCAGGGGAGTGGCACCACACCTACGCCCTGGACCTGGTGCGGGGCGCGGGCACCGGGTAACGCGGACACCGGGTAACGCGGGCACCGGGTCACGCGGACACCGGGTCACGCGGCGGCCCGCCCGGCGCGCGCTCAGTCGATGCCGCGCCAGATGTGGGGCTCGATGCCGCTGTCCTCGTCTTCCCCCGCGAGCAGGGTCAGCATCACCGGCGCGGTGCCGGACTCGTCGTGCCCCGCGAGCGGGGTGTGCACCGGTGTGCGCTCGGCGGCGCTCGTGGAGACGTCGATCAGCGTCACGTCGGTCAACTCCCTCGGGTTCCGGTGGGACGCGCGACAGCACGACTCAGTGTGCGCGAGGCTAACCGGTGCCGCGACCTGGCACGCGGCAGATCGGTGTATGTGGCACGCAGTGCCGACGCGCCCTGCTCGCGGGCGGGCGGGGTCTCACGTGCCGGGACCGGCGCGGCGCGGTCGGCGGGCACGCGGCGAAGATGGCCCGCAGTGCCGGATTCCGTCTCACATTCCGGACGCCGGCCGTCTCGCAGTGGCGGACCCGGGACGGCAGCACACCGCCGAAACCCGCCGCGAGCGCACACCCCGGAAACAACGACGGAGGCCCCCGCTCCTGGAACGAGGGCCTCCGGTTCGGTGCGCCGCCAGGGACTCGAACCCCGGACCCGCTGATTAAGAGTCAGCTGCTCTAACCAACTGAGCTAGCGGCGCGCGCGGGGAAAGCCTACCCGATCCCGTCGGGTGCCGGTGACCACCTGAAGCCCGGCTCGCGCAGCGCGGCCAGCACCCGCCGCAGGTAGGGCCGGGGGACGGAGGGCAGCAGCAGCGCCACCGCCTGCACCAGCTTGCCCAGGACGTACGTGGTGTCGGGCGTGGCCGTCACCAGCTCCCGCACGGTCGCGGCATCGTCCCGGGCGACCGCCTCGATCAGCTCGGCCACCTGCGGCGCGGCCTCCTCGTCGGTCGCCACGTACCGCTCGCCGTGCGGCGCCCCGGCCGCGAGCCGCCGCAGCAGCTGGTCACCGCCCCCGCCCCTCGCGCCGTCGGACCCAGCGCCGCCGCCCCCGCCCACATCGCCGCTTCCGCCCACCGCGCCGCCGTCGATCGCCGAGGTCGCCACCCAGCACAGCGCCGCGACCAGGTCGCGGGAGGACTCGTCGCAGTCCAGTGCCGCGAGCCCGGCGTCGAAGGCGTGCTGGTTGCCGTGCCGGTAGGCCAGCAGCAGCCCGGCCGCGCGGGCCGCTCCCCGCCCGGCCGCGTCTGTGGCCCGGTCCTCCTCCACACCCGTCGTCCGCATGCGGCGGATCATCACACGGCGCCCCGCGCGCCCCGGGCCTCGGCGCGCGCCCGGCGTCCGGCTCAACCCGGGTGCACCGGCCACACCACCCGGCTGCCCCACGGCGCCGGCCGCGAGGCCGTGACCAGCCGCGCGTTCGGCGCGTCGTTGGTCTCCACCCGCGCCCGCATCCCGGCCGCAATACCGCCCGGTACGCGGGCGGCGGTACGCCCGGGTGGGCGCAAGCGGGCAACGGGAAGATCACCGGCTTGAAAAGATGGGCATACCTTCAGGCAATTTGGGGTAGCCCCGCGCCCATGGCTCGACCACCGAGGAAGTTGCGGACATTGAGCGAATCCAGTGGCATCGGGAGGAGACCCCTCAGCCGTCGCGCGTTGCTCGGCGGAGTGGCGGGTCTGGGCATGGTGGGAGTGGCCGGTTGCAGCCGGATGCCCCCACCGGGAAAGGTGGAGGGCGGCGATCTGCTGGAGCGGCTGCGGGACCGGGGGACCGCCCGGCTGGGCATCGCCAACGAGCCGCCGTTCGGTTACATCAACTCCCAGGGGGAGGCCGCGGGGGAGGCTCCGGACATCGCGCGGGTCGTCTTCGAACGGCTGGGCGTACCGAACATCGAGCCCGTGCCGACGGAGTTCAGCGCACTGATCCCCGGCCTTCAGGCCCAGCAGTTCGACATCGTCTCGGCCGGGATGTACATCAACCCGACCCGCTGCGAGCAGGTCCTGTTCGCCGACCCCGACTACCTGATGCTGGACGCCTTCATCGTGCCCGAGGGGAACCCGGACGGCGTCACCGACTATCGGTCCGTGAAGGACAAGGGCCTGCGCCTGGCCAGCGGCGAGGCGTACGCCCAGGTCTCCTACGCGGAGTCGTACGGGATCGACGTGCTGGTCCTGCCCGACCAGGTCGCCGGGCTCGACGCGGTCACCCAGGGCCGGGTGGACGCCTTCGTCGGCACCAACGTCACCGTCCAGGGCACGGTCAAGGACAACGACAGAGCGGACGCCACCCAGCCCTTCCAGCCCGTCGTGGACGGCGAACCCGCTTACGGGGCGGGCGGTTTCGCCTTCCGGCTCTCCGAGAAGAACTTCCGCGACGCCTTCAACCAGGAGATCCTCAAGCTCAAGGAGGACAACTACCGGGAGCTGCTGGAGATCGTCTCGCCCTACGGCTTCACGATGGCCGAGATGACCGATCTCACCGCCGAGGAGCTGTGCGCATGAGTTCAGGCATTTTCTTCGAATGGTTCCTCCCCGGGGTGTGGATCACCCTCCAGGTCACGGTCTACAGCGCCGCCCTGGCCGGGCTGGTCGCCTTCGTCGTCGGCATCGCCCGCACCCACCGCTGGTGGATCGTGCGGTTCGTCTCCGGTACCTACTTCGAGATCTTCCGTGGCACGTCCGCCCTGGTGTTCATGCTGTGGATGGCGTTCGCCTTCCCGCTGATGGCCGGCTGGCAGTTCGTGCCCATGTACGCCGGTGTCCTGGCGCTCGGCCTGACCTACGGGGCCTACGGCTCGGAGATCGTGCGCGGCGCCCTGCAGTCGGTTGACGTCGCGCAGCGGGAGGCGGGGATCGCGCTCAGCTTCACCCGTGGCCAGCGGCTGCGCCGCATCGAGCTGCCCCAGGCGTGGCCCGAGATGGTGCCGCCGTTCAACAACCTGCTGATCGAGCTGCTCAAGGGCACGGCGCTGGTGTCGGTGATCTCGGTGGCGGACATGACCTTCGCCGGGAACCTCTCCCGGCTGGCGACCAGAGAGTCCGCTCCGGCCTACACGCTGCTGCTCGTCAGCTACTTCCTTATCGCGTTCGCCCTCACCCGCGTCATGCGCGCGGTGGAGCGCAAGGCGAAGGCGGGCATCGGCCAGGGCCCGGAGAAGGGCCGCTTCGGCGGGCTGGTGGCGAGGAAGCTGAACCCGCAGGGTGAGAGGGACCAGGCGAGGACCGGCACGGCGGGGGGTCTGGGATGAACTGGGACTGGAGTGTCGTAGCGGACTTCATGCCCGCCTTCTGGGACGGCGTCCTCGTCACCCTGCAGGCGCTGGTGCTCGGCAGCCTCATCGCCTTCGCGCTCGGCCTGGTGTGGGCCATGGCGCAGCGTTCGCACCAGAAGTGGATCAGCTGGCCGGTGATCGGGTTTACCGAGTTCATCCGCAACACGCCGCTGCTCGTGCAGCTGTTCTTCCTCTTCTACGTGGTGCCCACCGTGGGTCCGTCACTCTCGCCGCTGGCGACCGGCGTCATCGGGCTCGGTCTGCACTACTCGACGTATACCGCCGAGGTCTACCGCGCCGGTATCGACGGCGTGCCCGCCGGGCAGTGGGAGGCCGCCACCGCGCTGAGCCTGCCCAAGCGCCGCACCTGGACGTCGGTGATCCTGCCGCAGGCGATCCGCCGCGTCATCCCCGCGCTGGGCAACTACGTCGTGGCGATGCTCAAGGACTCGCCGATGATCGCCGTCATCGGCGCCTTCGAGATGCTCGGCGAGGCCCGCGCCTTCTCCAACAGCACCTTCACGTTCGAGGCCTACACCGTCGTGGGGATCGCCTTCATCCTCATCGCCTACCCGGCCTCCCTCCTCCTTCGAGCCCTGGAGCGTCGCCTTGTCCAGTGAGTACACCCCCCAGCCGGCGGACGGCAGCAAGCCGGAGAGCTCCACGGAGCCCACGCGCTCCAGAGCGGCCGGAACCGAGCTGATCCGTTTCGAGGGCGTCAGCAAGCGCTTCGGTGACAACGTCGTCCTGGACAACCTGGAGTTCAGCGTTGACGCGGGCAAGCACGTCACGCTCATCGGCCCCTCGGGGTCGGGCAAGACGACGATCCTGCGGCTGCTGATGACCCTGCTCAAGCCCGACGAGGGCACGATCATGGTGGACGGCGACTACCTCAACCACGAGCAGCGCGGCGACAAGCTCGTCCCGGCCAGTGAGAAGCACACCCGCGAGGTGCGCAAGAAGATCGGCATGGTCTTCCAGCAGTTCAACCTCTTCCCCAACATGAAGGTGCTGCGCAACATCACCGAAGCGCCCGTGCACGTGCTGGGCCTGTCCAAGGACGAGGCCGAGCAGCGCGCCCGGGAGCTGCTGGAGCTGGTGGGCCTGACCGAGCACCTGAACAAGTACCCGGTCCAGCTCTCCGGCGGTCAGCAGCAGCGCGTGGCCATCGCCCGCGCGCTGGCGATGCGGCCGCAGGTGCTCCTGCTGGACGAGGTGACCTCCGCGCTCGACCCGGAGCTGGTCGCCGGCGTCCTCGACGTGCTGCGCGACATCGCCCACAGCACGGACATCACCATGCTGTGCGTCACGCACGAGATGGGCTTCGCGCGGGACATCTCCGACACCGTGCTGATGTTCAACGAGGGCCGCGTCATCGAGTCCGGGCCGCCGGAGAAGATGTTCAACGACCCGGAGAACGCGCGCACGCGGGAGTTCCTCAGCGCGGTCCTGTAGGGGCGGCGGTGGCGGCGGGGTGCCCTTCCCGCCCTTTCCCGAAACGGGCGCCTTCGCCCCCGGCCCCGGGTGTGGCTTGGCCGTGGTCCGCCCGCTCCCTCCAGCGGTAGCCGGGGGAGCGGGTGGAGCGGAGCCGGGGCGCCTCCGGGGTGTCGGCGCGGCCGTGCCGGTTTCGTGGCATATGCCGATCTGATGAACGGATGGTTCCCCGCCCGGAGTTGCCCGCTATCGTGAAGGGAGCGGTGACCGGAAGCGAGCGTTCAGGCGCCGGCGGTCACCGGTGGAGACGGTCACACCTGCGAGGGGGACACCGTGGCGATGCCCAAGCCCGTGCCTGCCGTACCGTTCCGCTCGGTCCAGTACGCGCTGCGGCTGCTGGAAGCCGTCTCCCAGCACCGCTGCGGCATCACCGAGGACGGGCTCGCCCGCCGTACCCAGCTGCCGCCCGCCCAGCTCGCGCACCTGCTCACCATGCTGCGCGCCGAGGGGTACCTGGAGCGGCTGCCGGACGGTGGCTACGTCACCGGTGCGGCGCTCGGCCGGCTCGGCGCCTCCGGCCACCGCGAGGTGCTGAGCGAACAGCTCCAGGCGAAGCTGACCGTGCTGCGCGACGACATCGGCGCCGCCGTCTACATCAGCCGGTATGAGGACGGCGAGGTGAGGATCACCCAGTTCGCGGCCGGGAGCCACGCCCCGCCGGTGATCGAGTGGGTGGACTTCAAGGCCGCCGCGCACGCCAGCGCCGTCGGCAAGGCGCTGCTCACCCAGCTCGACCACGACGGCCGCCGCGACCACCTCGCGCGGCACAAGGCCGTCCGGCTCACCTCGCGCACGACCACCAGCGAGCGGGCCCTGTTTACCCAGCTCGACAGCCGCCCGCCCACGGTCCCGGTGCTGGACCTGCAGGAGTACGCGGTCGGCACCGTCTGCGCCGCCGTCCCGCTGACGGCCGGAACGGCGGTGGGCTGCCTGGCGCTGTCGCTGCCGATCCAGCACGCGCACCGGCTGCGCTCGGCGGCCCGCCAGCTCGGCGAGCGGGCCGCCCCACTGCTGCTCTCGCTCAGCCTCTGACGGCCCCGGCCGAGGCGGCGCCCGGGCGTGGCGGCGCCCGTACGCGAGGCGGCCCCCGGCCGAGGCGGCCCCCGGGCGTGGCTCCGGCCAGGGGATGGACACGAGCACCCCGGGGGACGCGGTAGGATTTTCGACGCGGGCGCCGCTAGCTCAGTTGGTTAGAGCAGCTGACTCTTAATCAGCGGGTCCGGGGTTCGAGTCCCTGGCGGCGCACACCGGCGGTGGCCCCCTCATTCCTGGTGAGGGGGCCACCGCCGTTTCCGTGGCGGGAACGCGGTTATCGGCGGCGGTAGGAGAGCGTCTCGCCGATCGCGCCCGCGCGCCACAGGTCCTGGCAGGCGTCGGCCATGCGGTCAAGACCGTCCACCACGCTGCCCCACACGATGCCGGGCACCCAGCCCGCGTCCCCGTTGATCAGCAGGTTGTTGCGCTCGTAGAACAGCGCCAGGTCCACCACGGTGCGGCGCCCGGCGTGCTGGGCGTCGGCCTCGTAGCCGTAGGAGGCGGTGGCGAGCTGGGTGTCGGTGAAGGTGAAGTAGCACAGGTCACCGGGGATGGGCGTGATCGTCGGGTTCTCCAGCGGCGGTTCCTCGGGTGCGAACGGTTCCAGCAGGGCGTAGATCTCGTTGCGCGCGTACTTGGCGTGGTAGACGTCGCCGCTGAGCGGCAGCGCGTTCCACACCGCGGCGCAGGTGACCGGCGCCCGGTCGTCCAGCAGCCTGGCCGTGCAGCGCACGCCGCGCTGGTCGAGCGACACCTCGATGAAACGGTCGGCCATCGTGCCTCCTGGTGGGGGTAGCGCGGGCGTGCGCCGCGGCGCGGAGTCAGTGCGGCTGCGGCTGGGCCAGCAGCGGGGGCGGCGGCAGCGCGGGCAGCCCGGTGCCGTACAGGGCGTGCGCGGCGCGCAGGACCAGCGCGTCGGCGTGCCGTGGCCCGACCAGCTGGACGCCGATGGGCAGCCCGTCGGCGTCCAGCCCGCACGGCACGCTGGCGGCGGGCTGCTGGGTGAGGTTGAACGGGTAGCTGAACGGCGTCCAGCTGGTCCAGCGCGGGTGGGGCCAGCCCCTGGGCACCTCCACGCCGAGTTCGAACGCGGTCACCGGCGTCGTCGGCGTCACCAGGAGGTCGTAGCGCTGGTGGAAGGCGCCCATCGTCGCGCCGAGCGCCATGCGGACATCGACGGCGGCCAGGTAGTCCAGCGCCGAGTAGCCCGCGCCCTGGGCGATGACCTCGGCCAGCCCGGGGTCCAGCCGGGCGCGCTGCCCGGCGTCCAGGCCCTGGGTGACGCGGGCGGCCCCGGCGAACCACAGCACGTGGAACGCCTCCACCGGGTCCGTGAAGCCGGGATCGGCCTCCTCCACGTGGGCGCCCAGCTCCGCCAGAGCGTCCACCGCGCGCCGCACCGCTGCCGCGACGCCGGGCGCCACCCGCACCCGGCCGCCGAAGTCGGGGGAGTAGGCCACGCGCAGCCCGGCGACGCCCCCGGCGAGCTGGTCGCGGAAGTTCCCGGCGGGCGGGGCGAGCGCGGACCAGTCGCGCGGGTCGGTGGCGCCGATGACGTCCAGCAGCAGCGCCGCGTCGGCCGCGTCCCGCGTCATCGGGCCGACGTGGGCGAGTGTGCCGAAGGCGCTGGCCGGGTACAGCGGCACCCGGCCGTAGGTGGGCTTGAGCGCGAACAGGCCGCTGAACGCCGCCGGGATGCGCACCGAGCCGCCGCCGTCGGTGCCCAGCGACAGCGGGCCCGCGCCGAGCGCCACGGCCGCCGCGC
Organism: Streptomyces sp. JJ66; assembly: GCF_019303495.1. Lineage (GTDB taxonomy): Bacteria > Actinomycetota > Actinomycetes > Streptomycetales > Streptomycetaceae > Streptomyces. The sequence goes on along the minus strand of NZ_JAEVFI010000016.1, from coordinate 87,429 downwards.
TGCCGCCGCTGGAGCCGCCGGCGGTGCGCCCGGGGTCGTAGGGGTTGCCCGTCGCGCCGTGCCGGGGGCTGTCGGTGACGCCCTTCCAGCCGAACTCCGGCGTCGTCGTCTTGCCCAGGAACACCGCGCCGTGCTCGCGCAGCCGGGCCACCGACGGCGCGTCCTGGGTCCACGGCCCCGCGTCGCCGATCGTCCAGGAGCCCTTGTAGGTGGGGGCACCGCGTTGCAGCAGGATGTCCTTGACCGTCACCGGGACGCCGTCGAGCAGGCCAGCCAGGTCGCCGCGCCGCCAGCGGTCGGCGGCGGCCCGCGCCTGCTCCAGCGCGCCGTCGGCGTCGAGGCGTACGAAGGCGTTCACCCGCGGATCGACGGCCTCGGCACGCTCCAGTGCCGCCCGCGTCACCTCGACGGGCGAGAAGTCCTTCGCGGCATAACCCGCGACGAGCTGGGCCGCCGTCAGGGCGGTGAGATCGGTCAACGCGGTTCCTCCCTCAGTGTGCCGGGACGTAGCCCAGCTGCTTGTCCACGACGTTGAGCAGCGGCCTGCCCGCCGCCCACCGGTCGAAGTTGTCGCAGAACTGCTCGGACAGGTCCTTCCGCCAGCCGAGGGTGTCGCCACTCATGTGCGGGGAGATCCACAGGCCCGGCACCTCCCACAGCTCGCTGCCGGGTGGCAGCGGCTCCTCCTCGAACACGTCCAGTGCCGCCGCCCGCAGCCGCCCGGCGCGCAGCGCGTCCGCGAGGTCGGCGGTCACGACGTGGGCGCCACGGCCGATGTTGACGAAGCACGCCCCGGGCCTCATCCGGGCGAAGGCGCGCGCGTCGAACAGACCGTCCGTCGCCGGGGTGAGCGGCGCCGCGCACACCACCCAGTCGGCGGACGGCAGCAGCTCGCCCAGCGCCTCGGCCGCGTGCACCCGGCCGAATTCGTCGTCCGGTTTTTCTCTCCGCCCGATGACTTCCACCATGACACCCAGTGCCTTGAGGGTGCGTCCGATAGCCCGCCCGATGGGACCCGAACCCACCACCACGGCCTGGGTTCCGCCGACCCGCATGGTCTCCCGGTGCCGCCACTCGCGCGAGCGCTGCAATTCCCATGTTCCAGCAAAGTCTTTGGCCATGGCCACCACCAGACCGGCGACGTATTCGGCGATCGGCTGATCGAACACGCCGCGCGCGTTGGTGATCACCGCGTCCGAGTCGGCCAGCTCCGGCAGCAGCCGGTCCACTCCGGCGCTGGCGGTGTGCACCCAGCGGGGCCGGTGCCCCTCTCCCGGCCAGGCCGCGCGCACCGCGTCGGAGAGGAAGTTCCACACCAGCAGCACGTCGGCCTCCGGCAGCCGCGCGGCCAGCCCCGCCTCGTCGGTGTGGAGGACTTCGGCCCGCCCGGTAAGCCGCCTCAGGTCGGGCAGCGGCTCGTCGTCGAGAACCAGAACACGGGGCTGTGACATGCGGGGGAAACCCTTTCGAAACAGGGTGGGGTTTTACTCAAACCCCGGGCGGAGTAAGAGGAACAGGCGGAGGATTGACCACGGTAGGGAGGGGAAACTACCTTCGTCAATGAAGGCATCTGCTCCGGCGTCTGACGGCTTCTGCCTGGCTTAGTTTTTTTCTCCCTCCCCTTCTTTCCTGTGATGCGGCCCTAGGCCATCCCTGCTTCGTTGAGGGGCTCGCAATGGATGTCTCGTTTCTCGGCGGTCCCGAGCCGCAGCGCGGTGTGGGGATCGTGGCACCTTTTGACTTCGCGCTCGACCGCGAGCTGTGGCGCTGGGTCCCCGACGATGTGTCGCTGCACCTCACCCGCACGCCCTTCGTCCCCGTCGAGGTGAGCCTTGACCTCGCCCGGCTGGTCAGCGAGCACGAGACGCTGCGCGCGGCGGTGCGGGCGCTGTCCGCCGTCTCCCCGGAGGTCGTCGCCTACGCCTGCACCTCCGGCTCCTTCGTGGGCGGCCAGGCGGGCGAGCTGGCGATGAGTGCCGCCATGCGGCACGCGGGCGAGATGCCCGCGCTCACCACCTCCGGCGCGCTGCTGGACGCCCTGCGCGAGCTCGGCGCCCACAGCGTCGCGCTCGTCACGCCCTACACCAAGTCGGTCACCGACGCACTGGAGGACTTCCTCGGCGAGGCCGGGATCGAGGTCACCGGGCGCGGCTACCTGGGCCTCACCCGCGAGATCTGGCGCGTCCCCTACCGCGACGTCACCGGCATGGCCCGGGACGCCACGGCTGTCGGCGCGCCGGAGGCGCTGTTCATCAGCTGCACCAACCTGCCCACCTACGACGCCATCCCGAGGCTGGAGACCGAGCTGGGCATCCCGGTGCTCTCGGCCAACCAGGTGACGGTGTGGGCGGCGCTGCGCCGCATCGGCAAGCAGGCCGTCGGCCCGTACCAGGCGCTGCTGGAGCCGGTGCCCCGCTCCGGTCCGGCGGCGCTGGCGCCGGCCGACGCGGAGCCCGCCACCGGCCCGGTCACCGGTCCGGTCACCGGCCCTGCCACCGGCCCGGCCGCCGGAGCCGACGGCCCGGGCGGCGCTGACCCGGGCGCGGGCCGGGGCTGCGACCCGGGCGCCGGTCCCGCTGTCCCGCCGCCGGAGCCACCGGTGGACGCCGCGCCCGAGGTGGCGCTCGCGGGTTCCGCCCTGCCCGGCGCCGACGCCGAACTGTGCGACCCGCTCGCGGACCCACTGCCCCCGGACGACCCACCACCCCGGTGACCTCAGACCGAGAAGCCGGACCGGGTGGCCTCAGACCGGTGAACCAGCCCCGCTGACCACCCGCTGAGCCGCACCACCGGCCCGGCCCCGTTGACCCAGCCCCGCCCTGATGACCCCACCCCGCCCTATCGAAACGGAGTTGCCCATGCAGCACGCCGCGCCCGGGGACGGCCGCGCCGTCGGGTTCCTCTACCCCGGCTACTCGGCCCAGGACGACTATCCACGGCTGGAGGCCCTGGTGCGCGAGGCGGGCGCCGACGTACGCCTGCCGCTCGTCCACACCGACATCGGGGAGGACGCCCACCGGGTAGACGCCCTGCTGGAGATGGGCTCCGCGCACCGGCTGGCCGAGGGCATGGCCGCCCTGGCCGGACGCGGCGCGCAGGCCGTGGTGTGGGCGTGCACCTCCGCCAGCTTCGTCTTCGGCTGGGAGGGCGCGCACGACCAGGTGCGCGAGCTGGCCACGGTCGCCGGGCGGCCAGCCTCCAGCACCTCCTTCGCCTTCGTGCACGCCGTCCGCGCGCTGGGTGTGTCCCGGGTGGCCATCGCCGCCACCTACCCCACCGACGTCGCCGAGCACTTCGCGGCGTTCCTCAAGGCGGCCGGGATCGAGGTCGTCTCGCTGCGCGGCAGCGGCATCATCACCGCCGCCGAGGTCGGCACCTGGGGCCGTGCGGAGGTCCTTGCCATGGCTGGGGCGGGCGATCATCCGGACGCCGGGGCCGTGCTGCTGCCGGACACCGCCCTGCACACCGCCGACCACGTCGGCGAGCTGGAAGCGGCGCTCGGCAAGCCCGTCCTCACCGCCAACCAGGCCACCCTGTGGGAGGGCCTGCGGCTGCTCGACGTCACCGTCACCGCCCCGCGACTGGGCGCGCTGTTCAGCTGACGGCCGGATGCCCGACCGCCGGATGCCCGGCCGCCGGACGCCCGGCCGGGGCCGGGCATCCGGGGCAGTGGCGCGCCCGGGTCCCGGCGGGCAGCGGCGCGCGCGGGTCAGGAGCGGGCCAGCAGGGCGGAGATGCGGTCGGCGGCGACGGGCTTGGAGTAGTGCCAGCCCTGACCCGTGTCGCAGCCGATCAGCCGCAGCCGCTCGGCCTGCGCCGGTTCCTCGACGCACTCGGCGGTGACCGTCAGGCCCAGCCTGTGCGCCAGGTCCACCAGGGTGGCGACGATCGCCTCGTCCGCGCCGCAGCCCGCGCCCGGGTGGAAACCGCGCACCAGGGCGCCGTCGAGCTTGAGGGCGCGCACCGGGAGGCGGCTGAGGTAGGCGAGGTTGGAGTAGCCGGTGCCGAAGTCGTCGATCGCGATGCGCACGCCCATCTCCGACAGCGCGTGCAGCGCCCGCAGCGGGCGGCCCGCCGGGCAGACCCCCGCGGACTCGGTCAGCTCCAGTTGCAGCAGGCCCGGCGGCAGGCCCGTCTCCCGCAGGACGGCCGCCACGTCCGCCACCAGGTCGGAGTCCCACACCTGGCGCACCGCCACGTTCACCGAGACGTACGGCGGCACGCCGGAGTGCTCCAGCTGCCAGCGCCGGGCCTGGCGGCACGATTCAGCAAGCGCCCACCGGCCCAGGGGCACGATCGCGCCGGTCTCCTCGGCGAGTGAGATGAAGTCGCCGGGCGCCAGGGTGCCCAGGCGGGGATGCTGCCAGCGCACCAGGGCCTCGACGCCGCGCAGCGTCCCGTCCGCCAGGCCGACGATCGGCTGGAACTCCAGCGCGAACTCGCCGCGTTCGACCGCCGGGAGCAGCGCGCTCGACAGCGCCTGGCGCCTCATCCGGCGGGCGCTGCGCTCGGCGTCGTACAGCGTCCAGCGGCCCTTGCCGTCGGACTTCGCCCAGTACAGCGTGGTGCCCGCGTCCCGCATCAGCTCCGTCGCGCTCGTCCCGGCGGTGGGCCGTTCGATCACGCCGACGCTGGCCGAGACGGTGTGGCGCTGCCCGGCCAGCTCGAAGGGCCGGGCAGCCAGCCCGGCGAGCACGGCGTCAGCGAGGTCGGTGAGCTGCTGGGTGCCGGTGGAGCCCGCCACCAGGAGGGCGAACTCGTCGCCGCCGAGCCGGGCCACCAGCAGGCCGCCGTCGCGCTGCCCGGCGGTCACGTGCACCAGCCGCTGCGCGACCAGCGCGAGCAGTTCGTCCCCGGCCCGGTGGCCGAGCGTGTCGTTGACGGCCGTGAACCCGTCCAGGTCCAGGTAGCACAGGCCGACGCGACCGGTGGCGCTGTCGGCGAGCGCGGCGGCCAGCCGCTGGAAGAACAGGGCCCGGTTGGGCAGCCGGGTGAGCGGGTCGTGGCATTGGAGGTAGCGCAGCCCCTCGCGCAGGTCGCGGTGCTCGCTGATGTCGGTGACCGACAGCAGGGCCGGGGCTCCGGGCGCCCCGGCCGGGACGAGGGTGACCTCGGCCCACAGCGGGCGCCCGTCCGGGTGCTTGAGCCGCCGCGTGCGGGTGACCTGCGCGCAGTCGCCGCGCAGCACGGCGGCACAGGCGGCGCGGGTGTGCTCGTCCAGCCCGAGCGGTACCAGCTCACCGACCGGCAGCCCGGTCAGTTCCTCGGCGGGGGTGTCCAGGAGCCGGCCGAATGCCGGGTTCGCCGCGAGCACCCGGCCCGTGGGGCCGATGACGGCCATGGGGTGGCGGGCGCTGTTGAAGACGGCGCGAAAACAGGGGTCGGTGTAACGGTCCGTGATCGGGTGAGCTGCTGCTCCGGCGGCAGGCGAGCTGCCGCCCGCCGCGCCCAGGCTTGCGTTCACCGATCGCTCCCGGAGGGGTTCGTCACTGGAAAGTCAGCCGATCATAGGGGGTTTTGGTAGGGCCGGGCCAGCATCGTCCACGGGGGTGACACCCGCTGTGGGGACGCCTGCGCACGCCAGTACGACAAACGGGGGCGCCTGGGGGGCGGCCAGAATGACTACACAAGGTGAAGCTCGGGGCCGATCTCGCTCGGCCTAGCCCAGCAGGACGAATCGCCAGGTATCAGAACAAAGTGGACGAGGGAATCCGTGTTCCGTCCTGGCTCGCCCTCGGAGGTCCCCCGTGCGCTTCGACCGCCCCGCGCTCCCCGTGCACCGGCCACACCGGATACCGCCTCGCGCGCCGCGACGCCGCAGGCTGCGCCGTGCCGCGTCGGCCTGCGCCGCGCTGACCGCAGTCGTGGGCACCTCGTCCATCGCCGGGCCTGGCGACGACCCCGGTGCGCCACCGTGTGCCCTCCAGCGCACCGACGCCCACCACTCGCTCGGCCTCGACACCTGGAACGACGCCTACGTACGCCCCGAGCGGACCGTCGATGCCGTCATGCTGTTCCTGTCGTTTCCCGACGCCCGCCCCCGCACCCACCCCGCGCGACTCGTCGCCGACCACTTCCCCGCCACCGCCGAGTTCTTCGACCGCGCCTCCTACGGACAACTCGACCTGCGCCTGCACACCGAGCCGCGCTGGACGGCCATGCCCCAGCCCTCCTCCGCCTACGCCATAGCGCGCGACTGGGGAGCCGAAGGACGCGCGGCCTTCGTGCGCGACGCCCTCGCCGCCGCCGACCCGCGGGTGGACTTCGCGGACTACGACGTCGTCTACTTCGTCGCCGACCCCGACGCGCCCGGCGTGGACTCCGACGCCACCAAGGTGGTCAACTTCGCCGAGCCCGTCGTGCTCGACGGCACCGAACTGCGCCGCATCGTCACCGTCTTCGAGCGCTACCCGGCCGACCGCAACGTGCTCGCCCACGAAACCGGCCACGTCTTCGACCTGCCCGACCTCTACCACCGCCCGCACGACGGCAAGGGCGACTGGGACACCCACGTCGGTGACTGGGACCTCATGGGCAGCCAGTTCGGCCTGGCCCCCGACCCCTTCGGCTGGCACAAGTGGAAGCTGGGCTGGCTGGACGCCGCGCACGTGGACTGCGTGGACGCCCCCGGCACCACCCTGCACACGCTCCAGCCGCTCGGCCGCGCGCCCGGCGGCGGGCCAGCCGCCGGGAAGCGGCTCGCCGTGGTGCGCACCGGCCGTGCGGAGGTCGTCGCCGTCGAGGTGCGCGAGCCGATCGGCAACGACGCCGGGCTGTGCCGGGGCGGCGTGCTCGTCTACCGGGTGCACAACGACACCCCCTCGGCGGACGGGCCGGTCGAGGTGCTTGACGGCCACCCGGACACCTCCGCCTGCCACAGCAGCTCCGTCCACCCGCCGCTCGCGGACGCGCCGCTGCGGGCGGGGGAGACGCTCTCGGTGGACGACGGCGCCGTCCGCGTCACCGCGCTGGACCGCGCGCCGTCCGGGGAGTGGACGGTCCGGATCACCCGCCGGGGGTGAGCCCGGGTGCGGCACCGGGAGGTGGGCACGGGGGCGGGCGCGCGACGTGGACCGGGCTACGCGGCACCCGGCGCGGCCGGAAACCCGCCCGGCCGCACACGCGCGGAGGCCCCTCGCTGTGCGAGGGGCCTCCGGCTGTCGGTACGCCGCCAGGGACTCGAACCCCGGACCCGCTGATTAAGAGTCAGCTGCTCTAACCAACTGAGCTAGCGGCGCCTGGTGACGTCATAGACCTTAGCACCCGGACGAGCGGGAGCGGAAATCGGTAGCCCACGCCCCTTCCCACCCCCGTGACCAGCGCGGACGGCCCGCACGGCCGCCCACAGCAGCTGTTCCGCGCCCGGCAGCCAGCCCCCGCACGCGTCCGGCCCCACCAGCCAGCGCGCCCCCCGGTCCAGCGGCAGCCCCGGGCGCGGCGGCGCCGGGACCGGCACGACGTCGCCGGTGCCGTAGGCCAGCAGCGCCGGTACGGCCCCGCCCGGCCCGGCGTGCTGCCACTCCTCCCAGCGCAGCAGCACGGGCAGCCGCCCGGCGGTGCCGGGCGCGGCGAAGAACAGCAGACGGCCCCGGTCCGCGGCCACGGGACCGCTGCCGGGCCGCCCCACGGCGTCCAGCCGCAGCAGCCGCGCCAGCATGCGGCGCCCGAACAGGGCGGGCACGCTCACCGCGTCGAACACCGTGCCGCACGGCAGCGGCTGCGCCTGCCCGGGCCGCGCGGACCACAGTGCGTGCACGCTGCGCGGGAACGGGCTCGCCGACGCCAGCCAGGCCGCGCCGGTGCTGACCTCCCGGGCGAGGTCGTCGTCGAGGGCCTGCCACACCGTGCCGGTGAAATCGCTGCTCATGACCACTAGGTGTACCCCGCGTGGTGGAGTGGTCACGCAACTCACCGAAAACGGGGACACCGCCCGGCAACCTCCGCTATGGTCTGCCCCTCGCATATGCCGCGACGGCGCGGACGTCCCGGGGTCCCGGGGTCCCGGGGAAAGGCCGCCGGAAGGCCCCCGCGCTACTCCTCGACCCGCCCCTCGATCAGGTGCCGCCCGAAGGCGACCATGCGCCGCGCGTAGTCCTCCGTCCACGCCGCCCGGTCGGCGATCGCCGCGTCCGGGAGCCGGTCGAACCGGCGCGGGTCGGCCAGCTGCGCCGCCGCCATCGCCTGGTACTCCACCGCCCGGTCGGCCGCCGCCTGGAACGCCGTGGCCAGCTCCGTCGAGCGCGCCAGCAGCTCCCTGGGGTCGCTGATCGACTCCAGGTCGAAGAAGTGCTCGGTGTCCTCCGCCGCCGCGGCGGGTTCGAAGGTCAGGGACGCGGGCCGCCTAAAGCGCGGCTCGCCTCCCGGGGTATCCGCGGCCGGACGCGGATCGGACATGGACTACCTCCCTGTCGTGGGGCCACCGACCATTGTCCCGCTTACCCGGACGAACTGTCTGCCCCGCCGCCCGGAAGTGGCGCAGGCCCTGCCCGCGACCCGTACCCGGTGCTCGCCCGGGTCCGCGCGCACCGCCTGCCGCGTGGCCGGGGCGCCGGTAGCTTCACCGCCGCAGTGTGGCACCTCACGCTGACAGTGCCCCAAGGTCACCCCCACCGAAACCGGATGCCCGCTGGCCCGGCCCCGCCGTGGGCTCTCCCGCCGTGGCGGCGCTGCCGGGGCCGTGGTCCGCATCCGGCCGGGCCGCTGGTGCGGGACGCCCCGGTTCGTGGGAAAGCGGGACGCCCCGGTTCGTGGGAAAGGGGTGGGGCCGGGAGAATGAACCGCATGGCGAAACAGGCGCGCATTCTCCTCGTACGGCACGGCGTGACCGAGTGGTCCCGGCTCGGCCGCCACACCGGCCGCACCGACGTTCCGCTGGTGGACGAGGGCCGCCGCACGGCCAAGCTGCTGGGCGAGCGCCTGCACCGTCCGCCGTGGAACGGCCTGCCCGGCGTCGAGGTGCGCACCAGCCCCCTGGCCCGCGCCGCCGAGACGTGCGAGCTGGCCGGGTTCGGGCCGCGTGCCCGCGCCTGGGACCCGCTGGTGGAGTGGGACTACGGCGCCTACGAGGGGCTGACGACGCCGCAGATCCGCGAGCGCGCGGGCGCGGACTGGCTGATCTGGCGCGACGGCGTCCTGGACGGGGAGACGCGCGCCCAGCTCACCGCCCGCGCCGACGAGACCGTGGCGTGGGCCCGCGCCGGGGAGCGGGACGTGCTGGTGTTCGCGCACGGCCACTTCCTGCGCGCCCTGGCCGCCCGCTGGCTCGGACTGGACCTGGAGTTCGGCGCCCGTCTCCGGCTGGACGCCTGCGGCTTCTCCGTCCTCGGCTGGGCGTACGGCATGCCCGCGTTCGACCTCTGGAACGACACCGCGCACGTCACCGGCTGACGGGCGAGGAGGACCGCGCGCGTCACCGGCTGGCGGTCGGCGGCGCCTCCCCGCCCTCCGGCGGGCACGCGTGCAGGAACGCCGCGACGTGCGGTTGCCGCTGGTGCGGCAGCAGGCGGCGCGCGGTGCGGCGCAGCATGCCGTGGATGCGGGACGAGCGCACCGTGGCCATCAGGTCCAGCGCGCGCAGGCCCTGCGCCGCCGCCTCGTCCGGGGCGCCGCTTGCCGCGAGGTCACCCGCCAGTTCGGCGGTGAACAGCGCGGTGTTGCGCACGAAGTGCGGGGACTGGAGCTGGACCGCCCGCCGCGCGCAGGCCGCCGCCCGGCCGAACTCGCCCAGCGCCGCCCAGCACTGGGCCTCCAGCCCGGCCACCTCCGCCTCCCCGAAGAAGCTCATCCACTCCGGGTCGGCGTCCGAGGGGCCCCGGGCGAACAGCGACTGGGCCCGTCCGAGCGCGGCCTCGCACCCGGCGCGGTCGCCCAGCCCGCTGCGTCCGCCCGCCTCGCGCAGCGCCAGCAGCGCCGACAGCCGGGCCGAGCCGAGCCGGGCCGCCGCGCTCTGCCCGGCCTGCGCCGCCCGCACCGCCTCCCGGGGGCGGCCCGCGTCCCGGGCGAGGAAGGCGGTGTTGCAAAAAGCGTGCGCCTCCAGCGCCGCGTCGTCGCTCAGCCGGGAGGTGGCCAGCGCGTCGGCGTAGTGGGACTGGGCGTCGGCGACGCGGCCCGAGTCGTGGGCCAGCCAGCCCACGGAGATGGCCAGTTCGCCCGCGCCCGCGTGCATCCGGTCGGCCAGGGTCTGGCGCCGCATGCCGGAGTCCAGCAGGTGGTAGGCGCCCCGCAGCACCGCACCGGCGCGCCGGTACAGGGCGTCGGCACCGTGCTGGTCGTCCAGCACCCGGATGTGCCGGACGGCCGCCTCCACCGCGCTTGCCTCGGTCTCCCCCGCGCGGGTGGACGCGGCCGGGGACGCCGCCCACGCGGCGTCGGCCGGTGCGGGACCCAGCCCGCTCAGGAAGGCGGTCATGGCGGCCGGGCCGCCGGTCATGAACGCGCGACGCAGCACGTCGCTCTCCTCGTCACTGTCGTTGGTCTCGGTCAGGCCGCACCCCACGGGCCCGGTCTCCGCCGACGGTTGGCCCGGCGGCCACGGAGCCCCCGGCCCCATGGTCGCCGCGTCCCGCCCGTACGCCGTCGCCCCCCGGCGCCGCGCCGCCCGCCCCCGGACGGCTGTCCGCGCGGTGAAGCCCAGCTCCGCGAGCGTCCGCCCGGGGAACATGTGCAAGAACACGCGTTCGTAGGCGTAGTTGGGGCAACGGATCTCCCCGGACTCCACCCTTCCGATGTACCGGGCGTCACAGGAGACCTGTTCGCCGATCTCCCGTGCCGCCCGGCGCACGGCGGCCGCGAACTCGCCGGGCGAGCGCTGACCGCGCAGTTTCCGGAAGGCCAGGTTGGGCCGGGGGCCAAATTCCCCGCCAGGTGGCGGAACCGGCCCGGGAGCCGATGACGTGGACGGTGACGACGCCATGCCCGGAAGGTACACGGGCGGTTCCGGGCCGCCAGCCAGGCTTTGGGGACAAAACGGATATCCCCTCCGTGTTCTGCCATGAAGTGCCATCCTTTGCCGCCGCCCGCGCCGTGCCTCCCACTCGCCGAGGACCGTTGGAACCGGTACGAACGGCACGCGCATGGCGCAGCGGAGGAGGTTTCCCTTGCTGGACACCGACAGCTCTCGAACCACGGCGGCGGCACCGGGCTGGCCGACGGGCAACTGGCCGACGGGCACCGGTACCGACCACGCACCCGCCTGGGACCTGGTCACCGTCCCCGCCCGGCAGGGCCTGGAGGCAGCGGACATCCTGCGCCTGCGCGACGGCGTCGGGCCGGTGCTGTACGACGGCTCCGGCGCCACACTCGGCTTCCTCGTCCCGCCCGGCACGGCCGACGTCTGGGACGTCCCGGGCAGCGCCTGCGCCCCCACGTGGGTCGGCGCGACGCGGCGCCCCTGCCCCGGCGAGCCCCCCGTCGCTGGCGCCCGCTGGCTGGTGCCGCCGGAGCGTACGCACCTGCGGGCGACGGAACCCGCGCGTCTGCGCGCCGCGCTCGGTGAGGCCCGCCGCCTGCTCCAGGCGGCCGACGGGCTGTGACCGGCCCACCACGGGTGACTGACGGACGGCCCTGCTGGCGGGGCACGGGAAGGCCAGGCGCACAGCGGCGGCCACCCGGCCCGGGCCGCACGGAGCGGCGGGGCTGGGGCGGCGAGGCTCAGCGCTCGTCGAGCTGCACCCGGGGCGGCCCGTCGTGCCAGGTGCAGAACACCGACGAGGCCCGCTCACCGCTGGTGAAGGTGACGCGAATCCACTGCTCCTGCTTCCACACCCGCACCTGCCACCCCGCCTCCGGCGTCGCCGACACCAGCGACGCCGAGTCCGCGCCGAGTTCGAACGCCACGCGGCCACCGGCCACGGTGTAGCCGCGCACGTTCCCGGACTGCGCGGCGGGCGGCTCGCCGGACGGCCCGCCCTCCTCGTCCCCCGCAGGGGGCGGGGACTCCCGCCCCCCGTCGGCCGGCGCCACCGGATCGGCCGGGGACGGCGAGCTGGAGCCTTCCGGCGACTCTGGCGGCGTCCGCGACGGTGACGGCGTGCCCGCCGGGTCGCGCGTGCTGGACGCCGTCGGCTCGTCCCCGTCCGGCGAGCTCCCCTCCGGCGTCGCCGCGTGGGCGATCGGCGTCGCCAGCGGCGCGTCGTACGCCGTGCCGGAGATGACCGTGTGCACGCCGAACCAGGACAGCGTCACCGCCGCCCCGGTAGCCAGCAGCCAGGCGCCCGCCTGGGCCCATCCTTGTCGCACGCGTTCACCCTAATGGCGGACCCTCCCGCCGGGGCCGTATGTTCCGCGCATGGCACGTGTCCTTGTCGTCGAAGACGACCCGTTCGTACGCTCCGCCCTGATCCGGCACCTGAGCGAGGCGTCGCACACCGTCCGCAGCGTCGGCACCGCGCTGGAGGCGCTGCGCGAGGTCGCCCAGATCGGCTTCGACGTCGTCGTCCTCGACCTCGGCCTGCCCGACCTGGACGGCGCGGAGGCGCTGAAGATGCTGCGCGGACTCACCCAGACCCCGGTGATCATCGCCACCGCCCGCGACGACGAGGCCGAGATCGTCCGCCTGCTGCACGACGGCGCGGACGACTACCTGGTCAAGCCGTTCTCCGTGGAACACCTGTCGGCCCGCATCGCCGCCGTACTGCGCCGCGCGGGCGCGGGCGCGGGTCCCGCGAGCGCGGAGGCGCACGTACTGCGCGTCGGCGGCCTGGCCATCGACCCGCTGCGCCGGGTGGCCGAGCTGGACGGGACGCGACTGGACCTCGCCCGGCGCGAGTTCGACCTGCTCGCCTTCCTCGCCGCCCGCCCCGGCGTCGTCGTCGCGCGCCGGGAGCTGCTGGCCGAGGTGTGGCGGCAGTCCTACGGCGACGACCAGACGATCGACGTCCACCTGTCCTGGCTGCGCCGCAAGCTGGGCGAGACGGCCGCCAGCCCGCGCTACCTGCACACGCTGCGCGGCGTCGGCGTCAAGCTGGAGGCCCCCACCGGGGACGCCTCGTGAGATGGGCCCTGGTCAAGGTGAGCCTGGCGGTCACCGCCATGGTCGTCATCGCCTTCGCCGTGCCGCTCGGCCTGGTGGTGCGGGAGATGGCCCGCGACCGGGCGTTCTCGCACGCCGAGCGGCAGGCCGCCGCCGTCGCCCCGGCGCTGGCCATCACCGCCGACCGCGCCCAGCTCCAGCGTGCCGTGGCCAGCACACAGGCGGGCGCGCAAGGCCACCTGAGCGTGCACATCCCCGCCCCGGACGGCGGCCAGCCGCTGGAGATCGGCGAGCGGCGCGCCCCCGCCGACGCGCGCACCGGCGGCCGGGCCACCACCGTCGGCGTCGAGGGCGGCTATGTCCTGCTCCAGCCGACGGCCGTGGACAGCGGCGAGATCGCCGTCGTCGAGGTCTTCGTACCGGACGCCGAGGTCACCCGTGGCGTCACCACCGCCTGGTTCGTCCTCGGCGGCGTCGGCCTCGCGCTGATCGTCGGCTCCGTCGCCATCGCCGACCGCCTCGGCACCCGGCTGGTCCGGCCCGCCGAACACCTGGCCGCCGCCGCGCGCGACCTGGGCGAGGGCAAGCTCGGCACCCGCGTCCCCGAGCACGGCCCCGCCGAACTGCGCTCGGCCGCGATCGCGTTCAACTCCATGGCCGACCAGGTGGTCGCCCTGCTGGCCAACGAGCGCGAGCTGGCCGCCGACCTCTCGCACCGCCTGCGCACCCCGCTCACCGTGCTCCGCCTGAACGCCGCCTCACTCGGGGGCGGCGACGCGGCCGACCAGACCCGGGCCGCCGTCGCCCAGCTCGAAGGCGAGGTGGACCAGATCATCCGCACCGCGCGCGAGCAGAAACCCCAGTCCCCGGGCGCCGGGGCCAGTGCGGGCTGTGACGCGGCGGAGGTGGTGCGCGAGCGCATGGCGTTCTGGTCCGCGCTCGCCGAGGACGAGGACCGCCGCGCCCGCGTCGCCGGAACCGACCGTCCCGTCCGCGTCCCCGTCGCCCGCGCCGACCTCGCCGCCGCCCTGGACGCCATGCTCGGCAACGTCTTCCGTCACACCCCGCAGGGCACCGCGTTCTCCGTGGACCTGCACCACGGTGAGGACGCCGTCATCGTCCTCGTCTCCGACGCCGGACCCGGCATCCCCGACCCGGCCGCCGCCCTGCGCCGGGGCCACGGCGACGGCGGCCCCGGCTCCACCGGGCTCGGCCTCGACATCGTGCGCCGCCTCGCCGAGTCCACCGGCGGCGACGTCCGCATCGGCCACTCCGTGCTCGGCGGCACGGAGGTGCGCGTATGGCTGGCGCTCGGCCCGGTGACCCCGGCCCGCCGCTCGCCCGCCGCGCGCCGCCGCCCCCGCCGCAAGGCCGCTGCGTAAGCCCCTGCCCGGTGCGCCTGTCGGCACCAGCCCCGCCCGCAGCGTCCTCAGCGGGCTGTGCCACCCGGGGCGCCAAGCAAGAAGCGCGGTGCACCAAGCCGCTTTCCCAGGGGGCCAGAAGCGGACGCTTACCGGTCCCCTTCGCAGGCCGGTCCGGCGGCGTCCGCGTCCAGCGGAGGCACAGCGCCACCGGAGCCGGTGCGGCCGTACCCGCGTGTCGGCTCAGGGAAACAGGTGGGGCAGGGTGCGGGGGTGAGCGAGCGCGAGGGGGCTGTCCTCCATGTGCCACACGTGGGCGAAGCGCTGGTAGAGCACCGGGTCATGGGGGAGCTTCTTGAGCAGGTGCCCGAACCCCTTGCCGCCCGCTGCCAGGTGCACCGGCAAGCGCTCCGTGCGCCAGCCGAGGTCGGCTGCGGCGGCCATGAACCACGGCAGGCGGACGCTGCGCGCGACGGCCTGCTGGAAGCGGCGGGCCAGGTCTGGCGGCTGCGGCTGGCCCGCGTAGCGGCCCAGGAGCCGAGCCAACTCCTGGGCCTGGAGCGCGGCCACGGTCATCCCCTGGCCGTAGACGGGGTTGAAGGAGCAGACCGCGTCCCCGATCACCATCAGCCGCTGCGGATACCGCTCCATGCGGTGGTAGTCCCGCCGCCGGCTGGTGATGTGGTGATAGCGGTAGAGGGGCGTCAGGGGCGTGCAGGCTTCCACGACTTCGGCCATGTGCGGGTTGTCGAGCCCCTGGGCATACCGGCGGTATCCCGCTTCGTCGGTGGGACACACCTCCCCGGCGGCTCCGACGAGGGAGACCAGCCAGCGGTTTCCCTCGACCCGGAAGGCGCCGCCGCCACGGGCCGGGAGATGCGGGGCGAAGCTGAGCTGGACACTGGCCACCCAGTCCCGGGGGTCTGCGGCATCGGCGGCGTAGAACCGCGAGGTGTAGTTCAGGCCGATGTCGATGGCGTGGGTACGCGGCTGCGGCAGCCCCCGTTCCGCCAGCCACCTCGGGAGCCGCGAGTTCCTTCCCGAGGCGTCAATGACGAGGTCGGCGTCCAGGACGGAGTCCTCCGCGCCGCTCCCCTCCCCGGTCGAGACCGCTACCCCGGTCACGGCCTGCCCGTGCTCATCGGTACGGAGCCCCGTCACCCGCGTACTGGTGACGTACTCGACGGCCGGCAGGCGGGTGACGCGCTCCCGTAGCACGGACTCCAGGGCGGACCGGCTCATACTCAGCAGGGGAATGCCGACCGGCCCGTGCGGAACCCACCCCGTGGGCAGCTTCAGGTGCATCTCCCCGTGGTCGTACGCCTGAGCACCGCGTTCGGACAGCTCTTCGTTCAGGCCGGGGAAGAGTTCTTCCAGCGCGGTACTGCCGCGCGCCAGCATGACGTGCAGGTGACGGGCCTGCGGCGTGCCCTTACGGAAATCCACCGCGTCCGAGGCGTCCTGCTCGATCAGCATGACCTGCTCGAAGACCTCGCTCACCGCCCGCGCCGCGAGCAGCCCGGCAACTCCTCCCCCCACCACCACCGCCCGCTCCCAGCCCCCGCGCCCACCTGTCTTCCGCTGACTCCGCCCGAACCCACCACGCATTTCATCGCCTCGTATCCCTTGGGCTCCCGTGCCGGTCCGATGAGTGATACCCGCTTGGCCCACCCCATAGACCGCGAGCGGGTCGCCGTGCACAGACTGCCGGGATGCGGGTGGGACGCGGCGCGCCGGGTCAGCCCCGGCAGCGTGCGCCCCGGCGCGCCGCAGCACCCGTGGCGGCACCCCAAGGAGGAAGATTCACCGGTTGGGGCTGAGGCAGGTGGTTCAGGCGCCCAGCGTGCCGTGTCCGAGGGCCGTGGTGAACGAAACCCAGGTGGCCGAATTGAGGGTCACGACGGAGCCACCCTCGTTCTTGGAGTCCCGAAGTTCCACGATGCCGTGGTGGGCATAGCGTGCTTCCAGACAGTCGCCGTTCTGGGCGCTGTAGCTGCTCTTGAACCACTCGTTCGTCGCCTGCATACTCCCGGCCCCTTCGTCTCTTTGCCCGGTGGATGCGCTTGGCTCCAGCTTCGCTGTTCGAGGGCGGCATGTGAACTGCCCGCGCAGCGTCGTCAATCTGCCGTTGTGATCATCGTGCTGTGCAGGGCATGAGATTCCACGCACAAGAACGCAGGGCCTCGCGTCGTCCGCAGCGACCATCTCGTCGCCGTTGCTGTCGATATGAGCGTGCCAGCAGCGGGCGGCCATGACAATCCTGGCCGCCCGTGCGGGGAGCGGTCATGCGCACATCTGGTTCATGCATCCGCGCTGCCGTTGAGACGTCGCGTGGTGTTGATCAGCGCGCGCAACGGCACTGCTTTCGTCACAGGCTGTCGAAGTCGCCCTTCTCCATACCACCCTTGAAGGCCACCCACTCCTCGGCGGTGAAGCAAAGGTGAGGCCCCTGCGGATTCTTGGAGTCCCGCACCGCTACCCCCTCGCCGGGCAGTGCGGCCAGTTCGAAGCACTGCCCGTTGTTGGCGGTAAGGCTGCTCTTCTGCCAGCTGAGCGACGCGGGATCAATCGAGTAGAGGTCCTGCTTTTCCATCAGTGGCTCCTGTTCAGTGTGCGCCTTGGACTTCGCAGTCACTTCGTTGAGCGCCCTGCCGCAGTGGCCTCAGCGGGCAAAGTCGCCGGTGGCGACAGCCGATACGAAGGCTGACCATGCGGCATGGGACGCCCGAGCGGCAGGGAAGTCCACGTTCTTCGAGTCACGGACCGCGATGCCTGCGAGTCCGGGGACGTGGGCCACCTCAACACAGTTGCCGTTGTTGGCGGTGTACGAACTCTTGTACCAAGATGCACCCGTGAGGTCAGTTGTGTACAGCGCTGCCAGCTTGTTCATCTCACATCAGCTCCTTCTCGATGCTTTCCACCAGCTCAAGGGTAGCCGCCCCACCCAATGCGGCGTTCGCAAGGTTTCGGAAGAGGCGGTTGAGACGGCGCATGGTCAGGGCGTCGTCACGGAGGTTCGTGCCTTCCACCGACTCAATCAACGCAACGTCTGCCTGGCTCTCGTTCCCCATGCCGAACAGAGTGAAAGCTCCTGGTGAAGCTCCGCTTTCTCCTGCGGTGAAGGGGATCACCCGCAGGCTGACGTTGGGTAGTGCGGACGCCTCTCTGAGCCGTCGTAGTTGGGTACGCATCACATCAACGCCGCCCACCTGGAGCCTCAGTGCTGCTTCGGTGATGACTGCTTCAAAGTGCATGGGGGCGTCTTCGCGCAACCGTTCCTGCCGCCTCATCCGTACCTCGACCAGACTGTCCACCTGGTCCGGACCCAGCGGTGCGAAACCGGGGGCCGTGATGGCGCGGGCATAGCCCTCGGTCTGGAGCTGGCCGGGGATGAGTACGGGCTGATACTCCAAGCATCGGGCTGCCTCGGCCTCGTATGTCAGGAACTCGGCATAGCTGACTGAGATCACATCGCTGTACGCGTGCCACCAGGGCGCTACGCGCTGTCGTCCTCGGATCATGAGCTGGCGAAGCTGCTCCTGCTCCGCGGCCGGTACGTCGTACAGGTCCATCAAGGCTTCGAAGTCACGCTTCGTGCAGGCCCTCTTTCCCAGCTCCAAGCGGCTGACCTTGGAGAGATGACAGTCGAGGTGGCCTCCCA
Organism: Streptomyces sp. JJ66; assembly: GCF_019303495.1. GTDB lineage: Bacteria > Actinomycetota > Actinomycetes > Streptomycetales > Streptomycetaceae > Streptomyces. The sequence continues at coordinate 69,437 of NZ_JAEVFI010000016.1, read as the reverse complement.
CCTCCTCAGCCGTCAACCCATGTCGGTCGCGCAACATCCGCAGAGAAGCGCCCAGTCTGCGTCGGGCAGCGAGCGGTCCACCGCTGGATACAACGGCCATCATCAACCCCTTTGGTTCTCGGTGGGTTCGAGGCTACCGGGCATGTCCCGCCGTGAGGCTGCCCCGCGTCGGCGGTTCAGCGAATTGTTGGCAAGTTGCCAATCTCGCGCTTGACGAAGCGTCACCGCTTCCGGCAGGCTGGTAATGACGCTCCGGATAACACATGTGACTGAGCGTCTGCCTGCCGTGCCCTGCATCGGCTGGGTGCGGCAACTCCTGGAGGTGTACGTGACGCTCACCATGCGAACCACTGAGGGACGAGAACGCGCCTACTCATGGGACTTGCGCGCACGGGCGCAGGATGTGGAGGGGTGGCGGCGGGCCGTGGGGGAGGCGGTCGGGGTGCTGGGCGGGGACGCGGACGCCGTGGCGCTCGCGCGGCTCGGGGTGTCCGAATTGTTGGCCAACGTCGTGCGGCACGTGGACGATCCCCGGTGCTGTCTGCTGGTCGAGGAGGAACAGGGACTCCTCTACGTCCGGGTCTTCGACCGGTCCCGGGACGCACCAGCGGTCACGATGCCGGACTGGGACGCCGAGTCGGGGCGTGGGCTGTGGCTGCTGCGCGAGATGACCGACGCGTTCGGCTATACCTGCACGCCCGGCGGGAAGTGGGTCTGGTTCCGCTGTCGGCGCGCGGGTGAGGACGCGGGGGAGAAGGCGTGAGGCGCTGACATGGCGTCGCACCGGCGGAAGCCGCCTGGCTCCCGCTGTGATCGAGAAGAAGGGCAGGGACATGGTGAAGACAACTGTTCGGACGCCTTGGGCGTTGCGGTGGGTCAGCGACCGGCTGCCGGTCAGCCCACCGTCGTATGCCGACGTAGTGCTGGACGAGGCCACGCAGACCGCCCGGTACACCGACACCGCTGGCCACGTCGTTGAGATGGGGCAGCACGGCACGTCCCGGACGACGGGCACGGCGTCCTTCTCCGGCGGCGGTGACGGGCAGGGACCACAACCGCAGACGCAGGACGACCACACCACCGACTACGAGTCGGACTGACGATGGCCTCCACCGTTCTGGTCGTCACCGCGCTGGAAGACGTGACCGCCGATCTGGTGATCGCCTCGCTGAACGAGCGCGGGGTGCCCGTGGTGCGCATCGACCCGGCCCAGATCGGAGACGGCCTGCGCTTCGGCTTCCGCGTCGGGCAGGGTGATGCTGTCTGGGCGGGGTGCCTGGCCACCGGGAGCCGGACGGTGGAGTTAGGGGAGGTGGCGGCGGTCTACCACCGTCGCCCCACCCCGTACGCCACCCGCTTCGCACAGCTGCCCCAGCAGGTGCGGGACTTCGCGGGAGCTGAGGCGCGGCACGGGCTCAGCGGGGTCCTGCATCACCTGCACGCAGCACTCTACGTCAACCATCCGCATGCGGTGGCGCGCGCCGAGTTCAAACCGGCTCAGCTGCACACCGCTGGCCAGATGGGACTGCGTGTTCCTGCCACACTGATCACCAACGACCCTGATGCGGCATGGCGGTTCGCCGAAGAATACGGGCCGGTCGTCTACAAGACGTTTCGCGGCCTCCCGCGTTCCGACGACGGTCGGGCGGGGGCTATCTGGACCCAGCGCGTCGATCCCGCCACCTTCGACGACTCCCTCGCGGTGACCGCGCACCTCTTTCAGGCCGAGGTGCCGAAGCAGGCCGACATCCGGGTCACCGTCGTGGGCGGCCGGTTGTTCGCCCAGCAGGTGAGTGCGCCGGGCAGCCCGCTGGACTGGAGACGCGGCGACTGGGACGCCCTTGTCCACACCCCGGTCGGCGTCTCGGTACCTGTCGAGGCGGCCCTGTTCCGCTATCTGCTGTCGTTCGGGCTGGTCTTCGGCTGCTTCGACTTCGCGCTGACTGGTCCCGTTGACGACCCGGGATCGTGGGCCTTCATCGAATGCAATCCGAACGGCCAGTGGGGTTGGCTCCCCGACGCGCGTGAGATCGCGGAGGCGTTCGCGGACGTTCTGAGCAGGAAGGAGGCAGCGCCCCATGGACCAGGACACGTACCGGGCGGGTGACGCGGCGCGGAGGCGTACGGCGTTGGCGGGTGTGCTCGCCGTACAGGGTGTACTGGACGATCCGGGCTGGCGGGCGGCGGTGGAGGCCGTGCCCCGGCACCGGTTTGTGCCCGCCTTCTACCTGCCCGCCCCCGAACGGGACGAGCGCGGGCTGACGGTGTGGGAACCGGTCACCGCACGGCTGGACCGTGAGCGGTGGCTTGATGCCGCGTACTCCGACACCACGCTGATCACCCAGTTCGACGGTGACGAACCCGACTGGCACAGCCCTCGCCCCCGCCACGGCGGCGCCCCCACGTCCTCCTCGACCCTGCCGTCGCTGGTGGTGCGGATGTGGGCTGACGCCGAGATCGCCGAGCGGCACACGGTGCTGGAGATCGGCACCGGGGTGGGGTATTCGACGGCACTCGCCTGCGAACGGCTCGGTTCCGCGAACGTCACCAGCGTCGAGGTGGACCCGCGTCGGCTGGATGCGGCGGCGAGCGCCCTGCACGCCTGCGGATACGCGCCCACCCTGGCGGTGGCGGACGGGCTGTACGGGTACTGGCCCGGGGCTCGGTTCGACCGGGTGGTGGCGGCCTGCTCCTTCCGCGCCGTCCCGCCCGCCCTGGTGGAGCAGACCCGGCCGGGCGGCAAGCTCCTGCTCACCCTGTCGGGCTGGCTCCACGGGTACGCCCGGGTGTTGCTCACCGTCGGCGCGGACGGTACGGCGGAAGGACCGCTGCTGCCCGGCACGGTGTCCTTCATGCCCGCGCGGGTGCACGCCGCTCCGGCGCTGGGCAACCCGGCCCACTGGGCGGCTCGTCTGCCAGTGAGCGCACGGGCTGCCCGGCACGCCCCGGACCGGCTGACCGCCGCCACTCCAGCGGCGTTTCACCTGCGCTTCCTCGCGCAATGTGTGCTTCCCGGGGCGCAGTTGGTCACGGTGGAGGACACGGTGTACGTGATCGACGTGGTGACTGGCTCCGTCGCGGCTCTCACCCCGGGTGCTGGGGGCTGGGAGGTGCGGGAAGGCGGGGCCGGGCGGTTGTGGGAACGCGTCGAAGGGCTGCTCGACGCCTACGACGCGGCCGGGGCTCCCGGCCCGGAGGCGTTCACCGTGCGGGTGGACGGGGGCGGGCAGCACGTGCGGCATGCGGGGATGCCCGCGCTCGCGCTGCCCCGGGGGTGAGGTAGTGGTGTGCTCGGTGGGGTCCGCCCCGCCCGGGTTACGTGAACGCGTCCGGGGGCGGGGCTGGGGAGGGGGTGCCGGTGGTGTCGGTGACGGGGTGGGCGCCGCCGGTGAAGGCGGCGAGCGCCTCGCCGTGCAGCAGGCGGCCGGGATGCGGGTCGGAGGCGGCGCGCCGGGTCAGTTCCGCGACGGGCAGCTCGCGGTCGGCCGCGCACAGCACGGCGTTGCCGAAGCGCTTGCCGCGCCACAGCGCCGGGTCGGCGGTGACGCACGCGGAGCCGAACACCGCGAGCGCGGTGGCGGTCTGGGCGCGCAGGTAGGTGAGCGGCGCGCCGTCGGTGAGGTTCGCGGCGTACACCCCGTCAGGCCGCAGCACCCGGCGTACGTCGGCCAGGAAATCGGTGGTGCCCAGGTGGGCGGGGGTACGGGCGCCGCTGAAGACGTCGGCGATGACGACGTCGGCCCAGCTCCCGGTCACCTTGGCCAGCCCGGCGCGCGCGTCGGCTCCACGGACCCGGATGCGCCAGCCCGGGTCCCACGGCAGCTCGCGGCGTACGAACGCGGTGAGCGCGGTGTCCACCTCGATCACCTGCTGCGTCGAACGCGGGCGGGTGGCCGCGACGTACCGGGCCAGCGTCAGCGCGCCGCCGCCCAGGTGCAGCACGTGCAGGGGGCGGCCCGGGGCTGCCGCCGCGTCCAGCAGGTGGCCCAGGCGGCGCTGGTAGGCGAAGTCGAGGTGGGTGGGGTCGTCGAGGTCCACGTGGGACTGGGGCGCGCCGTCCAGTGTCAGCGTCCAGCCACGCGGGCGCTCCGGGTCCGGTTCCAGCCGGGCGAGGCCGCCGTGCACGGGCTCGGAGACGGCCTCCCGGGCGCGCCGTTGCTCCCGTGCCCGCTGCCGCTGTCGCCCCATGGGGCCAGTATCCCGGGCGTCCGGCGGCGCCGGTGCGCGGGCCGCTCCCGGGGCGGGGCGACGGGCCGGGGGAGCCGCGACAGTGATGTAGCGGGTCATGGCAGCGTCGGTCTGTGTCGGCCCCGGGCGCTCTTTCCGCGCTGGTCGGACGTCCGCCCGCCGCCGGAGACAGCTGTGGCGCGCCGCCGCTCCGGGGTTCCGGAGCCGCGGCGCGCCACGGGTGGTCTGGGGGCGTCAGCTCATCGCTGGGGTGCTGGGGTCACTGGCTGGATCGCCAGGGCGAGCGCCGTCTCGCCCTGGGTGGTGGCGCCGTTGCCCGTCTCCGGCTCGAAGGCGTGCACGCTGTACGCGACCTTGGCCCCGGGCTTCAGGCCCTTCTCCTCGGCGTCGTCCGCCATGACGGCGGCCCGCCAGGTGCCGTCCTGCTCGCACCGGGTGCGGGCGAATCCGCCGTCACCGGCACCGGTACCGGCGGTGGGCCGCACGGCCATCGAGACGAACAGGGGCTTGCCCTGGGTGGTGCAGGTGCCGTGGGCGTGCAGCGTGATGTCCTTGGCGTCCGGTGTCAGCTGGTATCCGCCGAACTCCGCGCTCCATCCCGTGCTGTTCTGGCTCTGGACGGCGGTGCTGGCAGCGGGCTGGGTGCCCGGCTTGGCGGTACTGGCGGGCTTGGCGGTGTCGCTGGGCTTGGCGGTGTCGCTGGCGTGGGCGGAGTCGATCGGGTGGGCCGCGACGGCCGGGGCGGCGGGCAGCGCGAACGCGGCCACGGCCGAGCAGGCGAGTGCGAGGGTGCGAAGACGCATGCGTTCCTCCGTCGGTGCGGATACAGATGCGGCGGTATAGCACCACGCGACGCACCCGGTACCCCGGGAATCCCCCACCCGTGGGAGCGTCGCCGCGCGTGCCGCCCCGGGGAGGCCCCCGGGTACCAGTCACGTGCGGGCGAGTCTTCCGCCGGGAAGAAATACGGGGCGTCAGAGTGGGTTAAGGCGTTCACCTTTACGGGGTGTGCGAATCCTGGCAGCCGAAACGGCATCAACCGTGTACGTCACATGTCCCGTTGACCTGCGGCGTCCCGGGTCGGCTGCTCCGCCGTTCGGAGGTGGGTCGGTGGTGTCGGAGATGCGGGCGGGGCAGGGGTGTCGTGTCCTCACACTGAAGAGACGTCTGTGCACAGGAGGACGGCCGGATGTGTGGTGCGCACGGTGGAGAAGGGCGTCGGGGGCTGTCCCGGCGCAAAGTCCTGCGCGGTGGCGTGCTGGGCGTGCTGGGGGCGGTGCCGGTGCTCGGCGTGGGGCACCTGGCGCTGGGCGGGACGGTGGCGGGCGGGTTCCCGGCCGGTGGGCCACCGTACGCGCGTCCGCTGGCCGGGAATCCCCGGGTCACGGCGGCGTACGGCATCCCGGGGGACTGGCTGGCGGGGCGGCACACCGGGGTGGACTTCGCCGTGGACAGCGGCACCGCCGTGCACGCGGTGGGTACGGGCACCGTCGATATCGCCGGTGAGCAGGGCGACTATGGCGAGGCTGTCGTCATCCGGCTGAACGACGGGCACTTCGCGCTGTGCGCGCACCTGTCGGCGTGCGAGGTGAGGGCGGGGCAGAAGGTGACCGGCGGTGACCGGATCGGCGCCTCGGGGGCGACGGGGCGGGTCAGCGGTCCGCACCTGCACTTCGAGGTGCGAACGAGCCGGGAGTACGGCACCGACATCGACCCGCTGAAGTTCCTCGCCGACCGGGGAGTCCCGGTGCTGTAGCGGGCGTCGGTGCCGGGGCCAGCTCCCGCCGCGTCCGGCCAGCCCGCGCTACCGCGTGCCCCGGGCGCTGCTGCCTCCGCGCGCGCCGTCGCTACCGCGTGCCCCCGGGCGCCGCCGCTTCCGCGGGTGCCGCCGGCGAGGTGGCCGCCGCCGTGAACGCGCCGCGCGCCAGGCGGTGCAGCAGCACTGCGGTGGCCGTGCGGTCGGGCAGCGCGGTGGGGCGGCTGAGCCGGGGGGTGGAGTTGAGCAGGCCGAACACGGCGTGCACCGCGGCCCGGGCCTCGCGTTCCGGCAGGTCTGGGTGCACCTCGCGGACGACGCCGACCCACAGTTCGACGTACTCGCGCTGGAGGCGGCGTACGCGCTTGCGGTCCTCGTCGCGCAGCCGGTCCAGCTCGCGGTCGTGCAGGGTGATCAGCGGGCGGTCGTCGAGTGCGAAGTCGATGTGTCCGGTGATGAGCGCGTCCAGCGCCGCACCGGCCGGGCTGCCGGACGCCGTGGCCTCGGCCAGCCGCATGCGTCCGCCCTCGTGCAGCCGCTCGCTGATGCCGACCAGCAGCTCCGCGAGCATCGCGTCCTTGCCGGGGAAGTGGCGGTAGAGCCCGGGGCCGCTGATGCCGACGGCGGCGCCTATCTCGTCCACGCCGACGCCGTGGAAGCCGCGCTCGGCGAACAGCCGCGCCGCCTCGCGCAGGATCTGCTCCCGGCGGGTGGGCGCGGGGGTGCCCCGTTCGGCGGACGCCGCAGGCTGCGTACTCGTGCTCATGGCGGCAATTCTAGACAGCCCCGTTAGCGCGCGTTAACCTGAGGAGGAGGTTAACGCGCGCTAACCCGCGCGCCACCGAGGAACTGTGGAACCGTGAGCAAGGGGGCTCAGGGCATGCAGCAGGCACCGCCGCTGACCGGCGCCGTCGATCCGGCGTCACCGGCGTGGCGCACCAACGAGGCCGCCCACCGGGAGCTGGCCGCCGAGCTTCGCGAGAAGCTGGCCGCCGCCCGGCTCGGCGGCGGGGAGCGGGCCCGGGCCCGGCACACCGCGCGCGGCAAGCTCCTGCCGCGCGACCGGGTGGACGGGCTGCTCGACCCCGGCTCGCCCTTCCTGGAGCTGGCCCCGCTGGCCGCCCACGGGCTGTACGACGGGCAGGCTCCGGCCGCCGGTGTCATCGCGGGCATCGGACGCGTCTCGGGCCGCGAGTGCGTGATCGTCGCCAACGACGCCACCGTCAAGGGCGGCACGTACTACCCGATGACGGTCAAGAAGCACCTGCGCGCCCAGGAGGTCGCGCTGGAGAACCGCCTGCCGTGCCTGTACCTGGTGGATTCGGGCGGCGCTTTCCTGCCGATGCAGGACGAGGTCTTCCCCGACCGCGAGCACTTCGGGCGCATCTTCTACAACCAGGCCCGCATGTCGGCCGCGAAGATCCCGCAGATCGCCGCCGTCCTGGGCTCGTGCACCGCTGGCGGCGCCTACGTCCCGGCGATGAGCGACGAGGCGGTGATCGTCCGCGAGCAGGGCACGATCTTCCTGGGCGGCCCGCCGCTGGTGAAGGCGGCCACCGGCGAGGTCGTCACCGCCGAGGAGCTGGGCGGCGGCGAGGTGCACTCCCGCGTCTCCGGCGTCACCGACCACCTCGCCGAGGACGACGCGCACGCCCTGCGCATCGTCCGCACCATCGTCGCCACCCTCCCCGCGCGCGGCCCGCTGCCGTGGCCGGTGGAGCCCAGCGAGGAGCCAGCCGTAGACCCGGCGGGCCTGTACGGCGCCGTCCCGGTCGATCCGCGCACCCCCTACGACGTCCGCGAGATCATCGCCCGCGTCACCGACGGCTCCCGCTTCCAGGAGTTCAAGGCCGAGTACGGCACGACGCTGGTCACCGGCTTCGCCCGCGTGCACGGCCACCCGGTCGGGATCGTGGCGAACAACGGCATCCTGTTCGCCGAGTCCGCGCAGAAGGGCGCGCACTTCATCGAGCTGTGCGACCAGCGCGGCATCCCGCTGCTGTTCCTGCAGAACATCTCCGGCTTCATGGTCGGCCGCGACTACGAGGCGGGCGGCATCGCCAAGCACGGCGCCAAGATGGTGACGGCGGTGGCCACCACCCGCGTACCGAAGCTCACCGTCGTCGTCGGCGGCTCCTACGGCGCGGGCAACTACTCGATGTGCGGCCGGGCCTACGGGCCGCGCTTCGTGTGGATGTGGCCCAACGCCAAGATCTCCGTCATGGGCGGCGAGCAGGCCGCCTCCGTGCTGGCCACCGTCAAACGCGACCAGATCGAGGCGCGCGGCGAGCAGTGGAGCGCGCAGGAGGAGGAAGCGTTCAAGGCGCCGGTACGCGCCCAGTACGAGACGCAGGGCAACGCCTACTACGCCACCGCCCGCCTGTGGGACGACGGCGTGATCGACCCGCTGGAGACGCGCGCCGTCCTCGGCCTGGCCCTGACCGCCTGTGCCAACGCGCCGCTGGGTGAGCCCGGCTTCGGCGTCTTCCGGATGTGAGGGGGAGCCCATGACTTCGCAGCTGAACCAGCCCGGGGCGCCGACGAACCAGGCGCCCGCCCGCCGCATGTTCGACACCGTGCTCGTCGCCAACCGGGGCGAGATCGCCGTCCGCGTCATCCGCACGCTGCGGGCGCTGGGCATCCGCTCCGTCGCCGTGCACAGCGACGCCGACGCCGACGCCCGGCACGTGCGCGAGGCCGACACCGCCGTGCGCATCGGCCCGGCCGCCGCGTCCGAGAGCTACCTGTCCGCTGACCGGCTGCTGGACGCCGCCCGCCGCACCGGCGCGCAGGCCGTCCACCCCGGCTACGGCTTCCTCGCCGAGAACGCCGCGTTCGCCGCCGCCGTCACCGAGGCGGGGCTGACGTTCATCGGTCCGGGTGCCGCCGCGATCGAGCTGATGGGCGACAAGATCCGGGCCAAGGAGACGGTGCGCACCGCCGGGGTGCCCGTCGTCCCCGGGTCCTCGGGCTCCGGCCTCACCGACGTGCAGCTGGCCGACGCCGCCCGTGAGATCGGCATGCCGGTGCTGCTCAAGCCGTCTGCGGGCGGCGGCGGCAAGGGCATGCGCCTGGTGCGGGACGCGAGCGCGCTGGAGGACGAGATCGCCGCCGCCCGCCGCGAGGCCCGCGCCTCCTTCGGCGATGACACACTGCTGGTCGAACGCTTCGTGGACCGCCCCCGGCACATCGAGATCCAGGTACTCGCCGACGGCCACGGCACCGTGCTGCACCTGGGCGAACGCGAGTGCTCGCTCCAGCGGCGGCACCAGAAGATCATCGAAGAGGCGCCCAGCCCGCTGCTGGACGCCGCCACCCGCGCCGCCATGGGCGAGGCCGCCGCCGACGCGGCCCGGGCCTGCGGCTACCGTGGCGCGGGCACGGTGGAGTTCATCGTCCCCGGCGGCGACCCGGGCGCGTACTACTTCATGGAGATGAACACCCGCCTCCAGGTCGAACACCCGGTCACCGAGCTGATCTGCGGCCTGGACCTGGTGGAGTGGCAGGTGCGCGTCGCGGCGGGCGAGCCGCTGCCCTTCACCCAGGACGACGTGACGCTCACCGGGCACGCGGTCGAGGCCCGCATCTGCGCCGAGACGGCCCGCGTCAGCCCCGGCCCATCTGGTGCGTCCAGCGCGGCCGGCGCGGCCGGGGGCGGGGGAGCGCGCGTCGATTTCCTGCCCTCGGCCGGGACGGTGCTGCTGCTGCGCGAACCGGACGGCGACGGGCTGCGCACCGACTCCGGGCTGAGCGAGGGCACCGAGGTGGGCACCACCTACGACCCGATGCTCGCCAAGGTCATCGCCCACGGCCCCGACCGCCCCACCGCCCTGCGCCGCCTGCGCGCCGCGCTCGCCCAGACCACCGTGCTCGGCGTGGACACCAACACCGCGTTCCTGCGCGCCCTGCTCGCCCACCCCGACGTCGTCTCCGGCAACCTGGACACCGGCCTGGTGGACCGGGACGCCGCGTCCCTCGTGCCCGGCGCCGTGCCCGACACCGTGCACGCCGCCGCGGCCCTGCTGCGGCACGCCGCGCTGGAACCCTCACCCACGGGCGGCTGGACGGACCCGTTCGACCTCCCCACCGGCTTCCGCCTCGGCGGCACGCCCGCGTGGACGCCGCACCACCTGAAGCTGCCGGGCCACGACCCGGTAACGGTCCACGTGCGCGGACGCGCGGCCGACGCCGCCGAGGTCCGCGTCGGCGACGCCGAACCCGTGCCGGCCCGCCTCACCGCTCTCGCCCCCGGCCGCGTCCAGCTGGAGTGGGCCGGGCAGACGCAGACGTTCACGCACGCCCCGGCGGGCGAGGACCACTGGCTCGGCCAGGACGGCGCCGCCTGGCACGTCCGCGCCCATGACCCGGTAGCCGCCGCCCTGCGCGGCGCGGGCGGCGGCGCGGGCGTGGACGCGCTGACCGCGCCGATGCCCGGCACGGTGACCGTCGTCAAGGTCACCACCGGCGAGGAGGTGGCCGCCGGGCAGGCGCTGCTGGTGGTGGAGGCGATGAAGATGGAGCACGTCATCGCCGCCCCGCACGCCGGGACCGTCACCGCACTGGACGTCACCGCGGGCACCGCCGTCGCCATGGACCAGATCCTGGCCGTGGTGGACCCCCGCGCCGTTGCGGAGGACACGAAGGAGGGCGAGCGCGCATGACCACCCGTACGAGTGACGCCACACCGCCGCCCGGGCTGCCGATGCGGGTGCCGCTGGACGGTCTGCCCGCCCGCGTCCGCATCCACGAGGTCGGCCCGCGAGACGGGCTGCAAAACGAGTCGGCCGTCGTCCCCGTCGAGGTCAAGGCTGAGTTCGTCCGCCGCCTGGCCGACGCCGGTCTCGGCACCGTGGAGACCACCAGCTTCGTCCACCCCAAGTGGGTGCCCCAGCTCGCCGACGCCGAGGAGCTGTACCCACGCGTGCGCGACCTCACGCCCGGGGTGCGGCTGCCGGTGCTGGTGCCCAACGAACGCGGCCTGGACCGCGCCCTGGCCCTCGGCGCCCGCGACGTCGCCGTCTTCGCCAGCGCCACCGAATCCTTCGCCCAGGCCAACCTCAACCGCACCGTAGCCGAGGCCCTGGCCATGTTCGAACCCGTCGTCGCCCGGGCCAAGGAGGCCGGGGCCCGGGTGCGCGGCTACCTGTCCATGTGCTTCGGCGACCCGTGGGAAGGGCCGGTGCCGCCCGCGCGGGTCGTGGACGTCTGCCGCGCCCTGCACGGCATGGGCTGCGACGAGCTGAGCCTGGGCGACACCATCGGCGTCGCCACCCCCGGCCACGTCACCGCGCTGCTCACCGCGCTCGCCGACGCCGGGCTGCCCACCGCGCACCTGGCCGTCCACTTCCACGACACCTACGGCCAGGCACTGGCCAACACCCTGACCGCACTCCAGCACGGCGTCACCACCATCGACGCCAGCGCGGGCGGCCTCGGCGGCTGCCCCTACGCCAAGAGCGCCACCGGCAACCTCGCCACCGAAGACCTCGTGTGGATGCTGGACGGCCTCGGCATCGACACCGGGGCCGACCTCGGCCGCCTCACCGCCACCAGCGGGTGGATGGCCGGACAACTGGGCCGCCCCAGCCCGTCGCGCACGGTACGCGCCCTCGCCCGCGACGCCTCCCGCGATGTCTCCCACGCCGTCTCCCACGCCGTCTCCCACAAGGAGCAGTGAACCCATGTCCCTGGACCACCGCCTCAGCCCCGAGCACGAGGAACTGCGCCGCACCGTGGAGGAGTTCGCGCACGACGTCGTCGCCCCGAAGATCGGCGACTTCTACGAGCGCCACGAGTTCCCCTACGAGATCGTGCGCGAGATGGGCCGCATGGGCCTGTTCGGCCTGCCCTTCCCCGAGGAGTACGGCGGCATGGGCGGTGACTACCTCGCCCTGTGCCTGGCCCTGGAGGAGCTGGCCAGGGTGGACTCCTCGGTGGCCATCACCCTGGAGGCGGGGGTCTCGCTCGGCGCCATGCCGATCCACCTGTTCGGCACCGAGGAGCAAAAACGCGCCTGGCTGCCCCGGCTGTGCTCCGGTGAGCTGCTGGGCGCGTTCGGCCTCACCGAGCCCGAGTGCGGTTCCGACGCGGGCGGCACCCGCACCACCGCCGTGCGCGACGGCGACAGCTGGGTGATCAACGGCACCAAGTGCTTCATCACCAACTCCGGTACGGACATCACCGGGCTGGTCACCGTCACCGCCGTCACCGGCCGCAAGGACGACGGCTCGCCACGCATCTCGACGCTCATCGTCCCCTCCGGCACGCCCGGCTTCACCGTCGCCGCGCCCTACTCCAAGGTGGGCTGGAACGCCTCGGACACCCGCGAGCTGTCCTTCTCCGACGTCCGCGTCCCGGCCGCCCACCTGCTGGGTGAAGAGGGCCGTGGCTACGCCCAGTTCCTGCGCATCCTGGACGAGGGCCGCATCGCCATCTCCGCGCTCGCCACCGGGCTGGCGCAGGGCTGCGTGGACGAATCCGTACGCTACGCCCGCGAGCGCCACGCCTTCGGCAAGCCGATCGGCGACAACCAGGCCATCCAGTTCAAGCTGGCCGACATGGAGATGCGCGCCCACACCGCCCGCGTCGCCTGGCGCGACGCGGCGTCCCGGCTCATGGCCGGGGAGACGTTCAAGCACCAGGCGGCGATGGCGAAGCTGTACTCCTCGGAGATCGCCGTCACCAACGCCCGTGAGGCCACCCAGATTCACGGGGGCTACGGCTTCATGAACGAGTACCCGGTCGCCCGCATGTGGCGCGACTCGAAGATCCTCGAAATCGGCGAGGGCACGAGCGAGGTCCAGCGCATGCTGATCGCCCGCGGCCTGGGCCTGTAACGCGGGCGGACCGCGTCACCGCACGGTTGCTCCAGCGGACGCGCGGGGGCTGACGGTGCCCCGTCAGCCCCCGCGCGCGACGCCTGCCCGGCCTTCGGACGCCCGTCAGACAACCGCCGGACGCCCGTCAGACGACCGGCCCAGAAGACCCGCCTGGCGGGCCGTCATGAAGAGCCCAGCGGGTCACCTCGCCTCAGCACTCGACAGGGCGTCGGTGATCAGGCGGGTGGCGAAGTTGGGGTCCTCAGTGATGCGGTTGATCTGGTCCGCGAGGAGGAAAGCAGTGACCTCCAGCGGCGTCATCTCCTCCTTGGTCCAGTCTCCGTACTGATAGCGCCACAGGTTGGGGCTCAGACCGGTACCCGCGGCGATGACCAGCCCCGCCATGGTCGGGATGGCCTCGGGCTTCACGCTCTTGGTCATCATGCGCATCGTGGCCACGAGGTTGGGCACCACGTATTCGATGACGTCCTTGTCGTGGTCCTCGTGCGCCCTGCGCAGCCAGGACATGAACATGTAGATGAGCGTGCACGCCCCGTCCAGCACGTCACGGGCTCCGCCTGGCCCCAGCGACGCGGTGTACTGGTCGATCATCTCCCGCTCTGCGGGGTCGGCCTCCGTCTTGCCGGCGTGGATGCTCTTGAGCCGGGAGTCGATCATCATGAGCGCCCCGCCCACATCTCCGACGGGCGCGTGCTCAGGGTCGCAGGGTGATGACACGGGCTTCCTCCTCAGGTGGCTGCTTTCCGCAACACGGCGTGTCCGTACAGTAGTCGCCCACTTGGCCGAGCGCCGCCCACTTGAGCAGAACCACCCGATCGATACCGCGCACCCTCAGCAACCGCCGCGCATCCCCCGTGAACGCCGCACCTCCCCGCCCCTCACCATCAACGCCCGACGCGCCCCCGGGCTGCTACCGTCGCCCCATGTCGCTCTCGGTTCCCGCCGGTCGCGCCGTCGATCTGCGAGTACAGGCAGTCGAGAAGACCCTTGAGCATGTCGAGCGATCACTCCAGACACACCTCGACCGGGACACCGTGGTGCGCAAGCGCCGGTCGGTGGGTGCGCGGACCGACCGTGACACCTGGGTGCGGATCGAGCGCCGCTCCCTGGACAAGATCGGCGTTCAGGGCTGGAACGGCACCGAGTGCGCCGCGCGCCTGGCAGGCGTCGCTCAGCCCGAGTGGCACGCATGCGTGGTGTGGCGGGACGCGGACGAGCCCGCGATGTGGCGCGCCGACGAGACCGATCTCCTGCCCGGCGGCCCCATCGGCACCGCTGTGCTGAGCGAGGACCCGAAGCTCCCGGACACCTGGTGGCGCGCGCTCAACGCCTCGCTGGACGCATTGGCAGGACAGAGCACGAGCCGCGTCGCCACGCCGGACACCGAGACGATCACCCAGAACCTCGTCACCGAGTCTCTGCGAGCTGCCTTCCCTGGCTCCTTCGACACGACCGTCGAGCAGTGGGTACCGGCCCACGCGGACCTGAACTGGGCGAACATCACCGCGCCGACGTTTTGTCTCTTCGACTGGGAGGACTGGGGAGACGCACCGCGCGGCCTGGATTCCGCTTCGCTATGGGCGAGTTCGCTCGCCGTCCCGGCCCTGGCCGATCGCGTACGACACGAGCGAAACGCCGATTTCGTCAGCAGGGACGGCAAGCTGATGACACTCTTCGCCTGCTCGAAGATCCTCACTCCGGACGCGCACCCGCAGGACCCACGACTGGAAACAGCCCGCCGCATGGCGGCGCGGACTCTTCAAAACCTTCAGACGGACTGAGCGCATCGGCGGGCATCAAGCAGAGCACGGTACTGACCGACCACGAGCGGTTCCGGCTGGGCGGCCAGCGCACCGACCAGTTCCTCCAGGTGTGCGGCTGCATCAGCACGAGCAGATATGGGAAGCCTTCATAGCCCACGCCCCGCCCGCGCCAGGGCACGGACGGGGTCTCTGCGCGGACGCCTCAGCACTCAGCTTCCTGACGGGTTACGGTGACCACCGGTTGACCTCTCCGCTGGGGTCCGTGTAGGCCACGGTTTGTCCCTCCGGGCTTGCGGTGATGGTGAACCACTCGCGCCGGGGCCGGTTCAGGGACAACCAGTGCTCGTGCGCCCTCTCGACCAGCGCCCACAGGTCCCGGGGGCCGGACACACGGACCCGCGCACCGGCCCCTTCCGGCTGCTCTGTCACCCGGGCACAGGAGCCGTCCAGGGGGGTGAACATCGTCGTGACGTGGGTGCCGTCGGCGTCACGGTGGTATGTGCGAACCGTGCCTGGATCAAGGTGAAGCTCAGCGAAGAACGAAAAGGTCCAGTCGTCCAGAACCTTCCCGGAGATTCGGGAGTCCCGCGTCGTTCCGCCTGTGGCTTCGGGTTCTTGGTGTTGTTCCTGGTTGCCGGAGAGCAGGGGCATGAAGGCCGCAGGCGTGTGCAGGATGTGACCGGCTGCCGTGCCGTCCTCTCGCTTTTTGAGCCGCGCGAGCATTCCACCGGCTAGCGCCCCTTTGATCGGCACGACCATGATTCCCCCCGGGGCCAGCTGATCGAACCAGGAAGAGGGGATACGGCGTACCGAGCACGTGCCAATGATTCTGTCGAACGGAGCACGCGAGGGAACCCCTTTCGATCCGTCTTCACACCGGACGGCAGGACGCACCCCGAGGGTAGCCAGCCGATCCCGCGCCGCGTGTGTCAGGCGCTCGGAGCGATCAACGGTCGTGACGTTCTCGGCACCGGCCAGATGGCACAGCAAGGCCGCGTTGTAGCCGGTTCCCGTACCCACTTCTAGGACTCGCGCCCCTTTCCGAACGTCGAGGGCGTCCAACATGTCAGCCATGAGGCTTGGCGCCGTGGACGACGAGGTAGGAGCCCCCGTCACGCTCCTCGCTCCGGCGTCTTCAGCGTGCACACCCGCTACCTCAGTGATGAGCGAATCATCCGAGTACACCTGAGCTAGCCAGCCCGCCGTGTCGGTCCCCGTGTTTCCCCGCGGAGAGAAATGCTCGCCTTCTCTGCGGTAGAAGACCGGAACGAAGGGATGGCGAGGCGTGTTCAGAAATGCTTCTGCGAGATGAGACGAGAGAACAACACCACCTTGATCCATTGCCCGCACAAGGCTTACGCGAGCTACAGCGTACTGAGAGGCTTTTCTTGCGCTTTCAGTCATACTCCGTCCCTTCCAGGTAGTCGGCGATAGCAGCTGTGATAGGCAGGCCGGTCGATTGCTCGACGAACCCGAATTGGCCACTCGGGTTCACCTCCAGGAAACGCCAATCTCCGTCCGGGGTGACCACGAAATCGAAAGCGCCGTAGGGCAACCCTAGCCGTTCCAGCATCCGCAACACGCCGCGCCTTACCGGTTCGGGTGGTTCACAGACCGCATAGCTGTGACTTGCGTAGTCGCTGCGCCAGTCAACCCGTCCGGTTGGTGAGTCGCTATGAATTTCTGCGGCGAAGATCCTGTCCCTCACGGCGGTAAGCCTGACCTCGTGGTCCTTTGGTACCCATTCCTGGAACAGGTGCGCTGTCGTAGCAACATCTTCAGGAGCAAGGTCCTCGGGATTCACCATGCTCGTGTACACGGCCGCCGTCTGGTTGCCGACGACCCCGCGCACATGTGAGAACGGCTTATAGATCATCGGCCCGCTCAAGGAATCGGCAAACGCGTGCACTGCTCCGATGCTGTTGGTGATCAGCGTTCGCGGCACGCTGAGGCCCGACTCGGCGGCGACGCGGAGCTGAAGGGGCTTGTACTCGGCGTCAGCCGCCTTGCCGGGTGGGGGTAGCCAGCGACACGGGAGCGCCGTAAGCAGCCCTCCGAATCCCAGCCGCGCTTCCCTCTCCGCTATTTTTCGGGCTTCTGGCGACATGCCGTGTGGGAACTGCGGCCGTGTGGGTCTCCGGTAGTAGACGGAGCGAACCGACGCCACATCGAGGGTGCGACGGTCTGTGCTGAGCGTTCCGTACCAGGCGGCCCCGCTGAGGCTGGCAGAAAGTGCCAGCCTCAGCGGGAACTCAGCGATGTCTACCCGAAAGACGGGTACAGCGCGCCGGTTCAGCTCCTCAATGACCAAATCTGCTGTCGGGTCGAACCGGCCCGCCAGCACGAGAACTGTTCCGGCCTGTTTCATCAGTCGTCACTCGGCCCTGGGTCGTCCGGTGCGTCCATCTGACCCGATGGCTGCGTGGGACCGTAGGTCTTCGGCGGGTTCTTCGTCATGAAGACACCCGGCGGAAGACCCTCGTAGGTCCCCGTTTGCGTGTCCTCGTTGTAGTCGATATCGCTCGGCAAGATGCCGCCCGATTCCGTGACTGTGGTGAGGAACTGGAAGGCCAGTGGGGCTGGCCCACGGAAGTCGGTGAGGTCTGGCAGGACCGGAATACCGCCTCGGTCCAGGGCGAACCGCCCTTCCGGTTGGTCCAGGGAGAGAGTGGAGCTGGTTGCTTCCCTGAGTTCTGCTGATTTCATCTTTTCCTCTCATTTGGTGAGATAGGCCCAGATCATGAATTCGAGCTCGGCGACGCAGGTTTCGCAGGCGTGCATCGGTGCATGCATGCCGTTGAAGGCTGCCGGGCCGATCCAGATGACCGGGAGGTCGGTGCGACGGCAGTAGAGCCAGCACATTCCCCTCACCCAGCGGTCGTCACCTGGCGCGGCCCGTGCTGGCCGGGGTCGGGATGAGGCTGGGTAGAGCACCGCACCTGGCAGGGGGAGGCCGTGTCTTTTCCTCACGCGTCCGGCCTCACGTGTAGTTCGGCGCGGACGACTTTCCCCCAGCGTCTGGTGTCGGTCTCCCACCGGTCGGCCAGTGCCTCGACGAGCAGGAGGCCGCGTCCGGATTCCGCTTCGGGGTCCGAAGTCCGCTTGACGGGAGGGGCGGTGGACTTGTCCGAGACGGACACGCCCACCACATCCCAGGCCGGGCGGATGACACTCACGCGCACCAGGCGCCCTCCGCTGTGCCGCACGGCGTTGCTGACCAACTCGGAGACGATCAGCGTCGCGCGGTCGAGCAGGGAGTCCAGCGCCCAGGTGTGCAGCGCGGCTCTGACCAACGCACGTGCGTGACCGGCGGTTTGCGGCTCGCACGGCCACGTCTCGCTGTAGCCGGGCACACCCACCGCGTGGATCTGTGTGGCCGTCAGGGGCAGGCCCCGGGCCGTGGCTGCTCCATGCGGTGGGTTGGGCACAGATGCGCGCTGACTGCTCGTCATGACGCAAACGATGCCGGACGACTACACAGTGGAACAGGGACGTAACGTCCCACATTTGTGGCGCTAGTTGATGACACCCAGGAACCGGGCCAGTTTGCGGAGGCCGGGCGGCCGGGAGGCGCCTGCCCAGAGGTCACTCACGATTGATACGGCCAGCGTGTGGTGGCGCAGCCACGCCGGGGCGATCCGCCGCAGACGTTCGAGCGCCTGCGCAGCTCCCTCCGCGTTCCCCAGGTCGGCGTGCGCCCGGGCGACGTCGAGCAGTAGCCACGTCCGCCACGAGGGTGGGGTGTCCGCGCTGAGGCGTAGGCCCTGAGCCAGCGACAGCGCCTCTTCGGGGCGAGCGTGCTGTACCGCGAGGCGTACGCGTTCGATGCGAACGGAGGACCTGCTGAACACGGAGATCATGCGTCCCTCGGCGGGGGACGGCAGCGTGGCGAGGCGCCTGGTGGCTGCCTCGGCTGTCCGCATCATCTCGTTGGCCGTCTCGTAGTCCCCACTTCTGGCCGCGCTCGTGGCGGCGGACATGAGCAAGCCGCCCCACACCCGCACCCCTTCGGCTGTGTGGTGGTGCTCGCGCTCCACACCGTCAGCGGCGTGTACGGCCACCTGCTCAGCGTCGTCCAGGCGGTTTTGCCGTTGGTAGTTCCAGGCGACTGAGTTGTAGATCATCGACGGCAGCAACGGGTCCGACGACTGCTCGGCGGCGGTCATGGCCCGTTCGAGCGCGCTGAGAGCGAGATCGGTCTTGCCGAGGCGGATGGCCAGGTGACCGCCCAGCTGCAACGCCTTCCCCAGCGCAGCCTGCCCGGCTGCCCTCGTGTCGGTGTCCCCTACGGCGGCAACGAAGCGGGCGTCAGTGATGATGCCGGGCAACACATCCATCAGTGTCGCGAATTCAGCGCTGTGGTAGAGCGTCCATCCCTCGGCGACCTCCTTGCGGAGCAGCGCCGCGGTCAACCGTTCGGTGCTCTCCGGCTCCGGCGGCGGGGCGAACATCGGCGGGGTGATCGCACGGCGTACGGCGACCAGCTGCGGCGGTTCGGCGTCGCCGGTGGACGGTACGCCGGGCGGGTCCCCGAGCAGGGCCGTCAGCTCCACGCCCAGGCCGCGCGCCAGGGCATGCAGGGTGGGCAGGCGTGCGCTGTGCTTACGCTTCTGCTCCAGCTTTCTCACCACGTCGGACGACACCCCGGATCGCCCCGCCAGAGCTTCTTGCGTCAACCCGGCCAGGCGCCGCAGGCGTGCCAGGCGATCGCCCAAGTGCTCGCTGCCCATAGGGAAACGCTAGCGCCTGGAGGCCACTCCGTGCCGTGACGTTGCGCCGATACCCCACGTAGGGGGTGAACCGTCCGGAAACACTTCGAGGGAACGACAGTGGCGCCCGGACACATCGGGGCGCTGTCAGTGAGGCCGGGGAGGTTGGATATGGACCCTTCGCGTAGGGGTGTGCTGGGGGCCGGGCTGTTTTCTGTCGCGCTCACCATTCCGGAGTGGCAGCACGTGGTGGGTCGAGTGGAGGCGGTCCAGTCCGGCCGGCGTGACGACCGGATGCGGAACATGCGGGCGCTCATCCGGCCGCACCTCGCCCACCCCGACGCCCGCGCCCTCTACGAGCGGTCCCGCACGCTCCACGACACGCGGCGGGTCTGACGCCGGTCGCGCCCCGGGAGAGCGAGAACGCGGCAGCTATGCCCGATATCGGGCAGAAAATTTGCTAAAGGCTTCCGTGCCCCCCAGTATCGGTCCGTGCTCGAACGGCGAAACGGGAACCACGACGAGCTCGTGGAGCACCTGACCCGCACCACCGGGCTCCCGCGCGGGGAGGCCGCGCGGGTGGTGCTCGACGTGCTCGCGTACTTCGACGAGACCGCCGAGGAGTTCGTGCGGCGCCGCCACCGGGAGTTGCAGGCGGCGGGGCTGCGGAACCCGGCGATCTTCGAGCGCATCCAGGCGGAGCTGCCGCACCGGGCGGTCGCGCCGCCACAGCTCACGCTGCGGCAGTTGCGCCGGATCGTGTACGGCTGAGGACGGCTCGACGGACGAGCTCGACGGAACGAGACGGTACGAGGGAGAAGCGCGTATGTGCGGGATCGTGGGTTACATCGGCAAGCGGGACGCCGCGCCCCTGCTGCTGGAGGGGTTGCAGCGGCTGGAGTACCGGGGGTACGACTCGGCGGGCATCGCGATCCACAGCAGCGGCACCGGCAAGAGCGCGGGGCTGAAGACGGCCAAGGCCAAGGGGCGCGTGCGGGAGCTGGAGGGGCGCCTGCCCAAGCGGTTCGCCGGGACGACGGGGATCGCGCACACCCGCTGGGCCACCCACGGCGCCCCCAGCGACGAGAACGCCCACCCGCACGCGGACGCCGACGGCAAGGTGGCCGTCGTCCACAACGGCATCGTGGACAACGCAGCCGAGCTGCGCGCCAAGCTGACGGCCGACGGCGTCACCTTCGTCTCGGAGACCGACACCGAGGTGATCGCCCACCTCGTGGGCCGGGCGCAGGGCGAGACGCTGGAGGAGAAGGTCCGCGAGGCGCTGGCGGTCATCGAGGGCACCTACGGCATCGCCGTCCTGCACGCCGACTTCCCTGACCGCATCGTGGTCGCCCGCAACGGCTCCCCGGTGCTGCTGGGCATCGGCGAGCACGAGATGCTCGTCGCCTCCGACGTCGCGGCGCTGGTCTCGCACACCCGCCAGGTCGTCACGCTGGACGACGGTGAGATGGCCACGCTCAAGGCCGACGACTACCGCACCTACACCACCGAGGGCTCGCGCACCGCCGCCGCTCCGGAGACGGTGGAGTGGGCCGCCGAGTCCTACGACATGGGCGCCCACGACACCTACATGCACAAGGAGATCGCCGAGCAGGCCGACGCCGTGGACCGGGTGCTGCGCGGCCGGATCGAGGACCGGTTCGCCACCGTCCGCCTGGGCGGCCTGAACATGGACGCCCGGGAGGCCCGCGCGGTGCGCCGGGTGAAGATCCTCGGCTGCGGTTCCGCCTACCACGCGGGCCTGATCGGCGCGCAGCTCATCGAGGAGCTGGCCCGTATCCCGGCCGACGCCGAGCCCGCCAGCGAGTTCCGGTACCGCAACGCCGTGGTGGACCCGGACACGCTGTACATCGCCGTCAGCCAGTCCGGCGAGACCTACGACACGCTGGCCGCCGTGCAGGAGCTGAAGCGCAAGGGCGCGCGGGTGCTGGGCGTCGTCAATGTCGTCGGGTCCGCGATCGCCCGGGAGACGGACGGCGGCGTGTACGTGCACGCCGGTCCGGAGGTCTGCGTCGTCTCCACCAAGTGCTTCACCAACACCGCCGTCGCGTTCGCGCTGCTCGCGCTGCACCTGGGCCGCATCCGCGACCTGTCCGTCGCCGACGGCAAGCGGGTGATCGAGGGCCTGCGCAAGCTGCCCGCGCAGATCGACGCGATCATGGCCGCCGAGGAGCACATCGCCCAGCTCGCCGCCGAGTACGCGCAGGCGAAGTCGATGATGTTCGTCGGCCGGGTGCGTGGCTACCCCGTCGCGCTGGAGGCGTCCTTGAAGCTCAAGGAGATCTCCTACATCCACGCCGAGGCGTACCCGGCCTCCGAGCTGAAGCACGGTCCGCTCGCGCTGATCGAGCCCGCCGTGCCCACGGTGGCGATCGTCCCCGACGACGACCTGCTGGAGAAGAACCGCGCGACGCTGGAGGAGATCAAGGCCCGCAGCGGCCGTATCCTCGCCGTCGCGCACCGCGAGCAGGAGAAGGCGGACCACACGATCGTCGTCCCCCGCAACGAGCCGGAGCTGGACCCGATCCTCATGGGCATCCCGCTGCAAATCCTCGCCTACCACACGGCCCTGGCCCTCGGCCGCGACATCGACAAGCCCCGCAACCTGGCCAAGTCCGTCACGGTGGAGTGACCTCTCCGGCACGAGAACCCTGTGTGACGCGCCGGGCGGCCGGTAACGGCGGCCCGGCGGTCGGCGTACGTCAGGGACTTCCTCACGCAGAGCCGACGTAGCCCCGCGCGGTCAGGGGTTCGGTGGCGTCCAGCCGCAAGGCCGGGCCGTCGTCCAGTTCCAGGACGACGGCCCGGCCACCGGAGGCGTCCGGCTCGCTCCGCACCGTCCGGACCGTCTTCCACCGGCTCCACACCCGCACGCTGTGCCCTGGCGCGACCGTGGCCGCCTCGACGTTCACGGTCGCGGTGGCGGGCGCATGGTCCGGTGTCGTCAGCTCCGCCCAGACCGTCTTCCCGATTCCGCCCGCGCGTCCTTCCACGCCCCAGCGGTGAGCGAGGGCTTCCACGAGCAGCAGCCCTCGCCCGCATGTCTCGTGGTCGCCCGGTGCGCGCACGTGCGGCATGCCTGCTCCGGCGTCGCTCACTTCGAGCCGCAGGAGGGTGCCGCTGTCCGAGCAGGTGATATGTACGCCCACCTGCCGGTCATGCGGCGCCTGCGCCCGCAGCGCGTTCGTCACTAGCTCGGAGAGCACCAGCTCTCCCGTCTCGCCGACACTCTGGGCGACTCCCCAGTCGGTGAGCGCACCGCGCAGCAGCGCCCGCGCCCGGGGCACGCTGCTGCGACGGCGGGTGAGGCGGAAGGTGACTTCGGATGGGCTGGAGTGCTGCGCCATAACGGCCCCCTGGGGGTGGTTACAGGTCGGATGGAGCCCCCGTTGCTCAGCGGGCGTCCGGCACCCGCTGCGTAACAGCGTGACGGGTTACAAGACACTGGCGCAACGTTGAATGCATACTTGGTTGTTGGATTCACCCGATCGGGTAATCTCAAGACGTCTGCACTTGGTGCCTGATAGGGAGTGGCGTATGCCGAACGTCAAGCCATCCACCGTGCTGGGTCGCCAACTTGGCGACGAACTTCGCCGCTACCGGGAGAACGCGGGCCTCTCCACCGCCGACGCTGCCGAGGTCCTGGACTGCACCAAGGGCAAGATCAGCAGAGTTGAGAACGGCCACGTGCCCGTACGCGCGCCGGACTTGATCGCCCTCATGCAGGCGTACGGGGTGGAGGACAGCGAAGTGCGTGAACGTCTGGGCGCGCTGGCCCGCCGCGCCAACCGGCGGCGCCGCGAAGGCTGGTGGCACCAGTACGGCTCCGTACTTGGCGACACCTATCGGGATTACATCGAGATGGAAGCCATCTCCGACTCCATCAAGACGTTCCAGGCGCAGCTGATCCCTGGCCTCCTCCAGACGCCCGAGTACGGCCGGGCCGTGACAGTCGCCTCACGGGCCTGGAAGACCCCGGAGGAGATCGAGCAGTTCGTACAGGTACGGGTCGCACGGCAGGAGCGTCTGGCTGGTGAGCCACCCTTGGAGCTCTGGGCCGTACTTGCCGAAGGCGTCCTCCGCCAGCAGGTGGGAGGACCGGCCGTCATGCATGACCAGCTTGTGCACATGGCGACCATGGCCGAGCGGTCCAACATCACGGTGCAGGTGCTGCCGTTCTCGCGAGGGGCGCACTCGGGTATGTTCGGCCCGTACCTGCTGCTGAGCTTTCCACAGGTGTCGGCGCTTGACCTCGTGCTGACGGAGACACCGACCGGCAACATCTGGATGGAGCGGGAGTCGGAAGTGGCTCGCTACCGAGAGCTTTTCGACGACGCTCGCACCTCGGCGCTGCCGCCAACGGAATCGCTCGCGCTAATCCGCCGCATCGCCAAGGAGCACAGACCATGATCGAGCCCCGCCACCGCCCGCTAGACCTCGCCGACGCTAGGTGGCGCGTCAGCAGCTACAGCGGCGGCCAGGGAGAGTGCGTCGAGGTCGCCGATGGTGTTCCCGGCGTGGTTCCTGTCCGCGACAGCAAGCGGCCGGACGGCCCGGTGATCGGGTTCGGGTACGAGGCGTGGAGCGCCTTCCTGGACCAGTGGGGCTGAGTCCACAGATGGCCCCAAAATAGCCCTGTCGGCCAGCACCGGCAGAAGAGAGAGGCGGCTCCCGGCGCGTGCCACCATACGCGCCGGGAGCCGCCTCGCGGTCGGCGTCGCCCATTACGCCGACCGAAGCTGCTGCCGGGGCCGTCACCTCCCCGGCGGCAGCACGTTGTACTGCTGTATGCCCCTCACAAGCGCACAATCCACTTCCTACGGGCGAGTAGTTTGCGGGCGGTTCGCCGGGCGCGCTCACTCGGCGGGAGGTGCCGAAGGGCCGGTTCGTCAGCGTGCGTCACGCGTGGTCAGGGGATGACGATGACCGGGCGCTGGGCGCGGCGGGTCAGCCGGCCGGCGACGGAGCCGAAGACGCGGCCGACGAGGCCGTGGGTGGAGCCGACCACGATGGCGTCCGCCTCGTACTCGCGGCCGACCTCCTCCAGTTCGTGGCAGATGTCGCCACCGCGCTCCACGAGAACCCACGGCACGTCGGACAGGTAGTCCGCGCAGGCCAGCTCCAGGCCCAGCACCTCGCTGCGGTGGTCGGGGACGTCAACGAAGACAGGCGGCTCGCAGCCCGCCCACACCGTCGTGGGAAGCCGGTTGGCGACGTGCACGATGATCAGACCGCTGCCGGAGCGGTGGGCCATGCCGATGCCGTAGGCGAGCGCCCGCTCGCTGGAGAGGGAGCCGTCGAACCCGACCACCACGCCGTGCTGGAAGGCCGGGTCGCGGGAGTGGCGCGCGGGGGAGCCTGCCGCCTCCGGCGTGCGGGGGAACGGGTCCGGTGCCGCCGCTTCGGGCATCGCCGGGGAGCCGGCGACCGGCTTGCGGTCCGCGGGTTCAGGGATCTGGTGTCCGGCCATGATCGTCTCGCCGAAGGAGTCCTCTGGAGTGAGGAAGGTGAACGGTGTGTGGTTGCGGGCTCAATAAACGACCGGGAAATACCTTTCCCGTCCCCCTACGCCCAGGGTACGGCCCTACACGCGCCGTGCCCAGAGCGGACGGGGCGGACCCGCCCGGTGGTTGACGCCGAAGCATGCCCCAGCACGCGGCGCGACGCAATGCCGTCTCGGTGGCGGTGGGCGTGTCCCGCCCAGGGCGTGCCGCTCCCGGCCTGCGCCGTCGTGCTCCCGTGCGCCCCCGGTGCGGCACAGAGCGGTGGCTGGTACCGGCGTGTCGGCGCTCCGAGGCTGTGACCTGCTGGGAGTCGAAACGTTATGCAGGGTTTAGCCGCGCACCGAACGTCCCACGCACCGTGCGCCCCGTCTGCCGTCGGCAGGTTCCCCAAACGCGTCCGTCGCAGACCTCGCGGCACGTACGCTGCCGGGGTATGAGTCTTACGTATGACGGGTGCTCTTTTCGGCCAAGTTGTCGCCGTGGTAGATACCTTGGCAGTGCCGTCCACGGCGGCCGATCCGAGCAGGCCGGAAAGGAGTGCGCCCCGCCCGCACCCCCTACGCGCCCGGGAAAGGGGACTGCGCGCCACCTGGCGCGCCATCGACGGATGCGACGCTTCGTGATCGAATGGTTTACGCCACGTTGTGTTGTCGACAAAGCACTGAGTGATGAACTTGTCACCGCAACCGCGTACGACCCAGTAGATTCGATCTTGCTAACCACGGCGGGGGAACCGTGCAACACCGAGAGGAAAGCGACCACTGAGGGGGGCTTGACACATGAGCCAGGACCCATCGCACGGCCCCGCGACCGTCCGGAAACTGACCGCCCGGAGACGTCGCGAGATCGTAGCGGTGTTGCTGTTCGGCGGCGGACCGATATTCGAGAGCTCCATCCCGCTCTCGGTCTTCGGCGTTGACCGGCAGGAGGCGGGCGTACCCAGGTATCGCCTGCTGGTGTGCGCCGGGGAAGAAGGCCCGCTGCGCACGACGGGCGGTCTGGAGCTGACCGCCCCCTATGGCCTTGACGCCATCGCCCGGGCCGGGACGGTCGTCGTCCCCGCCTGGCGCTCCATCACCCAGCCGCCGCCCGCGGCCGCTCTGGAGGCGCTGCGCCGCGCCCACCAGGAGGGCGCGCGGATCATGGGGCTGTGTACCGGGGCGTTCGTCCTCGCCGCCGCCGGGCTGCTCGACGGCCGCCCGGCGACGACACACTGGATGTACGCGCCCACACTCGCCAAGCGCTACCCGGCCGTTCACGTCGATCCGCGCGAACTCTTCATCGACGACGACGACATCCTCACCTCCGCCGGAACAGCCGCCGGGATAGACCTGTGCCTGCACGTGGTGCGGGCCGACCACGGGGCGGAGGCGGCGGGCGCGCTGGCCCGGCGTCTGGTGGTGCCACCACGCCGGGGCAACGCCGCCGACCTAGGCCAACTCCACCGGCTGGACAGGGCTTTACCAGAAGAGCTCGGGGGCGACCCGCTGGCCGACGTCGTCGCCTGGGCGCTGGAGCACCTGCACGAGCAGTTCGACGTGGAGGCGCTGGCGGCCCGCGCCTACATGAGCAGGCGCACCTTCGACCGGCGGTTCCGCGCGCTCACCGGGAGCGCGCCGCTGCAGTGGCTGATCACCCAGCGGGTGCTCCAGGCACAGCGGCTGCTGGAGACGTCCGAGTGCTCGGTGGACGAGGTCGCCGCCCGCTGCGGCTTCCGCTCGCCCGTGGCCCTGCGCGGCCACTTCCGGCGTCAGCTCGGCACCTCCCCGGCGACGTACCGCGCGGCCTACCGGGCGCGCCGTCCCGGCCCCGGCGACGGGGCGGACGCGGCACACGGGGCCGAGGCCACCGCACCGGCGTTCCGGCTGCCGCACCGGCCGCCCGAGCCGCGTCGGGAGCCGCGTCCCGAGCCACGCGGGGAGCCGCGTGCCGCGCCGCGTCCCGCCGGGCGCGCGGAGGCGCGGCCCACGGCGGACGAGGAGGCACCGGAGGAGGAGCACTGGCCGGACGCCGCCGGGCTGGGCCTGGTCGCTGCGGCGGCCGGTGATTCCGGCCCCCGGTGCCCGGAGGCGTACGCGGCCAGAGTGCCAGGTCAGCGGGGCCGCGCCAGGCCCTGAGACGTCCCAGGGCGGCAGCGCGTAGGGTGCTCGCATGAACGATCGGATGGTGTGGATCGACTGCGAGATGACCGGCCTCTCGCTGACCGGGGACGCGCTCATCGAGGTGGCCGCGCTGGTGACCGACGGTGAGCTCAACGTCCTCGGCGAGGGGGTGGACGTCGTCATCCGCCCGCCCGCCGGGGCGCTGGTCACCATGCCCGAGGTGGTGCGCGACATGCACACCGCCTCGGGTCTGCTGGACGCACTGGACACGGGCACGACGCTGGCCGATGCGCAGGCGCGGGTGCTGGCCTACGTGCGGGAGTACGTCCCCGAGCCGGGACGGGCCCCGCTGTGCGGCAACTCCATCGCCACCGACCGTGGTTTCCTGAGCCGCGACATGCCCGAACTCGACGCCCACCTCCACTACCGGATGGTGGACGTCTCCTCGGTGAAGGAGCTGGCCCGGCGCTGGTACCCGAAGGCGTACTTCAACAGCCCGGAGAAGGGCGGGACGCACCGGGCGCTGACCGATATCCGGGAGTCGATCGCGGAGCTGCGGTACTACCGCGAAGCGGTGTTCGTTCCGGCGCCCGGACCCGACTCGGACGCGGCGAAGGCGATCGCGGCCCGGCACGCCCTGCGCCCGGACTGAGCCCCACTCCGGTCCCCGGCCGGTGAAGGGGAAACGTGGGCGCGAGCACCGGTGGCGAGCCTGTACACTCATATCGGCCGGTGCGCGGGAAACCGCGCGGACCGGCCGTGGTGGGCGTAGCTCAGCTGGTAGAGCACCTGGTTGTGGTCCAGGATGTCGCGGGTTCAAGTCCCGTCGTTCACCCTCGCAGGCCGAAGGCCCCGTTCGCAGACGCGGACGGGGCCTTCGGTGCTTTCCGGCACCCGGGGGCTCTGGACATGCGGGGAGACGCCTGGGTAACTTCGACTGAGCAAGCGCTTGGCCAGGGAAATCAGGAGGACGCTCCATGCGTCGCACGGTGTTCAACAAGGACCATGAGGCGTTCCGCCAGACCATCCGCGACTTCATCGCCGCCGAGGTCGTGCCGTACTACGGCGAGTGGGAGCAAGCGGGCTACGTCCCGCGCGAGTTCTACCAGAAGCTCGGCGAGCTGGGGATCTTCGGTATCGAGGTGCCCGAGGAGTACGGCGGCGCGGGCGAGAGCGGCTACAAGTTCAGCGCCGTGATCAGCGAGGAGTGTGCCCGCGCGGGGGTCACCTTCGGTGGTTCCAACGTGCACACCGCGCTGTGCCTGCCCTACCTGCTCAAGTACGGCACCAAGGAGCAGCTGCGGCGCTGGATGCCCGGGTTCGTCTCCGGCGAGATGATGACCGCCATCGCCATGACCGAGCCCGGCACCGGCTCCGACCTGGCCGGGATGAAGACGACGGCCAAGCTGTCCCAGGACGGCACGCACTACGTGCTCAACGGCGCGAAGACGTTCATCACCGGCGGCGTCCAGGCCGACCGCGTGCTGGTGTGCGCCCGCACCGCGCCGCCCACCGCCGAGGACCGGCGCGGCGGTATCTCCATCCTCGTGGTGGACGCCCGCAGTGAGGGCTACGAGGTCGGCCGCACGCTGGACAAGCTGGGGCTCAAGTCCTCCGACACCGCCGAGCTGTCCTTCACCGACGTCAAGGTGCCCGTGGAGGACCTGCTCGGCGAGGAGGGCAAGGGCTTCACCTACCTCACGCACAACCTGCCGCAGGAGCGGCTGGGCATCGTGGTCGGCGCCTACGCGCAGGCCGCCGCCGCCGTGCGGTTCGCGCAGGAGTACGTCACCGACCGCACCGTGTTCGGCAAGTCCGTCGCCTCGTTCCAGAACACCAAGTTCGTCCTGGCCGACTGCCAGGCCGACGTCGATGCCATGCAGGCCGTCTGCGACCGGGCGCTGGACGCGCACGACGCCGGTGAGCTGACCGCCGCCGACGCCGCGTCCGCCAAGCTGTTCACCACCGAGCTGGCCGCCAAGGTCATCGACCGCTGCCTCCAGCTGCACGGCGGCTACGGCTACATGCGGGAGTACCCGATCGCGCGGCTGTATGCCGACACCCGCGTCACCCGCATCTACGGCGGCACCAGCGAGGTGATGCGCTCCATCATCGCCAAGTCGATGGGGCTGTGAACGGCGGTAGGCCGGTGGCGTCCGGGACCCGGGAGGGCGACGTCCGCGTGCCGCGCCGCACCTGAGGCGCGGCGCGGGCGGCTCCGGTGCGGTGCGGGCGGCTCCGCCTGGCGCCTGGCCAGAGCCGCGTGGCGCCGGGTGGCTCAGGCGGTGAGTCCGGCGGCGGCGAGCAGGTACGCCGTCATCGGCTCGTAGAAGCGCGGGTTCACCACGTGGTCGTCCAGCGGGACGGTGACCGTGAGGGTGCCCTCGGCCTCGGCGAGGAAGAGCGCGGGGTCGTTGGAGTCGGCGAAGCCGATCGTGTCCAGGCCGTGCTGCCCGGCGCACCCCGCCCAGCCGTGGTCGGCGAACACCAGGTCCGGCAGCGGCTCGCCGTGCTGGGGCAGCGCGTCCAGGATGGCCCGCATCGGCTCGGGGGAGTGGGTGTGCCACAGGGTCGCGCCGCGCTCGTGCATCGCGACGTCGGCGAGCTGCACCACCACGCCCTGGTCGGCCACCAGGCCCAGCGGCACCCGCACGATGGGGCACCCGGCCGCGCGCAGCGCCCCGGCGACCGCCCGGTGCACGTCCAGCAGGCCGCCGGGGTGGCCGGTGGCCAGCAGCACCCGCTCCCCGGCGTCGGCGGCCTTGCGCAGCCGTACCGCGGCCCGCTCCAGGGCGTCGAGCGTCAGGTCCGGGTCGATGGTGTCCTGGCCCGCGCGGTGGCCCGGGTCGTCCACGACGCCCGCGCGTTCGGCCATGACCGCGAGTACGTCCTGCTCGTCGCTCCACCGCTCGCCCAGCTCCAGGCCGAACCAGTAGTGGCGATCCCCGTTGGCCAGCGCCCGGTAGTGCGCGAGGTTGTTCTCCCGGGGAGTGGCGACCTCCCCGGCGATCCGGGTGTGCCGCAGGTGGGCGAACAGCTCGGCGCGGGTGGGCACGGCGGCGGGCCGTTGCGCCGGCGGGAAGGGCGGTGGCTCCATGGGTGCGGGCATGCCGCCATTGTCGCGTGTGCGGTCGGCTCCCTGGACCAAGTGTCCAAAAGACGGCCCCCGGCCGCTCAGAAACGTCCATGTCCCGGTCGGGTCCGGGCCGCCTAGCCTCCCCGGTATGAGTGAGACGAGCCCCCACCCCACCGCCCGTCCCGTCGGTCCCGTCGATTCCTCCCGGGTACCCCGGTACGCCGGACCGGCGACCTTCGCCCGCCTGCCCCGGCTGGACGAGGTCGGCGGCGCTGACGTCGCGGTCGTCGGCGTCCCCTTCGACTCGGGCGTCTCCTACCGCCCCGGCGCCCGCTTCGGCGGCAACGCCATCCGGGAGGCGTCGCGGCTGCTGCGTCCCTACAACCCGGCGCAGGACGCGTCGCCGTTCGCCCTCGCGCAGGTCGCCGACGCCGGTGACATCGCGGTGAACCCGTTCAACATCAACGAGGCCGTCGAGACGGTGCAGGCCGCCGCCGACGAGATCCTCGACACCGGCGCCCGCATGATGACGCTCGGCGGCGACCACACCATCGCCCTGCCGCTGCTGCGCTCGATGGCCCGCAAGCACGGCCCCGTCGCGCTGCTGCACTTCGACGCGCACCTGGACACCTGGGACACCTACTTCGGCGCCGAGTACACCCACGGCACCCCGTTCCGCCGCGCGGTGGAGGAGGGCATTCTCGACACCTCCGCCCTCTCCCACGTCGGTACGCGCGGGCCGCTGTACGGCAAGAAGGACCTGGACGACGACGAGAAGATGGGCTTCGGCATCGTCACCTCCGCCGACGTCATGCGGCGCGGCGTGGACGAGGTCACCGACCAGCTGCGCCAGCGCATCGGCGACCGGCCGCTGTACATCTCCATCGACATCGACGTGCTCGACCCCGCGCACGCACCGGGTACCGGCACCCCGGAGGCCGGCGGCATCACCTCGCGCGAGCTGCTGGAGATCCTGCGCGGCCTGTCCGGCTGCCACCTGGTCTCCGCCGACCTGGTGGAGGTCGCCCCGGCGTACGACCACGCGGAGATCACCTCCGTCGCGGCGTCGCACACGGCGTACGAGCTGACGACGATCATGTCCCGCCAGATCGCGGCGTCCGCGTCGGCGGGGGAGTAACCGACCCCACGCGGGCCGGGCCTGCGGCCGGGCGGTCTTCCCTGCTGCCGTCGGCCGCAGGCCCGGACGCAGGGGCGGGTGTGGGTGGGGACACGCGGGCGGGGAAAGCGGGGAAAGAGGAACGGCCCCGGAGAGTCAGGCCTCTCTCCAGGGCCGTTCACGCGGGGCGTCGCGCTGGTGGCACAAGCGAGCCAGCACCCCCCACAGGGCCAGCACCGCCGCCGAGCGTCTTTCGACACCCCGTCCCGCGGGATTGCGTGAGGAAGTCTGTCGGGAATCTCCGCGGTTCGCACCCCGACCGAACAGAATCAGTAACGTTGCGTGTTAAATCAGTGGCAGGAAGTAATACGCTTACGCGTCAGTAACCGGCCGGTTACACGCGCCCCACCAGCGATGTTGCGGTGGTGACTGTGCGCGCTGCCCAGTTTTCCGTGTCAACGGGGACTTCCGAGCCGTCCGGAACATGGCCGAAAACCATCGCTCAACGCGCCGAAAGAGCGGTCTCCCAGTGCGCCGTGCACAGGTGCGCGGCGGTTACCGCTGTGTGGCATCGGCAACAGTTTCGTACCTGTAGCCGCTCCGGCCCTCTACCGTCAGCTCCACAGCAGGCCAGGGAGAGGATGACGTGATGGGCAACGAGTCGCTGTACGACGAGGTCACGCGGCGCAACCCCGGCGAGCCGGAGTTCCACCAGGCCGTGAAGGAGGTCCTGGAGACGCTCGACCCCGTGCTCGCGGCCCGGCCGGAACTGGCCGAGGCCCGGATCGTGGAACGGCTCTGCGAGCCCGAGCGGCAGGTCATCTTCCGCGTGCCGTGGCAGGACGACGCCGGACGGGTCCAGGTCAACCGCGGCTTCCGCGTCGAATACAACAGCGCTCTTGGCCCCTACAAGGGCGGCCTGCGCTTCCACCCCTCCGTCAACCTCGGCATCGTCAAGTTCCTCGGCTTCGAGCAGATCTTCAAGAACGCGCTGACGGGGCTCGGCATCGGCGGCGGCAAGGGCGGCAGCGACTTCGACCCGCGCGGCCGCTCCGACGCCGAGGTGATGCGCTTCTGCCAGTCGTTCATGACCGAGCTGCACCGCCACCTCGGCGAGTACACCGACGTACCGGCCGGGGACATAGGCGTCGGCGCCCGGGAGCTCGGCTACCTGTTCGGCCAGTACCGGCGCATCACCAACCGCTGGGAGGCCGGGGTGCTGACCGGCAAGTCGCCGCAGTGGGGCGGCTCACTGGCGCGCAAGGAGGCCACCGGCTACGGCGCCGTGCTGTTCGCGGCCGAGATGCTCCGCGCGCGCGGCGGGGACGGCGGGGCCGACGGGGATATGGACGGGCAGCAGGTCGCCGTCTCCGGGTCAGGCAACGTCGCCCTCTATGCCGCCGAGAAGGCCCAGGCACTCGGCGCCAACGTGCTCACCTGCTCCGACTCCAGCGGCTACGTGGTGGACGACAAGGGCATCGACGTCGAACTGCTCCGGCAGGTCAAGGAGGTCGAGCGCGGCCGGGTCAGCGACTACGCCGAGCGGCGTGGCTCCTCGGCCCGCTACGTCTGTGGCGGCAGCGTCTGGGACGTTCCCGCTGATGTCGCCCTACCGTGCGCCACGCAGAACGAGCTGGACGCCGACGCCGCCCGCGCGCTGGTGCGCAACGGGGTCAAGGCCGTCGCCGAGGGCGCCAACATGCCCACCACGCCCCAGGCCGTGCGGGTGTTCACCGAGGCGGGGGTGGCCTTCGGCCCGGGCAAGGCGGCGAACGCGGGCGGGGTGGCCACCAGCGCGCTGGAGATGAGCCAGAACGCGGCCCGGGAGCGGTGGACGCACCCGCAGGTCGAACAGCGGCTCGCGGACATCATGCGCGACATCCACGCCACCTGCTACGAGACCGCCGAGCGGTACGGCGCGCCCGGTGACTACGTACTCGGCGCGAACATCGCCGGCTTCGAGCGGGTGGCCGACGCGATGCTCGCGCAGGGCGTGATCTGAAGGCGTGATCTGAAGACGCGGGCTGGGCGTGCCGGGCGGGCGGTGGGCTCCGCGCGCCCGGCACGTGCGACGGCGCCGGATGCCGGGCGAGGTGCGCGCGGGACGCCGTCGTCTCCCGGCCCGGGCGTGACCTGGCGACGGCGCGGGCGGCTAGTACTCCGTGAGCAGGTCCCGCAGAAACGTCACCGAGCGGTCGTGCGTGTCGGCGGCGGCGCTCAGCCGGTCCATGACGACCATGTACGTCTCCACCTCGGCGCGCTTGTCCAGGTACAGCGCGGAGGTGAGCTGTTCGAGGTAGACGATGTCGGGCAGGTCCGGCTCGTTGAACCGCAGCAGCGTGACCGGACCGCCGGCCGCGGCGAGTCCGCCGATGCGAAACGGCGCCACCTGGAGGGTGACGTTGGCCCGCTCGCCGATCTCCAGCAGGTGCGTGATCTGCGCCCGCATCACCTCGGGCCCGCCCAGCGGACGCCGCAGGGCCGCCTCGTCGATGACGGCCCACAGGCGCGGCCCGTGCTGCTGGGTCAGCAGCTCCTGGCGCCGCATGCGCAGCCTGACGCGGCGTTCGATCTCCTCCTGCGAGGCGCGGGCGTGGCCGAGCCTGGCCACCTCCCGCGCGTAGTCGGCCGTCTGGAGCAGGCCGGGCACGAACTGCACCTCGTAGGTGCGGATCACCGACGCCGCCTCTTCCAGGCCGAGCAGCGTCTCGAACCAGGTGGGGAGCACGTCGCTGTACTGGTGCCACCAGCCGGGGCTGTTGGCGTGCCGGGCGAGGGTGAGGAACTCCTCGCGCTGGAGCGGGTCGCGCACGCCGTAGAGGGTCAGCAGGTCGGCGACGTCCCGCTCCTTGTAGCCGACGCGGCCCAGCTCCAGGCGGCTGATCTTGGCGTGCGAGCCGCGGATGGCCTCACCGGCCGCCTCGCGGGTGATGCCGCTGGCCTCGCGCAGCCGCCGCAGGTGGGTGCCGAGCACGATGCGCAGCACCGTGGGGCCGCCGCGCGGCTGGGCGAGGAGACGCCGTACCGGGGAGTCCTGCTCGGGCTGGGCTGACATCGGGCCTGCTCCTGACGGCTCGTCGGTCGGCGGGTGCGCCGGGTCTGCGGTCGGCGGGTGCGCCGGGCGGGGTCCGGCGTGCTCCGACCCGTGCGGGGTGGCCCATGCGGGCCGCATATGCGTTCGGTAAGGGACGGCGGCTCAGTGTCCCATTACGCCGGACCGTCTGTACAGCGGGCGCTCAGGGTTACCATCCGGTCACCAGGTCGTCGAAGTCGCCGTCCTTGGCGCCCCGGATGAACGCCGCGATCTCGGCGTCGGTGTAGATCAGCGCGGGCCCGGAGGGGAAGCGGGAGTTGCGCACCGCCACGCCGCCGCTGGGCAGCTCGGCCAGCTCGACGCAGTTGCCGCTGGGGTTGCTGCGGTGGCTCTTGCGCCACCGCACTCCGTGCAGCGCGCTCGCGGGGAGACCGTTGCCATAATCTCCGTCCGGGCTGCCGGACGCGTCGAACCGGTCGGCCCCCCGGGGGTGCGACGCGGTCGTCCAACCTGCCTTACCTGCCATTTCTGCCTCTTCTGTCACGTCAGCACCGGTGTGATCACTGGCGAAAATAGTGCCTCACAAGCCCCCGTACTTACAGCTGTACTTGCATCCGCACTTGCAGCCGTAAGTACAGATGCCACAGGATGGGTTGCGCAAGGGTGTTCCCAGCGACGTGACCGCCACCCACCGCCACCCAATGAACGGCTGCGGGGTTTCGACGATGAACCATCCGGCGAGGTGGGCGAGCTTTCCTCCCCCCGACCCCACCGGTCTCACCCTCAGCCCCTCCCCTGCCCCCTTCTCCGCCATGGAGCCAGCCGACAGCGCCAGCGGTGCTGTCAGCGCAGACAGCGCTGACAGCACGGCCTTCGCGGCGTGGACGCTCGAATGCGGCCCCCGCTCGCCCGGCACGGCCCGTGGCTACGCGCGCACGGCGCTGCGCGGCTGGGGCCTGGAGGAGCTGACCGACGACATCTCCGTCTCGGTGTCGGAGATGGTCACCAACGCCCTGTGTCACAGCATGCAGCCCTGGGTCCCGCCCAGCACCCAGCCCGTCATGCTGAGCATGCTGCGCCAGGGCCACACCGTGCTGTGCGCGGTCATCGACCCCGGCTGCTCCGCCCCCGCCGTGCGCGACGCCGACGAGCTCGCCGAGAGCGGACGCGGACTGGAGATCGTCGACTACCTCGCCGACGCCTGGGGCTGGACGACACCGGGGCCGAACGGCAAGGCGGTCTGGGCCCGCTTCACCACCCCCGAGGCCGACGACTGCGACGAGGCCGCCGGACTCGTCCCGCCGCCCGAGGGGCTGTGCGCGGCCGACGCCCACGACGGCGCGGAGTGGGACGCGCTGACCCGGCTGCTGATGCTCGTCGAGATCCTCGGCGGGACCCGGCCGCCGTGGCTCGCCGGGGTCGGTCTGCGGCCCGCCGACGGACGCTCCCAGCTGTAACGCGGCCCCACCGGCCAGCTGGCGCCAGCCTGGCGGAATCTGCCCGGCGGGGCCGTGGCCCCGCCCGGAATGAAATGCGGGCCCGGCGGTGTTGGGCTGTTCTGGCGGGTAGGAATAGCGCGCGGAAGGGGCGGGCCTTTCAGTGAGTACGGGGAGCGGTACGGAGGCGGACGCGGGCCACGGGCCCGGATGGGCCAGGCGGCTGGCGGCGCACTGCTGGCGCTACCGCCGCAACGTGCTGCTCGCCCTGGGCGCCTCGCTCGCCGGGATGGGCGTGCTGGCCCTCGTCCCGCTGATCACCAAGGCCGTGATTGACGACATCACCGCGGGCGACACCGGCAGCATGCCGCTGTGGATCAGCCTGCTGATCGCCTCCGCCGTGGTCGTCTACGGCCTCACCTACCTGCGGCGCTACTACGGCGGGCGGCTCGCGCTGGACGTCCAGCACGACCTGCGGACCGACATGTACGGCGCCATCGTGCGGCTGGACGGCCGCAGCCAGGACGAGCTGTCCACCGGCCAGGTCGTCGGCCGTGGCACCAGCGACCTCCAGCTCGTACAGAGCCTGCTGTTCATGGTCCCGATGATGATCGGCAACGTGCTGCTGTTCCTCACGGCGCTCGTCGTCATGGTGATCCTCTCGCCGCTGCTGACCCTCGTCTCGCTGGCCGTCTTCCCGCTGCTGTGGTGGATCGCCAACCTCAGCCGCACCCGGCTGTTTCCGGCCACCTGGTACGCCCAGCAGCAGGCCGGGGCCGTGGCCTCCGTGGTGGACGGCGCGATCACCGGCGTCCGCGTGGTGAAGGGCTTCGGGCAGGAACGGCAGGAACAGAGCAAGCTGCGGGAGGTCAGCCGGGTCCTGTTCGCCGCCCGGCTGCGCACGGTCAAGCTGAACGCGCGGTACACGCCCGCACTCCAGGCGATCCCGTCGTTCGGCCAGGTCGCCATGCTGGCGCTCGGCGGCTGGATGGCGGTGAACGGGCAGATCACACTGGGCACGTTCGTCGCGTTCTCCACCTACCTCGCGCAGCTGGTCGGCCCGGTGCGCATGCTGGCCGCGATGCTGACGATCGGGCAGCAGGCGCGGGCGGGCGTCGAGCGCGTCTACGAGCTGATCGACGCCGAGCCGCAGATGGCCGAGCGGCCCGGCGCGCACGAGCTGCCCGCCGACGCGCCCGCCTCCGTCGAGTTCGACGACGTCACCTTCGGCTACGACCCCGAGCACCCCGTGCTCGACGGCGTCAGCCTGACCATCAGCCCGGGCGAGACCCTGGCCGTCGTCGGCACCAGCGGCAGCGGCAAGTCCACGGTGTCGATGCTGCTGCCGCGCTACTACGACGTGACCGGCGGCGCCGTCCGCGTCGGCGGCCACGACGTGCGGGACCTGACCCTGGCCTCGCTGCGCTCCGCGATCGGCCTGGTACCGGAGAACAGCTTCCTGTTCTCCTCCTCCGTCCGCGAGAACATCGCCTTCGGCGCCCCCGACGCCACCGACGCACAGGTCCGCGCCGCCGCCCGCGCCGCCCAGGCCGACGGCTTCATCACCGAGCTGGCCGACGGCTACGACACCGTCGTCGGCGAGCAGGGGCTCACGCTCTCCGGCGGCCAGCGCCAGCGCATCGCCCTGGCCCGGGCCATCCTCACCGACCCGCGCCTGCTGATCCTGGACGACGCCACCTCCGCGGTGGACGCCCGCATCGAGCACGAGATCCACGAGGCGCTGCGCGGCGTCATGCACGGCCGCACCACGCTGCTCATCGCCCACCGCCAGTCCACGCTCGCCCTCGCCGACCGCATCGCCGTGCTCGACGGCGGTCGCCTGGTGGACGCGGCCACCCACGAGGAGCTGACTCAGCGCTGCCCCCTCTACCGCCGCCTGCTCACCGACCCGGACGAGCTGGGCGACATCGCCCGGGACCCGGCCGGCCAGGCCGCCCACGACCGGCACCGCGTCGTGGATGGCGTCACCCCCGCCCTGTGGGTGCGCAAGGACAGCGAGGCGGGCGACGTCGAGGGCGCGGGCACCCAGGCCACGGCCGCCGCGCAGTCCGGGCGCCCCGGCAGCTGGGGCGCCGAACTGGCCGCCACCCCCGGCACGCCCGAGCTGCGGGCCCGCGTCGCCGCGCTGCCGCCCGCCACCGACGTCCCACAGGTGGACGAGGAGCAGGCCGAGCGGCCCGAGCCCGAGCACCAGGGCGAGCGTTCCTACCGGTTGCGGCGCCTGCTGCGCGGGTTCGGGCGCCCCCTGGCCGTCGCGCTCGGCTTCCTGGCCCTGGACGCGGTGGCCATGCTCGCGCTGCCCATCCTCATCCGGCACGGGATCGACGAGGGCGTGGGGCGGCAGGCGCTGGGCGCGGTGTGGGCCGCCGCCACGCTCGCGCTCGCCGTCGTCCTGGCCCAGTGGGGCGCGCAAATCCTCGCCATCCGGCTGACCGGCCGCACCGGCGAGCGCGTCCTGTACGCCCTGCGGGTGAAGATCTTCGCCCAGCTCCAGCGCCTCGGCCTGGACTACTACGAGCGGCACCTCACCGGCGCCGTCATGACGCGGATGACGACCGACGTGGACGCGCTGTCCACGTTCCTCCAGACGGGCCTGGTCACCGCCGTCGTCTCGCTGCTGACGTTCCTCGGCATCCTGGTCGCGCTGCTGGTGCTCGACCTCCAGCTCGCCCTCGTCGTCTTCGCCACCCTGCCGCTGCTGGCGATCGGCACGGTGTTCTTCCGGAGGCAGAGCGTCAAGGCGTACGAGCTGGCGCGCGAGCGGGTCAGCGTCGTCAACGCCGACCTCCAGGAGTCGGTGGCCGGGCTGCGCATGGTGCAGGCGTTCCGTCGCGAGGAGCGCGGCGCCGACCGCTTCGCCGAGCGCAGCGACGGCTACCGCAGGGCCCGGGTGCGCGGCCAGTGGCTGGTGTCGGTGTACTTCCCGTTCGTACAGCTGCTCGCCGCGCTGGCCACAGCCGGAGTGCTGGTGGTCGGCGCCGACCGGGTGGCCGCGGGCACCCTGACGGCCGGAGCTCTGGTGGCCTACCTGCTCTACATCGAGCTGTTCTTCGCGCCGGTGCAGCAGCTGTCCCAGGTGTTCGACGGCTATCAGCAGGCCGTCGTCTCCCTCGGCCGCGTCCAGGAGTTGCTGCGTGAGCAGACGACCACACCGCCGCCCGCCACACCGCGCACCCTTCAGCGTCCGCGCGGGGAGATCACCTTCCGGGACGTGCGGTTCCACTACCGCGCGGCCGACGGCGCGGAGCTGGCCGAAGCCGCGCTGGAGGGCGTGGACCTGACGATCCCGGCCGGACAGACTGTCGCGTTCGTCGGCGAGACGGGCGCGGGCAAGTCCACCCTGGTCAAGCTCGTCGCCCGGTTCTACGACCCGACCTCCGGCGCGGTGGAGATCGACGGCGTGGACGTGCGGGAGTACGACCTGGCGGAGTACCGCGGCCACCTGGGCGTCGTGCCGCAAGAGCCGTACCTCTTCCCCGGCACCGTGCGCGACGCCATCGCCTACGGGCGGGCCGACGCGACCGACGCCGAGGTGGAGGCCGCCGCCCGCGCGGTGGGCGCGCACGACATGGTGGCCGCCTTGCCCGGCGGCTACCTGCACCCCGTCGGCGAACGCGGCCGCAACCTGTCGGCCGGTCAGCGCCAGCTCATAGCCCTGGCCCGGGCGGAGCTGGTGGACCCGGCAGTGCTGCTGCTGGACGAGGCGACGGCCGCGCTCGACCTGGCCACGGAGTCACTGGTCAACCAGGCGACGGACGCGCTGGCCGGACGCCGCACCACCCTGGTCGTCGCCCACCGCCTGACCACGGCGGCGCGCGCGGACCGCGTGCTGGTCCTCGACCAGGGACGCGTGGTGGAGGACGGCACCCACGCGGAACTGCTCGCGGCCGACGGCCCCTACGCGGCCCTGTGGCACACCTACTCCGGCACCCCGGCCCCGGCGTAACCGGCGTCAAGACAGATCGACGGGGCGCTGAGGGGAAGGCCCGCGCACCCCTGCCACACGGCCAGCCACACGCGCGACGCCGATTGCCGGGTGGCGACGCGTGAACCACGGTGAGCACCGCTTGCGGCGCGGGCGGCCCGCCGAAGTAGCCCGCGCGTCTGGCAGCTACGCGCGCCCAGGCGACGGCCCCGGCGATCCGCTGACCGCCGGGGCCGTCGCGCGCTCGTGTCCTCAGGCGCTGAGCCGCCCGCCCTTCACCGCGCCGACGAAGGAGGCCCAGCCGTCTGCCGGGAAGGCGAGGGCGGGGCCGTGTGGCTCCTTGCTGTCACGCACCGGTACGACGGCGCTGAAGTCGTCGGAGACCTCGA
The DNA here is from genome assembly GCF_019303495.1 of Streptomyces sp. JJ66. Classification (GTDB taxonomy): domain Bacteria; phylum Actinomycetota; class Actinomycetes; order Streptomycetales; family Streptomycetaceae; genus Streptomyces. The sequence goes on along the minus strand of NZ_JAEVFI010000016.1, from coordinate 29,557 downwards.
CGCACGCGCCACCGTCTTGGTTGCTGTAGCTGCTCTTACGCCAGTGGGCGGCAGTCAAGTCGATGGATCGCACGGTACTTCCTCCATGGTCCGCAGGATGAACTTCTGGGACTCGGCTGGCGTGAGAGCCAAGTCACGCACCGCATCGTACGCTTGCTGGAGGCGGCACACCGGTGCTGCTTCCTCGATCAACTCACCCCTGTAGCCGTTCTCGGTGTAGACCACCGTGCGTCTGTCTGGCATGAGCAGGAACCAGACGTCGTGTCCCAGCAGTCCGTGCAAGCCAGCACTGTCCCGCAGCACGTGAACGGTGACGTAGGGCCGTTCTGCCATTGCCGCTAGGTGCTCCAGCTGTATGCGCCACTCGGCCGCGTCGCTCATCGGCGTCCGCAAGACCGACTCAGAGAGAACTGTTCGAAACGGTGAGGGGTTCTCGCCCTCCAGTAGTGCTTGCCGACCCATGCGCGCATCAACCTGCTGATCCAGGTCGCGTCCCTTGAGCCGCCAGCGGTCAGCACCTCCCGGGCGTAGCCCGGGGTCTGCAACAGCCCCGGCAGGACGCTCACGGCGAAGTGCCACAGACTGACCGCCGTCCCCTCCAAGTCCATGTACCGGCGGTACTGCTCGCGGAACTGGGTCTTGTCACCGGCGGCCAGCTCCCACAGGGCCAGCAGCAGTCCAGGTGTGCCGTAGAACTTGTCCAGGGCTTCGGCGACTTCGGGGCTGCCGATCGTCTCGCCTTTCTCCATCTTGCCGAACAGCGACCAGTCCCACCCCAGTCGTTCGCCGAGTTGGCGGAGACTGATGCCTCGTTGTACCCGCAGCCTGCGCAGTTCCTCGGCGAACCGCTGGCGCGGCTGCTGGCTCCGATTCGTGATGACTCGACGCTGCGGCATGCGGCGCTCCTTCCGTGGTGGCGGCGGTTCTGCCCGAGGGCAGGCGGCACATGACCGCGCCGAGTGACACCCCGTCAGTCTCTCTCGGGCTCTCTTCTCGTAGTACCGGCACTACTCAGCGTATTCCCGGCGATCGGGTCACCGCAGGCGAACCAGCAAGTAACGCGACACCGGCAGCGAAGGGGAACTGAGGGTTCCGGGGTGAGATCAAGCCAATCTCGGAGCCTTCCCGCCACGGGTGCTCCCGCTCAACATTTGCCCGAAGGCAAGGGAGCGGTGGGCGCGAAGGTGTGGCAGAGGTTGGCGAGAAATGGCGGGTGTGGCCGCCGTGTTGTGGGGAACAGGAGTGCGACTACTGCAACGCGTGTGTCAGGGTGCGCCTGCTGTGGCGGCCACTGGGGCCGCCCGGGGGTCTTCCTGGGGGGAAGATTTTGTCTACGCGTGCTTCGGGCATGCCGTCTCGGCGTGCCCGCACATCCGTCAGATCCGCCGTGGTCGCCGTGGTCGCGGCGCTGGCCACCACCGCCAGCGTGGTTCCTGCGGCCGCCGCGCCGGACCCGGACCCGCGTCCGACTCCCGAGTCGATATGGGGCAATGGCGGGGAAGTCAAGGTGCCGCCGGTGAAGGTGGGCACGACCAAGCCACCCAAGTCGGCCGGGGAACAAGCCCCGTCGCAAGAGGTCTCACAGTGGCGCGAGGCCGAGGAGCGCCGGGCCACCGAGGGCAAGGGCGGCAAGAAGCCCAAGGGGCTCAGGGCCGCCCCGAGCGCCGAGTCCGCCGCTACCACCGCCACCTCTGCCCACGTGCCCGAGGGCCAGGGGGACGTGCCCTGGCACGAGATCACCGATATCCGGGTCACCGATTCCCTGGTGGCGCGGATCAACTACTCCACCGGCAACCTGATGCTGGCCGCCACTGACTTCGACGTCGCCGGTGTCGGGCAGAACCTGCGCCTGGCGCGCACCTACAACTCCCTCGACGCCCCGTGGGGCAAGGTCTCCCAGCGGTGGTGGCAGGAGTACGAGCGTTACCTGCTGGTGCAGCAGGACGCCGTGGTCTTCTACGACGAGACCGGCGCGTCCGTACGGTTCGCGAAGGACGGCGACTCCTTCACCACGCCGGACGGCTCCAGCAAGGACCTGACCCGCGACGACGACGGCTCCTACACCCTCACCGACCGCAAGTCGGGCATGAAGGACCACTTCAGCACCCACGGCACCCTGACGAGCGTGGAAGACCGCAACGGCGGCCGGATCACCGTCGATCAGCACGACGAAGGTGCCGAGCACAAGGGCTTCAAACTCACGGAGGAACGCTCGGGCCGCTGGGTTGACCTGGTGAAGACGCACGGCAACCAGTGGCAGGCCAAGGACCACACCGGCCGCACCGCCGTCTTCAACCTCAACCAGGCCGGAGACCTCGCGGAGACGATCGACACCGAAGGCAAGAAGACGACCTTCGATTACGACAGCGACCGCCGCCTGACGAAGATCACCACTCCCGAAGGCCGCGTCACCGTCTTCACCTACGACGCCCACAACCGCGTCACCTCCATGCTCCGCGCCACCGAGTTCGACGGCTCCGGCCACACCGGCCCCACCTACCGCTACGCGTACACCGCAGCCTCACCCGGCGACGCGGGTACCACCACGGCCACCGACCCACTCGGCCACGCCACGAAGTACGAGCACAACGCGGACGGCGAGGTCGAGAAGGTCATAGACCCGCTGGGCCACGAGCGTTCGCGGTCCTACGACGCGCACAACGTCGTCACCGCCACCGACGCCATGGGTACTGGCAGCACCCCGGGCAACACCGCTGCCTACGGCTGGGACTCCCGCAACAACCCCACCTCCGCCCAGCTGCCCACCGGGGCCACGGCCGCGCTGACCGGCTACCAGACCATCGCGGGCACCGACCTCCCCGGCACCCTCACCTCCCCCGATGGTGAGAAGACCGACTACTCCTACGACGCCTCCGGCAACACCACCTCCGTCGCCGTCTCCGGCGCGGGCGGCGGCACGCGGGAGTTCACCTACAACGACGACACCCCGCACTGCGGCGGCTTCGAAGGCCAGCGCTGCTCCGCCAAGGACGCGGGCGGCAAGGTGACGAAGTTCGAGTACGACAGCAAAGGCAACCTCAAGAAGGTCACCCCGCCCACGCCGATGGGCACCACCACCTACACCTACGACCGCAAGGGCCGCCCCGCCACGGTGGTGGACGGACGCGGCGTCCAGACGGTGTACAGCTACGACGAACGGGACCGCGTCACCCAGGTCTCCGCCAACTACACCACGGTCAAGTACACCTACGACGGCGACGGCAACCTCACCTCGCGTACCGACGACACCGGGGTGATGAACTACGCCTACGACCCGCTGTCCCGCGAGACCGTGCGCAGCACTCGGTACGGTGGCACCCAAACGGTGCTCACCTACACCGCCGACGGCAACGTGGACACCTACACCGACCCCGGCGGCACCACCGACTACCACTGGGACGCGGCCAATCGCCTGGAATGGCTGAAGGACCCCGAGGACCGCAAAACCACCTACGCGTACGACAACAACGACGCCCGCACGGAAACGACCTACCCCGGCGGCACCACCCAGACCGTGACGCTGGACGAATCCAGCCGCCCCACGCGCATCAAGGCCACCTCACCCGAGGGCACCCTCACCGAGCTGTCCTACGACTACTCCTACACTGCGGGCGGTGAGGCGGCAGACGGCACCAAGATCCGCACCAAGACCGACCACACCACCGACACCACGACCACCTACACCTACAACGAGGCCGGACGCCTGGCCCGCGCCTCGGAGTCCGGCGACGGCGCCACCTGGCAATACTGCTGGAACCCGGCGGGCAACCTCACCTCCCAGGGCACCACGTCCGGCTGCCCAGCAGCTACCACTTACACCTACAACGACGCCTCCCAGCTGACCGCCAAGAACGACGACACCACCGGCTGGTCCTACGACGAAACCGGCAACGAGCTGGCTGCGGCCCCCACCCCCGAGACAGCCCGCACCGACACCACGTGGTCGCACTACTCCCAGATGACCTCCGTCACCGTGGACGGCACCACCTACGACGCCGAGTACGCCTCCACCGACCAGAGCGAACGCCGCCGCTTCGGCGACACCTGGCTCTTCAACGGCCCCGTAGGCGTCACCCGCCAAGCCACGGTCTCCGGCCCGGAGGTCAATGAGACAGGGTTCATCCGCGAACCCGGGGGCACGCTCAACTCCATGACGTCCGAAGGTAAGGCGTACTACTACCTCACCGACGCCCTCGGCTCCGTCATCGCCATGACCGACGAGACCGGCGCGAAGGCCAACACCTACGCCTACACCCCCACCGGCACCCTCCGCACTGACAAAACCACCCAGGAGGCCCCCCAGCCCTACCGGTTCGCCGCCGGCTACCAGGACCCGACCGGCCTCTACCACCTCAACGCCCGCTTCTACGACCCCACCCTGGGCCGCTTCACCCAGCCCGACCCCAGCGGCCAGGAAGTCAACCCCTACCTCTACGCCGAAGGCGACCCCACCAACCGCATCGACCAAAGCGGCCTGTTGAGCAAGGGAGGCATCTCCGACGCCTTGGGCAAGGTAGGGGACGTTGTCAATGTGGTAGAGATCGGACAGAAAATAGCTGAAGGAGACTGGACCGGTGCTGCCCGGGAGTCTGCTTCTCTTGCAGCGGGAGTCGTGGTCGGCTCCATATGTACTGCCTCAGTGGGCGCATCCAGTGGGTTTCTGGCTACGGCTGGCTGCTTTGCCGCTGGAGCAAACACCGGAGCCGCAGTTGAGTCTTGGCTTTCGCCGTGATTCAACAGGTCTAGCAATTTAGACGTGTGCGGAACAGCCGGAAGGCTGTTCCGCACACGGGAAGGATTTAACGGATGGCGCCTGAATGGACTGCGACAAGGCCGTGGTTGACATTTTTCGCAGCGCTGATTTTCATGGTGGTGCTTATCACGGGCTTGCAGATGGCTTTTGGGGCACCTTTCCTCGACTCCCTGGGGAAGGCGTCAGGTCTTCTTGTCGGCCCCGCGCTGGGAATCGCCTTTGTCCGGAAACGTCAAATCGACCGGGCATCTGAAGAGTTTGGCGACCGTGGATGATGTGCAACTCCTCCTATAAGGAGGAGAAGTTGCCTCTCCCGTCGTACTGCTGTGATATTTCTCTGCGATGCAGGCGGCACTGAAAGTTCTCCGGCCACACCTGGACGGCACTCGCCGGGGAGTCGCCCCGTGACCGACGCGGCAAAGGGCGTTCTGAGCAGGTACCGGAGGCCCCGGGGCGGGTAGCCGTTCCTGGGTTACGGCTCTGGGTGGAGGGGGCCGGTGACTAGTTTGGCGAGGTAGGTGTCAACGGTTTGGAGGGGGCCGTCCGGGAGGGCTGTTTCGCCGTCCCACCAGCAGGTGGCGGCGATTTCCTCGGTCGGGGTGAACGCCTGCGGACGTTCGGTGCGGCCGGTGAACACCGCGCCGCGCAGGATGCGTTGCTGCGGGCCGATGGCGGTCGTCGCGTACCCGGCCAGGGTGAGGGCGTCGGAGCGCACGTGCTGGCCGGTTTCTTCCAGTAGTTCGCGCACGGCTGCCGCGCGGGGTGTCTCGCCCGGGTCGATCTTGCCGCCCGGCAGCTCCCAGCATCCCCGCCGCCGTACCCGTACCAGCAACAGGCGCTCACGGTGCCGCAGGGCGATGAGGACGTATGCCGTGTCGGCCGCGCCGGTCGCCTCGGTGTGCTCCCGCGCGGTGCGTTCGAAGCCGAGCAGCGCCATCTGTAGGGGGCCGGTGGCCAATGCCTTGCCCATGCTTTGACCTTACGCGGTCACCGGTCTGTTCCGGGGGTCGGTGCCTGAGCTGGAGGGTGCCCCTGCGCCGACTCCGGGGTGCCGCAGCGGGCGCCGACACCGGATGCGGCAGCGTGTGGTGACGCTGGGTGGGGTGCTGCGTGCGTTGAGGTGGGCGTGGGGTGGCGTCACCCGTCGGCAGGGTGGTGTGCATGGCACGGGGCGGAGGTGTGAGGGCCGGCTCACAGGTGGCTGGAAGTGGGGGTCCGCAGGGGATGGTGTGGGGGGTGGGGAGTGGATAGGTTGCGCGGCGACCTGTGTTATTGGGGAATCCTGAGGAGTCGCACATGCGCGCAGTGCTCAGATGGGTGCTGGCCTTTGTCGTGCTGATCGGTACGGCGGTGGCTGGTACGGCGTCGGGAGGGGTCGCCACCGCGGCCGAGTCCGGCAGTGCCGAGCCCGACAGGGCCGAGTCCGGTATCAAGGACCGGCTGCTGGCCATCGACGGGATGGAGCTGGTGGCGGAGAAGCCGGTGGACGGGTACCGGTTCTTCGTCCTCACCTACGAGCAGCCCGTCGATCACCGGCGGCCGTGGCGGGGGACGTTCGAGCAGCGCATATCGGTGCTGCACAAGTCGGTTGACCGCCCGACGGTGTTCTACACCTCCGGGTACGGGCTGAACCCCAACCCCTCGCGGAGCGAGCCGACGCGGATCGCGGACGCCAACCAGGTGTCCATGGAGTACCGGTTCTTCACCCCGTCGCGGCCCGAGCCCGCCGACTGGTCGAAGCTGGACATCTGGCAGGCCGCCAGCGATCAGCACCGCATTCACGCCGCGCTGGACGGCATCTACGACCAGAACTGGATCTCCACCGGCGGCAGCAAGGGCGGCATGACGGCCACCTACTACCGCCGGTTCTACCCCCGCGACATGGACGGCACCGTCGCCTACGTCGCGCCGAACAACACCAACATCTACAACGACCGTGCCTACGACCGGTTCTTCGCCACCGTCTCCACGCGGGAGTGCCGCGACCGGCTGGAGGGCGTGCAGCGGCAGGCCCTGCGGCAGCGCGGTGAACTCGTCGCGCGGTATGAGGAGATGGCCCAGAAGGAGGGGTACAGCTTCGAGCTGTACGGTTCGGCGGACCGGGCCTTCGAGGTGGTCGTGCTGGACCTGGTGTGGGCGTTCTTCCAGTACCAGGACGAGGCCGACTGCGGGCAGGCACCGGGTGCCAACGCCTCGGTGGACGAGCTGTACACCTACCTGGACCAGGTATCCGGGTTCGCCTTCTACACCGACCAGGGCATGACCCCGTACACGCCGTACTACTACCAGGCGGCTACCGAGCTGGGCTTCCCGACCGTGCGCACCCCGCACCTGCGGGGCCTGCTGCGCTACCCGGACGTCAACCACCCGCGCAACGCCGTCCCGGACGAGATCGACCTCCCGTATTTCGACTGGTACGCGATGCGGGACATCGACCGCTGGGTGCGCGGCCGTTCCTCCCAGATGCTGTTCGTCAACGGCGAGAACGACCCGTGGGGCGCCGAGCCGTTCCGCGTCGGGCGGCACACTGACGACACCCACGTGTTCGTCGCGCCCGGCGCCAACCACGGAGCGAACATCGCCCAGTTGCGGGACGCCGACCGGGTGACAGCCACCGAGGCCGTGCTGCGCTGGGCCGATGTCGCCGACGAGCGGCCCGCGAGCGGGCGGGCGGCGGCGTCCTCGGCCGCCGGGCTGCCGCAGGCGCTCGCCCCGTATGACGCGTCCCTGGACCGGCCCATGGTCGAGCGGACACCGACGCGGCTGCCGTGAGGCGCGGCACCCCGCGCTGAACACGGCGTTCCCGGCCCGGGACGGGCGGCCCCGGCGCACCTGTCGCACCGGGGCCGCTCGCCTCGCGGCCAGCCCGAACACCCACCGGTCCCAGCCCAGCCAGCCCGAGCGCTGGACGTGCCAGCGCCAGCCAGCCAGCGCCAGTCAAGCGGCGCCCGTCCAGGCGCGGGAGGCGTCACGCCAGGTCGGCCGCCGACGGGAAGCTGGACTGCGCGCCGGGCCGGGTGACGGCCAGCGCGCCGACGCGTACCGCCAGGCGGGCGGCGTCGGCCAGCGTGTCGCCGCGCGCCAGCCGCCAGGCCAGGGCGCCGGTGAAGGCGTCCCCGGCGCCGGTGGAGTCCACGGCCGTCACCGCAGGCGCGGGGACGTGCACCGTGCCGTGGGCGGAGGCGGTCAGCGCGCCCTGTGCGCCGAGAGTGACGACCACGCTGCGCGGTCCCCTCCGACGGAGCGCGGTGGCCCACTCGGCGGCGTCCTCGCCCGCGTCGGCGCCGAGCAGCAGCCGGGCCTCGTGCTCGTTGACCACCAGCGGGTCGCAGGCTGCCAGCACCTCGGGCGGCAGCGCGGCGGGCGGCGAGGGGTTGAGCACCACGCGCGTCCCCGCGTCGGCCGCGAGCCGTACGGTTTCGGCCACCGTCTCCAGTGGCACCTCCAGTTGCAGCGAGACCACCGACGCCGCCGCGAGCACCGGCCGCGCGGCGGCGGCGTCGGCGGGCGTCAGCCGGGCGTTGGCGCCGGGGGAGACGACGATGGTGTTGGCGCCGTCCGCGCCCACGGCGATGAGCGCGACGCCGGTGGGCGAGCCGCCGCCGGTGAGCACCCGGCCGGTGTGCACGCCCGCGTCCCGCAGGGACGCGGTGAGCAGCCGCCCGTACGCGTCGTCCCCGACCCGGGCCAGCAGACCCGTCGCCGCGCCCAGCCGGGCGGCGGCGACAGCCTGGTTGGCGCCCTTGCCGCCGGGGTGGACGGCCAGGTCCGAGCCGAGCACCGTCTCGCCGGGGGCGGGGTGGCGCTCGACGGTGGTCACCAGGTCGGCGTTGGCGGAACCGACCACCAGGACGTCCAGGTGGGGCGGGCCGGATACCCCGGCCGTGGCGTCCGGCCCGGCCGTGGCGTCCGGCCCGGCCGTGGCGTCCGGCCCGGCCGGGGTATCCGGCGTGGGCGAGGCGTCCGGGGTGTGGGGTGCGGTGGCGGGTGTCATCTCAGAGGAAGGTTTTCACATTCTCCTCGGTGACGACCTTCACCGGCACCTTGATCTCGGTGTCCACCTCCTCGCTCCGCGCCACCCGCACGGCGTTGCGCACGGACATGCGGCCCAGCTCGTCGGGCTGCTGGGCGATGGTGGCGGCCATCGTGCCCTGCTGCACGGCTTTCAGCCCGTCGGCCGTGCCGTCGAAGCCGATGACGGTCACCGAGCTGCCCGCCCGGTCGCCGAGTGCCTGGAGCGCGCCGAGCGCCATCTCGTCGTTCTCGGCGAAGACGCCGGTGACGTCGGGGTGCGCCTGGAGGAGGTTCGTCATGACGTCCAGGCCCTGGGTACGGTCGAAGTCGGCGGGCTGGGTGGCGACGACCTCGATGGCCGGGAATCGCGCGATGCCCTTCTCGAAGCCCTCGCCGCGCTCGCGCGAGGCCGAGGTGCCCGAGAGGCCGCGCAGGACGACGACCTTGCCCCGCTCGCCCAGCTCCTCCGCCAGCTGCTGGGCCGCCAGTTCGCCGCCCTGCACGTTGTCGGAGGCGACGGTGGTGGCGACCTTGGCGCCGTTGACCGCGCGGTCGGCGGCGACGACGGGCACACCGGCGTTGTCGGCGGCCTCCACCGAGGGCCGGGCGGCGTCGGAGTCAACCGGGTTGATCACCACGGTGTCCAGGTTCTGGCTGATGAAGTTCTGCACCTGGTTGGCCTGGGTGCTGGCGTCGTCCTGCGCGTCGGTGATCGTCAGCCTGACCTTGTTCGCCTCGGCCTCGTCCTCCGCGCCCTTCTTCAGCTCTACGAAGAACGGGTTGTTCAGCGTCGAGATCGACATGCCTATCTCGATCCCGTCCTCCCCTCCGGAGGCGGCGGTACCGGAGCCGCAGGCGGTGGCGGTCAGGGCGAGCAGGGCGGCGACGGTGGCCAGGGACGTTCTCTTTGTACGCATGTGCTGCATTCCTTGCAGTCGACGGGCGGGGTAAAGAGCGACGTGCGGGTCGGGAGCGGTCGGTGGTCGGGAACGATGCGGTCTGCGGTGTGGTGCGGTCGTCGGGAACGGTCGGTTGCCGATCGACCCTCGGCACGGACCGATCACGTACGGCGACGGAGTGTATCGAGAAGTGCGGCCAGTGCGATAACCCCCCCGATCACCACCTGCTGCCAAAAGGCCGAAACGTTCAGCAAGTTGAGCCCGTTGCGCAGTACGGCGAGGATCAGCGCGCCGATCAGCGTGCCCGACGCGCGGCCCACACCGCCAGACAGGCTCGCGCCGCCGATGACGCAGGCGGCGATGGCGTCCAGCTCGTAGCCGAAGGCCGCCTGCGGCTGCGCGGATACCAGGCGGGAGGCCAGCACGACGCCCGCGACGGCCGCGAACACCCCGGACAGCCCATAGATCACCAGCTTCTGCCGCGCGACCCGGATGCCGGACAGCCGCGCCGCCTCCTCGTTGCCGCCGATCGCGTACATCGCCCGGCCGCTGTAGGTCAGGTTCAGCACGAGTGCGGCGAGGGCGGCCATCGCCAGCATCACCAGTACCGGCACGGGCAGCCAGTCGCCGAGGTTGCGGCCGAGGAAGCCCAGCGGGTCGGGGAAGTCGATGGGGCTGCCCTGGGAGATGACCAGGCCAAGGCCGCGCGCCACCGAGAGCATCGCCAGCGTCGCGATGAACGAGGGCAGCCTGCCGTACGCGACGAGCAGCCCGTTTACCAGGCCGCACACCAGGCCCGTCGCCAGCGCGCCCAGCACGGCCAGCCACACCGGTACCCCCTGCGCGGTCGCCGTCCAGGCCAGCACTGTCGCCGACAGCGCCGCCACCGAGCCGACCGACAGGTCGATCCCGGCCGCGACGATGACGAAGGTGACGCCGAACGCCAGGATCGCCACCACGGCCGCCTGCGCACCGACGTTCATCAGGTTGCGGGTGGTCAGGAAGTCCGGCGACAGCAGCGCCAGGACCGCCACGAGCGCCAGCAGCGCGCCGAGGGCGCCGTTGTCGTGGAACACCCGGCGCGCCCGTGCCGGAACCGTGCCGGGCGGCCCGTCGCCCGCTCCGGATGCCGCCGCGCTCTTGCCTCGTGTCTCGGTGGCCAAACCTCGCCGTCCTCTCGTCGTCCGCTGTCCGGGGTGTCGCCGCCCGTCTGGGCGTCGTGTCGTCGTCCGCTGGCCGCGTGTGGTGCCTGTCTGCCGCGCCCCGACGGGGCCTGCCGCGCCCCGTCGTGTGCTCGCCGCCCGGCATCGGCTCCCGGCACCGCCGCCCGGCACCGGCTCCCGGCACCGCCGCCCGGCACCGCCGCCCGGCACCGCCGCCCGGCACCGGCGCCCGGCACCGGCTCCCGGGAACGGCAACCCGCCCCCCGGCTCCGTCAGCCGCGCGGGCGGGCGGAGGACGCGGAGCCGACCGCCAGCGCCATCACGGCGTCCTGCGTGGCCGCGTCCGCCGACAGCTCACCAGCCAGCCGTCCCCGGCACATCACCAGTACGCGGTCGCTCATGCCCAGCACCTCCGGCAGGTCACTGGAGATCATCAGCACCCCGTGCCCGGCGGCGGTCAGCTCGTTGACCAGCCGGTAGATCTCCACCTTGGCGCCCACGTCCACCCCGCGCGTCGGCTCGTCCAGGATCAGCAGCCGACTGCCTGCCAGCAGCCACTTGCCGATCGCGACCTTCTGCTGGTTGCCGCCGGACAGGGTGCGGGCGGGCTGGTCGAGCCCGGCCATGCGCACCCCGAGCCGCGCGGCCATCGCGGCGGCGGCCCGGCGCTGCCCGGCGCGGTCCACGAACCCGGCGCGCGCGGCCCGGCGCAGCGTCACCAGGCCGAGATTCTCCGCCACCGACGCGTCCAGCAGCAGCCCTTGCGCCTTGCGGTCTTCGGGGACGAAGCCGACGCCGGCCGCCAGCGCGGCGGGCACGTCGCGTCCGGGGAGTGGCTGGCCCAGGACGCGCACGCTGCCGTGGTCGTGGGCGTCGGCCCCGAACACCGCGCGCGCCACCTCCGTCCGTCCGGCGCCCACCAGCCCGGCCAGGCCCACCACTTCGCCGCCGCGCACCTCGAAGCTGACGTTCTCGAACGCCCCGGCCCGCCCGAGCCCGTCCACCCGCAGCAGCGGGGGCCCGTCCGCGCGCACCGGGGCCCGCTCGCGCGGGTACCGCACCGTGATGTCGCGGCCGACCATGAGCCGCACCAGCTCCTCGCGGGTGGTGCTCGCCGGGACCTGTGCGACGGCCCGGCCATCGCGCAGCACCGTCACCCGGTCGCCCAGCGCGGCGACTTCCTCCAGCTTGTGCGTGATGAACACGATGCCGGCGCCCTCCGCGCGCAGCCGCCGCACGAGGGCGAACAGGCGCTCCGTCTCGCCGCCGGTCAGTACGGCCGTCGGCTCGTCCATCACCAGCACCCGCGCGCGCAGGCTCAGCGCCTTGGCGATCTCCACCAGCTGCATCCGGGCCACGCCCAGTTCGCGGACCCGGGCACGCGGGGAGACCGCCAGCCCGACGCGGGCGAGGAGGTCAGCGGCGTCGGCCTCCATCCGGGCCCGGTCCACCAGCCCGAAGCGGCGCGGCGGGCGGCCGAGGAAGAGGTTTTCGGCGACGGTCAGGTCCGGAGCGAGGTGGAGCTCCTGGTGGATGGTGGCGATCCCGAGCCGCGCGGCGTCCCGTGCGCCGTGCACGCGCACCGGGCTGCCGTCCACGAGGAGGCGTCCGGCGTCCGGCCGGTGTGCCCCGGCGAGCAGCCGGATCAGGGTGGACTTCCCGGCGCCGTTCTCGCCCAGCAGCACATGCACCTCGCCCGCGCGCACCGCGAAGTCCACGCCGTCCAGTGCGACCACGCCGGGGAAGGTCTTGGTGACGCCTTCGACGCGCACGAGGGGGGCGAAGGTGCGGCTGTCCGCGTACGTCACCGGGCGTTGCCTTTCCTGCGTCGAACGGGCGTCCCGCGCCATCACCCGCCGGGTCCGTGATTGAAACGCATGGCCTCGGCATAGATCAAGTGCCTCGCAGCTGTGCTTACTTCGCCTTGGTGGCGGCGTCCGGCGTGCTGGATTCCGGCTCTCGCCCACCTCCTTCGCGGCGGCGGCCATCCGCCTGGGGTGTCGCACTGTCGGTGGTGGGGCTTACGGTCGGTGACATGTCGTTCCAGCCGGCGGTGCTCGAAGGAGTGCTAGAGCGCATCACCTTCGCCAACGAGGAGACGGGCTACACGGTCGCCCGGGTCGCTCCCGCGCGCCGCAAGGACGCCGGGCCCGACGGTGACCTGCTCACCGTCGTCGGCTCCCTGCTCGGCGCGCAGCCGGGCGAGAGCCTGCGCATGGAGGGCCGGTGGGGCTCGCACCCGCAGTACGGGCGGCAGTTCACGGTGGAGAACTACACCACGGTGCTGCCCGCCACCATCCAGGGCATCCGCCGCTACCTGGGCTCGGGGCTGATCAAGGGCATCGGCCCGCGCATCGCGGACCGCATCGTGACCCACTTCGGGCTGCGGACACTCGACGTCATCGAGGAGGACGCCGCCCGGCTCGTCGAGGTGCCCGGCCTCGGCCCGAAGCGGACGCGGAAGATCGCCGCCGCCTGGGAGGAGCAGAAAGCCATCAAGGAAGTGATGATCTTCCTCCAGAGCGTTGGCGTGTCCACCTCCATCGCCGTGCGCATCTACAAGAAGTACGGGGACGAGTCGATCTCGGTGGTGCGCGAGCACCCCTACCGGCTGGCAGCCGACGTGTGGGGCATCGGCTTCCTGACCGCCGACCGGATCGCGCAGTCCGTGGGCATCCCGCACGACAGCCCCGAACGGGTGCAGGCGGGTTTGCGGTACGCGCTGTCCCAGTCGGCCGACCAGGGGCACTGCTTCCTGCCCGAGGAACGCCTGATCGCGGACGCCGTCAAACTGCTCCAGGTGGACACCGGCCTGGTCATCGAGTGTCTGGACGCCCTCGCGGCGGACGAGGAGGGCGTCGTCCGCGAGCGGGTGCCGCACCCGGACGAGCCCGGCGACACCCTGACCGCCGTCTACCTGCCGCCCTTCCACCGCGCGGAGACGGCGCTGGCCGCCCAGCTGAGACGCCTGCTGCACACCCGCGAGGACCGGCTGTCCGCGTTCGCCGACGTGGACTGGGAGCGGGCGCTGGCCTGGCTGGCGCGGCGCACCGGTGCGGAGCTGGCGCCCGAGCAGCACGATGCCGTGCGGCTCGCTCTCACCCGCAAGGTGGCGGTGCTGACCGGCGGCCCGGGCTGCGGCAAGTCGTTCACGGTGCGCTCGGTGGTGGAGCTGGCCCGGGCCAAGGGCGCTCAGGTGCTGCTGGCCGCGCCGACGGGGCGGGCGGCCAAACGGCTGGCGGAGCTGACCGGCGCGGACGCCTCCACCGTCCACCGCCTGCTGGAGCTCAAACCCGGTGGCGACGCCGCCTACGACCGCGAGCGCCCCCTCCAAGCGGACCTGCTCGTGGTGGACGAGGCGTCCATGCTGGACCTGCTGCTGGCGAACAAGCTGGTCAAGGCGGTGCCGCCGGGCGCGCACCTGCTGCTGGTGGGGGACGTGGACCAGCTGCCGTCCGTCGGCGCGGGGGAGGTGCTGCGGGATCTGCTCGCCGAGGGCGGGCCGGTGCCCGCCGTCCGGCTGACGCGGATCTTCCGCCAGGCCCAGCAATCCGGTGTCGTCACCAACGCGCACCGCATCAACGCCGGGCAGCCGCCGCTGACCCAGGGCCTGCCGGACTTCTTTCTCTTCCCCGAGGAGGACACCGAGGCCGCGGGCCGCCTCACCGTGGAGGTCGCCGCCCGCCGCATCCCGGCGAAGTTCGGCCTCGACGCGCGCCGTGACGTGCAGGTGCTCGCGCCGATGCACCGGGGCCCGGCGGGCGCGGGCGCGCTGAACGGGCTGCTCCAGCAGGAGATCACCCCCGGGCGGCCCTCGGTGCCGGAGAAGCGCTTCGGCGGCCGGGTGTTCCGGGTAGGGGACAAGGTGACGCAGATCCGCAACAACTACGACAAGGGGGTCAGCGGCGTCTTCAACGGGACCGTCGGTGTGGTGACGGGCCTGAACCCGGAGGAGCAGACGCTGACCGTGCGCACCGACGAGGACGAGGAGGTGGAGTACGACTTCGCCGAGCTGGACGAGCTGGCCCACGCCTACGCCGTCACCATCCACCGCTCGCAGGGCAGCGAGTACCCGGCGGTAGTGATACCGGTCACCACCGGGGCGTGGATGATGCTCCAGCGCAACCTGCTCTACACGGCTGTCACGCGGGCGAAACGGCTCGTCGTGCTGGTCGGCTCGCGGCGGGCGCTGGCCCAGGCCGTCCGCACGGTGTCGGCGGGGCGCAGACACACGATGCTCGATCATCGATTGCGCACGGTGGGCGGCGAAGCGTAGCTTTTCTGCGGCACTCCGTGCCACCAAGGCGCCCTTTGGCCGACCCCGAGCGCACTACGCGGCAGCAAGTGGGGGAGAGTGGGAAAAAAGAACACGGGCCAGGGCTCCACGGTTCAACTTCTGCACCTCGAAGAAGAGGCACGACGTCGGTGAGGGATGACGTGAGCGAAGACCGCCTCAAGGGCGACAACGGCGACAACGGCGGCAGCGGCGGGGTCAGCCCCGAGCAGGCTGTGGTGCTGCGGCACGGAGGCAGCGAGTACAGCTATCCGCTGGTCGAGAGCACGACCGGGGACAACGGCTTCGACATCGCCAAGCTCCGGTCCCAGACCGGCCTGGTGACTCTGGACGCCGGTTACGGCAACACCGCCGGGGTCAAGTCGGCCGTCACCTTCCTCGACGGCGAACAGGGCATCCTGCGCTACCGCGGCTACCCGATCGAGCAGCTGGCCGAGCGCGGCACGTTCCTGGAGACGGCGTACCTGCTCATCCACGGCGAGCTGCCCACGGTCGATGAGCTGGCCGCCTTCCGGGGCGAGATCACCCAGCACACGCTGCTGCACGAGGACGTCAAGCGCTTCTACGACGGCTTCCCGCGCGACGCGCACCCGATGGCCATGCTGTCGTCGGTCGTCAGCGCGCTGTCCACCTTCTACCAGGACAGCCACAACCCCTTCGACGAGCAGCAGCGGCACATCTCCACCATCCGCCTGCTGGCCAAGCTGCCGACGATCGCCGCCTACGCCTACAAGAAGGCCGTCGGCCACCCGGTGGTCTACCCGCGCAACGACCTGGGCTACGTCGAGAACTTCCTGCGCATGACGTTCTCGGTACCGGCCGAGGAGTACGAGCTGAACCCGGTCGTCGTCAGCGCGCTGGACAAGCTGCTCATCCTGCACGCCGACCACGAGCAGAACTGCTCCACCTCCACCGTGCGCCTGGTCGGCTCCTCCCAGGCCAACATGTTCGCCTCCATCTCCGCGGGCATCAGCGCGCTGTGGGGCCCGCTGCACGGCGGCGCCAACCAGGCCGTGCTGGAGATGCTGGAGCGCATCCAGCGCGACGGCGGCGACGTGGACACCTTCATCCGCAAGGTGAAGAACAAGGAGGACGGCGTCCGCCTGATGGGCTTCGGCCACCGGGTCTACAAGAACTTCGACCCGCGGGCCCAGATCATCAAGGCCGCCGCGCACGACGTGCTGTCCGCGCTCGGCAAGTCCGACGAGCTGCTGGACATCGCGCTCAAGCTGGAGGAGCACGCGCTGAGCGACGACTACTTCGTCTCGCGCAACCTCTACCCCAACGTGGACTTCTACACCGGCCTGATCTACCGCGCCATGGGCTTCCCGACGTCCATGTTCACCGTGCTGTTCGCGATCGGCCGGCTGCCGGGCTGGATCGCCCAGTGGCACGAGATGATCAAGGAGCCGGGCTCGCGCATCGGCCGCCCGCGCCAGATCTACACCGGCGTCGTCGAGCGCGACTACCTCCCCGTCGAGCAGCGCTGAAGCAAAGCACTTCCGGTACCCCCGTTGCTGTGATCCAGTTCACGGCGGCGGGGGTACAACCCTCTGCGCCCCTCCCCGGTCGAACCGGGTGACGGCGACACCCGGCGGAGTCGCCGTCCCGGGCTGAACGTCCGCGGGTGCTTGAGCGGCCACCGTGGTACGGCCTCAGCCCAGCCGAACGCCCGGCCGTGATCCCGTGGGGGGAGTCAGGTGCCGGGAACCGGGACGCCCCGTTCGTGAGCCCGTGGGGGGACTCACGAGCGGGGCGTCCTCCTGTGCGCGCAGGGGTTCCTCAGACGACGCGGCTCCCGGGCGCCGGGCCAGCGCGGGACGGGTCAGGCCCGGCCGACCAGCTCATACCCCGCCTCGTCCACGGCCTCGCGCACGGCGTCGTCGTGCGGCTCCCCGGCCGAGCTGACGGTGACGCGGCCACTGCCGGCGTCCGCCCTCACCTCGGTGACACCGGCCAGACCGCCGATCTCCTCGGCGATCGCCTTCTCGCAGTGGGCACAGCTCATGCCGCTGACCTCATAGGTGGTGGTGACGCTCGCCATCGGAGCCTCCTTGGTGCGTTTCGGTTGTGCTGCGGGAAAACGCTATACCCGAGGGGTGTATCTTCCCGCTCGCTCCCACCCCTCCCGGGGCCAGGGGCGTGTCCCCAGCCCCGGGACCCCTGCGGGGCCTCTTCGGGGCTGGGGCATGCCCTCAGTTTCCGGGAAAGGACGGGAACGGGCTCACCGAAGGGCTAACCGCCGCGGCGGCCGTGCCCCGGGCGGCGCGTGACCCAATCGCGGATCGTGTCGGCGTACCAGAACGGACGGCCGCCCTCGACCACGTCCGGCGCGGGCAGATGCCCGTGCTTGCGGTACGACCGCACGGTGTCCGGCTGCACTTGGATGTGCGCGGCGATCTCCTTGTACGACCACAGACGGCGGTCAGCCATAGCGACACCTCCACAGGAGTGACGGGTGATGCGGCAACACCCTGCTCTCCGCACGACGACACACCGTGACAACGCCCGCCCACTGTCGAGACCCCGTGACATCCCACTCGCGTAACGGTGACACTCGTGACACGGCGGCGAACTCCCGGTCCACGGTCCACCGCGCAACCGCTCCCGCCTGCGGCCGGTGCCCCAGCCCTCCGCCGGTGTGGCCGGCGGCATCGCCCGCGACAGTGGTCCGCACCGCTGCCGTCCTATCCTCGTGCCCATGGCGGGGACGACAGCGAGGTGGGCTGCCGCGCTCAGGGACGCCGCCCGGGCCGGGGTGCGGATCGAGCGGGGCACGCTGACGCCGCTGCTGGCGCTGCGCGGCACCTGCGGCGTGGCCCTCGTCATCGGGGTCACGCTGTGGCTCGGGTCGCCGCAGCTCGCGGTGTCCTCGGCGTTCGGCGCGTTCGCGTCCGGCATCGCGACGTTCCAGCGCAGCTACCGGCCCCGCGCGGTGCTGGCGCTGGGGGCGGCGGCCGGGCTGTCGGTCAGCGCCTTCCTGGGCTACGTCCTGGCCGGGCACGTGGGGGCGTTCACCGTGCTGCTCGTGGTGTGGGCCTTCGGCGCGGGCATGGCGTGGGCGGCCGGACCGGTCTCCGGTGTGGTGGCGGCGTTCACGGTGGCGATGATGCTCGTCGTCGTCACGCTGCCCTCCTCGGTGCCCCAGGCGGCGCTGCACGCGGGCATCATCGCGCTGGGTGGCGTCGTCCAGGCGGTGCTCATCGCCGTGTTCCCCATCCGCCGCTGGGCCGCACGCCGCGAGGCGCTGGCCGACGCGCTGGCCGGGGTGGCCGACTACGCGCGGCGGCTGCGCGAGGACCCCACCGCCCCGTTCGACCCCGTGCCGCTGATGGAGGCCCGGGACGCGGCCGCCGTCACCCCGCGCCAGGCCCGGCGCCGTCCCCGCCAGCTCCACGGCTACCGGCAGCTGGCCGAGCGGTACCGGCCGGTGCTCGCCTCGCTGGCCGATCCCGTGGTCGGCGGCGTCCCCGCTCCGCCCGGGCAGGCCCGGGAGCGGGTGCGCGCCCTGCTGGCCGCCGCCGCGACGGTGCTGGACGCCACCGCCCGCGCGATCCGGCGCGGCGAGCACGTCCGCGTCCCGGACGAGGCGCTCGCGGTGCTGCGGGTCCCGGCCGACGGCCCGGTGCTGCCACCGGTTCCGGCCCGCAAGGCGGCGCTGCGGCTGATCGCGCTGACCGAGGAGACGGTCGAGGCGGCCCAGGCGCCGGTCGAGGTGGCACCGGCGGACGGGCGGCCGTACCTGCGCCGGCCGACCGGGCCAGGGCAGATTCCGGTGGCGCTGCGCACCCTGCGCCGCGAAATGCGCGCCTCCTCGCCCATCTTCCGGCACGCGCTGCGGCTGGCCGCGGTGGCGGGCACCGGCTACTTGCTGGGCCAGGCCCTGCCGACGCGGCACGGCTACTGGGTCGGGCTGACCGTCGTGATGGTGCTGCGCCCCGACTTCTCCGCCACCGCCGAGCGGGGCGCGGCCCGCCTGGTGGGGACGGTCGCCGGGGTCGCGCTGGGCGGCGCCGTCCTCGCCCTGTCCGACCCCGGCCCCTACCTGGCCGCCGCTTTCGCCGTCGCCGCCGTCTTCCTGCTGTACGCGCTGATCCGCACCGGGTTCATGGTGATGTCCGCGTGCACCGGCGCGTACGTCGTCTTCCTGCTCGGCGTCGCGGGCGCGGAGTGGGCCCAGACGGTGCTGGAGCGGATCGAGCTGACGCTGCTGGGCGGCGCGCTCGCACTCGTCTCCTACGCGGTCTTCCCCGCCTGGGAGACGCCGAGGCTGCGCGAGCGGCTGGCCGACTGGCTGACGGCGGCGGGCACGTTCGCCGTCGCCGTGCTGGACGGCTTCGGCACCCCGCGCGCGGGCACCCACCGCCGCGTGCGCGAGGCCCTGCTGGACACCCGGGCCGCGCGGTGGGAGTGGGACCAGGCCACCGCGCGGGCGGGCGCCGAGCCGGTGCGCCACCGTGGCCTGCCCCGGCGCCGGGCGACGGACGCGCAGGCCGCCCTCGGCACGCTGGCCCGCTCGGCGATGCTGGCCGAGGCGCACCTGCCCGCGCCCGGAACCCCGGGTGACCGGGGCGCGGCCACCTTCGCGGCGGCGCTGCGGGAGACGCTGCCGGACGCCGACCGGGCGGTGCGGGCGGGCGCGGAGCCGGACTGGACCCCGGTACGGGCGGCGCTCGCCCACTGGCAGCGGCACGCCGAACACCCCGACGGTGTGGCGCTGCGCGCCGCGGAGCTGATCACCGACGCCCTGGACGAACTGTCCGACGCCGTCACCACCCCCGCTGCTTAGTCGCTGAGTGACCTTCAGCCACGCGACGCGGGTCCCGCACGGCCGGGTCCGCTGAGGCTGAAACGCCCATGCCCACACGCGCCTCGGACATGGCGAAGGGAAGGAGAGGCCCACGCCCCCTCAGCTCCCGAGAAGAGAGGTCGTGGGCGTCGCTGTCACATTCGACTGGTGTTGATGGCCTGGATGAAGGCCACCCAGGCGGAACGACCCGCCTGGAAACCGGGAATGGCGCTGTTCTTGGAATCGCGCACGGCGAGGCCGCCGGGAACGGCGGCGACTTCGACGCAGTTCGTGCCGCTGCCGCTGTACGAAGACTTGCGCCAGGCGTCGTCGGGAACACAGAAGGCGGCGGCGAGGGGACGTGGGTTGTTCATTACTCGGTCTCTCGTGTTAGTCGGTGCAGGAACTCAGGGGTTTCCCGGGGCGGCAGCGCGGAGGCCACCAGGGTGTCAAACATGCGGCCGAACCGGGCTACTTCACGTGGCTTGTCACTCACCGCGACCGTGCTCCAGGCGGTGTCCACCTGGACGGCCGTGGGCAGGCCGGGCCCCAGATGCATGATGCTCAGGTCGTGAGTGGCGACGAAGCCGCGGACCGTTGCGGGGAGAATCTGTATGGTCACGTTGTCACGCTGGGCCAGTTTCACCAGTTCCTCGTACTGCTCGCACATCACCTCCCGGTCGGCGATGGCGCAGCGCAGTGCGGGTTCGTAGAGGACCGCCCAGAGCTTCGTGGGGTCTTCGGTGCGGGTCAGGGCCTCCTTCCGCTGCATCCGCAGTTCCACGTTCTGCTGCATGAACTCCGTGGTGGTCTCGTCGATGAGCTTGTGGTTCTCATGGACCGCCTCGGCGTAGGCCCGGGTCTGGAGCAGCCCGGGGACCAGGCCGGGGTGGAAGGCGCGTACCTCGACGGCGGCTGACTCGATGCCGAGGAAGCGGGGCATTCCGGAGGTCATCGAGCTTCCGGCGTGGGTCCACCACTCGCGGCTGGCGGCGTCGCGCTGGATGGCCAGGAGCCGGTCCACGTCGTCCTCGTCGGTGACGCCGTAGCGCTCCAGGAGATCCTTCAGGTGCCCGGCCTGCCGCAGTGACCGCCATCCGGTTTCTACCCGCTGAAGCCTCGCACCGGTGGCTGCTCCGGCTGCCAGCTCTCCGGTTCCTGCACCGTGTGCAGGCCCCTGGCCAAGCACTACCAGGAGGCGAAGGCACCACTGGAAAGTTACTGCCAGCACGGAAGGAAAAGGTGAAACCATGACGGCTGTACCCGTCGAGATCGCCCCCAGGCGGCCCCTCCCAGACGACCTGCCCACCCACGGCTCCCTGTCCTACGCGACGCGGCTCGTTGAAGAGCCCGCACCTGCGGTCACCACGATCACCCCGGTAGCCGATCTCGACACGGTGATGGACGCCCTCAAGTGCTCGTGCAACGCGGGCGACGACAACCCCCACTGACCCTGGCTGGTCACCACCGCTCAGGCCCTGACGCATCCGCGCCAGGGCCTGAGCCCTGTGCGGCAGACGAGTAGCGTGCGGCCATGCGCATCCACTGGGGCCAGATCACGCCTTTGATGACCGTGCCGTACATCCCCACCCTCGGCCCGGTCCACCCCGACGCCGTCACCGCCGACCTCTTCGAGGACGTCGCCCGCATCGCCGGAACCGGTGATTTCCTCCCCCACGACAAGGACCGCCGCTGGCCCGGCCCCAAGAACGAACACCTCCTGGGCGAAGACGTCGTGCACCACGAACGCCTCGCGCTCCTGCCCACCCTCACCCGGCGAGGCGACCGCACCACCGTCAAGGTCCACGTCTACGGCAGCGAACCCGACAGCCTCACAACAGCCGCCGACCTGGCCCACAAGCTCGCCGCGAACCACAACGCCACGGCAGCCCGCCTCGTCTGGTTCCTCGACCCCGGCCAGCCCGAGACCTACGCGCTCGGCACCGGCACCCGCCTCCAGCTCAAGACCTTCCAGAAAGGCCCACAGACCCCGGCCCACGCTGACGTCACGCCCTATGACGAACTCCCGCCCTCGGCCCGGCATTCCTTCGCTCCATTCGCCGAAGCCATGAAGAACGAAGGGTTCGACTTCCTCCACCAGCAGGTACAGACCGGTGACCTCGGCCCCGTCCTCACCATCACCCGCAACGGCCGGGTAGCCGGAGCCATCGGCCCCATGGAGACAATCACCGACGCAGCAGGCCGAACCCAGCTCCTCCCTCAGTACTTCGGCGTTCAACCCGAACACCGGGGCCACGGCTATGGCCGGGCCCTGTGGCGCGCCGCCATGAACTGGGGCCACCACCACGGAGCCGACTACCAACTCCTCCAGACCGAAGTCGGCGGAGCCTCCGACCGCCTCTGCCAAACCGAAGACCTCGCGTCCCTCGGCTTCATCTGCACCCGCACACTCTGATCAACGACCGGTCGTTGTTTGCATCCCTCCTGAGGGACGGCGCGGTGTGACCGGGGTCTCATGGGGTGCGGGTGGGGGGCGGCTTATCGTGCGGGGTTATGAGGCGGACCGTGGTATTGCTGGGCGGGGTGGTCGTGCTCGTGTGTGCGGTCATTCTGGTGCTCACGTTGCCCGGGGAGCGGCCCCAGCACGAGGGGGGCGGCGCCTGCGAGCCGGTCCGTGTGCGGGGGTGGGAGCCCGCGCGGGCGGTGACCGCCGAGTTCGCCCGCTACGGCGACGACAACAGCCGGCTGGACGACTGGACCGGGGGTGACGGGAGCCGGTCGGTGCGGCTGCCGGACGGGCGCACCCTGTGGCTGTCGGCGGACACCTTCCTGGACCGCGTACACCCCGAGACGACGTTCGGCGGCCCCGCCCGGGACGCGTCCCCGGCCTGGGTGCGCAACGCGGGGCTGGTGATGGCACCGGACGGCACGCTGGAGCGCACCCTGCTGGGGCCGGGACCCGGGGCGCTGTTCCCGGGGCTCGCGGCGGCCGACGGGAGCGAGGTGTGGCGCTGGCCGGTGCAGGGTGTCGTCGAACCGCGGGCGCCGGGGTCAGACGAGCGGGTGGTGCGCGTGCTGCTGTGGCAGCGGGAGGAAGGCACCGGCCCGTGGGTGTTCGGCATCCCGCGGGCGACGGAGGTGGCCACGCTCAGCCTGCCGGACCTGGCGGTGGAGTCCGTCGAGCCGATCGACGTGCCCGCCTCCACCGACCCCGCCGAGCGCGTGCTGTACGGCACCTCGGCGGTGCGCGACGGGGAGTGGACGTACGTGTTCGGGGCCGACGAGCGCACCGCGCAGGGCCGGGCGGCGCGCGCCCACGTGGCCCGCGTGCCCGTCGGCGCCCTCGCCGACCGCGCGGCCTGGCGCTACTGGGACGGCGCCGCCTGGCAGGCCGACCCGGGCCGGGCCGCGCCGCTGCCGGTGGGCGCGAAGCCGTCCGGCGACCCGGAGCGCGGCGCCAGCAACACCTACACCGTCACCCGGCACGGCGGCACCTGGCTGCTGCTGACCACCGACGCGGGCGGCCCGGACGGGCGCGGCCTGACGACCGTCACCTCGTACTGGGCGTGCGACCCGCAGGGACCCTGGCACGGCCCGTCCGACGTGCTGACGCCGCCGCTGCCCGAGGGTGGCGAGCAGGCCGGGGCGGTGGCCTACAACCCGCAGGCGCACCCGGCGCTGAGCAGCGGCGACGGGCTGCTGCTCAGCTACGACGTCAACGTCACCTCATCCACGGCCGCCGTGCAGCGCGACGTGGAGCTCTACCGCCCCCGCTTCGTCCGGCTGGAGCTGAGCGGGGGCGGCGGCTGAGCAGCGGCAGCGGCTGCGCGGGGACGGCCGGAAGAGGCGGCCGGAGAGGGGCGGCGAGGTCAGTGCCGGGGGCTGTCCGGACCGTCGCCGTCGTCGGACGCGGTGCCCCCGCGCCGCGCGGCCTCCTCGCGGGCGGCGGCCTGTGCGGCCAGCTCGGCCTCTTCGCGCTGGTCGATGTCGGGGATGCCGTCGTGGTCCTCGTCGCGGGTCTCCTCCTCCCAGATCCGGCGGTAGTGCCGGTCCCGGGTCTTGAGCAGGATCGCCGCGACGATGGCGGACAGGAAGGACGCGATCAGCACGGCGGCCTTGACGTGCTCGACGGTCTCGGCGTCGTCGAAGGCCAGCTCGGTGACCAGCAGCGAGACGGTGAAGCCGATGCCCGCGAGCATGGACACCCCGGCCACGTCCGGCCAGGACAGGTCGTCGCTCAGCTCGGCCTTGGTGAAGCGGGCGGCCAGCCAGGTGCCGCCGAAGATGCCGATGATCTTGCCCGCGAACAGGCCGGCCACGACGCCGAGGGCCTCCGGCTCGCTCGCCGCCTCGCCGAGTGCCGAGCCCGAGACGCTGACCCCCGCCGCGAACAGCGCGAACACCGGCACCGCGAACCCGGCCGAGATGGGCCGCACCCGGTGCTCGATGTGCTCGGCCGGGGAGGCGGACTCGCCCGTGCGCTCCTTGACCCGCAGCAGCATGCCCATGGCCACACCGGCGATCGTCGCGTGGACGCCGCTGTTGTACATCAGCGCCCAGATGACGACGGCCAGCGGCACGTAGACGTACCAGCCGCGCACGTTCAGCTTGTGGTGCAGCGCCCAGAACACCGCCAGACCGGCGATGGCACCGGCCAGCGCCCACAGGTTCAGGGTGGAGGTGTAGAAGACGGCGATCACCATGATCGCGCCGAGGTCGTCGACGATGGCGAGCGTCAGCAGGAAGGCGCGGATGCCGGAGGGCAGGTTGGTGCCGATGACGGCGAGGACCCCGAGCGCGAAGGCGATGTCGGTGGCCATCGGCACGGCCCAGCCGTTCAGGTCACCGTTCGACGGCGCGTTGACGGCGACGTAGAACAGCGCGGGCACGATCATGCCCCCCAGCGCGGCCACGACCGGCAGGGCGGCGGCGGCCGGACGCCGCAGCTCGCCGACCACCAGTTCGCGCTTCAGCTCGATACCGGCGACGAAGAAAAAGATCGTCAGCAGTCCGTCCGAGGCCCAGTGCGCGACGGAGAGGTCCAGGTTGAGGGCGGGCAGCCCGAAGTGGAAGTGGCTGACCTTCTCGTACAGCTCGGACAGCGGGGTGTTCGCCAGGATGAGCGCGACGACGGCCGCCCCCAGCAGGATCAGGCCACCGGCGGTCTCGGTGCGCAGGGCGTCCGCCAACAGCCGCCGCTCTTTGAGACCGGGCCGGGCGAACACCCGGTTCTGCGTCGGCGGCGGGGGTGGTGTGGACGTCATGGAGCGGCCTCCTGGGGGGAAAGCGGACGGACATGCGAACCGTAAAAGCACGAGGGCTCGTGCTGCCGACCAGACTTCCCGGCACACCAAGATCGCGTTGACGCGTTCCATATCACCGTACCCGCACGTCACGGCTTTACCGCAAGGCTCATTGTGAGCTACGCCGCCCTACCGGCGGGTACCACCTCCACCGCCCGCCGCGACGCATCGGCTCTGTGGCGCGGATCACGGACCCGGCCGGTGACCTGCCCCGCACCTACGGCCGCCTAACCTGAGCCGTCAGCCGGACGCGGAGCCGGGCCATGCCGGAGGGCACCGCCGGACCGCCAGGCTGGGGGAACCGAGACGGGGTGTGAGGAGAAGGCGTGCGACGTACCGGGATACCGAACAGCTTCCTGGGGGACTACCCGAAGCTGCTGGCCGAGGTCTCCAGCACCGGACGGCTGCCGCGCCGCGCCGAGCTGGACGCGTTCCGCGAGCTGGGGGAGCGGGCGGCGGAGGCCGGGCACAAGCTGCGCGCGGTGGTCGGCCTGTACGTGGGGGAGACGCGGGCCCAGTGGGGTTCGCTGCCCGGCGTCATGCGCTCGGCCGGTGCCGCCGAACGCGCCCGCACCGGTGACGCCATCCTGGCCGCGCTGGAGGCGGCGATCGGCGCGCTCGGCGAGGGCCACGAGGCGGCGCGGCGGCTCGCGGTGCGCCAGGAGGAGGCCGAGCGGCGCGAGTTCGTCGATGACCTGCTGCACGGCCGCAGCGACCTGGGCCGCCTCGCCGAGCGGGCGCAGCGGTTCGGGCTGCGACTGGCCGCCACGCACGCCGTCGTCATCGCCGAGGGCCCGGCCGGCGAGACCTACGACGACGTCCACCCCACCGTCCGGCGCATCGAACGCGAGCTGCTGGCCCGCTTCGGCGACCGGGACGCGCTGCTGACCACCAAGGACGGACGCGTGGTGTGCGTGGCCGCCAGCGGCGAGGACCGGGCCGTGCTGGACGCCTTCGCCCGGCTGGCGGAAAACCCGGGTCCCGGCTACGTCGCCGCCCGCCGGGTCGTCGCCGGCCGCGAGCACTCCGGTCCCGGCGGGGTGGTGCTCTCCTACGAGGAGGCGGTGCACGCCCTGCACGTCGCCGACCGGCTCTCCCTCCTCCCCGTCCGCCTCACCGCCTCCGAACTGCTCGTCTTCCCGGTGCTGCTGCGCGACCGCAGCGCGATGGCCGACCTGGTGCGCACCGTGCTCGGCCCGCTCACCGAGGCGCGCGGCGGGGCCGAGCCACTGGTGCGCACCCTGATGGCCTGCGCCCAGGCCAACCACGTCAACGCCGAGGCCGCCCGCCGCCTCGGCGTGGGCGTGCGCACCCTGACCTACCGCCTCGCCCGCGTGAAGGAGCTGACCGGCTACGACCACGGCGACCCGCTCCAGCGCTACTCCCTGGAGACGGCCGCGATGGGCGCCCGCCTGCTGGGCTGGCCCGCCGAGGAGCTCTGATCGGCGCCCACGCCGCCGTGGAGCGCACCAGCACACGGCATAAGAGACCGATAAACATTGCCGGTTTCTGGCAGTGCGGCCTGGCCACACCCAGTGCCACGATGGCCGCACACCGCAACCGGTAGAGGGGGGCAGGACAATGGCTGGATTCGGGGGATTCTGGGACGCCGCGCTGGCGTTCCCCGCCGTCCTGTTCGGCTTCGCGCTCGTCGTCGTGGTCGGCTACTGGCTCGCGGTGCTGCTGGGGGGTGCTGAAATCCCCGGGACCGACGCCTACGAAGGAGGGGAGGGTGTCGGCACCGGGGGTTTTGGCGACACGGGGGAAACGGGGGACGCCGCCGGGTTTTCGGGGGGCCTGGCGGCGCTCGGTCTGGGCGGCGTGCCCGTCACGGTCGTCATCTCGCTGCTGGTCGCGATTGCCTGGTTCACGTCACTGAGCGGTACGGCGCTGTTCGACGCCGCCTGGCTCCGCGTCCTCACGCTGCCCGTCGCGCTGCTCGCCGCCTGGGCCGGGACGCGCCTTTTGATCATCCCGCTGCGCCGCCTGGCCCCCGGCGAAGTGGGCATCTCCCGGGCCGACTTCGTGGGCCGGGTGGGCACCATCCGCACCGGCCGCGTCGGCCCCGGCTTCGGGCAGGCCGAGGTAGCCGCCGAGGACGGCTCCACCGCCGTGGTCCAGGTCCGCGCCGAGGGCGCCGACGCCGCCGGGCTGAAGCTCGGCAGCTCCGCGCTGCTCTACGACTACGACACCGAGGGCGAGTTCTTCCGCGTCGCCCCCTTCGGCCTGGGACCACCGGATACCGGGCCGTGACCGCCCCGCCCCGGCCCGGGACGTGAGCGCCGTTTGCCTCCGGGCCGCGCGCTGACAGCCGCAGCCGCGGTGCCGCGCGCCTCGTCCTCATCTCCGCACCACCCGCACGTCACACGTTAAGGACTTCCGCTATGGATGCCATCTCCACCGGCCTGGGCGTACTGCTCGCCGTGGTTCTGCTCATCGGCCTCGCGCTGCTCCTCCTCGTCGGCCGGCTGTTCCGCAAGGTGCCGCAGGGCAAGGCGCTCATCGTCTCCAAGATGCGCAAGGTCGATGTCACCTTCACCGGCACGGTGGTGCTGCCGGTGCTGCACAAGGCCGAGGTGATGGACATCTCGGTGAAGACGATCGAGATCGGCCGCACCGGCAACGAGGGCCTGATCTGCAAGGACAACATCCGCGCCGACATCCGCGTCTCGTTCTTCGTCCGCGTCAACAAGACCCAGGAGGACGTCATCAAGGTCGCGCAGTCCATCGGCACGGAGCGGGCCAGCGACCGCGCCACGCTCCAGGCGCTGTTCATCGCCAAGTTCTCCGAGGCGCTCAAGACCGTCGGCAAGCAGCTGGACTTCGCCGACCTCTACACCATGCGCGACGAGTTCCGCGACCGCGTCATCGCCCTCATCGGCACCGACCTCTACGGCTACAGCCTGGAGGACGCGGCCATCGACCACCTGGAACAGACGCCGCTGGCCGCCCTGGACAGCAACAACATCCTCGACGCGCAGGGCATCCGCCGCATCACCGAGCTGACCACCACCGAGAACGTGCGCACCAACGAGTTCAAGCGCACCGAGGAGAAGGAGATCACCCGGCAGAACGTCGATGCCCGCGAGGCGGTGCTGGAGCTCCAGCGCCGGCAGGCGGACGCCGAGATACGCCAGCAGCGCGAGATCGACACCGTGCGCGCCCGGGAGGAGGCCGAGACCGCCCGCGTCCAGGCCGAGGAGCGGCTGCGCGCGCAGACCGCGCACCTGAAGACCGAGGAAGCCCTCGGGGTGCACAACGAGAACCGCGAGCGTGAGATCGCCGTCGCCCAGCTCAACCGCGAACGGGTCGAGGCCGTCGAGCGCGAGCGCATCGAGAAGGACCGCCTGCTGGAGGTCATCGCCCGCGACCGGGAGACCGAACTGCGCCGCATCGCCGCCGAGAAGGAGGTCGAGGCCGAGCGCCGCGACATCGCCGACGTGGTCCGCGAGCGCATCGCGGTGGAGAAGACCGTCGCCCAGCAGGAGGAGGAGATCAAGAAGCTGCGCACGGTCGAGGAGGCCGAGCGCGAGCGGCAGGCGCTCATCATCGCCGCCGAGGCGCAGGCACAGGAGCGGCTGGTCAAGGACATCAAGGCCGCCGAGGCCGCCGAACAGGCCGCCCAGCACCACGCCGCCGAGGAGATCACCCGCGCCGAGGCGCGCCGCAAGGCCGCCGACCTCGACGCCGAGGCCGCGCTGCGGCTCGCGGAGGCCAAGCGGGCCGACGAGGCCGCCAGCGGACTGGCCGAGGCGGAGGCGTTGCGCGAGAGGTTCCGCGCCGAGGCGGAGGGGCTGACCGAGAAGGCGGCGGCCATGGCGGCGCTGGACGAGGCCAGCCGCGAGCACGAGGAGTACCGCCTGCGGCTGGAGGCGGAGAAGGAGATCCGACTCGCCGGTGTCAACGTCCACCGGCACATCGCCGAGGCCCAGGCCACGCTCGTCGGCGCGGGCCTGGAGAAGGCCAACATCGACATCGTCGGCGGCGACTCCGTCTTCTTCGACCGCCTCGTCGGCGCCATCTCCACCGGCAAGGGCGTGGACGCCTTCGTCGATCACAGCGACACGGTGCAGACGCTCGCGGCCAAGTGGCTGGACGAGAAGGACTCCACGTTCACCGAGGACGCCAAGACCGCGCTGGCCGCCCTGGGCACGAACGGCCTGCGCGACCTGGCCGCGACGAACCTGATGACGAAGCTGGCGAAGTAACGACCACTTTGGCCACGCCGGGCCAGGCGCGTCCCGCCCCGCCCGGCGTGGCCGGACCGCGCCGAGGCGCTGACCCCCGGGCACCCGGGACCTAGCGCCCCGCGCCCCGCCCGGGCCGGGACCCCGCGCCCCGCCCGGGCCGGGACCCCGCGCCCCGCCCGGGCCGGGACCCC
>NZ_JAEVFI010000015.1:25205-180421 GCF_019303495.1 Streptomyces sp. JJ66 | reverse complement strand
GCCCCGGCCGTGTCCGGCGCGCCGTCCGCGCCCGCCGCGCCTGCCTCGCCCGCCGCGCCTGCCCCACCGCCCGAGGCCCGGTCGTCTGCCGCGCCACCCGGGCCCGCCGACGACGCGGCGCCGGACGGCCCCCGGCGTCGGCCCGTCAGTGAGCTGCTGACCGAGCTGCGCGGCGTCTACCGCGCGGTGTCCTCGGCCACGGAGCAGTACAACGCCGCCGACGAGGCGCTGCGCGAGCAGCGTGCGCACGTGCGGCGGCTGCACAGCCGGCTGGCGACCGCGCGGACCGAACTCTCCCAGGAGCGGGCCACGGCCGGGCGGCTCGCCCGCGAGCAGTACCGCGGCGGCGGCTCGGGCCTGCCCCCGTACCTGCGGCTGCTGCTCAGCCGCGACCCGCAAGAAGCGTTCAGCCGCAGCCACCTGCTGAACCAGGCGGCACAGGAGCAGGCACGGACCGTTCAGCGCGTGGCCGGGGGCGCGCGCAGGCTGGACCGGACGGCGGAGCAGGCCGAGGAGGCGCTGCGGCGGCGCGAGGAGCTGGCCCGGACGCGGGCCGAGCGGCGCGACACCGTGCGCGAGCGGCTGGACGCGGTGGCCGAACTGCTGGCCTCACTGAGCGACGCCCAGCTGGCGGCCGTCCGCGAACTGGAGCGCGAACAGGCGCGCGAGGCCCAGCGCACGCTGCTGTCCGACGTCCGCCTCACCGGGGCGGACGCGGCGGCGCGCACCCCGTCCGCGGCCGGTGCCCAGGCGGTGCGGTTCGCCGCCGCGCAGCTCGGCAAGCCGTACCAGTGGGGCGCGGAGGGACCCGACGCCTTTGACTGCTCCGGGCTCACCTCCCAGGCATGGGGCGAGGCGGGGACGGGGGTTCCGCGCACCAGTCAGGAGCAGTGGCGGCGGCTGCCCCGCGTCGAGCTGGACGACCTGCGGCCCGGTGACCTGGTGGTGTACTTCAAGGACGCGACGCACGTGGCGCTGTACGTCGGCGAGGGCCGGGTGGTGCACGCGCCCCGGCCCGGCGAGCGGATTGTGGTGGCACCGCTGGCCGGGCCGGGTCCGGTGGCGGGCGCGGTCCGGCCGGACCCGGCAGCGCGACCGCTGCCCCGGTACACCCCGCCGGCACTGCCGCCCGCCGGTTAGCCCGGTCCGGTTCCGGTCCGGCCGCTCACGCGCGCCTCTGCGCCCCAGTGGAAGCCGTCAGCGCCGGGGTTACGCGCCGCTGACGGACGCGAGGTAGGCGTCCGCCTTGGCCGGGTCGAAGAAGAAGTGCTGGAAGTCGGCGGGGTCGTTGAACCCGTTCGCGATGCGGTCGGCGACCGGCTGGAGGGAACCGGCCGCGCCGATGAGGTTCAGCACGTGCTCGGGGGGCGGGGCCAGCATGGCATTGGTCCACCGGGTGACGTGCTGGGCCGTGTCCCAGTAGCGCTCGAACGTGGCCCGCATCCACGCCTCGTCAAACGGCTGGTCCCCGCGCTCGACGATCGAGGCGAGGTAGGCGGCGGCGCACTTGGACGCCGAGTTCGAACCCTGCCCGGTGATTGGGTCGTTGGCGACGACGACGTCGGCCACGCCGAGCACCGCGCCGCCGCCGGGCAGCCGGCCGACGGGGTGGCGGACGGTGGGCGCGTAGCGTCCCGCGAGCGTGGCGCCCGCGTCCGTCAGCTCGACGTTGGTGGCCCGGGCGTACTCCCAGGGCGTGAACCTCTCCATCAGCTCCAGCGTGGTGGCCAGGTGCTTCTGCGGGTCGCGCACGCCCTGGAACACGTCGAGCGGGCCGCCGGGCAGGCCCTCCCAGAAGAGGATGTCGCAGCGCCCGGACGTCGTCAGGCACGGCATGACGAACAGTTCGCCGACGCCGGGGACGAGGTTGCAGCGCACGGCTTCGGTGTCCGGGTGTTCCGGGCGCGGCCCGAGCCCGTGCACGTAGGAGACGGCCAGGGCGCGCTGCGGAGTGTCGTACGGTGAGCGTTCGGCGTCGCGGCCGAACATCGAGACCAGTTCGCCCTTCCCGGCCGAGACCAGCACAAGGTCGTAGGTGCGGGCGAAGTAGTCCAGGTCGGAGACGGCGGCGCCGTGGATGACGAGCTGGCCGCCGCGCTGGGCGAAGGTCTCCAGCCACCCGGCCATCTTCAGCCGCTGATCGACCGACTGGGCGTAGCCGTCGAGCGTGCCGAGCCAGTCGACGGCCCGGGAGCCGTCGGGCGCGGCGACGGAGACGCCCAGTCCCTCGATCCGCGGGGCCTGGCTCTCCCAGAAGTTGGCCTGGATGTCCCGCTCGTGCTGGAGCGCCTGGTCGAACATGCACTGGGTGGACATCACCCGCCCGCCGCGGATCTCGTCAGCCGTGCGGTTGGACATCACGGTGACGTCGTAGCCCTCCGCCTGGAGGCCGAGGGCGAGCTGAAGGCCGGACTGACCGGCTCCCACGATGAGTATCTTGCGCATGTCGTCCTTCTCCTCGAAACGCGACGCCGCCTGGGGGTGCGGCGGGCAGGGGTTCGTCAGGCGGGGGTGAGGTCCACCGCGTGGCTGACGAGGGCCAGCAGCGAGCCGACGACGCTGGGCTGCTCCCGCGCGTCCATGATGACCACCGGGACGTGGTCAGGGACGGAGAGCGCGTCCCGTACGTCGGCCGCCTCGAAGCGCGCGGTGCCCTCGAAGTGGTTGACGGCCACGACGTAGGGCAGACCGCAGCTCTCGAAGTAGTCGAGTGCCGGGAAGCAGTCCTCCAGCCGCCGGGTGTCGGCCATGACGATCGCGCCGATCGCACCGCGCACCAGGTCGTCCCACATGAACCAGAACCGCTGCTGGCCCGGGGTGCCGAAGAGGTACAGCACCAGGTCGGCGTCGAGCGTGACGCGGCCGAAGTCCATGGCGACGGTGGTCGTCGTCTTCTCCGGGGTGGCGGCGAGGTCGTCGGTGTCCTCGCTGGCCCGCGTCATCACCGCTTCGGTGGTGAGGGGTTCGATCTCCGAGACGCAGCCGACGAACGTCGTCTTGCCGACGCCGAAACCGCCCGCGATGACGATCTTCGTGGCGATGGGCGCGCGGGTGGTGTCGCGCTGCCAGTCGTGCACGACCTCATCGGGCACGGCCTCATCGGGCACCGGGACGGCACCGGCGCCAGACCCGGCGGGTGCGGGAGCGGCCATCGCCTCGGGGCGGGCCGTGGGCGCGTCCGTGGTGGTGGTGCCCTCGTGCGTGGGTGTGGCGGTGTCAGAGCCGGCGAAGTCCACCCAGAACCCTTTCCAGTAGTGCGCGGTCGGGGCGTCCCGCCGTCTGGCGCCCGGTGCCGTAGATACGGACGCGGCCCTGGTCGGCGAGGTCGCTGAGCAGGACCCGGACCACGCCGAGCGGCATCCGCAGCAGGGCGGCGATCTCGGCCACGGTGCGCATGCGGCGGCACAGCTCGACGATCGCCTGCGTCTCGGGCAGCACCCGGTCGCGCAGTCCGGCCCGGCTCAGCGGCGGCAGTTCGCCCAGCTGCTCGGGCGCCTCGATCGCGGCGACGAACGTCTCCACCAGCAGCACGTGGCCGAAGCGGGTGCGACCGCCGGTCAGCGAGTACGGGCGGACGCGGGCGGGCTTGCGGCTGCCGTCGGCGCGCGTGGGCAGCGGAGTGTGGGGGATCACCGGTCCCGCTCCATCGACGTGCGTAGCTCGTGGCGGAGTTCGGGCGTCAGGACGTGCCCGGCGCGGCCGACGAACAGGGCCATGTGATAGCCGATGATGTTCATGTCACAGTCGGGGCTGGCGTGCACACCCAGCAGCGAGCCGTCGCTGATGGACATCACGAACAGGCTGCCCTCGTCCATGGCCACCATCGTCTGGGTGACCTGGCCGCCGTCCATGAGCTTCGCGGCGCCCAGGGTGAGCGAGCCCAGGCCGGAGACGATGGTCGCCAGATCGGCGCTGGAGCCCTTGGGCCCGGTGGGGGTGCCCTGCCGCTCCCCGGTCTGCGCGGGGTCGGAGGACAGCAACAGCAGCCCGTCGGAGGAGACCACGGCCACCGAGCGGATGCCGGACACCTCCTCGACCAGGTTGGCCAACAACCAGCGCAGGTTGTCCGCTTCGCTGCTGCGTGGGTGCGCGGTGGTGGACGCGTTCAAGGACGTGCCTCCTCGGTGCCAGCCAATTCGTCCGCCCCCGCTCGGTCTTCGTTCGCGGCGTCCGTCAGGGCCTGCGCCGCTGCGCGCAGGCCCTCGCGGGCGCCACGCTGAAAGCCGCCGAGCCGCTCGCGCAGCTCCTCGGCGTTCGCTGCGCCCCGGGACGCGGGCCGTCGCGCGGCCTGCTGCGGGGCGAGGTCAGTCAGGTGCGGGGTGCGCTTGGGCAGCCCCTTGTCGGTGTAGCGCCGCGCGCCCTGCGGCGCGGGCGCGGCGGGGCCGCCGCCGGACGCGGGTGCCGTGGCGGCCTCGGCACGCTGTTCGGCCCGCGCCTCGGGGACGGGCGCCGTCGCGTCCGGCGCGGGCTGCGGGGCGGTGTCCGGGGCAGTGTCGTCCGGCGCGGGGCGGATCTGGGCGTTCCCGTTCCCGGGGGACGTCCCCGCCTCCGCCCGGGCGTGCTCAGCGGGTTCGCCGGTACCGGCGCCCGCGCCGGTTTGCGGGCCGGTGTCCGGGGCGCCCGTGGGCGGCAGGTCGGCGGCGTCCCGGCCGGGCCTCACGGCACGGTGGGGCCGGGTCGGCAGGGTGTTGGAGTTGGCCTCCGCGACCGAGCCGGGCAGGTGGGGCACGGAGCCCCCAGGCACGTCCCCGGGGGCGGCCAGGGCGCCCGGCGCGGGCCGGTCGGGCAGCAGGGCACGCGGCAGCACCGCGACGGCGGCGACGCCGCCGCGCCGGTGCGCGCGCAGCTGCACCCGGATGCCGTGCCGCGCGGCGAGCCGGGCGACGACGTACAGGCCCAGGCCCAGCTCGTCGGGGGCGCCGTCGGCGTCGGGTGGCCGCAGGTCCCCGGGCTCACCCAGCCGCTCGTTGAGCGCGGCCAGCCGGTCGGCGGCGACGCCGATGCCCTCGTCCTGGACGGTGAGCATGACCTCACCGTTCTCCAGCAGCCAGCCGGACAGCTCGACCTCGGCGTCGGGCGGGGAGAAGGCGGTGGCGTTCTCCAGGAGCTCGGCGACCAGGTGGCTGACGTCGTCGGCGGCGTGCCCGGAGAGCTGGGCGTGCGGGGGCAGTGAGGTGAGCCGCACCCGCTCGTAGCGTTCGATCTCGCTGATCGCCGCCCGCAGCACGTCCAGCAGCGGCACGGGCTGCGGCTGATGGCCGCCGGTGTGCTCACAGCCCGCCAGCAGGAGCAGATTCTCGCCGTGCCGGCGCATCCGGGTGGCCAGGTGGTCGAGCGTGAAGAGGGTGGCCAGGCGCTCGGGTTCGGACTCCTTCTCCTCCATCGACTCGATGAGCGCGAGCTGGCGCTCCACCAGGGAGACACCGCGCAGGGCCAGCCGCACGAAGGTGTGGTGCGGCGTCGCGTCCTGCTGGCTGTCCAGCTGCTCGCGCAGCCCGTCCCGCTCGGCGCGCAGCCGCTCGCACTCGGCGGCCAGCCGCTCGCGCGCGGCCTTGCGCTCGGCGTGCTCGGCGTGCTCCGCCGCCTCCGCCTCGGCCCGCCGGGCCCGCTCCCCCAGGCGGACCGCCGTCGTGTGCAGCGCGTTGACGGCGCGGACGACGTCGGCGAACTCGTCGTTGCGGCCGGTGAACCGCACCGGCCGCTCGGCGATCGGGTCGGCGGCGACGCGTTCGGTCCCGCGCCGCACGGCGGCCAGCGGCCGCGCCAGGGAGCGGGCGACGCTGACGCCGGCGGCTGCCGCGAGGAGCACCGCGCCGCCGAGCAGGGCGATGCGGAGCTGGAGCGCGGTGACGTCGTCGTCGCGGAGCTGTTCGAGGCGGGCCAGCTCGGCCCCGGCCAGCGACAGCTGAACGCCGCGCATCCGGTCGATGCGCGCGGTGAGGGCGGCCTCGGCCTCCTCCTGGCTCGCCGTCAGCTCCTCGTCGGTGAGGCCCGGCTGGCCGGTGAGGCGGTCCAGGTAGCTCTCGGCGGTGGTGACCTCGGTGCCGTTGACGGTGGTGGTGTAGGCATCGCGGGCGGTGTCGGGGGCGATCCGGTCGAAGTCGGCGAGCGCGGCCTGTTCCCGGGCGCGGGCGAGCTGGGCGGCCGCCACGAGCCGGGAGTCGCCGTCCCCGGCGGCGAGCACTCCGAGCAGCAGGCCACGGGCGGCCGAGGCGTGCTCGACGGCGCGGCCGAGGTAGGGCAGGGCGTCGGCGGTGCCAGCGGCGCCCACGCGGGCGGCGGTCTCGGCGTCCTCCGGCTCAGGTGCCTGCTCCCCGGCGGGTTCGGGAAGGGCCGGGCCCGAGGTCTCGGCCGAGCGGGCGGGCAACTCGCGGGCGAGGGACTCGGAAAGGCTGCCCAGGGCCTGCACGACATCGGTGTAGCCCGAGTACACGGACTGCGCTTCCTTGGCGCTGCCCTCGGCCGCCTCGGCCTGCTGGCGCAGCTCGGGCAGCCGGTCGAGCAGCTGCCGGACGGCGGCGGGCAGCTCGGGGCGCAGCTCGGCGGCCTTGCGGTCCACGCGGGCCTGGTCACCGCTGTCCGGGGTGTCCGCGTGTCCTGCGGCGGGAACGGTGGCGGGGCCGGTCGCGGCAGCGTGCCGCGCGCCAGACTCCGGAGTGATGTGGGCGACGCCCTGGGCTCCAGCACCGGGGGTACCCGCGCCCGGTACGCCGGTGCCGGGCGGTGTGCCGGTGCCTAGGGCACCGGTACCGGGGGCGCCGCTCTCCGGCGGTACGCCGTCGCCGGGGGCACCGGTGCCGGGTGCGTCGGGGACGGTTTCGGCGCCACGTTCGGCGACGGCGCGGACGGCGGCGTCACGCTCGTCGGCGAGGGCGTGCGCCAGGGAGACCGCGCGACGGGAGGTCTCCGCCTGGTCCACCAGCTCCTGTGACTCGGCCACGTGCGCGGTGCCGGTGACGACGCTGGGCGCCCCGGCGGCCAGGACCGCGAGGGCGCACAGGGCGACGGAGCCGAGCAGCCGGTTGCGCACGCGGGTGCGCCGCCCCCGCGGGACCAGTGCGTCCTGCGGGCCGGTGGTGTCGGCCTCCTGGTGTCGGCGGATGCCTCGACGTCGCTGCTTCCCCACCCGTGCTCGCCTTCTCCTTCCGCCACGCCGGGGGACATCCCGGTCGGCGACTCCTACGTGCGGCTGAGGGCGTGGGCCCGCGCCACCTGACGGCATCCGACCCTGGCAAGGGCCGGTGGGAGCGGGCGGCCTTACCGTGGCCGGCCACCCGAAAAAGTGAACCTCACTCCGGAGCGGGCCAACAACTCCGGTATGTGGCAGGCCCACTGGGCGATGCGGACGGGCCTTGGACACCCCGGGTGCCGCGTGGCAGGATGCGCGCCCGCAGCTTCACGGAAGGACTGATTCCGGGTCAAACACGGGCGTCAGCCTCTGGTATGGACCGGAAGCGGCACGCGGGGGCGGGTTCTTGACGGCCCGCCAGTGCTGATTCGGCAGACTGCTCGTCATGCGTGTGGAGATGGTCACCCGGCCCGGGGCCGCCGAAGTCGCCAACGAGGACTACGTTTCCGCGGTTCTGCCCGCCTCCGGGCGGGGCGGTGCCCTGGTGCTGCTGGACGGCGTCACCCCGCCCCCCGGCGGCTACGGGTGTGTGCACGACGTGCCCTGGTACACCACCCAGCTGGGCACCTCACTGCTGGAACTGTCCGGTTCGCGGCGGGATATGCCCCTGGCGCGGTGCCTCAGGGAAGCCATCACTCTTACCGCCGCCGAGCACGCCTCAACCTGTGATCTTTCTCACGCTCGCACTCCACAGGCAACCGTGATCGTGGTCCGCTGGGACGAAAACGTGGTCGAACACCTCGTGCTGTCCGACTCGGTGCTGCTCGTGGAGTCCGCATCCGGCGAGGTCACCCCCATCCTGGACGACCGGCTGGACCTCCTGCGCCCCACGGTGCGCGGCCTGGCCACGGCGGCCGAGCGGGCCGCGCGGATCGAGGCGCTGCGCAACGTCTCCGGTGGCTTCCACACCGCCGCCGCCGACCCGGCCGTCGCGGACCGGGCCGTCACCGGCGTCACCCCGCGCACCCGGGTGCGGACGCTGGCGGCCCTCACCGACGGCGCGGCCCGCTGGAGCGACGTCTTCGGCCTCGGCGACTGGACGGCGCTGGCCACGGCCCTGCGCGAGCGCGGCCCGGCCGCCGTCATCGACGAGGTGCGCGCGGCCGAGGCCGCCGATCCGCACGGCGCCGCCCACCCGCGCGGCAAGCCACACGACGACGCGACCGCCGCCCTGGTGGAGTTCTGACGCGCCCGGCCTGGGGCTGACCGTCAGCGGCCTGACGGCTGCTCCGCCCCGTCACCCGCCCTACGCACCCGGGTCCGCCTGGGCGTTGAAGCGGTGCAGCAGGCGTGCCAGCTCGGCGATCTCCGCCCGGTCCCAGGTGGCCAGCTTGCGCACGTACCGTTTCCGGCGGGCCCCGCGCACCGTGGCGAACCGGGCCTGCCCCTCCTCCGTCAGCGCGACCAGCGAGGCGCGTCCGTCCGCCGGGTCCGGGGTGCGCGCCAGCAGTCCAAGCGCCTCCAGCGCACGCAACTGGCGGCTCATCGTGGCCTTGCCGACGCCGAAGTAGGACGCCAGCTCGGTGGCGCGGCGGGGGCCGGTCTCCTCCAGTCGCAGCATGATCCCGTAAGCGGCGGGCTCCAGGTCCGGGTGCACCGCGCGGGCGAACTCGGCCGAGGACGCACGGGCCCGGCGCAGGAACACGGAGAGTTCGCGTTCGAGGTCGAGCACCTCGGGAGCCGTGCCCTCGTCGTGCACCGTGACACCGTCCTTCCCTTCGCGTCGCCGCCCAGTATCCCGCCGCCGGGCCGGACGCGGGCACGCGGGAGGCCCGTGACCACACGATCCGGGCACGGGGCGTACGTCGGCGGCCCCGCCACTCTCCACCGGAGGTTCAGGGGGTGTGCGGGTGTGGGTGCGCCGCTGAGCCCCGCGCCTGGTAGCGCCGCAGGGCGGGCCACAGCGCGATGCCGGTGAGGAAGGCCAGCAGATGGCTCCAGTCGGTCACCGGGTCGGAGAGCGTCACCAGGTCGGCGACGACCTTGGTGCCGACGACCGCGACGAGCACCCACCGCGCCCACGCCACCCGCAGCACGCCCGCCAGGGCACCGGCGCAGGCCAGCACGCCGCAGCTGATGCCGTAGTCCAGCCGGGTGAGGGAGGACTGCGGCAGGTGGTCCAGCGCCACCGCCGCCGCCACCGTCAGCTGCGTCGCCAGCGTGGCCAGCACGTGCCCGGCGATGAACACCGCTGCCGTCCGCCAGCCGCCGACGCGGCGTTCCAGCGCCGTCAGCGCGAACACGAACCCGAACGCCACGGGCGCGAGCAGCGGCCCGTTGTAGAGCAGGGCGCTCGCGACGAGGACGAACAGCGGCTCCCTGGCCAGGTTCTCCACGTCCGTGCTGGAGCCGGCCAGCCACCGGCTGACCGCGGCCGGGTCACCGACCTCGGTGAGCACGGTCGTGGTGATGAGCAGCAGCAGGTACCAGAAGGTGAACGGCGTGCCCTTGGGATCGGGCAGCAGCCGGATGAGGTGCCGGTGCGGCGGCTCGGGCGGCGCCTGCCCAGCGTCTCCGTCAACGTGACCACCTCGGGCGCGACCGTGCGGGCGGGAGCCCGCCGCGGTGTCCGCCGCGTCCGCCCGGCCGTCCTCGCCGGCCCTCCCCGCACCGTCGTCGTCAGGCAGCGCGTCGTCGGCCAGCACGCCGTCGGGCAACGCGCCTGACCGGTTCGCCGGTACCCGGTCGCGCGCCGTCGCCTGTGCCGTGGTCCGCATGCCGGCTCCTTCCTGCGCGCACCGCACTGTCCTCCGGCGCGCACCCCGGCGCTCGCCCCGGTCCACGGGCCAATGTCAGTGGTGGAGGCCACACCTGTCAACCGGCCGTAAAGGCATGTCAGAGTACGCCACCCGAGTGCTCCGGGTACCGCCGGTGACCCGGCCCCGAACGCCCCTTACCCTGCTGGCACAACACCGCTGGCACTACAGCACCGACGACCGGCACAGCAGGGCGGGCAGCCACATGGACCAGAGCAGCACGGCGCAGGGCCACAGCGGCGCGGGAACGGCCGCGACCCCGGGAGCGCAGCGGCGCGTCCTCGTCGTCGAGGACGACCCGACGATCGTCGAGGCGATCGCCGCCCGGCTGCGCGCGGAGGGCTTCGCCGTGCAGACCGCCGCCGACGGCCCCGCAGCGGTCACGCTGGCGGAGAGCTGGGCACCGGAGCTGCTGGTGCTCGACGTCATGCTGCCGGGCTACGACGGGCTGGAGGTGTGCCGCCGGGTGCAGGCCCGGCGGCCGGTGCCGGTGCTGATGCTGACCGCGCGGGACGACGAGACGGACCTGCTGGTCGGGCTCGGCGTCGGCGCGGACGACTACATGACCAAGCCGTTTTCCATGCGCGAGCTGGCCGCCCGGGTCCATGTCCTGCTGCGCCGGGTGGAGCGGGCGACGCTGGCGGCGTCCGGGCCGCCGTCGGGAGCGCTGCGGCTGGGGGAGCTGGAGGTGGACCACGCGCAGCGCCGGGTCCGCGTGGGCGGCCAGGACGTCCACCTGACGCCCACGGAGTTCGACCTGCTGGTGTGCCTGGCCAGCTCCCCGCGTGCCGTCCTCTCCCGCGAGCGGCTGCTCGCGGAGGTGTGGGACTGGTCAGATGCCTCGGGCACCCGCACGGTAGACAGCCACATCAAGGCGCTGCGCCGCAAGATAGGCGCCGAGCGCATCCGTACGGTGCACGGCGTGGGGTACGCGCTGGAGCCGCCCGCGCCGGCCGCCGACGGCGCCTGAGCCGATGGCGTCCGGCAAGTCCGGTGCGGCCGGCCAGCCCGGCATGCCCGGGGAGCGGCGTCCGGGGCTGTGGGCGCGGGGCTGGGCGGCACTGCGGCACGTGGACCCCTACCGGTCGGTCAAGGCGGCGCTCGGGGCGCTGGTGATCGTCTCCGTGGGGCTCACCACGTTCCTGATCCTGGTGGCCGTCCACGTGGACATCGAGATGCGCGTCATCGCGATCCTCGCGGTCATCGCCTCGCTGCTGATCACCCAGTTCGTGGCCCAGTGGCTGATCGCACCGCTGGGCGAGATGACGGACGCCGCTCGCGCGATGACCCGCGGTGACTACGCGCGGCGCGTGACCTTCGACCGCCGCGACGAGCTGGGCGAGCTGGGCCGCACGTTCAACCGCATGGCCGGTGACCTGGAGGCCGCCGACCGGCACCGCAAGGAGCTGATCGCGAACGTCTCGCACGAGCTGCGGACGCCGATCGCGGCGCTGCGCGCGGTGCTGGAGAACGTGGTGGACGGCGTCTCGCAGGCCGACCCGGAGACGATGCTGACAGCGCTGCGGCAGACCGAGCGGCTGGGCGGGCTGGTGGAGCAGCTGCTGGACCTCTCGCGGCTGGACCACGGGGTGGTGCCGCTGCGCAGCCGTCGCTTCGAGGTCTGGCCGTACCTGGCGAACGTGCTCAAGGAGGCCAACATGAGCAAGGGCCAGGGGCACGCCCGGGGCGACGTGCACCTGCACCTGGACGTCTCCCCACCGGAGCTGTGCGCGCACGCCGACACCGAGCGGCTGCACCAGGTGGTGGCCAACCTGATCGACAACGCCGTCAAGCACAGTCCGCCCCACGGCCGGGTCTCGGTGCGGGCGCGGCCCGGCGGCCGGGCGGAGAGCCTGGTGCTGGAGGTGCAGGACGAGGGTCCGGGCATCCCGGAGCACGACCGGGACCGGGTGTTCGAGCGCTTCGGCCGGGCCGCGGGGTCGGAGGGCAAGCAGGACGGCGGCACGGGGCTCGGCCTGGCCATCGCGCGGTGGGCGGTGGACCTGCACGGGGGCAGCATCCGGGTCGCCGAGTCGGCGCGGGGCTGCCGGATGGTCGTCACTCTCCCGGGGCTCGGCCGGATATCGGCTTGACGTAGGGTCGAGGGCGTCGGGGAACCGTCGGGCACGTGAAGTCCGTGTGAAGCGGTGAAGCCTTCGAAAGGCTGTGGCATCCGGTGGCCGCAGCCGCGGGCCGCCGTACCCGGACCACACGGAACCATGCAGCTTTCCCAGCCCGGCATGCTCTGAAACCGCCGTTCAGATGTGACGTACGTGACGACCACCGGCTGCGGACTGCACCGAAGGCCCTCGGGGGCGTAGCCTTTATTTCCGCTGTCCACCACCATGTGAAGCGGAAGAGGGCGGTTGCCGCCGTGTCGTCACAGTCCCCGAAGACCTCGAGCATCTCGACCGACCAGGACGGGCAAGGGAAGAGCCCCGTCACCGGTTTTGGTCCCAACGAGTGGCTCGTCGACGAGATCTACCAGCAGTACCTCCAGGACCCGAACTCAGTAGACCGGGCTTGGTGGGATTTCTTCGCCGACTACAAGCCGGGCCAGACGACGAGCGGGGCGGCGGATTCCGCCGCTGGCGAGGCTCCCGCCCAGGCGCCCGCGAAGTCGGCACCGCGGGAGCCCGCCGCACAGCCGCAGCCCGCCGCGCAGGCCCAGCAGGCCCAGCAGGCCCAGCCGCAGCAGGCTCCGGCCGCCCAGCCCGCGCAGGCGAAGCCCGCCGCGCAGGCGAAGCCCGCCGAGCAGGCGAAGCCCGAGCAGGCCCCGGCGCAGCCGAAGCAGCAGGCGGCACCCAAGGAGCAGGCGCCCGCGAAGCCGAAGACGCAGGCGACGCCCAAGGAGCAGCCGAAGAAGGCCCCGGAACCGCAGGAGCCGCAGGCCGGACCGGAGTACGTCACCCTGCGCGGCCCGGGCGCGGCCGTCGCGAAGAACATGAACGCCTCCCTGGAGCTGCCGACGGCCACGTCCGTGCGCGCGGTGCCGGTGAAGCTGCTGTTCGACAACCGCATCGTCATCAACAACCACCTCAAGCGCGCCCGTGGCGGCAAGGTGTCCTTCACGCACCTGATCGGCTACGCCATGGTGCAGGCGCTGAAGGCGATGCCCTCGATGAACTACGCGTTCACCGAGAAGGACGGCAAGCCGACGCTGGTCAAGCCCGAGCACGTCAACCTGGGCCTGGCGATCGAC
This sequence comes from Streptomyces sp. JJ66, assembly GCF_019303495.1. Taxonomy (GTDB): domain Bacteria; phylum Actinomycetota; class Actinomycetes; order Streptomycetales; family Streptomycetaceae; genus Streptomyces. Next base: position 167,334 of record NZ_JAEVFI010000015.1, on the reverse strand, counting down.
CTGGTGAAGCCGAACGGCGACCGGCAGCTGGTCGTCGCGGGCATCAAGAAGGCCGAGACGCTGACCTTCTTCGAGTTCTGGCAGGCGTACGAGGACATCGTGCGCCGCGCCCGCTCGGGCAAGCTGACGATGGAGGACTTCAGCGGCGTCACCGCGTCGCTGACGAACCCCGGCGGCATCGGCACCGTCCACTCCGTGCCACGGCTGATGCCCGGCCAGGGTGTGATCGTCGGCGTCGGCGCCATGGAGTACCCGGCCGAGTTCCAGGGCACCTCCCAGGACGCGCTGAACAAGCTCGGCGTCTCCAAGGTGATGACGCTGACCTCCACCTACGACCACCGCGTCATCCAGGGCGCGGCGTCCGGTGAGTTCCTGCGCGTCATGCACCAGCTGCTGCTGGGCGAGAACGGCTTCTACGACGACGTCTTCGAGAGCCTGCGCATCCCGTACGAGCCGGTGCGCTGGAACCAGGACATCGACGTCTCCCACGACGACGAGGTCACCAAGGCCGCCCGCGTCTTCGACCTCATCCACTCCTACCGGGTGCGCGGCCACGTCATGGCCGACACCGACCCGCTGGAGTACAAGCAGCGCAAGCACCCGGACCTGGACATCGCCTCGCACGGCCTGACCCTGTGGGACCTGGAGCGCGAGTTCGCCGTCGGCGGTTTCGCGGGCAAGTCCATGCTCAAGCTGCGCGACATCCTCGGCGTGCTGCGTGACTCGTACTGCCGTACCACCGGCATCGAGTACATGCACATCCAGGACCCCAAGCAGCGCAAGTGGATTCAGGACCGCGTCGAGCGGCCGTTCTCCACGCCCGAGCGCGAGGAGCAGCTGCGCATCCTGCGCCGGCTGAACGCGGCGGAAGCGTTCGAGACGTTCCTGCAGACCAAGTACGTCGGGCAGAAGCGGTTCTCGCTGGAGGGCGGCGAGTCCGTCATTCCGCTGCTGGACGCGGTGATCGACTCGGCGGCCGAGTCGCGGCTGGACGAGGTCGTCATCGGCATGCCGCACCGAGGCCGGCTCAACGTGCTGGCCAACATCGTCGGCAAGTCCTACGCGCAGATCTTCCGTGAGTTCGAGGGCAACCTCGACCCGAAGTCGATGCACGGCTCCGGCGACGTGAAGTACCATCTGGGGGCCGAGGGCGAGTTCACCGGCCTGGACGGGGAGAAGATCAACGTCTCCCTCACCGCGAACCCCTCGCACCTGGAGGCCGTGGACCCGGTGGTGGAGGGCGTCGTGCGCGCCAAGCAGGACATCATCGGCAAGGGCGGCACCGACTTCACCGTCCTGCCCGTCCAGCTGCACGGCGACGCGGCCTTCGCGGGCCAGGGCGTCGTCGCCGAGACGCTGAACATGTCACAGCTGCGCGGCTACCGCACCGGCGGCACCGTGCACATCGTCATCAACAACCAGGTCGGCTTCACGGCGGCGCCCGAGGCGGCCCGCTCGTCGATGTACTGCACCGACGTGGCGCGGATGATCGAGGCGCCGATCTTCCACGTCAACGGCGACGACCCGGAGGCCGTCGTGCGCGTCGGCCGGCTGGCGTTCGAGTTCCGGCAGGCGTTCAACAAGGACGTCGTCATCGACCTCGTCTGCTACCGCCGCCGGGGCCACAACGAGACGGACAACCCGTCCTTCACCCAGCCGCGCATGTACAACCTGATCGACAAGAAGCGCTCGGTGCGCAAGCTCTACACCGAGTCGCTGATCGGGCGCGGCGACATCACCATGGAGGAGGCCGAGCAGGCGCTCCAGGACTTCCAGGGGCAGCTGGAGAAGGTGTTCACCGAGGTCCGCGAGGCATCGGCGACGCCGGGCCCGGCCGAGGTGCGCGAGCCGAAGCCGGAGTTCCCGGTGGCGCTGGAGACCGCCGTCAGCCAGGAGGTCGTCAAGCGGATCGCCGAGTCCCAGGTCACCATCCCCGAGCGGATCTCCGTCCACCCGCGCCTGCTGCCGCAGCTCCAGCGCCGGGCGACGATGGTCGAAGAGGGCACGATCGACTGGGGCATGGGCGAGACGCTGGCCATCGGCTCGCTGCTGCTGGAGGGCACGCCCGTGCGGCTGGCCGGGCAGGACTCGCGCCGTGGCACCTTCGGCCAGCGGCACGCCGCGCTCATCGACCAGAACACCGGCAACGACTTCACACCGCTGCTCTACCTCGGTGAGGACCAGGCCCGGTTCAACGTCTACGACTCGCTGCTGAGCGAGTTCGCGGCGATGGGCTTCGAGTACGGCTACTCGCTGGCCCGCCCGGACGCGCTGGTGATGTGGGAGGCGCAGTTCGGTGACTTCGTCAACGGCGCGCAGACCATCGTCGATGAGTTCATCACCTCCGCCGAGCAGAAGTGGAACCAGACCTCCGGCGTCGTCCTGCTGCTGCCGCACGGCTACGAGGGCCAGGGCCCGGACCACTCCTCGGCCCGCATCGAGCGGTTCCTCCAGCTGTGCGCGCAGAACAGCATGACGGTGGCCATGCCCACCCTGCCGTCGAACTACTTCCACCTGCTGCGCTGGCAGGTGCACAACCCGCACCATAAGCCGCTGGTCGTCTTCACCCCGAAGTCGATGCTGCGGCTGAAGGCGGCGGCCTCGAAGACGGAGGAGTTCACCACCGGCGGGTTCCGTCCGGTCATCGGTGACACGGCCGTGGAGTCGGGGAAGGTCGAGGCCACCGACATCCGCAAGGTGGTCTTCTGCTCCGGCAAGGTCTACTACGACCTCGACGCCGAGCGGCGCAAGCGGGACGCGTACGACACGGCCCTGATCCGCATCGAGCGGCTCTACCCGCTGCCCGCCAAGGAGATCCAGGACGTGCTGGCGCCCTTCACCAAGGCGCAGAAGTACGTCTGGGCCCAGGAGGAGCCCGCCAACCAGGGCGCCTGGCCGTTCATCGCGCTCAACCTGGTGGACCACCTGGACCTGATCATCGGTGCGGCCCCCGACAACGCGGACCGGCTGCGCCGGGTCTCCCGCCCGTCCTCCTCCTCCCCCGCGGTCGGCTCGCCGAAGCGGCACGCGCAGGAGCAGGCCGAGCTGGTGGCCGAGGTCTTCGAGCTGTAACGCGAGGCGGTAGCGGGGGCGACACGTGGTGCCCCCGGGACGCGGACCGGGCCGGTGCTTCCCTTCCGGAGGGAGGCACCGGCCCGGTCTCGTTGGCGCCCCGGCGCCCGGCGGCCTGCTCGCCGCTGCCGCTGCCCGGGGGCCTGCCCGTATTGCTCGTATGGCTCGTGCTGCTTGTCCTGCTCGTGCTGCTCGTACTGCTCGTACTGCTCGTGCTAGTCGTCGTCCTCGTCGTCGAGCCGCGCGAGCCAGGTGGCCAGCCGCTCGACGGGCACCTCGAAGTCCGGGTTCAGATCGACGAACGTCCGCAGCTGCTCGGCCACCCACCCGAGCGTGACCTCCTCCTCACCACGCCGGTTCTCCAGTTCCTCAATCCCACGATCAGTGAAGTACACACCGGCAGCATAAGCACCGGCGGGGCACTGCGAGCGGCCCCGGGGGGCACGGCGGTCAGGGCCTCTCGCGGCCCGTTCACCCCTGCGAGGGATTGACGCGACACAGACGCGATGTATCGTGTGAACATCAGAGCACGACACCCGCGCCCAGGGAGGCCACCGTGTCCAGCCCGTCGGAGTGGCGGATCGCCGCCCCACAACACCTCACCCTCACCGAGCCGGTCGAGCGGGTGGACATCCGCGTCGTCGGCGGCACGGTCAACGTCGTCGGCAAGGAGATGAGCGGCGCCCATCTCGAACTGTCCGCCATCGAGGGCCCACCGCTGCACGTCACCCACACCGGCGGCACGCTCACCATCGCCTACGACGACGTCCCCTGGCAGGACTTCCTCAAACTGCTGACCCGCAAGGGCTGGCGCCGCCGCGCCGATCTGACGCTGGCCGTGCCCGCGTCGGCCCGGGTCCGCGTCGGGGCGGTCGCCGCCGCCACCGTCGTATCCGGCACCACGGCTGAGACGGAAGTACGCGGCGTCGCCGGTGAGACCACGCTCGTGGGGCTCGGCGGCTCCGTGCGCGCCGACTCCGTCTCCGGCGGCGTCGCGGCGCAGGGGCTGCGCGGGCCGCTCTCCTTCCACTCCGTCTCCGGTGACCTCACGGTCATCGACGGCGGCGCCGCCCCGCTCCGGGCCGACTCGGTCTCCGGAGACCTCACGGTGGACGTGCCGGAAGGCGCGGGTAACCGCACCGAACTGTGCCTGACCACGGTCTCGGGCGGCATCGCGGTGCGCCTGCCCCAGCTCCCCGACACCCGGGTCGAGGCCCACACCAACAGCGGCTCCCTCTCCTGCGCCTTCGACGACCTGCTCAGTGGCGGCCCCTGGGGCCCCAAGCGCGTCTCCGGCACCATCGGCGCCGGGCGGGGCACGCTGAAGGCCACGACCGTATCCGGCAGCCTCGCGCTGCTGCGCCGCTCGCCCGGGGCCGCCACCGAAGCCCCCTTGCTCGTGAAGGACGCCTGACATGCCTCCCGTCTTCGCCCACGGCCGCCTGCGCCTGTACCTGCTGAAGCTGCTCGCCGAGGCCCCCCGCCACGGGTACGAGGTCATCCGGCTGCTGGAGGAACGCTTCCAGGGCCTCTACGCCCCGTCCGCCGGGACCGTGTACCCGCGGCTGGCGAAGCTGGAAGCCGAGGGGCTGGTCAGCCACACCACCGAAGGGGGTCGCAAGGTGTACTCGATTACCGAGCGGGGCCGAGGCGAACTGGCCGGCCGACAGGGCGAGCTGACGGATCTCGAACGCGAGATCCACGACTCGCTGACGGCCCTGGCCGCCGAGATCCGCGAGGACGTCCATGGCTCCGCGAGTGATCTGCGGCACGAGATGCGGGAAGCCGCCGAGCGCACCCGCAGCCCGGAGTCGGGCCCGCCCGGCGCCGAGGCCGCCGATTCGTGGCGCGAGGTCAACCGGGAGTGGAAGGAGCAGGCCCGCCGCGCCAAGGCGGAGAGCCGCAAGGCACGGCGGGAGAGCCAGGCGGCGCAGGAGGAAGCCCGCCGGGCCCGGCAGGAGGCCCAGCACGCCGCGCAGGAAGAGGTACGCCGGATCGCCCGCCAGGTCCAGGACCAGGTCTCCGCCCACGCCCAGGCGGGCGACTGGCAGGGCGCCGTGCGGGAGGGCATGGCGGAACTGGCCAAGGAAATGAGCGGCCTGAGCGAACGCGTCTCGGCCACCACCTGGCCGCACTCCTTCTTCACCAGCCGCCCCAGCCCGGCCGGACCCGAACCGACCCGCGCACCCCACACCGAGGCCGGGGCGCACCACGAGCGGGATGCGGCGGCCGGGGCTGGGCCGCGCCCTTCCGGTGCAGCCCAGCCACCAGCGCCGGAATGGGCCACCGAACCGGAGCCCGAGGAGATCGACCCGGCCCGCGCGATGGAACGTCTGCTAGACCGCTTCCGCGACGACATACGGGACGCGGCCCGGGACAACGGCGTCACTCACGAGCAGCTGAGGGAGATCCGCCGCCACCTGTCCACGGCCGCCGCCCACATCGGCGTCGTCCTGCGCCCGCCGCGCTGAGCCGGCCCGGAGCGGCACCGGGGTGGGAGCTCACACCACGGCGCCCCTCAGCGGGCACCGGCCCGGGTCAGACGGTGAGGACGACCTTGCCGAACAGGTCGCCCGAGGCCATCTTCTCGAAGCCTTCGCGGGCCCGGTCGAGCGGCAGGGTGGTGTCGATGACCGGGCGGACCCCTTTGGCCGCGCAGAAGTCGAGCAGACCGGTCAGCTCGTCCTTGGTGCCCATCGTGGAGCCGATCACCTTCAGCTCCAGGAAGAAGATGCGGTTGAGTTCCCCGGAAGGGGGGTTGGGTCCACTGGTCGCGCCGGAGATGACGAGCGCACCGCCCGGCTTGAGCGACTTCACCGAGTGGGACCAGGTCGCGGCGCCCACGGTCTCGATCACGGCGTCCACCCGCAGCGGCAGCCGGGCGCCGGGCTCGAACGCGCCCTCGGCACCCAGCTCCAGCGCGCGCTTGCGCTTGGCCTCGTCCCGGCTGGTGGCGAACACGCGCAAGCCCGCTGCGGCACCGAGTACGATCGCGGCCGTCGCCACCCCGCCGCCCGCGCCCTGCACGAGCACGCTGTCACCGGGCCGCACCCCGGCGTTGGTGAACAGCATGCGGTACGCCGTCAGCCAGGCGGTGGACAGGCAGGCGGCCTCCTCGAAGGACAGCTCCTTCGGCTTGGGCAGCACGTTCCACTGCGGCACCGCCACACGCTCGGCGAACGTGCCCTGGTACTTCTCGGTGAGGATGGTGCGCGGCTCCCGGGGCCCCACACCGTGGCCGCTCAGCCCGATCACCGGGTAGACGACGACCTCGTTGCCGTCCGCGTCGGTCCCGGCGGCGTCGCAGCCCAGGATCATGGGCAGCGCCTCCTCACCGAGCCCTACCCCGCGCAGCGTCCACAGGTCGTGGTGGTTGAGGGAGGCGGCCTTGACGTCAACGGTCGTCCAGCCTGGCGGCACGTCCGGCTCGGGGCGTTCGCCCAGTTCGAGTCCGGTGAGCGGCTGCTGGGAGTCCATGCGGGCGGCATACGCGGCAAACATGATCCTCAAGCTACGCCGCGCCGCCCCGCTGCGGAACCGCCCGCACCTGTGACACGCGCCGCGCACCCGCGAAGGGGCGGTGCGGGCCTGGCCCGTACCGCCCCTGCGTACCGCTGCGCGTGCGCGGTCAGAGCACCTTCGACAGGAAGGCCTTGGTGCGCTCATGCTGCGGGTCGGTCAGCACCTCGCGCGGGTGACCGGATTCGACGACGACGCCACCGTCCATGAAGACGAGCGAATCGCCCACCTCGCGGGCGAAGCCCATCTCGTGCGTGACGACGATCATCGTCATGCCCTCCGTGGCCAGGTCCCGCATGACGTCGAGCACCTCGCCCACCAGCTCCGGGTCGAGCGCCGAGGTGGGCTCGTCGAAGAGCATCAGCTTGGGCTCCATGGCCAGCGCCCGGGCGATGGCCACCCGCTGCTGCTGCCCACCGGAGAGCTGGGCGGGGTAGTTGCGCATCTTGTCGCCCAGGCCCACGCGGTCGAGCAGCTTCTCCGCCCGGGCGCGCGCCACGGCCCTCGACTCGCCCTTGACCTGGACCGGCGCCTCCATGACGTTCTCCACCGCAGTCATGTGCGGGAAGAGGTTGAAGCGCTGGAACACCATGCCGATGTCCCGCCGCTGCGCCGCGACCTCACGCTCCCGCAGCTCGTAGAGCCGGTCGCCCTTCTGCCGGTAGCCGACGAGCTGCCCGTCCACGTACAGCCGCCCGGCGTTGATCTTCTCCAGGTGGTTGATGCACCGCAGGAAGGTGGACTTACCCGAGCCGGACGGGCCGACGAGGCAGAACACCTCCCGGGGCGCCACCTCCAGGTCGATGCCCTTGAGCACCTCCACGTGCCCGAAGGCCTTGTGGATCTGCTCGGCCTTCACCATCGGCCGGGTGGTCTCGCTGATGCTGCTCATACGGTGGTACCTCCCACCTGGCTCGGCGTGCGGAAGGAGGTGAGGTTGGCCCGCAGGCGCTGGAGCGGCGTGGGCGGCAGCTCACGGTCGGCGCCCTTGGCGTAGTGCCGTTCCAGGTAGTACTGGCCGATGCTGAACACGGTGGTCATCAGCAGGTACCAGACGGAGACGGCGATGAACATCTCCATGACCGTCAGCGTCGTGGAGCCGATGTTCTTGCTGACGTAGAACAGCTCTTGATAGGCGATGACGAACGCCAGCGACGAGGTCTTGAGCATGTTGATGAACTCGTTGCCCGTCGGCGGGATGATCACGCGCATGGCCTGCGGCAGCACGATGCGCCGCATGGTCCTGGCGCCGTTCATGCCCAGCGCGTGCGCGGCCTCGGTCTGCCCGTGGTCCACGGACTGGATGCCCGCCCGGCTGATCTCCGCCATGTAGGCGGCCTCGTTCAGGCCGAGGGCCAGCAGCGCCGCGACGAACGGCGTCATCACGTCGTTCATCTCGTTCTTGTAGATCGGCCCGAGGTTCACCTCGTTGAAGACGAGCGAGAGGTTGAACCACAGCAGCAGCTGGACGAGGACCGGCGTACCGCGGAAGAACCAGATGTAGGCCCAGGAGACGGCGGACAGCACCGGGTTGGACGACAGCCGCATGACCGCCAGCACGGTGCCGAGCACCACGCCGATGAGCATCGCGTAGACGCTGATCTTGAGCGTCTCCCAGGCCGGGCCGACGAAGGTGCCGTCGATCAGCCGCTCGCCGACGACGTCCCAGTCGATGTCGCCGTTCGCGAAGGCGAGGACGACGGCGCCGAGGAGGGCGATGACCAGTGCCGCTCCGATCCAGCGGCCGTAGTGCCGCACGGGGATGGCCTTGATCGCGGCCGGCGGAGCGGGCGGCTGACCCTCGCCCCCCATACCGGGCTCCTTGGTGACCGACACCGGGTCCGCTGCCGTGCCGGTTCGCGTGGGCTTGGTGTCGGCCTTGGTGTCGGGCTTGGCCACCGGGGTCTTCGCGGTGGTTGTCGTGGCGTCGCCCTTGGCGGGTGCGCCGTCCGGCGTGGTGGTGCCGGTGTTGTTCTCGGCCTGGTCGGCCTGCCTGGCGTGGTCAGCCTGTGTCGGCTGACCGGCCTTGGCGTGTGGTTCGCTCACGGGAGTACTGCCTCAGTCGGGTGCGGTGGGGCTGCCGGGAAGCGTGTTACTTGCCCGCGTTGACGGTGGCCTCTTCGATAGCCCCTGCCTCGGCGTTCCATTCCTTGAGGACCTTGGCGTACTCACCGTTGTCGATGATCGCCTGCACGGCCTTCTGGAGGGCGTCGCGCAGCTTGGTGTCGTCCTTGCTGACGGCGATCCCGTAGGGCGCGGCGTCGATCTGGTCACCGACGACCTCGAAGCGGTCGCCACCGCCGGCGGTCTTCTCGTTGTAGATGGCTACCGGGAAGTCGGTGATCACGGCCTGCACGCGGCCGGTCTGGAGCTGGGTGATGGAGTCGGTGTCCTTGTCGGCGATGAACGGCTCGATCTTGTCGTCACCGCACGTGTCGTTCTGCTCCTTCAGCAGCGCCTCGTTGGCCGTGCCGCGCTGGGCGGCGACCGTCAGGCCGCACAGGTCATCCAGGGACGTGATGCCCTCCGGGTTCCCCTTCTCGACGAGGATGGCCGAGCCCGCCTTGAAGTAGTTGACGAAGTCCGCGCCTCCTTCGGCGTCCTCGCTCTGGCCCTCCTGGCGCTCCTTGGTGTCCGTCATGGCGGACATGACCATGTCGTAGCGGTCGGAGTTGAGGCCGATGACCAGCTGGTCGAAGGCGGCGTCCTGGAACTTCAGCTCGACGCCGAGCTGCTCGCTCATGGCCTTGGCCAGCCCCGGGTCGATGCCGGTGATCTCCTCACCCTCGAAGAACTCGATGGGCGGGTAGGCGATGTCGGAGCCCACGTTGATGACGCCGGCCTCCTGTATCTCCTTGGGCAGCTCGCCGAAGAGGGGTGCGGAGTTGCCCGACTTCTCCGGCTTGACCGAGTCGCCGCCCTCGGAGGCGTCGTCCGTCTGATCGCCACAGCCGGCGAGCAGCAGGGCACCCGTGACCGCGATGGCTCCGGCCGTGCCGAGTCGACGGCGTGCGGACGGACGTCGGGTGAGGCGTGCGGTCATGATGCGGTCCTCCTGCGAGGGATGAGGGGGTTTCCGGCGGGCGGCGACGCACGTCTGCGTGGGCCGCGACCCTGCGTAATGCCTGGAATCTTGCCATCCGGACACGGCTCCCGTGGGGGAACGCACATCAAAATCGGATAACGGAGAACGAAGAACGGACGCCGACCGGGCGGGAACGAACACTCCGTAGCACTGACCGGACAGACTGAGAGCTTGCTCACGCGCACACCACCCCGCGAGTAACCCAGCTCTCATCCCATGGCCGCTCCCGTGCCCTTTCGTCGCATTCACACTATACGTCCCACCGGGTCGTTCACTCGCCGTACGGCAGGGGCTGCTAGGACGGACAGCAGCGACTCGTGGCGGTTACCGCCATCAGGTACAAAGGGCTGTTACACCCCTCACCCGGGGACTGAAGGACGCGTGTGCGGCGCGTCCGGCGTCCGTACCTCCCTCCTGAACGGTGGCGACCGCCCGACGGAAACACGGACGCGGTTCCGCCCGCGCCTCAACCAGGCAGCGGTACCCTCGGCAGTTATTCGGAATAAGGGGTCAACAGTGGCAGCGGAGATCGTCAATCCGCAGGGAGAGCTGGCCGACGACGCGATCGATCCGGCCTTCGCACTGCATCGCGGCGGCAAGATGGCGGTGCGGGCGACCGTTCCGGTCCGGGACACCGCCGACCTTTCCCTCGCCTACACGCCAGGCGTGGCCAAGGTGTGCAGCGCCATCGCGGAGCAGCCGGAGCTGGTGCACGACTACACCTGGAAGTCGCAGGTCGTCGCCGTCGTCACGGACGGCAGCGCGGTGCTCGGCCTGGGCGACATCGGCCCGGAGGCGTCGCTTCCGGTGATGGAGGGCAAGGCCATCCTGTTCAAGCAGTTCGGCGGCGTGGACGCGGTGCCGATCGCGCTGGACACCCAGGACACCGACGAGATCGTGGACACGGTCGTGCGGCTCGCGCCCTCCTTCGGCGGCGTCAACCTGGAGGACATCTCCGCCCCGCGCTGCTTCGAGATCGAGGAGCGGCTCAAGGAGCGGCTGGACATCCCCGTCTTCCACGACGACCAGCACGGCACCGCCATCGTCACCCTCGCCGCCCTGCGCAACGCCGCCCGGCTGACGGGCGCCGACCTCGGCCAGCTGCGGGCGGTGATCTCCGGCGCCGGTGCGGCCGGTGTCGCCATCGCCAAGATCCTGATCGAGGCGGGCATCGGCGATGTCACCGTCTGCGACCGCAAGGGCATCGTCTCCCAGGACCGCGAGGACCTGAACTCCGTCAAACGCGAGCTGGCCGGGTACACCAACCGGGCGAACCTGAGCGGCTCGCTGGAGACGGCGCTGGACGGCGCGAACGTGTTCATCGGCGTCAGCGGCGGCACGGTGCCCGAGTCCGCGGTGGCCACGATGGCCCCGGGCGCGTTCATCTTCGCCATGGCCAACCCGAACCCGGAGATCCACCCGGACGTCGCGCACCAGCACGCGGCCGTGGTGGCCACGGGGCGTAGCGACTACCCGAACCAGATCAACAACGTGCTGGCCTTCCCCGGCGTCTTCGCCGGGGCCATGCAGGTGCGCGCGACCAGCATCACCGAGGGCATGAAGCTGGCCGCGGCCGAGGCACTGGCCGCCGTGGTCGCCGACGAGCTGAGCGCGGACCGCGTTATCCCGTCCCCGTTCGACGAGCGCGTGGCGCCCGCCGTCACCGCCGCCGTCGCCGCCGCCGCCCGGCTGGAGGGCGTCGCCCGCCGGTAGCGCGTCCGCCAGCGCAGGCACCCGCGGGTGCCCGCGGGCATCCCGCCGGTCCGCCGCGGTTCTCCGCCGTCGCGGCGGAACCCGGGCACAGGACAGCATCACCCCGAAGGGGCCGGGCCACTACGCCCGGCCCCTCCGGCCTCCCGGTACTTCTCCCCTGGTCAAGCGCCGAGCTCCCCGGGCAGCGTGGGAAGGGGGCACGCCTTCCCGAACGCCGCCCGGCGAGGGCCCAGCCGAGGGGTGCCTGAAGCCAACGCGCACCCTGGCGGCGAGGCTCCGGCGGCTGCGAGGGGCCGCCCCGGCACACTGGAGCTAACGGAGCGCGGCGACCATCGCGTCGTGGGGCGAGGCCCAGACCGTGCGGGCCTCGGCGAAACCGGCGTCCCGCAGGGTGCGGGCGTGCCAGGCCGGGGACTGCAGCTGCCCGTCGCTGTGATCGCTGGCCGGGGCGCCGAAGAGGCGATCCCGCTCAGCGACGGCGTCAGCCAGCGCCGGGTCGGCGGCGGCCTGGCGCCACCAGCCCGTCCAGTCCTGGGTCCCGCGCGCCTTCTCCCGCTCGCGCCGCGCCTTGTCGAAGGCGTGCATCGCGGCGTCGATGCGCGGGGTGTCCGGGTCGGGCATGTGGTCGGCGTTGAGGAACACGCCCCCTTCCCGCACGACGCCCGCCAACTGGCCGTAGAGCGTGGCCAGTTCGTCCGTGCGCAGCCAGTGCAGGGCGGTGGCGGTGAGAACGGCGTCGTAGGAGCGGTGCGGCAGCCGCCCGGTCCAGTCCGGCTGCCGCAGGTCCGCGCTGACGAACTCCACCCGCCCGTCTCCGGCGAACGTGCCGCGCGCGATGGTGAGCAGCGCGGGGTCCAGATCGACGCCGGTGCTGCGCGCCTCGGGGAAGCGGGTGAGCAGCCGATCGGAGATACTGCCGGTGCCGCAGGCCAGGTCCAGCACGCGGGGCCGGGGGCCGCCGAGGGCTTCGACGGTGTCGAGCATGACGCGGAAGCGCTCCTCGCGGTCCGGCAGGTACCACTCCTGCTGCCGGTCCCAGGTGCGCTGCCAGGTCTGCCAGTCGGTGCGTGCTCCGGTTTCCGCCACGGTTACCCTCCCTGCGTAATAGGCTGCACCGAGAGGCAGCCCTTACCGTTACCGGATCACACCGTACCTCCCGAGCCGTAAGGATCACAAGTGGAACTGACCTATTACGCGGACTTCGCTGTGCGGCTCGTCAACACCGAGGAACCGCGGCGCGGCATCGACACCCTCACCACCGCGGACGCCGTGCGCGAACTCCTCGCCGACACCACCAAACTGGCCGCCCGGGCCACCGACGCGGACGTGACCCGGCTGCGCGGCGTCCGCACCCGGCTGCGCGCGGTCTTCGCCGCCGCCGCCGAAACCGACGAGGTGCGCGCGGTGGACCTGCTGAACGCCCTGCTCATGGAGTACCCGTGCAGCCCGCAGATCGCCGGGCACGACTACCGCGACGAGGACGGCAACCCCAAGTGGCACATGCACCTCGCCGACAACGCCGCCAGCGCGGGCGCCGCCTACGCCGCCGTCGCCGCCATGGGCCTGGCGTTCAGCCTCACCGACCTCGGCGTGGACCGGCTCGGGGTGTGCGAGGCCTACCCGTGCCGCCACGCCTACCTGGACACCTCCACCAACCGTTCCCGGCGCTACTGCTCCGACCGCTGCGCCACCCGCGCCAACGTCGCCGCCTACCGGGCCCGCAAGCGCCTGGAGAGCGGCCGTACCGCCGAGAAGGCCCAGCCCGCCAGCGAGCCGGGCGAGCGCTGAACCCCACGGGGCGAGCGCAGCCGCAGCGACGCCCGCGCGAGCACCAGTTCCTCCGGCACGACCCCGAACTCCCGGCTGTCATTGGACGCATGCGGATTGTCACCGCGCACCCACCAGCCGTCCGCCCGCCGCTCCACCGCCCGCTTGACGATGAGCAGGTCATGCTGGAACGGGTGCCGCAGCACCACCACGTGGCCGGGCCGCACCGGCGCCCCGTACCGCAGCAGCAGCCGGTCCCCTGGCCGCAGCGTCGGCAGCATCGACGGGTTCGACACCTCCGCGAGCCCGATCCGCCCCACGATTCCGCCGCCCTTCCGTCTCATCCTCCGAACGCCCCGGCCCCGTACTCGGACTTTCGCCCTAATCCCCCGGGCCCGCGCGAGAAAACCAACCCCTCAGGGAGTAATCTCGCACGAGAGAAGACGATCACGAGGAGGCCCAGCTTCATGCTTTCCCGCCTGTTCGCCCCGACGGTGAAGGTCAGCGCCCACTGCGACCTGCCGTGCGGCGTCTACGACCCGGCCCAGGCCCGCATCGAGGCGGAGTCCGTCAAGGCCATCCAGGAGAAGTACCAGGCCAACGAGGACCCGCACTACCGGGCCCGGGCCACCACCATCAAGGAAGAGCGCGCGGAGCTCGCCAAGCACCACGTCTCGGTGCTGTGGAGCGACTACTTCAAGCCGCCGCACTTCGAGAAGTACCCGGAGCTGCACCAGCTGGTGAACGACGCCCTCAAGGCGCTGTCCGCCGCCAAGGGCTCCGCCGACCCGGCCACCGGCCAGAAGGCCCTGGACTACATCGCCCAGATCGACAAGATCTTCTGGGAGACCAAGAAGGCTTGATCCCCAGGCGGTTTGACCTGCACTTCCGCAGGCCGACCGCTGAGCTGTCCGCACCCGGTCCGCGGGCCGCCCACCACGGCGTCCACGACGGCCCGGGTGCGGTCTGTCTTCCCCCGGCCGCAGGTGCGCGTAATCCGCACGTGATGACGGCGGACGCGTGCCTGAGGACGCACTGCCCCTGTTTGACGCTCACACCGCAGCCGATGAGCGCGGAGGCGTGATCTGGGTTTCGGGGTCCGGCACGGGGGTCGTGGTGTGGGGAGGGAGGAGCGGTCATGTGCTGCGGCGCTCCTCCCTCCCGGGTGGGGCTGGCGTCCGCCCCCTTCCCGTCCCGGGGATGGTGGCCCGGGGTGGTGGGGGCGGGCTCGGCGGGGGGCTATAGGCCGCCGGTGTAGAGCAGGCGGTTGGGGGAGCCGGGGCCGATGTTCCCCACCTGGTCGGTGCTGGCGGTGCTGGTGATCCAGGCGGCGAGGTCGGAGGATGAGGTCCGGCCGTTCTGGTCCAGGTACAGCGCGGCGACGCCCGCCGCGTGCGGGGAGGCCATCGACGTGCCGCTCAGGGCGACGGAGCCGCCGTTCAGCCGGGCGGAGACGATGTCGGTGCCGGGCGCGTACAGGTCCAGGCAGGGGCCGTGGTTGCTGAAGGGGGCTTCCTGATCCTGGCGGTTGGTGGCGCCGACGGTGAGGGCCTGGGGGGCGCTGGCCGGGGAGACGTTGCAGGCGTTCTGGTTCTCGTTGCCCGCGGCCACCACGGGCAGCACGCCCGAGTTGGCCAGGGAGGCGGCGGCGGCGTTGGTGGCGTAGGAGTAGGAACTGCCCAGCGAGGCGTTGAGTACGGCGGGCCGGGCGGCGTTGGTGGCGTTCGCGGCGTCCTTGGCTACCCAGTCGAACCCGGCGATGATGCCGCTGGTGCTGCCCCGCCCCTGGCAGTTCAGCACCCGGACGCTGACGAGTTTGACCTCGCGGGCGACGCCGTAGGTCGTGCCGCCGATGGTCCCGGCGACGTGGGTGCCGTGGCCGTGGCAGTCGGCGCCGCCCCGGCCGTCGCGCACGGAGTCGAAGCCGGGCGCGGCGCGGCCGCCGAACTCGGTGTGCTGGTAGTCGATGCCGGTGTCCATGACGTAGGCGGTCACTCCGGCACCGGTGTGCTCGACGGTGAACTCGTCGTCCAGCGGCAGTTCACGCTGGTCGATGCGGTCCAGCCCCCAGCTGGCGGCCGGGGCGAGCGCCTCGGTGATGATCGGGTGCGGCGTGACGGGCGGGACGCTGTACGACGTGACGGGCTGGGTGTCGTGCGGCGCGGTCCCCCTGGTTCGCGGTGCGGCGCGCGGTACGGCAGAGGGCGCCCGGGTGGCCCGGGCTACCGCGTCCTGCTCCACGGCGGCCACTCCGGGAACCCGGCGCACGATGGCGAGCTGCCGGTCGGTGAGGGTGGCGGCGAAGCCGAGGACGGCGGACTCGTAGACGTAGTGCGGATCGATGCCGAGGTCCTTCGCGAGTTTCGCCGGCTGGGACCCCTGGTCCAGGGTGATGAGGTACTGGCCCGGGATCGGGTCGGCGGCCCGGTACAGCGGCGCGAGGACGGTGCGGCCGGGTTCGGGGACCGCGTCGCCAGGCGATGCGGCGAAGGCCAGGGGGGCGGGCAGCAAGGCGGCGGCCGTGAGCAGGCCCAGCCGACGCGCGAGGGAACGGAACATCAGCGCCTCTCTCATGCGGGGTCACGGCCGGGCCGGACGCGCCCTGTCGCTGCCACGCCCGACCGGCCGTTCTTCTGACTTTTCGTCAGCGACGCGGCTCTCCCTTGAGCCCGGCCACTCGTACGAGTGAGGTTCAGGCCACCAAGGGGCTGCCGTGCTCGGTCAGCCAGGCGCTGTACGCCGGTGACTCGCGGGCCACGCGCACGTACTCGGCGCGCAGGTCGGTGAAGATCTCGTCGATGTCGATGTCGAGGTCGGTGCCGGGCACCGGGCCGGGGCGGGAGGCGAGGAACAGCCGGACGCTGAGCGGGTCACCGGCCAGCTGGCGGATCAGCACGCCGGGACGCTCCCGGGTGCTGGGCTGGCACGGGATGACCACCTCACCGGCCGCGAGCAGTTCCCAGCCGGTCATGTAGTCGCCCAGGGTCACCTTTGGGTTGAGTCCGGCGCTGGCGAAGACGCGGCGCAGGCCGTCCCACTCGCCGTCGGCGGCGGGATCGACCATCCAGCGGTCACCGGCCAGGTGGGCCAGCTTCAGCGGCCCGTCGCCGGACGCGGCCGGGTGGTCGGCGGACAGCGCCACGAACTGCGGTTCGCGGTCGGTCAGCACGCGCTGCTCCAGTCCGGGCGGGACGCGCAGCGGGCACCCGGCCACCTCGTGCACGAACACGACGTCGAGCTGACCGGCGTCCACCAGCTGGAGCAGGGCGTTGGCGGACGGCTCGACGTGGAGGCTGGTGTCCACCTCCGGGTAGCGGGTCTGGAGTCGGCGCAGCCAGCCGACAACGGTTCGCGTGCCGGTGCTGCCGGTGCTGCCGATCCGCAGCCGCGCCTCACCGTCCCGGCGCACCGTCTCCTGGGCCTCGGTGACGAGCGCGGCCATCTCGGCGACGATGGGCCGGGCCCGGCTCAGCACGGTCCGCCCGAGCGTGGTGGGCCTGCTGCCGCTGCGCTCACGGACGAACAGCCGCCCGCCTAAGGCGTGTTCGATGCGCCGCAGCTGGGTGGTCAACGAGGGCTGGGTCATGCCGAGCTGCCGGGCCGCCGCGCGGACGCTGCCGGCGTCGGCGATGGCGCACAGGGCCCGGAGGTGCCTGACTTCCAGCTCCACGCACGGAGGATAACGGCGAGTTCGGCGCCGTCACCAGAGCTGTGCCGCCGCGAAGGGCCGCACCTCGCGACGGCATAGCTCTGCCCTATGCCCGACTGGAATAGTCCACTGCCGTGGCCATGTCCCCCCGACGTCCCCGACACTCGCTGCGACCACGATGTCCGGCACGCACCTTTCGCCGCCACCCCACAGCGGGCGGCCGGGTCCGCGCCGGAGGAAGGGACACCCCCATGCAGCACAGCAGGACAGTCCGCTCGGCCGCACGGGGGCTCGGGCTGGTGGCGACCGTCGCCGCCGTCCCCGCCACGACCGTATCCACGGTGGTCCTACGCCCTGTCGGCGTTCGCCAAGGAAAGCGCCGACAAGTAGGGCCGCCTCGCGCGCCGTGCGGGGGCCGCCTCACACGCGGCGCAGGCCATCTCGCGCGGTGCGGGGCGCCCCGCACACAGCGCAGGCCGCCTCGCGCGCAGACCGCCGCCTCCGGCCATCCAGCCGGCCGGCGGCCCGGCTCCGGGGCCCGCTCACACCCCGGGACCGGTGCGGGAAGGAGCCGCCCCGAACGGCTCCCCGGCACCGTGGGCCGTCCGTCCGAGGGGGACGGGCGGTCCACGGTGCCGCCCGCGTCGCGGGGCGCGGAAATGCCGTGGCGTGGCGGGCGGCGAAGCTGACACGGTGGGGCCACCACCCTTGCCGCCGAGCAGTTGAGGGGGCGTCCGCCCGTGACTCCGCCCGCCACGCCGTCCATGACCCTGCTGTGCGCAGCCGTCATCGTCCACGACGCCCGCGCCGACCGCGTCCTGCTGGTGCGGCGCGGCCCGCACGCCAGGTTCGCGCGGGGACGGTGGGACCTGCCGGTGGGCAAGTGCGAGCCGGGCGAGCCGGTGACCCACGCCGCGGTGCGCGAACTGCGCGAGGAGACCGGCCTGCTGGTCGCGACGGCGGACCTGGAACCGGTGCACGTGGTGCACGGCGCCCGGGGTGTCCAGGCGCCCGACGGCTACCTGACCGTCGTCTTCGCGGCGCGGACGTGGCAGGGCGAGCCGGTCAACGCCGAGCCGCACAAGCACGCGGCGGTGGACTGGACGCCGGTGGACGCGGTGCCGCATGACGCCGTGGCGCCGACCCGCGAAGCGGTCACCCGCTACCGCGCGGGCGAGCGCGCGGTGCTGCTCACCGGGTGGGAGCCAGCCGCCACAGCGAGGTGACCTCGGCCGCCCGTGCGGCGTGCAGGGGGTCCGCCGGATCGGTGGCCTTGGGGTGGGCCGGGCGGGCGTCGAGGCGGTCGAGGACGGTGAGCCCGGCGGCGTCGAGCAGGTCGAGCAGTTCCGCACGCGGACGCAGGCCGAGGTGTTCGGCGAGGTCGGACAGGATCAGCCAGCCCTCGCCGCCGTCGGTGAGCGCGCCGGGCAGGCCGGTCAGGAAGCCGCGCAGCATGCAGCTTCCCGGATCGTAGACGGCGGCCTCCACCGGTGAGGTGGGTTTGGCGGGCAGCCAGGGCGGGTTGCAGACCGCCAGCGGCACCCGGGTGGGCGCGAACAGGTCAGCGGCGACGATCTCGACACGGTCGGCCAGGCCCAGGCGCGCGGCGTTCTCCCGCGCGCACGCCAGCGCCCGCGGGTCCTGGTCGGTGGCCAGCACGCGGGCGACTCCGCGCCGCGCCAGCACCGCGGCGAGCACGCCGGTGCCGGTGCCGACGTCCTGCGCGCGGGACCGGTCGGCAGGCAGCGGGGCGCGCGCCACCAGGTCCACGTACTCGCCCCGCACCGGTGAGAAGACGCCGTAGTGCGGGTGCACCCGATCCCCGCCCAGTGCCGGGATCGGCACCCCCTTGCGGCGCCACTCGTGCGCCCCGAGGACGCCGAGCAGTTCCCGCAGGGCGACGGCGCACGGCGCGGCGTCGGCGTCCGGTGGGCCGTACGCCTCGGCGCAGGCGGCGCGCACGTCCGGGGCGCGGCGCAGCGGCACCGTCCAGCCGTCCGGGTCCGGGGTGAGCGGCACGAGCAGCATGCCGAGCAGGCGGGCGCGGCGGCCCTGCGCCTGCCGGTGCCGGTGGAAGGCGTCGTACGGGGTCGGCGCGGGCTCCGGCTGCCCGGTGCGGCGGCGCGGGGTGCGGTCGGCGCGGCGGGCGAGCGCCGTCAGCAGCTGGCGGGCGCCGTGGTAGTCGCCGCGCCACAGCAGGGCGGTGCCCTCACAGACGCGGCGGAAGGCGTCGTCGGCGCGCAAAGCATCGTCGGCGTCCACCACGCGCCGTGGCACCGGCGCTCCCGACTCCGACCGCCAGCCCAGCGCGGGCCCGCCGGGGCCGAGGGGAAGGACGTCCATACCGGGAACCCTATCCAGCGGCGAGACAGCGGTTTGTGCGGGCCGGGGCGGTCGGGTACCCGCGCTGGGCCTCGGAGCGGTCGTGCGACCCGGGGCGCACGGGCAGCCGGGTGCGCGCGGGCGGCGCCCGGGCACGTGCCCGGGGTGCGTCCCGCCACGTGCCTCAATCCGACAATATGACGAGTAGTAATCAAGGAACTACCTTGGGTAAAAAGCCAGTATGGCGACTCCTCTCACCGCCAGCTCCCTCCTCACCGCGCTGCGCCGGGAAGGCTGCACCGTGGTCCAGGTGGGCAACTGGCGCACCCACAACCGCAACCACCGGGGTCCGTGGGGCCCGGTGAACGGTGTGATGATCCACCACACCGTCACCAGCGGCTCCCGGCGCACCGTCGAGCTGTGCCGGAACGGCTATCCGGGCCTGCCCGGACCGCTGTGCCACGGCGTGATCACCAAGGACGGCCGCGTCCACCTCATCGGCCACGGGCGAACGAACCACGCCGGGCTCGGCGACGATGACGTACTGCGCGCCGTCATCGCCGAACGGCGGACACCCCCGCCAAACGAGCGCAACACCGACGGCAACCGCCGCTTCTACGGCTTCGAATGCGAGAACCTCGGCGACGGCCGCGACCCGTGGCCCGCCGCCCAGCTGGAGGCCATCGAACGCGTGGCGGCGGCCGTGTGCCGCCGCCACCGCTGGAACGAGTGGTCGGTGATCGGACACCGCGAGTGGACGCACCACAAGATCGACCCAGTGGGCTTCACCATGGACGCGATGCGCGCGCGCATCCGCAAGCGCCTGACCTGACGCCTGCCCGGCTGCCGCCCCGGCCGCCGCCCCGGTGCGCACCCCAGCCGGGCACGACCGGCGCAGTGCGCGACCGGCGACAATGACGGCGTGACCTCTCCGCTCCCGCCCGCGCTCACCGCCCGGCTGCCCTCACCACTGACCGAGTGCGCCGACGAGCGGTTCACCGCGCACGGGCTGCGGCTGCTGCTCAAGCGGGACGACCTGCTGCACTCCGCGCTGCCCGGCAACAAGTGGCGCAAGCTCGTGCCGAACCTGCTGGCGGCCCGGGACGCCGGGCACGCCACCCTGCTGACGTTCGGCGGGGCCTACTCCAACCACCTGCGCGCCACCGCCGCGGCCGGACGCCTGCTGGGCCTGGCCACCATCGGCGTCGTCCGGGGCCATGAGCTGGCCGACCGCCCGCTCAACGCCTCCCTGGCCCGCTGCCGCGCCGACGGCATGCGGCTGCACTTCGTCACCCGGGCCGCGTACCGGCGCCGGGCGGAGCCGCGGTACCTGGCCGGCCTGCGCGAGCGGTTCGGCGACTGCTACGTCCTCCCCGAGGGCGGCAGCAACGCCCGCGCCGTGTACGGCTGTGCGGGGCTGGGCCGGGAACTGGCCGGGCGGGCGGACGTCGCCGCCGTGGCCGTGGGCACCGGCGGAACGCTGGCGGGCCTCGCGGCGGGCGGGCCGCCGGTGATCGGCTTTCCCGTGCTGGCAGGCGGCTTCCTCGGCGCCGAGGTGACCCGGCTGCACCAGGAGGCGTTCGGCGGGCCGCGCGGCTCCTGGTGGCTGGAGGAGCGCTTTCACGGCGGCGGGTACGCCCGCGTCCCGCCGGAGCTGGAGCGTTTCGCGGCGGACTTCGAGCAGCGGCACGCCCTGGCGGTGGACCGGGTGTACGTGGCCAAGCTGCTGTTCGGCCTCACCATGCTGGCCCGTGAGGGAGCCTTCGCCCCCGGTACCACCGTCGCCGCCGTGATCACCGGGTAGCACCCGCGTCCACTGTGTGATCGCGTGGTCCGGTGCCGGGCGCCGTCCGGTTAACCTTTGCCCCATGATCCGAGCCGCCACCCCCGCCGACGTGCACGAGCCGTCGATCGGCTTCTACCGCTCGCCGGGCGCCGAGCCTCTGGACGAATGGACCGTGTTCCGGCTGACCGGCGACCCGCTGCGCACCCTGGCGCGGGCCCACACGGCTGGCGTCCTGGCCGACCGCCACGCCGCCAGCCACGCCGAGCGCTACCCTGACAGCAACGCAGCGTAATTTTCCCGGAATTGATACCGCCTCCCCCCTAGCCACAGACAGTACCCATGTGTTTACGATGGGTTACGTCAGTGGTGTGGGGCGGCGCGCAGGCATCCTGGGGACAGCATGCCACGGATCGCGATAGCGTCGCAGGCGGAACCATCAGCTCGCGCCCGTCAGGCGTCCCCGGCCCCCGGGGGCACCCGGCAGCGGGCGTGGCAGCCCAACCAGTGTGCATCACCATGGAGGTGAGGGTGTCCCAGATCGTAGGTGCGGAGCAGGACTTCGTCGAGGTCCGGCTGCCCGCGGCGGGTGCCTACCTGTCCGTGCTGCGGACGGCCACCGCCGGGCTCGCGGCCCGGCTGGATTTCACCCTCGACGAGATCGAGGACCTGCGCATCGCCGTGGATGAGGCGTGCGCGATCCTCCTCCAGCAAGCGGTTCCGGGGTCCGTCCTCAGCTGCGTCTTCAGCCTGGTCGGAGACTCACTGAGAGTGACGGTCGCGGCCCCCACGACGGACGGTCGCGCCCCCGAGCGCGACACCTTCGCCTGGACGGTGCTCTCCGCGCTGGCCGGCGAAGTGGACTCGGCAGTCGCCGAGGATCGCACGGTCAGCATCAGCCTGCACAAGAAGCGCGGCGCCGGTCCCGGGGCATCGTGACCGATCCCCACGGGCCGGCCCGGGATGAGGGGGCCGGTATGAACGACCTGGAGTCAAACGCGCCGGTCGGCCGTCATGACATGGCGGCGGATACGGCGATCCCCGAACAGCAGGCCCGGCCACACCCGGCCGACCCCGGCCAGCCCGCGGAGCAGCCGCGGCGCGGGGCCACGGCGGGGGTGGCGGGCGCGGAACCCGGGCGCGGTCAGCCCGGAGAACCCGGGCAAACCCGTGAGCACGCCCCGGTGGAGCCCGGGGCGGCCGGTCCGGTGGCGGCCGGTCCGGTGACGGCCGGGCACGCGGCGGACGGCGCTGGGACGGAAGGGCACGCGGCGGACGGCCCTGTGGCAGAGGGGCACGCGGCGGCAGAACGCGCTAACGGGCACGGCCCGGCGGCCAGACCACCCGCCCAGGCGCAGGAGCGGGCCGGGGCGCGCGAGCTGTTCGTGCGCCTGCGCGACCTGCCCGACGACGCACCCGAGCGGGCGCGGCTGCGCGACACGCTGGTGCGCATGCACCTGCCGCTCGTCGAGCACCTGGCCCGCCGGTTCCGCAACCGCGGCGAGCCGCTGGACGACCTCACGCAAGTGGCCACCATCGGGCTGATCAAGTCGGTGGACCGGTTCGACCCCGACCGCGGCGTGGAGTTCTCCACCTACGCCACGCCCACGGTCGTCGGCGAGATCAAGCGGCACTTCCGGGACAAGGGCTGGGCCGTGCGCGTCCCGCGCCGGCTCCAGGAGCTGCGTCTTTCGCTGTCCACGGCGACGGCGGAGCTGTCCCAGCAACACGGCCGCGCACCGACCGTGCACGAGCTGGCGCAGCGGCTGTCGATCTCCGAGGAAGACGTGCTGGAGGGCCTGGAGTCCGCCAACGCCTACAGCACACTGTCGCTGGACGTGCCCGACACCGACGACGAGTCCCCCGCCGTCGCCGACACCCTCGGCGCCGAGGACGACGCGCTGGAGGGCGTGGAGTACCGGGAGTCGCTCAAGCCGCTGCTGGAGCAGCTGCCGCCACGGGAGAAGAAGATCCTGCTGCTGCGCTTCTTCGGCAACATGACCCAGTCCCAGATCGCGCAGGAGGTCGGGATCTCGCAGATGCACGTTTCCCGCCTGCTGGCCCGCACGCTGGCCCAGCTCCGGGACAAGCTGCTCGTGGAGGACTGAGCGCGCGCCGCGACCGTCAGGCGGCCCGGCGGCCCGTCGCTACCCCGAGCGCGGCGGCGGCCTTGGCGTGGAACAGGCACACCAGCACCGCGATGGCGACCGCAGCGACGGCCAGCCCGCCCGGCACCCAGGCGCCGGTGCCGGACGCCATCTGCCAGCCGACGGGCAGCGCCAGCAGTTGCGTGAAGATCGCGGGCCCCCGGCTCCAGCGGCGCAGCCGCCACAGCCCGCGCGCGGTGATCAGCGGCAGCAGGGCGAGCACGAGCACGGTGACGGCCCCGGTCAGCGCCTGCGTGAGGCCGTCCGGTGAGCCGGTGACCGTCAGCACGAGCATGCTGACGCCGAATCCCGCCACGGTGACGCCTTCGGCCGCGACCAGCCCGGCGGCCACACCCACCCGCGTCGGCCGTTCCCCACTCTCCCGTACTTCACTCACCCCGCCAGCCTAACGGTGCCTCCTGCTCTCCCCCGGGGTGCTGCCCCCGGCTCGGGGGCGGGGTCGTTACCGGGAGTCGGTAACCTGCACAGCATGCGCGCACTCCTCGTGGTGAACCCGAAGGCGACCAGCACCAGCGCGCGCACCCGCGATGTGCTGACCCACGCCCTGGCCAGCGATCTCAAGCTCGACGTCGTCAGCACCACGCACCGGGGTCACGCCCGGGACCTCGCCCGGCAGGCCGCCGAAGACGGCCAGGTGGAACTCGTGATCGCGCTCGGCGGCGACGGCACAGTCAACGAGGTGGCCAACGGCCTGCTGCACCATGGGCCGGACCCGGAGGGCCTGCCGAGTCTCGCCGTCGTGCCCGGCGGCTCCACCAACGTCTTCGCCCGCGCGCTCGGCCTGCCGAATGACGCCGTGGAGGCGACGGGCGCCTTGCTGAACGCGCTGGAGTCCGGGAACAGCCGCACCGTCGGTCTCGGTTTCGCGGGCGGCACCCCGGACACCGAGGACGCCGAGGTCCCGGGCCGCTGGTTCACCTTCTGTGCCGGTTTCGGCTTCGACGCGGGCGTGGTGGGGCGTGTGGAGCAGCAGCGCGAGCGCGGCAAACGCTCCACGCACGCCCTCTACATGCGCCAGGTACTCCGGCAGTTGCTGGGTGATCCACACCGCAGGCGCGGAACCATCGTTTTGGAACAGCCGGGCGGGGAACCAGTCGAAGAGCTGGTGGCGTCCATAGTCTGCAACACCTCACCGTGGACGTTTCTGGGCAACAAACCGGTGTACGCGGCGCCGGCCGCGTCGTTCGACACGGCACTCGACGTGCTGGGGCTCGCCCGGCTCTCGCCGGGAGCGGTGACCCGCTACGGCACCCAGCTGCTGACGTCCTCGCCGGAGCGCGGACCACGCGGCAAGCATGTCGTGTCACTGCACGATGTGGTGGCCTTCACCTTGCATTCGCAGGTGCCGCTGCCGTTTCAGATGGACGGTGACCACCTGGGGCTGCGCAACAGCGTCAGCTTCACAGGCGTTCGCCGTGCACTGCGTGTGATTGTGTAAGTAGAAGGGTCGAAAGTCCTTCCACTCGAACGTTTAGACCAGCATCCACCCACTAGAAGTACGGCTGTGAGCCAAGCGACACCAAGGAATCAAAAAAAGATTGCCGGAAGGGGTTGTATCCACCGCTGAGGTTTGCGAGTCTCTTCCTGGCGATCGGGACAGCCGCTGCACAGCGGGCTCCCGGAACCGCCCGAATCCCCTCCCTCAACATATGGGACCCGCATCACATCCGCTGGTCGGCCCTTCCGTTGCCGGAGGATTCGTGAAAGCGTTCACATTCACAAGCCACGTACACCGCGTAGGAGATGGAGCAGCCATGGACTGGCGTCACAACGCCGTTTGCCGCGAGGAAGACCCCGAGCTCTTCTTCCCCATCGGCAACACCGGTCCTGCGCTGCTGCAGATCGAGGAAGCCAAGGCCGTCTGCCGTCGCTGCCCCGTTCAGGAGCAGTGCCTGCAGTGGGCCCTGGAGTCCGGCCAGGACTCCGGTGTCTGGGGCGGCCTCAGCGAGGACGAGCGTCGCGCGATGAAGCGCCGCGCAGCCCGCAACCGCGCGCGTAAGGCCACCGCCTGACGCACGCCCGGGCCGCCCGCTGCCCCGAGCCGCAGCACGCAGTGCCGGTTACCCACCGCCGCTAGCACGCAGCACGTCGCACGAGCCCCGTACCGACCGGAGTTCCTCCGGACCGGCGCGGGGCTCGACGCATTCCGGACCCACACCGTGCCCCGGTGCGGGCGCCCCCGTGCCACCCGGCGCGCGCCCGCGCGCCCCTGGCTCCACCCGTCCGCCCCCCGCGCACCGGGACCCACTGGCCAGGCGAGCCTGCCCGCGCCGGGAACGGGTTACCGCTTCTCCCCCGGTACCGGCAGGTCGAACAGCACCCGGGTGCCCCGCTCCCCCGCCGGCACCATGTCGAACGTGCCCCCCAACTCGCCTTCCACCAGCGTGCGCACGATCTGCAATCCCAGGTTGCCGGAGGTGCGCACGTCGAAGCCCTCGGGCAGCCCGCGCCCGTCGTCCTGGACGGTGACCAGCAGGCGTGGCTCGCCCCCATCCGGTCCGCGCACCGCGCCGACTTCCAGCGCACCGTGCTCCCCCGGCCCGTACCCGTGCTCCAGCGCGTTTTGCAGCACCTCGGTCAGCACCATCGACAGCGGAGTGGCCACCTCGGCGGGCAGGATGCCGAAGCGGCCGGTGCGGCGGCCGGTCACCTTGCCGGGCGCGATCTCGGCGACCATCGCCAGCACCCGATCGGCGATCTCGTCGAAGTCCACCCGCTCGTCCAGGTTCTGGGAGAGCGTCTCGTGCACGATCGCGATCGAGCCGACCCGGCGCACCGCCTCCTCCAGCGCCTCGCGCGCCCGGTTGTCACCGCTCGCGCCGATGCGCCGGGCCTGGAGCCGCAGCAGCGCCGCGACCGTCTGCAAGTTGTTCTTCACCCGGTGGTGGATCTCCCGGATGGTGGCGTCCTTGGTGATCAGTTCCCGCTCCCGGCGGCGCACTTCGGTGACGTCACGCAGCAGGACGAGCGAGCCGATGCGCGTACCTTTGGGCTTGAGCGGGATGGCGCGCAGTTGCACCACACACGCGTCGCCCTCGATCTCCGCCTCGCGCGGCGCCCACCCGCTGGCCAGTTTCACCAGCGACTCGTCCACCGCGCCGCGGGCCGGCGCCAGGTCGGCCGTCGTCTGCCCCAGGTGCAGGCCGACCAGGTCAGCGGCCAGGCCCAGGCGGTGGTAGGCGGACAGGGCGTTGGGGCTGGCGTACTGCACATGTCCCTCGGCGTCCAGCCGGATCAGCCCGTCGCCGACGCGCGGGGAGACGTCCATGTCGCCCTGCTGCCCGGGGAAGGGGAACGCGCCCGCGGCGATCATCTGCGCCAGGTCCGACGCGCTCTGGAGGTACGTCAGCTCCAGCCGGCTCGGCGTGCGGACGGTCAGCAGGTTGGTGTTGCGCGCGATGACGCCCAGGACCCGGCCCTCCCGCCACACCGGAATCGACTCGACGCGCACCGGCACCTCCTCGCGCCACTCCGGGTCGCCCTCGCGGACGATGCGGCCCTCGTCCAGCGCGGAGTCCAGCAGCGGGCGGCGCCCGCGCGGCACGAGGTGGCCCACCATGTCGTCCTGGTAGGACGTCGGGCCGGTGTTCGGGCGCATCTGGGCGACGGAGACGTACCGCGTGCCGTCCCGCGTGGGCACCCACAGCACCAGGTCGGCGAAGGAGAGGTCCGACAGCAGCTGCCATTCGGAGACCAGCAGGTGCAGCCAGTCGAGGTCTGCCTCGCCGAGGGCGGTGTGCTGGCGTACGAGGTCGTTCATGGAGGGCACGCCGTGAGCGTATCCCGGGGCGGGCGCGGGCTCACCGGCCTGGTCAGGGCCCGGACGCACGGGACACACTACGGGCCGCGGCGCCTGGGCGGGACCCTCAGCCCACCCGGCACCGCAGCCCGGAGCGAGGCGGAGACCCCGGCGCCGCCGAGGCGGCAAGCGCCCGGGATCTCGCATTCCGCCCTCCTGTGCGGGGAGGACGGAAGCCGGCGTACCTCCATGACGGACACGGCACTAGCGGGTCTCGGTCACCTTGGCCAGCGCCCGGGGCGCGTCGGGGTTCTGGCCACGGGCGATCGTCACCTCGTAGGCCAGCAGCTGCAGCGGGATGATCTCCAGGATCGGCTGCAGTTCCTCCGCGAGCCCGTCGACGGGCAGCACGAACCCGGCCGACGCCGCCTCGACCTGCGCGCGCGGGCCGATGACGACCAGGTCCGCGCCCCGGTCGCGCAGCCGGTCCAGCACCGGCTGTAGCGCCTCGCCGCCCTTGCCCGCGGTGACGATGGCGATGACCGGCGAGACGTTGTCCACCATGGCCAGCGGCCCGTGCAGCAGGTCCGCGCCCGAGTAGGACAGCGCTGGAATGTAACTCGTCTCCATGAGCTTGAGCGCGGCTTCCTTGGCCGTCGGATAGCCGTAGCCGCGCGAGGTCAGCACCATGCGCTCGGCGAACCGGTAGCGGCCCGCCAGCGCGCGCACCTCACCGGACCGGGCGAGGATCTGCTCGGCCAGCTCCGGCAGCGCCTTCGCCTCGTCGGCGCCGTTGCCGCCGCGCAGTCCGTCGACGAACAGGTACAGCGCGAGCAGCTCCGCGGTGTAGGTCTTCGTCGCGGGCAGCGCCTTCTCCGGCCCGGCCAGCACGTCGATGTGGTATTCGCTGACCTCCGCGAGCGGCGAGTCGGCGTTGTTGGTGACGGCGAGGGTGAGGGCACCGGCCTCGCGCGCCGCCTGGGTGGAGGCGACCAGGTCCGGGGAGCCGCCGGACTGGCTGACGGTGATGACCAGGCAGTCGGTCAGGTCCTGCCGCGCGTGGTAGGCCGTCGTCGTGGACATCGACGTCAGGCCACACGGCTTGCCCAGCAGCACCTCGATCAGGTACTTGGCGTACAGCGCCGCGTTGTCGGAGGTGCCGCGCGCGGTGAGCAGGACGAAGCGCGGCTGCCGCGCGGCGATCTGCTCGGCGACCTCACGGATGCGCGGCGCACCCTCGGCGAGGATGCGGCGCCAGACGGCGGGCTGTTCAGCCATCTCGCCGGACATGATCTGACCGGTCGGGGCGGTCATGCTGGGGGCCTCCAGGATACGGGTGTGCTAGGGCTGCGCTCAGCCGTCGGTACGCCGGCCGGCGATGACTTCGGCCGCGGCTCGGCCGCAGACGCGTGCGGCACCGTGGGTCGCGATGTGCGGCGACCCGGCGGGCGGCGCCTGCGGCAGCCCCATCTCCACCACCACGGTGTCCGGGCGGGCGGCGAGCAGGGCGTCCAGCGCGGCGGCCATCCACGGGTGCCGGTGCACGTCGCGGACCACGGCGACGATCCTACGGTCCCCCGCCTCGGCGAGCACCCGCGCGCTCAGGGCGGCGGCGCCGTCCGTCTCGGCGTCGGTGCGGCCAAAGGAGCCGGTGGTGGTGCCGGGCAGCAGGCGGGCCAGTTCGGCGCCCACGCCCCAGGGTGTCTCGTCGCCGACGGCGATGTTCGCCACCGGGGTGAGGGCGGCCACGTACGGCGGCGTGGCAGGCGGCTGGTAGGACCCGTCGGCCGGGGTGACGCGCAGGGCGCGGCGGGCGGCGGCCAGGCCGACGCCCTCGTCTCCCGGGGCGCCGCGCACCGCGTCGGCCTGCTCAGCCGTCCAGCGGGCCAGCGCGCGGACCCGCTCGGCGGCGTCGCCCAGCCGCTCGGCGGACAGCTCGCCGTCGCGCACCGCCCGTACCAGCGCGTCGCGCAGCCGCAGCACGGTGTCCTCGTCCGCGAGGCCGCCGCCGACGCACACGGCGTCCGCCCCGGCCGCGATGCCCAGCACCGCGCCGCGCTCGATGCCGTGGGTCTGCGCGATGGCCTTCATCTCCACGGCGTCGGTGACGATCAGCCCGTCGAAGCCGAGCCCGCCCGCGGCGACGGGTGCCCGCAGCAGGCCGGTGAGGGCGGCGGGGCTGAGCGTGGCAGGCAGCTTCGCGTCGAGCGCGGGCAGCAGGATGTGCGCGCTCATGACGACCTTGCTCCCGGCCGCGACCGCCGCGCGGAACGGGACGAGTTCGCGCGCGGCGAGGGTGTCGAGATCGACGTCGATGCGCGGCAGCGCGTGGTGGGAGTCAACGCAGGTGTCGCCGTGCCCGGGGAAGTGCTTGGTGCAGGCGGCCACCCCGGCGGCCTGAAGGCCCTCGACGTAGGCGGCGGTGTGCCGGGCGACGCGCTCGGGTTCGGGGCCGAAGGAGCGCACCCCGATCACGGGGTTGGCCGGGTTGGAGTTGACGTCGGCGGACGGCGCCCAGTTGAGGTTGACGCCGCACGCGGCCAGCCGCCGGCCCAGCTCGCGGGCGACGGCGCGGGTGAGCGTGGGGTCGTCGATGGTGCCGAGCGCCAGGTTGCCGGGGAAGGAGGAGCCGGTGCGCGCCTCCAGCCGGGTGACGTCGCCGCCCTCCTCATCGACGGCGACCAGCACGCCGGGCCGTACCACGCGCAGTTCTGCGGTGAGCGCGGCGAGCTGGTCAGCGGAGGCGATGTTGCGCCCGAACAGGCCGACGGACGTCAGCCCCTGGTCGAGCTGGCGCAGCAGCCACGCGGGGGCGGCGGTGCCGGTGAAGCCGGGCTGGAGCACGGCCAGGGCGTCCCGCACCAGCGTGCCGGACTCGTGCGCGAGCGTGGTCATCGGTTACGTCATCCCTTCACCGCGCCGGCGCTGAGGCCGCCGACGGCACGACGCTGGAGGAAGAGGAACAGCAGCAGGACGGGGATCGCGAAGAGCGAGGAGGCGGCCATGGTGGCGCCCCAGTCGTTGCCGAAGGCGGACTGGAACTGGGTCAGCCACAGCGGGAGCGTGTACGCCTCGGGCTCCTTGTTGAGGACCAGCACCATGGCGAACTCGTTCCACGCGGTGATGAACCCGAACAGCGAGGTGGACATCAGGCCCGGCGCGAGCAGCGGGAAGATCACCCGGAAGAACGCCTGGGTGCGGGTGCAGCCGTCGATCATGGCCGCCTCCTCCAGTTCCTTGGGCACGGCGGCGATGAAGCCTCGCAGTGTCCAGATGGTGAAGGGCAGGACCATGACGAAGTAGATGAGGGTCAAAAAGCCGATGCTGTTGAGCACCTGCGCGTCCCGGGCGATCAGGTACATCACGATGACCATGACTTCCCAGGGCGCGAGCTGGGCCATCATCACCGCGAGCACGAGCCCCTTGCGGCCCTTGAACTTCATCCGGACGATGGCGAAGCTCGCCGCGAGGGCCACCGCGAGCGCGATGAGCACCGCGCCCACGGTGGCGGTCACGCTGTTGCGCACGAACGTCCAGAACAGCTCGACCTCGGTGGCTGTGCCGTAGTGCTCGAAGGTGGGCGTGAAGAGGAAGGTGGGCGTCTTGGTCAGGACCTCGGCCGCCGGTTTGAAGGACGTGGAGAACATCCAGTAGACGGGGAAGACGAAGAACGCGACGAGCGCGAGGGCGAGGACGTTCGGCCAGATCCGCCCGAGCGTGCGGCGGCGTCTGGCCCGGCTCGCGGCACGGTCGGGGGCGCGCGGGGGGCGGGGTGCGACGGCGTTCGGCGCGCCGGCCGGTCCGGCCAGGGTGGTGTTGCTCACTGCTCGTCCTCCTGCTTGAGGATCAGGCGGAAGTAGAACGACATCGCGATCAGCAAGGCGAGGATCGTCAGCACGGACGCGGCGGCCGCGATGCCGAACTGCATCTGGCTCATGCCCTCGACGTAGGCGAAGACCGGCAGCGTCTCGGATGCGCGGTTCGGGCCGCCCTGGTTGAGGGCGTAGATCTGCGCGAACGCCTTGAAGACCCAGATGATCTCCAGGAACGTGGTGATCAGGAAGAACGGCTTGAGCAGCGGGAAGACCACCGAGCGGAAGATCCGCCAGTTCGAGGCGCCGTCCATGCGCGCGGCCTCGTACAGCTCTCCGCTGATCATCGTCAGACCGGCGTACATGTTCAGCGCGACGAACGGGATGGACGCCCAGACGACGAGCAGCGTGACGATGGCCAGCGTCGAGAAGCCGGTCTCGAACCAGTTGTGCTGCTCGTACCCGGCGAAGCCGAGGCTGCGCATCACCCAGTTCATGACGCCGAACTGGGTGTCGAACAGCCAGCGGAAGACGGTCGCGGAGGCGACGATCGGCATGGCCCAGGCCATCACCAGGGACAGCGAGAGCACCAGCCGCATCTTCTTGCCGAGCCGGTTCAGCAGCAGCCCGATGAGGGTGCCGCACACCATGATCAGTGCGACGTTGACCGCCATGAAGACGAAGGTGCGCACGACGACGGCCCAGAAGGCGTCGTCGCGGAGGAGTTCGAGGTAGTTGTCGAAGCCGGTCCACACGGTGGCCCGGGAGATCATCTCGGTCCGGCCGAGCTGCTGGAAGGAGACCAGCACGTTGCGGACCAGCGGATAGCCCAGGAACACCGCCAGCGCGAACACGGCGGGGGCGATCAGCAGGTACGGCAGCCAGCCGGTGGGCAGGGACCGTCTGCCGTGGGGGGCGGCCGGCGCCGGGGGGCGGAAGTCCGGGCCGCTGGGCGGCGGCTCCTTGGGGACCGGGGTCGCGCCCTCGGTGGTCTGCACGGTCATGGTCTTCTTCCTCGGACCTTCGTCGAGCCTTCGCCGAGCCGTACGGCACGGCCACGGGCCGGTGCCGTACCGGCGGGGGTGGCGGGGCCCGCCCCGGCCCTGGTGACGCGGGCCGGGGCGGGCACGCCCGGGGGCTCAGCCCTGGTTGATGCGCTCGGTGATGACCTCGTCGGCCTGGTCACCGGCTTTCTGCGGGTCCGTTCCGTTCAGCGCGTTGGTCAGGTACTGCTTGATCGGGTTCGGGTCGGTCTCGACGTTGGCCCAGCCCGGGGTGACGGGGGTGATGCGGCCGACGTCGGCTGCCTTGACCATGGCCTCGGCGAACGAGCCGGGTTCCGGGGTGACCTGCGCGGCCTCCGAGTTGGGCAGCAGCGCGCCGCCGGTGGCCTCGGCGTACTTCTTCATCCACTTCTCGGAGGTGGCCAGCTTCAGCCACTCCTGCGCCAGCTCCTTGTTCTGGGACCGCTCGGAGACGGCGAGGTTGGAGCCGCCGAAGAAGACGTGGCCGGGCTGGTCGGCGGTCTTGCCGGGGATCGGGAAGTAGCCGAAGTCGGCCTCGCCGCCGGCCTCCTCGATCGCGGCGATGGCGCCGCCCGCTTCCCAGCCGAGCCCGATCCAGGAGGCGACGTCACCCTTGGGCACGATGTCGGTGGACTGCTGCGGGGTGGCCTCGTCGGTGTCCTTGGGCGCGGTGGAGAAGGACTGCAGCTCCTCGTAGAAGTTCATGGCCGCCTCGCCCTCCGGGGTGGCCAGCGTGCCCTTCCACTGGTCGCCGTCCTCCACCGCGAGCTTCCCGCCCTCGTCCCACAGGAAACCGGCGTAGACGTACCAGCTCTGGCCCGGCAGGTAGATGGGCTGGGCGTCGGTCTTCTCGTCGATCTTCCGCAGCCCCTCGACCCACTCCTCGCGGGTCTGGGGCACCTCGACCCCGGCGTCCTCGAAGATGCTCTTGTCGTAGATCACGGCGCGGTTGGCCGCGTACCACGGGGCGGCGTAGAGCTTGCCG
Source organism: Streptomyces sp. JJ66 (assembly GCF_019303495.1). Classification (GTDB taxonomy): domain Bacteria; phylum Actinomycetota; class Actinomycetes; order Streptomycetales; family Streptomycetaceae; genus Streptomyces. Next base: position 134,695 of record NZ_JAEVFI010000015.1, on the reverse strand, counting down.
TCCAGCTCGGCCGAGGGCAGCATGCCCTCGTTCCAGCTGTCATAGCCCAGCTCGTCCTTCAGGCCGGTGAGGTCGGCCAGGCCGCCGGTGACCGCGTAACCGGCGGTCTGGGTGTTGCCGAGTTCCAGGATGTCCGGCGGCGCGTCCTCGGACAGCGAGGTGGTGATCCTCTCCTGGATGCCGTTCCACTGCTGTTCCTGGACGTCCACGGTCACGCCCTCGTGGGCCGCCTCGAACTCCTTGTTGAGCTCGGTGACCCACTCCTCGGGAGCGGAGCCGTCCATTACCCACACGGTGAGCTTCTGGTCACCGTCGGTACTCAGCGTGTCCTCGCCGCCGGAACCGCACGCCGCGACTCCCATCATCGCCGCCACACCGATGGCCGCTATGAGCTTGCGCCTCACGTCACCCTCCTCGGGATGCAGAAACCTCCCGCCCACCGCGAGGACATACGTGCGAAGTAGTGCCCGTGGGACTGGGATTGGCCTTTAATGGTTTAGACCAGTTCCCGCAGCTTGGCCTAGACCTATAGGGGTGTCAAGGGTGTATAAGAGGGGCGGCCCCGTCCGTTACCGGACCGACATCTGTACCGGACGGCAGCCGCCCGCGCGCCCCGTGCCAGGATGTGGGGCCGAAAGTGCCCAGCCGGTCGGCCGGACAGGTCACGCTAAGGGAGTCGGAGGAAGCCGGTGACGGCAGCAGGACGACACGTGAGCACACCCGAGGGTGTCAGCGACAACGGCTCGGGCGGGGCCGCGTCGCGGACGGCGCGTGTACCCAAGTATTACCGTCTCAAGCGCCACCTGCTGGAGATGACCGAAACCATGCCCCCCGGTACCCCCGTGCCGCCGGAGCGCACGCTGGCCACCGAGTTCGACACCTCGCGCACCACCGTGCGGCAGGCGCTGCAGGAGCTGGTCGTCGAGGGACGGCTCGAACGCATCCAGGGCAAGGGCACCTTCGTCGCCAAGCCGAAGGTCTCGCAGGCGCTGCAGCTGACCTCCTACACCGAGGACATGCGCGCGCAGGGGCTGGAGCCGACGTCCCAGCTGCTCGACATCGGCTACGTTACCGCCGACGACCGGCTGGCCGGTCTGCTGGACGTGCCAGCGGGCGGGCGCGTGCTGCGCATCGAGCGGCTGCGGCTGGCCAGCGGCGAGCCGATGGCCATCGAGACCACGCACCTGTCCCAGAAGCGCTTCCCGGCGCTGCGGCGCAGCCTGATGAAGTACGCCTCGCTCTACACGGCGCTGTCGGAGGTCTACGACGTCCAGCTGGCGGAGGCCGAGGAGACGATCGAGACCGCGCTCGCCTCGCCCCGTGAGGCGGGCCTGCTCGGTACCGACGTCGGCCTGCCGATGCTGATGCTCTCCCGCCACTCCTACGACCGCGACGGCGAGCCCGTCGAGTGGGTCCGTTCCGTCTACCGTGGCGACCGCTACAAGTTCGTAGCCCGCCTCCGCCGCCCGGCGGACTGACCCCGGGCGCCCGCCCACGGCCGTTCACCGCAGAACTCGACCGTTCGGCCTCCCGCGTTCTTGACACCAAGTGACGCCCACCGCACCGCTGACCTAGATTTCCTCCGCGCGGCAGAGCAACCACCTGCAGGAACGGAGTGAGTCGGGCATGACCGAACCCGCAGCAGCAGCCGGAACCGGGGGCCGGACGGGACGCGGCGGCCCGTCGCCGAAGACGATCGCGGTGTGGACGGCCGTGGCCCTCGTCGGTGCCGTCAGCTGGGCCGTGCTCGCGCTCTCCCGGGGCGAGGAAGTCTCCGCCGCCTGGATGGTGGCCGCCGCACTCGGCAGCTACGCGATCGGCCACCGCTTCTACGCGCGCTTCATCGCCTACCGCGTCCTGCGGGTGGACAAGACCCGCGCCACCCCCGCCGAACGGCTCGACAACGGCGTCGACTTCCACCCCACCGACCGGCGCGTGCTGTTCGGGCACCACTTCGCCGCGGTCGCCGGGGCGGGGCCCCTCGTCGGCCCGGTGCTCGCCGCGCAGATGGGCTATCTGCCCGGGACGATCTGGATCATCGTCGGCGTCATCTTCGCCGGGGCTGTGCAGGACATGGTCACGCTGTTCTTCTCCACCCGGCGCAACGGCCGCTCGCTGGGGCAGATGGCGCGCGATGAGATCGGGCCGTTCGGCGGCGCCGCCGCGCTCGTCGCCGTCTTCGCCATCATGATCATCCTGCTCGCGGTGCTGGCACTGGTGATCGTCAACGCCCTCGCGCACTCCCCGTGGGGCGTGTTCTCGATCGCGATGACGATCCCGATCGCCCTGTTCATGGGCTTCTACCTGCGGGTGCTGCGGCCTGGCCGGGTGACCGAGGTGTCCGTCATCGGCGTCGCGCTGCTGCTGCTCGCGATCGTGGCGGGGGGCTGGGTGGCGGAGTCTGCCTACGCCGACGCCTTCACCCTGGCGCCGGGCACGCTGGTGGTGTGGATGGCGGCCTACGGCTTCGTCGCCTCGGTGCTGCCGGTGTGGATGCTGCTGGCGCCGCGCGACTACCTGTCCACGTTCATGAAGGTCGGCACGATCGCGCTGCTCGCCCTCGGCGTGGTCATCGCGCTGCCGACGCTGAAGATGCCCGCCGTCACCGAGTTCGCCGCGCGCGGCGACGGCCCCGTCTTCGCCGGTTCGCTCTTCCCGTTCGTCTTCATCACCATCGCCTGCGGGGCGCTCTCCGGCTTCCACGCCCTGGTCTCCTCCGGCACCACGCCGAAGATGATCCAGAAGGAGACACAGGTCCGCATGGTCGGCTACGGCGCGATGCTGACGGAGTCGTTCGTCGCCGTGATGGCGATGATCACCGCCTGCATCATCGACCCGGGCCTGTTCTTCGCGGTCAACTCCCCGGCCGGCGTCCTCGGCGAGACGGTGGAGTCGGCGTCCCGGGCGGTGGCCGACCTCGGGTTCTCCATCTCCCCGGAGACGCTGGCCGCCGCGGCCGCCTCCGTGGAGGAGGAGAGCCTGCTCTCCCGCACCGGTGGCGCGCCGACCTTCGCCCTGGGCATGTCCGAGATCTTCTCGGCGGTGATCGGCGGCGCCGCCATGAAGGCGTTCTGGTATCACTTCGCGATCATGTTCGAGGCACTGTTCATCCTCACCACCCTGGACGCCGGAACCCGCGTCGGCCGCTTCATGCTCCAGGACACCCTCGGCAACGTCTTCAAGCCGATGAAGGACGTCAGCTGGAAGCCCGGCGTGTGGCTGGCCAGCGCGCTGGTGGTGGGCGGCTGGAGCTACTTCCTGTGGGTCGGGGTGCACGACCCACTCGGCGGCATCAACCAGCTGTTCCCGCTGTTCGGCATCGCCAACCAGCTGCTGGCGGCCGTCGCGCTGGCGGTGTGCACCACGCTGCTGGTGAAGTCCGGACGCCTGAAGTGGGCCTGGGTGACAGCGGTACCGCTGGCCTGGGACGTCGCCGTGACGCTCACGGCGAGCTGGCAGAAGATCTTCTCCTCCGACCCGGCCCTGGGCTTCTTCACCCAGCGCCGCGTCTACCAGGAGGCGATCGAACGCGGCGAGGTCCTGGCACCGGCGAGCACCATGGGCGAGATGCACACCGTCGTCACCAACTCCACCGTGGACGGTGTGCTCGCCGCCCTGTTCGCCGCGCTCATCATCATCGTCATCGCGGACGCGGGCCGGATGTGCTGGAAGGCCGTACACGCGCCGCAGACGGTCACGCTGCACGAGGCACCCTACGAGCGCTCGAAGCTGGTCGCACCGGCCGGGCTCATCCCGACGAAGGAGGAGAAGGCGGAACTGGCCGCTCTCACCGCCGGGCGCGACGGCGAGAGCCCCGAGCCGTCAGCCGGTGTGCGGTCGTGACGCGGGGCCGCCGACTCCGCACGGCCGCCGCCCGCGTGCGCTGGCTGTGGCGCGAGGCGACGGGCGAGGCCGCCTACGACCGGTACGTGGCACACGCCCGCCGCCACGACCAGGCGGCGCCGGTGCTCAGCCGCCGCGCGTTCGAACGCCGTCGCACCGACGCCCGCGAGGCGGACCCCCGCGAGGGCTTCCGCTGCTGCTAGGGCACGGAACTCAAGACTGGGGGCCTGGCACCGTCTCATAGCGCGGGGTGGACTCGGCCATCTGCCGCAGGACGTCCTTGCGCTCCCGCTTGGACAGGCGGTCGATGTACAGCCGCCCGTACAGGTGGTCCGTCTCGTGCTGGAGGCAGCGGGCGAAGTAGCCGGTGCCGCGCACCCTGATCGGCTTGCCGTCGGTGTCCTGGCCGGTGACGACGGCGTAGTCGGGCCGGGCGAGTTCGCAGTAGGCGCCGGGGACGGACAGGCAGCCCTCGTTGCTGTCGTCCAGCACGCGGCGCTCGGCGGGCAGTTCCTCCAGCACCGGGTTGCACACCACGCCGACGTGCCGCACACCGTCGTCGTCCGGACAGTCGTAGACGAACACCTTCAGGTCGATGCCGATCTGGTTGGCGGCGAGCCCGACGCCCTCGGCGGCACGCTGCGAGGCGAACATGTCGTCCACCAGGGCCGCCAGCTCGGGGCCGAACTCGGTGACGTCCCGGCACTCGCGGTGCAGCACCGGGTTGCCCACCACGGTGATGGGGCGGGCGGTGCCGCGCTCCCGGTGCGCGCTCTCGCGTGCCTCGCAGTCCTCGGTGTCGAGGATGAACTCCGCGTCGGCCGCGTCGGTGCGCGCCTCACCGGTCTGTTGCTGCTGGGCCATGCCGCCGTACGCCTTCCTCGACTGCTGCTGGGGGTCGCCCTACAGGGTAAGGCTCCGGGCGGCGGCGACGGCCCGGGGCCGGTGGCCAGGCGCCGGGAGACGGGCGCGGGTCAGCAGACCTCTTCCAGATCCCGCCACTCGCGGGTGTCGGGGCTGTCGGCGACCCAGCCGTCCAGCAGGCCGCGGACCAGCGAGGCGGGCGCGGCCAGTCCGCACTCCCGCTCGGGCGTCCACACCTGGTCCGGGCCGCCGCCCGCGGTCATGTGGCCCAGCGGCCCGGGCTGGCCGGGTTCACTGTGATCGTGCGGGTCGTGCCGGGGCGCGGTGCCGTCGCCCTCGTCGCTGGGCATCCGGGACTCCGAGCAGGAGCGGCACAGCAGCCGCACCGAGGAGGACCAGTCCTCGGCGGCGAAGCCCGCCTCGGCCGCCAGGTGTTCCAGCGCCTCGCGGTCGCTCTCGGTGGCGGCCTCCAGCAGCACCACCCAGGTCGGCACCGGCGAGGGCGCCCAGAGTTCTATCTCGTCGAAGACGGGGAAGGCGGCGGGCCGCGACCCGCCGGAGACCGTGCGCTCGCCGTGCGGGACGCCGTCGTGCAGGACCACCTCGCCCCAGCGGCGCCCGGAGGACGGCAGCGGGATGGACTGCACGGCTATGCGGGCCGGGTCCAGCCGACGGCCCCAGACCACCTCGGACTCGCCCTCCGGGGACAGCCGGACGGCGGCGCTGCCCAGCCGCATCCCCAGCGGCTCACCCGTGCCGGTGCCGCCCGCGGCGTCGGTGGGCACCTTCAGCCCGTACGCCTGCCAGGCGCGGCGGGCCAGCGGCCAGTCCTGCAGGGCGGTGGCGGCGATGCCGACGTTCCACCAGTCGGGAGCCCCGGCGGCGCGCTCCAGCAGGGCGACGGCCCGCAGCCCGGTAGTGCGCGCCTGCTCCCAGTCGTGGCGGAACTTGTGCAGCAGCGCCAGGTTGAACCAGGACTCCGAGCGCCATGGCTCCAGGTCCGCGGCCCGCGTCAGCAGCTCTCCGGCGTCCTCGTACCGTCCGTCGCCGATCAGGGTGAAGGCCCGATCGGTGGCCAGCCGCCAGTCGGTGGACGGCCGGTGCCGTGCCTTGCCGAAGATCCTCACGATGCTCCCGCCTGATTCCCGCCTGTCGATGGTGGCGTGTACCCGGTCGAGCGCGCCGTCTGCGGCGCGTGGGGGTGCCCTGGGGGTCCGCTTACCGTGCTCTGCCCTCGCATCCAACCATGCCCGCTCCCGGGTGTGCTCAAGACCCGGGTGCCGGACCGTTCCGTGCGGCTGTACCAGCCCCTTACAGGGTCAGCTTGCGACAGGCGCCCGCAGGGCGCGACACGACGGGACCCGGGGGCGGACGGGCAGGGGGCGGGGCGGTGGCATGGGGACCGGGCTGAACGGGGCGGCGGTGGCGGGAGCCCGCTCAGCGGACGGTACGGCGAACGGAGGCCGCCGGGCCGGAGCCGCCGGGCTCCTCGGCGGACGGCGGCGGGGGGGCGGCGGCGGTGGCCGGGGCCTGCCCGGGCTGTGCGGACGGGTCGCCGTGGGAGTAGCCGGAGGTGTCCAGCACCGCCTGGTCGGGCACCTGCTCCCCCGCGCGGATGAGGTCGATGCGCCCCATCACCTTCGAACGCAGGTCCGTGGGGACGTCGTCGTGCCCGCAGCACCGCTTGACCAGCTTCTTCACCGCCTGCTCCAGCCCGTACTTCTCCAGGCAGGGCGAGCACTCGTCGAAGTGCTCCGCGAGCTTTTCGCGGTCTGTTTCGGGCATCTCCTGGTCCAGGTATTCGTACAGGTGGTCCAGGACCTCGGAGCAGTCTGTCTCGTGCGGCTCTCCGCAGCTCATCAGTCCGAGCCCTTCCGGTCGTGCGCCTCGTCGAACCCCCCGGAACTGGCCGCATTGGCCGCCGCGCCTGCCGGGACGAGCCCGCGCTCGCGGGCGTAGTCCTCCAGCATGCCGCGCAGCTGGCGGCGGCCTCGGTGCAGCCGTGACATCACGGTGCCGATCGGCGTCCCCATGATGTCGGCGATCTCCTTGTAGGCAAACCCCTCGACGTCCGCGAGGTAGACCGCGATGCGGAACTCCTCGGGGATCGCCTGCAGGGCCTCCTTCACGTCGGTGTCCGGCAGGTGGTCCAGCGCCTGCGACTCCGCGGAGCGCAGGCCGGTTGACATGTGCGACTCGGCGCGGGCCAGCTGCCAGTCCTCGATCTCCTCCGCCGCGCTGCGCTGCGGTTCGCGCTGCTTCTTGCGGTAGGAGTTGATGAACGTGTTGGTCAGGATGCGGTAGAGCCACGCCTTGAGGTTGGTGCCCTCGCGGAACTGGTGGAACGAGCCATACGCCTTGGCGTACGTCTCCTGCACCAGGTCTTCGGCGTCGGCCGGGTTGCGCGTCATGCGCAGGGCGGCCGAGTACATCTGGTCCAGGTAGCCGAGGGCGTCGCGCTCAAAGCGTGCGGTGCGCTCGGCGTCGGTCTCCCGCGATGCGCGCTGCTGACTGTCCTCGGTGCCGGTGACCGGACCCACCTCCTGCGTTGCGGCGGTGGGCCCGGGGCCGGGCCCACTCGAACCGGAGGATAGACGACCCGGACCGGATCGCACCTCATCCGCCGCGTCCATCGTCCGGGCACCGGCCAGCGCGAGCGTGGCCCAGTCCACGTCAATGGCCCGGGGACGCTGCGGGCAGGCGACAGAACCCATGGGGCGGCTCCCTTTCGTCACGCGTGTGCGTCGTGTCGTCATCCGTATGCTCGTGCGGCCGGTGCGTCATGCGTTCAGCCCCCGGCACCGATGCACAACAGCCGCACCCGCGCATTCATTCCCGCGCCAGCCCCAGGCGTGGCACCCAGTGCGTGACGGCGGCCACGACCGCCGCCAGCGCCGCCTCCTGGGTGGTGTCGGCGCGCTGGGGCACGGCGAAGCCGTGGTCGGCGTCCGGTACGGGCACCAGGTCAGTGCCGGACGGGAACTCGCCGGGCCGCCCGAAGGGGTCCCGGCCGCCCTGGACGACACGGACCGGCACCCCGGCCCCCGCCAGCTCCGCCGCCCGCGACGAGGCGGGCCGCCCCGGCGGGTGCAGCGGGAACGCCAGCGCGAGCACGCCCGCGGCGCCCAGCTCGGCGGCGGTGCGGCAGGCCACCCGGGCCCCCGCGCTGCGCCCCCCGGCGACCACCGGCACCCCGGGCGCGGTGAGCGCGGGCCACAGCGCCCGCCAGGCGGCGTCCAGCGTCTTCGGCGCGGGCGCCACCTTGCGTCCGGCCACCCGCCAGGGCTGCTCGACGAGGGCGACGGTGACGCCGTGCGCGGGCAGCGCGGCGGCCAGCGCCATCAGGTCGCGGGCCTCGATGCCGCCGCCGGCGCCGTGGCCGAGGGCGAGGACGGCGCGGGCGCCGGGCGCGGAATGCCAGGTGACGCGGGCGTCGCCGGCTGGGGTGGGGACGGTCTGCGGTGTGGGGCTGCTCATGGACGTCAGGCTGCCAGAGAACGCGGGCGGGCCCGGCGTCAGAACAGCGTCTTCTCCTCCGGCTCCGCCAGTTCCCGCAGCAGCTGCGGGGAGTTGTTGCGCACGTTGCTCACCTCGGTGCTGACCGGGTACGCGCGGTGCCGCCCGGTGGGCAGGCCGCTGAGCAGGTCGCGCAGTTCGCCCTCGTCCGTGCGCGCCGGGTCGAGCCAGGCGTCCCAGCGCTCGGGGGGCAGCGCGATGGGCATGCGCGGGTGGATGTCGGCCAGCGAACGCGGCCCGTCCGCGCCGTGCGCGCCCGCGTCCGGCAGCGCGGCCGTCTCGGCCTCGGTGGTGAGCACCGTGCACGTCACCCACCAGGCGCGCGGGTCCCCCTCGGGACGGGTGCCATCGCGCCAGAACTCGTACAGCCCGGCCAGCGCCATCACCGAGCCGTCGGCGGGCGTGACGAAGTAGGGCTGCTTGCGGGCGCGCTTGCGGCGCCCCCGCTGCTCCAGGTCCAGCTCGCCCTTGCCCGTCACCCACTCGAAGTAGCCGTCGGCGGGGAGCAGGCAGCGCCGGGAGGTGAAGGCGCGGCGGAAAGCGGCCTTCTCGTGCGCCGTCTCCGCCCGGGCGTTGATCATCTTCACGCCCAGCTCCGGCGACTTCGCCCACGACGGCACCAGACCCCAGCGCAGCACGCGCAGTTGCCGCACCGGCTCGGTGCGCTCTTCCCCCTTCAGCGGCCGGTCCAGCACCGCGAAGACGTCTTTGGTCGGTGCCACGTTGTAGTCGGGTGCCAGCGTCTCCCTGGGCTCCCACGTGTGCACATCGAACAGCCCCACCAGGTCCTCGGGGCTCCGGCTGGACGCGTACCTACCGCACATGAGTGCCACCCTGCCACGCCGCGCTGACAGCCGGTACGGCGCGGCAGGGTTCCGGTGCGGTGGGGGTACGGCGGTTCAGTCCTCGTCCTCCCGCGCGGCCAGGTCGCGGGCGCTGAGGGCCAGTTCGCTCCGGAACGTGAGGTAGGGCACGACGCGGGTGGCGCCGCGCTCGGGGTGGGCCAGCACCAGCGGCGGGAACTTGTCGGACTTGCGGCGGTCGGCCACGTCTCCGCCGATCCGGGCCAGCGGGACCCGTCCGGCTCCGGGGGCCGCCACCAGGCACAGGTCCCACAGGTCGTGCTCCACGGTGCGCCGCGCCATCAGCTCGGCGTAGGGCACCGTCGCGGTCAGCCGGCCGTCCGGCAGGGTCTGGGCCGGCACCTCCACGTCGTGGGCCGCGTTCTCGCGGGAGACGGCGACGACAACGGCCTCGGGCCCCACCTCGACGCCGTACAGGATCGCGGTGACGGTCGCCGCGGCCTCCCCCACCACCACCTGGTCCACCTCGGCATGCCGCGGCCGCAGCCAGGTGCGCAGGCTGAGGTTGCCCTCGGCGGTCGTGTAGGGCACCCAGGACGTGGTGCCCCCGGCGCCCGGCTGCGGCGGCAGCGTCACCAGCGCGGCGGTCTCCACCAGGTCGGCGGCGACCCGGCGGCCCCGGCCCTGGCCGCCGCTGGGCACCACGTACGCGTCCCAGCGGCCTTCGGCGAGGGTGTGCGCGGCGCGTTCCACGACGGTCTCGACGCGCCCGCCGACCGCCTGCGCCTTGTCCGGCAGGGGCACCCGGACGGCGCGGCGCTCCTCGTCGTTACGCAGCCGCAGCACCAGTTCGTGCGCCCGGTTCGGCATGCCCGTGGCGTCGATGCGCACCGCAAGGCCGCCGTCGCCGGTGGCCTCCGCGTGCGCGCGGGGCACCCAGCGCGGCCGGGGCTTCGCTGCCCCGGCCGTGGGGGCGGACCCTCGGCGGCCCGGACGCAGTCTGCGGCGCAGCGCCGCCCGCAGCCGCTCCCCCAGCGTCTTCGGCTGCTCGCGCTGCCCCGGCTGCTCGCGCGGAACGCTCGTCAGGCTCATTCCGCGGGCGGCGGCGAGTTCCGCGATCAGGCTGAGGTAGCGCTCGGCGATCGTGGCGGGCTCGTACTGCCGGACGGTCCGCAGGGCCGCGCGCCCCATCTCCCGGCGGCGCTCCTCGTCGTCGATGAGCCGGATCAGAGCGTCGGCGAAGGCGTCCTCGCCGCCCTCCAGCGGCACCAGCAGCCCGTCCTCGCCGTGCGTGATGATCTCGCCGGGACCGTAGGGGCAGTCGGTGGCCACCACCGGCACGCCGCAGTGCATGGCCTCAACGATCGTCATGCCGAAGGACTCCTTGTCGGAGGAGACGGCGGCGATGGCGCCCTTGGCCCACTCGGTCTCGATCGGCGTGACGGCCCCCATGAGCCGGGCCCGGTTGTACAGGCCCAGCTCCTCGATCAGCTGCCGCAGCTCCTCGCTCTTGCGGCCCCGGCCGTACAGGCGCAGGTTCCAGTCGGGGCGCTCGGCCGCCACCTTGGCGAAGGCCCGGATGAGGCGGTCGTAGCGCTTGATGGGGATGAGGCGGCCGGCGGCGACGATGGTCTTCGAGGACTGGTCGGAGGCCCTGACCTCCGGCGCTGGCACGGCGTTGGGGATGCACAGGATGCGCGTGGTCACCTCGGGCAGGGTCGCGCGGTAGTGCCGCGCGTCCGCCTCGGAGACGGTGACGAAGGCGTCCAGGCTGGCGAGCGCCGCGTTCTGGTCGGCGGCCAGCTCGGCGTTGTGCGTGGCGAGACTGACGTGCTCCTGGCCCAGGCGCAGGTAACGGTTCTCCCCGTAGCGGTCGAGGTAGCCGTTGAGGATGGGCCGGGTGCCGATCACCACGTCCGCGTCGGTCTCCCGCAGGTACGCGGCCACCCGCTCGTCCGTCAGCCGGGTCGGCGCGATCTCGCTCTTGCTCACCCCGTGGTCCTCCCACAGGACGCTGTCCTCGGCCTGGTGGGGGTGAGCGCCGTCGTATCCCGGAGAGTTCTTGCGCCAGTCGATGAGCGAGTGGATCCTCACTCCGCGGCCGAAGCTGAGGCGTGGTTCGTCCCGGGAGCGGTACACCGACGTGATCTGGACCGAGTGACCCGCCGCCGCCAGGGCCGCGCTGAGGTTGGCCGTTGACCGGATCGTCCCCCCGATCCCGTACGCGTTGTACAACAAGAACGCGATATTCACGTCACACCTTTCCTGAGTGGCTGCTGCGGGCCCTCACGGACAGCTCCCGGCCAAGCGCACACTGATGGTCGACGGATCATCGTACCCGCCCCAAAAAGTGCATACCGGCACGGGCACCCCTTCGCGCCCCGCACCTCTCTCACCCCAGACTCACATCGGCATGCCATGGTTGTACGCTCACCCAAACGGCAGGAACGCATGGGCACTGACGACATCACCGACGTGTGGGACCGGGTCACCGGGACCCAGCCGGGGCCCGGGCTGTGGCTGATCATCGCGACCGGCGTGCTGGCGTGCGCCGTGGTGGCGCTGCGCGCGCCCTGGCGGCTGGCCCGCAACGCGATAACGATCGCCCACGAGGGCGGGCACGGCCTGACCGCCCTGGTAACCGGGCGTCAACTCGACGGCATCAGGCTGCATTCCGACACCTCCGGGCTGACCGTCTCGCGCGGCAAACCCACCGGGGTGGGCATGGTCCTCACCGCCGCCGCCGGCTATCCGGCGCCCTCGCTGCTGGGTCTGGGCGGGGCCTGGCTGCTGGCGGCCGGGCACATCACGGCGCTGCTGTGGGGTGCGACGGCACTGCTGCTCGCGCTGCTGGTGATGGTGCGCAACGCCTACGGCGTACTCAGCGTGGTGGTGACCGGAGCGGCGTTCCTCCTCGTCTCCTGGCTGACGCCCGCCGAGGTGCAGGCGCTGTTCGCCTACGCGGTGGTGTGGTTCCTGCTGCTGGGCGGGGTGCGGCCGGTCTTCGAGCTCCAGCGCAAGCGGCGCACGGGCGAGGCCCCGGACAGCGACGCGGACCAGCTGTACCGGCTCACCAACGTGCCGCCGCTGGGCTGGCTGCTGCTCTTCCACGCCGTCACGCTGTGCTCGCTGATCGGCGGCGGCAGCCGCCTGCTCGGGCTGTGACGCGCACACGGCGCGGGCGGCGGCACCGGGCGTTCGCGGCGCCTTCCGCCGCGATCCGGTGGCGGGCGGCCACGCACTACAGTGAGAGCCATGACCGCCACCGCTGCCCACTGGCCGGCTCCCACCGCGTCCGGACCCATCGACGCGACCGTCACCGTGCCCGGTTCCAAGTCGGTCACCAACCGCGCGCTCGTCCTCGCCGCGCTGGCCTTTGAGCCCGGCTGGCTGCGCCGGCCGCTGCGGTCCCGCGACACCGTGCTCATGGCCGACGCGCTGCGGGCGCTGGGCGTGGGCATCGAGGAGGGCGTCGGCCCCGACGGCACCGGTGAGGCGTGGCGCGTCATCCCGGCCGGGCTGCACGGCCCGGCGGCGGTGGACGTCGGTAACGCGGGCACGGTGATGCGCTTCCTGCCGCCGGTCGCGGCGCTGGCCGACGGACCGGTCCGCTTCGACGGCGACCCCCGCTCCCACGAGCGCCCGCTGCACGGCGTCATCGACGCGCTGCGCGGCCTGGGCGCCCGCATCGACGACGACGGGCGCGGCGCGCTGCCGCTGACCGTGCACGGCGGCGGCTCCCTGACCGGCGGCCCGGTGGAGGTGGACGCCTCCTCCTCCAGCCAGTTCGTCAGCGCCCTGCTGCTGTCCGGGCCGCGCTTCAACCAGGGCGTGGAGGTGCGCCACACCGGTGCCACGCTGCCCTCGATGCCGCACATCCGGATGACGGTGGACATGCTGCGCGCGGCCGGGGCGCAGGTGGACACCCCGGAGGCCGGCGGCGAGCCGAACGTGTGGCGGGTGACGCCCGGCGCCCTGCTGGGACGGGATCTGGTGGTGGAGCCGGACCTGTCCAACGCCCAGCCCTTCCTGGCCGCCGCCCTGATCACCGGCGGCCGCGTCACCATCCCGGACTGGCCACGGCAGACCACCCAGCCGGGTGACGCGCTGCGGGAGATCTTCACCGCCATGGGCGGCAGCTGCGAGCTGGACGAGCGTGGCCTGACGCTCACCGGCACCGGCCGCGTGCGCGGCATCGACGTCGATCTCGGCGACGTCGGCGAGCTGACGCCCGGCATCGCCGCCGTCGCGGCGCTCGCCGACTCCGAGTCGGTGCTGCGCGGCGTGGCCCACCTGCGGCTGCACGAGACGGACCGGCTGGCGGCGCTCACCAAGGAGATCAACGGCCTCGGCGGCGACGTCACCGAGACCGCCGACGGTCTGCGCATCCGCCCGCGCCCGCTCCAGCGCGGCGTCTTCCACACCTACGACGACCACCGGCTGGCCACCGCCGGTGCCGTGCTGGGCCTGGCCGTGCCCGGCGTGGAGGTGGAGAACGTCGCGACGACGGCCAAGACGCTGCCAGACTTCCCCGAACTGTGGCAGGCCATGCTCGGCACGGAGTCCTGAGAGCGTCCTCATGCGCCGCTACGGCAAGCACACCGACGAGGACGACATCCGCATCCGACCCGGACGCCGGGGCAGCCGCCCGCGCACCCGCAACCGCCCCAAGCACGACGACGCGGCCGAAGGCTTCGTCCTCACCGTGGACCGAGGCCGGATCACCACGCTGGTCGAGGGCCGTACCGTGCTGGCTATGAAGGCCCGCGAGCTGGGCCGCAAGGGCGTGGTGGTGGGCGACCGGGTCGCCGTGGTCGGTGACCTCTCCGGGGAGAAGGACACGCTCGCGCGCGTCGTCCGCGTCGAGGAGCGCACCTCGGTGCTGCGCCGCACCGCGGACGACGACGACCCCTACGAGCGCGTCGTCGTCGCCAACGCGGACCAGCTCGCCATCGTCACCGCGCTCGCTGACCCCGAGCCCCGGCCACGGTTGATCGACCGCTGCCTGGTGGCCGCCTACGACGGCGGGCTGGAGCCGCTGCTCGTCCTCACCAAGGCCGACCTCTCCCCGGCCGAGCCGCTGCTTCAGCGGTACGCGCCGCTGGGGGTGCGCGCGGTCGCCGCCCGGCACGACGAGCCGGTGGCCGCCGTGCGCGACCTGCTGGCCGGGCACACCACGGCGTTCGTCGGCCACTCCGGGGTGGGCAAGACGACGCTGGTCAACGCGCTGGTGCCGGAGCGCAGCCGGGCCACCGGCCACGTCAACACCGTCACCGGACGCGGGCGGCACACCACCACCTCCGCGCTGGCGGTGCCGCTGCCGGACGGCGACGGCTGGGTCATCGACACCCCGGGCGTGCGCTCCTTCGGTCTGCACCACGTCGATCCGGGCCGCGTCATCCATGCCTTCCCCGACCTGGAGCCGGGCACCGTGGAGTGTCCGCGCGCGTGCGGCCACGACGAGCCGGACTGCGCGCTGGACACCTGGGTCACCAGCGGCCACGCCGACCCCGCCCGCCTGGACTCCCTGCGCCGCCTGCTGGCCACCCGCGAACGCCGCGAGGGCGACTGAGCGTTCAGCCGGTGCCGGGCCGCGCGGCCAGCAGCGCTTCCACGACGTGTACGAGGCGGGCCGGGATATCGTCCTCCCCGGGCGGCGCGAGGGCGTAGGACAGGGCCAGCCGCAACCCCACCTCGCAGGCGCGCCGTACCTGGACGCTCTCCCCGCCGGGCACGGCGGCCCCCACCTGGGCGCACAGCCGGTCGAGAACGTAGCGGGGCGGACGTCCGGGCGGTGGCGTCGGCAGCCGGGTGTTCCAGGTGCCGGTCAGCGCGGCCCGTACCAGCGGTTCCTCCCGCGCCCGGCACAGCACCCACCGCGCGGCCGCCGCGCAGCACACCCCCGGGCCGCCTCCGCCGTCGCGCGCGGCGGTGGCGGAGGCGGCCGCTCCGGCGACGAAGTCCTCGACCTGCCGCACCACCAGCGCGGCGCCCAGGCCCTCCTTGGAGCCGAACTCGTTGTAGAGGGTCTGCCGGGACACTTTGGCCGCCGCGGCTACCTCCACCATGCGCACGGTCGCCCAGGGCTGGCCCGTCAGCGCCTGACGGGCGGCGCTCAGCAGGGCCTCGCGTGCGGTGGGCATGCGCTCCTCCCCCGCGCCGTGCGCCTGACGGCCCGACAGGTGTGCGGCACAGGATCGAGGGGATGGAGAAGTCTGTCAAGTCCGTTCGTATGAAAAAATACACTCGCGCATACCAGCGGCGGCCCGCTCATGTGGCCAGTGCCGGACCCGGTGGATACTGTCTGATCATGCCGGACTACCACGATGATCTGCGTCTCGCCCACGTACTGGCCGACGCCGCCGACGCCGCGACCATGGAGCGGTTCAAGGCGCTCGACCTGAAGGTCGAGACCAAGCCCGACATGACTCCGGTGAGCGAGGCCGACAAGAACGCCGAGGACGTGATCCGGACCTCGCTGCGGCGGGCCCGGCCGCGTGACGCCGTACTCGGCGAGGAGTACGGCACCGAGGGCCACGGCCCACGGCGCTGGATCATCGACCCGATTGACGGCACCAAGAACTACGTCCGCGGCGTGCCGGTCTGGGCGACCCTCATCGCGCTGATGGAACGCGGCCCAGACGGCGACCGCCCGGTCGTCGGCGTGGTCTCCGCGCCCGCGCTGAACCGGCGCTGGTGGGCCGGGCTCGGCAGCGGCGCCTACACCGGCCGCAGCCTGTCCTCGGCGACCCGGCTGCACGTCTCGCGCGTCTCCCGCCTCCAGGACGCCTCCTTCGCCTACTCCTCCCTCACCGGCTGGGAGGAGCAAGGCAAGCTCGGCGGCTTCCTCGACCTCACCCGCAACGTCTGGCGCACCCGGGCCTACGGCGACTTCTGGCCGTACATGATGGTGGCCGAGGGCGCGGTGGACCTCTGCGCCGAGCCGGAGCTGTCCCTGTGGGACATGGCCGCCTGTGCCCTCGTGGTCCAGGAGGCGGGCGGCACGTTCACCGGTCTTGACGGCCGCCCCGGCCCGCACAGCGGCAACGCGGCGGCGTCCAACGGCCTGCTGCACGAGGCCCTGCTGGGCTACGTCGGCGATCCGGCCCCCTCGGCCCCGGCCCGCGCGTAGGCGAAGCCCGGGCCCGCGCCGGGAAGGGGACGGGAGGGCTCCGCACGCGGTCTACCCTCCGCAGCGGACGCGTGTGACGATGGAGACTCACCCGCTTGTGAGCTTGTGAAGCCTTTCACTGGTTCACCTAAGGAGGTGGCACCTGACATGCCCGAGCCCCGACGCCCGGAACTCGTACGCGACGCCATGTCCACCGTGGTCCTCACCATCGGCCCCACCCACACCCTGCGGCAGGCGGCCTGCCTCATGGCGGCCCGCCGCGTCGGCGCGGCCGTCGTCCTCGACGCCGACACCAGCGGCCTCGGCATCCTCACCGAGCGCGACGTGCTGAACTCCCTCGGCAGCGGCCAGGACCCGGACCGGGAGACCGCGCACGCCCACACCACCACCGACGTGGTCTTCGCCGCTCCCGACTGGACGCTGCTGGAGGCCGCCGCGGCGATGACGCACGGCGGCTTCCGTCACCTGATCGTGCTCGACGACCGGGAACCGGTCGGCATCGTCTCCGTCCGCGACATCGTGCGCTGCTGGACGCTCACCGGCGTCCCGCCCGCGCCGCGCGGCACCGGAGCCGTCACCGTTTGACGTCCTCGTCGCCCTGAAGGGGCGACGATTCCGGTCCGCACCGCTACGCGGTGCCACCGCGGGTTCCTGCTTCACGGACCCGTGCCGCTCGGTGAGAAGCGGCCTTACCAGGTCTCCACAGGCTTTACCTCCCGCCCGTCCGGCGGTAGGTCCGACAACTTTGTTGTCGGACAAGTTAGCAGTGGCGCTGCGCCCCTCCGGGCCGCCGACGCAAGGATGCCCTGCACCTCCACCCTGAAGGGTGGAGCACTGAGCAAGAGTTCGGTAGCGGGGGCGTGGCCCGGCGCGCCCCCGCGCCGGGTGCCCGGCGCCGAACGCGCCGCAGGGGCCGGAGCCCTGTCGGCGTCCGGCCCCTGCGGGGTCCGTCGCGGCGGGCGGTCATCGGCCGCGCAGGGCCTTGACCGCGGCGGATGAACCGCCCACCGCAGCTTTTCCAGGTGGCCCGCCCTCCCCGGGAAGAGCGGGGCGGCCGTCAGCCGCGCAGAGCCTGGACGGCGGCCTCCAGGCGCTTGCCGTAGTCCGCGTCCGCCTTGCGGAAGTTCTCGATCGCGCGCTGGGCGATGTCGTCCCGCGAGACCTTGGCGATGAACCCGGACAGGTTGGCGATCAGGCGCTCCTTCTCCTCCTCCGACATCAGGCGGTAGAGGTTGCCCGCCTGGACGAAGTCGTCGTCCTCGGCGTGCCGGGGCGTCTCGTGGTCACCGGTGGGGCCGGAAACCGGCAGCGGCTGCCACAGCGGGCGGCCGGTCTCGGCCGGACCGCCGAAACTGTTCGGCTCGTAGTTCTTCGCCCGCCCGTGGCGGCCGTCGTACATCACGCCGTCGCGGCCGTGGGTGCGTGCCTGGCCCGCCTTCGGCTGGTTCACCGGCAGGTGGTCGGCGTTGATGCCGACGCGGTAGCGGTGTGCGTCGCCGTAGCCGAAGAGGCGGCCCTGGAGCATCTTGTCCGGGGAGGGGCCGATCCCCGGCACGAAGTGGTGCGGGGAGAAGATCGATTGCTCGACCTCGGCGAAGATGTTCTCCGGGTTGCGGTTGAGTTCCAGCTTGCCGATCTCGATACGCGGGTAGTCCGCGTGCGGCCACACCTTGGTGAGGTCGAACGGGTTGAAGCGGTAGTTCGCCGCCTCGGCCGCCGGCATGATCTGGACGTACACCGTCCACGTCGGGAAGTCGCCGCGCTCGATGGACTCGCGCAAGTCACGCTGGTGGCTGTCGGGGTCCTGGCCCGCCAGGCTGTCGGCCTCGTCCTGGGTCAGGCATTTGACGCCCTGGTCGGTCTTGAAGTGGTACTTGACCCAGAAGACCTCGCCGTCCTCGTTGTTCCACTGGAAGGTGTGCGAGCCGAAACCGTCCATGTGGCGGTAGGACGCCGGGATGCCACGGTCACCGAACAGCCAGGTCACCTGGTGGGTGGCCTCTGGCGACAGGCCCCAGAAGTCCCAGACGTTGTCGGCCTCCTGCGAGCCGGTGTACGGGTCGCGCTTTTGGGTGTGGATGAAGTCGGGGAACTTGATGGCGTCCTTGATGAAGAACACCGGGGTGTTGTTGCCGACGAGGTCGTAGTTGCCCTCCTCGGTGTAGAACTTCAGCGCGAACCCGCGCGGGTCCCGCACGGCGTCGGCCGAACCGAGGTTGCCGGCCACCGTGGAGAAGCGCAGGAAGACCTCGGTCTCCTTGCCGATCTCGGAGAGGAACGCGGCGCGGGTGTAGGGGGTCACGTCGGCAGTGACGGTGAACGTGCCGTACGCCCCGGCGCCGCGCGCGTGCACGATGCGCTCCGGAATGCGCTCCCGGTTGAAGTGGGCGAGCTTCTCCAGCAGGAGCTGGTCCTGAACGAGGACCGGACCGCCGACTCCCGCCGTCTCGCTGTTCTGGTTGTCCGCTACCGGAGCACCGGCTTCCGTGGTCAGCGGACCGGTCGTCTCGGGCTGAGCAGTCACGTTCGCCTCCTGCTGGGTGTCCTGTCCATGGGCTGTCGCCACAGCCGACCCTACATTAGACTTAGTCCAAGTCAAGATGAGAACGAACCCCGTACACGATCTGGCCGGGAAGCGTCGCTTGTTAGGCTGGCGCTACCGGTAACGATGGGTGGAACGAATGAGCGACCTGCTGGAACGACTGCGTGACCGCGGCTGGCGGCTGACCGCGCAGCGCCGCGTCGTCGCCGAGGTCCTCGACGGTGACCACGTGCACTACACCGCCGACGAAGTGCACGCGCGCGCGGCCGCGCGGCTGCCGGAAATCGCCAGGGCGACCGTCTACAACACGCTCAGCGAACTCGTCGCCCTCGGCGAGGTCATCGAGGTGAGCACGGACGGGCGGGCCAAGCGCTACGACCCCAACGCGCACCACAGCCACCAGCACCTGGTGTGTTCGCGGTGCGGCACGATCCGGGACGTCCGGCCCACGGCTGATCCACTGGCCTCGCTGCCGGAGAGCGAGCGGTACGGGTTCTCCGTGGCGGAGGCGTCGGTGATCTACCGGGGGCTGTGCGCGGCCTGCCAGCAGGGTGACGGCCGGTAAAAAGCTCCGGGAGTGCGGGCCGGGTTCCCCCAGCCCGCACTCCCGGACCGGACGATAGGTGTGCGCGGACGCCGAAGGTCCCCGGAGTCTTGGACTCCGGGGACCTTCGGGTTTCAGTAGCGGGGACAGGATTTGAACCTGCGACCTCTGGGTTATGAGCCCAGCGAGCTACCGAGCTGCTCCACCCCGCGCCGTTGTGTGCACCACTGTAGACGCACCGCGCCGACCAGCGCAAATCCTTACGCGACGCGGGGCGGGCCTCACGCCGTGAGCTCGGCGTGCAGGGCCTCGCTCAGGCGGGACGCGCGCTCGGTCACAGCCTCGGGACCGAGGTCCACCGCGCGGGCACACCAGTGCTGGGCCTCGGCCAGCTCGTTGCGGCGGGAGGCGAGCAGGGCCAGGTGCAGGGCGGCGCGGCCGTGTCCGGCCTCGGCCGCCTGCGTCCACCACAGTGCCGCCTCGGGTTCGGCGCCCTCCCGGGCCAGCAGGAGGCCAAGGTTGAAAGCGCCGTTGCCGCTGCCCGCCTCGGCCGCCGTCCGGTACCAGCGGGCGGCCTCGACGACCTCACCGCGCGCGGCCGCGCACATGCCCGCCCGCACCTGGGCCCGCCGGTGTCCGGCGCGGGCCGCGACCAGGTACCAGTGCTCGGCCTCCGATACCTCGCCGTCCGACCCCGGCTCCTTAGGCGCGGTCGCGCTGTGGCGCCCCAGGCAGGAGGCCAGCCGGAAGGCCCCCTCCACGCTGCCGCCCTCGGCCGCGCGGCGCAGGACGCGCTCGGCGGCCTCCTCGGAGCCCTCGCGCAGCAGTGCGCTGCCGACCTGGAGCGCGGCCTCGGGGTGACCGGCCTCAGCGGCCCGGCGGTACCAGGTCAGCGCCTCGGCCTGCGCGCCCCGGCCCGCGTGGAGGATGCCGAGGTTGAACGCGGCGTCCACGCTGCCCCCTTCGGCGGCCTTGGAGAACCAGGGCTCGGCCCCCTGTGCGTCCCCGCGCTGGAGCAGGAGAACGGCGAGCGCGTTGGCGGCCTCGGTGTGACCGGCGTAGGCGGCCTTGCGGTACCACTGCTCCGCCTGCGCGGTACGGTCCCGCGCGGCGCACAGCAGGCCCAGGTTGAAGGCGCCGTTGATGTCGCCCGCGTCCAGGGCGGCCCGGTACCAGCGCTCGGCGGTCTGCCGCTCACCCCGGTCGGCGTGCAGCGCGCCGAGCGCGTTGGCGGCGTTGCCGTCGCCAACGCGGGCGGCGCGCAGCCACCACTGCTCGGCGGCCTCCGTGTTCCCGGCGTCGCGCAGCAGGAAGCCCAGGGCGCAGGCGGCCCGCGCGTCCCCCGCGTTGGCGGCGATCAGGTACCAGCGTCCGGCCTCGCGCAGCTCGCCGCGCTCCTCCAGCAGGGCACCCAGCCGCAGCGCGGCTTTCTGGTGGCCCCGGGCAGCGGCCTGCCGGAACCAGCGCTCGGCCGCCTGGGGCGTGCCGTCCCCGGTCCGCCGCAGCGTCAGCAGGCCGAGCCGGTAGGCGGCTTCCCGGTGCCCGCCGTCGGCCGCGGCGCGGAACCACTGCTCGGCCCCGGCCTCGCCGCGGTGATCGAGCAGGTCGGCCAGCGCGTGGGCGCCAAGGGTGTGCCCGGCCTCGGCGGACTGCCGCAGCCAGTAAACCGCCGCCGTCTCGTCACCGCGCTCGCGGTGGTGGCGGCCGAGCGCGTGCGCCGCCGAGGCGGAGCCGGCCACGGCCGCGGTGCGCCACCACTGGGCAGCCTCTTCGGGCCGCTGGAGCTGGTACAGCAGGACACCCAGGTTGTTGGCCGCCGCCCGGTCACCGGCGGCAGCGGCGGTGCGCAGGTACGGCTCGGCGCCCTCCAGGTCCCCCCGGCGCAGCAGCGAGGCGCCCAGGCGGCTGAGCGCCGCGGTGTCCTGCCCCCACCCCTGGGCCTGGCTGTGTTCGTCCTCCGGCCCTTTCCCCGGGACACGGCGATCTCGGGCATCCCGGTACGTGGCGTCGTCAATGGTTGTCATCTCCCCCATAAGGTCCATCGTCGCACCACCTGCCACCCGGGTACACCTGGTATACCGCAGCCCGTGAGGTCTCTTCGGCGTTTTATCGACTTCCCGACCTGGCGGGTGCTCAAACTCGTTCGTTCGAGGGGGAGTTGGCGCAGACAGCACGAAGGACCCGGAGTTGAATACTCCGGGCCCTTCGTCTTCAGTAGCGGGGACAGGATTTGAACCTGCGACCTCTGGGTTATGAGCCCAGCGAGCTACCGAGCTGCTCCACCCCGCGCCGTTGTGTGCACCACTCTAGCACGGCGCGGGGTGGGCTCGGTTCACTCCCCTCCGCCGCCGTCGGCCTGGGACTCCTCGGCGCGGCGCAGGGCGTCCTGGAGCTCGGAGAGGGCATCCTGCGCGTCCCGCAGGGCATCCTCAAGCTCCTTCAGATCGGGCTGCTCCTCCTCCGGCTGGTCCTCCTCCGGCTGGTCGGCCGGCGGCTCCTGCGGCTCCTCGCCCGGGGGCTCCTGAGCCGGCGGGTCCTGCGACTCCTCCATCTGGAAGACGACGTTGAGCGCGTCTTGCAGCGTGTCCTCGTAGGCGATCTCACCGCCGTAGGACGCCAGCACCTTGCGCATGCGCGGGTAGTTGGTGTCGGCACCACGGACGTACAGCGGCTCGACGTAGAGCATGCCGCCGTCCAGCGGGATCGTCAGCAGGTTGCCGTACTCCACCTCGGAGTCGCCGCGTTCCAGCAGGTTGATGGACTCGGCGATCCTGGGGTCGGAGTTGAAGCGGCTCTGCACCTGTTGCGGACCGGAGACCGAGTTGCTCGCCGGGACGTTCAGCAGGCGGATCGTCCCGTAGTCCTCGGCCGTGGCGTCGGACTCCACCGCCATGAACGCGCCCAGTGTCTGCCGGTTGTTCGGCGTGAAGGTGGTGGTGAGCGAGAAGGACTTCTCGTCCTGCCCCGGCATCTTCAGGCTCAGGTAGTACGGCGGAACCGGCTCGTCCTCCGCGCTCGTCGGGTCCCCCGGGACCTCCCAGCGCTCACTGCCGCTGTAGAACTGGCCCGGGTCGGTGACGTGGTAGCGGGTCAGCAGCTCCCGCTGCACCTTGAACAGGTCCTGCGGGTAGCGCAGGTGGTCCAGCAGGGTGTCACTGATCTCGCCGCGCGGCTCGACGGTTCCGGGGAACGCCTTCATCCAGGTCTTCAGCACCGGGTCCTTGGTGTCCCACTGGTAGAGCTTCACCTCACCGGTGTAGGCGTCCACCGTGGCCTTGACCGAGTTGCGGATGTAGTTGACCTGGTCCTGCTGGGCGAGCACCGCGCGCTGGCCGTCGGTCAGCGCGTCCTGCGTGGTGTCCCCCAGCGTGGTGCGCGAGGAGTACGGGTAGCCGTTGGAGGTGGTGTAGGCGTCCACGATCCACTGGATCTTGCCGTCCACGGCGGCCGGGTAGGGGTCACCGTCGATCGTCAGCCACGGGGCGACCGCCTCGACGCGCTCCTTGGGCGTCCGGTTGTACAGGATGCGCGAGCCCTCGCCGATCGCGCCGGAGTAGAGGATCTTCGGCTCGCCGAAGGCCAGCGCGTACGCGGCCCGGTTGACCGTGCCGGAGATCGCGACGCCGCTGTCGCCCTCGTAGGTGTACAGCTTCTCCTCGTCGTTGGCGACGTAGTCCAGCTCCTGCTGCGGGCCGCCCACGATCGAGTACCGGGTCGTCTCCTCGCCGTAGTAGACCCGCGGCTGGTAGTCCGGGAGCGTGCCCTTGGGCGGCAGGTCGGACTCGGTGAAGACCGGGGTGCCGCCGCCCTCCTCGTAGTCCACCTCGGTGCCCAGCGCGGTGACCACGCCGAAACCGTGGGTGTACTTGAAGTGGTCGTTGATCCAGTTGCGCTCGGGCACGCCCTCGACGTTGATCTCGCGCAGACCGATCACGGTGTCCCGCTCGACGCCGTCGGCGTCCGCGTAGCGGTCCACGTCCAGGTTGTCCGGGAAGGTGTAGTAGCCGCGCACCTGCTGCGTCTGCCGGAACGCCGGGGAGACGACGTTCGGGTCGAGCAGGCGGATGCTGGCGGCGTCGTTCACCGAGTCGCGCGCGGCCTGCAACTCCTTCTTCGGGGCCTCGGCCGCGTCGTCGCCCTCCTCGTCGCCCGCGCCCTCGTAGTTGGTGATCTCCGCGTCGTCGATGCCGTACGCCTGGCGGGTGGCGTTTATGTTCTTCTCGATGTACGGCGTCTCCTTGGCCTGCTGGTTCGGCTGCACCTGGAAGCGCTCCACGATCGCCGGGTACAGCCCGCCGATCAGGATGGCCGACAGCACCAGCAGGCCGAGGCCGATCACCGGCAGCTGCCAGGTGCGCCGCCACAGGGCCGCGAAGAACAGGACGGCGCAGATGATCGCGATGAAGAACAGGATCGTCTTCGCCGGCAGGTAGGCGTTGGCGTCAGTGAAGCGCAGCCCCGTCCAGTCTTCCTGGCCGCGGATGTCGCTGGACTTCACCGCCAGGCCGTAGCGGTCCAGCCAGTAGGCGACGGCCTTGAGCGCCACGAAGACGCCGAGCAGCACCGACAGGTGTCCGGTGGCCTGCGCCGTGGCGCGCGCGCCCGGCGTCGTCACGCGCAGCCCGCCGTACAGGTAGTGCACCAGCGCGGCGGCGATCAGCGCCAGCACCGTGGCCGCGAAGCCGAAGCTCAGCAGGAAGCGGTAGAACGGCAGGTCGAAGGTGAAGAACGAGATGTCCTTGCCGAACTGCGCGTCCGTCTCCCCGAACGGCGTGCCGTTGACCCACATCAGCCAGGTACGCCACTGGCCGGAGGCCGAGGCGCCCGCGATGAGGCCGACGAGCGCGGTGACGCCCAGCAGCAGCCACTTCTTGTACGGGGCGATGCCCATGCGGTAGCGGTCCAGGCTCTGCTGCTCCATCGACATGGCGCTCAGCGGCGGCCGCAGCCGGTGCGCCAGCCAGATGTTGAACCCGACCACGAGCGCCATGAACACGCCGAAGACGGCGAACAAGACGATCTTCGTCCACAGCTGGGTGGAGAACACGTTGGTGAAGCCCACCGAGCGGTACCAGAGCCAGTCGGTCCAGAACCCGGCGAACATGACGAACAACATGGCCAGAACCGCCAGCACGCCCGCCGTGATCAACAGCGTCTTGGCGCGCCGCGACGGCTGGCCGACTCTGACGCGTGGCCCGGAGGGACCTCCCGAGCCCCGTTCCGGCATCTGGAAAGCCAAGGTGCGCACCTCGAATATCGCAGGGACAGAGCATGCCCCGCACCGCAGGGCTCACCTAGTCAACTTAACCAAGCTTTACCCAGTTCCCGTTTCCGGGGTCGTTGAAGGCACGATATGGGGATGAGCAACCTCCCCCTTGACGGCGCGCCCCTGGCCGCCTCTCCCCTGACCCGTGCCGTACTGGAGATCGACGAGTACACCGCCGGCCTGGGCTGGGACCAGCCGGCCCGGCTGTTCGCGCTGGTCGATACCGCCCGACTGCGGGCTGAGGAGCCGGAGCTGGCTGAGCAGCTCGGTCTCGGCGCTGACGGTGACGCGCAGCCCGCCGCCCTCACCCCCGTCGAGCAGGACGAGCTGCCCGGCGGCGTACCGCTGGACGAGTTTCTGGGCACGATCGCGTGGCCGGAGGCGGTGTCGGGCTGTGCGCTCACCCTGGAGCGCCAGATGCTGCCGCCGGACGCGGAGTCCCAGCTTCCAAAGGGGCTGACGGACGAGCGGCTCACCGAGTGGGTCGCGCGGCATCCCCAGCGGCAGGAGGTGCGCATGACGGTCGGCGTGCTGCGCGACGGCGCGCGCGAGTCGGCTCTGCGGCTGCGGGAGAAGGACGCGGCGACCGAGGTGCTCACCGGCCCCGATCTGGTGCCCGGGCTGGCCCAGGCGCTGGCCGCGACGTTCTCCGGCTGACGCGCCCGGACGCGCGTGGGCCGCACGCCCGCGGCTCACGCGACGCGGGCGGGTTGGCCGGGCAGCGGGACGGGCAGCGGCGTGGGCCCGGTAGCTGCGGTAATCCGGGTGACGACAGGCGGCCCGGCCGGGAGACCGCAGGGTCAGTTCGCCGCGCACCGGGGCAGGGCGTCCGTGGTGTCCTCGCGGATGTCCTTGAGCGCGGCCATCGCGTCGTCCATGCTGCCGACCTTGACCAGCGTCAGGTTCCCCGGCCGGTCGGCCGCGGCCGTGGCGCAGTTCGCGGCGGGCGTCAGGAAGTAGCGTGCGCCGGCTTCCTCGGCTGCCCGCGTCTTCATCGTGATGCCGCCGATCGGGCCGACCTCACCCTGGCCGTTGATCGTGCCCGTGCCCGCGACGAACGTGCCGCCCGTCAGGTCCTCGGGGGTCAGCTTGTCCACGATGCCGAGGGCGAACATCAGCCCGGCGCTGGGACCGCCGACGTCGGCGAGCTGGATGTCGATGTCGAAGGGGAAGGTGTGCGCCGTCCCGGCCTGGATACCGACGAGGGCCCGCCCGTCCTCTTCGGCGGCCGTCGTGGTGACGGTGACCTCGCGCGTGGCGCCTTCCGCCGGGTCCTCCCCGGCCTCCTCCGCGGCCGTCGCCGTCTTGACCGGCACGACGGTGAAGATCACCTGCTCGCCCGGTTCGTGCTCCGTGACCAGCTTGGCCACGTCCGCCGGTGCCTGGACCGGGGTGCCGTCCACGGTCTTGATCACGTCCCCCGCGCGCAGGGTGCCCTCCGCCGGGCCGTCCTTGATCACGGCCTGCACCACGGTGCGCGTCTCCACCGGGATGTCCAGCTCGCCCAGGGCGGCCACCTTGGCACTCTCCTGGGACCGGCTGAACTCCTCGGCGTTCTCCTCCTCCGCCTCCTCGGCCGTCGTGCCGTCGGGGTAGAGGGAGTCGTGCGGGACGACGGCGGCGTCGTCCGCCAGCCAGCCGTACAGCGCCTCACCGAGCGTCATGCGGTAGTCCGCGCTGGTGACGCGCACGGTCGTCATGTTGAGATGGCCGGTGGTGTCGAACGACTCGCGGCCGTCGATGCTGAGCACCGGCTCGCCGCCATACTCACCGAGCGTGTTCACCGTGGGCCCCGGGGACAGCTCGGAGTAGGGGATGCGGACCACTGCCACCGCGCTGAGCATGCCTATCAGGAGCAGCACGGATGCCAGGATCGTGGCGTGGCGGCGAGACATGCCTTGACACTACGGGATGGGGCTGTCACTCAGCCCCTCGGGACGGTCCGTCCGGGGCTATGTGGGCCGTCGTCTGCGTGGCCGTCCGCAGGCGCCGCGTGCCCTGCTTCTCCATCGCGGCGCGGAAGGCGTCGTACCCGGCGACACCGGCCGCGTCCCCCGTCCCTTTCTCGCTGCTCTGCCGGGCCGCCCACAGGGCCCAGGTGACTGCGCATATCGTCCCCAGCAGGGGTATGACGAGCCAGGCGAGCGCCGCCATGTCCGACCTCCTGACCCCGCGCGCGGACGCGTCGGGAAAAGATGACCTTCCGGCGATATCAACGGTCGGATGACCCCCCGGGTCACGCAACCGGGCGCCGCCCGTCCGGGGCAGCCGGGTCAGGGCGGCCGGGTGGGGAGCGGCGTATCTCCTCGCTTGCCCACGCCGCGTGATCGCATGCGTACCGCTATTCGCGGGGCCATCGGGCCGTCAGGGTCGGGGCGTCCCCGACGCGAACGCCACGGCACGCGGTGGTACCGCCGGATGCGCGGCCGGGCCGGGCGTTCGGCGCGGCGGGGGTCCCGCCCGACCCGCGGGGCGCGGCGGCTCGGGAGTTCGGCGCGGCGGGGGTTACGTGCCGACCCATTCGTCCGTGCCGTCGGCGAAGGTCTGGTGCTTCCAGATCGGTACCGCGTGTTTGAGGTCGTCGATCAGGCGGCGGCAGGCGGCGAAGGCTTCCGCCCGGTGCGGGCAGGAGACGGCGGCGACCACGGCCAGGTCACCGACGGCGAGGTCGCCGACGCGGTGGACGGCGGCGAGCGCGCGGACGGGGAAGTCGGCGGCCACCTGCCGCGCGACGCGGCGCATCTCCGCCTCCACCGTGGGGTGCGCGGAGTAGCCGAGGCGGGCGACGTCGGTGCCGACGTCGTGGTCGCGCACGGTGCCGACGAACAGGGCGGTGCCGCCGGCCGCGTCGTCACCGACGGCGGTGAAGACCTCGTCGAGGGAAAGCGGGGTGTCGCGGACCGCCAGCAGCCGGATCGGGTCGGCGGCGCCCTGCTCGCCGGGGTGGTCCGGCCTGTCGTGCGTCTGTGCCATGGCTCTCATGCTGCCGCACGGGGGCGGTTTCGGAAAGCTCCTTCCACCCCGTGGCCCCGTCCGGTGTGCCGGGTCGGCCAGGGTGCCGTTACCGGCCGCGCCGTCTGCGCGCCCGGCGGACGAGGGCGGCGGTGCCGACGAGGGCGACGGTGGCCCCGGCCGCTCCGAGCGTGGTGGCGGCGTCCTTGCGCCCCAGCCGGCGTCCGGCGACGGTGTGGCGGCCCTCGGCCTCGGCGAGCAGTTCGGCGAGCACCTCCTCGTTGGTCCACTTCGGCCGCCAGCCCGCGTCGTGCAGCCGCGAGCCGCTGACCACCCAGGGGTGCATGGTGTACGCGAGGTCTCCGGCCGGGGAGGGCGTCAGGCCCAGCCGGTGCAGCCGGGACGCGGCGCCGAGCGCGACGGCCGAGGGCAGCTCCATGCGCCGGATGCCGGACAATTCCTCGACCTCCTCCTGTTCCAGCCAGCCGTCGCAGCCCACGGCCAGCTCCCCGTCGGCCTTCTCCAGCGCGGCGAACTCCAGCGCGCTGACCAGGTCCTCCACGTGGCAGAACTGCCAGCACGGCCGCGAGCCGGACACCACCAGCAGGCGCGGTGACTCGAAATAGCGGGTCAGCGCGGTGTCCATGCCGCCGACGAGCACGGCCGGGCGGACGACGGTGACATTGAGCCCGGGGTGGGCGCGCGGGGCACGCTCGGCCAGCCGCTCGATCTCCAGCAGGTCACCGACGCCGGTGGCCTCCTCGGTGGCGCGCAGTTCCGCGTCCTCGGCCAGCGGCACGTCGTTGTCGGGCAGGGCCCCGTAGACCATCGCCGAGGTGCACAGCACGACGCGGCGCACCCCGGCGGCCGCCGCCGCGGTGAGCACCGTCTGGGTGCCGCGCACGTTGTAGGCGGTGCGGGCGGCGGCGTCGGACTCCAGGTCCAGGTCGAGGGCGAGGTGCACGACGACCTCGACGGGGGCGGCGGTCTCGCTCACCGGGCGCAGCCGCTCGGCGAGCGCCGGGTCGCGCACGTCCAGCGTGTGCCACTGGACGCCGTCCACGTCGCCGCGTTCCTCGTCGAGCCCGATGACCTGCCGGATCTCGGGGGACGCGGCCAGGCGCGCGGTGAGCAGCGCGCCGATCCCGCTCGCGGCGCCGGTGACGGCGACGACGGGGCCCGCAGCGCCGTTTCGCGCTGCGCGAACGTTCGGCTCGGGGGAACTCACCGGGCTGCTCCAGTGGTTGTCTCAGGTACGGATGC
The DNA here is from genome assembly GCF_019303495.1 of Streptomyces sp. JJ66. GTDB lineage: Bacteria > Actinomycetota > Actinomycetes > Streptomycetales > Streptomycetaceae > Streptomyces. Next base: position 105,970 of record NZ_JAEVFI010000015.1, on the reverse strand, counting down.
GCAGTGCCCCATCCTGCCTGACCGGTGTCTAGGCTGGGGGAAGCGCCCGGAAAACGGGCAGGTCCGTTCCGTACCGGCGCGAGTCGGCCGATAACGGTCCGTACCGTCCGGCGCGGCGCCCCGTCAGACCATCCGCCCACCGACAGAGCCGAGGAATTTCCGTGAGTGACACCCCATTCGGATTCGGCCTTCCGCCGGAGGAGCCGGAGGACGGCGACGAGGCCCAGCAAAAGCGCCACGGCGGCGGGGGCGACCCGTTCGGCTTCGGCGGGGCGGGCGGCGCGGACAACCCGCTGGCCGCGATGTTCGGCTCGCTGGGCGGCGGCCCCGGCGGGATGAACCCCGGCGACCTGGGCGCGGCCTTCCAGCGCCTGGGCCAGATGCTCAGTTTCGAGGGCGGCCCGGTCAACTGGGACATGGCCAAGGACATCGCGCGGCAGACGGTGGCGCAGGGCACGCCCGGGGGCACCAAGGACGCCAGCGTCGGCGCGCAGGAGCGGGCGCAGGTCGAGGAGGCGCTGCGCCTGGCCGACCTGTGGCTGGACGGCGCCACCTCACTGCCCTCCGGCGCCGCCGCGACGGTGGCGTGGAGCCGCGCGGAGTGGGTCGAGGCGACGCTGCCGGTGTGGCAGGAGCTGGTGGACCCGGTGGCCGAGCGGGTGGGCGCTGCCATGGGCGAGGTGCTGCCCGAGGAGATGCAGGCCATGGCCGGGCCGCTGCTGGGCATGATGCGCTCGATGGGCGGCGCGATGTTCGGCACGCAGATCGGGCAGGCGCTCGGTGTGCTGGCCGGCGAGGTCGTCGGCTCCACCGACGTTGGTCTGCCGCTCGGCCCGGCGGGCAAGGCCGCGCTGCTGCCGCGCAACATCGCGGTGTTCGGTGAGGGTCTGGGGGTGCCGCAGGAGGAGGTGCGGCTGTACCTGGCGCTGCGCGAGGCCGCGCACCAGCGGCTGTTCACGCACGTGCCGTGGCTGCGCTCGCACCTGTTCGGCGCGGTCGAGGGTTACGCGCGGGGCATCGCGGTGGACACCGCGAAGCTGGAGGACGTCGTCGGGCAGCTCGATCCGACGCGGCCGGAGGAGCTGCAGGAGAAGCTGCAACAGGGCATGTTCCAGCCGGAGGACACCCCGGAGCAGAAGGCCGCCCTCGCCCGGCTGGAGACGGCGCTCGCGCTGGTCGAGGGCTGGGTGGACGCGGTGGTGCACGCCGCCGCCGCGCCGCACCTGCCGTCGGCCGACGCGCTGCGCGAGACGCTGCGCCGCCGCCGGGCGACCGGCGGTCCCGCGGAGCAGACGTTCGCCACGCTGATCGGCCTGGAGCTGCGTCCGCGCCGCCTGCGGGACGCCTCGCGGCTGTGGGCGTCGCTGGCCGACGCCCGGGGCGCCGAGGGCCGCGACGGCCTGTGGGAGCACCCGGACATGCTGCCGACGGCCGCCGACCTGGACGATCCGGACGGCTTCGTCCACCGCGAGCAGGAGGTGGACTTCTCGGAGCTGGACAGGATGCTCGGTGACGCGGCCCAGGGCGGGAAGCGCCCCGGGGCCTTGGGGGATGACGCCCCCGGGGCCGCCGCCGGACGCGGTGACGCGCAGGACGGTGCCGCGCCGGACAGCTCCCGGGAGGGCGGCTCCCCAGCGGAGGGCTCCCCAGCGGACGGCTCCGTGCCCGGCGACGGCGGCCGGGACGACGAGGGGGGCCGTGGCGGCCGGGACGACGACCGGGGCCGTGGCGGCCGGGACGGGGACGCGTGAGCCTGCACGCGGACGCGGTGCGGTCGCTCCGGCAGTGGTCCGCACCGCACCCTGGCCAGGACGCCCTGCGCCACGCCTACCTCGACCACCTCTTGGGCCACCGCGACGCGATGTGGCGCAGCTGCGCACCGGGCCACCTGACCGCCAGTGCCCTGGTCGTGGACCCCGCTGGCGGGCGCGTACTGCTGACGCTGCACCGCAAGCTGCGCAGGTGGCTGCAGACCGGCGGCCACTGTGAGCCGCAGGACGCCACGCTCGCCGGGGCCGCGCTGCGGGAGGCCACCGAGGAGTCCGGCGTCGTCGGCCTGGAGCTGCTGCCGGGCGGCCCGGCCCGGCTGGACCAGCACCTCACTCCGTGCGCGTGGCACCTGGACGCCCAGTACGTGGCGCTGGCGCCGCCAAACGCGGTGGAAGCGGCCAGTGAGGAGTCGCTTGAGGTGCGCTGGTTCGGCTTCGGGCAGGTGGCCGACGTCGCCGACGCCTCGGTGGTGCGGCTGGCGGAGCGGGCCCGGGCGCTGCTGTAGCCGCGACCCGGCTTGAGTCCGGCCGTGTTGCCGGTCTTCAGTTGGTGAAGATGGTGCCACCGGTGGGCCGGTCCATCCCGAACTGGCCCCGCACCCCGCCGCCGAGCTGCGCGTTCTGCGGCGGCAGCAGCTCGCTGGGCTGGACGAGGGCGAAGCCGGTGCCCATGAAGTTCAGCTCCCAGCCCTCGCCGGTGTTGCCGCGCCTGCGCCACACGCCGGAGCTGGAGGTCTGCGCCTGCAGCTGCACGGTGAGGCCGGTGGACCAGGCGACGACGGCGTCGGAGTCCACGCTGACGTAGCGTTCGGGCGTCACCCGCAGCATCAGCGGCTTGCCGGAGGTCATGAGCGCGATCTGCCCCTGCCCGGTGATCAGCAGGCTGTACTTGCCGGTGCCGGAGATGCCGTACTGGCTGTCAACGCTGATGACTTCCCAGTGCAGCGCGGAGTCCAGCGCCAGCACGTACGCGCTGTCAACGGTCAGCCCTTCGTGGGGGACATCGACGATGTGCACGTCCTGGGCGAGGTTGGCGAGGAAGACGGTGCCCTCCCCGGTGCAGCGCATCAGGTCCAGCGCGTCGTGGCCGCCCCGGGCGCGGGAGCCGCGCGGCCGGTACTCGGCGTCGAAGCCGACCCGGCCCTGGTAGGCGACCATGGCGCCCTTGCGGGCCAGCACGTCGCGGTGACCGCTGAGCTGTACGCGCAGCAGCTGGTCGTTCTGCAGCGCGAACGGCTCGGCCGTCTGCGCCTCGGTGTGGGCGAAAAGTGGGCTCTGCATGGTGTTTCTCCCCTTCAGCCGCGCACGCGCAGCCGGTCGGCGCTGTCCTCGCTGGGCTGGACGACGACGAAGCCCTGCCCCGAGAAGCCGAGCTGGTACGCCTCACCGCTGCCGCGCCCGATCAGTGCGGACGCGGTGAAGCTGCGCTTGCCCTTGACCTTCAGCTGGGTTGACCAGGCCACGAGTGCGTCCGGGTCCACGTACGTCTCGTCCTCGCCCCGGCCGCAGTCAACGACGACGGGCAGCCCGCGCGAGGTGAGCGCCACCCAGCCGGTACCGGCGAGGGTGACGTTGAACAGGCCCTGTCCGGAGAACTTGGCCAGGCCCTTGACCCGCTCGACACCCCACCTCAGGTGCGCGTCGAAGGCGAGCACGTTGGTGCCGTTGACCGACAGGGAGTCCTCGGCCAGGTGCAGGATGACGACGTCGGCTCCGTAGTCGGCGAGGTACAGCAGTCCGTCGCCGTGGCAGCGCATCAGCGGCGCGCCCTCTCCGGTGAGCCACTGCGCGGCCTGTTGCCGCACGGCCGGCGGGTTGGGCTCGTACTGCACGAAGCCCTCGTAGGCGATCATCGATCCGGTGCGGGCGAGAACGTCCTGGCCACTGGCCATGGCGATCTTCACCATGTGCGCGCCGTGGTTCTCCATGCGCGTGGCCGGGGCGGTCGGGGCGAAACCCGCGAGCGGTGACTGGTTCATGACGGGCTCCCTCAAACCTCGTAGGGCTGGACGACGATGAAGTTTCCCGGGGCGCCACGGAACTGGAGGTTCACGCTCTCTCCGCTGTGCCCCGGGTAGGCGTGACGCCGCAACCGCACCTGCGTGGAGACGATGACCTGCGCGGCCGCCGACCAGGCGACCACGGCCTGCGCGTCGGCGAAGGTCATCGGCGTGACCGGCAGCACCACGGGGGTGCCCCGCGTGGTGACGACGACGGTGCCGGTGCCCTGGAACCGCAACGTGAACATCACACCGCCGGGGATGCCGTGCCCTTCGATGCGGCGCACCTCGTAGCTCAGCGACTCGTCGAAGGCGAGCACGTTCTGGGCGGACACGCAGATCGCGTCGCCCTGCAGCTCGATGGGGTGCAGGTAGCTGCTCTGGTCGGCGAAGAACACCTGGCCACGGCCCGTGCAGCGCATGAGCCGCATCTCTTGACCGGTGGCGTTGCCGACGACGCGGCCGACGAGCCCGGCGCCCTTGTAGCCGAAGTCCACCTCGCCCTGGTAGAGCACCATGCTGCCCTGGCGGGCCAGCACGGGCTGCTGGCCGGTGCCGAGGTCCGCGCGCACCAGCTGGTGGTTCTGCGCCGTCCAGCGCTGCCCCACCGGGGCCTCACGGTACTTCTCCAGGCTGACGCGCAGGCCGCTCCCGCCCTGTTGCGGCACGCCGTAGGCCGGGCCGCCACCCGGGGCAGGCGGTGCGCCGGGAGCGTGCGGGGCGCCGAACGGGGCACCGGGCGGCTGGGTGTAGCCGGGCGGGGCCGTCTGCTGCGGCACGGGGGGCGGGGCGTAGGGGCCGGGCGGCTGCTGCGGCGGGGCGGGCGGGGCCGCCGGAGGGCTCAGCGGTGCGGCCATGGTCGGCGCGGAGTGCGTCGGCTGGGGCGCCGGGGGCGGAGCGTGCGGGGCGGTGGGGGGTGGCGGCTGTCCGCCGGGGGGCGAGAACGCGGGAGGCGCGAAAGCGGGCGGCGCGTCGGCGGGCGGGGCGAACCCCGGGGCAGCGGGGGCCGGTGGCGCGGCCGGTGGCGTCTCCTCCTCGGCGACCTCGCCGCCGAAGTGCCGCAGCAGCGCGGCCAGACCGCCGTCGAAGCCCTGCCCGATCGCGGCGAACCGCCAGCCGTCCTTGACGTAGAAGTCCCCGAGCATCACGGCGCGCTCGGTGGTGAACTCCGACCCGTCGAAGGTGTAGCGCGCGACCTCTTCGCCACCGGCCACGATGCGCAGGTAGCCGGGACCGATCTGCGACATCTGCCCCTCGCCGTCAAGCGTCGCGGTGAAGGACAGCCGGTGCACGTGCTGGGGCACGCGGTCGAAGGTGACCCGGAACGACTCGGTGTCGCCCGCCTGGGCACCGAGTTGCTGGATCGCCTCCTCGGGGGACTTCGGCTGGTTGTAGAAGACGAAGTAGCGGTCGTCGGAGAGCTTCTCGTCGGCGTCGAGCCCGAAACAGCTGATGTCGAAGGTCAGTGTGGGTCCGCCGATCCGCACGCCGACGTACAGATCCGTTCCTGCTGTGAGGTCGCTGAGCTTGGCCTTGTGACCGCGCTGGAATTGCCTGGCCATACGTGACGCACGTCCCCCATCCGTGGCTGGAGCTTGCTGCGCGTCAGGCTAACGGCTGGGGGAGGGAAGTCAGCCGCCGCGGGGGTCACGGGTCGGTGGCAGTCGCGGTGCCGACGCCACTCCTTCGAGGTACCCGCGGGCCCGTTCGGTGCGCGGGTAGGACTCCAGCAGGCGCCAGAAGTCCGGGCCGTGACCGGGCACGAGCAGGTGCGCCAACTCGTGCAGCAGGACGTAGTCGATCACGTAGTCCGGCATGCCCTGCAACCGGTGGGAGAGCCGGATGGTGCCGTCGGCCGGGGTGCACGAACCCCAGCGGGTGTTCTGGTTGGTGACCCAGCGCACCGACGCGGGACGGGCGTGGCCCTGAAGGTACTCCTGCGACAGCCGCACGGCGCGGTCCGCCAGCTCGCCCCGCGCCAGCAGGCGGCGGCTCTCCTGCGCGGCGAGTTTGTCCAGCATCACGCCCACCCAGTGCCGTTCGTCCGCGGCCGACATGCGCTCCGGGAGGAGCACGATCGTCCGCCCGTTCTCCCGGTAGGCGGAGACGGTGCGGCGACGCCGGGCGCTGCGCCGCACCTCGACCGGTCCGTGCCGTCCCGGCCCGGCGTCGGCCGTGGGCGGAACGGACCGGGCAGGAAGCCCGGCATCGGCGGCCCCGGCACCCGGCGTGCTCGTCGGGGCGGAGGGCGGAGCGCTGTTCAGGGATTCGGCGGACACGGCATGACGGTACCGGCCCGCGGGGTGGACTGCCGAGAGGCCCAGCGGCACCACGCAGTCCGCTCATCCGACGATCACCCACCCCCTGTGGACAACTCAACGCACGGCGCGCGGATTTCCCCGATGCTTGGTCCGTCGCCGGTGACCACACCATCACCGCCTGTGGCGGCTGAGCCGCGTCGCGCCCGGCGCGCGAGGTTCCACACGAGACGTTTCACGACCCGAGGGGGCTCGGACATGCATCCGACGATCAAACCGGCGCTGCGCCGGAGCTGGCGGGACCGGGACACCGTGCAGTACGGGGTGGCGCCCGCGCACGCGGTGCTCCTGGGCCCGGTGGACGAACCGACGGGCAGCTTCTTCGACCTGCTGGACGGCACGCGCAGCATGGCGCAGCTGCGGGAGGCGGCCCACGTCATCGGCCTCGGCGCCGCGACGGCCGACCGGCTGGTGCGGCAGCTGAGCCGGGCGGGCCTGGTGGACGACGTCACGGCACAGCGGTCGGTGGTCTCCGCGGCGGGCGAGCGGCTCCGTCCCGACCTGGGCTCGCTGTCGGTCCTGCACCCCGAACCCGGTGCCGCGGCCCGTATCCTCGCGGCGCGCCGTGCGGCGCGGGTGCAGGTCCGCGGTGCCGGGCGCGTGGGTGGAACGCTGGCGGCCCTGCTCTCGGCGGCCGGGGTGGGCACGGTGGAGACGGTCGATGGCGGCTGTGTGACAGCGGCGGACACGGCACCGGGCGGCCTGCGCGGTGACCAGGTCGGGGAACGCCGGGACGCGGCGCTGCGCAAGGTGGTGCGCCGGGTCAGACCGTGGGCGCGGCGCCCGGCGGCCCCGCCTCGTGCGGCCGGCGAGGACCCGGGCCTGGTGGTGTTCGCCCCACGGGACGGGCTCGCCGCCTACGCTCCCGACCCGGAGGCGACGCGCGAGCTGGTCCGTGCCGGCCGGCCGCACCTGTACACCGGGGTGGTGGAGGCCACCGGGTTCGTGGGGCCGCTGGTCCTCCCGGGGGTCTCGGCCTGCGCGGAGTGCGCGCTGCTGGAGCGCACCGTGCGGGAGCCGGCGTGGCCGCTGATGGTGGGGCAGTGGCGGCAGGCCCGGCGCACGGGTGCGGTCGCGTGCGACGGTGCGCTGGCCGCGGTGGTGGCCGGGGCCACGGCGTCGTTGGTACTGAGTTTTCTCGACGGGGACGGTGCGGCGCAGGCCGGTGTGCGCACCTCCTTCGTCCTCCCCGGGCTGCGCCGGGAAGAGGAGGCTGTGCGACCGTATAGCACGTGTCCGTGCGGTGCCGCTGCCGGTGGACCCGGCGCACGGACGCCGTCGGGGTCCGCCTCGCCGGCGACCGTGGCGTCCTAGCTGCGTCGGCGTGGAGCCAGGTGAGTTGTCCGCAAGTTGGAGGGGTGCATGTCGGATCTTCCGCGCAAGGCCGTGACCCGGACGGCCAAGCTGGCCGCGCTGCCCCTGGGCTTCGCGGGCCGGACGGCGCTCGGCATCGGTAAACGCATCGGCGGCCGTCCGGCCGAGATGATCGCCAGCGAGCTGCAACAGCGCACGGCCGAGCAGCTGTTCGCCACGCTGGGGTCCCTCAAGGGCGGGGCGATGAAGTTCGGACAGGCGCTGTCGGTGTTCGAGTCGGCGTTGCCGGAGGAGGTGGCGGGGCCGTACCGGGCGGCGCTCACCAAGCTGCAGGACGCCGCTCCCCCGATGCCGTCGGCCACGGTGCACCAAGTGCTCACCGAGCAGCTGGGCGAGGGCTGGCGCGAGCTGTTCACCGAGTTCAGTGATAAGCCCGCCGCCGCGGCGTCCATAGGCCAGGTGCACCGTGCGGTGTGGCATGACGGCCGCGAGGTGGCGGTGAAGGTCCAGTACCCGGGCGCCGGCGAGGCACTGCTGTCGGACCTGGCCCAGCTGAGCCGGTTCGCGAGAGTGCTGGGTCCGCTGGTCCCCGGTATGGACGTCAAGCCGCTCATCACCGAGCTGCGCGACCGGGTGGCCGAGGAACTGGATTACGGTCTGGAGGCCACGGCGCAGCGCGTCTACGCCACGGAGTTCGCCGACGACCCGGACGTGCGGGTGCCGCAGGTGGTGCACCAGTACGAGCGGGTGCTGGTCACCGAGTGGATGACGGGCACACCGCTGGCCGAGGTCATACGCGACGGCAGCCAGAGCGAGCGGGACCGCGCGGGGCAGCTGCTGGCCCGGTTCCTGTTCAGCGGCACCTCCCGCACCGGCCTGCTGCACGCCGACCCGCACCCCGGGAACTTCAGGATGCTGGCCGACGGCCGGCTGGGGGTCATGGACTTCGGCACGGTGAACCGGTTGCCGGACGGGTTGCCGGAGCCCATCGGCGTCACGCTGCGGATGACGCTGGAGGGACAAGCCGACGACGTGTACACCCTGCTGTGCGAGGAGGGGTTCATCAAGCCGGACACCGAGCTGGAGCCGGGAGCGGTACTTGAGTACCTGCTGCCGATGATCGAACCGGCCCAGGAGGAGGAGTTCCACTTCTCCCGGGAGTGGATACGGGAGCAGGGCGCACGGATAGCCGACCCGCGCTCGCCAGCACACCAGTTGGGCAAGCAGCTCAATCTGCCGCCCTCCTACCTGCTGATCCACCGGGTCACGCTGAGCACTATCGGTGTGCTGTGCCAGCTCGGCGCCCGGGTGCGCATGCGGCACGAACTGGCGGGCTGGCTCCCGGGATTCACGGCCGGGGAGGAGCAGGCGGAACAGGTGGCCGCACACGGTGGAGCCGGGGCGCGGGGCCCCGGCTCCTGAGTGGATGGGTGTGGTGAGGTCGCGGCTGCGGTCAGGTCGCGTGGCCGTCGTCACCGTTGCGACGGCGCCGGATCACGAACATCTCCTGCTCTCTTCTAGTACATGACGGTCCTGGCCAGGGCGCGCCGGGCGCGCAACGAGGCGCGTTCGGCCTTGCGCTGCATCCGCCGGGCGGTCACCACTCGGCGGGCGACCCGCTCGGAGTCCACCTCGCGCAGGAAATCCTGCATTCGGGCACGGCTCAGGGTTTCTGGCATGAGTTGCATGTCTCGGTTCCTGTTCTGCGGTGTGGCCGAGCGTTCGGGCGTGCCGGGCCGGGCCACGGGAAAGAGTGTGGCGGTCATGGAGTCCTGCTGGGCGGGTCCGTGTGCGGACGGACGGTCGATCGTGCCTGGCGTGTTCATGCCGTGACCGGGTTCTTGCGCGGGCGGCCACGCGGCCGCTTGCGAGGGACGACGACCCCCTGGACGAACAGCTCGCCGCCCCACACGCCCCAGGGCTCACGCCGGTCCTTGGCGCCGGCGAGGCATGCCTCCCGCAGCGGGCAGGTCTGGCACAGGGACTTGGCGTACTCGACGTCGGCCGGGGCCTCGGCGAAGAAGACCTCCGGGTCGTACGAGCGGCACGGTACGGCGGCGCCGAGCCGGTCGATGGCGTCGTCCAGCTCGGTGAGGGTGGTGAGGGGGAACAAGGAGTCCTCCGGGGTATCGGGCGGGTTCAGGTCGGTCTGTGACGGGGTGTGCGTCTGCGTCTGCACGGGTGACTTCCTCGTCTGTCGTTGTCGGTCCGGCTGGTGACCGGGCTGCTTGGGCAAACAGAAGGGCCGCGGTACCCGGTGTGGGTTCCGCGGCCCTGGAAGGTGCCGACCTGATCGCCGATCAGGCTGGATCTCTCCAGGGTTCAGGCCCACGGAAGGCCCACATCGTGTGGTGCTGCTTCTTCTGGCGACCAAGGCCGGCACCCGCTGCCGCGGCGGTGAAGACATAGGCGTTGGCCTGTGCCGTCGCTGCTACTGCGGGTGCCTGGGTCGGTCGCTCATCGCTGATGCGGACGCCGGACAGGCCGGTGCCGCACAGCGAGCCGCCGAGCAGGCAGGAGGCAACGACCGAGCGCTCGGTCACTGCGTTGGTGGTGTTGAGCGTTCCGATCACTGGTCTCGCCTCCTCTCGGCGTCTCGGTCGGGTGATCCGGCAGAGCCGGGCCCGAACATGTTCAGGGTTGAGTGCAGCATGAAGCGACTGGAGCGGGAAGCCCCGTCTCTCCACGTCTGGAAGGCTATGGCGCTGGTGGCAGCGCGCGCAAACTATTTTCCGGGAAGTTCTGTGGGAAGTTTTGGGGCGGTGGCTGAGGGCTCGCCCGGAGGCTTTCCTTCCGTTTCCCGCTCAGGCCGCGTCCTCGTCCTGGCCTGCCGGTTCCGCACCCTGGCCGCCGTCCGGGCCGGCACCCGGCTTGACCTCGGTCCCGGTGGGGGCCGCAGCGTCAGTCCCGGCGTCCGGTTCCCCGCCGATGGTCTCGCCCGCGCACAGGGCCAGGACCTCGGGGCCGAAGGCACGGATCTTGCGGGCGGTGACCCCGGCGATGGCGCGCAGCCCGGACGCGTCACCGGGCACGGCCTCGGCGATGGCCATGAGTGTCTTGTCGGTGAAAACGCAGTACTCGGGCTGGCCGATGAGCCGGCCCTGGCGGGCGCGCCAGGCGCGCAGCCGCTCGTACAGCTCCTCATCGAGGTCGGACGGGCAGCTCTCGCAGCGGGTCAGCTTGACCTCGCCCGCGTCCGTCAGCGTGCGGCCACATACCCGGCAGCGCACCACCGAGCGGCGCCGCGCCGGGCGGGGCACCGGGCCGCGCTCCACCCCGCCGCTGCCCGGCGCGGTGCCCGGGCGGGGGTGGGCCGCCGCCGAGCCCGGGCGCAGCCCTGCCAGGAAGCGGCTGGGCTCGCGCGGGGGGCGGCCGCCGGGGGTGCGGGCCAGCGGCCACGACAGCCGCAGCAGCCGCCGGGCCCGGGTGACGCCGACGTACAGCAGCCGCCGTTCCTCCTCCACCTGCGCGGGCGTGCGGGCGTGGCTGATCGGCAGCACCCCGTCGGCCAGGCCGACGAGGAAGACGGCGTCCCACTCCAGGCCCTTGGCGGCGTGCAGGGAGGCCAGGGTGACGCCCTCCACGGTCGGGGCGTGCTGGGCGGCGGCGCGCTGGGACAGTTCGGCGACGAAGTCGGTCAGGGTGGCGCTCGGGCGGGCCTTGGCCACCTCCTCGGCCAGCCGGACCAGGGCGGCCAGCGACTCCCAGCGGTCCCGGGCGGTGCCCGAGCCCGCTGGCGGCCTCGGTTCCCAGCCGGCCCCGCCGAGCACTGCGCGCACCTGGGCGGCCAGGCCCTCGGCCGCGGCCAGCCGCGGGTCGTTGGCCCCCGCCCGGGCGGCGCCGCGCAGCAGCACTCCGGCCTGGCGGATTTCCGGCCGGTCGAAGAAGCGCTCGGCTCCGTGTACCTGGTAGGGCACGCCAGCGTCGGTGAGGGCCTGCTCGTAGACCTCGGACTGGGCGTTGATGCGGTAGAGGATGGCGATCTGGCTGGCGGGGACGCCGGAGGCGATGAGGTCGCGGATGTGGCGCGCGGTGTCCTGGGCCTCACCCGGCTCGTCGGTGTACTCGGCGTAGGTGGGTTCGGGGCCCGGTTCGCGCTGGGAGACCAGCTCCAGCCGGTGCTGGGCGGCGCGGCCGGTAGCGTGAGCCAGCAGGCCGTTGGCCAGGTGAACCACCTGGGGCGTGGAGCGGTAGTCGCGTACCAGGCGCACCACGGTGGCGGCCGGGTGGCGGGTGCGGAAGTCGAGCAGGTGGTCGGGGCTGGCGCCGGTAAAGGAGTAGATCGTCTGGCTGGCGTCGCCCACGACGCACAGGGTGTCGCGCTCCCCCAGCCACAGCTCCAGCAGGCGTTGCTGGAGGGGGCTGACGTCCTGGTATTCGTCCACCACGAAGTGCTGGTACTGGGCGCGGACGCGCTCGGCGACGTCCGGACGGTCCTGGAGGATGCCGACGGTCAGCAGGAGTACGTCTTCGAAGTCGATCCGGCCCGTCTCGCGTTTGAGGTCCTCGTAGGCGGCGTAGACGCCGGAGGTCTCGGCGGCGTCGCGGGGCAGCTGGCGGGCGGCGCGGGCCGCTGCGGCCGGGTAGTCGTCGGGGATGATCTGGGTGACCTTGGCCCACTCGATCTCGCTGGTGACGTCGCGCAGTTCGGCGCGGTCCAGCCGCAGGCCGGTGCGGGTGGCTGCCTCGGCGACGAGCGAGGCTTTGCGGTCCACCAGCTGGGGCAGCTCGCCGCCGACGGCGCGGGGCCAGAAGTACTGGAGCTGGCGCAGGGCGGCGGAGTGGAAGGTGCGGGCCTGGACGCCGTCGGCGCCGAGCTGGCGCAGCCGTCCGCGCATCTCTCCGGCGGCGCGGTTGGTGAAGGTGACGGCGAGCACGGCGGCCGGGGGCAGCACGCCGGAGCGGACCCCGTAGGCGATGCGGTGGGTGATCGCGCGCGTTTTGCCCGTGCCCGCCCCGGCCAGGACGCACACCGGGCCGTGCAAGGCGGTGGCGACCTCGCGCTGCTCGGGGTCAAGCCCGTCAAGCACCGCGTCGGCCGTGTCGGGCACCGGCGGGAAGAGGGTGGAGTGCGTCGCTGTCACCCCGCCATGCTGCCAGGTCCCCGCGTGGGGCTGGTGCTGGTGGTCCACAGGGCGTGCGAATCGTCATACCGGGGCCGGGAATCTGGGTGGGGCCGGTCGCGTTGGTCAGGGTGGCAACGTCCGACTACGTGAAGGAGCGCCGGGCCCATGGCGGGAACCGTGACGATGTACAGCACCACCTGGTGTGGCTACTGCCGCCGTCTGAAGGGGCAGATGGACCGCGAGGGCATCGCGTACACCGAGATCAACATCGAGCAGGACCCTCAGTCGGCTGCCTTCGTGGAGAAGGCGAACGGCGGCAACCAGACGGTGCCGACGGTGCTGGTGGTGCCCGAGGGTGGCGGCTCGGAGGTCGTCATGACGAACCCGAGCCTGGCGCAGGTCAAGCAGGCACTCGCCGCGTGAGGCGTCAGCGCGCGGTGCGTTGACGCCGTGAGGTGCGGTGCCGTGGCGGGCGCTGGCGCTGTGGCACGCTGGCGCTGGGCGCGCTGGTGCCGGGGCGCGGTGTGTCAGGCTGCGGGGGCCTTCGGGAGGGGGCCGCCGTACCAGCGTTCGACGAGGCGGGTCGCGATGAAGATGCCGGTGAGGGGCAGCACCTCCCCTGCCTCGATGGCGGCCCGCAGCTCCTCGCGCGAGAACCAGCGGGCCTCCTCGATCTCCTCGCCGTCCACCTGAAGCCGTGAGGTGGTGGCCTGCGCGGTGAAGCCGAGCATGAGGCTGGAGGGGAAGGGCCACGGCTGGCTGGCGAGGTACTCCACCTCGCCGACGGGCAGGCCCGCTTCCTCGAAGACCTCGCGGCGCACCGCGTTCTCCAGCGACTCCCCGGGTTCGACGAAGCCCGCGAGGGTGGAGAAGCGGCCCTTGGGCCAGTGCACCTGGCGGCCGAGCAGCGCCCGGTCCTGGTCGTCGGTGACGAGCATGATGACGGCCGGGTCGGTGCGCGGGTAGTGCTCGGCTCCGCAGGCCGGGCAGCGCCGGATGTGCCCGGCGGCGGCGATCACCGTGCGTTCTCCGCAGCGGGAGCAAAAGCGGTGCAGGCGCTGCCAGTTCTCCAGTGCCACGGCGTGCACCAGCAGCGCGGCGTCGCGCTCGCCGAGCAGGGCGCCGGCCTCGCGCAGTCCGGCGGGGCGGGCCAGGTCGTCCATGCGGCCGGGCAGGGCGTCCTTTTGCAGCGCGAAGTAGCGCACGCCTTCGGTGTCGGTGCCGAGGAAGTAGCGGTGGGCCTCGGTGATGGGGGCGTCGAACGTCGGCATGGTGACCAGTTCGGTGCGGCCGTCGTCGGTGTCCACCACGAGCGCCTGGCCGCCGCAGACCACGAAGCAGCGCGTGGAAGGGTGGCTCCACGCGACGGCGAGCCACGCCTCATCGAGCCGGTGGTGCGCGCCACGGTCGAGGCCGCCGGTGGCGGAAAGCGTCACGGGGCGCTCGGCCTGCTGCTCGGTCCAGATCGTCACGCTGCTCGGTGCTCCTTGGGGTTGAAGACGGTGTCGGCGTGGGCGGGGCCGTGCCCGGTGGGTCAGGCTGCCCCGGTAGGCCCGGTGCGGGCGGGCTGCCAGTGGCGCGGGAGGTCGTCCCACAGGTGGGCGACGGCTTCGGCGCCCTTGCGCAGCAGGGCCAGCTCGGCCTTCTCGTTCGGGGCGTGCCAGCCGTCCGAGGGTACGGAAACGCCGAGGAAGAGGACCGGGGCGTCCAGGACGTCGCGCAGGTCGGCGGCCGGGGCGGTGCGGCCGGTGGCGGCGAGGTGCGCGCGCAGTCCCAGGGTGTGCATCCACACCTGGCCCTTGTCGTCGGCGGCGCCGCGTGCGTAGAGGCGGCCGTCGCGTTCGGTGGGGTCGAAGGGGTCGTGGGTCCAGCCGTCGGCGCGGTCGGCGGGCTGCACGTCGTGGTGGCCGTAGACGAGCACGGTGGGGGCGTCGGGGTCGGCGGAGGGCCACTGGGCGAAGACGGCCGGGAGGCCCGGGGTTTCCCACACCTCTGCCACGGGGAAACCCGTCGCGCGCAGGCGCTCGGCCAGCCACTGGGCGCTGCGCCGCACGTCCCCGGCCCGCTCGGGCTCGGCGGAGACCGACGGGATGCGCAGCCAGTCGGTGAGGTCGGCCAGGAAGGCGGTGGCGTGAGCTGCGACGTGATCGCGGACGGCGCTGTCCGGGGCGGGACTCATGCCTACGAGCCTATCGAGGCCGCTCACCGGCCCGCGCGGACGCCTCCCGGGAGACGTCGTCGCTCAGGAGCAGGCGTTCCAGCTCGGCCCGGCCGGGCAGCGGGTGGGGGCGAACGATGCGGCCGGTGCGCACGTGCAGGAACGCGGCCCGTACGGCGTCGGGTGGCAGGCCGTGCTGTTCGGCCCAGGCCAGGCGGTAGAGGGCGAGCTGGAGTGGGTCGGCGTCCGGGCTGCGGCCGGTCTTCCAGTCGATGATCTCGAAGCCGTCGGCGTCCTGGTAGACGGCGTCGATGCGGCCCCGGATGACGCGCCCGCCCAGCTCCAGCTGGAACGGTGCCTCCACCCGGTGGGGGGTGCGCCGGGCGTAGGGGGTGCGGTCGAAGGCTTCCTTCAGCGCGGCCAGGTCGCGCTCGTCGGTGATCTCGGCGCCCGGTTCGTCGCCCGTGCCCGGAAGGTCCTCGGGGCCCAGCATCGGCAGCGCCTGCTCCTCGAACCGGGACTCGAACCGGGACTCGACCCAGGCGTGGAAGCGGGTGCCGCGCCGGGCGGCGGCGGGCCGGGGCGGGTGCGGCATGGGACGCACCAGGTCGCGGGCGAACTGGGCGGGGTCGGCGGCCAGGCGCAGCAGCTGGGAGGCGGTGAGCGTGGCGGGCAGTTCCACCTCGCGCACGGTGCGGCGGGCGCGGCGCAGTTCTTCGGTGAGCGCGGCCGCGTCGCGGTCCCAGGACGCGGCCAGCCGCCGCTCCTGCGGCGTCAGCCCGGCCTCGGGCTCGGGCGGCCCGGGCTGGGCGGGGACGGGGCGGGGGGGTGCGCCGTCCCCGGGTGGGGGCGCGGTGGCCTGGGCGGGGACGGCCGGGGAGCCGGTGAGGTGGGCGCGCACGGTGTCGGCCGCGGCGCGGCGGCGGGCCAGTGCGGCCTCGTCCAGCGGCAGCGGCCACACCAGGTCCTCCTGCGGTGCGGCCAGCGCCGGGTTCTGCGCGCCGTCCTGGGGCGGCGGTGCCCACGCCTCCACCTCGCCGTGCGCCGGGTCGGCCTCCACGTGCTCGCGGACGGCGCTCAGGAACCGCGACGGGCCGCGGGGCTTCTTCTGGCTGGGCCCCCACCAGTGTCCGGAGGCCAGCAGCAGCGAGCGGGGCCGGGTGAAGGTGACGTAGCCCAGGCGCAGTTCCTCGGTGGCCTGGTGATCCTTGGCGGCGGCGTCGTAGGCGGTACGGTCCTTGGCCGTCCAGCCGGTGAGCTGGGGCAGGGTGGCAGCGTCGCCGCGCAGGGGGTGGGGCAGCACGGCTGGCTGGGTGAGCCAGGAGTCCTGGCCGCGTTCGCTGGGGAACTGGCCCTTGACCAGGCCCGGCACGGCGACGACGTCCCACTCCAGCCCCTTGGACTTGTGCGCGGTGAGCACCTTCACCGTGTTCTCGCCGCCCGGCAGCGAGCTGTCCAGCCCCTTCTCGTACTGGACGGCGGTGCGCAGGAAGGCGAGGAAGGCCAGCAGCGTCGTCTCACCGTCCGGGGAGACGAAGCCCGCGGCCAGGTCGAGGAAGGTGCCCAGCGTCTCGCGGCGGCGGGCGGCCAGCGCCGTGGGGGACGCCGCCAGTTCCACCTCCAGACCGGTGACGGCCAGCACCCGGTGCAGCACGTCCATCAGCGGGTCGGCGAGCGAGCGGCGCAGGTCGCGGATCTCGGCGGCGAGCCGGGCGAAGCGCACCCGGGCCTCGGCGGAGAACGGCTGGCCGTCGTCGGTGCCGCCGGAGTCGAGGAAGGTGTCGAGCGCGTCGGCCAGGGAGATGGTCTCGGCCGGGTCGGTGCCTTCGACGGCGGCGGCCAGCCGGGCGTCGGCGTCACCCTCCCCGGGGGGACGGCCCCGGCCGGTCAGCAGGCGGGCGCGGCGGCCCAGCAGCGCCAGGTCGCGGTGGCCGATGCGCCAGCGCGGGCCGGTGAGCAGGCGGACGAGCGCGGCGTTGGCCGTGGGGTCCTGGAGCACTTCGCAGGTGGCGACGAGGTCGGCGATCTCCGGCAGGTGCAGCAGGCCGGACAGGCCCACGACCTCCACCGGCAGCTCCCGGGCGACGAGCGCGGCGTGCAGCGGGGCGAAGTCGGCGGCGCCGCGGCACAGTACGGCGATCTCGCCGGGCGGGGTACCGGTGGCGACCAGGTGGGCGAGGGAGTCGGCCAGCCAGGTCAGTTCCCCGGCGTGGGTGTCCAGCAGGGCGCAGCGCACGCGGCCCGCCAGCTCGGCGCCGGGGGCCGGACGCAGCGCGTGGACGCCGTCGTGCCGGGCGCGGAGCGGGGCGGCCAGGGTGTTGGCGAGCGTCAGCAGCCGGCCGCCGCTGCGCCGGTTCTCGCTCAGCGCGTACCGGGCGGCCGGGCGGCCGTCGGGGTGCGGGAAGTGCTCGGGGAAGTCGTCGAGGTTGGCGACGGACGCGCCGCGCCAGCCGTAGATGGCCTGGCACGGATCGCCGACGGCGGTGACGGGGTGCCCGGTGCCGCCGCCGAACAGGCCCGCGAGCAGCACGCGCTGGGCGACGGAGGTGTCCTGGTACTCGTCCAGCAGCACCACCGCGTAACTCTCGCGCAGCGCCCGGCCGACCTCGGGGAAGTCGCGGGCCAGGCGGGCGGCGAGGGCGATCTGGTCGCCGAAGTCAACGAGGTCGCGCTCGCGCTTGCGGGCGCGGTACGCCTCCACCACGTCCAGCAGCTCCAGGCGTCCGCGGGCGGCCTGCGGGACGGCGCGCAGCGCGGCGTTCGTCAGCGGGACGCCGTCGAGGCGGGCGAGCAGTCCGGTGTCGTGTGCGCGCAGCCGCTCGGGCGGCAGGAGGTGTTCGCACAGTTCGGCGTCCAGCGCGAGCACGCCTTCCACGAGTGCGCTGAGGCTCTGGGTGAGCGCGTGGAACGGGCCGGGCGCGGCGCGCAGGACGGAGGCGGCGAGCTGGAAGCGGGTGGCGTCGGCGAGCAGGCGCGCGGTGGGTTCGACGCCCAGGCGCAGGCCGTGCTCGGTCAGCAGGCGGCCCGCGAAGGCGTGGTAGGTGGAGATGTCCGGCTCGCCCGGGTCGTCCGCACCGGTGGCGGGGTCGGGGTCCAGGACACCGGCGCGGGTCAGGGCGCGGCGGACGCGGTCGGCCAGCTCACCGGCGGCCTTGTTGGTGAATGTCAGGCCCAGCACGCGGTCGGGTGCGACCTGGCCGGTCCCGACCAGCCAGACGACGCGGGCGGCCATCACCGTCGTCTTGCCGGAGCCGGCTCCGGCAACGATGACCTGCGGGGCCAGGGGCGCGGTGGCGCACGCCAGCTGCTCGGCGGTGAAGGGGATGCCGAGCAGGTCGGTGAGCTGGGTGGGGTGGTCGAGCCGTGCGGTCACGGAGGAGAACGCTAGCGGTTGCCGCTGACCCGCCGGGCGCCCGCTCCCGCCCTGTGGGGCGTGGGGGCCACGGGCATCCTGGCGTGCGGCTCACTCCACGAGGTGGCGGCCTTCGGGGTGGGCGGTGCAGGCGGGGCGGAAAGCGCAGGTGGTGCAGTGGCGGCCGGGGGACGGGGTGAAGCGCTCGTCCAGGACGCGTCCGGCGGCGGTGGCCAGGAGGTCGGCGATCCAGGTGTCGGGCGCCGGCTCTGGCAGGGGCTGCTGGCGCTGGACGGTGGGCAGGGCCTCGCCGCCCTGCGCCTGGGGCGCGCCCAGGCGCAGGTGCACCAGTTCCGCCCCGCCGGGGGTACCGGTCTCGCCGAGCGCGAGCTGGTACACGGCCAGCTGCGGGTGCCGCTCGACCTCGCGGCCGGTCGGCTTGGCGCGGCCGGTTTTGAAGTCAACGACGTAGAGGCGGCCTTCGGCGTCCTGCTCGACGCGGTCCACGCTGCCGCGCACCCGGACGCGGATGTCCCCGGCGCCGAGGGTGACGTCGAAGCCGTGTTCGCTGGCGACCGGTGTCCGCCCGCCACGGTCGAGTACGTGCCAGCGCAGGAAGCGTTCCAGCGCGGCGCGGGCGTGGTCCTTCTCCTGGCGCGACTTCCACGGGGCCTCGAAGGCCAGCGCGTCCCACACCGAGTCCAGGCGTGCGAGCAGCACGTCCAGGTCGGCGGGCGTGGTGCCGGAGGCGACCTCGTCGGCCAGGACGTGCAGCACGTTGCCGAAGCCCTGCGCGGCGGTGGCGGGAGCGTCGGCCTTCACCTCGCGGCCGAGGAACCACTGCAGGGAGCAGCCGTCGGCGAGCTGGCCGAGCGCGCTGCCGGACAGGGCGACGGGCTGCTCCGGGTCGCGCAGCGGCACCGGGGAGTGGGTCGGCTCGGCCAGGCCCCACCAGCGCTGGGGGTGCGCGGCGGGCACGAGGGGGGCGCCGTCGTCGTCCCGCAGCGACGCCAGGTGGGCCAGGCGGCGGGCGGCGGCCTCCCGCAGGGCGGGGCTCGCGGCCGGATCGACGGTGGTGGCGCGCAGCTCGGCGACAAGCCCGGCGACCGACAGCGGGCGCCGGGGGCGGCCCTGGATCTCGCGCGGGGTGACGCCGAGTTCGGTGAGGAACCGGGACGGCTGGTCGCCATCGTCGGTGGCGGACTGGACGGCGGTGACCACCAGGCGTTCCTTCGCGCGGGTGGCGGCGACGTAGAACAGCCGCCGCTCCTCCGCGAGCAGCGCGCCGGGCGGGAGCGGTTCGGCCAGGCCGTCGCGGCCGATGCGGTCGGCCTCCAGCAGGGAGCCACGCCGCCGCAGGTCGGGCCAGAGCCTTTCCTGGAGACCGGCGACCACGACGAGCCGCCACTCCAGGCCCTTGCTGCGGTGCGCGGTCATCAGGCGCACGGCGTCGGGGCGGACGGCGCGGCCGGCGAGGGTGTCGGCCGCGATGTCGTGGGACTCCAGTTCGGCGAGGAAGTTCAGCGCGCCCCGGCCGCCGGTGCGTTCCTCGGCGCGGGCGGCGGCGTCGAACAGGGCGCACACCGCGTCCAGGTCACGGTCGGCGTGGCGGCCCGCGGCGCCACCGCGCTGGGCGGCGCGTTCCAGCCGCTGCGGCCACGGCGTTCCGTCCCACAGCTCCCACAGGGCGGCCTCGGCGGTGCCGCCTCCGGCGAGCAGTTCGCGCGTCTTGCGCAGCAGCAGGCCGAGCCGCTGGGCACCGGCGGCGTAGGCGGGGTCGTGGGCGACCAGGCGCTGCGGTTCGGCCAGCGCCTCGGCGAGCAGCACGCCGGAGGGTCGCGGCACCGCACGGCCTGCCGCGCGTTCCTCCTCGCGCAGGGCGCGGCCCAGGCGGCGCAGGTCGGCGGCGTCCATGCCCCCCAGCGGTGAGCTGAGCAGGGTGAGTGCGGTGTCGGGGTCCAGCCGCCAGGCGGCCTCGCCGGACGCGTCGGCGTTGAAGGTGCCGTCGTCAAACGCGCCCTCGCCGGACGCTCCGGAGGTGTCAGGCGCGGTAGCAGCCGTCCCCGGCGCCGGGGTGGTGGCGACGGTGCGGAGGGCGGTCAGCAGGGGGGCGACGGCTGGTTCCCGGCGCAGGGGCAGATCGTCGCCGGAGACATCGACCGGGACACCGGCCGAGGTGAGCGCGCGGCGCAGACCGGGCAGCGCGGCACCGGCCCGTACCAGGACGGCCATGTCCGACCACCGCACGCCGTCCGCCAGGTGGGCGCGGCGCAGCAGGTCGGCGATGCCCGCGGTCTGCGCGCCCGGGGTGCCGTAGGCGTGGGCCTCCACCCGGCCGCCGGGGCGTGCGGCCACGGGTTCGCGGTGGGCGCGGACGGCGGCGGCGGGCAGCCGGGGCAGCGGCATGCGGGCGGTGACGTGGCGGGTGGCGGCGAGCAGGTCGGCGCCACTGCGGCGGTTGGTGCGCAGCACGGCGGTACGGGCACCGGGGAAGGCGGCGGCGAAGTCGAGGATGCCGTTCACGTCGGCGCCACGGAAGGCGTAGATCGACTGGTCGGGGTCGCCGAAGGCGACGAGCGTGCGCGGGCTGCCGGGCGGGGCGAGCGCGCGCAGCAGCCGGACCTGCGCCGGGTCGGTGTCCTGGTACTCGTCGACGAACACGGCGTCGTAGGCACCGGCGAGGTGGGCGGCGGCGCCCTGCGGGCCGGTGTCCTCGGCGAGCAGGACGGCGCGGTGCACCAGTTCGGCGTAGTCCAGGACACCCTGGTGGTCGAGCACGTCGAGGTACTCGGCGAGGAAGCGGGCGGCGGCGGACCAGTCGGGGCGGCCCGCACGCTCGGCGAAGGCGGCCAGCGCGGCGGGTCCCAGGCCCAGTTCGCGGCTGCGGGCGAGCACGGCGCGCACCTCGTCGGCGAAGCCGCGCGTCGTCAGGCAGGCGCGCAGCTCCCGCGGCCAGCCCGGTCCGGGTACCAGCCCCTCCGCGTGCCCGGCCAGCAGGTCGCGGATGTGCAGGTCCTGCTCCGGGCCGGTGAGCAGGCGCGGCGGCTGGGAGAACAGTTCGGCGTCCTGGTGGGCGCGGACGAGGGCGTAGCAGTAGGAGTGGAAGGTGGTGGCCTGGGGCGCGGTGCCGGGCAGCCGGGCGGCCATGCGGTCGCGCAGCTCGACGGCGGCCTTGCGGCTGAAGGTGAGCACCAGGACGCGTTCGGGGTCGGCGCCACGGCGCACGCGTTCGGCGACGGCTTCCACCAGCGTCGTCGTCTTGCCCGTGCCCGGCCCGGCCAGGACCAGCAGCGGGCCCCGGTCGTGGTCAACCACGCCGCGCTGGCCTGCGTCCAAGGCAGGGACACGCACCCGGCCCGGCGGGGTGCGCACCAGACGGTACGTATCGGACTTGTGGGAGGAACTCACGTGGATGGCCGGTCCTGGGGTCTGTGCTGGGTGGTGCAGACGGTACGCCACGGGGCACCCGAGCCGCAGGCGGTCCCGGTGGTCTCCGTGGCCCCCTGGGCCTCCTGCTGGGTCTCCCACGCCGCCCGCGCGCCGCAGGCTCCGGCGCGCCATGACGGAAGCTGGTCAGTGTGAACGGCTCCTGCCCCCGTGGCCGACGCGCGCTCCGCCGTGCGGTGCGCTCAGCGGCGGCCCCGCTCCGGCGCGCCCGCGTGCGCGCCCTGCCAGCGGGCCCGGCGCAGATCGAGCCGGGGCGGTGCGCCGTGGACGGCGGCGGCGCGCAGCGGGGTGCCCTCGGCGCGGTAGTGGCCAAGCGCCCGCTGTTCGCTGCCGGGCAACAGCACGCCGTCGGCCCGCACCACGCGCCACCACGGCGCCGCGGAGCCGTAGCGGGCCATGACGGTGCCGACCTGGCGCGGCCCGCCGGAGCCGGGGGGCACGGGGGCGCCGGGTATGTACGGCGTGCCGTCCCGCTCGGCCTGCTCCTCGCGCAGCAGCCGGGCGACGTCGCCGTAGGTCAGCACCCGGCCGGGCGGGATCAGCTCCGCGAGCTCCAGCACCCGCTCGGCGTACTCCGGCAGCCGCTCGACGCCGGACGCCGCGTCGTGGCCGCGTACCGCCGCCTGGCGGCGTACCGCCGCCCGGCCGCGCCCCTCGTGGCCGCCCGCCGCCTGGTGGTCCTCAGCCGCGTCATCCATGGCGGTCATCGTGCCGCACGCCTCGGACATCCGCGCCCCGCCCACCGCACCGGAGCCAGCCGCAGCGGGGTACCCGGACGTCGGGAACATCACACCCCCGGCGGGAGGGGGACCCTGATGCGGCCCCGGACGGCGCACGCATGCCACCATCGTTCGGGCGGTGACGCGTGATACGGGATCGAGAAGAGCAATCCGGGCATCAGCCGGGCGGAACGTCCCCTCAGGGGGAGAGTCCCCCGGCCGGTGCCGCGCACCCCGACACGGCGGACGGCGACACTCCCCGCACCCCGGCCGACGGCCCTGCTCCGGCCCCGTCACCGGCTGAGCCTCCCGCGCCCACCGGCGCCGCGTCTCCCGGTGAGGCCCCGGGGGACGTCTGCGAGAGCGCCGACCAGCCCGCCGCGTCCGGAGCCGAAGGCCGCCCCGGCGAACGCCCCGCCCAGCAGCCCGCCCCGGTGGACGGACCCCGGCACAGCCCGCTCGCCCGCAGACGGCGGCTGCGCACGGCGGTACGCCCGCACGAGGCAGACGATCCGGACCAGGCCGAGCAGCTGGAGAGCGACGAGCCGCTGCTGTCGGCCCGCGTGCACCGCCCCTCGGACCTGTTGCGCATGCTGCTCGGCGCGTTCGGCATCGTCGTCGTCCTGGGCATCGCCTACTTCGCGCACGCGACGACCGCCGGGATCGAGCAGGACATCGGCAAGGGCGCCGACCAGGCACCGCCGCTGGTGATCAGCATCGCCGGGGTGGTCTCCAGCATCGCGGTGCTGCTGGTGCCCGTCGCCTTCGCCATCGAGCGGCTGATCAAACGCGACGGACTGCGCATCGCTGACGGCGTGCTGGCCGCCGTCCTGGCACACGGCGTCTCGCTCACCGCCGCGCTGTGGATCGCCGAGGCGGCTCCGGCGCCGATCCAGGACGCGTTCACCAAGGTGGCGCCCGGTGGCGGTCTGACCGACCCGGTGCACAACTACCTCGGCCCGGTCATCGCCTACATGACGGCCGTCGGCATGGCGCGCCGCCCGCGCTGGCGGGTGCTGCTGTGGGTGGTGCTGCTGACCGACGCGCTCGCGGTGCTGATCAGCGGCTACACCACCTCGCTGGCCATCGTGCTGACGGTGCTGATCGGCTGGAGCGTGGCCTACGGGACGGTGTACGCCGTCGGTTCGCCCAACGTCCGGCCGACGGGGCAGAACCTGCTCGCGGGCCTGCGCCGGGTCGGGTTCGCGCCGGTGTCGGCGGTGCGCGCCGAGGACGGGGTGACCGACAGCGACCGGGGTCGCCGTTACCTGGTGACGCTGGAGACCGGCCCGCCGCTGGACGTCACGATCGTCGATCGCGAGCAGCAGGCGCACGGCTACTTCTACCGGGCCTGGCGGCGGCTGGCGCTGCGCGGCATCACCCAGCGGCGGCAGCTCCAGTCGCTGCGGCAGGCGCTGGAGCAGGAGGCACTGCTGGCCTACGCGGCGATCGCGGCCGGGGCGAACGCGCCCAAGCTGATCGCCACCTCCGAGCTGGGACCGGACGCGGTGATGCTCGTCTACGAGCACATCGGCGGCCGTCCGCTGGACGGGTTGCCAGACGAGGAGGTCACCGACGCGCTGATGCGGGCCGCGTGGGAGCAGGTGCGGGCGTTGCAGTCGCGGCGTATCGCGCACCGCAGGCTGGGCGGCTCGGCGCTGCTGGTGGACGGCGGTGGCGCCGTCTTCCTGACCGACCTGCGTGGCGGGGAGATCGCGGCCGGGGACATCAGCCTGCGCATGGACGTCGCCCAGCTGCTGACGACGTTCGGGCTCCGCGCCGGCGCCGAGCGGGCGGTGCGGGCGGCGGTGGGGGTGCTGGGGCCGGACGCCGTGGCCGACAGCCTGCCGCTGCTCCAGCCGCTCGCGCTCAGCCGGGGCACCCGGCAGATCCTCAAGCAGCGGGCCCGCGAGCGTGCCGAGCGGGAGCGGGAGCTGGTACTGGAGGTGGCCAGGGCGCACCGCGAGGCGCGGGACGCGCAGACAGACACCCAGGCAGAGGAGGCCCAGCCCGCGGCGGCCTCCGGGGCCAAGCGGGACCGGGCCGAGCGGGCCCGGGTGGAGCGGGCCGAGCACGAGGCCGTCGAGCAGGCCCTGGAGGAGAACCGTGAGGAGGACCTGCTCGCCCAGATCCGCCAGGAGGTGCTGCGCATACGGCCGCAGGCGCCGGTGACGCCGGTGCGGCTGGAGCGCATCCGGCCGCGCACGCTGATCTCCTTCATCGCGGGCGCGTTCGCCGCCTACTTCCTGATCTCGCAGATCACCCACGCCAACCCCCTGGACGTCTTCACCGAGGCGCACTGGGGCTGGGTGGCGCTCGCGGCGGGCGCCTCGGTGCTGAGTTACCTCGCCGCCGCGCTGGCGCTGCTGGGTTTCGTCCCCGAGCGGGTGCCGTTCTGGCGCACCGTGCAGGCGCAGGTGGCGGGTTCGTTCGTGAAGCTGGTGGCCCCGGCGGCGGTCGGCGGCGTCGCGCTGAACACGCGGTTCCTCCAGCGGGCCGGGGTGCGGCCGGGGCACGCGGTGGCCAGTGTGGGCGCCTCGCAGCTGTTCATGCTGGGCGTGCACATCATGCTGCTGCTGTCGTTCGGCTACATCACCGGCAAGGAGCAGGCGCCGTCCATCCCGCCCTCCCGCACGGTGATCGCCGGTCTGCTGGCGGTGGCGGTGCTGGTCCTCATCGTCTCCGCGATCCCGCCGCTGCGCCGGTTCGCCTCCACCCGGCTGCGCGCGCTGTTCGCCGGAGTCGTGCCGCGCATGCTGGACGTGGTGCAGCGGCCCACCAAGCTGGCCAGCGGCATCGGCGGCATGCTGCTGATCACGCTGGCGTTCGTGGTGTGCCTGGACGCCTCGATCCGTGCCTTCGGCGGGGACCCCAGGTTCGCCGTGGTGGCGGTCGTCTTCATGGCGGGCAACGCCCTGGGCTCGGCGGCTCCGACACCGGGCGGCATCGGGGCGGTGGAGATCGCGCTCATCGCGGGCCTCACCACGCTCGGCGGGGTGGACAACGCGGTGGCCACCTCGGCGGTGCTCCTGTTCCGCACCCTGACGTTCTGGCTCCCCGTGCTCCCCGGCTGGCTGGCGTTCTCCCGCCTGACCCAGCGCAAGGCGCTCTGAGCGACCCGTCCCGCCCGGCGCTCGCTCACCCGAACGGACTCGCGCGGCGGGCGGCGTCGGCGGACGCTGCCGACCATGGCAGTCATTCCCATCGCAGGGAGGCGCCATGTCCGCAGCCGTCCGCCGGGGTATGGCCCTGGCCGCCGTCGTGCTCACCGTCGGTACCGTGACCGCCGGGGGATGTGCCGGAAGCCAGGCGCCGGGCGGTGGCGGCGGCCAGCCCGCCCGGCCGGCGGCCCGCCAGCAGCCGAGCCCACCGCCCGCACCCCAGCTGCCGACGTCGCTGACCGGGCAGGAGCTGACCTGGCGCGCCTGTCCCCCGGCGCCGGAGTACGGGGCGGGCGGCCCGCCGAGCCCGCCGCAGCCGATGCCGGACGGCACCTCGTGGCAGTGCGCGACGCTGCGGGCACCGCTGGACTACCAGGAGCCGGAGGGCGAGCGGATCGGCATCGCGCTCGTGCGCGCCCGCTCGCAGGCTTCAGGTGAGGACCGCATCGGCTCGCTGGTGTTCAACTTCGGCGGCCCCGGCGGTTCCGGGGTCTCGACGCTGCCGGTGTCCGGCGCGCAGTTCGCCGCGCTGCACGAGCGCTACGACCTGGTGAGCTTTGACCCACGCGGCGTCGCCCGCAGCCAGGGCGTGCGCTGTCTGACGGACGCGCAGCTGGACGCCTACTACCAGCAGGCCGCGATCCCGCGGACGGAAGCCACCACCGACGCGTACCTGGAGCAGCAGGCGGCCTACGCGCGGGCGTGCCAGGCGAACTCCGGGGTGATCCTGCCGCACCTGCGAACCGTGGACACCGCACACGACCTGGACCTGCTGCGGCAGGTGCTCGGCGACGACGTGCTGTACTACTTCGGCGTCTCCTACGGCACCGAGCTGGGCGGGGTGTACGCGCACCACTATCCGGGCAACGTGGGCCGCGCGGTGTTCGACGCGGTCGTCGATCCGACGCTGGACCCGGCCACCTCGACGCTGAACCAGACCAAGGGGTTCCAGCTCGCGCTGACGAACTACCTCAAAGCGTGCGACGAGGACGGGCAGTGCCCGGTCGGCCAGACGCCCGCCCAGGGTGAGCAGGCGATTGTCGGCCTGCTGGAGCGGCTGGCCGAGCGGCCGCTCGCCACCCGCGATCCGGACGGCCGCGAGCTGAACGCCTCCCTGGCCTCGGCCGGGATCGCGCTGTCGCTGTATTCGCGGGACTTCTGGCCGATCCTCACCGAGGGCCTGGTGGACGCGCTCGACGACGCGGACGGCACGGTGCTGCTCCAGCTCAGCGACCTGCTCAACGGGCGGCGCGAGGACGGAACGTACGACAACAGCCAGGCGGCGCTGACCGCGATCAGCTGCGCGGACAGCAAGCCGCGCTACACGGTGGCCGACGTGCGCGAGCGGCTGCCGGAGTTCCGCGAGGCGTCCCCGGTGTTCGGCGAGATGACGGCGTGGGGCCTGCTGTCCTGCTACGCGTGGCCGGTGGCGGGCGCGGCCGAGCACCCGGTGGTGAGCGCGCCCGGGGCCGGCCCGATCCTGCTCGTCGGTACCACCGGGGACCCGGCCACCCCGTACGAGGGCACCGAGCGCATGGCCCGCGCACTCGGCGGCGAGGCCGGAGTGGTGCTGACGTTCCGGGGCGAGGGCCACGGCGCCTACCACAGCGGCGACCCGTGCGTGCAGGACCGGGTGAACGCCTACCTGCTGGACGGCAAGGTCCCCGAGGACGGGACGGAGTGCCCCGCTCCGTGAGCTGGGCCCGGGGTGGCCGAAGGCGCTGGTGCCACCCCGGGTCCGCCGGGCTCAGTACACCGGCTTGTCGGGCTCGACCTGGTTGACCCAGCCGATGACACCGCTGCCGACGTGCACCGCGTCCGCGAAGCCCGCGTTCTTCAGGACCGCGAGCACTTCCGCGGAGCGGACACCCGTCTTGCAGTGCAAGACGATCTTCTTGTCCTGCGGCAGGTCCTGAAGCGCGGTGCCCATCAGGAACTCGTTCTTCGGGACGAGCCGGGCGCCGGGGATGGAGACGATCTCGTACTCGTTAGGCTCGCGGACGTCGATGACGTCGATGTTCTCGCCCGCGTCCATCCACTCCTTGAGCTGCCGGGGCGTGATGGTGGAGCCCGCGGCGGCCTGCTGCGCCTCGTCGGAGACGACGCCGCAGAACGCCTCGTAGTCGATCAGCTCGGTGACGGTGGGGTTCTTGCCGCACACCGCGCACTCCGGGTCCTTGCGGACCTTGACCTGGCGGTAGGTCATCTCCAGGGCGTCGTAGATCATCAGACGGCCGACCAGCGGGTCACCGATGCCCGCGAGCAGCTTGATGGCCTCATTGACCTGGATGGAGCCGATGGATGCGCACAGCACCCCCAGCACGCCGCCCTCGGCGCAGGAAGGCACCATGCCCGGCGGCGGCGGCTCGGGGTACAGGCAGCGGTAGCAGGGGCCGTGCTCGCTCCAGAACACCGACGCCTGCCCGTCGAACCGGTAGATCGAGCCCCACACGTAGGGCTTGTTCAGCAGCACGCAGGCGTCGTTGACCAGGTAGCGGGTGGCGAAGTTGTCCGTGCCGTCAACGATGAGGTCGTACTGCGCGAACAGCTCCATCACGTTGGAGGAGTCCAGCCGCTCCAGGTGCAGGTTGACCTGGGTGTGCGGGTTGATGCCCAGCACCGTGTCCTTCGCGGACTCGGCCTTGGGGCGGCCGATGTCGGCCTGGCTGTGGATGATCTGGCGCTGGAGGTTGGACTCGTCCACCTCGTCGAACTCGACGATGCCGAGGGTGCCCACGCCCGCGGCGGCCAGGTACATCAGCGCCGGAGAGCCGAGACCGCCGGCGCCCACGCACAGCACCCTCGCGTTCTTCAGCCTTTTCTGCCCCTCCATCCCCACATCCGGGATGATCAGGTGGCGCGAGTACCTGCGGACCTCGTCGACGGTGAGCTCGGCGGCTGGCTCGACCAGCGGTGGCAGCGACACGGAGACCTCAGCATGGGTTCGTACGAACGGTTGTCCTGTGCGTAACACTGCCACGCGCGGTCTCATTCCGAGACCGCGATTCCGATCCGCGAGACAATCTCGTCCCAGAAGCCGGGCAGCGTCTCGAACGGGTCCGTGCCCGCACCCGGCCCCGGCCCCTCCCCGCGCCGCGCGCTGGTGCGGCCAAAGTCGCCAGGGACATCGGTGACGAAGACGGTGCCCGCGCCCTGCCAGCGCGCGATGCGCAGGGCCTCCTCCAGGTGCCCGCGCGGGACGCCGTACACCAGATGGCAGAAGCGGGACGGCGGCTGGTCGGCGGTCCACGGGGCCGCCTGGGACCAGCGGTAGTCGGCCCAGGTGCCACGGAAGGTGACCAGCTGGTCGGCGAGGCCGGCGTACCCGGGGTGCGGGTGGGTGCCGTGGCCGAGTACCAGGTGCGGCACCGGGCACCCGGCCTCCTGGCCGCGTCCCCGCAGCGCTGCCACGGTCCCCCGGGTCCGTGGCAGCGCGTCGGGGGCGGCGGGCGCGCGGTCGAGGTAGAAGCCCGCCACGCTGTACCAGTCCAGGAAGTGTCCGGCCTCCGGGATGACCTCCGCATCCGCACGCGCGCCCCACCGCAGGTCCAGGTGTCCCAGCAGCGGTACGCCCGCGTCGCGCAGCCGGGCCGCGGCGGCCAGGCAGTACGGGTCGGGGCGGGCCCCGGGGCCGCCGGTGACCGGCGCCTTCAGCACCGCCCAGTGCACCGGGGCGCCGGGGCGGGCCAGCTCGGCCCACTCGGCGGGGGCGAGCAGCGGGTGCGCGAAGCCGGGGGCGCCGAGGCCCAGCGCCCCGGTGGCCGGGGCGGTCGCGCCCGGGGCGGGTCTCAGATGCGACACGCGGCCTCCATCCAGATGTCCGCCAGGGACTCCTCCAGGCCGATGCGCGGACGCCAGCCCAGCCGGTCGCGGGCGGTCCGCACGTCGGCCTGCTGCCACACGCCGCACCCGTCGGGGTAGGGCGGCTGGGCCGGACCCGCGCCCAGGTGCGGCTCCCCGTCCTCCAGGACGGCCCCGGCGTACCCGGCGACCCGGGTCAGCATGCCGACGGCGTCGCGCAGCCGCACCGCGCGCCCGGTGCCGATGTTGACCACGCCCTGCGCCGCCGACAGCGAGGCCGCGTGCACGGCCCGGGCCACGTCGCGGACGTCCACGAAGTCGCGCTGCACACCGAGCCCGCCCAGCTTCAGCTCGTGGTCGCCGTGCTGCATGGCCCGCCGCAGCGCCTCCGCGAGCCGGCCCAGCGGCGACCCGGCCGGGGTGCCGGGCCCGGCGGGCGAGAACACGCGCAGCACGATCGCGTCCAGACCGGAGCCGAGCACCAGCTCGGTGGCGGCCAGCTTGCTCACGCCGTACGGGCCGCCGGGGCGCGGCACCGCGTCCTCACCGGTGGACGAGCCGGGCTGGGAGGGGCCGTACTCGGCGGCGCAGCCGACGTGCACCAGCCGCGCGGTGCAGCCGGAGCGGCGCAGCGCCTCGCAGACGGTGGCGGTGCTCACCGTGTTGTGCCGGATCAGATCGCGGGCCCCGCCCCGGATGGCGCCCGCGCAGTTGATGACGACGCCGGGGTGGACGGCGTCCAGGAAGCGGGTGAGCGCTCCCGGACTGCCGTCGGACAGGTCGAACCGGACGTCGGAGTGGTCCTGGCGGCCGAGCGCGGTGAGCTGAACGGCCGGATCGGCGAGCAGGCGGTCGGCCACGTAGCGGCCGAGGAAGCCACCTGCCCCGAGCAGCAGCACCCTCATCGTGTTTCCTCCCCCGGTCGGCGGGAGACGCCTGCGGCGTGCTGAGCGGTCATCGGTTGTGCTCCTTGTGGGTGAAGTGAGGGTGCGGCGACGGGGCCGCCGGTGTGCTGGGGGCGTGCGCCGAGGCCCCGGTGAGGACGGACGCGGCGTACGCGAGGAGGACGAGGGCGGCGGGCACGAGGCAGGCGGCGGACGGCGCGGCCGCCCCGAAGCGGGCGACGGCCCACTCCAGCGGCCCGCTCAGCCCGCCGAACCCCGGCAGCCGGGCGAGCGCGGCCCAGCCGAACACGAGCGCCTGCCCGCAGGCCGCCGCCCCGAGCCCGCGCGCGGCAGCCCGGCGGAACCCGTGCGCGGCCAGCAGCAGCGCCGCGAATCCCAGCAGCGCGAGCGCCGTAACGCCGGTGCTCGCGGCCAGAGCCGGCCCGGACGTCCCGCCCGCCGTCAGCTGCCGGGTGAGCGCCTGCGCGGCGAGCGCCCCGGCGGCGCACCCGAGGACGGCGGCGGCCAGCAGGGGCCGGGCGTCACCGGCGAACTCGCCGAGCGTGCGGCTGACGGTGAGCCGCCGCCGGGTGCGCACCGCGAACCACCGGGCGCAGCCCCCGGCCGGGGCCGCGCCCCAGGCCAGCGTCAGCGGCACCCAGGCCGGAGCGGTTCGGACCCACGGCGCCGGGTCTTTGCTGAGCAGGGCCGCGAGGAGCCCGTCGCCGAGCACGGCGCTGGCGGCCAGCCAGCACCCCGCGAGGACGGCGGACGCCCCGAGTGGCACGCCCCGCAGGGCGGCCCGCAGCACCACGGCGAGCAGCAGCACGGTGAGCGCCCCCGCCACGGGCCGCCACCCGGCTGGTACGGGGGCGAGGACCACGAGCGTGACCAGCGCGCCGGGCAGCAGCCACAGGACCCCGCGCGCGATCCGGCGCACGCCGGACGCCTGCTCGGCCTGCGCGGGCCCGGGCATGGCCGTCTCCGTGCCGCGCGGCGAGCGCGCGTACAGCTCCTCGGCCAAGGCGAAGACGTCCCGGTGCCGGTACCGGGCGGCGGCGCGGTCGGTGAGGCCGTGCGCCTCCAGACCGGCGGCGATCTCCAGCGGGTCCACGGCGTGCTCGCACAGCTCGCGGTGCCGGTGCAGCAGTTCCCGCACGGGGTCGGCGGGCCCCCGGCGCGCGAGCGCCCCGCGCGCCCCTCCCCGCGCCGCGCCCGCTCCCGTTGCCGGGTCCGCCCAGGGCTTGCCCAGCGAGACCCCGCCGGGCCGCCCGGAGCCCCCGGCCGCACTCCCCCCGGTCCGCGCCCGGTCGCGGGACGCCTGGGGGGCGTACTCGGTGCGGGGGGCGTACTCGGGGGCGCTCACCGCGCGTCCTCCCCCGCAGCCGACCCCGCAACCGACCCCGCCACCGACCCCGTGGCCGCTCCGACGCCCGCGGGCGCGGTGTGCGCCCAGCTGGGGGTGGCCGCCGTCTGACCGGGCCGCTCGGGCGGCACCCGGCTCGGCGTCCACCGGCCCGACGCCCACCGCCCGGGTACGTGGGCCTCGGCGGTGCGGGCGAACGGCGGGGCGGCGTCCCCGACCGCGTCGGCTTCCCGGCGGCGGGCGATCAGCTCCAGGTAGCCGCTGTGGAAAGCCCGGACGTTCTGCTCCACGGTGAACAGTTCCAGCGCGCGGGCGCGGGCGGCGGCGGCGAGCCGGGCCCGGCGCGCGGGGTCGCGCAGCAGGGCGAGGCAGGACTCGGCGAGCGCCCGAGGGTTGCGCGGCGGGACGACGAGGCCGGTGCCGCCGATGACCTCGCACACCGCCCCGGCGTCTGTGGAGACCGTCGCCCGGCCGCTGAACATCGCCTCCACCAGGGACACCGGGAAGCCTTCGATGACGCTGGAGAGCACCACCACCGTGGCGGCGGCGTAGGCGTCGGCGAGCCGGGGCACGTCCGGGCCGCCGACCTCGGTGAACGTCACGGGGTTGCGGCCCATGCTGCGCCGGTCGGCGGCCTCGTCGGGGAACAGCTGCGCGGTCAGCGCGCGGCAGTGCGCGGCGTATCCGGAGCCGGCACGGTCCGGCCCACTGCCGACAGAGCCGGTGCCGACAGAGCCGGTGCCGACAGAGCCGGTGCCGACAGAGCCGGTGCCGACGATGAGGAGCCGGGCGCGCGGCACGGCCCGGCGCACCTCGGCGAAGGCGTGCAGCAGCGCGACGAGGTCCTTGCCCGGTTCCAGGCGCCCGGTCCACACCAGCAGCGGGTCGGGGTCCGGCGCGCCGGGGTCCTCGGGCACGGGTGTGAAAGGACGGGCGTCCATGCCGGGGTAGACCGTGCGCAGCCGCTCGCGGTCGGCACCGCAGCGCTCCTGCCAGCGCCGGGCGTGCGTGTTGCCCGGAGTGATGATCCCGGCCTGCCGGTATGCCTCGCGGGCCAGCCGGGTCTGGAAGGCGGCGAGCAGGGCGCGCACAGGTGCGGCCGCCGCGCCGGGGGCGACGGCGCGCACCGCTCCGGTGAGGTAGTGCTCGCGTACCCGCACGCCGTACTCGGTGAGCAGGAGCGGGGTGCCGAAGCGGCGCCGGGCGAGCAGGGCGGGCAGCACCGAGGGGCCCGCGCCGACGGCGTGGCACAGGTCCACGGCGGCCAGGCCCAGACCCGCGTCCGCGCCGGGCGCCCCGTCAGCGGCGCCGTGCCGCCCGTCGCCGTACCAGCCGAGGGAGAGCGGACGCAGCGCGCGCTCCAGGCGTTCGGTGACGGCCAGCAGATCGGTGACGGTGGCGACGCGTGCAGTGCGCAGGGCGCCAGGGGCCCGGCAGGCGGCCTCCAGCAGGCGGACGGCCCGCTCGGAGCCCAGGGCGAGCGGCAGCCTGCCGTGGTCGGCGGCGAGGTCGGCGAGACCGTACAGACCGCTGGCGAAACGGTCCGCCAGCCCTGCCCCACCCGCATCCCCGGTGCCGCTCTCCACGGCGGGGTCGGCGCAGCAGGCGGCCGCCAGGTCCGCGAAGTGCTCGGCGAAGCGGGCGCGCTCGCGCCGCCCGTACGCCCGGCGCTCGCGCCCGCCGGGGGGTGGCGGACCCCACAGTGGCGCGGTGTGCACCCGGCGGACCTGCGGCGGCAGCGGACGGTATCCGGCCGCCTCCTGGTGCGGCCCCCGGCTGAGCGCGTACACCTCGAACTCGTGGCCCCGCAGCCCGTGGACCAGCCGGTCGCACCAGAGAACTGACTCACCCTTCGCGTACGGATAGCCACCCTCCGTGAGCAGCGCTGCACGCATGACGTCACCCCCGTTCCAGTGCTGGGTCCGGCCGCGTGAGGCGGCCGGTGAGAACGGGAAGACGCTATGCGGGGGAGGCGGTGGCGCGACGGACGGTTGTCCGCCGGACCACCGGAAGGGGTGAACTAGCGTGACTTTTGCGTACGGCGCCCGTTCAGCGTGCTGTCACCGCGCCGTCACCCCGGATCGCGCGGGCTCAGGCGTCCGGGAACGGCCAGGGGTTGGGGCGGCAGGTGCGGTCGCCGGAGGTCAGCGTCTTGGTCTGCTGCATCATCACCGAGGCGAGGGCGCCGTCCCCCGAACAGCCCACGTGGTTGAAGCCGAGCCGGTGGCCCACCTCGTGGTTGATGAGCATCTCGCGGTACTCGCGCATCAGGTCAGGCCCGAAGGTGGCCGCACCCTGGCCCCACCGGTAGGCGTTGATCATGATCCGGTCGGTGGCGGCGGAGTCGCAGGAGACGTTGTCCACGGTGGTGTCGAGACCGGACTTGGCGCACCACTCGGCCGTCGTCGCGGGACTGGCCAGCGTCATGACGAAGTCCACGGGGCCGGAGTCGACGCGGACGAAATCGCGCTGCCCGTCGTGGGCCCAGCTGCGCTCGTCGTTGAGCGTGGTGTGCACGGCCCGGGCGAAGAAGTCCGCGTCGAGCCCGAGACCGTCCTCCACGTCCACCCGGTAGGTGAGCGGCTCGCCCTCGCCCGAGCCCTCCGCGCGTCCCGGCACGGCCGAGAAGGTGCCCGGGCCGTCGAGTTCCGGGGGGAGGGGGATCTGCTGCTCCAGCTGCTCCGCGTAGGGCAGTCGCGGCGGCTCGGCGGGTGGTTCGGCTGACCCGGCGGGCGCCGGTCCGCGCTGGTCGTCACGGGAAGGCGGCTTGTCGCTGCCGCGCTGCTCACCGCCCGGCGCGGCCCCGCTGCCGCCGGACGCGACGTGACCGGCCACCAGCACGGTCAGCACGGTGGTGACGAGTGCCGCGAGCACTCCCGTGCTCAGCCGCAGCCAGGTGGACAGGCGCGGCGTCACGGGCCCGGGCGGTGAAGCGGCGTCCGGGGACCCTGCGGCACCGGCTTCCGGGGCAGCCGGCCGGGGGGCGGGAGAGGCGGGCTCGGCGGCACAACCGGACTCGGTGGCGGCTTCAGGCCCGGTCCCCTGCCCAGCCCCGGATTCCGGGTCCGGGGCGTTCGGCGGACCCGGGTGCGGTTCTGGGCCGTCGAAGGCGCGCACGTACTCGGGGCGCGGCCCCGCCGCCTCCCCACCCGGCGCCCCCGCCGCCGCGTCGTACCGGTCCGGGCCCGGCCGCGCGGTCTGGTGCGGGGCGGGAGCGGGCCGCCCGTGCGGGGGCTGGCCGTGCCCGCCCCCGACACCGCCAGGCTCGGCGTCCGGCGGCGGCTCGGCGTCCGGCGTCGGCTCGGTGTCCGGGCGCGGCTCAGTGGGCGAAGGCTGCTCGGTGGGCGGAGACGGCCGCCCGGCGGGCCGGGGGGTGGCGTCGGACGCCGCGTCCGGCTGAGCCGCGCGGGGCTTTGCGGGCAGCGGGGCGCGGCCGGCGCCACGGGGTCGGCTGTGACGTCCCACGCGGTCAGCCCCCGTCCCGCTCGGTCCCGGTCGCCGGAGCGGTGCCGGGGCCGGTGCCGGTGTCGGCCAGCAGCCGCCGGAACGCGGTGGCCACCTGCTCGGGGTATTCCATCATCGGCACATGCCCCGCCTCGGGCATGGTCACCAGCCGCGAGGAGCGGAAGGCGCGGACGGCCTTGCGGGCCATGCGGAAGGACACCAGCCTGTCGCGCCCGCCGTAGATGAGCAGCGTGGGTGCGAGCACCCGTTCGGCCTGCCGCCACAGTGAGTGCTGGCCGCCGAGGGTGTAGGCGTCGACGATGCCGCGCGCGGAGCGGGCGAGGCTGTCCCAGAAGTGCGGCAGGCCCAGGCGCCGCTCGTACTCGGCGACGGCGTCGGTGAAGTCCTGTTCGGTGACGCGGCCGGGGTCGCCGTAGCACAGCGCGAGCACGGCACGGGTGCGGCGTTCGGCCGTCCAGTCCCGGGTGAGCCGCCGGTAGCCGCCGACGACGCCGGGCAGCGCGAGCAGCCCGGTGGGCAGCGCACTGCGCTGGGGCCGCAGCTCCGGCAGGGCGGGCGCGACCAGGGTGAGGGTGCGCACCAGGTCGGGCCGGGCGGCGGCGACCCGGGTGGTGACGGCGCCGCCGAGGGAGTTGCCCAGCAGGTGCACCGGCCCGCGTCCGGTGGCGTCGAGATAGCGGATGACGGCGCGGGCGTGGCCGGAGATGGTGTAGTTGCCGTCCTCGGGCGGCGGCGAGTAGCCGAACCCCGGCAGGTCGAGCGCTTCCCCGTCCACGTCGGCGGCCAGCTCGCTCATGAGCGCCAGCCAGTTCAGTGAGGAACCGCCCAGCCCGTGGACGTACAGGGCGGGCGGTGCGTCCGGGCGGGGTGCGCCCGGGGGCCGCGCGGGGCTGCGCACGGCCAGGGTGAGACCGGGCAGCGTGACGGTGCGCAAGGGGTGGGTGGCGTCGGCACCGGTCGCCGGGGCCGTCCCCGGGGACCCGCGGTGTTGCGTTGCGGTCCGTACGTGCGGCGGGTCGGTGGAAGCCATGCAGGGCATGTTACGGCTCGATCACACGGAACTATCCTATGACCGGTGTCACAGGCCGCCTCGCGCCGCGCCCGCGCGCGCCATAGGCTCGTGTAAGGAGTGGCCATCGGGGTAAGGGGTGGCGTTATGCCAGTAGATCCCACAGAGCCGGAGACCTTCGAGGAAGCCATGGACGACGAGAGCTACCCCACTCCCGCGGGCGTCCCCGACCCGGAGACGCCCGAAGCCGACGCCGCCGAGCAGCGCACCGAGGTCGTGGATTTCCAGGACCGCCCGCTGAGCGGCGAGGAACTGGACGCCGTCAATCCCGCCGACGCCGCCGAACAGGCGCGCGTGGTGGAGCTCGACGAGGACGACTACCGGTGAGTCCCCGCTCGTCCCCCCTGGCCGGTCCCGCCGCACCTGCGCAGACCAGGGCACACCGGGCGGCCGTGGGGGACCGGGCGTCCGATAGGTGAAAACCTCGCCCGCTGCCGCGCGCACCCGGGTTACCGAAAAGTACGATGAGGGACGCGGCGCGACTGCGCGCGCGGAACGATCCAGGGAGGCGGCGTGACAGCCATCGAGCAGACCGAGGCACGCCCGCGGGGTACGCGCCTGCCGCGGCGGGCACGGCGCAACCAGCTGCTGGGGGCCGCCCAGGAGGTGTTCGTCGCCCAGGGGTACCACGCCGCCGCGATGGACGACATCGCCGACCGCGCGGGCGTCAGCAAGCCGGTGCTCTACCAGCACTTCCCCGGCAAGCTGGACCTCTACCTGGCCCTGCTGGACCAGCACTGCGACGCCCTGCTGCAAGCGGTGCGCGCGGCGCTGGAGTCCACCACGGACAACAAGCAGCGCGTGGCCGCCACCATGGACGCCTACTTCGCGTTCGTGGAGAACGAGGGCGGCGCCTTCCGGCTCGTCTTCGAGTCCGATCTGACGAACGAGCCCGCGGTGCGCGAGCGCGTGGAGAAGGTCAGCCTGGAGTGCGCGGAGGCGGTCAGCGCCGTCATCGCCGAGGACACCAGCCAGCCGCCGGAGCAGGCGATGCTGCTGGCCGTCGGCTTGTGCGGCATGGCCCAGATCACCGCGCGCTACTGGCTCGGCGCGGGCCAGCAGATCCCGCGCGACGCCGCCGCGACGCTGATCTCCTCCCTCGCCTGGCGCGGCATCGCCGGGTTTCCGATGCACGACTGAGCTCGCGTCCGTGTTCGCTCCCGGCGTTGCGGGGGCGGCCAAAGCGGCTGCTCTCGCGGGCTAGGGTGAAGGCACAGGGCGCGGTTCACCGCGCCGGGAGTGACCGTTGGCAACGTGTCGGAAGGGACAACGCGTGGAGGTCAGGATCGGCGTGCTGCACACGCCCCGTGAGATCACGCTGGAGAGCCGGCAGCAGCCGGAGGAGATCGAGCAGACGGTGGCCGAGGCCCTGGCCGGCAAGGCGGGCCTGCTGAGCCTGGAGGACGAGCACGGACGCAAGGTCCTGGTGCCCTCCGACCGTCTCGCCTACATCGACATCGGCGACCCGGCCGCGCGCCGCGTGGGCTTCGGCGCGGTCTGAGCGCAGGGCGCGCAGGCGCCTCACGACGTCAAACGGCGGCCGGAAAGGATCACCTTCCCGCCGCCGTTTGACGTCCCCGGTCTCCGGGGTAAGAGCGGGAATGTCCTGTTGTGCCCGCGGCTCGGAGGTGCCCATGCTCGGGGAAGCACTCGGTTCCGCTCTGCTCGGCCTGGCCGTCGCGCTGGCCGCGCTGCGCTGGCTGCCCGGCCGCTTCACCAGCGCCCCGCTGGTGCTGGCCACCGGAGCGGTCGCCGCCGCGGTGGGCGGCCTGGTCACCCGCGCCGTCCTGGGCCCCGGGCACCTGCTCATCGCCCTCACCCTGGCCGCTTTGGTGGCCGCCGCCCTGGTCTCTCTCCTGCTCACTCCGCGCCGCCGCGTGGCCCAGCCGGGCCAGTAACCGCCAGGACGCGGCGCGCCCCGCCGCTGGGCCTGCCGCAGCCGGGTCTACGCCGCCAGCCCCAGGGCGGCCATGCGCTTGGTGTGCGCCTCGGTGATGCGCGAGAACATCCGCCCCACCTCCGCGAGGTCGAAGCCCGCGGCGACGCCGCCCACCAGCATCGTGGACAGGGCGTCCCGCTCGGCCACCACGCGCTGCGCCTGCGACAGCGCCTCGCCCATCAGCCGCCGCGCCCACAGCGCGAGCCGCCCGCCGACGCGCGGGTCCGCCTCGATCGCCGCCCGCACCCGCTCCACCGCGAAGCTGGAGTGCCCGGTGTCATCCAGCACGCCGAGCACCAGCGCGCGGGTGTCGGAGTCCAGGCGCGCGGCCACCTCGCGGTAGAAGTCGGACGCGATCGAGTCGCCGACGTAAGCCTTGATCAGCCCCTCCAGCCAGTCCGAGGGCGCCGTCTGGCGGTGGAACTCGTCCAGGGAGGCCACGAACGGCTCCATCGCCCGCTCCGGGTCCACGTCGATCTGGGTGAGCCGCTCGCGCAGGGTGTCGAAGTGGTGGAACTCCGCCGAGGCCATCGCCGCGAGCCTGCCCTTGTCCGCGAGCGACGGCGCCAGCTTGGCGTCCTCCGCCAGCCGCTCGAAGGCC
Source organism: Streptomyces sp. JJ66 (assembly GCF_019303495.1). Taxonomy (GTDB): domain Bacteria; phylum Actinomycetota; class Actinomycetes; order Streptomycetales; family Streptomycetaceae; genus Streptomyces. Next base: position 67,541 of record NZ_JAEVFI010000015.1, on the reverse strand, counting down.
GCCAGCTCGCCGTAGGCAAGGGCACCGAGCAGGTCGATGACGGCCTCCCGGTAGTGCGGGTCGGCGGCGGCTTCCGCCCAGTCCTGCGCGGCGACCCCGCCCGGTGTCCGGGGCGCCTCGGCCGCCTGGCCGGCGGCGGTAGCGCCGGGCGTGCGGGAACCGGCGGGCTGCGAGGGGGTGGCAGAGGTCTCAGGCGTCTCCATGCTGGGCACAATAGCCCGCCCCACCTGCTGCGAAAGCCCCCAGGGCGGTGCCGTCCGCGACCGGCCCACACCCGCGAACCGGACGCGGCCCCCTACACCTGCGCGGTTTCGCGGTACAGTGATATGAGCCCGCCGGAGATTTCGACGGGTCGCACTGTGCGTCAGCGCGGTGTGCCGTGGGGTCGGCCCCAAGCCTGGTCCCGCACCGCATGTAGTCCCACACCGGGGTAACGGCCCCGGAACGGAACGCGGATGCCCGGTCGGTAGCACGATCGGCTCCGACCAGACCGCCCTCCGCACTGTGAGGGACCGCTCGCGCGAGATGGGCGCTTGAGCGAGAGCACGTGGTCCTGCGCCGCGCGATCCCCCGCGCTGGCGCGGTACGACCCGCCTCGCCGCCTCATCCCGCGTCTCATGGAAGAGGCAAGCTCCTGTCCACCACGACATTCCGTGAACTCGGGATTCTCCCCGAAAGCGCCGAGGCCCTGGAGGCCGTCGGCATCACCACCCCGTTCCCCATCCAGGAGATGACCCTGCCCGTGGCCCTCGCGGGCGGGGACGTCATCGGCCAGGCCAAGACCGGCACCGGCAAGACGCTCGGCTTCGGTCTGCCGCTTCTGGAGGCCGTCACCGTGCCCGCCGACGTCGAGTCCGGCCGGGCCACGCCCGAGCAGCTCACCGACGCCCCGCAGGCGCTCGTGGTCGTCCCCACCCGCGAGCTGTGCCAGCAGGTGACCGGCGATCTGCTCACCGCGGGCAAGGTCCGCAACGTGCGGGTGCTGTCCATCTACGGCGGCCGCGCCTACGAACCGCAGGTCGAGGCCCTGCGCAAGGGCGTGGACATCGTCGTCGGCACGCCGGGCCGCCTGCTCGACCTCGCCGGCCAGCGCAAGCTGAACCTGAAGCAGATCAGGGCGCTCGTACTCGACGAGGCCGACGAGATGCTGGACCTCGGCTTCCTGCCCGACGTCGAGAAGATCATCCAGCAGCTCCCGGCCAAGCGGCAGACCATGCTGTTCTCCGCGACGATGCCCGGGCAGGTCATCTCGCTGGCCCGGCGCTACATGTCGCAGCCCACCCACATCCGCGCCACCGCGCCGGACGACGAGGGCGCCACGGTGGCGAACACCACCCAGCACGTCTTCCGCGCGCACTCGCTGGACAAGCAGGAGATGGTCGCGCGCATCCTGCAGGCCGAGGGCCGCGGACTGGCGATGATCTTCTGCCGTACCAAGCGCACGGCCGCCGACCTCGCCGAGCAGCTGACCCGGCGCGGGTTCGCCGCCGGGGCCGTCCACGGTGACCTGGGCCAGGGCGCCCGCGAGCAGGCGCTCAGGGCGTTCCGCAACGGCAAGGTGGACGTGCTCGTGTGCACCGACGTGGCCGCGCGCGGCATCGACGTCGAGGGCGTCACGCACGTCATCAACTACCAGAGCCCCGAGGACGAGAAGACCTACCTGCACCGCATCGGCCGCACCGGCCGCGCGGGCGCCTCCGGCACCGCCGTCACGCTGGTGGACTGGGACGACATCCCGCGCTGGCAGCTGATCAACAAGGCGCTGGAGCTGCCGTTCCCGGACCCGGAGGAGACCTACTCCACCTCCCCGCACCTGCACGAGCTGCTGGGCATCGCCGAGGGCACCAAGGGCGTCCTGCCCCGGGCGGAGCGCACCCGGGCCGGGCTCGCGGCGGAGGAGGTCGAGGACCTCGGCGAGCGGCCACCGCGCCGCGCGCGGGGGGCGAAGGCCGTGGGCTCCGCGAGCGGTACGCGCGAGGAGCGGCCCGCGCGCCGCAGCACGCGTCAGCGCCGTCGCACGCGCGGTGGCGCTCCGGTCGAGGGGGCGGCGGCCGCACCCGCGAAGGCTGAGCCGGCCGCGTCCGCACCGGACGCCGGTACGGGAACCGAGGGCGCCGCGCGCACGCCGCGCCGCCGTCGCCGCCGCACCCGCTCGGGCGCGCCCAAGGCGGACTGAGCCCCGCCCCCAAGTCCGGCTCATGCCGGGCTTGGGCCTCAGGCTTTCCCCGGTGCCCCAGATCCCGGCCGACCACGTTCCCGGGTCTGGGGCACCTCCCTGCTTTCGGGAAGGGGAGGGGGCAGGCGGGCTCCCGGGAGGACACCGCTAGCGTCGGCGCATGAGCAAGCCGCCGTTCCTGACGCTCCCGCCCGGCGCCCGCGCCTGCCGCCTGCCCACCGCGCGGGGCGAGTTCGCCGCCCATGACATCGTGCCCTCGGGCACCGCCTGCCGTGGCACCGCCCTGCTGCTGCCCGGGTTCACCGGCAGCAAGGAGGACTTCATCGCCCTGCTGGCGCCGCTGGCCGACGCCGGTTTCCGCGTCGTCGCCGTGGACGGGCGGGGCCAGTACGAGTCGCCGGGCCCGCGCACCGAGGACGCTTACGCCCTGCCCGAGCTCGCGCACGACGTGCTCGCGCAGGCCGCCGCGCTCGACGCGCCCGGGCTGCACCTCGTCGGCCACTCCCTCGGTGGCCTTGTCGCCCGGGCCGCCGTCCTGCGCGATGCCGCCCCGTTCCGCTCGCTCACCCTGCTCAGCAGCGGGCCGGGCGCCGTCGCGCAGCCGCAGCAGGAACGGCTGGAGCTGCTGCTGGGCGCCTTGGGCGCGCTGGACATGGCGCAGGTGTGGGAGCGGATGCGCGCGCTGGACCCGCCGGAGGCCGCCGACGCCGTCACCGATCCGCGTCTGGCCCGCTTCCTGCGGGACCGCTGGATGGCCACGCGGCCCGCGCAGCTGTCCGTCACCGGCCGCATCCTGCTCACCGAACCGGACCGGGTGGCGGAGCTGGCCGCCGTGGGCCTTCCGGTGCACGTGCTGTCCGGCGCGAGTGACTACGCCTGGCCGGTGCCGCTCCTGGACGACATGACCCGTCGCCTGGGCGCCCACCGCACGGTGATCGAGGGCGCCGACCACTCCCCGAACGCCGAGCAGCCCGCCGCGACGGCAACCGCGCTCGCCGCGTTCTTCGGCAGCGTCAGCCCTGGCGGCAGCGTCAGCCCTGGATGAACTGGGTGACGCCGTTCGCGATCTGCTGGACGGCGATGGCCGACAGCAGCATGCCGGACAGCCGGGTCACCAGCACCACGCCGCCTTCCTTGATGATCCGCACGATCCCCAGCGAGTACCGCATCGTCAGCCACAGGACGACGTGCATGGCCGCGATGGCCAGCCACACGCTGACCTGTCCGGTGACGCCGTCGGCGCGCTGCACGGCGAGGATCACCGAGACGATCGCGCCGGGCCCGGCCAGCAGCGGCATGCCCAGCGGCACCAGGGCGACGTTGACCTCCTTGGTCTGCTTCGGCTCGTCGGTCTTGCCGGTGAGCAGGTCGAGGGCGACCAGGAGCAGCAGCAGACCGCCCGCGATCATCAGCGCGGGCGTGGAGACGTGCAGATAGCCGAGGATCTGCTGCCCGAACAGGCCGAACACGGTGATGACGCCGAAGGCGACGAGTGCGGCCTGCCAGGCCATGCGGCGCTGCACCTTCACCGGGCGGCCGGAGGTGAGCGCCAGGAAGATCGGCGTGATGCCGGGCGGGTCCATGATGACGAACAGGGTGAGGAACAGCGATCCGAAGACGGCGGCGTCGAACACGGTGATGCCTTGCGTGCGTGGTGGAAGGACAGGGGCGGCCGGGGTCAGCCCGTGACGGGCTGGGCGCCGGAGCCGCGCGCGGCGATCTCGGCGTAGACGTCCGGGGCGGTGAGGTGCTCGCCCAGGGCGCAGGTCTTGCGGCTGCCGTGGTAGTCGCTGGAGCCGGTGGCCAGCAGGCCGAGGTCGGCGGCGAGCCCGTGCAGGCGGGCGCGGGTGGCCGGGTCGTGGTCCATGTGGTCGGCCTCGATGCCGTCGAGCCCGGCGGCGGCCAGCTCGGCGATGGCGGACTCGGGCACGCACTGGCCGCGTTTGACGGCCATCGGGTGCGCGAAGACGGCGACGCCCCCGGCGCCCTTGACCAGCCGCACGGCCTCGAACGGGTCCAGCTCGTGCTTCTCGACGTAGGCGCGGCCGTCGTTCGCGAGCCACTGGTCGGTGAACGCGGCGGAGACGTCGGGCACCACGCCGAGTTCGACCATGGCGGTGGCGATGTGCGGGCGGCCCACGGCGCCGTCCCCGGCGATGGCGGCGACCCGCTCCCAGGTGACCGGTACGCCCAGCTCCCGGAGCCTGGCGACCATCGCCCGCGCCCGAGGCACCCGGTCGTCGCGGACCAGCTCGCGTTCCCGGGCCAGCTGTGGCTCCTGCGGGTCGAAGAGGTAGGCCAGCAGGTGCAGGCTCACCCCGTCCAGTCGGCAGGAGAGTTCGGCCCCGGTGACCAGCGTCAGCCCGGCGGGCAGCGCGGCGATGGCCTCGGCGTGCCCGGCCACGGTGTCGTGGTCGGTGAGGGCGACGACGTCCAGCCCCGCCGCGGCGGCGCCCCGGACCAGCTCGGCGGGGGTGTCGGTGCCGTCGGACGCGGTGGAGTGCGTGTGCAGATCGATGCGCACCGCCACACTCCAGCACTCGACACACTCCGGGACCGGCCCAGTCTAGCGACGGCCCCGGCCCGTGGCGGCCGCCGGTGGGTGTGGTTCCGGCCACCCCACGGCAGGCGCACCCCGGCGGCGGCCCCGGTGCGTCAGCTCAGCAGCCGGGGGGACAGCGCCCCGCACGGCACCAGGTCCACCTCGGCGCCCGCGTCCCGCAGGTCGGTGAGCACCAGCTCGTCGTAGAGGAGCATGCCGGAGCGGCCGGGCCAGGTGATGGCCCACAGCCACATCCCGCGCGCCTCGCCGGCGAAGACGGCCCGGTCCTCGGGGGCGCCGGCGACGTGCCACAGCGGGGTGGGGCGCCCGGCGGCCAGCACCTTGGCCTCGGGGCGGCCGGAGATGTCCAGGTGGGGGCCCGGGTCCGGCCCGTCGATCCCGGCGAACCGGGAGCCGAGCCCTACCCCCAGTTCCTCGGCGATCAGCAGCAGCTCGCCGGGCCCGCCCAGCGGGCTGGGACCGGAGCAGGCGATGGCGGTGGCGCGGCCCCCGCTGCGGTCATCCCCGGCGCAGGCGACGCCGGTGAACAGCCAGCCGACAGGGAGGGGCCACGGCATCCACACCGGTACCTGGGTGCGCCCCAGCACCACCGCGAGGGCGTCCACGCTCGGCGGAATCACCGGCTGGAGCGGGTGCACGCTGCCGTGCACGTCGCACTGCCAGGTGTCGGAGAAGAGGCCGGGCGCCCTGACCCTGCCACCGCACTTCGGGCAACTGGGTTCGCCCCTCATGGGCATCCACGGTGCTCCCTGGGGCCTGCTTCGTCAAGGACGGTCACCCACTCAGGGGTACCGCCGTGCGCTGCGGGTCGCGCACGTCCGTGCCGTGGGCGAGCCAGCGCTCGTGCAGCGCCTGCGCGCCGTGCACCCGCTTCCACGCGGCCTCGGTCGGCGTCATGGGCAGCAGCGGCAGGAAGCGCACCGGCTCGCGCGGGGCGGGCAGCTCCAGGTCCGCGACCAGGCCGCCGGGCTCGCCGACGAGAACGGAGGTGAACGGGGCGCCGGGCCACAGCGGTTCGCCGACGTCGAGCGAGGCCCCCGGGGCGACGACGACGCCCTCGACCTGCGGCGAGGCGGCGAGCACCGCCAGCGGCCGGAGCACCCGGTCGGTGTCGGCGAGCCCGGCGCGCACCGTCAGCAGCAGTTCGGCGCGCGGGCCGCGCTCGGGGTCGGCGATCGCGGCCGTGGGGTCGGTCATCGGCGCGGCGGACATGCCGAGCGTGGCGTACCGCACCAGGGGCCCGCTCGGCTCGTCGCCTCCGGGGCCGGGCGCGGTGCCGGGTTCGGGGAACCGCAGCACCTCGATGCGGTCGGTGCCCAGGAAGGTCACCGCCGCCCTGGCGTCCGGTTCGCCGAGCGCGCCACGCAGCCGCTCCTCCACCCGTTCCCGCACATCAGTCATGCCCCGGAGTTTAGGGCGCGTATGAATTGGGCAAAGAGACGCCGGATTTCACCCCTGCGTGGGCGGCGGTTCGCATCGTGAGTGCTAGCCTTGACCGACTGTCAAGGGCACGAACCGAGCTTCCCCCACGGGGGCTGGCCGAAGGAGGTGGGCGGACATGGATCCCAGTCGACCGTGCAGTAGCAGCCCGTCTCCCCTCCGGCAGCGGCCCTGCTGAGGACGACGCCCCGCACTCTCCCACCGGCCAGGCACCACCGCAGACCCCGCCCCGCGCGACACGCCCGTTACCGCGCGCGGCCGACGGCGTCCCGCGTCCGCCGTTTTTGGCCTGGTCCTCCCGTGCCCGGCGCCTGTCCGCACCCATGCCGCTGGCGGCTCATTCCGCGTGACCCCCGCGAGGAGCCCAGCATGTCGATGATCCGCGATCTGCGCGCCGCCGTCCGGCCCGCCCGCCGTCCGTTCCGCCGCCACCTGGCCACCGGACGCTACGAGGCCGCCCTGACGTCCGTGGCGTCCAGCGCGGTGGTGGACTGCGGCGTCTACCGCGAGGGCCGCCGCGTCACCGGGTCGCTGGGGCCGCGCGAGGCGCTGGCGGCGGTCCGGGAGCCCGAGAGCGGCGAGGGGTTCGTGTGGATCGGGCTGCACGAGCCGACGCAGGAGGAGTTCGCGGGCATCGCCGAGGCGTTCGGGCTGCATCCGCTGGCGGTGGAGGACGCCGTGCACGCCCACCAGCGGCCAAAGCTGGAGCGCTACGACGACTCGCTGTTCACGGTGATCAAGACCATTCACTACCGCGCGCACGCCGACCGCTCGGCGGGCAGCCAGGTGGTGGAGACCGGCGAGGTGATGTGCTTCACCGGCGCCGACTACATCATCACCGTCCGGCACGGCGCCCGGGGTTCGCTGCGCGGCCTGCGGCACCGGCTGGAGGAGGACCCCCAGCTGCTGGCCAAGGGCCCCTCGGCGGTGCTGCACGCCATCGCCGACCACGCCGTGGACGGCTACCTCGCGGTCGCCGACGCCGTCCAGGACGACATCGACGACGTCGAGATTGACGTCTTCTCGCAGCAGAGCACGGGCCGTTCCCCGGTGCGCGGCGGCGGCGAGGCCGGGCGCATCTACCAGCTCAAGCGCGAGGTGCTGGGCTTCAAACGGGCCGTCTCCCCGCTACTGCGGCCGATGCAGCAGCTCAGCGAGCGGCCGATGCGGGTCATCGACCCGGACATCCAGAAGTACTTCCGCGACGTCGCCGACCACCTCGCCCGCGTCAACGAGCAGGTGCTCTCCTTCGACGACCTGCTCAACTCCATCCTCCAGGCCAACCTCGCGCAGGCCACCGTCGCGCAGAACGAGGACATGCGGAAGATCACCGCGTGGGCGGCGATCTTCGCGGTGCCGACGATGATCGCCGGGGTGTACGGCATGAACTTCTCGTACATGCCCGAGACGGACTGGAAGTACGGCTACCCCCTGGTCATGCTGGTGATCTTCGGCATCTGCGCCGGTATCCACCGCGGCTTCAAGCGCAACGGCTGGCTGTAGCCGGCCAGGGCAAGAGGCCGGGCGCCCCTCACGCCTCGGGCACCGGGGGCCGGGCGGCCACGGGTGCGCGCAGCACGAGCAGCAGCCCGGCCAGGATCACCGCGAGCGCCGGGTAGGCGGCGGCGGGCGGCGTCTGGCCGAGCCACAGGGCCGCGATGAGCGCCGCGCCCGGGGTCTCCAGCAGGATCGCCGTGGACGTCACCGACGGCCCCAGCCCCCGCACCACACGGTTGAGCAGGCTGTGCCCGAGCAGCTGCGCGGCGAGGGTGAGGACGGCGAGTTTCAGCCAGGTCTCGCCGCTGTACCGGGCGCCCAGGTCCGCGCCCGCCACCAGGCACACCGCCAGCAGCACCACGGCGGTGGTGGTGTAGCAGACGAAGGTGTAGGCGGTGGTGGACACCGCCTGCCGCACCCGCGCGCCCAGCAGCACGTAGCCCGCCGCCGCCATGCCGCCCGCGAGCGCGAGCGCGTCCCCGGCCAGGGCGCGCGGGGACAGCGCGAGGTCCACGCCGGTGAGCAGCAGCACCCCGCAGAACGCCACCGCCGTGCCCGCCCACACCGCACGGGGCTGCCGGTGGCCGCGCAGGCGCAGCAGCAGCGTCGTCCAGATCGGTGTGGTGGTGACCAGCGCGGTGGAGGAGGCCACCGACGTCAGGTGCAGGCTCGGCAGCCACAGCCCGAAGTGCAGCGCCAGCAGCATCCCGGCCGCGCCCGCCAGGGCCACGTTCCGGCGGCTCATCCCGCGCAGCTCGGCCCGGTGCCGCCACAGCGCGAGCGGGGTGAGGACGCCCGCGGCCATCGCGTTGCGCCAGAAGGCGATGGCCAGCGCGGGCGCTGCGGTGGCCGCGATCAGCGGGGCGGACAGCGAGATGCCCGACACCGCCACGGCCAGCAGGAACAGGTCCGCCCCGTGCCCACGCACCACCACGCTCCCCCACCCCTTTCCGGTCCTTGCCCGTGGCCCTCGACCCGCTCGGCCACGTGAGAACGGGCCTGACGCCCACGCGACGACGCGCCCGACCCGCCCAGGGTAAGGGGCAAGCAGGAGCCACGCTGCTGACCCGGCGCCGCGCGGTAAGGTCGCCCCATGACCGACGCCGCCTCCGCCGCCAGTGCCCGCTTCGAGCGGGCCCTCGTCGAAGAGGCCGCGAAGAAGTCCGCCCTGGTGTGGGTGCGCGGCCCACAGGGCCCGGCGCGTGCGCTGTGGCACGTGTGGCACGAGGGCGCGGTGTGCGTGGTCGGCGGCGGCCCGGGGGAACAACCGCTGGACGGGCTCGCCCTGGCGGACGGAGCCGCCGCGACGGTCAGCGTCCGCAGCAAGGACAAGGGCGGCCGCCTCGTCGTCTTCCCAGCCCGGGTCAGCGTGCTGGAACCGGGCACGGAAGCCTGGAGTGCCACGGCCGGGGAACTCAAGGGCAAGCGCCTGAACGCCCCCGACTTCGACCAGGTGCTGGAGCGGTGGGCCGCCGAGTGCCGCGTGCTGCGCCTGGTCCCCGACGGCGCCCCGCTGCAACGCCCCGGCGCGATGCCCGACTCCTCCACGGCGGCGGTGCCCCTGGCCACCCCGGCCACCACTCGCCGCCCCATCCCGGCCGCGCTCCCCCGTCTGCTGGGCCGCCGCCGCACCGGCTAGGACTCACGCCGGGACGCCCCGGTGGTGCGCTCTGCGGCCGGGGACGCGGCGGTGTCCACGCCGTTGTGGAGGACATCGCAGGTGTACTGGAACTCGTCCATCAGCCGGGTCGCCTCGGCCAGGAGGACGCCGTACGGCTGGGCCGGGTCGCTGAGCGGCAGATCGCTGTCCCGCGCGCCGTCTTCCAGCCGGTCGCGGCACTCCTGGGCTTCCCCGGCGGCCTCGCACAGCTGCTGGGCCTGCTCCGCCAGGTGGTCCTCGTCGATCTGGCTGAGCAGCTCGCCGACGCGGGCCAGGGCGGCCAGGAAGTCGCCGTAGGCGCGGGTGAAGTCGCGGTACCCCCGGCTGCCGTCGGCGGCGGACCACTGGTCGAGGCTGCGCGTCATGGACGCCACCTGGTAGGAGACGCGTTCGAGGGCGTCCACGACCGCCTGGTACCCGGCGAACGAGGTGCGGCGCCGGTAGCGGCGCCGCAGGAAGCGGCGGGGGTTGTAGAAGGTGCTCTCCCAGGCGGTGTGCACGGCGGACTGGGCCTGCTGCACGATCGAGCCCAGCTGGGAGGCGCGCTGCCGCCAGTGCCGGGTGCGTTCCTCGTCCAGCTTCCCCTCGCGCAGCGCCGGGTACATGTCGCCGATCAGGTTGCACAGGGAGTGGGCGAGGGTGTGGATGCCGTGCTCGGCGCTGCGGTAGCGCATGGGAGGCAGGATCAGCGTGTTCACCAGCACTCCGACGCCGCAGCCGATGAGCACCAGGACGATGATGTGCCCGAGCTGGGTCCATCGCTCGCTCTCGCTGCCAGCCGCGACGTAGATCGAGTAGGCGAAGAAGGCCGCCGTGGCGACCTGGGACCCCTGGGAGCCCAGCGGCCGCCACCGTCCGATGAGCAGTGCGGCCACCGCCACCAGCACGAAGGTGAGCAGATGCGGACCGGCGAGGAAGCCCAGCACGCCCTGCAGGCCCACACCCACCACGACCGCGCCGACGTAGCGCAGCGCCTGGAGCAGTGACTGGTAGACCGTGACCTGCATGATCAGCACCGCCGAGAACGGCGCGAAGGCAGGCGACTGCGCGGCCAGGACGTCGTGGGCGATCACCCACGCGACGGTGGCCGCGAGCGTGCTCTTGCCGATGAGGGCCAGGGTGTGCCGCTCATGCCCCTGGGACCCGGCCCGGGTCAGCCACTGCCGGGTGCGGGCCATGCGGCCCTGGGCCGCGGCCTGGGTGCGCTGCGCTCCAGCGGCGGCTTCGGGCATCGTCACTCTCCGGTGCGCTCGGGTGCGGTCACGTCCACCGGACGAAGGGGTACCCCGTGCTCGTCACCACAGCGTGTGGCAGTGGTCATACCCGGGCGGGCTGGCAGGCGGAGCGACACCCGGGGCGAGAGCCACCCGACCATGCCAGCTCAGCCCTCAGCTCGCTGCCCTCAGTCCTCAGTGATCTTCTTGCCGTAGTCAACGACCTGCTGCTCGTCCGGCGGGCGTAGGGAGAACTCCGTGTTCCAGTTCGTCATCGTCACCGTGCCCGCGTCCCCGGCGCGCTGGAGCCGCAGCGGGTAGGGCGTGCCGACGAGGGAGACGTCCATCGTCCCGCCGCGCCCGCCATCAGCGCTGACGCGGATCGTGCGGACGCCGTCCACCTCGCCGCGCGCACCGGTCTCGCGCGTACCGTCCAGCGCCAGCACCAGGTCCAGCAGCACGTCCATCTCCGTGAAGGCGCTGAACTGCGCGTAGGAGGGGTCGGCGGGCGGGACCTTCACGTACTTGCCGTCGAGCTTGCCCGCGGCCTCGCGGTCGGCCTTGCTGGGCTCCTCGCCCTCCTGCTCCCGGTGGGCCCAGAACTCGGCGTCGGCCTTGAGGTACAGGTCCTCCCGCACCCGCAGCAGCTCGAACCGCGTGCCGCCCTTCGCGGCGACCTCACCGACGCCGCCCTCGGCGGTGAGGCGCATGTCGAGCCGGTAGGTGCGGGCGTCGCTGACGAGCGTCCCGGACAGGCGGACGGCCTCGGCGGCGTCCGCGGCCTGGCGCGCGCGCTTCTCGATCTGCGCGGCCGACAGCTTGCCGACCCCGTTGGTACCGGCGTCCGGGTCGTCCGCGCCGCAGGCCGTGAGCAACGCCACAAGCGCCGCGCAGACCGTGCCCGTCACCGCACTCCTGACGCCCCGGGCGCGTCGGGGTGAGGCTGTCACGTCGGCTTCCTCCGCTGTGTGGGGGGTGGGCAACCGCACCCTACCCCTGCCGTGTCCCCGCCCCGAGGGGGAAGGCGGGCAAGCCCCGTGAAGGGAGCACAGCGGGCGCCGTACCATCGTCGTATGGCTACCGACACGTACGGACCGGCTCCCACCGACGAGGCGGTGCGCGCCGCGCTCGCGACGGTGAACGACCCGGAGATCAACCGCCCGATCACCGACCTGGGCATGGTGAAGTCGGTCGAGATCGCGGCGGACGGTTCGGTGGCCGTCGCCGTCTACCTCACGGTCTCCGGCTGTCCGATGCGCGAGACGATCGTCTCGCGGGTGAGCGAGGCCGTGCGCGGCGTCGCGGGCGTCACCGGCGTCGAGGTCGAGCTGGATGTGATGAGCGACGAGCAGCGCCGCGAACTGGCCAGCACGCTGCGCGGTGGCCAGGCCGAGCGTGAGGTGCCCTTCGCGCAGCCGAACTCGCTGACCCGCGTGTACTGCGTGGCGTCCGGCAAGGGCGGCGTCGGCAAGTCGTCGGTGACGGTGAACCTGGCTGCCGCGATGGCGGCGGACGGGCTGAAGGTCGGCGTGGTGGACGCCGACATCTACGGGCACTCCGTGCCGCGCATGCTGGGCGCCCAGGGGCGTCCGACACAGGTCGAGGACATGATCATGCCGCCGTCGGCGAACGGCGTGAAGGTGATCTCCATCGGCATGTTCACCCCGGGCAACGCACCCGTGGTGTGGCGCGGACCGATGCTGCACCGCGCCCTGCAGCAGTTCCTCGCGGATGTCTACTGGGGCGATCTGGACGTGCTGCTGCTCGACCTGCCCCCGGGCACCGGTGACATCGCGATTTCGGTGGCCCAGCTGATCCCGGGCGCGGAGATCCTGGTCGTCACGACGCCGCAGCAGGCGGCGGCCGAGGTCGCCGAGCGCGCCGGGTCCATCGCGGTGCAGACGCACCAGAAGATCGTGGGCGTGGTGGAGAACATGTCCGGGCTGCCGTGCCCGCACTGCGACGAGATGGTGGACGTCTTCGGCACCGGCGGCGGCCAGCGCGTCGCGGACGGGCTGTCCCGCACCACGGGCACCCACGTGCCGGTGCTCGGCTCCATCCCGATCGACGTGCGGCTGCGCGAGGGCGGTGACGAAGGCAAGCCGGTCGTGCTGACCGACCCCGACTCCCCCGCTGGCGCCGCGATCCGCTCGGTCGCGGGCAAGCTCGGCGGCCGCCAGCGCGGGCTGTCCGGCATGTCGCTGGGCATCACGCCGCGCAACAAGTTCTGAAGCCGCCGGGCCGCCGGGTTCGGCCCGCGCCGCCCCGCTGCCTCCTCGCGCGGGTGGCACCGTGGGTCAGTGCGGGGCGGGATCGGTTTGCCCGGCGTACGCCGTCAGGTCGTCGATCACGCTGAACCCGAGCCCGTAGGCGCTCAGCCCGCGCCCGTAGCAGCCCAGGTGCACGTCGTTGCCAGTGGTTCCGGCGAGGACCCAGCCGTACGCGGAGTCGCGGTAGTGGAACGGGGTGGGCACGCCGTCCACCGGGAGGGTGAGGCTCGACCAGCCCTCCTCACCGAGGTGGTCGGCCAGGTCCCAGGCGATGGCTGACTGCTGGTCCAGCCAGTCCTGGCGCAGGGAGCGCTCCATGTGCGTGGGCCAGGTGCACGACAGCAGGCCGGAACCGGCCAGCCAGGCCGCCGAGGAGACGGACGTGGCCTCCAGCGTGCCGGTGCCGTCCGCGCTCTGCCGCTTCGGGCGGCTGGCGACGGTGACGACCACGGCGAACCGCTGGTCATGCGGGTCGGCCTCCAGCCGCAGCGAGGGCTGCTCGCCGTGCCCGGTGGCACCGTGCTCGACGGTGCCGTCCGCCGCGGTGCCGACCTGCATCAGCCAGCGCGGACCCGCGTATGCCTCGTCCAGGCCGTACCAGGGGAAGGCGGCCATGAGGTAGCCCTCGACATTGCGCTGCGCGACGGACGGGGCGGGGGCGAACGCCGGTGCCTGTGCCGCCCGTCTGGTGCTCTCCATGTGCCTGAAGCCTCCTCGCCGGTGACACCCGGGCTACTCCTGCCCCGGACACAGGGAGGATAACTACTGAGACGCCCCGTATCAGATCAGGGGATCAGTTGATCAGGTGATGAATCCGCTTTCACCCCTGCATGTCGGGCCGGTGTGCTCCGTGGTACGGGCCGTGAGCGGATGATCCCGGGCCGGACGCGAGGCGGTGCGGACGGGGCGGGCGCGGTGCGGAGGGCGCGGAGTGCGAGCGATTGCGGCGCGGTGGGCGAGCGCGGTGGGGGGGTCAGGTGGCGTCGGCGTCGAAGGGCGGACGCTCACCGGCGGCCGTGGTGTCCTTCTTCCGCAGCAGATCGGGCGTGCCGCTGGCGCCGTCCGCCGCCACGGGCCCGGGAGTGTCCCGACCGTTCACCGCGTCGGCAACCTCCGACAGTTCCTTGCGCAGGTCGAACCGGCGCAGGTCCTCGCGCACGTCCAGGTCATTGCGGAGCTCCCCCAGCCCGAGCGCGTCACCGTCGCCCATCAGGTGTTTCTGCGCGAACCGCTTGGGGTGCAGGTCCTGGAACTCGAAGTCCTGGTAGTCCGGGCCCAGCTCGTTGCGGATGTCGTCGCGCGCGCTGTCCGAGAACTGCCGGATCTTGCGGACGAACCCGGCGACGTCCTGGATCAGCTTCGGCAGCTTGTCGGGGCCGAAGAGCAGCACCGCGAGGATGAACAGCACCGCGAACTCAAGTGGCCCCATGTCCATGAACACCGTGCCGCGCTCCTTAGCTGACCGCTCCCCGCGCCGGGAAGACATCACCGACCTGCCGCAACGGTACCCGCCCAAAGCGGCGCACCGGGAGCCGGTGCGGTGGCTGGGTGTCCGCCGGGGCCTTGGGCGCGGGGCGCGCGTCAGCTCGCCGAACCCAGGGTGACCGCGAGGGTGCGTTCGCTGCCGTCGCGCTCGATCGTCAGGTCGAGGACATCGCCGGGGCGGTGGCTGCGGATTCTGACGATCAGCTCTTCGCCGTTGCGGACGGCCTCGCCGTCCACCGCCGTGACCACATCGCCGTCGCGCAGCCCGGCGTCGTCGGCCGGGCCGCCGGGTACGACGCCGGGCTCCTCGCCCTCGGACGAACCGATGCGGGCGCCGTTACCGGCGTACGTCATGTCCACGCGGACGCCGATCACCGGGTGCGTCGCCCGGCCAGTGTTGATCAGTTCCTCGGCGACACGCTTGGCCTGGTTGACCGGGATAGCGAAGCCCAGGCCGATGGAGCCGCCCTGGCTGTCGGGCGAACCACCGGCCGAGCGGATGGCGGAGTTGACCCCGATCACGCGGCCCTCGGCGTCCACGAGGGGTCCGCCGGAGTTGCCCGGGTTGATCGCGGCGTCGGTCTGCAGCGCGTTGACGTAGCTGACGTCGCTCGCGCTGTTCTGGCCCCCGGCGACGATGGGGCGCTCCTTGGCGCTGATGATTCCGGAGGTGACGGTGCCCGCGAGGTCGAACGGGGCGCCGATGGCCACCACCGGGTCACCGACCTTCACCGGGTCGGAGTCGCCCAGCGGCAGCGGATTGAGGTTCACCACGCCGTCCACCTTCACCACGGCCAGGTCGTAGCCGGTGTCGCCGCCCACGAGGGTGGCGGCGGCCGTCTCACCGCTGTGGAAGGTGACCTGTATGCGGCCGTCCTCCCGGGCCGGTGCCACCACGTGGTCGTTGGTGAGGATGTGCCCCTTGTCGTCCAGCACGAAGCCGGTACCGGTGCCCGACTCGGCAGGGCCCTGCACGTGCAGGGTCACGACGCCGGGGAGGGTGGCGTCCGCGATCCCGGCGACACTGCCAGCGGGCCGCTGGAGCTCCTCCCCGGACGCCTGTGGCAACGTCACGGTGCCGAAGAGGCCCTGGCGTTCGAGGTAGGCGCCCAGCAGGCCGCCGCCGAGTCCGGCGATCAGCGCGAGCACCAGGGCGGCGGCGAGCAGACGCCCGGGACGCGGCCCCTTGCGCTGCCCACCGGAGGCGGCCGGGGCCACGGGCTGGGGCTGCGCCCAGGGGTCGTAACCGCTCCAGGAGGCGGAGGGCGGGGCCTCGGCCAGGGTGGACGGGGCGGCGGGCCCAGCCACCGGGGCCGGGGCGGGCGCCGGGACCGGGGGCACGGCGTAGGCCGACGGCGGCCCGGCCGCCTGGGGCGGACCCGGCTGGGGCGGACCCGGCTGGGGCAAGCCCGGCTGCGGAGCGCTGGGCTGGGCTGCGCCCGGCCGGGGGGCGCTCGTCGGCGCGGCCGGGGTCGCGGACCCCGCCGGCTCCGGTGCTGAGGTACCCGGGGCCGGGGTGCCGGAGGCGGGCGTACCGCCGGGGTGCTGGACGGGCGGCGCCGGGGACCAGGGGCCCGGGTCGCCGTAGGGCGGAGTGGCGTACACGTCCTCCCCGTGCAGCGGCGCGGAGGGCTGCGCAGCCTCGGCAGACCGCGCCGGGGGCGGCGTGGACGCCGCCTGCGGACCGGGCGGCGGGCCCGGGCGGCTCCACCACTCCCGTTGCGTACCGCTCGCCGTGGGCTCGGCCTCGTCCATGTCATCCCCACACTCGCACTCGTGCGGCAGCCCCCGCTGCCGTCCCACTGCCTTGCGGCCGCGTCCGGGGCTGGGAACCAGCGCCGAGCCCGCGACCAGGCCCTGCAGTCAACTACCCGGCCCTAGAGGGCCAGGCTTGGAGGTAGAGCCTGACTGGCTGCCGGGTGGTCTCCTCCGTCCAGCACCCTAGGCGGGTGCAGGGGCGTGTGACTCCGCCCCGCTTCGCCAGATCTTCCGCGCTCGTGCGCGGATGTTGCGGGAGGCATTGCGGTCGGCGTGATCAACGAATCCGCACGACCGGCACGCGAACCGTCCCCGAGAGACACGGTTCAGCTTGTCCGTGTGCCCGCACTCCGCGCACATGCGGGAGGTGTATGCGGGGTCAACGAACAGGACGGGGACTCCGGCGCGGCGCGCCTTGTAGTCCACGAACTGTCCGAGCTGGGCGAAGGCCCAGGAGTGCAGCGCGACCCGTTGGGGCTTGCGAAGCCGTACCCGTTGGCGAATACCGGCAAGGTCTTCCATGCCGATTCCGCGCCCGGTGCGTTCAGCCTCGGTCACGATGCGCTTAGAGATGATGTGGTTGGCCAGGGTCGCCTTGCGCTGTTCCTTGCGGCGCTGCCGTTTGAGGAGCCGCTTAGCGGACTTGGTGCCCTTCTTCTGGAGCTTGGCCCGCAGGGCCAGCTGCCGCTTGCGGTACCGGTTCAGCTCGCGTCCGGCGTGGATCTTCCCGTCGGAGGTGGTGGCGATGTTGACGATGCCGAGGTCCACTCCGAGGAAATCGGTCGGCTCGTAGTGGGCGGCCTGGGGTACCTCGCACGTGGCGGTCAGGAACCACATGCCGTCCCGGTGGACGAGATCAGACTCGCCCTTGCGGTACTCGGCCAGCAGCTTGCGAGCCTGCCCGGAGCAGGCGAACCGCACGCCCCGGATACGCCCGGACGTGGTCCAGATGGACACGGTCTGTTCGTCCGTCTGCCAACTGAGACAGCGATCGTCGTACGGCTGCGCTGCGTTCGGCCGGAAGACGATCGGCTTAAACTCGGCCTTGGTCCGACGCTTGCTGCCCGGCTTGCCCAAGTTTCCATTCCGGATGTTCGCCCGCAGGGTGGTGTAGGCGTCGGCGACCTTGCGCAGTACGTGCAGCGCGGGCTGAGCCGACAGGCCCCGCGCCTTGAGGTCGTGGTAGGCGAAGCCCTGCAACGCTTTGCGGGAGAACTCGCCACGCTGGTGCGCTTCGGCGGACAGCCAGTTCGCTGCGTCGTTGGCCGCGTGCAGGGTCGCTTCGAGCGCCGTGGCCATCTCGGGCGACGGCGTCAGCTTGACCTGGACGACGACCTTCACGCTGATCATCTTAGCATCGTGTCTATGTCACCGAGATGGGAGCCAAACCCTGATATCCGTAGGGGCCGCAGCGTCGTCTACACCCTGCACGCACACCTGGTCTTCGTCCCGAAGTACCGGCGCGGCGTCTTCACCGACGACATCCTGACCAGATGCGAAGAGATCATGCGAGAGGTGTGCGCCAAGGCGAACGCCGAGCTGCGCGAGTTCAACGGCGAACGCGACCACGTCCACCTGCTCATCCACTACCCGCCCCAGGTCAAGCTGTCCGCCCTGGTCGGTTCCCTCAAGGGCGTCTCCGCGCACTACCTGCGCAAGGAGTACACCGACCACATCAAGAGGTACCTGTGGGGTGAGCACTTCTGGTCGCCGTCCTACTTCGCGGCCTCCGCTGGCGGCGCCCCACTCGCCGTGGTCAAGGAATACATCGAAAACCAGAAGCGGCCCGACTGACCGGCACAGACGAAGGCGCAGAGAACTCCGGCACTCCACGCCTCCGGCACAAGGAAGCAATTCCTCCCGAGCCCTAAAGGGCCGGGATTCCTTGCCAGATCATGTTGAACCAGGTACGGCAGCGGGGGCGCAGCGTGCCTGGCTCAGGGACGCTGTGAGACGGCCATCGGCGTCGTGCCCGGAGCGGGTGAGGGGCGCTGGGCGGACGTGGTGCGCAGGGACGGGGGCGGCACCGGTGTGAACGGCACCCCGGGCGCGTGGGCGACCGCCGGGCGGTAGGGCAGCCCCATGCCGGGAGCGGACCGCGCGGCGATGCCGGGGGCGGCCGTCGGGCCGCTCGGGGCGAAACGGCTGTGCGTGCCACGGCGGGTGGGTGAGGCGGTCTGTCCGGCGAACTCCCGGCGCTCGGCCGGACGCTCCACGCCCGCTGTCGGCCGTGGCGGTGCGGTCCCCGGGCCCGGGGACGAGGCCGACTGACCCGTCGGCGCCTGGCTGCCCAGCGCGCCGCCGAGGGTCACGGCGGCCAGCGAGAACGCGCCCGCCGCGGCGAAGGCGAACCGGCGCCGCCCGCGTACCACGGACCCGCGCTCGGCTTCCCGCCCGGCCGCGCGGTCGGCGTCGAGCCGGTGCACCCGGAAGCCGCTGTACGGGCGCAGGCGGTCGCCCGGCGGGGTGGCACCGGAGAGGTAGTCGAAGGCCAGCGGGGAGCGCGGGCCGTCATCGTCGCCGCGCCGGTCCGTGTCCTGCGCGGTGACGGGCAGGCCCTGGAGCCGGGCGAGCAGGCCCTCGGAGGGCGCGGGGGGCGCGGTGTCGGCGAAGACGCTCTTGACCCGGCGCTGGGCGTCCGCCTCGGCCTTGCAGCTGTGGCATGTCGCCAGGTGGGCCAGCACGCGTTCGCGGGCGTCGTGGTTCAGCTCGCCGTCGATGAGCGCGGCGAGCCGGTCCCCTAGGTGCTGCTCGGCCGCGGTGGGCCGCAGGGCTCCGCTCATGCCGCGCCCCCATCCTCCGCCACACCCACGGTGACGGGGGTGGCGCGACGGGCACCACGGCGCGTGGGCGACCGGTGCTGCAGGGCCTTGCGCAGGTGGGAGCGGCCCCGGTGAATGCGGCTGCGCACGGTGCCGAGCTTCACGCCGAGCGTGGCGGCGATCTCCTCGTAGGACAGGCCCTCGATGTCGCACAGGACGACGGCCGCGCGGAACTCGGGCGCGAGGGTGTCCAGCGCCTGCTGCACGTCGGCGTCGAAGTGGGTGTCGTTGAAGTGCTGCTGCGGGGACGGCTCGCGGCTGGGCAGGCGCTCGGCGGCGTCGTCGGCCAGCGCGTCGAACCGGATGCGCTGCTTGCGGCGCACCATGTCCAGGAAGAGGTTGGTGGTGATCCGGTGCAGCCAGCCCTCGAACGTGCCCGGGGTGTACGTCGAGAGGGAGCGGAAGACGCGGACGAAGACCTCCTGCGTCAGGTCCTCCGCGTCGTGCTGGTTGCCCGTCAGCCGGTAGGCGAGGCGGTACACCCGTGCACTGTGCGTGCTGACGATCTCCTCCCAGGACGGAGGAGTCCACGCCTGGCCGTCCGCATCGGTGGCGAAGGTGGCCCGGGCGGGGGGCGTCGCGCGGGATGCGGAGTCGGCGGCCTGGCGGTGGTCAGCGGTGTCGGTCACGGATGATGGCTCGGTGGGCGGCCGGCGGAAGTACCTCAGCACTCCCCGGACGCCGTGTGGAGCCGCACCTCCCCTGGTGGCTCTGGTGGTGTCCAGTGGAGCCCCTACCATAGCCACCTCACCCGTTAGCTCCGGATAAACGTCTTTGACCGGCTTTTGACCCGCCGCACCGGCGGCGAGCGGGCGCCGCTCCTTTACCAACGAGTGGTCCCATCAGCGGGTTCCCCGGGCAGCGGATACAGTCGCCGTTGGTGATTCACGGGGACGGGAGAGGGAGATTACCGGCAACCGGCTGACGAGCTGGGCGTTCGCCGATGCGTATGGCGGCCAGACCGCCGACGACGCGGTGCACGTCGCGCTGTCCTGGGCCCGTGACCGGGCGCGGGACGCGGGCCTTCGGCCGGTGTCCGACGGTACCGGCGCGGCGCTGCGGCTGCTGGCCGCGGCGACGGGGGCGAGGGCCGTCGCGGAGATCGGCACCGGCACCGGCGTCTCCGGACTTCACCTGCTGCACGGCATGCGGCCCGACGGTGTCCTGACGACCGTGGACATCGAGCCGGAGTGCCAGCAGTTCGCGCGCGAGGCGTTCCGCGCGGCGGGTTTCGCCGCGAACCGGGCGCGCTTCATCCCCGGCAGGGCGCTGGACGTGCTGCCCCGGCTGGCCGACGGCGGCTACGACCTCGTCTTCTGTGACGGCAACCGGCTGGAGTACCCGCACTACCTGAGCGAGTCGCTGCGCCTGCTGCGGCCGGGCGGGCTGGTCTGCTTCGAGGGCATTTTCGCGGACGGGCGCACGGTGGACTCCGGGGTGCAGCCAGAGGAGGTGCTGGCGGTGCGGGAGCTGCTGCGGACCGTGCGGGACAGCGGGGCGCTGCTGCCGTCGCTGCTGCCGGTGGGCGACGGACTGCTGTGCGCGGTGCCGCGCGGGGCGTAGGGCGGGTAGACGGCTCTGACCCGGACGCGGTGCGCACCGCCCGCCCGCCGCGGTGCGTCGCACGGTGCCGCGCGCTGGCGCCTGAGTCCGCCCCCGGCCCGGACCGGGGGCGGAAGAAACGTGCCGCCGCTGGCGGGCAGCGGCGGCACGGGGCTTGGGAGGGTGGGACGGGTCAGTCGCAGACCTTCTTGATCTCCTCGCCGAGGGCGACCGCCTCGTCCGGGGTCAGCTCGACGACGAGTCGCCCACCGCCCTCAAGCGGAACGCGCATGATGATGCCCCGCCCCTCCTTGGTCACCTCGAGCGGGCCATCGCCCGTCCGCGGCTTCATGGCCGCCATGCTCGTTCCCCTTCCTGAAACCCAGCTCATCGTCAGCCGAGCGCCCCTGGACAGGCAGGGAGCCACCGGCGTTGCACACGTTGCTTCGCTGCCATTATCCCGCATGTCAGGACCCGATGACCAACATCGACGGGGAACTCGTGCGCAACTCGATCCCGCAAAACCACCCAATCCGGCGATCACTCTGCAATACGTCGCCGACACCTCCCCCGACGGGTTAGACGCAGGTCACATCGGCGTCCGTATATCGGTGCCCGATGATCTCCGTCATGCTGTGCGCATGGCCGACACTGTGCGCTACGACGTGACCGAGGGTCTCGCGACGATCGTCCTCAACCGACCCGACGCGATGAACGCCCTCGATACCGAACTCAAGGAGAGCCTGCGCGACACCCTGCGCCAGGCAGCGGACGACGCTACCGTGCGGGCCGTGCTGCTCACCGGCAGCGGACGGGCGTTCTGCGTCGGACAGGACCTCAAGGAGCACGTGAGCGCGCTCCAGGAGAGCGGCGGCGACGCGCTGAAGACCGTCGGGCGGCACTACAACCCGATCACGCTGGCGATCGCCGCGATGCCCAAGCCGGTGGTGGCGGCGGTGAACGGAGTGGCCGCGGGCGCCGGTGCGGGATTCGCGTTCGCCGCGGACTGGCGCGTCGCCGCCGACACCGCCGCGTTCCACACCTCCTTCGCGGGCGTGGCGCTGTCCACCGACTCCGGGGTGGCCTGGACGCTGCCCCGCCTGGTCGGCCCGAGCCGGGCGAGCGACCTGCTGCTCTTCCCCCGCACCGTGCGCGCCGAGGAGGCGCTGGCGCTGGGGCTGGTGAACCGCGTCGTCCCGGCACAGGAGCTGGCGGCCGAGGCGGGGGCCGTCGCGCGCGAGCTGG
The DNA here is from genome assembly GCF_019303495.1 of Streptomyces sp. JJ66. Taxonomy (GTDB): domain Bacteria; phylum Actinomycetota; class Actinomycetes; order Streptomycetales; family Streptomycetaceae; genus Streptomyces. Next base: position 45,869 of record NZ_JAEVFI010000015.1, on the reverse strand, counting down.
CCTCGGGGCCAACCGGTGCGTACGCGGCGATGAAGGAGGCGCTGGCCTACGGCGCCTCGCACTCGCTGGCCGAGACGCTGGACAAGGAGGCCGCGTTGCAGCTGCGCGTCGGCGGTTCGGCGGACCACCGGATCGCGGTGGAGGCGTTCGTGCGGAAGGAGCCGCCCCGCTTCACCGGCCGCTGACCGGGGCGCCGCCTGCCGGGGCGGCGGCGTCCCGGTAGGCGCAGTCGGCCAGGTGGTCGTTGACCAGGCCGCATGCCTGCATCAGCGCGTACGCCGTGGTGGGGCCGACGAAGCGCAGGCCGCGCCGCTTCAGCTGACTGGCCAGCGCCGTGGACTGAGCGGTGCTGGCCGGGATGTCGGTGAGCCCCGCCGGAGCCGGGCGCCCCGGGTCGGGTGCGTAGGACCAGATGAGCGCGTCCAGCTCGCCCGCGTCCCACTGGGCCAGCACCCGGGCGTTGGCCAGCGTGGCGTCGATCTTGGCGCGGTTGCGGATGATGCCCGGGTCGGCGAGCAGCCGCACGCGGTCCGCCTCGGTGAAGCGGGCCACCTCCGCGATGCGGAACCCGGCGAACGCGGACCGGAAGCCCTCACGGCGGCGCAGGATCGTCAGCCACGACAGGCCGGACTGGAACGCTTCCAGGCACAGCCGCTCGAACAGCGCGTCGTCCCCGCGCACCGCCCGGCCCCACTCGGTGTCGTGGTAGAGCAGGTAGTCCGGGGCTGGACCGGCGCCCCAGGGGCAGCGCGGCAGGCCGTCGGCACCGGGGACGGCGTCGCTCATCGCGCCCACCCCCCGCCCGGGACGCCGTGCCCGCCGTCCCAGCTCTCCCGGCGGTCCTGATCCTCCCGGCTCTCCCGGCGGTCCTGGTCAGCCCGGCCGTCCTCGTCCAACAGCCCGGAGCCGCCGAGCGCCGCCGCCTGCGCCCCGGCCAGTTCGGCTTCCAGTTCGGCGATGCGGGCGTCCCGCTCGGCCAGCTCGGCGCCCAGCCGGGCCAGCACCTCGTCCACCTCGTCCATCCGGTAGCCGCGCGGCGCCAGCGGCAGGCGCAGCCCCGTCACGTCCGCGCGGCCGAGCGGGCGGTCAGCGGGCAGCGGCACTGGACGGCCGTCGGGCACCGGGTCCGTCAGCCCGCCCCGGGCCGGGCCGCCGCGTCCGTCCCCGCTGCCGACGGCGGCGAGCGCGACCGCGCCGACCACCACCAGCAGTGCGAGCAGCATGAACCAGAACACGCGGTCTCCCCGGCGGTGGGCGATGAGTACGTCAGGTCCCGATCGTGCCACGTCGCGCTGACAGCTAGGGTCGCGGCAGGACGAGCAGAGGGAAGGACGCGCATGCTGCGGCTGGGACGGCGGGAGTTCGGGGACCACGAGCCAGTGATCATGGCGATCGTCAACCGGACGCCGGACTCCTTCTACGACCAGGGCGCCACCTTCCGCGACGAGCCCGCGCTCGCCCGCGTGGAGCAGGCGGTGGCCGAGGGCGCGGCGATCATCGACATAGGCGGGGTCAAGGCCGGACCGGGCGAGGAGGTCACGGCCACGGAGGAGATCCGGCGCACCGTGTCCTTCGTCGCCGAGGTGCGCCGCCAGTACCCGGACGTCGTGATCAGTGTCGATACCTGGCGGCACGAGGTCGGCGAGGCGGTGTGTGCGGCGGGCGCCGACCTGCTGAACGACGCCTGGGGCGGGGTGGACCCGAAGCTGGCGGAGGTGGCCGCGCGGCACGGCGCCGGGCTGGTGTGCACGCACGCGGGCGGCTCCCGGCCGCGCACCCGGCCGCACCGGGTGGCCTACGCCGACGTGATGGCCGACATCCTGCGCACCACGGTCGGGCTCGCCGAGCGGGCCGTGTCGCTCGGGGTGCGCCGGGACGGCGTGCTCATCGACCCGGGGCACGACTTCGGCAAGTCCACCCGCCACTCGCTGGAGGCCACCCGCAGGCTGGCGGAGATGACCGCGACCGGGTGGCCGGTGCTCGTCTCGCTGTCGAACAAGGACTTCGTCGGGGAGACGCTCGACCGTCCGGTAAAGGACCGGCTCGTCGGCACCCTCGCCACCACCGCCGTCTCGGCCTGGCTCGGCGCCCGGGTATACCGGGTGCACGAGGTGGCCGAGACCCGGCAGGTGCTGGACATGGTGGCCTCGATCGCCGGGCACCGCCCTCCGGCAGTCGCCCGCCGGGGTCTGGCCTGACCCGCCCGGTGGCCGCGAGCGCGGTCGCGGGCGGTGTCCCCGGGCCGCCGCTCACTTGGTGAGCAGCTGCACGACCTCCTCGACGTCGTCGGTGAGGCTGATCAGGTCCAGGTCGCCGGGCGAGACCTTGCCCTCGCCCGCCACGGTGCCGCGCAGCCAGCCGAGCAGGCCCTCCCAGTACGCCGAGCCGTACAGCACGATCGGGAACCGGGTCACCTTGCCCGTCTGGACGAGGGTGATGGCCTCGAACAGCTCGTCCAGCGTGCCCATGCCGCCGGGCAGGACGACGAAGCCCTGCGAGTACTTCACGAAGCAGGTCTTGCGCACGAAGAAGTAGCGGAAGTTGACGCCGAGGTCCACGTACGGGTTCAGGCCCTGCTCGAAGGGCAGCTCGATGCCCAGCCCGACGGACGTGCCGCCCGCCTCCAGGGCGCCCCGGTTGGCGGCCTCCATCGTGCCTGGTCCCCCGCCGGTGATCACCGCGAACCCGGCCTCGGCCAGTTCCCGGCCGATGGCCAGGGCCGCCGCGTACTCCGGGGAGCCCTCAACGGAGCGGGCCGAGCCGAACACGCTGATGCCGGGACCGATTTCGGCGAGTGCGCCGAAACCCTCGACGAACTCGGACTGGATGCGCAGCACGCGCCAGGGGTCCTGGTGGATGAAGTCGCCCGGCCCCCGGGATTCCAGCAGGCGCTGGTCCGTCGTCCCGGCGAGCGTCTGGCCGCGTCGGCGGACCACGGGGCCCAGGTGCTGTTCGCGGGTCTCGCGAGCCCGGGCGGCGTCCCGGCCGGTCCTCACTTCCTCCTGCGGACCGGGCGTCTGGCCCGGCTGCGGGCCGCGGTCCTGGGCTGCGCTGCTCATGTGATGCTCCCTTACGGCTGCGATCTGTGCGCCAGCGTACGGCGCGGCGCTGACCGGAAACCGAACATGCCCGTGAACTCCGGGCGGCTCGGCCCTGGCCCTCCGCCGTCTTCCGGCCGGGGACGCCTGCTGCCCGGCATTCCACGCGGCGGAGACGGGGCGGGCGCCCAGGCCCTACGCCGTCAGCCAGGCGCGCAGGCGGTTCTCGCAGTGGTGGATCAGGGACTCCTCGACGCGTTCGTCCACCTTGTGCGCGAAGTTCGGGTCGCCGGGGCCGTAGTTGACGGCCGGGACGCCCAGCGCGCTGAAGCGGGAGACATCGGTCCAGCCGAACTTGGGCTTGGGCGTGCCGCCGACGGCCGTCACGAACGCGGCGGCGGCGGGGTGGGACAGGCCGGGCAGCGCCGCGCCGGAGTGGTCGGTGACGACGAACTCCGCGACGCCGCAGCCGTCGAACACCTCGTGCACGTGGGCGAGGGCGCCTTCCTCGGTGAGGTCGGGCGCGTAGCGGTAGTTGACGGTGACGGCGCACGCGTCGGGGATGACATTGCCCGCGACGCCGCCGGTGATGCCGACGGCGTTCAGCCCCTCCCGGTACTCCAGCCCGTCGATGGTCACCCGGCGCGGCTCGTAGGCGGCCAGCCGGGCCAGGATCGGGGCGGCGTGGTGGATGGCGTTGTCCCCGAGCCAGCCGCGCGCGGAGTGGGAGCGGCGTCCGGTGGTGCGCAGTTCCACCCGCAGCGTGCCCTGGCAGCCGCCCTCCACCTCGCCACTGGAGGGCTCCAGCAGCACCGCGAAGTCCCCCTCCAGCCAGTCGGGGTGGGCGCGGGCGACGTGGCCGAGGCCATTGTGTTCCGCGGCGATCTCCTCCTGGTCGTAAAAGACGAAGGTCAGGTCGCGGTTGGGCTCGGGCACGGTCGCGGCGACGCGCAGCTGGACGGCGACGCCGGACTTCATGTCCGAGGTGCCGCAGCCCCACAGAAAGCCCTCGGCGTCGCGCCGGGAGGGCACGTTGTCCGCGATGGGCACGGTGTCGATGTGCCCGGCCAGCACGACCCGCTCGGAGCGCCCCAGTTCGGTGCGGGCGACGACGTTGTTGCCGTACCGCAGGACCCGCAGGTGCGGCAGTGTGGTGAGCGCCTGCTCGATGGCGTCGGCCAGCGGCTTCTCGTCGCCGCTCACCGAGGGGAAGTCCACGAGCTGGGCGGTGACGTGGGCGGCGTCCTGGTGCAGGTCGAGCGCGTTGGTGGACATGCGGAGAGCCTACCGGGGCGCCCGGATAGGCTGGTGATATGGGCGAGCCGCGCAGGGGAGAAGGGGGCGGGCGGCGGTGGCGGGCCGTCGCCGCCGGTGTGGTGGTGCTGGCGCTGGCCGGCTACCTGGTGGTGCAGTACGTCTCCACTCAGTTCGGGCCGCCCCGGTGCGTCGTACGGGCGCAGGGGGACGGCGAGCGGTACGAGCTGGAGCCGGAGATGGCGCGCAACGCCGCGGCCATCGGGGCCGTCGGCTCCGCGCGCGGCCTGCCAGAGCGGGCGGTGACGATAGCCCTGGCCACCGCGATGCAGGAATCCAGCCTGCGCAACATCGACCATGGCGACCGCGACTCGCTCGGCCTGTTCCAGCAGCGCCCCTCCCAGGGCTGGGGCACCCCGGAGCAGATCATGGACCCGGTCTACGCGGCCGGGAAGTTCTACGAGGGACTGGTCGAGGTGCCGGGCTACACCGACCTGCCGCTGACCGTCGCCGCGCAGGAGGTGCAGCGCAGCGGCTTCCCCGACGCCTACGCCAAGCACGAGCCCCAGGCCGCCCTGTTGACGGCGGCGCTCACCGGCCGGGAAGCCGCCTCGCTCACCTGCACCGGTCTGGGCACGCCCCCGGCCGGGGACCCGGAGCGGGTACGGGCGAAGCTGCGCCACGAGTTCGGTGCGGACCTGCTGGCCGGTGCGGAGGTCAGTGGCGGCCGCAGCGCTCCGGGCGACGGGGACCTGGTCATCCCGGTGCCGGGCGGCGGGAGTTCCCCGGCGGAGGGCGACGCCGCCTCCGGCCGCGCCCCGGACCCGGAGCGGCGCGGCTGGGAGCTGGCGCACTGGTCGCTGGCGAACGCCTCGGAGCTGGGCATCGCGCGGATCGCGTACGGCGGCCGGGTGTGGGAGTCCGAGCGCTCCGGGGATGGCTGGCGGACGGCGCGGGGCACGGCGGCGGACGAGGGCGTACGGCTGACGCTGGTGCGGGAACCGGCCGCCTCGTAGGCGGCGCGGCGGCGCCGAGCGGCCGGCGCCCCAGACCACGGCGGCAGGCGGGGCGGGAGCTGGGTACCTCCAGCGCGGGCACGTCTCGGGCAGGCGTGCGATCAGCCCTCGAAAGGGGCACGCTCATGCGCGTCATGCTGACGCCGCACGGAGGGTACGGGGCGGGCCTCTCAGGCGGCCGGAACCCTTGCGGGCACTGGCCTGCGCGGCCTTGAAGACCCGCACCGCCAGGGGTAATTGACCGGTTTGCCCCATCCATATGATGCGACGCATTACCAATCCTTTACCCGGACCGGCCGCAACCTTCGATGCCGTGGAGGCGATAGGCACGGCGTCCACCGGGCAGCACCCCGGGGTCCCGAACACCACCTCTCCGTCAAAGGAGCATCATGTCCTTCACGCGCCGGATCGCCAAGAGCGCACTGCTGACGGCCGCGGGAGCCGCCTCCGTTGTCGGCGCGGCCGCCGGCTCGGCTCAGGCCGTCCAGCTGCCCGCGTCCGACCTGGGCGGGGTCAGCAACCTGGACGCGGACAGCGTCGGCGAGGGCGTGGACGGCGCCGCTCGCAACGTCACCGAGCTGGCCGGCCAGGCCGGTGGCGAGGCCGTGGAGCAGGCCGTCCCGGCCGCTGGGCGCACGGTGGGCGCACTCGGCAAGGCCACCCTGCCGATGGCCCAGAACACGGCCGGTTCGGTCGCGGGTGAGTCCGGCGCGCTGCTGGGCAAGGCGGTCAGCTCCGTCGGCGAGAACGGCCTGCCGGCCGGCCAGCCGGGCGGCCTCGTCCCCCTCGGCACGGACTCGCTCGGCGGCCCCGTCGCGGGCCTGCCGCTGCTCTAAGGCAGCGCGGGCACCGGATGCGGCTGGCGCGCGGCCCCGCTGACGCCCAGCGGTCCGGCCGGCGCAGGCGGCCAACCGGCACGCCCCGACCGCCCTCCCGCACCCCCCACGGCCAGGCCCGGGAACGTTCGCGTTCCCGGGCCTTCGCCGTGCCCGGGCGGTTGCCCGGCCACGGCGACCCCTTACCGCAGCCGCTGGGCCGCCGCCGCCACCGCCGCGTCCGTCGCGGTGAAGGCCACGCGGACGAAGCGCGCTCCGGCGGGGCCGTAGAAGTCACCGGGGGCGACGAGGATGCCCCGCTCGGCGAGCGCGGCGACGGTCTCCCAGCAGGGCTCGTCCCGGGTGGCCCACAGGTACAGCGACGCCTCGCTGTGCTCGACGCGGAAGCCGTGCCCCTCCAGCGCGGCCCGCAGCACCGCCCGCCGGGCGGCGTAGCGCTCGCGCTGCTCGGCGACGTGCGCGTCATCCCCGAGGGCGGCGACGGTGGCGGCCTGGACGGGCGCGGGCACCATCATCCCGCCGTGCTTGCGGATCGCCAGCAGTTCGCCGAGCACACCCGCGTCCCCGGCGAGGAACGCCGCGCGGTACCCGGCGAGGTTGGAGCGCTTGGACAGCGAGTGGACGGCGACGATCCCCGCGTGGCTGCCGCCGCAGACGTCGGGGTGCAGCACGGAGACGGGGTCGGCCTCCCAGCCCAGCTCCAGGTAGCACTCGTCGCTGAGCAGCAGCACGCCGTGCTCGCGCGCCCAGGCGACGGTGCGGCGCAGCTCGTCCGCGTCCAGCACCCGGCCGGTCGGGTTGGACGGCGAGTTCAGCCACAGCAGCCGCAGCCCCGCCGGGTCCACCTCGCGCGGCTCGTCGTAGGCGACGGGCTCCGCCCCGGCCAGCCGCGCGCCCACCTCGTACGTCGGGTAGGCCAGCCGGGGGAACGCGACCCGGTCGCCGGGCCCGAGCCCCAGCTGTACGGGCAGCCAGGCGACCAGTTCCTTAGAGCCGACGACCGGCAGCACCCCGGGGTGCTCCAGGCCCCGCGCGCCCAGCCGCCGCGCGCACCAGCCGACGAGGGCGTCCCGCAGCTCGGCCGTGCCCCACACGGTGGGGTAGCCGGGGCGGTCGGCGGCGTCGGCCAGCGCGCGCTGGATCACGTCCGGCACGGGATCGACCGGGGTGCCGACGGAGAGGTCCACGAGGCCGCCGGGGTGTGCGGCGGCGGTGGCCTGGTAGGGCTCCAGCCGGTCCCAGGGGAACTGCGGCAGCCGGGAGGACAGGGTCGGCACGTCGATGGCTCACTTTCCTGGGGCCTGCGGGGTCGGGATACGCGTCGGTCCCGCACGGCACACGCCGTACGGGACCGGGACGGGTGTGGCACGCCGGAGTGCACCGGGCGCGCCACAGGCGACCGCCGCGCGGGGCCGCCGTCGGCCTGGGACGGTCAGACGGTGCGGCGGCCGCGCGGGGTGCGCCTAGGGCGGGTTCCGGAAGTAGCGTCGTTCGCCCCCAGCCAGACGGGACTCCCGGAACACGCCCTGGGTGTCACTCGTCGTGCTCCTGCGGCGGCAGCGCGGCGACGACCGGGTGGTCCCGGTCGATCAGGCCGAGCTTGCTGGCGCCGCCGGGCGAGCCGAGCTCGTCGAAGAACTCGACGTTCGCCTTGTAGAAGTCCTGCCACTCCTCCGGGGTGTCGTCCTCGTAGAAGATCGCTTCTACCGGGCACACCGGCTCACAGGCCCCGCAGTCGACGCATTCGTCCGGGTGGATGTACAAGGACCGCTTGCCCTCGTAGATGCAGTCGACGGGGCACTCCTCGATGCACGCCTTGTCCTTCAGGTCGACACAAGGCTGCGCGATGACGTAGGTCACGCTGTCGTTCCTCCTCGGTAGGGCCGTATCGCGCGGGAGCGCGGCGTCGTCGATGCCCACACCTAGTATCGCGGTTCCGGGGCAGCAGCTGAACAAGAGGGTCAGGCAGAGCAGTGGAATTCACCATGAGCGGACGGCTGGAGGTGCGGGTTACCCCCGCCGACGTGGGAAAACGCGTCTCCTTGCGCAGTATGACCGATCCCGGTGACACCGGCGCGCACCTGACGGACACCGTCGGCGTGCTCACATCATGGACAGCCGGAGTGGTGTGCGTCACCCGGAAGAACGGCGTCGCCGTGCGCATCCCCCAGGAGCGGCTGGTGGCCGGCAAGGTGGTGCCGCCCGCCCCGGCCCGCCGCCGCGACCTGCCAGCGGCTTCCTTCACCGAGCTGACCCGGGTGGCCGCCCGCGGCTGGCCCCCGGTGGAGAGCGAACCGCTGGGCGAGTGGACCCTGCGCGCCTCCGGCGGCTTCACCCGGCGCGCGAACTCGGTCCTGGCCCTGGGTGAGCCGGGGCTGCCGCTGGACGCCGCGCTGGAGCACGTCACCGCCTGGTACGCCCGCCGCGCGCTGCCCGCCTACGTGCAGGTCGGCACGGGCGCCGAGGGCGCGGACGAGCTGCTGGCGGCGGCGCTGGCGGAGCGCGGCTGGGTGCGCGAGGTCTCCGCGGAGGTGCGTATCGCCGGGCTCGCTCCCGTGCTGGACGCCGCCGAGGAGGCCGGGTCCGAGGTCGCCGTCCGCCTGGACCGCGCTCCGGGCGCGGCCTGGCTGGGCCGGTACCAGCGGTCCGGCGAACCCGGGCCCGAGGTGCTGCGCGTACTCGGTGGTGGCCCCTCGGTGTGGTTCGCGACCGTGCCGGGAGCGCCCGCCGGGGCCGCGCGCCCTGCCGCCATCGGCCGCTGCGTCGTGGACGGCCGCTGGGCGGGCTTCGCCGCCGTCGAGGTGAACCCGGACCGGCGCCGCCAGGGCCTGGCCCACGCGGTGATGGCCGCGCTCGCCCGGCAGGCGCTCGCCGAGGGCGCGTCCGCCGGCTACCTCCAGGTCGAGCACGACAACGCGGCGGCCCTCGGGCTCTACACCCGCCTGGGGTTCGCCCCGCACCACACCTACCACCACTACCGCGCGCCGCGCGGCTGAGGGAGGGACGCCGATGCCGCACTCCCTGCCGACCCCGGACGACGGTGCCGAGGTGCGCGAGCGGTTCGCCCGGGCCGCGCGCGCGGAGCGGCCCGACCTGGCCCTGCTGTGCCTGCTCATCAGCGCCGCGGGCGGCGAGCAGCCACCGGACGCCACCCGCCCGGCCCCGGACCGCCCCGCGCCCGCGCGGGACGACGCGCGGAACCGGGACGCCGCGCAGGGCCGCGACACCGCGCCGGGCCGGGACGACGCGCAGGGCCGGGGCGACGGGCAGGGCCGGGACGACGGGCACGCGCCGGACGGGGAGGCGCTGCCGCCGGGCGGCCGGATCGACGCGCTGATCGACGCCGCGCAGATCGAACTCGACCGCCTCACCGGTTCGCTTCCCTACGCCCCCCGGCGCACGCCCCGCGAGTGGGCCGACGCACTCGCCGCGCTGCTCGGCACCCGCGAGGGCTTCCACGGCACCGCGGGCGACTACGAACGGCTGGAGTCGTCCCTGCTGAGCGCGGTCCTGCGGCGTCGGCGCGGGCTGCCGATCCTGCTGTCGGTGGTGTGGATCGAGGTGGCCCGCCGGGCGGGCGCGCCGGTGCACGGGGTGGCGCTGCCCGGCCACTTCGTCGTCGGCTTCGGCGACCCGGGCGGTGCGCCCGGCACCGACGGCGCGGAGCACGTGCTGGTCGATCCGTTCAACGGCGGCGATGTGCTGTCCGCCGAGGACGCCTCAGCATTCGTGGCGTCAGCCACGGGCACGCCGCTGACCCCGGCCATGCTGCGGGCCGCCGATCCGCTCGACGTCGTACTGCGCGTCCTGGGCAACATCCGGGCCTGGGCCGCGGGCCGCCCCGAGCGCAGCGGCGTGCGGCTGTGGGCGGTGGAACTGTCCCTGCTGCTCCCCCGCCACCCGGCGCAGCTGCGCTACGAGCGGGCGCGTCTGCTGGTGGAACGCGGCGACTTCCGCGCCGGAGCCGACGCGCTGGAGGACTACGCGGCTGTCCTCGCCGGCGTCGAGCCACAGACGGCCGAGTCGATCCGCCACGAGGCCCGCGCCGCCCGCGCCCGCCTGAACTGACCCCCAACCCCGCCCCGCACCCGACGCCTCCTGACGGCAGGACCAACGAACGCGGGGCGGGGGTGGGAGCTAGTTCCCGTTCAGCGGAATGACGGCCACCCGCTGGGCCGGGTCCGTCTCGGTGAGCGCGGTCCGCAGCGCCCCCGCCACGTCCTGCGGCGTCACCGGGGTCTGGCTGCCGTCGCCCCGGGTGACGAGTACCCCGTCGAACGTGCTGCCGTACAGCGACTCCAGCGCCTCCAGGTCGTAGTGGTCTACGAGCGTGCCCTCGCCGCTGGGGCGCATGGACAGGAACTTCGGCAGCGAGCGCTCCGGGCTGAAACTGATCTCCGCCGTGCCCGCGCGCACGGTGACCAGGCCGGACATCGCGGGCCGGGCGAACTCCTCCAGCGCACGCTCGAACTCCGCGTCGCTGACCTGCGGCCCCTGCTCGCTGACCGGGAGGGTGATCGTCGTGTCCTGCCCCGTCGCGGCCCGCTCGCGGTACGCCTCCTCGACGTCCCCGGCGGCCTGCTCCGCGTCGATCCGTTCGGTGGAGCCGCCGCGCCGCACGACGGGTTCGCCGTTTTCGAACGTGATCCCGGCGTCCTCGGCGGCGGCGCCGGAGTCACCGGCCAGGTCAGCGAGGGCGACACGCAGCTTCTCCTCGTCCACGGTGAAGACCGGGTCCGCGGGGTGCTCACCGCCGACCAGCGAGCCGATGACGGCGACCGGGTTGTACTCGCGTCCCGACACCGACTCCACGGTGGCCTCCGGGTCGAAGGAGAGCCCGGCCACGCTGGGCTTCAGCTCGTACGTCTGCCCCTGGGCCTCCAGCGTCAGCGGCGTGGTCACCCGTTCGCCGATCTTCTGCTCCAGCGCGGCGACGGCCTCCTCCCGGCTGTTGCCGCCGATGTCCACGCCGAGCACGGTGGTACCGCCCGGCACATCGGCGTGGTTCAGGAGCAGCCCGGCCCCGTAGGCGATGCCCAGCACGCCCGCGGCGGCCACCCCGAGCAGCACGAGTTTGGAGCGGCCCTTACGGGCGGGCGGCTTGGCGGAGGACGCCGCCTGGGGGCTGACGGGAGCGGGCGGTTCGGGCGCGCTCAGCTCCGGCTCGTCGAAGTACCCCTCGGGGTCCTGCGCGTCGGTGCCGGGCGGCGCGCCGGGGGCGGTGGCCCCGCTGCCACCGCCGGCGGGCGGGGCCAGCACGGGCGGCGGGCCGGGTGGCCGCTGGGCGGCGGCCGCCTGGCGGTCCAGGCGGAACTCGGGGGGCAGCAGCGGCATCTCGCCGGTGCCAGGCCCGGTCGTGGGCCCGGCAGGCGGCACGGCGCCAGGCGCACCCGCCTCCGGCGCCCCCGGATACGGCGGGCCGGGCACCCCCTCCGGCGCGTCGTATCCGGGCGCGGTGGCTCCGGGCACGTCAGCGGTGGGGCCGCCGAAGCCGGGCAGGCTGGGAGGGCCGGGCGTGCGGTCACCGGGAGCGCCGGGGCCGGGCCCGCTCGCGCCCGGTGCCAGGGCGGTGCCGTGGGGCGGCGTACCGAACGGGCCGCCGGGAGCCGGAGGGTGCGCTTCCGCGCCCGGGTACGGGCCGTGCGGCCCCTGCGGCGGCACGGGACCGGCGGCGGGGTCCTGTTCGCCGTCCAGCGGCGGCGAGCTGCTGGGCGGCTTGCGCGGCGCGAACCAGGAGCTGGTCTCCCGCGCGCCTCCGTCCCCGGGGTCGCCCCCGGCGGATGCGGCGGCCTGCTCGCCGGCGCCCTGCTCGCCGGCGGCGGGCTGGGCGGCACCGGCGTCCGGCTGGGCGTCGGACTCGCTCACCGGCTTGCGCATGACGACCGGCGGAATGGGCCGCGATCCGGGGATGTTGATCCGGATACGCGTCGTCAGCGTCGTCTCGGTCTTCGGCTCGTCCGGCTCGTTCCCCGAGGGATACGAGCTGTCAGTTTCACGGCTCAAAACAGGATCTCCCGGTTGGGTGCGCCGCACTCATCGTGCTGAGGGTGGTGCGCGTACGGCTCGCCGGCGGCACTACCTTACTGGGGGCTTCCCCCGGGGTCTGCGGGACGCCGGAATCGCGGCGGCCCGGGCGGCCGCACGGTGGCGCAGACCACGCCGATGATCATGCCGACGTAGAGATAGGCGTAGGTGCTGACCGCGGCCCCGAACAGCAGGTCGCCCTCAGGCCGGGACCACATGATCAGCAGCAGGACGGTCAGGGCCCATGCGACGGCGGGCACGGCGGCCCCGCCCCGCGTGCCGAACAGCAGCGAGCCGCCCACGCACACCGCCGCCGTCCCGGCCAGGGCGAGCAGCAGGCCGCCGGGGAACCACACGGCGTGCACCAGGGCACCGGCGAGCGCGGCGGCCCCGGCGAGCACCGCGAGCAGCAGGAGCCCGGCGAGTCGGGCGGGGTTCACCCGAACACTCCGGCGAAGAGGTCGTCCCCGGCTCCCGGCACGGGAGGGGCGCCCGGGGGCAGGCGGTAGCACTCGACGGTGTGCAGCGGCTGGCCGAGCCCGTTGGACAGCGCGAACCAGTCGCCGTCCACGGTGACCTGGGTGGCGTGCGCGCGCAGGGCGGCGGCCTTCGCGGCGGCGGCGTGCGGCCCGCCGTCGATCCGGACGGCGACCTCGGCGTCGGCCACCACGCCGGGCACGTCGGCGGCGGCGGCGCTGCGCGGGAACGGGTTACCCGCGAACGCCTCGGGGGTGACGGCGGAACGCGGCACGCAGTTCCACAGCACGCGCGCCACCCGGTGCGGCGCGCCCGCGTCGGGGGCGTGGGCGGCGTCGGCGGCCAGTTCGACGGCACGCGTCGCCACGCGGTGGGCCTGGATGTGGTCGGGGTGGCCGTAGCCGCCGTCGGGTCCGTAGGTGACGAGCACCTGGGGCTGCTGCTGCCGGATCACCTCCGCCAGCAGTCCGGCCGCCTCGTCGAGGTCGGCCTGCCAGAAGCACCGCGGACGCCGGTTCTGCTCGGCGCCCATCATGCCGGAGTCGCGGTAGCGCCCGGCGCCGCCGAGGAAGCGGTGGTCGGTGACGCCCAGGGCTTGCATGGCGGCGCGCAGTTCGCCGATGCGGTGGGCGCCGAGGGTGTCCTCGCGGTCCGGAGCCAGGTGGGCGAGGGCGGGCGGGATGACCTCGCCCTCCTCGCCCAGCGTGCAGGTGACGAGCGTGACCTGCGCGCCGTCGGCGGCGTAGGCGGCCATGGTGGCGCCGTTGTTGATCGACTCGTCGTCCGGGTGGGCGTGGACGAGCAGCAGGCGTCGCTCGAAGGGCGGTGCGGGCTCCGTCATGGCACCCGAGCCTACGCGGTGCCGGCCGGGAGCCGGTCAGAAGCTGACGCTGCCCAGCATGTTGGCGACACTCGAGGTGAACTCGCTGATGGTGGGCGCGACCGAGGAGCTGGCGAGGAAGAACCCGAACAGCACGCAGATCACCGCGTGCATGCCCTTCAGTCCTGACTTCTTGATCAGCAAGAAGACGATGATCGCCAGCAGCACCACCGCCGAAATCTCGAGTGCCACGGCGGTTCACCTCCAAGGACTGCGTCGGCCGCCCACGGGAGGGGCGGTCGGGACGGGGAAGGACTCATGCGGATCGGTTGTGGTGGTACCGGGCATACCGGTGTACCGGTGTGCGCGGCACGCCCAGCAGGCCCAACTGCGGCCTATGACACGGGAATAGCACGTACTGCATACCCCCACGCCCATGCCGCGCAACGATCATAGCGACCCCGGGGGACGGCACAGCGCGGTGCACGGGAGCAGACGGGGGCGCACGCCCCACCGAGCGCGGACGGCCCCGGCGCGCGGGTACGGCCCGGCTGCGGCATACCGGAACTCGCGCTCCGTGCACGTCGCCTCCTTCCGCCCGGGATGGCCGCCCCGGGCTGCCAAGCGCCTGCTGCCACCGGGCGCTCTACCCCTTCCCGCCACCCGGCCAAACCACCAGCCACGGCACCCGGACCCGGCTCCGGGCGGGCGGTCAGTGCTGGGCCGGGGTGTCCGGGGCCGTCACCGCGGGGTCGTCCTCGGCGAAGAAGCAGGCGGAGTCGTGGTGGGCGGGGCCTTCGGCGTACCGGTACTCGGCGGGCACGGCCAGCGGCGGGACCTCCAGCGCACACCGCTCCCGCGCCTTCCAGCAGCGGGTGCGGAAGCGGCAGCCGGTGGGCGGGTTGGCCGGGGAGGGCACGTCACCGGTGAGGATGATGCGCTCGCGGCGTCCGGCCAGCTCCGGGTCCGGCACCGGGACGGCGGACAGCAGCGCCTGTGTGTAGGGGTGGGTGGGGTGCTCGTAGATCTCGTGGTCGGTGCCCAGTTCCACGAGCTTGCCCAGGTACATCACGCCGACCCGGTCGGAGATGTGCCGCACCACGGACAGGTCGTGCGCGATGAAGAGGTAGGAGAGCCCGAACTCCGCCTGCAGGCGCTCCATCAGGTTGACCACCTGTGCCTGCACGGAGACGTCGAGCGCGGAGACCGGCTCGTCGGCGACGATGATCTCGGGGTTGAGGGCGAGTCCGCGGGCGATGCCGATGCGCTGGCGCTGGCCGCCGGAGAACTGGTGCGGATACCGGTTGATGTACTCCGGGTTCAGCCCGACGACGTCCAGCAGCTCTTGCACCTTGCGCCGCCGCTCACCCTTCGGGGCCACCTCGGGATGGATGTCGAAGGGCTCACCGATGATGTCACCCACCGTCATGCGCGGGTTGAGCGAGGTGTACGGGTCCTGGAACACCATCTGGATGTTCCGCCGCACCGCCTTCAGCGCCCGCCCCGACAACCGCGTAATGTCCTCACCCTTGTAGAGGATCTGCCCGGACGTCGGCTTTTCCAGGCTGACGAGCAGCTTGGCCACGGTGGACTTGCCACAGCCGGACTCACCCACGATGCCCAGCGTCTCGCCCCGGTGCAGCGTGAAGGAGACGCCGTCCACCGCCCGCACGGCACCGATCTGCCGCTTGAAGACGATGCCCTGGGTGAGCGGGAAGTGCTTGACCAGGTCGCGGACCTCCAGCACCGGCTCGGCGTCAGCCATGCAGCGTCTCCTTCCAGAAGTGGCAGCCGCTGGCGCGCCCCGGGATCGGTGTGCCGCCCGGCTCGGTGACCTCGTACAGCGGCGGTTCCTCGGCCACGCACACGTCGCGGGCGCGCGGGCAGCGCGGGTGGAAGGGGCAGCCGGTGGGGATGCGCAGCAGGTTGGGCGGCAGGCCCTTGATGGCGTAGAGCTCCTGGCCCTTGTGGNCAGCTCGTGCACCGGCGCCGTCTCCACGATCCGCCCCGCGTACATCACCGCGATCTTGTCCGCGACATCCGCCACCACACCCAGGTCATGAGTGATCAGGATCAGACCCATGTGGTACTCGCGCTGCAACTCCGCCAGCAGGTCCATCACCTGCGCCTGCACCGTCACATCCAGCGCCGTCGTCGGCTCATCCGCGATGATCAGATCCGGCTCCAGCGCCAGCGCCATCGCGATCATGATCCGCTGCCGCATACCACCGGAGAACTGGTGCGGATAGTCATTGACCCGTTCCCGGGCCGCCGGAATACGCACCCGCTCCATCAGCTCGACGGCCTTGTCCCGGGCGACCTTGCGGGAGTCACCCCGGTGGACGCGGAACATCTCGGCGAGCTGGTAACCGACGCTGAGCACCGGATTCAGCGCGGACAGCGCGTCCTGGAAGATCATCGCCATCCGGGCGCCGCGCACCTGGCGGCGGGCGTCGGCGGACAGGGTGAGCAGGTCCTCGCCCTGGAAGACGATCTCACCGCCCGCGATGTGGCCCGGCGGAGAGTCGAGGATGCCCATGATGGCCTGCGCCGTCACCGACTTGCCGGAGCCGGACTCGCCGAGGACCGCCAGCGTCTCCCCCGCCGAGACGGAGTAACTGACGCCGTTGACGGCTTTGACCACGCCGTCGCGGGTGCGGAACTCCACGTACAGGTCGCGCACGTCCAGCAGGGCGGCGGGCATGGGCGTCAACTCCTCAGCGCAGCTTGGGATCGAGGGCGTCGCGCAGCGCGTCGCCGAGCATGATGAACGCGAGCACGGTGACGGACAGGGCGGCGGCCGGGTAGAGCAGGATGTGTGGCGCGTTGCGGAACTGCATGCCCTCGGAGGCGTTGGAGATGTCCACGCCCCACGAGACCGTCGGCGGCCGCAGCCCGACGCCGAGGAAGCTGAGCGTCGCCTCCAGCGCGATGTAGGTGCCCAGCGCGATCGTGGCGACGACGATGACGGGGGCGACGGCGTTGGGCAGGATGTGCCGCAGCAGCAGCCGCCGGTGCCCGGCGCCGAGCGCCTGCGCGGCGTGCACGTAGTCGTGCTGCTTGGCGGTGAGGACGGCGCCCCGGGCGATGCGGGAGATCTGCGGCCAGGCCAGCACCGCGATGACGCCCACCACGGGCCAGATGCCCTCGACGTCGATCATCGCCAGGAACACCAGGGCGCCCAGGATGATCGGGATACCGAAGAAGATGTCGGTGACGCGGGAGAGCAGCGCGTCCGCCCCGCCGCCGAAGTACCCGGCCAGCCCGCCGAACAGGGCGCCGAGCAGCGCGACGCCGAGCGTGGCGCAGATGCCGACGGTGACGGAGGCGCGGGCGCCGTAGACGGTGCGGGTGTAGACGTCGCAGCCCTGGGTGTCGAACCCGAACCAGTGGCCGGGTTCGGCGCCGCCCAGCGAGCGGCTGATGCGGCACTCCAGCGGGTCGCCGGTGGCGATGAGCGAAGGCCACAGGGAGATGACGACGAGGAAGCAGATCAGCAGCGAGGAGATCAGGAACACCGGGCGGCGGCGCAGGTCGTGCCAGGCGTCCGACCACAGGCTGCGGGCCGGGGCCTGCTCGGCCGTCCCGGCGCGCTCGCGGTCGTACTCCAGCGTCTCGCCCTCGGCGTTGGCCAGGTCCATGCTGCTGCCCGCCCCGCCGATGACGTGGTCACCCACTTCGGGGCCGCCCGCGGGGCCGTGGGGGCGTCGTTCAGGCATACCGGATCCTCGGGTCGAGCACGGCGTACAGCAGGTCGATGAGCAGGTTGGCGACGAGGAAGATCAGCACGAGGATCGTCACGAACCCGACGACGGTGGGCGAGTTCTGCCGCAGCACGCCCTGGTAGAGCTGGAACCCCACGCCCTGGATGTTGAAGATGCGCTCGGTCACCACCGCCCCGGCCATCAGCGCGCCGATGTCCGTGCCGAGGTAGGTGACCACCGGGATCAGCGAGTTGCGCAGCAGGTGCCGGGTGACGATGCGGCGGCGGCGCAGGCCCTTGGCGACGGCGGTGCGCACGTAGTCGGCCCGCGCGTTCTCCGCCACCGACGTGCGGGTCAGCCGGGTGACGTAGGCGAGGGAGACCAGCGCCAGGATCAGGCCCGGCAGCACCAGTTCGCCCAGCGGCGCCTCCGGGCTGACGGCGGGCGCCGTCCAGCCGAGCCGCACCCCGAAGAGAAACTGGAAGAGCACGCCGGTGACGAACGTGGGGATGGCGATGACCACCAGCGTCAGCAGCAGCACCGAGGAATCCACCCCGCCGCCGCGGCGCAGTCCGGACAGGACGCCGAGCACGATACCGATGACGATCTCGATGACGACGGCCACCAGCATCAGCCGGAAGGAGATGGGAAGCGCGGTGGCCAGCAGGTCCGTCACCGGCCGGCCGTTGAAGGCGGTGCCGAAGTCGCCGGTGACGATGCCGCCCATGTACAGCAGGTATTGCTGCCACAGCGGCTTGTCGAGGTCGAACTCGGCGCGCAGCCGGGCCGCCGTGGCCGGATCGGGGGTGCGGTCACCGAACAGGGCCGCGACGGGGTCGCCCAGCGCGTGCACCATGACGAAGATCAGAAACGTGGTCCCCAGGAACACCGGAACCATCTGAAGCAGACGCCGGATGACGTAGTGGCCCACTGCTACTCCTCCTCGACGGCGGCCCAAACCCGCCCCGCGTCGGCGTCGCACACCGTGCGGGGCGGGACCGGGGAGCGGGTCACTTGACCGTGATCTCGCTGTAGACGGGGACGGAGAACGGGTTCAGCCGGACGTTGTCCACGCGGTCGGAGTAGCCGGCGCTGCCGTTCTGGTACCACAGCGGAATCGCGGGCAGGTCGTCCGCCAGCTGCCGCTCGGCGTCCTGGAACAGCTCCAGCGCCACCCCGGTGTCGTCCGAGGCGTTGGCCTGGTCCACCAGCGAGTCGAACCGGTCGCTGCTGTAGCCGGAGTCGTTGGAGGAGGCGTCGGTGTAGTACAGCGGTTGCAGGAAGTTCTGGATCAGCGGGTAGTCCATCTGCCAGCCCGAGCGGAACATGCCCGTCATGCGGTCGCCGGTGATCTGCTCGCGGTACTCGGCGAACGTGGCGACCGGGTTGACGCGGCAGGCGCTGTTGTCGTCCAGCACGTTGTTGATGCTGTTGCAGGCGGCGTCCATCCACTGCCGGTGGGAGCCGGTGTCCACGTTGGAGGTGAGGGTGATGCTGCCCCCGGGCAGGCCGCCGCCGTCCTCGATCAGCTCCCGGGCCCGCTCCGGATCGTAGGTGCACGCCTCACCGCACAGGCCCTCCTCATAGCCGCCGGACTCGCCGAGCACCGGGGAGGTCCAGTCGGTGGCGGGGGTGCGGGTGTCGCCGTAGATCTGCTGGGTGATCTCCTCGCGGTTGATCGCCATGGAGATGCCGCGCCGCACGGTCGCCGCGTCCTCGCCCTGCCACTCGTCCTGATAGAGCGGGAAGGTGATGGTCTGGATGATGCCCGCGGGCTGGTTGATGTAGCGGCCGTCCAGATCGCGTTCGGCGTTGCGGACCTGGGAGGCGGGGATGTCGTCGGTGACGTCGAGATTGCCGGCCTGGAGGTCGGTGTAGGCGGTGTTGTTCGAGGTGTAGACGCGCAGCTCCACACCCTCGTTCTGCGCCGCGTCCGCACCCTGGTAGTCCTCGTTGCGCGAGAGCGTCATCGACGAGCCCCGGCTGTAGGAGTCCACCTGGTAGGGGCCGTTGCCGACGGGCTGCTCCAGCCACGCCTCGTGGTCGGAGAAGAACGCCTCGGGCAGCGGCGCGTAGGCGATGTAGCCGAGCGTTTCCGGCCACAGCGAGAACGGCTGGGTGAGCGAGACGCGGAAGGTGTAGTCGTCCACCAGCTCCAGGCCCGAGAGGGTGTCGGCCGTGGGCTTGGCGCCCTCCTCGGTGGGGTGCACCTCGTCGTAACCCTCGATGAACTGGAAGAAGTAAGAGCCCACCTGGTTGTTCTCCAGGTTCGCGCCGTAGTTCCAGGCGTCCACGTACGACTCGGCGGTGACCGGGGTGCCGTCGGTGAACTCCCACCCTTCCTGGAGGGTGACGGTGAACGTCTGCTGGTCCTCGGTCTCGATGGACTCCGCCATCGCGTCCCGCGCCTCGCCCGTCTCCGGGTCGTACTCCTTGAGCCCGGTGAAGATCATGTCCAGCACCTTGCCGCCCTGCACCTCGGTGGTGTTGGCCGGCTCCAGCGGGTTCTGCGGGTCACCCCAGGAGGCGCGGACCACGCCGCTCCCGCTCCCGGCCCCGTTCCCGCCGCAGCCCGCGGCGGCCAGGGCGATGGCCGTCACCGCTGCGGTGGCCCAGCCGACCCGTCCGGCTCCACGCATGAGGTGCCTCCCTCGGTCCGTACGTCCCCATCCCGCCCATCCCATCGGCTGCCAGCCACCGGCGCACGCGTGCGCGCCGTGCGGAACGGTTTACCGCCCGTATGCAGGACCCGGAGTGGACTCGGGTTGACGGGCGCCTTCGGCCCGGGAGCGGCGACAGGCCCGCGCCCACGGGGGATGGCTGGCCTCGCGGCCGGGAGGGCACGGGCGCGGAACGCCGCAGAGCGCCACCGGACGGAACCGGCGGCGCTCTGCGGACCAGGAGAGTGCGGTGGATGCCGGGGTGGCACCCACGCGGCGGTTACACGTGCACCACGTTGCGCTCCTCGGCGAAGTGGCAGGCGGACTCGTGGCGGGCACCGGTGTCGCTGTCGGCGAACCGCTGCGGGACGGCCAGCAGCGGCACCTCTTCGGCGCACTTGGCCTCCGCCTTCCAGCACCGGGTGCGGAAGCGGCAGCCCGAGGGCGGGTTGGCCGGGGAGGGCACGTCACCGGTGAGGATGATGCGCTCGCGCTGCGCGCGCGTGGCCGGGTCCGGCTGCGGCACGGCGGACAGCAGCGCCTGCGTGTACGGGTGGGTCGGGTGGTCGTAGATCTCGGTGTCGGTGCCGACCTCGGCCATCTTCCCCAGGTACATCACGCCGACGCGGTCGGAGATGTGTCGCACGATGGATAGGTCGTGCGCGATGAAGAGGTACGACAGCGTGAACTCGCTCTGCAGCTTCTCCATCAGGTTGATCACCTGCGCCTGCACGGAGACGTCGAGCGCGGAGACCGGCTCGTCGCAGATGATGATCTCGGGGTTGAGGGCGAGTCCGCGGGCGATGCCGATGCGCTGGCGCTGGCCGCCGGAGAA
>NZ_JAEVFI010000015.1:0-25193 GCF_019303495.1 Streptomyces sp. JJ66 | reverse complement strand
CACCGCCTTCAGCGCCCGCCCCGACAACCGCGTAATGTCCTCACCCTTGTAGAGGATCTGCCCGGAGGTCGCGCGCTCCAGGTTCATCAGCAGCTTGGCCACGGTGGACTTGCCGCAGCCGGACTCCCCGACGATGCCCAGCGTCTCGCCCTGGTGCAGCGTGAAGGAGACGTCGTCCACGGCCCGCACGGCGCCGATCTGCTTCTTGAACAGGATGCCCTGGGTGAGCGGGAAGTGCTTGACCAGGTTGCGCACCTCCAGGATCGGTTCGCCGCGCCCGGCGGGCGGCTTCGGCACGTCTGCGGAAGGCGCCTCAACCCCGGCCTCGTCGTTCTTGCTGAGCTCAGCCATGGATCGTCTCCTTCCAGAAGTGGCAGGCGCTCGCCCGGCCGGGCAGCTCGGTACCGTCGGCGTCGGCGACCTGGTACAGCGGCGGCACGTCCTCGCGGCACTCGTCGCGGGCCTGCGGGCAGCGCGGGTTGAACGCGCAACCGGTGGGGATGCGCAGCAGGTTGGGCGGCAGGCCCTTGATGGCGTAGAGCTCCTGGCCCTTGTGGNCAGCTCGTGCACCGGCGCCGTCTCCACGATCCGCCCCGCGTACATCACCGCGATCTTGTCCGCGACGTCCGCCACCACACCCAGGTCATGAGTGATCAGGATCAGACCCATGTTGTATTCGCGCTGCAACTCCGCGAGCAGGTCCATCACCTGCGCCTGCACCGTCACATCCAGCGCTGTCGTCGGCTCATCCGCGATGATCAGATCCGGCTCCAGCGCCAGCGCCATCGCGATCATGATCCGCTGCCGCATCCCACCGGAGAACTGGTGCGGATAGTCGTTGACGCGCGCCTTGGCGGCGGGGATCTTCACCCGCTCCATCAGCTCGATGGCCTTGGCCTTGGCCTCCTTGCGGGACAGGCCCTGGTGGACGCGGAACATCTCGCCGAGCTGGAACCCGACGGTGAACACCGGGTTCAGCGAGGACAGCGCGTCCTGGAAGATCATCGCGATCCGGGCACCGCGGATCTTGCGGCGCTCGTCCGGCGACATCGTCAGCATGTCCTGGCCACGGAACCGGATCTCCCCCTGGGGGATGCGGCCGGGCGGCATGTCGAGGATGCCCATGATCGCCTGCGCGGTGACGGACTTCCCGGAGCCGGACTCGCCCAGGACCGCCAGCGTCTCCCCCGCCGAGACGGAGTAATTGACGCCGTTGACCGCTTTGGCCACGCCGTCGCGGGTGTGGAACTCCACGTGCAGGTCGCGTACTTCCAGCAGCGGCCCGTCGTACCCCTCACCGGCCCTCGGTGAGGGGGTGGGGGAGGTCTTGTCGATGATGGTCACGTACGCCTCCCTCAGCGCAGCTTGGGGTCGAGGGCGTTGCGGACCGCATCGCCGAGCATGATGAACGCGAGCACGGTGATGGACACCATGATGGCCGGGAACAGCAGGACGAACGGCGCGTTGCGCAACTGGTCCTGTCCGCTGGAGACGTCGCCGCCCCAGGACACGGTCGGCTCGGACAGGCCGATACCGAGGAATGACAGCGTCGCCTCGGCCGCGATGTAGCCGCCGAGGGCGATGGTGGCCACGACGATGACCGGCGCGATGGCGTTGGGCAGCACGTGCCGGAACATGATGCGCCCGGTGCTGGCGCCCAGGGCGCGGGCGGCCTGCACGTAGTCGGCCTGTTTGGTGGAGATGACCGAACCGCGCGCCACACGGGCGATCTGGGTCCAGCCGAGAACCGCCAGGGCCAGCACCACGATCCACACGGTGCGCACGTCGAAGGTGGTCAGGACGACCATGGCGCCGAGCAGGAACGGGATACCGGCGAACGTGTCGGTGATCCGGGCCAGGATGCTGTCGACGATGCCGCCGAAGTACCCGGCGAGCATGCCCACCACGCCGCCGAGGAGGGTCACCAGCAGGGTCACCGCGACACCGACGGTCACCGAGGCCCGGGCGCCGTGCACGATACGGGCCCAGACGCTGCGGCCCTGCGCGTCGTAGCCGAGCCAGTCCGGCTGGAAGAAGTGGGTGAGCTCCGGCTCCTTGAGGTACCGGTTGGCCAGGTCACCGTGGCGCGGCGACGCGTCGGTGAACAGGCCGGGAAAGAGCGTCATCGTCAGCAGCAGCACGATCAGCACCGCGGAGACGACGAACAGCGGGTTGCGGCGCAGGTCGTGCCAGGCGTCGGACCACAGGCTGCGCGCCTTGTCGGACGTGGCCTTCTTCGGGCTCTGCCCGCTCTCTTCGTCCAGGTGGGGGGCAGGAGCGGGAACCCGGGGATCGACGGACGCTTCGGTCTTGGCGGTCACATCAGGCATAACGGATCCTCGGGTCCAGGACCGCGTAGAGCAGGTCGACGATGAGGCTGGCACAGAGGTAGATGATGACGATCAGCGTGGCGATGCCCACCACGGTGGAGCCCTCGCGGTGGTTGAGCGCCAGGAAGACCGTACGTCCGATGCCGTGCACGTTGAAGATGCCCTCGGTGACGATGGCACCGCTGAGCAGCGCGCCCAGGTCGGTCCCGAGGAACGTGACGACGGGAATCAGGGAGTTGCGCAGCAGGTGGACGCCGACCACCCGGCGCCGGGGCAGGCCCTTGGCGACGGCGGTGCGGATGTAGTCCGAGCGCAGGTTCTCCACGATGGAGGTGCGGGTGAGCCGGACGACGTACGCCAGGGACAGGGAGCCGAGCACGATGGCGGGCATCGCCAGCTCGGTCCAGTTCTCGGAGTCTCTGACCGTGGGTGTCAGCAGGTCCAGCTTGAAGGCGAAGACGAACTGCGCCAGGTAGCCGAGCACGAAGGACGGCACCGAGATGAGCAGCAGCGTGAAGATGAGCATGCCGCGGTCCAGGAGCGTTTCAGCCTTGAGCCCGGCGATCACCCCAAGCGAAATGCCCACGAGAACCGTGTAGACGAAGGCGAACAGGGCCAGCCGGACGGTCACCGGCAGCGCGTCGGCGATGACGTCGGCGACCTCTCTGCGGCTGGCGATCTGAGTGCCGAAGTCACCCTGGAACAGGCCCGTCAGGTAGTTCCAGTACTGCTGCCAGAGCGGGACGTCGAGGCCGAGGTCGGCTTTGATGGCCGCGATCTGCGCCTCGTCCAGCGACTGCTCTCCGTACAGCGCGCGCACGGGGTCGCCGGGCAGGCTGTACATCATCAGGAAGATCAGCAGTGTCGCGCCGATGAACACCGGGATCATCTGGAGCAGTCGCCGTGCGACATAGCGCCCCATTTTTCCTCCATTGGAAATTCGGACAGCCCCCAGGGGCCGTCCCGCTGTGGCGGAAACGGCCCCCGAGGGTTCCCTGCCCCCGCCGCAGCGGCGGGCCGAAAGGGGTGTGGCCGGATTGCGGACAACAAGCCCGCGGTGGACTACTTGGCGGTGGCCTCGTGGACGACCAGGTCGCCGTGCCAGTCAACCTGGACGTTTTCGACGTTCTCGCTGTACCCGGCGTTGATCTTGTAGTGGAACATCGGGATCGCCGGCATGAACTCCGCGAGCTCCCGCTCGACCTCCTGGTAGATCTTCACCGACTCCTCCAGCGACGGGGCGCTGTCGCCTTCGGCCATCAGCTCGTCGATCTCCTTGTTGGAGAAGCGGCCGCTGTTGGCTTCGGCCTTGGAGTGGTACAGCTCCCGCATGAAGTTCACGTTCAGCGGGTAGTCGGCGACCCAGCCACCGCGGTACATGCCCTTGACCTTGTCGGAGTCCCGCAGGTCCAGGTCGGTCTGGAAGTCAGGCTTGGAGTCCGGGATGCACTCGATACCGGTGTTCTGGCGGATGTTCTCGCAGACCGCGGTGACCCACTCGGCGTGACCGCCGTCGGCGTTGAACTGAATCCAGATCTTGTTGCCCTCGACGCCGCCGCCCTCTTCGACCAGCTTGCGCGCCTGCTCGGGGTCGAACTTCAGGACGTCGCTCTGCAGGTCCTGGTTGCCCTTGACCTGCGGCGGGGTGAAGCTCGTGGCCGGCTCGCGGGTGCCGTTGAGCACCGTCTTGGCGATGGTCTCCCGGTCGATGGCCATGGAGATGCCCTGGATGACCTTGGGATCGACGTCCTTGAACGGCGTGCTGTACATGGCCGGGACGATGCTCTGGACGGCCGCGTAGGGCTCCTCGATCGCTCGGTCGCCCAGGTCGTCCTTGTACTTGGGGAGGTCCTTCGAGGCGATCTGGCGGACCATGTCCACGTTGCCGGAGAGCAGGTCCTGGTACGCGGCCTCGGGGGTCGCGTAGTTCTTGAACTGGACGCCCTCGTTCTTCGCCGCGTCCTCACCCTTGTAGTCGTCCCACTTGGCGACCTGGAAGACCTTGTTGTGGTCCCACTTCTCGAACGTGTAGGGACCGTTGCCGACCGGCTTCTCGCCGAACGCCTTCGGGTCGTCGAAGGCGACGCTGGGCAGCGGGGCCCAGGTGGTGTAGCCGAGCTTGTACTCGAAGTACGAGACCGGCTTGCTCAGCTCGATGGTGAAGGTGAGGTCGTCGACGACCTTCAGGCCCTTCATCGTGTCGGCCTTCGGGTCGCCCTCCTCGGGGTGGACGTCCTCGTAGCCGGCGATGTCGGAGAACCAGAAGCTGTTCTTCTGGTTGTTGTCGATGTGCGCGGCCCAGTTCCAGGTGTCCACGTACGACTGGGCGGTGACCTTCTCACCATTGTGGAAAGTCCAGCCGTCCTTGAGCTTGACCGTCCAGGTCTTGGAGTCCTCGGTCTCGATGGACTCGGCGTTGCGGTAGACGATCTCGCCCTCATTGTCGTACTCGATGAGGCCGGTGTAGAGGGACTTCACCAGGTACGCGCCGTTGGACTCGTTGGTGTTCGAGGGGATCGGCGCGTTCTGCGGCTCGCCGACCTCGATCGAGACATAGCCCTCCGGCCCGCTCCCCGAGTTGTTCGAGCCCTCGCCGTCGTCACCGCCACCGCAGGCGGTAGCGGCCATCGCCACGGCTATCGCACCCGCGACCCACTTGGCGCTCTTGGCACCGCGCATGGGTTTGCCTCCTAAAAGTCCTGTGTCATTCCGGGTCGGGCTGCCGCTCCCCCGCCAACGTTGGTCGACTCAAGCGGCGCCCGCGCGTCACGAGCGACACGTGAACGGCGTGTGACTCGCAGACCCGAGTTCGATGACCCAACTATTGGGTACGCGACTCGCCCAGAGAACAGGTGAGGGATTGCGGTTTGGTCACATCAGACGGCCCCGCAGCCCGAAATCCGGACAAAGCAATCCGTTACAGACAGCCGCGAAACGGACTGTTAACCCGACATTCGGGACAGCGGATCCGGATAGCGAACGTGGCACGACCAGCGGCGCGCGACATATCGCTTGACCCCGGGCGCGACGGGCGTTCTCGCTGGCCAGAGCCCTCGCGGCTGCCCCGCGCTGGGTCAGCCCGCACCGCCTACCCCCGGGTAAGACAGCGGTACCGCGCGTAGATTGGCACGGATCACGGGTTCCGCAAAACACCGCGAGGTGTGACCTTGGAACGTGATCCGGGTCACACCTCGCGGCGGTGCCCCGCCACCCGGCCGCGTGCTGGCGGCCAAGGGGCGGGGCCGGGTGCTGGCGGCCGGGTGCTGGCCGCGTGGATGTCAGCGCTTGGCGCGGGAGGCGGCGCGGGCGCGCTCGCGCTGGTCGAGGACGACCTTGCGGATGCGCACGGTCTCCGGGGTCACCTCGATGCACTCGTCCTCACGGCAGAACTCCAGCGACTGCTCCAGCGACAGCTTGCGCGGCGGCACCAGGTTCTCGGTGGTGTCGGCCGAGGCCGCGCGCATGTTGGTGAGCTTCTTCTCCTTGGTGATGTTCACGTCCATGTCATCCGCGCGGGAGTTCTCGCCGACGAGCATGCCCTCGTACACCTCGGTGCCCGGCTCGATGAAGATCGTGCCGCGCTCCTGGAGGTTCAGCATGGCGTAGGCCGTCGCCGTGCCCGGGCGGTCGGCGACGAGCGAGCCGCTGCTGCGGGTGCGCAGCTCGCCGTACCACGGCTCGTGGCCCTCGGAGATGGAGTGCGCGATACCGGTGCCCCGGGTGTCGGTCAGGAACTCGGTACGGAAGCCGATCAGACCACGGGAGGGCACGACGAACTCCATGCGCACCCAGCCGGACCCGTGGTTGGTCATGGTCTCCATGCGGCCCTTGCGGGAGGCCATGAGCTGGGTGATGGCGCCCAGGAACTCCTCCGGCGCGTCGATGGTCATGCGCTCGACGGGCTCGTAGACCTTGCCGTCGATCTCCTTGGTGACCACCTGCGGCTTGCCCACGGTCAGCTCGAAGCCCTCCCGGCGCATCGTCTCCACCAGGATGGCCAGGGCCAGCTCGCCACGGCCCTGCACCTCCCAGGCGTCCGGCCGCTCGGTGGGCAGCACGCGCAGCGAGACGTTGCCGATCAGCTCGCGGTCCAGCCGGTCCTTGACCAGGCGCGCGGTGACCTTGTGGCCCTTGCCGCCCTTGCCCACCAGCGGCGAGTTGTTGGTGCCGATCGTCATGGCGATGGCCGGTTCGTCCACCTGGATCAGCGGCAGCGCCACCGGGTTCTCCGGGTCGGCCAGCGTCTCGCCGATCATGATGTCGGCGATGCCGGCGACGGCGCAGATGTCCCCGGGGCCCGCCTGCTCGGCCGGGCGGCGGGTGAGCGCGTCGGTCATCAGCAGCTCGGTGAGGCGGACGTTCTGCACGGAGCCGTCACGCCGCATCCAGGCGACGGTCTGGCCCTTCTTCAGCGTGCCGTTCTTGACCCTGCACAGCGCGATGCGGCCGAGGAAGTTGTCGGCGTCCAGGTTGGTCACGTGGGCCTGGAGCGGGGCGCTGTCGTCGTAGGTGGGCGCGGGGACCGTCTGGAGCAGGGTGGTGAAGAACGGCTCCAGGCTGTCGCTGTCGGCCGGGACGGTGCCGTCCTCGGGCTTGGTCAGCGAGGCGATGCCGTCGCGGGCACAGGCGTAGACGATGGGGAACTCGATCTGGTCCTCGGTGGCGTCCAGGTCGAGGAAGAGGTCGTAGGTCTCGTCCACGACGGCGGCGATGCGGGCGTCGGCACGGTCGGTCTTGTTGATGCACAAGATGACCGGCAGCTTGGCCTGGAGCGCCTTGCGCAGCACGAAACGGGTCTGCGGCAGCGGGCCCTCGGAGGCGTCCACCAGCAGCACCACCGCGTCCACCATCGACAGGCCGCGCTCGACCTCACCGCCGAAGTCGGCGTGGCCGGGGGTGTCGATGATGTTGATGGTGACGGGCTCGCCGCCGCCCTTGGGGTGGTACTTGACGGCCGTGTTCTTCGCGAGAATGGTGATGCCTTTCTCGCGCTCCAGGTCGCCGGAGTCCATCACCCGCTCATCGACCTGCTGGTGCGCGGCGAACGCACCGGCCTGCTGGAGCATGGCGTCAACCAGGGTGGTCTTGCCGTGGTCAACGTGGGCGACGATAGCGACGTTGCGGATGTCATTGCGCGTGGGCATGCTGGCGGCGCTTCTCCCGGAGTCGTGGATGGCGGCACGGACTCCTGTGGCCCGCGCGCCCGCCGGGCTCATCCCTCATGACGCCGCGGCCTTCTTTCCCGACCATCGTAAGGGGTGGGCTGGCTACGGCTCCGCCGTACGCGTCCCGGCCACGGGCTGCCCGCACCGGGCCCGGGGCACCAGCGCGGCGCCGGACGGTCAGGACGCGCGGGCGGTGTAGCCGATGTCCTGGTAGCGCGGAGTCTGGAAACCGAAGGCGCCGACGTTGGCCAGCGAGCGGTCCACGGCCACCAGCTGGGGCGCCTGGTAGAGCGGGATGGACGCCGCCGTCGCCCAGATGCGGGCGTCGATTTGGCGCACCAGGGCGGCCCGGGCCTCCTCGTCCAGCTCGGCCGCCGCCTGCGCGAAGAGCTGGTCGATCTGGTCGGTGCCGACCCGGGTGTAGTTCTGCTCGATCAGCAGCGAGCCGTCGTCGGCGGGCACCGGTTTGGCGAAGACGGGCCGGGTGCCGGTGACCGGGTAGGCCGTCGCGGGCCAGGAGTACAGGGCCAGGTCGAAGTCGCCGGAGGCGAGGTGGTCCTCGAAGAGGTCGGCGTCGGGGACCTGGGTGATCTCGGTGTGGATGCCGACGCGGGCCAGCATCCGGGAAACATGGTGACCGGCCCGGCGAATCTGCTCCGCCCCCTCGCCCGCGGGCAGAACCAGGTCGAGCTCCAGCGCCTCGCCCTCCTTCATCCGCACCAGGCGCCCGTGGGCGCTGAGCAGCCGGTCCAGGGAGGCGGCCTCGCGCTCGGCCTTCGCCTCGGCGGCCTTGGCGGCCTCGCGGAGCGCCTTGGCGGCGTCGTCGCCTTCGCTGCCGTCGTCGCGGCTGGCCTTGCTGGCCTTGCTGGCCTTGCCGTCGTGGTCGCTGTCCTTGCCGTCGCCTTTGCCGTCGTCCTGCTCAGCGGCGTCGGCGGCGCGGTCCAGCGCGTGCGCGGCCTGGCGCAGCACGCCCGCGCGGGCGGCGGCGGCACTGCCCGCGAGCCCGGAGAAAGCGGGGGCGGCGAGGGCGGGCGGTGCGTCGGGGACGGGAGCTGCGTCGGGGGCGGGAGCTGCGTCGGGGGCGGTGGTGGACGGCTGCGGGGACGTGCCGTCACCGGCGTCCGCCGTGGCCCCGGCGTCCTGCGCGGCGGACAGCGGGATCGCCGGGCCGCCCTGCCAGCCCGCCTCGGCGAGCAGGGCCGCGGCGGACTCGGCGCCGGGTTCGCCCAGTACGTCGCTGTGGTCCTGGTAGCCCGCCTGGTCGTACATGCGCAGGTGGCTGCCGAGCGGCTGGACGGGCAGCCCCGCGGGCCGGTGCGCGCTCGCGGCCAGCCGCTCGCGGTCCAGTGCCCGCGCCACGGCACGGCGTACGCGCTCGTCGGCGAGCGGACCGGAGGACCCGTTGAGCGCGAGCTGGGTGTAGGCGGGGCGGTAGGCGCGGCGGACGGTGTAGGAGCGCAGGTTGCGCCGCTCGGCCTCCTTCGCCGCCCGCTCTTTCGCCGCGTCGGCGATGCGGGCGACGACGGGCTCGCGCACCTCGGCGACGTCCAGCTCGCCCGCCGCCAGCGCGTCACCACGCTTCCCGGCCGGCACCTCGGTGAGCACGATGGCGTCCAGCTTGGCCCGCGCACCCCACCACTTCGGGTTGCGCTCCAGGGTGAGGGTGTCGGCCTTCGGGTCGAGTGTGCCGTCCTGGACGCGGAACGGGCCGGCCGCGCGGGCCAGCCGGGTGCGGGAGGTGTCGTTGAACGCCCGGGGCTCGCCCATGACGGTGCGCGGGTAGAGCGGGGTGAACAGGGAGCGCCAGTCCCCGTAGGGGCGGGCGAAGACGACCTTCACCTGGTGCGGCTCAGGCCCCGCGACCACCTTGTGGATGCGCTCGTAGCCCGCGGTGCGCGCCGCCCAGTACCCGGCATCCAAGCCGCTGAGCGCCTTCCACTGGGCCTGGAAGTCGGCCAGGCCGATCCGGGTGCCGTCGCTCCAGCGCGCCTGGGGGTTCAGCGTGTAGAGAACCGTCTGCTGGGGTTCGGTGTCGGTCACCTCGGCGGAGACCAGGTAGGCGCGGTTGAGCTGGGGACGGCCCCGGCTGTCGAGCGGGAACAGGGTGGGCAGGGTGGCCTCGGCGACGCGGTCGGTGGCGGGACTGGCGTCGCGGTGGAAGGTGTTGAGCGTGCGGGGGGTGGCGTCCACCGCCCAGCGCAGGGTGCCGCCGTCGCGAACCTGTTCCCGGGCGGCGACGGTGAGGTCGCGCGCGGAGCCGCTTTTGCCCTCCGGGACGTCCTCGTCACCACCGCATCCGGCCAGGGCGAGGGGCAGCAGCAGGCACGCGGCCACCCCCACCGCCGCGCGGCGCCAAGGGATGGTCCGGGTAGCGGGCACGGCTGGCATGGCGGCATACCTCCGGGTGCTGGTTCCCCACGCCCCGATCAGGGGATGGACGGTTCAGCACACTTCCCGTCATCGAAGGGCGACGGAACCGCAGGACGCCACGGAGACAGCCGTTCGGGCGGGCAACGCCACCCGGTTGGCGGCCCGTACCGGGCTCATCCGCCGGGTGTCAGAGCGCCGGGTAGGCGTCCAGGAGAGCGTCGAGGGTGTCGGGGGGTTTGGGGCCGCCGTCGTGCGGGAGGGGCAGCTCGAACCAGACAGCCTTGCCCCGGGGCGTACGGCGGCTGCCCCAGGCGGCCGACAGCAGATCGACGAGTTGCAGCCCGCGACCACCCTCGTCGGTGTCCCGGGCGCGGCGCCGCCGGGGCTGGACCAGGCCGCTGTCCCACACCTCGCACACCAGAGTGCGATCCAGCAGCAGCCGCAGCCGGATCTCGCCGTCTCCGTGCCGCAGCGCGTTGGTGACCAGCTCGCTGACGAGCAGCTCGGTGGTGTCCACCAGCGCGTCCAGGTGCCAGTCGGCGAGCTGACCGCAGGCCAGGTCGCGGGCGCGGGAGACCGACCTCGGCTCGGGCGCCAGCCGCCAGTCCCCCACCGCCGAGCGCGGCAGGCCCTGGACGCGGGCGAGCAGCAGCGCGATGTCGTCGTCGCCGTGGTCGGTCTCGACGCTGGAGAACACCCGGTCGCCGACCTCCTCCAGCGGCCGGTCGGCGTCCCGCAGCGCGTGCCGCAGGGCGTGCAGACCGTCGTCCAGCGACTGACCGCGCGACTCCACCAGCCCGTCGGTGTACAGCACGAGCAGCGAGCCGTCGGGCAGTTCGACATCGGTCTGCTCGAACGGCTCCCCGCCGACGCCCAGCGGCAGACCGCCGCGCACGTCCAGCAGCATCGGCTCCCCGCCGCCGGACGCACCGCCGGGCGCGCCGCCGGGCGGTTCGACGAGGACGGGCGGCACGTGCCCGGCGTTGGCGAAGGTGCAGCGGCGCGAGACCGGGTCGTAGACGGCGTAGACGCAGGTGGCGAGGTAGACCTCGGCCTGGTCGTCGCGCCCGCCAAAGGAGTCGCCGCGCCGCCGGTAGGACGAGCCGCCCAGGCCGCGCGCGATCTCGTCCAGCCGTTCGAGGACTTCGGCCGGTTCCAGATCCAGCAGGGCCAGCGTGCGCACCGCGGTGCGCAGTTCGCCCATGGTGACGGCGGCCCGCAGACCGCGCCCCATCACGTCGCCGACGACGAGTGCGGTGCGGTGGCCGGGCAGTTCGATGACGTCGAACCAGTCGCCGCCGACCTCGGTGGCGGCGGTGCCGGGCCGGTACCGGCAGGCGATCTCCAGCCCGGCCGCCTCCGGGTCGCCGGGCGGCAGCAGGCTGCGCTGGAGGATCAGCGCGCGCTCGTGTTCGCGGCGGTACAGGCGGGCGTTGTCGATGCAGACGGCGGCGCGGGCGGCGAGTTCGGCGGCCAGCGCGGCGTCCCGCTCGCCGAACGGCTCGCTGCCCTGGGTGCGGGAGAACTGCGCGAGCCCCAGCACCTGGTCGCGCGCGACCATCGGCACGGCCAGCGTGGAGTGCACGACCAGCGCGAACGGCAGCCGCGTGCCGGTGCTCTCGCCCGGTGGCGGATCCACGCGCTGGACCCGGGCGGTGCGCAGGGCGGCGGCGTGCGGGGACTCGAAGGCGAACCGGTGTTCCTCGCCCAGCGGCACCGCGTCCGGGTGCGGCCCGGCACCGACGGTACCGAGCGAGCCGACGGAGCTGGCCAGCGCCACCCGGCGCAGCGGCGCGCTGGCCTCGCCGCCGCTGACGGGGCTCGGTTCCTCGCCGCTGAGTACCGCGCCGTACAGATCGACCGAGGCCAAGTCGCAGAACTGCGGCACGGCGACATCCAGCAGTTCACGCGCCGTCCGCTCCAGGTCCAGGGAGTTGCCGATGCGCGCTCCGGCGGCGTTCAGCAGCGCCAGCGCGCGGCGTACGTCGTCCGGCTTCCCGGTCGCGTCAAGTGACGCCTCGACAGGCGCCGCCCCGTCCTCCCGGCCGGTTCTGCGCGCGGCTGGCCGCACCGGGGGCACAAGCTCCTGCCGTATCCGCCCTGCGCGCCGTTCCCGGCCGCCCCGTTGTTCCGTCATCCGCCGTCCCGTCGTTCGTGCGGTCCCGGTCCGCGAGCCCGTGCCCGAGAGCAGTGTGGCACCCCAGCGGCGGCACGGACACCGCGTCCGCCGGACGCATCCGGTGGCCAGGCCGGGCGGCCAGGGGGCGGTGGCGCCGTGCGGCTGCCCGCCGGGCTGTCGCTGGGGCGTCGCCGCCCGCCTGTTCTCCTAACCAGACAGCGGCAGCCCGAACCACACCGTCTTGCCAATCGGTCCGTGCCGGGTGTCCAGAAGGCGGCGCTGTCCTCGGGCAGGCTGCCGAGCTGGGCCGCCAGCAGGGCCACGTCATCAGCTGACGCGGGCGGGGCGGAGCCGTCCGCGACGGTGAACTCGGCTGCCTCCAAGCCGCCTTCGGTCACCCCACGGCATGCCCGGGGGCAGGGCGAGCGGGACGTCGAACCCAGTCGCCGCCCGCCTCGGTGCCGCTGCTGCCGGGACTGGGGCGATGCCCGGTGAGGGCGGACGCGCGGCCCGCACGTGGTGATGGTGCCCGGGGTCAGGTCCGGGCACCGCTCGGGTCGCCGCCCGGCTGCTCCAAACGCTCCACCAGGTAACGCCGGGCGCCGCTGCCCACAGCCGTCTCCGCTGTCTCCTTGTTCCCCGCGTCCCCGGGTTCCGCCCCCGCCCATCCTGAGGGGCGCACGCCGGAGCGCGCGCCGCCCAGCCGGTCGGCCAGGCGCTGCGCCTCGACCCGGGTCGCGCAGCGGCCGACCCGGTAGCGGCTGCCGTCCTCCTCCTGCCGGATCACCAGCCAGGGCAGTGGCATCGGTGGCGTCGGTGGCATCGGATCGCTCATCGGCACTCCTCGCGGGGGCTGCGTCGCGGTGCGTTCTGTCCTCCTGCGGTCTGCATATGCCCGAGCCTACGCCCGGGCTTCACGGAACGCATTCACCTTGCCACTTTCCGGTACCTTTCCAGCCAGCCCGCGCCCGGGCCGCTGGCCGGCCACCCGGGCGCCGCCGCACGCTGGCCTCGCGCCCCCGCCCGGTACGCCGCAAGCGGCGTGGGTGGCGGCTCCACTCGCCCCCCCGCACCCCGGGCGCACGCCCCGCCGGGGCGACGTCCGGCGGGGCGCGCGAAGGCCACCGCGCCCCGAAGCGCGGGACCGGGACACCTACGCAACAGCGATGTCACCACTTCGGGTGAATCGTCGGACGGGCATTGCGGACAGATACACAGAGTTGCCACTCTGTAGCACACCGTCAAACGGTGGGAGGACAAGGTGGCTTTCGGGGAGCAGCCCGCGTACCTGCGTGTCGCGGGCGACCTGCGGCAGAAAATCTTCGACGGGGTCCTGCCGCCGCACTCGCGCCTGCCGTCCCAGGCGCGCATCCGGGCCGAGTACGGGGTGTCGGACACCGTAGCCCTGGAAGCCCGCAAGATCCTCATGGCCGAAGGGCTCGTCGAGGGCCGCTCCGGCTCGGGCACCTACGTCCGCGAACTGCCGGAGCCCGGGCGCATCGTCCGCGCGGGCTACCGCCCGTCCGGCAGCGACGGCGTGTTCCGGCAGGAGCAGGCGGACGACCAGGTGAAGGGCTCCTGGGAGTCGTGCAGCGAGCAGCAGGAGGCGAGCGCCGCGGTGGCCGCCCGGCTGCGTCTGCCCGCGGGCGAGCGGGTGATGCAGACGCGGTACGTCTTCCGCACCGACGGCGAGCCGGTGATGCTGTCCACGTCGTGGGAGCCGCTGTCCCTGACCGGCCGTACCCCGGTCATGCTGCCCGAGGAAGGCCCGCTGGGGGGCCACGGCGTGGTGGAACGCATGGCGGCGATCGATCTGGTGGTGGACAACGTGCTGGAGGAGATCGGTGCCCGCCCCGGCCTCGCCGAGGAGATGGCCGAACTCGGCGGCATGGCCGGGCACTGCGTCCTGGTCATCCGCCGGACGTTCTGCGCTGGCGGTCTGCCCGTGGAAACCGCTGACATCGTCCTCCCCGCCGACCGCTACCGGCCCGCCTACCACCTGCCGGTCCGCTGAACGCGCGCGAGGGGCCATCCCGTCGTGGTGACGGGATGGCCCCGGGGTCATGCCTGCGCGCGGGGGCGCGTCAGAACTGGAGTGACCAGGCGTCGATCTTGCCGGTGTCCCACCAGGCGTTGTCGGTGACGCGGAGCTTCCAGGTGCCGTTCGCCGCCGACGAGGAGGCGTCAACGGTGTAGGTCTTGTTCAGGTTGTCCGAGCTGCCGCCGGTGCCGAAGTTCTTCAGCACCTTCGCGGTCCCGTTCGGAGCCACGACCTCGACCTTCAGGTCGCCGATGTAGGTGTGCTTGATGTCCACCTTCACCTGAAGGTCCGACGGCGCGGAGCCGGGCACGCCGCTCACCGCGATCGGCGACTCCACCGTGCGGTTGTCGTAGATCGCCACATCGCTGGTGTTCTCGAAGTAGCCGTCCCCGGGGTCGCCCGGGTCACCGGGGTCGCCCTCACCGACCTGGAGCAGCTTGTTCGGCGAGCCCGAACCCGGGTTGCTGATCTTGCCCGTCGCCGCGGCCGAGTCGATCGCCGAAGCCACCTGGTTCGGCGAGGCGGACGGGTTCTCCCCCAGCACCAGCGCCGCGGCCCCCGCGACGTGCGGTGAGGCCATCGACGTCCCCGAGATCGTGCGGGTGGCCGAGTTGCTGCCGATCCACGCCGAGGTGATGTCCGAACCCGGCGCGAACACGTCCACCACGCGGCCGTAGTTCGAGAACGAGGACCGCGCGTCACTGCGCGTGCTCGATCCCACCGTCAGCGCCTCACTCACCCGCGCCGGAGAGTAGCCCGAGGCGTCGCGGTCGGAGTTGCCCGCCGCCACGGCGTAGGTGATGCCGGAGGCGATCGAGTTGCGGACGGCCTGGTCCAGCGCCGAGTTGGCGCCGCCGCCGAGGCTCATGTTCGCCACCGACGGACCGCTGGCGTTGTCCGTCACCCAGTCCACGCCGGCGATGACGCCGGAGTTCGTACCGGAGCCCCGGTCGTTGAGGACGCGTACCGAGACCAGGTCAACCTTCTTCGCCACCCCGTAGGTCTGGCCGCCGACCGTGCCGCCGACGTGGGTGCCGTGGCCGTTGCCGTCGTTGCCGTTGCCGCCGAAGGAGTCGAAGCCGAAGCTCGCGCGACCGCCAAAGTCGTTGTGGCTGTGGTTGAGGCCGGTGTCGATGATGTAGGCGGTGACGCCGTCCCCCGCCGAGTCGGGGTAGGTGTAGCTGTTGGACAGCGGCAGATCCGGCTGGTCGATGCGGTCCAGCCCCCAGGTGGGGTTCGGCTGCGTGCCGGACAGGGAAACCTTCTGGTCCTGCTCGACCGCCGCCACCGCCGGGTCGGCGGCGAACCGCAGCGCCTCGGCCTCACTCAGCTCGACCGCGTACCCGTTGAGGGCCTCCTCGTACACGATGTCGATCTCAGCGCCGTACTTCGCGGCCAGCGCCTTGCCCGCCTTGCTTTCGGCGTCGGGTGCGCCGTCCTTGAGGGTGACGATGTACTTGCCCTTGATGGTGCCCGGTGCGCCCGCGTTGGCGATCACACCTTCGGGGTCGTCAGCCGCCGCCGCGGGGAGACCGGTGCCGACGCCCAGGGCAACCGCCGCGGCGGATGCCACTGCGACAGCCGGCCATCTGCGCTTGGGGGAACGCATCACTGCCATTGAGAGATCCTTCTCGTTGGTGGCGCGCGAGTGGGGGATGCGACGCGGACATGTCATCCGGGCCGCTAAGGAAAGGTTTGCCGAACCACAGGAAAACGCACAAGGGTCGTGCGGCTACTTCATGCATCTGTCACACCGAGGACACGCCAATCGGGCAGCAACGCGCGTAATTGGTACGGATGTTCACAGAGAAGCCGCCGCACCCGAGCGAGGATGCGGCGGCTTCGCGGGTCGCGTACCGGCTGACGTGGGGTTACTGACGCTTTGTCAACGTCAACTCGGTAGTGGCTCGGTTTGGCGCGGAGACGTCGCGCGCCGCCGGTGCATCAGTCGCCCGCTCTGCGGCCCGTACCCCGGCGGACGGTCCCTCGTCGGTCCCTCCCCCGGCGTCCGGGCGCGGGCGGACGGTCACCGAACGTTCGGCCGCCACCCGGCTCGCCCGGTGCGGCGGCACCCGCAGCCGCACGGTGGCCCGCAGGCCGGTGAACCCGGTACTGGCCCGGGCCCG
The DNA here is from genome assembly GCF_019303495.1 of Streptomyces sp. JJ66. GTDB lineage: Bacteria > Actinomycetota > Actinomycetes > Streptomycetales > Streptomycetaceae > Streptomyces. Next base: position 9,042 of record NZ_JAEVFI010000015.1, on the reverse strand, counting down.
GCGCAGCGCACCGTGCTCCACCGCGTGCAGCACCGTGGCCGGACGGGCGCCGGGGGCGAGCGTGACCGACAGGCGCAGCCACACCTGGCGGCCCCGCCCGTGCACACTGACCCGGGCCCGGCGAACCCCGGGCACGCCCTCGACGTCGTCGGCCACCGCAGCCGCGAACGTGCGCGCCCCCAGCCGCATCCGGCCGTCCGGCAGGCGGACCTGGCGGCGCGGGCGCGGGCCAGCCTGTGCCACCAGCCACCCCAGGGCGAGGGCGAGCACCGCCGCCGGAACCACCACCGACAGCACGGGCCACGCGGCGGGTGCGGCCACCCGGCGCCACCCGTCGGCGGGCGCGTCGCCGAGCAGCGACTGGCCCGGTACCGCGCCAGGCCACCAACCGGGCACGGACCACGGCAGCTCAGCCCGGGCACCGGCGGCGAGCGTGAGCCAGGCGGCGCAGGCCAGCAGGGCGGCACCAGCCAGCGTCAACAGGACCCGGTTGGCCAGCCGCAGGCCACGCCGGGGGTGTCCGGCCGGGCCGGTGCGGGCGCCCGGCACGCCATCCCGGGCTGGCTCGCCGGGCTCGGACCCGCCAGGGGCGCCCGGCGGGCCTACGGACGCGGTGACCGTCGGCGAGGGCTCGCCCGGCTGGGTGGACGCGGGCGGCCTCCAGTGCGGGCCGCGCTCCAGCCGTACCGTCACGCGCGGCGGACGGCGCAGGCCGAGCGTGGCGCAGGCGGCCTCCAGCGTCCGCGTCACCTGCGTCCGGACGGCCTTGGGGGAGCCGAAACCGGTGGTCGCCCGCGCCGTGACGCGCCGCCGCCGCACGGCCAACCGGGCCTCCACCACGCCGGGCACGGCGAGCGCGGCGTCGCGCAGAGTGCGGACGGCGGCGGAACGGTCCAGCTCACCGTGGACACCGCGCGCGACGGGACGCGTCGCCAACCGCCGCCGGGCCCCCGGGGTGACGGCCTGACCGAGCAGCCACAGGCCCAGCAGAGCTGAGGCACCGAGCACGGTGAGCAGCGGCGCGGTGGACACCGGCGGCTCGCCGAGGCGCTCCGCGAGCCAGGCGGCGCACGGGGTGGGCGAGCGGTCGAGGTGGCCGGCGACGGTCTCGGCCAGCACAGCGGCGGCCACCGCACCCACGACCAGCGCCGTGACCCCGGCGGGGGCCCGCCGCAGCGACCACACCCGCCGCGGCCCCGGGGGAGCTGGGCGCGTCATACCCGCCTCCCGCCTTCCGCCAGCCCGTCAGTCTCGCCGTCGGCTGGCTCCCCGTCAGCCCGCCGGGCACCATCGGCAGCACCGGTACCAGTGTCACCGTCGTTCGCGGACTCGGCCTGTGTACCACCGGCGTCCGGGGCCGGTCCCGATGCCCGCGTGCCGGGCAGCGCGGGCGGGGACACCGCGCGGCGGGGTTCCGGCAGGCCGGGGGCGGTGGGCGCGGGTCGGGGGGCGAGGTGGGCGATCGTGACGTCCACCGTGCGGACCGGGGTGCCGGTCAGGGCGGCGGAGCGCTCGGCCACCGCCTCACGGACGTGGGCGCCCACCGCCGTGAGGTCCGCCGGGTAGGGGATGGCGAGGGCCAGGGTGATGCGGCTGCGCCCCCGCTTGACGCGTACCGCCGCACGGGGCGGTACGGACAGGGCGCGCTCCCCCGGCACCGCCTGCCGCAGCGCTTCCTGGGCCGCCGCGGTGGCGATGCGGGCGTGGGCGCGTTCGGTCACCCGGGTCGTGCCCCGGTCGCCCGGCGCGACCCGGGTGACCGGGGCGGCTGCCGCGTCGTCCGGGCGCGCCCCTCGCGGCCCGCCCCCCCGCCTCCCGGCACCCCGCGTCACGGTCGGCCCCGCAGCGTCCGCGCCCACTGAGCGAGCGCGGTGTCGCCCTCCAGCGCCCGCCCGGCCACCCAGCCGAGCGCACCCAGCGCGGCCACCAGCAGGAACGCCGTGAACCCGCCGAAGTACCCGGCGAAGCCGAGCGCCATGCCCACCATCAGACCCACGACGGCCTTGCTCACACTCCACACCTCTCAGTCGTCATCGCCCGGCCCGAAGCGGCGCCACCGCGCCGAACCCCCGTCAGGACACGCGCGGGGCGGGCTCCTCGCGCTCCTCCGACTCCTCATCCGGAAGGTGCACATCGTTCACCGCGATGTTGACCTCGACGACCTCCAGACCGGTCATGCGCTCCACCGCGGCGATGACGTTCTCCCGCACGTCCTGCGCGACATCGGTGATGGGGACGCCGTACTCCACGACGATGTCCAGGTCCAGCGCCGTCTGGCGCTCACCGACCTCGACCTTCACCCCGCGCGTCACGTTCGGACGGCCGCCGGGCACCCGGTCGCGCACCGCGCCGAGCGTGCGGGCGAAGCCACCGCCCAGCGCGAACACGCCCGGCACCTCGCGGGCGGCCATCCCGGCGATCTTCTCCACCACACCGTCCGCGATGGTGGTCTTGCCCCGGGCCCCGCTCAGCTCGGTGGCGGTGCGCTGCCCGCCAATCGTGGGTGTGCCGGTGGCGGTGGCGGGCGCGGCATCGCGCTCCGGCTGCTCGGCGGAGGTCTGCGGGGCGGTCAGGGTGGACGTCTTGTCAGCCATGTGAAGTAACTCCTCTGCGTCGTTTCGTCCGGATCGGGGAAGTGCTGCTACAGCGTTGGACCCGGCGCGCTGCGGATCGTCACGCGCGAATCCCGGGTAATTTCCGCGATACCCCGATGACTTCACCAGTCTTCTGCGCAAGTTCCCCGCCGGCCATGCGTGACACGGACCGTTCCGGCGTGTCCAATCGACAGGAACCCACGGACGGGAGAGGAGACCGGCGGGTGCCGGAGGACGACGAGAGGCCCACCCGCGCGGCGGCACGGGACGTACGGCGCGAGCCGCAGACCCGCCCGGCACCGCCACCGGGCGACGACACGCTGCTGGCCGTACGCGCGGGCGAGGGCGACGAGGAGGCGTTCGCGACCCTGGTCCGTCGGCACACCCCGGTGCTGCTGGCCCTGGCCACCCGCGTGCTGGACAGCCGTCCGGACGCCGAGGACGCCGTGCAGGACGCGTTCGTCCGGGCCTGGCGCCGGCTCCCGGAATTCCGTGGCGACGCGGCGTTCCTGACGTGGATGTACCGCATCGTCACCAACCGCTGCCTGAACCTGCTGCGGTCGCGTCGCCCCACCGAGCGGCTGGACGCGGCGCGCGAACCCAGCGCGCCGGAGCACCAGGCGTCACCGGTCCGCGCGGCCGAGTCCACGGCGGCGGTCAAGGACCTCTCCGGCGCGCTCGCCGGCCTCAGCCCGGAGCAGCGGGCATGCTGGGTACTGCGCGAGCTGCACGGTCTCGGCTACGGCGAGATCGCGGACGTCCTCGGCATCAGCCAGCAGGCCGTACGCGGCAGGATCTTCCGGGCACGGCGCTACCTGACGGAGGCGATGAGCGCATGGCGATGAGCCCCACCCCCGACCTACCTAGCCCACCCGGCCCAACCGACCCCGCTGCTCCCTCCGGCCGTCCCGGGTCCGCCGACACCCTGCCCTGCGGGCGCGCGCTGGAGGAGGTCTGGGACGCCTGGGAGACGGACCCGTCCCGCGCCGCCGACGATCCGCACACCGCCACCTGCCCGTACTGCGCCACGGCCCTCGCGGACCTGCGCACGCTGGACGGCCTGGTCCGGCAGGAGGCGGCACGCGACGCCGAGCGGTCCGCCGCGTCCGAGGCGCCGGAGACGACGGGCGTCACCGAGCGCGTGATGACCATCGTGCGCACCGAGCTGCGCCCTGGCGCCGCCGTCCCGCTGGGCGGCGAGGACGAGGACACGTGGATCGTGGAGACCGCCGTCGCCCGCACCTGCCGCACGGCGGCCGAGAAGGTGCCGGGCGTCCGCGCGGGCAGCTGCCGCGTGGTTCCGCTGGACGCTCCCGACCGGCGGTTCCCGCTGCCCGGGGCCCGGCTGCCGCGCGGCCCGGTCCGCGTCCGGCTCGGCGTCACCGCGCCGCTGAACCTGCGGCTGCCGGTGCCCGAGCTCGCCGACGCCGTGCGCCGGCAGGTGCGCGAGGCGGCCGAGAGCCAGCTGGGCCTGGACGTGCGCGCCGTTGACGTCCGCGTCCTGGATCTCCTCGAAGACCCTACGGAGGACGACTGACCATGGCCGCACCGCGCACCCCGCAGGCCGAACTGGACGCGCGCCTGACCGAGGCCGCCGCACACGCCGCCGAGGCCACCCCCGGCGTCGCCCTCCTGCGCCCCGACCTCACCGGCGTCCTGCGCGGCGCCGCCGACCGGGGCGCCCGCGTCCGCCGCACCCGCACGGTGGACGGCTGGCGGATGCACGCCGACCTCCGCCTCGCCGTCCAGCACGGCCACCGCGCCGTGGACGTCACCCGCGCCGCCCGCGCCGCCGTGGCCTCCGCCCTGGCCGCAGCCCACCCGGGCCCGGCGGAGATCACGGTGACGGTCACCGTCACGGCCCTGGTCTGACGCCCCGTCCCCGGCTCCCGGGCTGCCCTCGTGGAGGCCCCCGCACCGCGCGGGGGATCGCTAAAGTTGCCTCATGACCGCACTGCCCGACTGGATGCGCCCGCCCCGCGCGGAGGGCTGGTTCGCGGAGGACCTGGACGCCCTGCGCCCCGGCCCCGCCCGCCGCTGATCCGGTCGGTGAGGCGGCAGGGGCTACCGGAAGCGCCGTCACGACGGCCCGGGCGGCACTGGACGAACGGCACCATCAGGGCGGCGCCCCGGCGCCCACTCTGTCCGCCGCTCAGCGGCCGGGCGGCTGCCTCCGGACCGGTGCCTGGGACGCGCTCGCGGCCTGGGCCTCCGCCTTCGCGTCACTCACCGCTGCGGCGGCCTGCCTGGCGGCCTCGTCGGCGGCGGTGGCGGCGTCGAGGGAAAGCGCCGAGCCTGCCTCCAGCTCCGGAGCCCCGCCCTCGCCGGACCCGCCGTCGGCATCGGACGCGGTTTCCTTCCCCGGTTGCGCGGAAGCGGGCAGACCCATAGCCGACTGGTCACCGAACGCGCTGGTGACAGCGCGCACCGCCTCGGTCAGCTCCCCCGGGATCACCCAGAAGGTGTTGTTGTCGCTCTGCGCCAGGTGCGGAAGCGTCTCCAGGTACTTGTAAGCCAGGATCTTCGGGTCGGCATTGTTGCGGTGGACGGCCTGGAAGACGCGCTCCACCGCCTTCGCCTCGCCGTCCGCCCGCAGGATCATGGCCTGCTGGGTGCCCTGCGCTTCCAGAATGTCCTTCTGCTTCGTGCCCTCCGCGGTGAGGATCTTCGCCTGCCGCTCCCCTTCGGCGTGCAGGATGGCCGCGCGCTTGTCCCGCTCGGCCCGCATCTGCTTCTCCATCGCCTCCTTGATGGTGTGCGGCGGGTCGATGGCCTTGATCTCGACGCGGTTGACCCGGATGCCCCACTTTCCGGTGGCGTCGTCGAGGACGGTGCGGAGCCGGGCGTTGATCTCCTCGCGGGAGGTGAGCGTCTCCTCCAGGTCCATGGAGCCGATGACGTTGCGCAGCGTGGTCACGGTGAGCTGGTCGATCGCCTGCAGGTAGTCGGCGACCTCGTAGGCCGCCGCCCGGGGGTCGGTGATCTGGTAGTAGAGCACCGTGTCGATGTTCACCACGAGGTTGTCCTCGGTAATCACCGGTTTGGGGTCCGAGGAATACACCTGTTCGCGCACGTCAAGCTTGGTGTTGATCCGGTCCGCCACCGGCAGGACCAGGTTCAGCCCCGGCTGCAGGGTCCTGCGGTACCGGCCGAACCGCTCGATGTTGTAACGACGTGCCTGCGGAACGATACGCACCGTGGCAGCCACCAGAAAGACCACCACGAGCGCCGCCACGAGAATCGGGATGACCACCGGGTCCACACTTCCTCCGTCGGGATGTTCAGCCGTTTCAGGGAAGGAGCTCGCGGGGGTAGACGACGGCGGTGACGCCTTCGATCTCCATGACGTCCACCAGCGCTCCCACCGGGATCACCTGGGTCTCGTCGAGTGCGCGGGCGGACCATTCCTCGCCGGATACCTTGATCAGGCCGTGGGTCGCGGTGACCTCCCGCATGACCTCGGCCCGCTTGCCGATCAGCGCGTCGCTGCCCTCCCGGGCGAGGGGGGTCTGCGCCATGTGCCGCAGCGCGACCGGACGGACGATGAGCAGGCCCGCGGCCGCCGCCACTCCGAGCGCCACCAGTTGGCCGAGCAGGCCGACACCCACCCCGGCGACCACCGCCGCGACCAGCGCGGCGCCCGCCAGCAGCCCGAACACCAGCGACAGGGTGAAGAACTCCGCGACACCGAGCGCCGCGGCGCTGAGCAACCACACGAACCAGGGCATCGAATCGCCCTCCCTCAGGGTACGTATCCCCAAACTACTCCCCGGAACCGGGACAGAACAGACTCCCGCACCCAGCCCGCGATCAAGCCCCCGGCCACGAGCGGAAACCGCCCAGCCCTTCTCGCTGGATGCGCACGCCCTCCGCACCCGCCGGCATCTGATGCTGACCATCGGTTTCGACGGCCATACCGCGCTATGGTTGATGTATGGCTACCAAGAAGGTGACTATCACTCTCGACGAATCCTTGGTCGAAGCCCTAACCGGAGCCGCCGAGGAAGACGGCGTTCCGCTCTCGCGGCTGATCGCCGGAGCAGCCGAACGTGAGCTGCGCCTGCGAGTCGGCCGGGCCGTCGTCCAGGAGTGGCAGGCCCAACACGGTGCCTTCACCCCGGAAGAGCTCGCGGCTGCCCGCGCGGACCTGGCTGCCGCCGACGCCGAGTATCTCAGCAGCTCGGGAGCATCGGCCGCGTGAACATCCCCTACCTGTACGACGCCGGGGTCCTCATCGCCATCGACAACAATGACCGACGCATGTGGGCACGCCACAGTCTGGCCCTGGATGACGGCCGGGACATCCACGTCCCGTCCGTCGTCGTTAGCCAGGCATGGCGGGACTCCCGCCGCCAGGTCAGACTCGGCACATTCCTGGCCGGGTGCCACGTCGCACCCGTCAGCCTCGAAACCGCCAAAGCCGCAGGCATCCTCTGCGGCAAGGCCCGCACCTCGGACATCGTCGATGCCACCGTCGTGACCATGGCAGCCAGCCTCGGCGCCATCATCTGGACCTCGGACCCGGACGATATCCACACCCTCATCGACGCCCAGAACATCAAACCCGCCCCTGTTATCCGCACCGTCTAGTAACCGGTGGCCTCCGACCAGGGCTGGCGGCACCGGGCAGAGAACCTGGCTGTCTCCTTGCATCTCGGGGGAGCCTCATATCCGGATATCCGGCGCGGACTGACAACGCGGCCCCCTCTCCGAACAGCCTGCTTCATCGGCCGCGTGGCCACTGCGGAGCCACCGTAGCGCCGCCCTGCATCAGAGCGGCCTGAAGTCAGCACCGATCCAGCACGGTGCGAGTTCATCCAGCACATCCAACACGCGCGACCGCGACGAAGTCCGTCACCTAAGCCGAGGACACGATGTGTACACATGGGTCACTCGGTACGCTTGAGCGCATGACGCAGCCGCTACCCGTAGAGTCCATCCGCGATGTGCGCGCCCACCTCGCCGAGGTCGTGGAGCGCGCCGATCGCGACGACGTACCCACCGTGATCACGCGCCGGGGCAAGGAAGTCGCCGCCGTCGTCTCCATCGACGTACTGCGCAAGTACCAGGAGTGGGAAGAGCGCGAGATCAACCGGATCATCGACGAGCGCATGGCCAACCCCGCACCCGGCATCCCGATCGAGGACATCATGAGGGAGACGCTGGCGCGCGGTGAGTGAGTACCGAACCATCTTCCGCCCCGAGGCGCAGGCCGAGCTCCGGAAGATCCCCCGCGACATGGCGCTGCGCATCCTGGCCAAGCTGACCGAGCTGGAGACCGACCCTCTCGGCTTCAACACCACCGCACTCGTGTCACAGCCGGAACGACGCCGTCTTCGTGTCGGCGACTATCGCGTCGTCTACACGAGCGACAACGGGGAGCTGGTGGTCTGGGTCGTTCACGTGGGACACCGGTCCACCGTTTACGGGACCCGATCACCCGCTGACTCCGCGTCAGAATATCCAGCACCCACCCAGCACGGTGACGGCGAAGGGGTCGGACTCCTTAGAGCCCGCCCCCTCTGACTAGCACGTTTGACTCACTACCTAGCGTAGAGCATGTACACAACTACACATTGAAGCGGAACTCCACGACGTGACTTCAACCTCCGACAGGCGTCACGGCGTCGGCAGGAACTCCGAGAGGCGCGTGTGCTCGATTAGGTCCTTCAGGGAGTTAGCGGTGAACACCTTGCCGCGCGTGGCCGTGATCATCTGGCTCATATCCTCCCGGCGGACGCCGAACCCGCGGCCGTCGACGCAGGCGACGACCTCGAACGCCGGTCGCCCTTCGCGCTCGCGCTCGTCGCGCATGGCCGCGAGGCGGAGAATGCGCGAGACCTTGTCCCGGGCGGTACCGTCGTCGCCGGTGATCTTCGCCTCAATGATTACAGTTGGGTCGATCTCGTCAGGCGTGAAGAAATCAGGCGCCTGGTCGAAACCCGCCACGCGCTCGGCGCGCTTGGTCTTACGGAACGGCACTCGCGCAACCGAGAGCAGGTCCTCGATCGCGCTTTCCATCACATCGCCGACGAGCTCGGACACGCCGTCACGGTGGCTCGCGAACGGCCGACCGAGGTAACGCTCGTAGAGCAGTACGGCGTACGGGACGTGGTTCTCGGAGACGTACCGAATCGAGTCGAGGCCCTCCTTCGTATCGAACTTGTCGAGCCGATGGACCATCCCGTCCTGTGTCGTTTCCACCGCGCCCTCATCCAAGGCTTTACAGGCCGCCTGGAGCAGCGCCGTGACGCGTCCGACCGTCAGCCCCGAGGAGCCACCCCGGGTGCTGAAGTAGGCAGGGTTGGTCTTCATTCTCTTGTCGAGCCCGCGCGCCCAGTTGTTCGGGAACTGCGCGTCCGTCTCCTCCTTGGCCAGGTCCGTGACTACTCAGCGGGTCGTGTGACCTGTCGCTGATCGGATCGTTGGTCTGTTTGTGGGCCTGTCG
>NZ_JAEVFI010000014.1 GCF_019303495.1 Streptomyces sp. JJ66 | reverse complement strand
GGCGACCCGCGCCGCGCGCGGCGACCCGCGCCGCGCGCGGCGACCCGCGCCGCGCGCGGTGCCCGGCGCCCTGGCCGGTATCGCGCCGTGGGCTGTCAGTGCGGCATGGCAGGATCGGTCCCGTGGCTGAGAACGTGGCGAAGACGGCAACTCCTGACGACCCCCAGTCGGCGCGGCACGGCGGCGGTGACCCGGCGCCGCCGCGCCGCCTGCTGCTCATGGACGGGCACTCGCTCGCCTACCGGGCTTTCTTCGCGCTGCCCGAGGAGAACTTCTCCACCACCACCGGGCAGACGACGAACGCGGTCTACGGCTTCACCTCCATGCTGTCGAACACCCTGCGTGACGAGGCGCCGACCCATTTCGCGGTGGCGTTCGACGTCTCCCGCAAGACGTGGCGCGCCCAGGAGTACACCGAGTACAAGGCGAACCGCTCCAAGACACCGGACGGGTTCAAGGGCCAGGTGGAGCTGATCGGTGAACTGCTGGACGCGATGAACGTCAAGCGGTTCGCCATCGAGGGTTACGAGGCGGACGACGTGATCGCCACGCTCGCCACGCAGGCCGAGGCGCAGGGCTTTGAGGTGTCCATCGTCACCGGCGACCGGGACGCGTTTCAGCTCGTCTCTGACCACGTCACCGTGCTCTACCCCACCAAGGGTGTCTCGGAGCTGACGCGCTTCACCCCGCAGAAGGTGCGCGAGAAGTACGGTCTGGAGCCGCGCCAGTACCCGGATTTCGCGGCCCTGCGCGGTGACCCGTCGGACAACCTGCCCGGCATCCCCGGCGTCGGCGAGAAGACGGCCACGAAGTGGATCAGCCAGTTCGGCTCGTTCGAGGAGCTGGTGGCCCGGGTGGAGGAAATCAAGACGAAAGCCGGGCAGAACCTGCGCGAGCACCTGGAGGCGGTGAAGCTCAACCGGCGGCTGACGGAAATGGTGCGCGACGTCGCGCTGCCGTGCGGCCCCGCCGAGCTGGAGCGCGCCCCCTACGACGGGGAGGCGCTGCGCACCCTGCTGGACGCGCTGGAGATCCGTAACGCCAACTTCCGCGAGCGCCTGTTCGCCGCCGACCCGGGCACCGCCGGTCAAGGCGCCGAGCCCGCCCCGGCGGCCGGGGTGGAGCTGGACGGCAGGGTGCTGGGCACGGGCGAGCTGGCTGGCTGGCTGGCTGAGCACACCGCGCAGGGCCGCCCGCTGGGCCTGGCCAGTGTGGACGACTGGAAGCTGGGCGCGGGCCAGGTCACCGAGGTCGCGCTGGCCACCGGCGATGGCCCGGCCGCCTGGTTCGACCCGGCGCAGCTGGACGCGGCCGACGAGCAGGCGTTCGCCGCCTGGCTGGCCGACCCGGGCCAGCCCAAGGCCGTGCACAACGCCCGCGCCACCCAGCGCGTGTTCGCCGAGCACGGCTGGCGCGTCGATGGCATCACCACCGACACCGCGCTGGCCGCCTACCTGGTGCAGCCGGGCCGCCGCAGCTTCGCCCTGGAGGCGCTGAGCGTGGAGTTCCTCGCCCGCGAGCTGCCCCAGCCCGCGCAGAGCGCCAGCGGCCAGCTGGCGCTGGGGGCCGACGAGGCGGCCGAGGCCGACGCGCTGATGGGCCAGGCCCGCACCGTGCTGGACCTGGGCGAGGCGTTCAAGGGACGCCTGGCCGAGGTGGGCGCCACGGAGCTGCTGGCCGGCATGGAGCTGCCCGTCTCGGAGCTGCTGGCCCGCATGGAGCGCGCCGGTATCGCCGCCGACCGCCCGTGGCTGAGCCAGCTGGAGCAGCAGTTCGCCGACGCCGTGCAGCAGGCCGTACGTGAGGCGCACGCCGCCGTCGGCCACGAGTTCAACCTCGGTTCGCCCAAGCAGCTGCAGGAGGTGCTGTTCGGTGAACTGGCCCTGCCCAAGACGAAGAAGACCAAGACGGGCTACACCACCGACGCCGACGCGCTGGCCTGGCTGGCCACGCAGACCGACCACGAGCTGCCGGTGCTGATGCTGCGCTACCGCGAGCAGGCCAAGCTGCGCACCACGGTCGAGGGCCTGATCAAGACGATTGGCGCGGACGGCCGTATCCACACCACCTTCAGCCAGACCGTGGCCTCCACCGGCCGCCTGTCCTCCACCGACCCGAACCTGCAGAACGTGCCGGTGCGGACCGACGAAGGCCGCGCGATCCGGCGGGCGTTCGTCGTCGGCGAGGGCTACGAGTCGCTGATGACGGCCGACTACAGCCAGATCGAGCTGCGCGTCATGGCGCATCTGTCCGACGACGACGGGCTCATCGAGGCGTTCACCGGCGGGGAGGACCTGCACACCACCGTCGCCTCGCAGGTCTTCGGCGTCGAACCGGGCGCCGTCGATCCGGAGATGCGCCGCAAGATCAAGGCCATGTCCTACGGGCTGGCCTACGGCCTGTCCGCCTTCGGCCTCTCCCAGCAGCTGGGCATCAGCCCGGAGGAGGCGCGCGGTTTGATGGAGACCTTCTTCGAGCGGTTCGGCGGGGTGCGGGACTACCTGCGCCGCGCCGTGGAAGAGGCCCGCGCTGTCGGCTACACCTCCACGATGCTCGGCCGCCGCCGCTATCTGCCGGACCTCAACTCCAGCAACCGGCAGCGCCGTGAGATGGCCGAACGCATGGCGCTCAACGCCCCCATCCAGGGCACCGCGGCCGACATCGTCAAGATCGCCATGCTGCGGGTGGACAGCGCCCTGCGCGCCGGGGAACTGAGCTCGCGCCTGCTGCTGCAGGTGCACGACGAGATCGTGCTGGAGATCGCCCCGGGTGAACGGGCCGCGGCGGAGGAGCTGGTACGGCGCGAGATGTCCGGCGCGGTGGAACTGCGCGCCCCGCTGGACGTGTCCGTGGGGGTGGGCGCCGACTGGGAGTCGGCGGCCCACTGACGCACGTCTGTGGCCAGGCCCCGTTCACTAGCCGGACGGCCGCCGGGCGCCAGCGCCGCATGGTGTCCGGAAACCGGATCACCCCGGCCGTGGCCGAAGGCAGCGGGGTGTCGTAAAGTCACCTCGCTGCCGTTGATTTCGCCGTGCACACGGCAGCATGACCACGCACACGCATAGGGGAGGGACGGCCGTATGGCGGGTCGTAGGGGTGGCAGGATTCGCAAGGGTATGACCAGTACGGCCGTCGCTGCGGCCGCCATGGTCGTCCTCTCCGCCTCGCAGGCGCCCGGCGCTCCGCTGTGGCCCGAACCGCAGGCCAAGGACCCGGCCGCGGGCGCCGGTGACCAGCTGCCCGAAGGCGACGACTCCTACCACACCGAGCTCCCGCCGCTGGAGTCGCCGGGCAAGCCGGGCACGTCCAACGACCTTGACCCCGACGGCACTCCGGTCCTCACCGGCCCGGCCGAGGCAGGTATCCCCGCCACCGTCCTGGCCGCCTACCAGCGAGCCGAGTCCACGGTGCGCGCCGAGCGGCCCGGGTGCAATCTGCCCTGGCAACTGCTCGCCGCCATCGGCAAGGTGGAATCCGGCCAGGCCCGTGGCGGCGCGGTGGACGCCGAGGGCACCACCACAGCGCCCATCCTCGGCCCCAAGCTCGACGGCAACGGCTTCGCTCTCATCCGCGACACCGACGGCGGCGCGCACGACGGCGACACGACCCACGACCGGGCCGTCGGCCCCATGCAGTTCATCCCCTCCACCTGGGCCACCTGGGCAGCCGACGGCAACGACGACGGTGCCAAGGACCCCAACAACATCTTCGACGCGGCCCTGGCCGCCGCCCGCTACCTGTGTGCGAACGGCCGGAACCTGGACCAGCGCGCCGACCTGGAACAGGCCATCCTCAGCTACAACCGCTCCACCGAATACCTGCGCACCGTGCTGTCCTGGCTGGAGTTCTACCGCAAGGGTGTGCGCGAGGTCCCCGACACCAGCGGCTCCCTGCCCGGCTCCCCGGGCGCGGGCAACCCGGACCAGCCTGCCACCCGCCCGGTCTCCGACCGGCCCGCAGCCGCGGACGCCCCCAAGCTGAAGCCCGGTGCGAAGCCGAAGCCCCAAGCCAAGCCTGGTGCGAAGCCGGAGACCACGCCCGGGCCGAAGCCGAAGCCGGAAACCCAGCCCGGGGTGAAGCCGCAACCCCAGCCGGAGCCGGGCAACGGCGGGGACCGGGAGCGGCCGGACGGGTTCGACGGGCGGGCAGGCGAGGACAGGCCCGCGCGCCCGGCCCGCCCCGGCGACCGCCCCGACCCCATGGACCCGCCCCCGCAGGAGAAGCCGCACGACAAGCCGACCACCCCCGGGGAGCCCGACGAGCCGGGCGAGAAGCCCGACGAGCTCCCGGCCGAGTGCGAAGCCGACCCAAACGAGCCGACCGAGCCAGGCGAGGACGAGGACCAGCCCGAGCCCGGTACCGAGAAGCCCACCGACCGGAAGCCCGCCAAGAAGCCGGACGCCCAGCCGGACGAAGCCAAGAAGCCAGGCGCCCAGCAGGACGGCGAAAAGCAGGACCGCGAGAAACGGGACGAGACCCAGCAGGACGGCGAGGAGCCCGAGGACAAGCCCGGCGACAAGCCCGACGACGAGTCCACCGACCCCTGCGGCGATGAGGCTGACGGCGACACCGACACCGGCGACACCGACCCCGAGGAAGACGACGCGGACGACCCGGCGCACCAGCCCGAGCCGGGCCACCAGGACGATGCGGCCACCAAGCCCCAGCCGACCGCCAGGGCGTCCCGCGCCTGACGCGGCCCGGTAGGAGGACCTGCGGCACCCGTGGCCTGAGGCCCGGGCCACGGTGGAGCCGGCGGCGGTTCACCAGCCGGCGGCTGCGGCCCGGCCGAGCGCGTCCCGCACGGGGAGACCGAGCCACACGCCGCCATGGTCCCCGGCGGAGCGGCGGAGGGAAAGGCGGAGCGGAAGGCCCCGGCCTCTCGCCCGGGCGAAGACTGGGGGAGGGTCAGGGGCGAGCGCACACGAAGATCGCCGTGCCCGGGATGAGCGCGCCGCGCCGGGGGGACCAGCCGCCCCACTCGGCGAAGTTCCACGCTGGCCACTGCGGCTCCACCAGATCGAGCAGGGTGAATCCGGCGGCTACCACGTCCCGCACCCGGTCACCCATCGTGCGGTGGTGTTCGACGTACAGCGTGCGCCCGGCCTCGTCCTGCTCGACGTAGGGCGTGCGGTCGAAGTAGGACGCCGAGACCGTCAGTCCTGCGGGCCCGGGCTCGTCGGGGAACGCCCAGCGCAAGGGGTGCGTCACCGAGAACACCCACCGCCCGCCGGGCCGCAGCACGCGCCGCACCTCGCGGAAGACCCGGACCGGATCGGCGACGAAGGGCACCGCTCCGTAGGCGGAGCAGGCGAGGTCGAAGGCGCCGTCGGCGAAGGGCAGCGCACCGGCGTCGGCCTCCACCAGGCCCAGCCCGTCCGCGCCGAGGCGCAGGGCGTGCTGGAGCTGCCGGTGCGAGAGGTCCAGCGCCACCGGGCGGGCGCCCTGTGCGGCCAGCCAGCGTGAGCACTGCGCGGCTCCGGCGCCGATCTCCAGCACGCGCGCCCCGGCCAGCGTCGCGGGGTCGCCCAGGAGGCGGGCGTCGGCCTCCTCCAGCCCTTCGGGGCCCCAGACGAAGCGGGCGTCGCCGAGGAACGCGCCGTGTTCGCGCTGGTAGGCGTCGGCGTTGCGGTCCCACCAGCCGCGGTTGGCGCGGCTGGTTTCGGCGCCTCCCGCGTCCCGGCGCACCGCGTAGCCGTCGTCGTCCTCGTCGTCACGTGTCACCGCACCGCCGCACCCCTTCACCGTCGCGCCGCGCGGCAACGATAGGCTGTAGGCATCTTGTACGTGCGGCGTGCGGGGAGCACACTGCGGTGTGCGGCGGCGACTGCGTCCCGGACCGGTGGCGGTTTGCCCCATCTGTCCCACCTGTCGCAAACGCGCATTGACCATGCTCGCCCGCGGCCGTATGCTACAAGTTGCGCTGCGGGCCTGCGCGCCTCGGACGGAGCAGGTCGCGCTCGCTTCTGTTGTATGTCCCCTCGGTTGTCGAGGTGTCTTCGCCGTTTTTCGGGGGAGCGCCTCTGAAGGCTGTCCGGCTTCGGCGGTTGCGATACGGGCTCACGGCGTAGCAGTACCTACGACTTCTGTGTCCGTACCGGAGCCCTTTACCACATGACGAGCAGCACCGAGACCACCGTGACCACCCCGCAGGTTGCGGTCAACGACATCGGTTCCGAGGAAGCCTTCCTCGCCGCGATCGACGAGACGATCAAGTACTTCAACGACGGCGACATCGTCGACGGCGTCATCGTGAAGGTCGACCGGGACGAGGTCCTGCTCGACATCGGTTACAAGACCGAGGGCGTCATCCCTTCCCGTGAGCTGTCGATCAAGCACGACGTTGACCCCAACGAGGTCGTCGCCGTCGGTGACGAGATCGAGGCCCTGGTTCTCCAGAAGGAGGACAAGGAAGGCCGCCTGATCCTGTCCAAGAAGCGCGCCCAGTACGAGCGTGCCTGGGGCACCATCGAGAAGATCAAGGACGAGGACGGCATCGTCACCGGTACCGTCATCGAGGTCGTCAAGGGCGGTCTCATCCTCGACATCGGCCTGCGCGGCTTCCTGCCCGCCTCCCTGGTCGAGATGCGCCGCGTGCGCGACCTCCAGCCGTACGTCGGCAAGGAGCTCGAAGCCAAGATCATCGAGCTGGACAAGAACCGCAACAACGTGGTCCTGTCCCGCCGTGCCTGGCTGGAGCAGACGCAGAGCGAGGTCCGCCAGACCTTCCTCACCACCCTGCAGAAGGGCCAGGTGCGCTCCGGCGTCGTCTCCTCCATCGTCAACTTCGGTGCGTTCGTGGACCTCGGCGGCGTCGATGGTCTGGTGCACGTCTCGGAGCTGTCCTGGAAGCACATCGACCACCCCTCCGAGGTCGTCGAGGTCGGCCAGGAGGTCACGGTCGAGGTCCTGGACGTCGATATGGACCGCGAGCGTGTCTCCCTGTCGCTGAAGGCGACGCAGGAAGACCCGTGGCAGCAGTTCGCCCGCACGCACCAGATCGGCCAGGTCGTGCCCGGCAAGGTCACCAAGCTGGTGCCGTTCGGCGCGTTCGTCCGGGTGGACGAGGGCATCGAGGGCCTGGTCCACATCTCCGAGCTGGCCGAGCGCCACGTGGAGATCCCCGAGCAGGTCGTCCAGGTCAACGACGAGATCTTCGTCAAGGTCATCGACATCGACCTGGAGCGCCGCCGCATCAGCCTGTCGCTGAAGCAGGCCAACGAGTCCTTCGGCGCCGACCCGATGGCCGTCGAGTTCGACCCGACGCTGTACGGCATGGCCGCGTCCTACGACGACCAGGGCAACTACATCTACCCCGAGGGCTTCGACCCCGAGACCAACGACTGGCTCGAGGGCTACGAGAAGCAGCGCGAGGAGTGGGAGAACCAGTACGCCGTGGCGCAGACGCGCTTCGAGCAGCACCAGGCGCAGGTCGTCAAGTCCCGCGAGGCCGACGAGAAGGCCGAGGCCGAGGGTGCCCCCGCCGGTGCCCCGCAGGGCGGCGGCAGCCAGGGCGGTGGCGGCGGCAGCTCCTACTCGTCGGACTCCGGCGAGGACAGCGGCGCGCTGGCCTCCGACGAGGCCCTGGCGGCTCTCCGCGAGAAGCTCGCGGGCGGCCAGAGCTGAGCCCAGCGGCCCCGGCCCTGAGCCCGAGCGGCTGAAACACCACGCGTGAGGCCCGCTCCCCCACCCGGGGGAGCGGGCCTCACGCGTAGCCGGTCGGGCCTGGCCGTGTCCCCATGATCACATGCGGGCTAAGCTTGGGGGATGGCTTTGGAATGGGAACAGGTAGTGGTGGACGCGAGGGACCCGGTGGCCCTGGGGCAGTGGTGGGCCGAGGCGCTCGGCTGGGTCGTGGTCGAACCCTCTCCTGAGGAGTTCGAGATCCGCCCCGCACCAGACCGCCTGCCGGGGCTGCTCTTTGTCCAGGTCGAGGAGGGCAAGACGGTGAAGAACCGGCTGCACCCCGACTTCCGCCCGGACGACCAGGGCGCCGAGGTGGCTCGCCTGGTAGCCCACGGCGCCCGGCCCGTGGACGTCGGCCAGGGCGACCAGTCGTTTGTTGTTCTGGCGGACCCCGAGGGCAACGAGTTCTGCGTCCTCGGCCAGCGGCGTCCGTAAAGGCTTCCCGTAGCGTGCCTGCCGGGGGCTGGCGGCGTCACGCTCCGGTGGCAGGTGCCCCCCGGGCGGCTCACGGCGCGCGCCTGCCGCCCGAGCCGCCCCGCGCCAGCGCCACACCGGAAACCGGCAGAGCGGGCGGGAATGACCTTGCCGCCCCCCGCGTTGGAGAGGGCGGTAAGCGAACCCGAGGGGCGAGGTAAGCCGTGTTGAAGCCGCGTGATCTGTACGAGTGGGAGCCGAGCGGCCTGCGAGCGGTGGACGAGATCATCGACCGTGGCGTCGGCGGCGGTCTGGTCATGCTCTACCACTTCGGGGGCTTCATCGACGCCGGGGCCACCGGCGAGCAGATCGTGGAGCGCCTGCTCTACAGCCGCCCGCACCAGACGGTGGCCCGCTTCGACGCCGACCGCCTGATCGACTACCGGGCCCGCCGCCCGATGATGACGTTCCGCCGCGACCAGTGGGTGTCCTACGACGCCCCCGAGCTGGCGGTCCGGCTGCTGCACGACGCGACGGGCACGCCGTTCCTCCTGCTCAGCGGCCCCGAGCCGGACGTCCAGTGGGAGCTGTTCACCGCCGCCGTCCGCGAGATCGTCGAGCGCCTGGGCGTGCGGCTGTCGGTCACCTTCCACGGCATCCCCATGGGCGTCCCGCACACCCGCCCCGTCGGTCTCACCCCGCATGGAAACCGCAGCGATCTGGTGCCCGGCCGCCCCACGCTGTTCGACGAGGCGCAGGTCCCCGGCAGCGCCGCCTCGCTGCTGGAGTACCGGCTGACCGGCGCCGGGCACGACGCGCTGGGCCTGGCCGCGCACGTCCCCCACTACATCGCCCGCTCCCCGTACCCGGACGCCGCGCTCGTCGTCGTCGAGACGATCACCTCGGCCACCGGGCTCGTCCTGCCCGCCCTGGCCCACACCCTGCGCGGCCAGGCCCACAAGACGCAGACGGAGATCGAGCGTCAGCTCGCCGACGGCGACGGTGAACTGGCCGCCGTCGTACGCGGACTGGAGCAGCAGTACGACGCGATCGCGGGCTCCGCCACGCGCGGCAACCTCGTCGCCGAGCCCGCCGAGCTGCCGTCGGCGGACGAGCTGGGCGCGGTCTTCGAACGCTTCCTGGCCGACCGCGAGCGCGAAGGCGGCGACGGCCAGAGCTGATCCGGCTGCCGGGGGAACGCCACCGGCCGGGGCGCGCGCGGAACCGGCCAGTAAGGTGTCGGCCATGCTCACTGTGGGACTGACCGGCGGCATCGGCGCGGGCAAGAGCGAGGTCGCGCGTCTCTTCGTCTCCTACGGCGCCGTCCTCATCGACGCCGACCGCATCGCGCGCGAGGTGGTCGAACCCGGCACCGAGGGCCACGCCGCCGTCGTCGCGGAGTTCGGCGAAGGCATCCTCACCGCGGACGGCGGCATCGACCGCCCGGCGCTCGGCCGCATCGTCTTCGCCGACGCCGAGCGCCGCGCCGCGCTGAACGCCATCGTCCACCCCCTGGTCGGCGCCCGCTCCGCCGAACTGCGGCAGGCCGCCGGCCAGGACGCCGTCGTCGTCCACGACGTGCCGCTGCTGGCCGAGAACGGTCTCGCCCCGTTGTACGACGTGGTGGTGGTCGTGGACGTCTCGCCCGAAACCCAGCTGCGGCGCCTGACCGAGCTGCGCGGTATGTCCGAGGACGAGGCCCGTGCCCGCATGGCCGCGCAGGCCACCCGCGCCGAACGCCGCGCGCTGGCCGACCACCTCATCGACAACGACGGCCCGCTCGACGCCCTTCAACCGCAGGTCCGTCAGGTGTGGGAGAGCCTGCGCAAGCGTGCCTAGCGCGCGGGACGGGAATGCTCCGGTACACCCGGGTGTTGTTCCGGGCCGAAGGAGGCACCGTATGTCCCGCACGCCCGAGACGCACGTCATCGACTTCCGCGCCGCCGAGAAGCTGCTGGAGGCGGGGGACCCGCGAGGCGCCGTCAAGCTGCTCGACCCGCTGATCACCGCGCACCCGGAGAACACCGCCGCCCGCCTGCTGCGGGCCCGCGCCTTCTACCACTCCGCGCAGCTGCGCTCGGCCGAGCTGGAGTTTCAGCTGGTCCTGGAACGCGAGCCGGACAACGCCTTCGCCCACCACGCCCTGGCCCGCACCCTGGAGCGCGCCAACCGTGCCGACGAGGCCCGCCGCCACTTCCGCCTGGCCGCCGCGCTCGACCCGCGCCCGGAGTACCTGGGCGCCGCCCGCTTCGAGGAGGACTGAGCCGGCGCCGCGCGCCCCGCCCGCCGGTCTGCTGGAGCGGACGCCACACTCCCGCCGGACTGCGCGGGGCCGAAGTGCCCGCCCCGGGCGCTGCCTTCCGCCCCGCGCGGTCCTAAGCTCGCGGGCATGACCCGTCGCGCCCCTGCCGCCGCAGTCCTCGCCGCCCTGCTCCTTGCCACCGCCTGCACCGTCGAGGACGTCCCCGACGTGGACGGCAACCCCGGTGCGGGGTCCGCCGCGCTCGCGTCGCTGGATGACCTCACCGTCAAAGGACGTGCCCCGAAATCCGGGTATGACCGCCGCAAGTTCGGCTCCCCGTGGCCCGATACCGACGGCAACGGCTGCGGCACCCGCGACGACATACTCCAGCGCGACCTCACCGACGTCACGGTGCAAGACGACTGCACCGTCACCTCCGGCACCCTCACCCCGGACCCCTTCACCGGCGAGCGCGTCACCTTCGAACGCGGCGGCCGCAGCGAGGTGGACATAGACCACCTCGTCGCCCTCTCCGACGCCTGGCAGAAGGGCGCCCACGCCTGGGAGCCCGCCAAGCGCATCGCGTTCGCCAACGACCCGCTCAACCTGCTGGCCGTCGATGCCAGCGCCAACCGCGCCAAGGGCGACGCCGACGCCGCCACCTGGCTCCCCCCGCACAAGCCCTACCGCTGCGCGTACGCGGCCGCGCAGGTCGCGGTCAAGGACAAGTACGAGCTGTGGGTGACGCAAGCCGAACACGCCGCCCTCACTCGCGTCCTCACCGCCTGCCCCGACGAACCCCTCCCCACCGGCACCGCCCCCACCACAGCCCCACCGGACTTTACCGCCCCGCGATAGGCGGATCGCTGCGCCACTTGTGTGCCTGCCCTGTGTAGTCAGTGGTATCTGCCGCCAAGGGGGCGCATGACCCGGCGACCATAAGCGGCGACGACGGACCGGCTGAGTTCCAGGAGCTCTGCCGGGACCTGGAGGCAGCCAGCGCAGCCCTGCCCGAGAGGACCTGCCGACGCAGGGGCACGGTCGGCTGCGGCGCCCGCCGGTGTGCCGGTGCGAGCAGGAAGCGCGGGGTCCCGGCGCAGACGCTGCGCGGCGGGCGGAGTGCGGCCACCTGACCCGCGTGTCAGTTCACCGGCCCAGGCGCAGGCCGTCCTTGGCCGCGCCCCGGCTGAGTACGGCCTCCTTGATGGCCTCCTGGGCCTTGACGTACCGGGGCTGGTCCGGGTCCTCGCGCAGCGCGCGCGGCAGGTTGACCACGCGCAGCGGGTCGTTGTCCATCACGTGCGGCACGAACTCGGCCTTCGTCACCCGCCACGCCTCGCCCGCCCGCGTGGGGGGCGTGAAGGTGAAGCGGGCTGTCGAGCCGTACTGGCCGCGCGGGTCGTTCATGACTCCGGCCACCTGGTCACCCATGCCGTACACCACCCAGGTGCCGCCCACCTTCTCGTACGCCTGCGGCACGTGGGCGTGGGTGCCGATGATCAGGTCGATCGCGCGCCGCCCGTCCACCTGGGCGGCCGTCAACTGCCCGGCGAGAGCCCGCTGCTGCGCGTTAGGCTCTTCCTGCCACTCGGTGCCCCAGTGCATGCTGACCACCACCACGTCCGCTCCGGCCGCCCGCGCGGAGGTGGCGTCGGCGAGGATACGGTCGGCGTCGATCAGGTTGACCAGGTACGGCTGGTTCTCGGGTACCGGGATGCCGTTGGTGCCGTAGGTGTAGGCGAGCTGCGCGACCTTCGCCCCGCCCGCCGTCAGCATCGCCGGCTGGTCGCGCTCGGCCGCCGAGCGGGCCGAGCCCACGTGCCGGACTCCGGCCGCGTCCATCGCGTCCAGGGTGCGCTCGACCCCTTCGGGACCGGCGTCCAGGGTGTGGTTGGACGCCGTTGAGCAGCTGTCGTACCCGGTGTCGGCGATCGCCTGCGCCACCTGCGGCGGCGTGCGGAACATGGGGTACCCGGAGAACGGGCCGCCGTCGGCGCCGACGACCGTCTCCAGGTGGCAGATGGCCAGGTCCGCCTGGGCGACGACGGGCTTGGCGCCCGCGAGCATGCTGCGGAAGTCGTAGGTGCGGGGCCCGGTGCCGTCGCCGCTTTCCCCGCCCGCGTCGGCGGCGGCCTGCCGGATGACGGAGTCGTGGCTGAGGATGTCGCCGGTCGCGACGAGGGTGAACGCCTCGGTCTTCCCGGCGGCCGGGGTGTCCTGCGGGGAGGGGCGGTCCTGGGGCGGGCCTCCGTCCGGCTGGCCGCACGCGGCCAGCGGGGTGAGCACGGCGGCGGCCAGCAGGGTTCTGGTGCGGCGTCGGCTGTGAGAGGGCACGGCTCCACTCCAAGGCACAGAGGCGGATTAATGTGATAATCCCACTTGTGTACTTTGGCGGAAACGTGCCTGCGCCGCCACGCCGACGGTTAGCCGGTATGGCGGCGCGGGACCACTCGTGCGGAGGAGCGGGGTACCACCGGGGCGCTACCCCGCGCCGCTACCCGGGGTGCGTGACCCGGATTTTCGACTGCTGGTGCGGCAGTTCCTCCCAGTCCGTCATCGCCCGCGCCGACAACCCGTGCGAGTGCGCCAGGGCCGTCAGCGTCTCCGTCCGGTAGTAGAAGTCCTCGCGCAGCACCTGGTGCTCCCGGCCCAGCGTGCGGTTGTAGGTGAAGTCGAAGTGCCCGCCCGGTGCGAGCACGCGGCCCACGTGTGCCAGGCACTCGTCGATGACCTCCACCGGAGAGTGCGAGAAGACACTGTGCGCGTGCACGACGGTGAAGTAGCCGTCCGGCAGGTGGGCCAGCTTCAGGTCGTCCACCAGCGTCAGGTGCGGCAGCTTGGCCTGGAGCCGGTGCTGGACGAGGGTGCGCCGCGCGGCGAGCAGGATCTCGGGCGAGATGTCGATCCCGTGGTAGTTCCCCGGTTCCAGGTGGGCGATGAACAGCCGGCCCGCCCGCAGGTTTCCGCACCCGATCTCCAGCATGCGGTCCGTGGGGGACAGGCCGTGCCGGACCAGGTAGTCGAACTGCATCTCGCCGAGCGCGACCCAGCGTTCGTGCGTGGCGCTGCCGACCGCTGATTCCGGGCTGCGGGCGGTGTCGTCCTTCATCACCGCGCGGTAGTAGGCCACGTGGTCGCTGCCCGCCATGCGCCGCAGCCGCCAGTCCCGCACCAGACGGCGCACGTGGGGCGGGATGCGCCCGGGGTGCTTGGCCGCGTAGCTGATCCGGTGGGCGAGCGAGGAGCGGTTGGTGTGCAGTCGTCGGGACATCGAGGTGCCTTTCGCCGGAATGCCGGTGGCCGTGGTGCGGTTGGACGTGCCGCACGGGAATCCCCGTGTGAGCATCGCTAACGTCAACGAGGTACCGGAGGCACAGGTGGCGGAAGAACTCGCGGCGATGCCGCAGGACTGGCAGCGGGCCCTGGCGGTGGTCGCCCACCCCGACGACCTGGAGTACGGCGCGGCGGCCGCGATCGCGCACTGGACGGCCCAGGGCAAGGAGATCAGCTACCTCCTCGTCACCCGGGGCGAGGCGGGCATCGACTCGATGGAGCCCGCCGAGGCGGCCCGGGTGCGGGAACGGGAACAGCGGGCCAGCGCGGCGGCCGTCGGCGTCCCGGCCGTGGAGTTCCTCGACCACCGGGACGGCGTGATCGAGTACGGCGTCCCCCTGCGCCGGGATCTGGCCGCTGCCATCCGCCGCCACCGCCCGGAACTGGTGCTCACCATCAGCGGCGACGAGACCTGGCCCGGCGGCTACTGGAACACCCCCGACCACAAGGCGGTCGCGCGGGCCACGGTGGACGCGGCCTCGGACGCGGGCAACCGGTGGATCTTCCCCGAACAGCTGGCCGACGGCGGCCTGGAACGGTGGGACGGCGTGCGCTGGGTCGCCATCAGCGTCGTGGCCGGCGCGACGCACGCCCAGCAGGTCACCGACGAGGACGTCGAGCGCGCGGTCGCCTCGCTCACCGAGCACCACGCCTACCTCAGCGCGCTGAGCGACGAACCACCGGAGCAGTACGCCCGTACCTTCCTGGCGGCCACGATGGACCCGCTGCGCCAGCGCCTGGGCCACCCTGCGGTCGCCTTCCGCGTCCACCCGCGCTAGGACCTGCCCGGCGGACCCCGGGAGCAGACGTGGGACAGCCCGGCGTCGGGCCTCAGCGGGGGGACGACGGCAGCGGCGCGGGGGCGGGCGTGCCGCCCGCCTGGCGGAGCGGGTCGCGCAGGCAGCGGGCGCGCCCGGCTCACCCCCGGTGGCGGGCCGCGCGCAGGGCCAGGACGGCCAGCGGGAGCAGCAGCGTCGCGGCCAGGGCGTTGAGCCAGCCGTAGCCCGCCTGGGCGACGACGACGCCTGAGAGCGCGCCGCCCGCCCCGGCCGCCGCGTTGGAGGCCAGGTCCGACAGGCCCTGGGCCGCCGTCCGCGCCGCACCGGGCACGGAGTCGGTCAGCAGCGCCGACCCGGCGACCAGACCCGCCGACCAGCCCAGGCCCAGCAGGAACAGGCCCACCGCGCTTTGCGTGTGGTCGCCGCCGGACGTGCCCGCCAGCAGTGTGGCCAACGCCAGCAGGCCCATGCCGAACCCGATCACCGCGACGCGTCCCACCCGGTCAGCGAGCCAGCCCATGACCGGTGAGAACGCGTACATCCCGGCGATGTGACCGCTGATGACGAACCCGATCAGCTCCAGGTCGGCGCCGTGGTGGCTGAGGTCCACCGGGGTCATGACCATCACCGCCACCATGACGGTGTGCGAGCCGGTGATGGCCGCCAGCGCGAGCAGGGCGCGGGGTGAGGCGGTCACCGCGCGCCAGCCCGCGCGCACCGAGCGGTCGGCGCCGGAGTCGTCCGGGCCGTCACCGGCCCCGGCGGCGATCGCCCGCGCGGTGAGCAGCGGGTCCGGCCGCAGCAGGAACCACACCAGGGCACCGGCGATCAGGAAGATGCCCGTACCCCACACGAACGGGCCTGCCGTCTGGGGTATCCCGAACCCCGCGAGGCTTCTCCCGGCCGGTCCGGCGAGGTTGGGCCCGGTCACCGCGCCGATCGTGGTGGCCCACACCACCAGCGAGATGGTGCGCGCGCGGTGCTGCGGCTCGGCCAGGTCGGCCGCCGCGAAGCGGGCCTGGAGGTTGGCGGAGGAGCCCGCGCCGAAGGCCGCCATGCCCGCCAGCAGCAGCGGAAACCAGCCCAGCACGGCGGCCACGACGACGACCGCGCCGCCCGCCGCGGCGATGAGGTACGCCAGCGTCAGCCCCGCCCGGCGGCCGCGTGCCGCCATCAGCGCGGCCAGCGGTACCGACAGCAGCGCCGTGCCGATGACCGAGGCCGTCGAGGCCAGCCCGGCGACCGCCTCCGAACCGCCGATGTCCTGCGCGAGCACGGCCGCCAGCGCGATGGCCGTCGCCACGCCGAGGCCGCCGAGCACCTGGGAGGCGATCAGCACCGCGTTGGTGCGGCGTCGGATGGCGGCGACTTCCGGCGCCGAGGGGACGCCTGCCGCAGGCGGCGCGACGGGGGAGACGGCGGGGGCGAGCGCGGATATGGCGGGGGTGTCGGCGCCTTCGGCGGGGTTGGTCACGCGGGCATTGTGGCAGCCGCCGCCCGCGCGGCCCACCGCATAGCGCCGACGACCGCGGCGGAACGCCCCGCCGCCGCGCCCGGCCAGCCTCCGCCGGGAGAGGGGGACCACCGGTCAGAACAGCGGGGCGGGCAGCACTCCCTCCAGCGCCAGCAGGGCCCGCTTGGTGTCCAGCCCGCCGCTGAAGCCGCCGAGCCCCCCACCGGTCGCCACCACCCGGTGGCAGGGAACGACGAGGGGCAGCGGGTTGGCGCCCATCGCCGCGCCCACGGCCCGGACCGCGCCGGGCTGCCCCACCGCGTCGGCCAGCTCCTGGTAGGTGATGACGCTGCCGTACGGCACGGACGCCGCCAGCTCGCGCAGGACGCGTGCGGTGAACCCCTCCGTCAGCGACCAGTCCAGCGGTATGCCGAACGTGTGCGGCCGGCCGGCGAAGTACGCGTCCAGCTCCCCGGCCGCGGCCCGCAGCACCGGATGGCTCCCGGCTTCGGCGGGCGCGGCGCCGAGCCGGGCTTCGGCCTGTTCCAGCGCGCGCCGTATCCGGTGCCGCTCGGCGTGGAAGCCGACGCTGAGCAGGCCCGCGTCGCTGGCGAGGAGCAGCAGCGGGCCGACGGGGGTGCGCCGCACCGTCCAGGACGCGGGCACGAGGGTGGCGGTCATGGGGCTGACCCTACGACCGCCCGCTGACAACGGTCAGCGGCGGCGGAACGGCACGCACCCCAGCGCAGCCGTACGGTGCGTCAGTCCCGGCCGCGCACCGCGTCACGGATGACGTCAGGACGGTTGCTGATGATGCCGTCCACGCCGAGGTCGGCCATGCGGGTGGCGGTCTCCGCGTCGTCCACGGTCCAGGTGAACAGCTCCAGGGGCTGACCGCTCGCTCCGGGGGTGGCGTGCACGGCGTCCACGTACGCGGCGGTGACGGTGGTGAAGCGCGGGTTGATCTGGTCGGCGAAGGCCGCGTAGTCAGGCAGCTCGGCCACGGCCGGGGTGCCCAGGAAGCCGGTCTTCACCGCGGGATTCAGGTCGTGGACGCGGCGCAGCGAGGCGGCGTCGAAGGTCTGGATGACCAGGCGGGAGCGCAGGTGCTGCCGGTCGAGCCAGCCCTCGTTGCCCAGCTCCTTGAGGATGTCCCGCTCGATGCCCGGGTACAGTTCCGGCTTCTTGATCTCCAGCAGCAGCTTCTGCTGGTTCGCGCTCATCCGGTCCAGGAACTCGCTGAGCGTGGGCACGCCCTCGCCCGCGTACTCCTCGCCGAACCAGGCGCCCGCGTCCAGCTGGTCGATCTCCGCCGCGGTGAAGTCGGCCACCTTCCACGGCGCGCGGTCCGGGAAGACCTCCTCGACGTTCGTGGTGCGCTTCAGCGTCTCGTCGTGCAGGACGATCAGCTCGCCGTCCTTGCTGCGCTGCACGTCGTTCTCCACCCACGCGATGCCCAGCTGGTCGGCCTTGTCGGCGGCGGCGAGGGTGTTCTCCGGGGCGTAGGCGGAGGCGCCGCGGTGCGCGACGGGCACTACCCCGTCGGGTAGGTAAGCGTCGGGCAGGTGAGTGCCGGGCAGGGGGACCTCGGGTGGCACGGGGGCGTCGGGCGCGGCGGGGACGACCGGGGCCTCGGGCGCGGGCGGCAGTGTCGGTGCGGGCGGCGGCGTCGGTGTGGGCACCGGCGTCCCGGGCGCGGGCACCGGCGCCGGGGCGGACGCCGCCGGGGCGGGCGACGCCGGGGCGAGGGTCCCCGGCGGTGTCGGGGTGGCCGGGGAGGCCGGGGCGGCGGTGAGGACGAGCGCGAGGACGCCCAGGAACGAACCGGTCACAGCGGTGGGGCGAAGGGACACAGGAAGCTCCTCACATCGGGGGGCGACGGTGTGCGCGCCGCGCGCCCACGCCGGTGCTTCGACGGTGCGCCAACCCGTCGTCGCGCTGCGTCAGCGACGCGCCCACGGGGAGCTTTCCCGGCCGCGACGGCGTTCACATGGGCGCCAAACGGGTGCCGGGTGACCACGAGCTGAACGTTGGCGGGTCAGGTGAGCAGGCCCGGACAGGGGGGTGACGCACGGCGCGTTGTCAGTGGTCCGCCGTACGGTGGGTGTCATGCGGCCCGTGACCCAGATCGAACGCAAGGTGGCGCCCTTCGAGGTCGTCAGCCCCTACCAGCCCAGTGGCGACCAGCCCACCGCCATCGCCGAACTCGCCCAGCGGGTGGAGGCGGGCGAGCGGGATGTGGTGCTGCTCGGCGCCACGGGCACCGGCAAGTCGGCGACGACGGCGTGGATGATCGAGAAGCTCCAGCGGCCCACGCTGGTGATGGCGCCGAACAAGACACTCGCCGCCCAACTGGCCAACGAGTTCCGCGAGCTGCTGCCGAACAACGCGGTGGAGTACTTCGTCTCGTACTACGACTACTACCAGCCCGAGGCGTACGTCCCGCAGTCCGACACCTACATCGAGAAGGACTCCTCGATCAATGAGGAGGTCGAGCGGCTGCGCCACAGCGCGACGAACTCGCTGCTCACCCGGCGGGACGTGGTGGTGGTCGCCTCCGTCTCCTGCATCTACGGCCTGGGTACGCCGCAGGAGTACGTGGACCGCATGGTGCCGCTGAAGGTGGGTGAGGAGATCGACCGGGACGCGCTGCTGCGGCGCCTGGTGGAGATCCAGTACACGCGCAACGACGTCAGCTTCACCCGTGGCACCTTCCGCGTGCGGGGGGACACCATCGAGGTCTTCCCCGTCTACGAGGAGCTGGCCGTCCGCATCGAGATGTTCGGCGACGAGATCGAGGCGCTGTCCACGCTGCACCCCCTCACCGGCGAGGTCATCAGTGGCGACACGGAGCTGTACGTCTTCCCCGCCTCCCACTACGTGGCCGGTGAGGAGCGCATGCACCGCGCGGTGCGGGCCATCGAGGACGAACTGGCGCAGACGCTGGCCACGATGGAGAAACAGGGCAAGCTGCTGGAAGCCCAGCGGCTCC
This sequence comes from Streptomyces sp. JJ66, assembly GCF_019303495.1. Lineage (GTDB taxonomy): Bacteria > Actinomycetota > Actinomycetes > Streptomycetales > Streptomycetaceae > Streptomyces. The sequence continues at coordinate 65,586 of NZ_JAEVFI010000014.1, read as the reverse complement.
GCATGCGCACCACATACGACCTGGAGATGATGCAGCAGATCGGCAGCTGCTCGGGCATCGAGAACTACTCGCTGCACATCGACGGCCGTGAGCCCGGCTCCCCGCCGCACACCCTGCTCGACTACTTTCCCGAGGACTTCCTGCTGGTCATCGACGAGTCCCACGTCACCGTCCCGCAGATCGGCGCCATGTTCGAGGGCGACGCCTCCCGCAAGCGCACCCTGGTGGACCACGGCTTCCGGCTGCCCTCCGCTATGGACAACCGGCCGCTGAAATGGGAGGAGTTCCTGGAGCGGACCGGGCAGACGGTGTACCTGTCCGCCACCCCCGGCCCCTACGAGCTCTCCCGCTCCGACGGTGTGGTGGAGCAGATCATCCGCCCGACCGGCCTGGTGGACCCAGAGGTCGTCGTCAAGCCCACCGAGGGCCAGATCGACGACCTGGTGCACGAGATCCGCACCCGTACCGAGAAGGACGAACGGGTCCTGGTCACCACGCTGACGAAGAAGATGGCCGAGGACCTGACCGACTACTTCCTGGAGATGGGCATCGCCGTGCGCTACCTGCACAGCGACGTGGACACCCTGCGCCGGGTGGAACTGCTGCGCGAACTGCGCGCGGGCGAGTTCGACGTGCTGGTGGGCATCAACCTGCTCCGCGAGGGCCTGGACCTGCCCGAGGTGTCGCTGGTGGCGATCCTGGACGCGGACAAGGAGGGCTTCCTGCGCTCGGGCACCTCGCTCATCCAGACGATCGGCCGTGCCGCGCGCAACGTCTCCGGCCAGGTCCACATGTACGCGGACAAGATCACTCCGGCGATGGAGAAGGCCATCGACGAGACGAACCGGCGCCGGGCCAAGCAGATCGCCTACAACACCGAGCACGGCATCGACCCGCAGCCGTTGCGCAAGAAGATCGGCGACATCGTCTCCGCCATCGCCCGGGAGGAGGTTGACACCGAGCAACTGCTGGGAACCGGCTACCGCCAGCCGTGGGAGCTCGGCAAGGGCGGCAAGCCGAAGGCACCGGTGCCAGCACTGGGCAAGGGCGCGGTCAAGGCGGACGCCCAGGGGGCCGCCGCCGGCACCGAGGCCACGCCGACGGACCGGCCCGCGACGGAACTGGCCGGGGTCATCGAACAGCTCACCGAGCGCATGCGTGCGGCCGCCGCCGAGTTGCAGTTCGAGGTCGCCGCCCGGCTGAGGGACGAGGTCAGCGAGCTGAAGAAGGAACTGCGCCAGATGCGCGAGGCCGGACTGAAGTGACCGGCTCGGGTGGGCCGGGCCTTCGGGTGCCCTGGGCCTGGCCGCCCGGAGGCGGGTGGCCAGGCGCTCTCGCCTTTGCCATTTCTTGAACATGCCGTACGCTGCACTACGCGGAGGGGAGTACTCCCGGTTTGCGATGTTCCCGTCAATACGGGTCGGCCGTTTCGGCCCCGGGGCATCGGCCCGTGGCTGTCGCGGCCCGGGCGGAAGAGACCTCCGGCCACTGACAGCCGGAGGAGCGCTGCATGGAAGTAACGCTGACCACGTGGGTCGTCACCGTCGTCGTTCTCTGCGCCCTGATCGCCGTTGACTTCTTCATCGGCGGTCGCAAGCCGCACGAGGTGTCGATCCGGGAAGCGGGTATCTGGTCGGCCGTCTGGGTCGCCCTCGCCGTGATCTTCGGCGCCAGCCTGCTGTGGTGGGGAGACACACAGGCGTCCGGTGAGTTCTTCGCCGGGTACATCACCGAGAAGTCGCTGAGCGTCGACAATCTCTTCGTCTTCATCCTCATCATGGCGAAGTTCTCCGTCCCGCCGATCTACCAGCAGCGCGTGCTGATGATCGGTGTGCTGATCGCCCTGGTGCTCCGGGCGGGCTTCATCGCCGCCGGCGCCGCGCTCATCTCGCAGTTCGCCTGGATCTTCTTCGTCTTCGGCGCGTTCCTGGTGTGGACCGCCTGGAAGCTCATCCAGGAGGCCCGCGCCGAGGACGAGGAAGAGGCGTACGAGGAGAACCGCCTTTTGAAGGCCATCGAGCGCAAGTTCCCCTCGACCGACCAGTACCACGGCACGAAGATGACGATCGTCGAGAACGGCCGTCGCCTGATGACGCCGATGCTGATCGTCATGCTCGCCATCGGCACCACCGACGTGCTGTTCGCGCTGGACTCCATTCCGGCGATCTTCGGCCTCACCCAGGACCCGTACATCGTCTTTACCGCGAACGCCTTCGCGCTGATGGGCCTGCGGCAGCTGTACTTCCTCATCGGCGGCCTGCTGAAGAAGCTGGTCCACCTGTCCTATGGTCTGTCGATCATCCTCGGCTTCATCGGCGTGAAACTGGTCCTGCACGCGCTGCACGAGTACGGCGTGCACGTCCCGGTGATCTCCACCCCGGTCTCGCTGGGTGTGATCTGTGGGGTTCTGGTCGTCACGACGATCACCAGTCTGATCGCGGCGAAGAAGACGAACGCACAGGCGGCGCAGCCGGACGACGACGTGTCCGTGAAGTAGCCGCCCCCGCACCCGCCGCAGGGGCTGAACACCCGGTGTTCAGCCCCTCCGGCGTTTCCCTGCCACCGGCGGCAGGCGCGTCCGGCCAGCGGGTAAGGCCGTGCGGCGGCGCCCGCCGGGGCGGGAGCGGTCACGGGAGAGGCTGCGGAACGCGGGCCGTCAGGGTATCGAGGACCACCTCACCCGCGTACCGCGCCGATGCCCGGGTCTCCGCCAGATAGAGGCGGTCCACCGTCACCGGGTAGGCGAGGTCCTGTGGCAGCGCGAACGACAGCTGCCGCCAGCCGCGCCACACCACGTGCGGCCCGCGCAGCACGTGCCGCACCCCGGCCGCGTCGGTCAGCGCCAGCGACGGCCACGCCCCGTGTCCGTCACCGTCCAGCCACACTGTGAACGCCTGCGGCCGACCCGGTACCCCCAGTGGCGCGGGCGGAGTGACGTAGGCGGCGCGGGTCCCCGTCGAGCGGCCGAAGTCGTACCGCAGCCGCAGACCGGGACCCTCCCGCCCCCGGGGTTCCGCGCTCACCGAGCCCTCGGCGCGGGCTGCCGAGAAGGTCCAGCGCGCGGCGTCGGCGAAGTCGGCTACCGGCACGTCCCGCAGCCCGACCGTCACCTCCACTACGGCCTGCCGCCCGGCCACCTCCGCTGCGATACGCCCGCCGCCTGAGCCGGTGCGCGCTGTCACCGTGAACGTCCCCCGCGCCGGGTCCGGGATGACGTCGAACAGCGCGCGGTCGTAGGTGAGCCGGACATCGCCGGGCTCGACCGGGGCCGTCAGACCGTTCGCGGCAACCCCGCTGAGCCCGAACGCGGCGCTGTCGCCCTGGGCGGCCAGCCCGAGCCGTGGGGCCGTGGGGCGCACCTCGGTCAGCTCTTCCAGCACCTCCAGCCGCGTGCTCCCGTGTGCCCGGCCGTCCCGTGCCGTCACCGCGACCGATCCCGGCCGACGCGCCCGGAACGTGCCGTCGGCGGACACCGTGCCGTAGTACGGCCGCTGCGAGCGCCAGCGAGGGTTGGCGTCGGCTGGGCCGTAGGTCTCGTCGTAGGCGGTGGCGCTCAGCCGCCGGGTCAGGCCGGGGAAGACGCGGACCGGCGACGCACCGCCGAGCCACGCGTCCGGCTCCGCGTCCGCCAGTGCCGGGCGTACCCGCAATCCCGCCGGACGCCCGCTGCCTCGCGGCGTGGTGAGCGCCAGCCCGTTGGGCACCGGGCGTTCGGCGCCGTCGGACGGGCCGTTGACGACCCGGGGCGCCCGGTTGCCCGCCGCCGTGGCCAGCAGCGTCGAGGAGCCGCCGCCGTCCAGATTGAGGGCGTGGTGGGCGCCCAGCTGCCGCATCATCTGGCCCAGCCGGGTCAGCGTGACGCCACGGGACGCGGCTTGGCGGCCGTCCACGGTGAGCACGTACAGCGTCACCCCGTCCGCGGAGAACCCCACGGCGGTGCGGGGCGCGGCGCGGTCGTTCGGCGCACCGGTCCAGTCCTGCGGCTCCCCGTCCACGACCAGCAGCTCGCGCCCGCCGACCGCGGTGCGCGGCAGCGGCCCGCCGTCCCCGGTGCGTGGCTGGTAGGTCAGCCGTACCGGGTCACCCGGGGTGAGCGCGGTCAGGGCGCGGGCACCGGCACCCCGGCCGAGCAGGACCGTCGTCCCGGGCGGGACCGGGTCACGGCCGGGGGCGTCGCGTACGGATACCACCGCGCCGTCGGCCACGGCCACCTCGGTCGTCTCGGCGGCGCCGTCCACGGTCAGCGACCGGTCGGCCGGGCCCCACTGCGAGGTGTAGGCGCCGACGCCGTTCGCGGGCACGTCGGCGGCGTTGTACCCCGCGAGCGGATGCCGGGCGCCGTGCGGGAGGTGGAGCGTGCCGTCGAAGTAGAGGTCCAGCACGCGGCCCGCGCCGCCGGGACCGAAGCCGGCAGCGCGGGTGCTGCCGCCGGAGCCGGAGTGCCGCAGCGTGCCGTCGCGCATGCCGGGTCCAAGGGGGGCGGCGGTGGCGTTCAGGTCGAAGAAGTCGCCGTTGAGGGCGGCGACCGTGCGGCGCCCCGGGCCCGGATCGTGGGCGGCGGTGAGCGCGCTGACGGTACGGCGCTCGGTGACGGAGGCGGGGGAGAGGTAGTCGACCCGGGTGCCCGTGGTGAGATCCACGGTGAGCGCGTCCGCGCGCAGGGGGTTCACCGCGTCCGGCTCTTCCCACGCGGTGTGCGTGACCCCGGGGGCGAGGGGCTGGGCGTGCCGGGTGAGGGGCGGTGCGGAGGCCGTGGGTGGTGGCTGGGCCGGTGCGAGGCCGGAGAGGAGCAGCGAGGTGGCGAGGGCGAGGAGGAACGCGCGTAAGGCTGTCACGGCGTCAGCGTTCCAGCGGCCGCCCGCGGTGGGGTGCACGCGGGGCGGCGCGCCGGGGTACGTTCACCCCACCCTCGTGCCGGGGGCGCTCCTACCCCGCCACCAGGTCGTCGCCGTCCAGCTGGATGGGGACCGGGGGCAGGGGGCGCGTGGCCGGGCCCTGCCGTACCTCGCCGCTCATCACGTCGAAGCGTGAGCCGTGACAGGTGCAGACGGCTTCTTGCCGCTCCACGAACGGGATCGGGCACTGCTTGTGGGTGCACACCGCGCTGAACGCCCGGTAGGTGCCCGCCTCCGGCTGGGAGACGAGGACGTTCTGCCCGGGGAACACCTGTGCCTCGCCAACCCCCACCTTGGACGCGGGACCCAGTGTCACCGGCTCGCTGGGCGGCTCGGGGGGTGGGCCGTCGGCGCCCGCGCATCCGGCGGCACTCAGGCCCGCCGCCCCGGCCGCCGTCACCGCAGCGCCGCGCAGTACCGCCCGGCGGCCGGGCCGTGGCCCCGCGTGGGCCTTCTCGCCACTCATCGTGCACTCGCCTTCTTGCGTGTCCGCCCGCCGGACGCCGATGCCTTGCGCGGGGCCTTGCGTACCGCCGCGTCGCTGACCCGGTCGCCCAGCAGCTCGCGCAGGAACTTACCGGTGTGGCTGGCCGGGACGGCGGCGACCTCCTCGGGCGTGCCCTCGGCGATGACCAGGCCCCCGCCGACGCCGCCCTCGGGGCCCATGTCCACCACCCAGTCGGCGGTCTTGATGACGTCGAGGTTGTGCTCGATGACGATCACTGTGTTGCCCTTGTTGACCAGGCCCTCCAGCACCGTGATGAGCTTGCGGATGTCATCGAAGTGCAGGCCGGTCGTCGGCTCGTCCAGCACGTACACCGTGCGGCCCGTCGAGCGTTTTTGCAGTTCGGAGGCGAGCTTCACGCGCTGCGCCTCACCGCCGGAGAGCGTCGGCGCGGACTGGCCGAGCCGGACGTAGCCCAGGCCCACGTCGTGGAGGGTGCGCAGGTGCCGGGCGATGGCCGGGACGGCCTCGAAGAAGCCGAGCGCCTCCTCGATCGGCATGTTCAGCACCTCGGCGATGTTCTTGCCCTTGTAGTGAACCTCCAGCGTCTCCCGGTTGTACCGGGCGCCGTGACACACCTCGCACGGCACGTAGACGTCCGGCAGGAAGTTCATCTCGATCTTGATCGTGCCGTCGCCGGAGCAGTTCTCGCAGCGCCCGCCCTTGACGTTGAAGGAGAACCGGCCCGGCAGGTAGCCGCGGACCTTGGCCTCCATCGTCTCCGCGAACAGCCGGCGCACGTGGTCGAAGACGCCGGTGTAGGTGGCCGGGTTGGAACGCGGGGTGCGTCCGATGGGGGACTGGTCAACGTGCACCACCTTGTCCACCTGGTCGTCGCCGGTGACCCGGGTGTGCCGCCCGGGCACCGCCTTGGCGCCGTTCAGCTCGCGCGCCAGGTGGGTGTAGAGGATGTCGTTGACGAGGGTGGACTTGCCGGAGCCGGACACGCCGGTGACGGCGGTCAGCACCCCGAGCGGGAACTCCACGTCGATGTCGCGCAGGTTGTTCTCGCGGGCGCCGACGACGGTGAGCTTGCGGTCCTCGTCCACCGCGCGGCGGCCCTCGGGAGTGGGGATCGCCCGCTTCCCGGCGAGGTACTGCCCGGTGACCGAATCGCCGTTGGCCAGCAGCTCGGCCAGCGGGCCGCTGTGCACGACCTCGCCGCCGTGCTCGCCCGCGCCGGGGCCGATGTCCACCACCCAGTCCGAGGTGCGGATGGTGTCTTCGTCGTGCTCGACGACGATGAGGGTGTTGCCCAGGTTCCGCAGCCGCACCAGGGTCTCGATCAGCCGGTGGTTGTCCCGCTGGTGCAGACCGATCGACGGTTCGTCCAGCACGTACAGGACGCCGACGAGGCCGGAGCCGATCTGCGTGGCCAGCCGGATGCGCTGCGCCTCGCCGCCGGAGAGGGTGCCCGCGGCGCGGTTGAGGGAGAGGTAGTCCAGGCCGACGTCCACCAGGAACCGCAGCCGCTCGTTGACCTCCTTCAGCACCCGCTCGGCGATCTTCTTCTCCCGGGCGGTCAGCGTCAGCTCGCGCAGGAAGTCGGCGCACTCGCTGATCGACATGGCCGACACCTCGGCGATCGACCGGCCGTGCACGGTGACCGCCAGCACGAGGGGCTTGAGCCGGGAGCCCTCGCAGGACGGGCAGGGCACCTCGCGCATGTAGCCCTCGAAGCGCTCGCGGCTGGAGTCCGACTCGGCCTCGGAGTGCCGGCGCCGCACGAACGGCACCGCGCCCTCGAAGGCGGTGGTGTAGGAGCGCTCGCGCCCGTACCGGTTGCGGTAGCGCACGTCGATCTGCGTGCGGTGACCGTTCAGCAGCGCCTTCTTCGCCCGCTGCGGCAGCCCGGCCCACGGGATGTCGGTGCGGAAGCCCAGGGCGTCGGACAGGGCGCCGATCAGGCGGCCGAAGTACTCCCGGTTGTGCCCGTGCGACCACGGGTGGATCGCGCCGTCGTCCAGCGACTTGTCCGGGTCGGGCACGATCAGCTCCGGGTCCACCTCCATGCGGGTGCCGATGCCGGTGCACTCCGGGCAGGCGCCGAAGGGGGAGTTGAAGGAGAACGAGCGCGGCTCCAGCTCCTCAAACGACAGGTCGTCCCGAGGGCAGTACAGGTGCTCGGAGAACATGCGCTCGCGCTGCGGGTCGTCCTCGTCGAGATCGACGAAGTCGAGGATCACCATGCCGCCGGACAGGCCGAGCGCCGTCTCCACCGAGTCCGTCAGGCGCCGCTTGGCGCTGCCCTTGACGGTGAGGCGGTCCACGACCACCTCGATGGTGTGCTTCTCCTGCTTCTTCAGCTTCGGCGGATCGGACAGCTGGATCGTCGCGCCGTCCACCCGGGCGCGGCTGTATCCCTTGGTCTGGAGGTCGGAGAAGAGGTCGGCGAACTCGCCCTTGCGCTCGCGCACCAGTGGCGAGAGCACCTGGAAACGGCTGCCCTCCTCCAGCCCCAGCACCTTGTCCACGATGGCCTGCGGGGACTGGCGGGCGATGGGCTGCCCGCACTCGGGGCAGTGCGGCTTGCCGATGCGGGCGAACAGCAGCCGCAGGTAGTCGTAGACCTCGGTGATCGTGCCGACCGTCGAGCGCGGGTTGCGCGAGGTGGACTTCTGGTCGATCGACACCGCCGGGGACAGCCCCTCGATGAAATCGACGTCCGGCTTGTCCATCTGGCCGAGGAACTGCCGCGCGTAGGACGAGAGCGACTCCACGTAACGGCGCTGGCCCTCGGCGAAGATCGTGTCGAACGCGAGCGAGGACTTGCCCGAGCCGGACAGGCCGGTGAAGACGATGAGCGAGTCACGCGGCAGGTCGAGCGAGACGTTCTTCAGATTGTGCTCGCGAGCGCCACGCACGATGAGACGGTCGGCCACGCCGGTCGGCACCTTTCCGGTATGAGGGTGAGGGCACGGACAGGCGGCCCCCCGTTCAGGGTATGGGGGCCGCTGCCGGAATGTCGCCCGGATGCCCCGCACGCGAGCTTATAGCACGCACATTCGATTCGGCGCGGAACGGCCCACCTCGCGTCCGGCTTCACCCGAACGTGCGGCGGGGATAGCGTTGGATCATGACTTCGCCCGAGCGCCAGCCCCAGCCCGACCACGCCGCCGCAGCCGACCAGGCCGCCGCAGCCGAGCAGGCCGAGACGGACGTCGCCGCCCTGCGGGAGTCCACCGACGCCCTGCTGGCGGCCGCCGAGCGGCTGACGGCCGACGGCGCCACCGAGGAGCAGGCGGTCACCGCGTCCTCCACCTTGCCGGGCTGGACCCGTGGGCACGTCCTCACCCACCTCGCACGCAACGCCGACGCGCTGGTCAACGTTCTCGAAGGCCGCCCGATGTACCGCAGCGCCGAGGCCCGCGAGGCCGACATCGAGCGCGGCTCCGCCCGCCCGCTGGGTGAGCAGCTGCACGACATCCGGGCCACCGCCGAGCGGCTGGACCGGGCCTTCGCCCAGTACCACGGTGAGCGGTGGCAGCGGCTGCTGGAACTGCGTGGCGGCGTCAAGGACACCGCGTCCGCCATCCCCTTCCGCCGCCAGGTGGAGATCGAACTGCACCACCTCGACCTCGGCTCCGGCCGGACACCGGAGGACCTGCCCGCCGAGTTCACCAGCCGCCTCATCGCCTACCTGGCCAAGCGCTTCACCGGCAACTCCGAGGTCCCGGCCATCGAGCTGCGCGCTGAGGACGGCCGCACCTGGCGCACCGGGCGGCCGATAAACCCCGGCGGCCCGGACGGGGAGGGCGACGCCACCGGCCCCGTCGTCATCACCGGTACGCCCGCCGCGCTCGCGGGCTGGCTCGCCGGCCGCACCACCGGCACCGGCCTCACCGCGAGCAGCGGCCAGCTGCCGCCGCTGCCGCCGCTGTAACCACTCCGGTCCTCCCAGCCGCCCCCGTCCCTCCCGTCCGCCCTCGTCCGCAAGGAGACACCATGCCCTACACCGGAAAGGTCACCCTCGGAGGTCCGGCCGACGTCCACGAGCTGGCCGACCTGATGATCTCCAAGGTCTCCGTCGGCCCGATGGACAACAACGCCTACCTGCTGCGCTGCCGCACCACCGGCGAGCAGCTGCTCATCGACGCCGCCAACGACCCCGAGACGCTGCTGCACCTCATCGGCGGCGACGGCATCACCGGCGTCGTCACCACCCACCGGCACGGGGACCACTGGCAGGCGCTGGAGGAGGTGGTCACCGCCACCGGCGCCCGCACCTACGCCGGGCGCGAGGACGCCGACGGCATCCCGGTGCCCACCGACGTGCCGCTGGACGACGGCGACTCCCTCACCTTCGGCGCCTGCCGCCTCACCGCCCGCCACCTGGTCGGCCACACCCCGGGCTCCATCGTGCTCGTCTACGACGACCCGCACGGCCACCCGCACGCGTTCACCGGCGACTGCCTCTTCCCCGGCGGCGTCGGCAACACCTTCGGCAACGCCGAGCACTTCCGCAGCCTGCTGCACGACGTGGAGACCAAGCTGTTCGGCGAACTGCCCGACGAGACCTGGGTCTACCCTGGCCACGGGGACGACACCTCCCTCGGTGCCGAACGCCCGCACCTGCCGCAGTGGCGCGAGCGCGGCTGGTAGCGGCCTCTCCCCGGCGCGGGGAGACCCACGGCGGACGGTGGCACCTCCCCTCGTCTCCCCTCCCCAACACCGTCACCGAGGACTGTCCCCGCCCGCACGTAGGGTGTCCGACATGGCAGATCCGTCCAGCTACCGGCCCGAACCGGGCCAGATCCCGGATTCGCCGGGCGTCTACCGCTTCCGCGACGAGCACCGCCGGGTGATCTACGTCGGCAAGGCCAAGAGCCTGCGGCAGCGCCTGGCGTCCTACTTCCAGGACCTGGCCGGGCTGCACCCGCGCACCCGCACGATGGTGACGACGGCGGCCTCCGTGGAGTGGACGGTCGTCGGCACCGAGGTCGAGGCGCTCCAGCTGGAGTACACCTGGATCAAGGAGTTCGACCCCCGCTTCAACGTCAAGTACCGGGACGACAAGAGCTACCCGTTCCTCGCCGTGACGATGAACGAGGAGTTCCCCCGGGTGCAGGTCATGCGCGGCGCCAAGAAGAAGGGCGTGCGCTACTTCGGCCCCTACGGCCACGCCTGGGCGATCCGCGAGACCGTGGACCTGCTGCTGCGCGTCTTCCCCGTGCGCACCTGCTCCGCTGGTGTCTTCAAGCGCTCCGCGCAGATCGGCCGCCCCTGCCTGCTGGGCTACATCGACAAGTGCGCCGCGCCCTGCGTCGGCCGCATCAGCCCCGAGGACCACCGCGAACTGGCGGAGGAGTTCGCCGAGTTCATGGCCGGGCGCACCGGCGCCCACGTGCGCCGGCTGGAAGCGGCCATGCGGGAAGCGGCCGAGGAGCTGGAGTACGAGAAGGCCGCCCGGCTGCGCGACGACCTCGGGGCGCTGAAGCGGGCCATGGAGAAGAACGCCGTCGTCCTCACCGACGCCACCGACGCCGACCTGATCGCGCTGGCGGAGGACGAGCTGGAGGCCGCCGTGCAGATCTTCCACGTGCGCGGCGGCCGGGTGCGCGGCCAGCGCGGCTGGGTCACCGACAAGGTGGAGGCCGTCTCCAGCGCCGACCTCGTCGAGCACGCGTTGCAGCAGCTCTACGGGGAGGAGAAGGGCGACGCCGTGCCGAAGGAAGTCCTCGTCCCCGCGCTGCCCGACCCGGTGGAGCCCATCAGCCAGTGGCTCACCGCCCGCCGAGGCTCCCGCGTCAGCCTGCGCATACCCCAGCGTGGCGACAAGCGCGCGCTGATGGAGACCGTGCGGCGCAACGCGCAGCAGTCCCTCGCCCTGCACAAGACCAAGCGCGCCTCCGACCTGACCACCCGCTCCCGCGCGCTGGAGGAGATCGCCCAGGCGCTCGACCTGGACTCCGTACCGCTGCGCATCGAGTGCTTCGACGTCTCCCACCTCCAGGGCGAGGACGTGGTGGCGTCCATGGTCGTCTTCGAGGACGGGCTCGCCCGCAAGAGCGAGTACCGCCGTTTCCAGATCAAGTCCTTCGCCGGTCAGGACGACGTGCGCGCCATGCGCGAGGTCGTGGGGCGCCGCTTCCGCCGCTACCTGGCCGAACGCCAGGAGACGGGCGAGTGGGCCGTGCCCGAGGACGGCGAGGGGAACGGCACCGAGGAGCCCGGGCCACCCGCGGCGCAGGGCGAGGCGCAAGGTGAGGTGCTGGACGCGGCGGGCAACGCCGTGCGGAGCGGACCGCGCACGCCCGAGGGCAGGCCCAAACGCTTCGCCTACCCGCCGCAGCTCGTCGTCGTGGACGGCGGGCAGCCCCAGGTCGCCGCCGCCCGCGCCGCGCTGGACGAACTGGGCATCGACGACGTCGCCGTCTGCGGCCTGGCCAAACGCCTGGAAGAGGTGTGGCTGCCCGGCGACGACGACCCCGTGGTGCTGCCGCGCAGCAGCGAAGGGCTCTACCTGCTCCAGCGGGTGCGCGACGAGGCCCACCGGTTCGCGATCCGCTACCAGCGGGGCAAACGCTCCCGCGCGCTGAAGGCCGGTCCGCTGGACGCGGTACCCGGCCTGGGCGAGACCCGCAAGCAGGCCCTCGTCAAGCACTTCGGTTCGGTCAAGCGGCTGCGCACGGCCACCATCGAGCAGATCTGCGAGGTGCCCGGCATCGGCCGCAGGACCGCCGAGACGGTCGCCGCCGCGCTCGCCGGGCAGCAGCGCGGCGTACCGGCGGTCAACACCACCACCGGCGAGATCATCGACGATGATGGACCGTAGGCGTGCCAACGCGCACGCATCGCACCGACCACCGGGGGAGCAGCCGATGAGCGAGCACCGGAACAGAACCAGCAGCACCCCGCAGGCCACACCCGCGGGACCCAGCGACGACACGGGAGCACAGGTGAACACGGCCACGCCGGCAGCCGAGGGCAACGGCGCCGAGAAGGTGACGATCCCCGAGCTGGTGATCATCTCCGGCATGTCCGGCGCGGGCCGCAGCACCGCCGCCAAGTGCCTGGAAGACCTCGGCTGGTTCGTCGTGGACAACCTGCCGCCCGCCCTGATCTCCACCATGGTGGACCTCGGCGCCCGCTCGCAGGGCAACGTCGCCCGCATCGCCGTCGTCGTGGACGTCCGCGGGCGCCGCTTCTTCGAAAACCTCAAGGAGTCGCTGGCCGACCTGGAGGCCAAGCGCGTCACCCGGCGCACCGTCTTCCTGGAGGCGTCCGACGACGCGCTGGTGCGCCGTTTCGAGTCGGTGCGCCGCCCGCACCCGCTGCAGGGCGACGGCCGCATCGTGGACGGCATCGCCGCCGAGCGCGACCTGTTGCGCGAGCTGCGCGGCGACGCCGACCTGGTGATCGACACCTCCAGCCTCAACGTGCACGAACTGCGCGCCAAGATGGACGCCCAGTTCGCCGGGGACGAGGAACCCGAGCTGCGGGCCACGGTGATGTCCTTCGGCTACAAGTACGGCCTGCCGGTGGACGCCGACCTGGTCGCCGACTGCCGCTTCCTGCCCAACCCGCACTGGGTGCCCGAGCTGCGCCCCTTCACCGGCACCAGCCCCGAGGTGGCCGACTACGTCTTCGACCAGCCCGGGGCCAAGGAGTTCCTTGACCGCTACGCCGAACTCCTCCAGCTCGTGGCCGCCGGATACCGGCGCGAGGGCAAGCGCTACGTCACCATCGCCATCGGCTGCACCGGCGGCAAGCACCGCAGCGTCGCCATGAGCGAGCGGCTGGGCCGCAGGCTGTCGGCGGAGGGCGTGGAGACCGTCGTCGTCCACCGGGACATGGGACGCGAATGAGCTCGGTCGCCGGCCGTTCCCTGCGCCTGCGCCGCCGCAGGCTGCTCCCGGGGAGCAAGGGCCAGCCCAAGGTGGTGGCGCTGGGCGGCGGCATGGGCCTGTCCGCCTCGCTCACCGCGCTGCGCCGCATCACCGGCGACCTCACCGCCGTCGTCACCGTCGCCGACGACGGCGGCTCCAGCGGGCGGCTGCGCGCCGAACTCGACGTGCTGCCGCCCGGAGACCTGCGCAAGGCGCTGGCCGCGCTGTGCGGGGACGACGAGTGGGGGCAGACTTGGGCCCGCGTCGTGCAGCACCGGTTCGCCGGAGAGGGCGAACTGCGCGGTCACGCCGTCGGCAACCTGCTGATCGTCGCGCTGTGGGAGCAGCTGGGCAACCACGTCGCCGCCCTCGACCTCGTGGGCAAGCTGCTCGGCGCGCAGGGCCGCGTGCTGCCCATGTCCGCCGTCCCGCTCCAGCTCCAGGCCCAGGTGCGCGGGCACGACCCGGCGCTGCCCGACCGCGTCACCACCGTCGTCGGCCAGGCCACCGTCGCGCTCACCCCGGGCGAGGTGCGGGAAGTGCGCCTGGTGCCCACCGACCCGCCGGCGGTGCCCGAGGTGGTCGAAGCGGTGCTGGACGCCGACTGGGTCGTTCTCGGCCCCGGCTCCTGGTTCTCCTCGGTGATCCCCCATCTGCTGGTCCCCGAACTGCTCGGGGCGCTGGCCGAGACCCGGGCGCGCAAGGTGCTCTCGCTGAACCTCGCCCCGCAGCCGGGGGAAACAGCCGGTTTTTCCCCGCAGCGTCATGTGGAGGTTTTGGCCCGACACGCCCCTAAACTCACCTTCGACGTCGTGCTGGCGGACGAGGATGCTGTGCCCGACCAGCAGAGTCTGCGCGAGGCCGCCGAGCGGCTGGGCGGCACGGTGGAACTGGCGCGGGTTGCCGCGCCCGGTCAGACCGCGCGCCACGACCCGGTACGGCTGGCCGCCGCGTACGACCGTATTTTCCGGATGCATGGAAGGATCGGCCCATGGCGATGACGGCAGCGGTGAAGGACGAGATCTCGCGGCTTCCCGTGACGCGGACCTGCTGCCGGAAGTCGGAGGTCTCCTCCATCCTGCGGTTCGCCGGCGGGCTGCACCTGGTCAGCGGGCGCATCGTCATCGAGGCCGAGCTGGACACCGGCATCGCGGCGCGCCGCCTGCGCAAGGACATCCTGGAGATCTTCGGCCATTCGTCCGACCTGGTGGTGATGGCCCCCGGCGGGCTGCGGCGCGGCAGCCGCTACGTCGTGCGGGTGGTCGCGGGCGGGGACCAGCTCGCCCGGCAGACCGGGCTGGTGGACGGGCGCGGCCGCCCGATCCGCGGACTGCCCCCGCAGGTCGTCTCCGGCGCCACGTGCGACGCGGAAGCCGCCTGGCGCGGTGCCTTCCTCGCGCACGGCTCGCTCACCGAACCGGGCCGCTCCTCCTCGCTGGAGGTCACCTGCCCGGGCCCCGAGGCGGCGCTCGCGCTCGTCGGCGCGGCACGGCGGCTCCAGATCCCGGCCAAGGCCCGCGAGGTGCGCGGCGTGGACCGCGTCGTCGTCCGGGACGGTGACGCGATCGGCGCGCTGTTGACGCGGCTGGGTGCGCACGAGTCGGTGCTCGCCTGGGAGGAGCGCCGCATGCGCCGCGAGGTGCGGGCGACGGCGAACCGGCTGGCCAACTTCGACGACGCGAACCTGCGCCGCTCGGCGCGCGCCGCGGTGGCCGCCGGGGCGCGGGTGCAGCGGGCGCTGGAGATCCTCGCCGACGACGTTCCCGAGCACCTGGCCGCGGCCGGGCGGCTGCGCATGGAGCACAAGCAGGCGTCGCTGGAGGAGCTGGGCGCGCTCGCCGACCCGCCGCTGACGAAGGACGCGGTGGCGGGCCGCATCCGCCGCCTGCTGGCGATGGCTGACAAGCGCGCCAGTGACCTCGGCATCCCCGGCACGGAGGCCACACTGACCGAGGAGATGGTGGGCTGACCCGGGCCGGGCCGGCCGGTGCGGCGGGCGACCTGCGGGGCGCCTCCCAGGGGGCGTCGGGGTCAGTGCGGGCAGCGGTGGCGTCGCTCTTGGGGGCACGGGGGCGGAGCCCTGCGTTCCGGGGAGGGGCGGGGGCCGGGACGTCCCCCGCCGAAGGTGAACCACAGCCGGCGCGGACCCGGCCTCGCCCGGTATGGCCGATGTCACCCGGAAGGATTTCGCGCGGTAGGGTCGGAGGCGGTCGGGGACATCCCTATACGCTCGTCGGCGTCCTTCGCCGGCGCACCAACGAGGAGATCGGTTCGTGACGATCCGCGTAGGCATCAACGGCTTCGGCCGCATCGGCCGTAACTACTTCCGCGCGCTCCTGGAGCAGGGTGCGGACATCGAGATCGTGGCTGTCAACGACCTGGGTGACACCGCGACCACCGCGCATCTGCTCAAGTACGACTCCATCCTCGGTCGCCTCAAGGACGAGGTGACGCACACCGCCGACACGATCACCGTTGGTGACAAGACCGTCAAGGTGCTCTCCGAGCGCGACCCGGCCGACATCCCCTGGGGCGAGCTGGGCGTCGATGTCGTCGTCGAGTCCACCGGCATCTTCACCCAGCGTGCGGACGCCGCCAAGCACCTGGCGGGCGGCGCCAAGAAGGTCCTAATCTCGGCCCCGGCCAAGGAGGAGGACATCACCGTGGTGATGGGCGTCAACAACGACGCCTACGACGCGGGCCAGCACCACGTCATCTCCAACGCCTCCTGCACCACCAACTGCGTGGCGCCGATGGCCAAGGTGCTCGACGAGAGCTTCGGCATCGTCAAGGGCATGATGACGACGGTCCACGCCTACACCAACGACCAGCGCATCCTGGACTTCCCGCACAAGGACCTGCGCCGCGCCCGTGCCGCGGCGGAGAACATCATCCCCACCTCCACCGGCGCCGCGAAGGCCACCGCGCTGGTGCTGCCGCAGCTTCAGGGCAAGCTCGACGGCATCGCGATGCGCGTGCCCGTGCCCACCGGCTCGGTGACCGACCTGGTGGTCGAGCTGGACCGCGAGGTCACCAGGGACGAGGTCAACAACGCCTTCCAGAAGGCCGCCGAGGGCGAGCTGAAGGGCATCCTGGAGTACACCTCCGACCCGATCGTCTCCTCCGACATCGTCAACTGGCCCGCCTCCTGCACCTTCGACTCGTCGCTGACGATGGTCATGGGCAAGCAGGTCAAGATCGTCGGCTGGTACGACAACGAGTGGGGCTACTCCAACCGTCTGGTGGACCTCACCCTCTTCGTGGGCAACCAGCTGTAGCTGACCGTGGCCCGCGGTCCGCAGGGCACCGAGAAGTGACCGGGACGAGGCCCGGGCGGCGCACCGGCGCGCCGTGCGGGCCTCGCACCCTGTCGCAGGGCTGATCTCAAGGAGCCGAATCCACCACCATGAAGACGATCGACGAACTCGTCGCGGACGGCGTCACCGGCAAGCGGGTCTTGGTCCGCGCCGATCTGAACGTCCCGCTCGACGGGGACACCATCACCGACGACGGCCGCATCCGGGCCGCCGTCCCGACGATCAAGCGCCTCGCCGACGCCGGTGCGCGCGTGGTCGTCGCCTCGCACCTCGGCCGCCCGCAGGGCGCGCCGGACCCGCGGTACTCGCTCGCCCCGGTCGCCCGGCGCCTGGGTGAGCTGCTGGGGCAGGACGTCGCGTTCGCGGCGGACACGGTGGGGGACAGCGCGAAGGCCACCGTCGCCTCCCTGGGCGACGGCGGGGTCACGCTGCTGGAGAACCTGCGCTTCAACCCGGGCGAGACCAGCAAGGACGACGCCGAGCGCGCCGCCTTCGCGGACGAGCTGGCCGCGCTCGCGGACGCCTACGTCGGGGACGGCTTCGGCGCCGTACACCGTCAGCACGCCTCCGTCTACGACCTCCCGGCGCGGCTCCCGCACGCCGCGGGCGGCCTGATCGCCACCGAGGTCGGTGTGCTGAAGAAGCTGACGGAGGACGTGGGGCGCCCCTACGTCGTCGTGCTCGGCGGCGCGAAGGTCTCCGACAAGCTCGGCGTGATCGAGCACCTGCTGGAGAAGGCCGACCGCATCCTCGTCGGCGGCGGCATGGCCTACACCTTCCTGAAGGCGCAGGGCCACGACGTCGGCAAGTCGCTGCTCCAGGAGGACCAGGTCCCGGCCGTGCGCGGCTACCTGGAGCGGGCCGCCGAGCGCGGCGTGGAGTTCGTCCTCCCCGTCGATGTCCTGGCCGCCGACGGCTTCCCCGATCTGAAGACGAAGGCCCCCGCCCACCCGGTGACCGTCGCCGCCGACGCCATCCCCGGCGAGCTGGAGGGCCTGGACCTCGGGCCCGAGACGCGCAAGCTGTACGCCGCGAAGCTCGCGGACGCGGCCACCGTGTTCTGGAACGGGCCCATGGGCGTCTTCGAACATCCCGACTACGCCGAAGGCACCCGCGCGCTTGCCCGCGCCCTGCTCGACAGCCCGGCCTTCACCGTCGTCGGCGGTGGGGACAGCGCCGCGGCCGTGCGCATCCTGGGCTTCGACGAGAACGCTTTCGGCCACATCTCGACCGGCGGCGGCGCGAGCCTCGAATACCTCGAAGGCAAGACGCTGCCCGGCCTCGCCGCACTGGAGGATCGCACCGCATGAGTTCCCGTACGCCCATCATGGCGGGCAACTGGAAGATGAACCTCAACCACCTGGAGGCCATCGCCCACGTCCAGAAGCTCGCGTTCGCGCTCGCGGACAAGGACTACGCCGGTGTGGACGTCGCCGTCCTGCCGCCCTTCACCGACCTGCGCTCGGTGCAGACCCTGGTGGACGGCGACAAGCTGAAGATCACCTACGGCGCCCAGGACATCTCCGCGCACGAGTCGGGCGCCTACACCGGCGAGGTCAGCGGCCCGATGCTGGCCAAGCTGAGCTGCACCTACGCCCTCGTCGGCCACTCCGAGCGCCGCCAGTACCACGCTGAGACCGACGAGCTGTGCAACGCCAAGGTCAAGGCCGCCTTCGCGCACGGCCTCACCCCGATCCTGTGCGTCGGCGAGGGGCTGGAAGTGCGCAAGGCGGGTGAGCACGTCGCGCACACCCTGGCCCAGCTCGACGGCGCGCTGGCCGGTGTCTCCGCCGACGACGCGGCCACCCTCGTCATCGCCTACGAGCCGGTGTGGGCCATCGGCACCGGTGAGGTCGCCACCCCCGAGGACGCGCAGGAGGTGTGCCAGGCCATCCGCGGCCGTCTCGCCGAGCTCTACCGTGAGGAGCTGGCGGCGGGGGTGCGCATCCAGTACGGCGGCTCGGTGAAGTCCGGCAACGTCGCCGCGATCATGGCGCAGCCCGACGTGGACGGTGCGCTGATCGGCGGCGCCTCCCTGGACGTGGACGAGTTCGTCAAGATCGTCCGCTTCCGCGACCAGTAAGGCCCGGCGTGCGGCCCGCCGCCCGGTACCGGCCCAGGTGGCCGGGCTGGGCTGGCGGGCCGCTCCCGTCGTAGGCTGTGTCCCTCACCGTCCGTTGTGGTGAAGCCCGATAGCCCGAAAAGCCCGAAAGCCCGAAAGTTGGTCAACCGTGGAACTGGGTCTGACGATCGCCCTGATCATCTTCAGCGGTCTGCTGCTGCTGCTGGTCCTGATGCACAAGGGCAAGGGCGGCGGTCTGTCCGACATGTTCGGTGGCGGCATGCAGTCCTCGGTCGGCGGCTCCTCGGTCGCCGAGCGCAATCTGGACCGGATCACGGTCGTCGTCGGCCTCATCTGGTTCGCGGTGATCGTGGCCCTCGGGATCATGATCAAGTCCTGAACCTCCCTGCCCGGTGCTGACGCGGTACTGACAGGGGTGGCCGCTTGCTGCCTATCATGAGGACCGCGTTCCGCCCGGAGGGTAACTCCCGCCAGGGGACGCGCGTTGGGCCCTACATCAACGGGGATGACTCGCAGCACGCGTGAGGCAGGAGTGACTACCGTGGCAGGTGGCAACGCGATCCGGGGCAGCCGGGTGGGTGCCGGGCCGATGGGCGAGGCCGAGCGCGGCGAATCCGCGCCCCGCCTGCGCGTCTCCTTCTGGTGTGCGGGCGGGCACGAGACGCAGCCGAGCTTCGCCAGCGACGCACAGGTACCCGACACGTGGGACTGCCCCCGGTGCGGATTCCCCGCCGGGCAGGACCAGGACAACCCGCCGGCCCCGCCCCGCACGGAGCCGTACAAGACGCACCTGGCGTACGTACGGGAGCGCCGCAGCGACGCCGACGGCGAAGCGATCCTCGCCGAAGCGCTCGCCAAGCTGCGCGGCGAGCTGTAGCCCCTTCCCCGTGGGAGCCCCCGGCGGGAGGGTCGGAGGTGAACCTCGTGCGGGGCGCCCCATAGAGTCGTCACGGCGGGGAACGACGATCACGAGGGGCATTCACCACATGAACGGCGAACGTCTGGACCGGCTGCCTCAGTGGGCCGCACTCGCGGAACACCGCAAGCAGACCGGCACACTCCACCTGCGCGGCCTGTTCGACGCCGACCCGGCGCGCCCGGAGCGCTTCCGCGTCGAGGCCGGCGACCTGTATCTGGACTACAGCAAGCACCTGGTCACCGACGAGACGCTGGCCCTGCTGCGCGCCCTCGCGGACGCCACCGGGGTCGCCGCGCTGCGCGACGCCATGTTCCGGGGCGAGAAGATCAACGTCACCGAGAACCGCGCCGCCTTGCACGTCGCCCTGCGCGCCCCCCGGGACGCGGTCATCGAGGTGGACGGGGAGAACGTCGTCCCGGCGGTGCACGCCGTGCTGGACCAGATGGCCCACTTCGCCGAGCAGGTCCGCTCCGGCGCGTGGACCGGCCACACCGGCCGCCGCATCCGCACCGTGGTCAACATCGGCATCGGCGGCTCGGACCTGGGGCCCGCCATGGCCTACGAGGTGCTGCGCCCCTACACCCAGCGGGACCTGGACTTCCGCTTCGTCTCCAACGTTGACGGCGCCGACCTGCACGAGGCGGTGCGCGGCCTGGACCCGGCCGAGACGCTGTTCGTCGTCGCCTCCAAGACGTTCACCACCATCGAGACGATCACCAACGCCCACGCCGCGCGCACCTGGCTGCTGGACGGTCTGGGCGCCGGCGAGGAGGCCGTGGCCCGGCACTTCGTCGCCGTCTCCACCAACGCCGGTGAGGTGGCGAAGTTCGGCATCGACACCGCCAACATGTTCGAGTTCTGGGACTGGGTCGGCGGCCGCTACTCCTACGACTCGGCCATCGGCCTGTCGCTGATGGTGGCCATCGGCCCGGAGCGGTTCCGCGAGATGCTCGACGGCTTCCACCTCATGGACGAGCACTTCCGCACCGCGCCCGCCGAGGCCAACGCGCCGCTGCTGCTCGGCCTGCTCGGCGTCTGGTACGGCGGCTTCCACGACGCGCAGGCGCACGCCGTGCTGCCGTACTCGCACTACCTGGCGAAGTTCACCGCCTACCTCCAGCAGCTGGACATGGAGTCCAACGGCAAGTCCGTGGACCGTGCGGGCCGCCCGGTCCACTGGCAGACGGGCCCGGTCGTCTGGGGCACCCCCGGCACCAACGGGCAGCACGCCTACTACCAGTTGCTGCACCAGGGCACCAAGCTCGTCCCGGCCGACCTCATCGGCTTCGCCGAGCCCGTCGCCGAGCTGGGTCCGCTGCGCGCGCAGCACGACCTGCTGATGGCGAACCTCTTCGCCCAGGGCCAGGCGCTGGCGTTCGGCAAGACGGCCGGGGAGGTGCGCGCCGAGGGCGTTCCCGAGGAGCAGGTGCCGCACCGCACGTTCCCCGGCGACCGCCCGACGACGACGATCCTCGCCTCCGCCCTCACCCCGTCCGTGCTGGGCCAGCTGGTCGCGCTGTACGAGCACAAGGTGTTCGTCCAGGGCGCGGTCTGGGGCATCGACTCCTTCGACCAGTGGGGTGTCGAGCTGGGCAAGGTGCTCGCCAAGCGGGTCGAGCCCGCCCTGACCGCAGGCGCCGAGGTGCCCGGGCTGGACGGCTCGACGTCCGCCCTGGTCGCCCGCTACCGCGAGCTGCGCGGTCGCTGACGCCCCGGCCAGGACGGCGCGGGCCGGTACGTGCCCCATACCGGCCCGCGCCGCCCACCCCCTCGTGAACGGGTGCACAAGCCTGCGCCTACCATGGTCGGGTGCCCAAACTGCTCGAAGCCGCGCGTAACCCCCTCGCGTACGTCGCCGCCCGCTGGACCCCCACGCAGCGGGTCCTGGAGCGCGCCACCCTGTCCGCCGTGCTCATGAGCGTGCTCATCGTCGTCACCGGCGGCGCGGTGCGGCTGACCGGCTCCGGGCTGGGCTGCGACACCTGGCCCAAGTGCACCGGCGACAGCCTCTTCGCCACCCCCGAGATGGGCCTGCACGGTGCCATCGAGTTCGGCAACCGCATGCTGACGTACGTGCTGTGCGCGGCGGTCGGCTGGGCCATCGTCGCCGCCCGCAGCGCGAAGCCGCGCCGCCCCGGGCTGACCCGGCTGGCCTGGACGCAGTTCTGGATCGTGGTGGCCAACGCCCTCATGGGCGGCGTCACGGTGCTGCTGAAGCTGAACCCCTACACCGTCGCCGGGCACTTCCTGCTGGCCACGGCACTGCTCACCGTCACCACCCTCACCTGGCTGCGCGCCCGCGAGGGGGACGAGGCCCCCCGCCCGCTGGTGGGAACCCGGGTGCGTCAGCTCGGTGGCGCGCTGCTGGCGGCGACGGTGGTGCTGATCGTCGTCGGCACCGTGGTCACCGGCGCCGGGCCGCACGCCGGGGACAGCAGCGAGGTGCCGCGCATGGAGTTCGTCGCCTGGGAGACGATCACCCGGGTGCACGCCGCCTCGGCCTGGCTCGTCGTCGCCCTGACCGTCGCCCTGTGGGCTGCCCTGCGCGCGGTGGACGCCCCGGCCCGGCCGCGCTCCCGGGTGCGGGACCTGCTGATCGTGCTGGCCTCGCAGATCGTCGTCGGCTACGCCCAGTACCTCACCGACGTGCCCGAGGTCCTGGTCGGCATCCACCTGCTCGGCTCGACGCTGGTGTGGATCGCGGTGCTGCGGGTGTGGCTCGGCCTGCGCGAGCGCGGCGCCCCGCCGGTGCTCCCCGGCCCCGGGGAGGCGCCCGCCGCGCAAAACCCCGCCCAGCCCGCCGCCGCGTCCCGCCCCGCCGTCGGCTCCAGCGCGTAGCCGCCCGCAGGCGCGCAACGCCCGCGGGCGCGCCACCAGGCAACAGAGCCCCGGGCCGCGCCCGCGCGCCGCTGGAGAGAACAAGCAGCCTGCCGAGCGGGCGGCCGCGCGGCCGTCAGGTGTTGCTCGGGCCGCCGATCTGCATGCCCGCCATCCGCGACCACTCGTACGGCCCGGTGCGCACCTTCGCGGCCATCTCACCGTCGAAGTGCTCGTGCACCGTGATGCCCGCCCGCTTCACCGCCTGCTCGGCGATGGCGTGGCTCGGGGCCATCAGGTCGCCCCAGGCGCCGTCCTGGCCGACGAGCACGATGCGCACCCCGCGCTGCCCGACGTAGGCGAGCTGCCCCTCGGCGCTGCCGCCGTGCCGCCGTGTGAACGCGGTGATCTGCTTGGCCAGCCGGGCCGCGTGCCGCTCGGCCCGGGCGTGGGCCGCCGGGGCCTCGGGCTCGGCGGTTCCGGTCGTGTTGGTCGTCCCGTTGTCCTGCGTTTCAGCCATATCCCGATGCTACTCGCCGGTACTGAACCCGGCGCACGTGGTGTGCGCCACGTCCGGAGCCGGGCGGGGCGGTCAGCGCAGGAAGGGGTCCACGGCCACGGCGATGAACAGCAGGGAGACGTAGGTGATGGACCAGTGGAACAGGCGCATCTCCTTGAGCTTCGCGCCCGTGACGCCCGCCTTCGCCCGCGACTGCAGCGCGTGCGCCTCCCACAGCCACCAGCCGCCCGCGGCCAGCGCGACGGCGGTGTAGAACCAGCCGACGTAGCCCAGCGGCCAGAGCAGCAGCGAGACGCCGACCATGACCCAGCTGTAGCGCACGATCTGCCGTGCCACCACCCGGTTGGAGGCGACGACCGGAAGCATCGGCACGCCGACGCGCGCGTAGTCGTCCTTGACCTTCATCGACAGCGGCCAGTAGTGCGGCGGCGTCCAGAAGAAGATCACCAGGAACAGCACCACGGCGGCCCAGCTGACCTCGTTCGTCACCGAGGACCAGCCGATCAGCACCGGCATGCAGCCCGCGATGCCGCCCCACACGATGTTCTGCGCGGTGCGGCGCTTGAGCAGCAGGGTGTAGACGACGACGTAGAACAGCAGTGCGCCCAGCGCCAGCGCGGCCGACAGCCAGTTGACCAGGAAGCCGAACCACAGCGTGGACGTGACCCCCAGGGCCAGGCCGAAAACCAGCCCTTCCCGGGGCGTGAGGACGCCGGTGACCAGGGGGCGCTGCGCGGTGCGCGTCATCAGCGCGTCGATGTCGCGGTCGATGTACATGTTCAGCGCGTTCGCGCCGCCCGCGGAGAGGTAGCCGCCGACGCAGGTGGCCACCACCAGTCCCAGGTCCGGCACGCCCTGAGCGGCCAGGAACATCACCGGGACGGTCGTGATCAGGAGCAGTTCGATGATGCGCGGCTTGGTGAGGGCGATGTACGCCTTGACCCGGGCCGGAAACGGCGCTCGGCTCTCCTGGTTCGGCGCGAGCACCCCCGCAGGGCGGGATTCGACGGCCGTCACGAACACCCCTGATCACAAGTGACATCCGCGGCTCGCGCCGCGCGGAACGGGTGAGGCCACCGGCAAGCGCCGGACGGCTCTCACGTACCACGCCACTTTAGACGGCGGCCCTGCGTCGTCCGCCCGGGGGGTGGGCCGTGTTGACCACTCCCGCTCGCCGCCTTTCCCGTGGCCTTCCGCTGCCGGGCGGGATGTGTGGGGCGTTCGCGGGCCGTCGTGGCTTTCCCGCCGGGAGAAATACCGGCGCGCAGGTGAGGGTTGACCAGCAGTGGGTACTGGGCCGGTGTTCACCGTCCGAACACCTGCGGGGGCGCGGGCACAGTCGGCGGTAGGCTCGGCAGCGCGCGGTGAAGGGTCAGGTCACCGGCTTTTTCGTACGCGGAGAGGAGCCCTGAGCCAGGGTGAGTAACAAGCCGACCACTACAGAAGCCGAGACGCTCTCTTGGACCGACCTCGACCAGCGGGCCGTCGATACGGCCCGGGTGCTGGCGATGGACGCCGTGCAGAAGGTCGGCAACGGCCATCCCGGCACGGCGATGAGCCTGGCCCCGGCGGCCTACGTGCTGTTTCAGAAGGTGATGAAGCACGACCCGGCCGACTCGCACTGGACGGGCCGGGACCGCTTCGTCCTCTCCGTCGGCCACTCCAGCCTCACCCTCTACATCCAGCTCTACCTGGCTGGCTACGGCCTGGAGCTGGAGGACCTGAAGGCGTTCCGCACCTGGGGCAGCAAGACGCCGGGCCACCCGGAGGTGCACCACACCACGGGCGTGGAGACGACGACGGGCCCGCTCGGCCAGGGCATCGGCAACGCGGTGGGCATGGCGATGGCCGCCCGCTACGAGCGCGGCCTGTACGACCCCGAGGCACCCGAGGGCGAGTCGCCGTTCGACCACACCATCTGGGTGCTGTGCGGTGACGGCGACCTCCAGGAGGGTGTGGCCGCCGAGGCGTCCTCGCTCGCCGGGCACCAGAAGCTCGGCAACCTGGTGATGCTGTGGGACGACAACCACATCTCCATCGAGGGCGACACCGAGACGGCCGTCTCCGAAGACACCCTGAAGCGGTACGAGGCGTACGGCTGGCACGTGCAGCGCGTGGCGGAGGCCGAGAACGGCGACCTCGACCCGAAGGCGCTGTTCGAGGCGTTCCAGGCCGCCAAGGCGGAGACCTCGCGCCCCTCGCTGATCGCGGCCCGCTCCATCATCGCCTGGCCCGCGCCGAACGCGCAGAACACCGAGGCCGCGCACGGCTCGGCGCTCGGCGCGGAGGAGGTCGCGGCCACCAAGCGCGTCCTGGGCTTCGACCCACAGGCGAGCTTCGAGGTCCCCGGCGAGGTGCTGACGCACACCCGGCAGGCGCTGGAGCGCGGCGAGCAGGCCAAGGCCGCCTGGGACAAGGAGGTGGCCGTCTGGCGCGGCAACCACCCCGAGCGCGCCGCCACCTGGGACCGGGTGCGCGAGCGGCGGCTGCCGGAGGGCTGGCGCGCGGAGCTGCCCACCTTCGAGCCGGGCAAGGACGTGGCCACCCGCAAGGCGTCCGGCGCGGTGCTCAAGGCGCTCGCCCCGGTGCTGCCGGAGCTGTGGGGCGGCTCGGCCGACCTGGCGGGCTCCAACAACACCACCATCGCCGAGACCTCGTTCCTGCCGTCCGGCAACCCGCTGCCCGGCGCCGACGCCTACGGCCGCACCGTGCACTACGGCATCCGCGAGCACGCCATGGGCGCGGTGATGAACGGTGTCGCACTGCACGGCAACACCCGCATCTACGGCGGCACCTTCCTGGTGTTCTCCGACTACATGCGCCCGGCCGTGCGGCTGGCCGCGCTGATGAAGACGCCGGTCACCTACGTGTGGACGCACGACTCCATCGGCCTGGGCGAGGACGGCCCCACCCACCAGCCGGTCGAGCACCTGTCCGCGCTGCGCGCCATCCCGGGCCTGAACGTCGTCCGTCCCGCCGACGCGAACGAGACGGCGACGGTGTGGGCGGAGATCATGGAGCGCCACGCGATCCACCCGGCACCCCACGGCATCGCCCTCACCCGGCAGAACGTGCCCACCTACGCGCCCGACCCGGACGCGGCCAAGGGCGGCTACGTGCTGCTGGAGGCCGAGGGCGGCGAGCCCGACGTCCTGCTCATCGGCACCGGCTCCGAGGTGCAGCTCGCGGTGGCCGCGCGCGAGGAGCTGGCCGCCGAGGGGATCAGGGCCCGGGTGGTGTCCATGCCGTGCGTGGAGTGGTTCGAGGAGCAGGACCAGACCTACCGGGACGCGGTGCTGCCGCCCGCGGTGCGTGCCCGGGTGGCCGTCGAGGCGGGCGTGGCGCAGTCCTGGCACCGCTACACCGGTGACGCGGGCCGGATCGTCTCGCTGGAGCACTTCGGCGCCTCGGCCGACTACAAGACCCTGTACCGGGAGTTCGGTCTCACCGGCGAGGCGGTCGCCGCCGCCGCCCGCGAGTCCGTGGCAGCCGCGCGCTGAGGCCCGTACCCGACAAGCGACGAGCAGGAAGAGGCATTTCCCATGACAGACGCACTCAAGCGCCTCAGCGACGAAGGCGTGGCGATCTGGCTGGACGACCTGTCGCGTGAGCGCATCACGTCCGGCAACCTGGCGGAGCTGCTGGACCAGCAGCACGTCGTGGGCGTCACCACCAACCCCTCGATCTTCCAGAAGGCGATCTCCGCCGGCGAGGGCTACGAGCAGCAGGTCGGCGACCTCGCCTTCCGCCGCGTCTCCGTGGAGGAGGCGCTGCGCATGATCACCTGCGCCGACGTGCGGGACGCGGCCGACATCCTGCGCCCCGTCTTCGACGCCACCGGCGGCCGGGACGGCCGGGTCTCCATCGAGGTGGACCCGCGCCTGGCGCACAACACCCGGGCCACGGTCGCCGAGGCCCGCCAGCTCGCCTGGCTGGTGGACCGGCCGAACACGCTGATCAAGATCCCGGCCACGCTCGCCGGACTGCCCGCCATCACCCAGACGATCGCCAGCGGCATCAGCGTCAACGTCACGCTCATCTTCTCGCTGGAGCGCTACCGCCAGGTGATGGACGCCTACCTGACCGGCCTGGAGCAGGCCGACGCCAAGGGCCTGGACATCTCCAAGATCCACTCCGTGGCGTCGTTCTTCGTCTCCCGCGTGGACACCGAGATCGACCAGCGGCTGGACGCGCTGGGCACCGAGCAGGCCACGGCGCTGCGCGGCAAGGCGGCCCTGGCCAACGCCCGCCTGGCCTACCAGGCGTACGAGGAGGTCATCGCCTCCGACCGCTGGAAGGCGCTGGAGGCCAAGAACGCCAACGTCCAGCGCCCCCTGTGGGCCTCGACCGGCGTGAAGGACCCGGCCTACCCGGACACCCTCTACGTCACCGAGCTGGTCGCCCCCGACACGGTCAACACCATGCCGGAGGCCACGCTGGAGGCCGCCGCCGACCACGCCGAGATCACCGGCGACACCGTCCGCGGCACCTACGAGCAGGCCCGCGCGGACCTCGACGCGGTGGAGAAGCTCGGCATCTCCTACGACGAGGTCGTGGCCCTGCTGGAGCGGGAGGGGGTGGAGAAGTTCGAGGCGTCCTGGAACGACCTGCTCACCTCCACCCAGGCCGAGCTCGAACGCCTCGCACCGAAGGAGCTGTAACGAGGTGAGCAGCGACGCAGCCGCCGCGGCAGCCCCCGGCAACCCGCTGCGTGACGCCCAGGACCGGCGGCTCCCGCGCATCGCGGGGCCGTCGGGCCTGGTCATCTTCGGCGTCACCGGCGACCTCTCCCGCAAGAAGCTCATGCCCGCCGTCTACGACCTGGCCAACCGCGGCCTGCTGCCGCCGGGCTTCTCCCTGGTCGGCTTCGCCCGCCGCGACTGGGAGCACGAGGACTTCGCCCAGGTCGTCCACGACGCCGTCAAGGAGCACGCCAGGACGCCGTTTCGCGAGGAGGTCTGGCAGCAGCTCGCCCAGGGCATGCGCTTCGTGCCCGGCGTCTTCGACGACGACGCCGCCTTCGCGACGCTGAAGAACACCATCCAGGAGCTGGACAAGGAACGCGGCACCGGCGGCAACTTCGCCTTCTACCTCTCGGTGCCGCCCCGGTTCTTCCCCACCGTCGTCCAGCAGCTCAAGGAGCACGGCCTGTCCGACGCGCCCACCGGGTCCTGGCGCCGCGCGGTGGTGGAGAAGCCGTTCGGGCACGACCTGAAGAGCGCGCAGGAGCTCAACGAGGTCATCCACGGCGTGTTCCGCGCCAGCGAGGTCTTCCGCATCGACCACTACCTGGGCAAGGAGACGGTTCAGAACATCCTCGCCCTGCGGTTCGCCAACACTCTGTTCGAACCGCTGTGGAACCGCTCCTACGTGGACCACGTGCAGATCACCATGGCCGAGGACATCGGCATCGGCGGCCGCGCGGGCTACTACGACGGCATCGGCTCCGCCCGCGACGTGCTCCAGAACCACCTGCTGCAACTCCTCGCGCTCACCGCGATGGAGGAGCCCTCCAGCTTCGACGCCAAGGCGCTGGTACGCGAGAAGCTGAAAGTGCTCAACGCCGTCCGGCTTCCGGCCGACCTCGGCAAGCACACCGTGCGCGGCCAGTACACCGCCGGCTGGCAGGGCGGCGAGAAGGTGCCCGGCTACCTCGAAGAAGAGGGCATCGACCCCCAGTCCAAGACGGACACCTTCGCCGCGATCAAGCTGGAGATCGACAACCGGCGCTGGGCGGGCGTGCCGTTCTACCTGCGCACCGGCAAGCGGCTCGGGCGGCGTGTCACCGAGATCGCCGTCGTCTTCCAGCGCGCCCCCTACTCGCCCTTCGACGCCACCGACACCCAGGAACTCGGGCAGAACGCGCTGGTCATCCGGGTGCAGCCGGACGAGGGCGTCACCATCCGGTTCGGCTCGAAGGTGCCCGGCACCTCGATGGAGATCCGCGACGTGACGATGGACTTCGCCTACGGCGAGTCCTTCACCGAGTCCAGCCCGGAGGCGTACGAGCGCCTCATCCTCGACGTCCTGCTCGGCGACGCCAACCTCTTCCCGCGACACCAGGAGGTCGAACGCTCCTGGGAGATCCTCGACCCGATCGAGGAGTACTGGGACCGGCACGGCAAGCCCGAGCCGTATACCGCCGGGACCTGGGGTCCCAAGGCGGCCGACGAGATGCTCGCACGCGACGGTAGGAGCTGGCGGCGGCCATGAACATCGACCTCACGCACACCACGTCCAGCCAGATCAACGCGGCTCTGGTCAAGGCGCGGCGGGCGGCCGGGTTCCCGGCCGTCGGTATGGTGCTGACGCTGGTCATCGTGACCGACGAGGGCAACCACTACGACGCGCTGAAGGCCGCGAGCAACGCGTCGCGCGAGCACCCCTCGCGCATCCTCGTCGTCATCCGCCGCCCGGGCCGCTCCCCGCGCGACCGCGCCCAGGCCCGGCTGGACGCCGAGGTGCGGCTCGGCGGCGAGACCGGCACCGGTGAGACGGTGCTGCTGCGGCTGCACGGCGAGCTGGCCGGGCACGCCTCCTCGGTGGTGCTGCCGCTACTGCTGCCGGACGCGCCCGTCGTCGTCTGGTGGCCCGAGGACGCGCCCGGCAACCCCGCCGCCGACCTGCTGGGCACCCTCGCCCAGCGCCGCATCACCGACGCCGCCGCCACCGAGGACCCGGTGGCCGCCCTCGCCCACCGCGCGCAGACCTACGCGCCCGGTGACACCGACCTGGCGTGGACCCGCATCACCCCCTGGCGCAGCGTGCTCGCGGCGGCCCTGGACCAAAAGCCGCTCGGCCACCAGGACATCCGGGTGACCTCGGCCGTCGTCGAGGGCGAGGAGTACAACCCCAGCACCGAGCTGCTGGCGCTGTGGCTCGCCGACCGGCTCGGCGTCCCCGTCGAGCGCGCGGTCTCCCAGGGCCCCGGCATCACGGCGGTGCGCCTGGCCACCCCGGACGGCGAGATCTGCCTGGACCGTCCCGACGGGCGGCTCGCGGCGCTGGCCGTCCCCGGGCAGCCCGACCGGCATGTGGCGCTGCACCGGCGGGGCACGGCCGAGCTGATCGCCGAGGAGCTGCGGCGGCTGGACCCGGACGAGGCGTTCCACCACGCGCTGTGCCACGGCCTGGAGAACCTGGGCGCGCCCCCGGCTGGCGCGCCAGCGGACGACTCGGCGGACAGCGGGGAGCCCGCCAAGGCCACCCGGGGGCGGAACCCGAAGAAGTCCCCATCCGGAAAGGCGGCAGCGCGATGACGGCTCCCACCCGGCAGGTCGTGGTCCACCGGGACGCCGACGAGGTGGCCCGGGCCACGGCCGCCCGCCTGGCCACCGCCCTCGCAACGGCCCAAAGCGCCCGGGGCGAAGCCTCGGTCGTGCTCACCGGCGGCGGCACCGGCATCGCCGTGCTCGCCGCCCTGGCCGCCTCCCCGGACCGCGATGCCCTCGACTGGGGCACCATCGAGGTGTGGTGGGGCGACGAACGGTTCCTGCCCGCCGGTGACCCGGAGCGCAACGAGACGCAGGCCCGCGCGGCGCTGCTGGACGCCGTGCCGCTCGACCCCGCCCGCGTCCACCCGATGGAGCCCGCTGGCGGCACCTTCGCCGACGACGCCGACGCGGCCGCCGCCGCGTACGCCGAGGAGCTGGCGGCGGCCGCGCTCCCGGAGGACGGCGCCAGCGCTAGCAAGGTACCCGCCTTCGACGTGCTGCTGCTCGGCCTCGGCCCCGACGCCCACGTGGCCTCGCTGTTCCCGGGCCTGCCCGGGGTGCGGGAGACCGAGCGCACGGTCGTCGGCGTCCACGGTTCGCCCAAGCCGCCGCCGACCCGCGTCTCCCTCACGCTGCCCGCCATCCGCGCGGCGCGCGAGGTGTGGTGCGTCGTGGCGGGGGAGAGCAAGGCCCACGCCGTCGCCCGCGCGCTGGGCGGCACGCCGGAGACGGAGGCACCGGCGGCCGGGGTGAGCGCACGCGAGCGGGTGCGGTGGCTGCTCGACGAGGCGGCCGCGTCCCAGTTGCCCGCCGGGGTGCGCGCGGCACAGGCGTAGGACGGCGCTTTCCGGTGCGGCGCGGACGGACGCCGCCCGCCTACTCCCAGCGGAACCAGCGGGCGGCGGCCGCCAGCGCCACCGCCGCCCACGCGGCGAGGAGGCCGACGTCCGCCCACGGGAGTACCGCGCCGTCCTGGAGCACCGCGCGCAGCCCGTCGGACAGCGCGGTGATCGGCAGCGCGCCCAGTACCCCCTGTACCGCGCCCGGGAAGCGCTCCAGCGGGATGATCACCCCGCCGCCCAGCATCAGCAGCAGGAACACCAGGTTCGCCGCCGCGAGCGTCGCCTCCGCGCGCAGCGTCCCGGCCATCAGCAGCCCCAGCCCGCTGAACGCCGCCGTCCCCAGCACCAGCAGCAGGGCCACCGCGAGCGGGTTGCCGCGCGGCGACCAGCCCAGCGCCAGCGCCACCGCGCTCAGCAGCACCACCTGGAGCACGATGACGCCGACCACGGCGGCGGTTTTCGCCGTCATCAGCCCCCAGCGCGGCAGGGGCGACGCGCCCAGCCGCTTGAGCACCCCATAGCGCCGCTCGAACCCGGTGGCGATCGCCTGCCCGGTGAACGCCGTGGACAGCACCGCCAGCGCGAGC
The DNA here is from genome assembly GCF_019303495.1 of Streptomyces sp. JJ66. Taxonomy (GTDB): domain Bacteria; phylum Actinomycetota; class Actinomycetes; order Streptomycetales; family Streptomycetaceae; genus Streptomyces. Next base: position 34,058 of record NZ_JAEVFI010000014.1, on the reverse strand, counting down.
ACGCCGGGCGCGAAGAAGTCCACGCGCTCCCCGCCGCCGGTGGGGACGTCCACCACGTCCACCGCGCTGAACAGCACCAGCAGCAGGGTCGGGATGACGACGGTGAGCAGCAGCTGTTCACCGTGCCGCAGCATCATGCGCAGCTCCAGTAGCGCCTGCGCGACGATCATGCGCCCGGCCGGGGCCGCGCCCGGCGCCGGTGCGTACGCGCCCGTGGAAACCCCGCTCACTACCGCAGCTCCTTACCGGTCAGCTCCAGGAAGACGTCCTCCAGCGTGTGCCGCTCGACCGCGATGCGGTCCGGCAGGACGCCGTGTTGCGCGCACCAGGAGGTCACCGTGGCGATGAGCTGCGGGTCCACCGTGCCGCGCAGCCGGTAGGTGCCCGGGGTCACCTCGGCCGCGGTGGTGTGCGGCGGCAGCGCCTTCAGCAGTGAGCCGAGGTCCAGTCCGGGGCGTCCGGTAAAGCGCAGGGTGTTCTCGGCGCCGCCCCGGCACAGCTCCTCGGGCGTGCCGTGGGCGATGACCCGGCCCGCGTCGATGATCGCGACCGCGTCGGCCAGCTCCTCGGCCTCGTCCATGAAGTGGGTGGTCAGCACGCAGGTGACGCCGTCGGCGCGCAGCTCGCGCACCAGGTCCCAGGTGGCGCGGCGCGCCTGCGGGTCCAGGCCCGCCGTCGGCTCGTCCAGGAAGACCACCTCGGGGCGGCCGACGACGGCCAGCGCGAGCGCGAGCCGCTGCCGCTGGCCGCCGGACAGGCGCCGGTAGGTGGTGCGGCCGCAGGAGCCGAGCCCGAGCCGCTCGATGAGCGCGCCGACGTCCAGCGGACGCGCGTGCAGCTTCGCCAGGTGCCGCAGCATCTCCCCGGCGCGTACCCCGGGGTAGACACCGCCGCTTTGGAGCATCACCCCGACGCGGGGGCGCAGCTCCCGGGCGTCAGCGATGGGGTCCAGGCCCAGGACGCGTACGGTTCCGGCGTCCGGGCGGCGGTAGCCCTCGCAGGTCTCCACGGTGGTCGTCTTGCCCGCGCCGTTCGGGCCGAGCACGGCGGTGACGCTGCCGTGGCCGACGCTGAGGTCGAGGCCGTCCACGGCGGTGGTCCGGCCGTACCGCTTGACCAGCCCCCCGACCTCCACGGCCGCCTTCTCGTGCATACGGCCGAGTCTAGGCACGCGGCGGGCGGCCCCCGGTCCCACCCCAGCCTTCGGCCGGGCGCCCCAGAAGTTAGGTACGCCTTACGTGATGCACCCCATTCGCGCAGGTCACAGCCGCCGCTTGCCCGCTTGCGCGGAATTACGCAACAATGACGTTGTGAAAAACACGGGAGCCGCACACACGACGCGGGAGGCCACAGTGCCCCCCGCGGCTTCGGGTGCGCACGCCGCTGTGGACGAGCAGCACGGCACCCGTAACCGCGTGGCCCGCTCCATCCTCGACCACGGCCCGTCCACCGCGGCCGAGCTGGCCGAGCGGCTGGCGCTGACCCAGGCGGCCGTGCGCCGTCACCTGGACGCCCTGGTGGCCGACGGCATGGTGGAAGCCCGCGCCCAGCGGGTCTACGGGCACCGGGGCCGCGGCCGTCCCGCCAAGGTGTTCGCCCTCACCGGCTCCGGCCGGGACGCGTTCGACCAGGCGTATGACGAGCTCGCCGTCGATGCCCTGCGCTGGATCGCGCAGGCCGCCGGCGGCGGGGCGCGGGGCCAGGAGGCCGTGGCCGCCTTCGCCCGCGCCCGGGTCGCCGCCCAGACGGAGCGGTACCGCGAGCGGCTGGCACAGGCCGCGCCCCGGGACCGCACCCGCGTCCTGGCCGAAGCGCTCTCCGAGGACGGGTACGCTGCTACCGCACGCAGCGCGCCCGCGTCCCCCGGTGAGCAGCTCTGCCAGCACCACTGCCCGGTGGCGCACGCCGCCGAGCGGTTCCCGCAGCTGTGCGAGGCGGAGACGGAGGTCTTCTCCCGCCTGCTCGGCACCCACGTCCAGCGTCTGGCCACCCTCGCCCATGGCGACGGGGTGTGCACCACCTTCGTCCCGAAGGCACCCCCAGGCGCCGGGGAAGACGCCGACCACACCGGCCACCCAGGCCACCTCGGCAACGCCGAGCACGCCGCCCGCGCCGACCACGCCGCCCACGCCGACAACACCGCCACCGCACACGCATCGCCAACAGCTTCTGCAAGCACCGCCGGGAGGAACCCCGCATGACGCTCCCCACGGAGACCGCCCACCCCGAGCTGGAGGGCCTGGGCAACTACGAGTACGGCTGGGCCGACCCCGACACGGCCGGTGCCTCGGCCAAGCGCGGACTCTCCGAGGAGGTCGTCCGCGACATCTCCGGCAAGAAGTCCGAGCCCGAGTGGATGCTGAAGCTCCGCCTGAAGGGGCACAAGCTCTTCGAGAAGAAGCCCATGCCGAACTGGGGCTCGGACCTGAGCGGCATCGACTTCGACAACATCAAGTACTTCGTGCGCTCCACCGAGAAGCAGGCCCAGTCCTGGGAGGACCTGCCGGAGGACATCAAGAACACCTACGACCGCCTGGGCATCCCGGAGGCCGAGAAGCAGCGTCTGGTCGCCGGTGTCGCCGCCCAGTACGAGTCGGAGGTCGTCTACCACCAGATCCGTGAGGACCTGGAGAGCCAGGGCGTGCTGTTCCTGGACACCGACACCGCGCTGCGCGAGCACCCGGAGATCTTCCAGGAGCACTTCGGCACGGTCATCCCGGCCGGTGACAACAAGTTCGCCGCGCTGAACACCGCCGTGTGGTCCGGCGGCTCCTTCATCTACGTGCCGCCGGGCGTGCACGTGGACATCCCGCTCCAGGCCTACTTCCGGATCAACACCGAGAACATGGGCCAGTTCGAGCGGACGCTGATCATCGTCGATGAGAACGCCTACGTGCACTACGTCGAGGGCTGCACCGCGCCGATCTACAACTCCGACTCGCTGCACTCGGCGGTCGTGGAGATCATCGTCAAGAAGGGCGGGCGCTGCCGCTACACGACGATCCAGAACTGGTCGAACAACGTCTACAACCTGGTCACCAAGCGCGCCGTGGCCTACGAGGGCGCGACCATGGAATGGGTAGACGGCAACCTCGGCTCCAAGGTGACGATGAAGTACCCGGCCGTCTACCTGATGGGCGAGCACGCCAAGGGCGAGACGCTCTCGGTCGCCTTCGCCGGTGAGGGCCAGCACCAGGACGCGGGCGCCAAGATGGTGCACATGGCGCCGAACACCTCCTCCAACATCGTCTCCAAGTCGGTGGCCCGGGGCGGTGGCCGCACCTCCTACCGGGGTCTGATCGAGATCGCCGAGGGCGCGGAGAACTCCAAGTCCAACGTGCTGTGCGACGCGCTCCTGGTGGACACCATCTCGCGCTCCGACACCTACCCCTACGTCGATGTCCGCGAGGACGACGTGACGATGGGCCACGAGGCCACCGTCTCCAAGGTCAGCGACGACCAGCTCTTCTACCTGATGAGCCGGGGCATGGCCGAGGACGAGGCCATGGCGATGATCGTGCGCGGCTTCGTCGAGCCGATCGCCAAGGAGCTGCCCATGGAGTACGCCCTGGAGCTCAACCGGCTGATCGAGCTGCAGATGGAGGGCGCGGTCGGCTGACGCCGACCCGGCCCCACCCTCGCGAGCGCACAGCGTCCTGAACCGAGAAAGAGAGCAGTACGAACAGCCATGGCCCAGGCTCAGCAGACGATTCCGGCGGGTTCCACCGCCTCCGGCGCCATCGCGGTGGCCGCCGAGTCCACCGTCGCCACCCGGATGAGCGCCCCGCCGTCCTTCGACGTGGCGGACTTCCCGGTGCCGCACGGCCGTGAGGAGGAGTGGCGCTTCACCCCGCTGGAGCGGCTGCGCGGCCTGCACGACGGCAGCGCGGAGGCGTCCGGCGGGCTCAAGGCGGAGATCTCCGCGCCCGAGGGCGTCACCGTCGAGACCGTCGGCCGGGACGACGCCCGGCTCGGCCGCGCCGGACAGCCGGTGGACCGGGTGGCCGCCCAGGCCTACAGCGCCTTCGAGCAGGCCACCGTGGTCACCGTGCCCAAGGAAGCGGTGCTGAACGAGCCGATCCGCGTCGGCCTGCACGGCGAGGGCGGCGTGTCCTACGGGCACACCGTCTTCGAGCTGGGCGCCTTCGCCGAGGCCGTCCTCGTCCTGGACCACACCGGTGACGCGGTGCGCGCCGCCAACGTGGAGTTCGTGCTCGGCGACAACGCCAAGCTGACGGTCGTCTCCGTGCAGGACTGGGCCGACACCGCCGTGCACTGCTCCCAGCACAACGCGCTGGTCGGGCGGGACGCCACGTTCAAGTCCGTCGTCGTCACCTTCGGCGGTGACGTCGTGCGCCTGCACCCGCGCGTCACCTACGCGGGCCCCGGCGGAGAGGCGGAGCTGTACGGCCTGTACTTCACCGACAACGGGCAGCACCAGGAGCACCGCCTCTTCGTGGACCACGACGCCCCGAACTGCCGGAGCAACGTGGCCTACAAGGGCGCGCTCCAGGGCCAGGACGCGCACGCGGTGTGGATCGGCGACGTGCTGATCCGCAAGAACGCCGAGGGCACCGACACCTACGAGCTGAACCGCAATCTCGTCCTCACCGACGGCGCCCGCGTTGACTCGGTGCCGAACCTGGAGATCGAGACGGGCGAGATCGCCGGCGCCGGGCACGCTTCGGCCACCGGGCGCTTCGAGGACGAGCAGCTGTTCTACCTCATGGCGCGCGGTATCCCCGCCGACGAGGCCCGCCGTCTGGTCGTGCGCGGCTTCTTCGCCGAGCTGGTCCAGCAGATCGGCCTGCCCGACGTCCAGGAGCGGCTGCTCGCCAAGATCGACGACGAGCTGGAAGCGTCCGTCGCATGAGCGCCTACGTGAAGGTCGCGAGCCTCGGCGAGCTGGAAGACGACACCCCCAAGCGGGTGGAAATCGATGGCACGCCGATCTCGCTGGTGCGCACCGAGGGCGAGGTGTTCGCCATCAACGACATCTGCTCCCACGCCAACGTCTCGCTCTCCGAAGGCGAGGTGGAGGACTGCGCCATCGAGTGCTGGCTGCACGGCTCCAGCTTCGACCTGCGCACCGGAAAGCCCTCGGGCCTGCCCGCAACCCGGCCCGTCCCCGTGTACCCCGTAAAGATCGAAGGAGACGGCCCGGACGCGGCCGTGCTCGTCTCCGTCACCCAGGAGTCCTGAAGCCCCATGGCCACCCTTGAGATCCACGACCTGCACGTCTCCGCCGAGACCGACAGCGGCCCCACCGAGATTCTGCGCGGTGTCGATCTGACCGTGAAGCAGGGCGAGACGCACGCCATCATGGGCCCCAACGGCTCCGGCAAGTCCACGCTCGCCTACTCGCTGGCGGGCCACCCCAAGTACACGATCACCTCCGGCACCGTCACCCTCGACGGTGAGGACGTGCTGGAGATGTCCGTGGACGAGCGCGCCCGCGCGGGCGTCTTCCTCGCCATGCAGTACCCGGTCGAGGTGCCCGGCGTCTCCGTCTCCAACTTCCTGCGCACCGCCGCCACCGCCGTGCGCGGTGAGGCCCCCAAGCTGCGCACCTGGGTGAAGGAGGTCAAGGAGGCCATGGAGCGGCTGGCCATCGACCCGGCCTTCGCCGAGCGCAACGTCAACGAGGGCTTCTCCGGCGGTGAGAAGAAGCGCCACGAGATCCTGCAGCTGGAGCTGCTGAAGCCGAAGATGGCGATCCTGGACGAGACCGACTCCGGTCTGGACGTGGACGCTCTGCGCGTGGTGTCCGAGGGCGTGAACCGGGTGCGCGAGTCCGGTGAGGTCGGCACCCTGCTGATCACCCACTACACGCGCATCCTGCGCTACATCAAGCCCGACCACGTGCACGTCTTCGCCAAGGGCCGCATCGTGGAGTCCGGCGGCCCCGAGCTGGCCGACAAGCTGGAGGCCGAGGGCTACGAGCAGTACGTGAAGGGGGGCACGACCGCGTGACTTCCTCTCGCCGTGAGATCCCGGGCCACGGGCTTCCCGGCCTCCTCGACACCGAGGCGATCCGCAAGGACTTCCCGATCCTGGACCGCCTGGTCCACGACGGGAAGCGGGTCGTGTACCTGGACAACGCGGCGACCTCGCAGAAGCCGCGTCAGGTACTCGACGCGCTCAGCGGCTACTACGAGCAGCACAACGCCAATGTCCACCGTGGGGTGCATGTCCTGGCCGAGGAGGCCACGGCCCTGTACGAGGGCGCGCGGGACAAGGTGGCGGCGTTCGTCAACGCCCCCAGCCGGGACGAGGTGATCTTCACCAAGAACGCCTCGGAGTCCCTCAACCTGGTCGCCAACATGCTCGGCTGGGCGGACGAGCCCTACCGCGTGGACAGCGACACCGAGGTCGTCATCACCGAGATGGAGCACCACTCCAACATCGTGCCGTGGCAGCTGCTCGCGCAGCGCACAGGCGCGAAGCTGAAGTGGTTCGGCCTGACCGACGACGGCCGCCTGGACCTGTCGGCCATCGACCAGGTCATCACGGAGAAGACCAAGGTCGTCTCCTTCACCCTGGTGTCCAACATCATGGGCACGGTCAACCCGGTGGAGGAGATCGTGCGCCGCGCGCAGGAGGTCGGGGCGCTCGTCGTCGTTGACGCCTCCCAGGCCGCGCCGCACATGGTGCTGGACGTGCAGGCGCTCCAGGCCGACTTCGTCGCCTTCACCGGGCACAAGATGTGCGGTCCGACCGGCATCGGCGTGCTGTGGGGCCGTCAGGAGCTGCTGGAGGACCTGCCGCCCTTCCTCGGCGGCGGCGAGATGATCGAGACCGTCTCGATGCACTCCTCCACCTATGCCCCGGCGCCGCACAAGTTCGAGGCGGGCACCCCGCCGATCGCGCAGGCCGTGGGCCTGGGCGCGGCGGTGGACTACCTGTCCTCCGTCGGCATGGACCGCATCGCCGCCCACGAGCACGCCCTGACCGGCTACGCCGTCGAGCGGCTGCGCGAGGTGCCGGACCTGCGGATCATCGGCCCCACCACGGCTGAGGACCGGGGTGCGGCGATCTCGTTCGTCCTCGGCGACATCCACCCGCACGACGTGGGCCAGGTCCTCGACGAACAGGGCATCGCCGTGCGGGTGGGGCACCACTGTGCCCGTCCCGTCTGCCTGCGCTACGGAATTCCCGCGACCACGCGAGCGTCGTTCTATCTGTACTCCACACCGGCCGAGGTGGACGCCCTGGTCGAGGGGCTGGAGTACGTACGGAACTTCTTCGGATGAGGATGGCCTGACACGTGAAGCTGGACTCCATGTACCAGGACGTGATCCTGGACCACTACAAGAACCCGCACGGGCGCGGGCTGCGCGAGGGCGACGCCGAGGTGCACCACGTCAACCCGACCTGCGGGGACGAGATCACGCTCCGGGTGCGCTACGAGGGCGAGAAGATCGCCGACGTCAGCTACGAGGGCCAGGGCTGCTCCATCAGCCAGGCCAGCGCGTCGGTGCTGAACGAGCTGCTGGTGGGCAAGGAGCTGGCCGAGGCACGCCGCGTCCAGGAGACGTTCCTGGAGCTGATGCAGTCCAAGGGCCAGATCACCCCGGACGACGCCATGGAGGACGTGCTGGAGGACGCCGTCGCCTTCGCCGGTGTCTCCAAGTACCCGGCCCGGGTGAAGTGCGCCCTGCTGAGCTGGATGGCCTGGAAGGACGCGACGGCCCAGGCGCTGGGCGACGCCCCCGCGAAGGAGAAGACCGCATGACTGAGACGACCGAAGCCACCCCGGGCACGCCCGCCAGTGAGGAAGAGGTCCGCGAGGCGATGATGGACGTCGTGGACCCGGAACTGGGCATCGACGTCGTCAACCTCGGCCTCGTTTACGGTGTCCACGTCGATGACGACAACACCGCGACGGTGGACATGACGCTCACCTCGGCCGCCTGCCCGCTGACCGACGTCATCGAGGACCAGGCGAAGTCCGCGACCGAGGGCATCGTCCGGGAACTCAAGATCAACTGGGTCTGGATGCCGCCGTGGGGCCCGGACAAGATCACCGACGACGGCCGCGAACAGCTCCGCGCCCTGGGCTTCAACGTCTGAGCCCTTCCGCACTCCGCGCACGTCAGTGGGCTCCGGCACGCCTGCCGGAGCCCACTGACGTGCGCCCCGCCGAACGCGCGGAACTCGCCCGTCCCGCTGCCGGGTTCCCGACCTGGCGCGCTGCCTGCGCTGTCTGCGCTGCCCGCTGCGGGCCGCTGACAGCAGCCTGCATAGGCTGTCCGCATGGTGTACCTGACGCTGGGCGCGGCGATCTTCGCGGAGGTTCTCGCGACGACCTCGATGAAGTACAGCGACGGCTTCACCCGCCTGTGGCCCACGCTGGGTACGGCGGTCGGCTATCTCATCGCCTTCGTCCTGCTCGCGCAGGCGCTGAAGACGATGTCCGTCGGCACCGCCTACGCGATCTGGTCCGGCGTCGGCACGGCCGCCATCGCCACGATCGGCATGGTGTTCATCGATGAGCCGGTCACGTTCGCCCGCATTCTGGGCATCGTGCTGGTGATCGCGGGCGTGGTGGTCCTGAACCTGGGCGGCGCGGCGCACTAGAGACGGCCCCGGGACGGCGTTGGGTGCGACCGCCTCGCGAGACCGGTTCGCTTCGGCGCGAGCGGGCCGGTTAGGTTGACCGCATGACCGAAGCAGCCACCACCCGCACCACCGGCGCCGTCGCCGCCGGGCTCGCCACCGTCACCGCTGACGGCACCGTCCTGGACACCTGGTTCCCCCGCCCCGAGCTGGCCGCCGAGCCCGGCCCGGCCGGTACCGAGCGGCTGAGCGCCGAGCGCGCCGCCGAACTCCTGGGCGCGTCCGCACCGCGCGCACTCGGCCCCGACCCGCTGCGCGGCGTGGAGGTCATCGCCGTCCGCACGGCCATCGGCTCGCTGGACGCCAAGCCCGCCGACGCGCACGACGCCTACCTGCGGCTGCACCTGCTCAGCCACCGCCTGGTCCAGCCGCACGGGCTAAACCTCGACGGCGTCTTCGGCCTGCTGGCCAACGTGGCGTGGACGACGCTGGGCCCCGTCCCCGTCGAGACGCTGGAGGACGTGCGCCTGGCCGCCCGCGCCGAGGGCCGCCAGCTGAACGTCACCAGCGTGGACAAGTTCCCGCGCATGACCGACTACGTCGCGCCGGGGGGCGTGCGCATCGGTGACGCGGACCGGGTCCGGCTCGGCGCGCACCTGGCCGAGGGCACGACCGTCATGCACGAGGGCTTCGTCAACTTCAACGCGGGCACGCTCGGCACGTCGATGGTCGAGGGCCGCATCAGCGCCGGGGTCGTCGTGGGCGACGGCTCCGACATCGGCGGCGGCGCGTCGATCATGGGCACGCTCTCCGGCGGCGGCAAGCAACGCGTCGTCATCGGCGAGCGCTGCCTGCTCGGCGCGGAGGCAGGCATCGGCATCTCGCTGGGTGACGACTGCATCGTCGAGGCCGGTCTCTACGTCACGGCGGGCACGCGCGTGACGCTGCCGGACGGCGACGTGGTGAAGGCGCTTGAGCTCTCCGGTGCGAACAACCTGCTGTTCCGCCGCAACTCGACCTCCGGCGCGGTCGAGGCCCTGCCGCGCTCCGGCTCCTGGGGCGGCCTGAACGAGGCCCTGCACAGCAACAACTGAGCTGCCACCGGGCGGACTTCCCTCCCCGCCGGTCCCGTGGCGGGGCTTCGCCCAGGCCCCGGAGAGCGGCTTCACCCGGTCTCAAGCTCCCCTGGCCACCGCTGCGGGAGCTTGCCGACCGGAGCCGGAGGTGACGCCTCCGCACGGTGGTAAGCCGCAGAGCCGGGGGCGCCGCCCGCCCGGTTTCGCGACACGCTCTAGTCCCGGGCACGCCCGGAACGTGGATACGCTGACCCGCATGAGCGATCTGGGCACGGGAGTGCGCCTGTTGGGGCGGGGACAGCGGTGGGTGGCGAGCCACAAGCGGTGGTACGGGTTCGGGCTGATCCCGGCCGCGCTCGCGCTCACGCTGTACCTCGCCGCCCTCGTCGCCCTCGGCCTGTACGCCGGTGACCTGGCCGCCTGGGCCACCCCGTTCGCCGACGACTGGCAGGAGGCGTGGCGCACGCCGCTGCGCGTCACCGTCGGCGTACTGTTCTTCGCCGGCGGCCTGATGCTCGCGGTGCTCACGTTCACCGCCGTCACCCTGCTCATCGGTGACCCGTTCTACGAGAAGCTCTCCGAGACGGTGGAGGCCAGCGAGGGCGGCGTGCCCAGCGGGCCGGAGCAGCCACTGTGGCGCGAGCTGTGGCGCTCGCTGTGCGACAGCCTGTACGTGCTGATGTGGGCGCTGGCGTTCGCCGTGCCGCTGTTCGTGCTGGGCTTCGTGCCGTTCCTCGGGCAGACGGTGGTTCCGGCGCTCGGGCTGTGCGTGTCGGCGTTCTTCCTCACCGTGGAGCTGACCTCCGTGGCCATGCAGCGCCGGGGTGTCCCGGTGCGCGAGCGCATGCGCGTGCTGCGGGGCCGCAAGCGGCTGGTGCTGGGCTTCGGCGTCCCGCTGGCGGCGGCGTTCCTGGTGCCGTTCGTCGCGATCTTCCTGATGCCCGGCGCTGTCGCCGGTGCGACCCTGCTGGTGCGCGAGCTGACGCCGGACCAGCCGTCCGGCCCGGCGCCCGTGCCCGCCAGCCCCCTGGGCCGCTTCGGCCCGCCGACCGCCTGACACGGCGCGGCGGGCCGTGTGCGCCGTGTCAGGGCCTAAAGCGCAGCACCTGCGGGTCGTGGTCGCTGGCCTGGTCGGCGAACTCGGCGCCCACGTGCACGATGTCGTAGTCGTAACACCGGATGCCGGGGGAGACGAGCGTCTGGTCGAGCACCTGCGCGTTGCCCTGGAACACGTAGGTGTACCGCTCGTCCCGGGGCAGCGAGTACGCCGCGCTCTCCAGCACACCGCCTGCGGTCAGCAGCCGCGTCGTCTCGGAGAACTCGAAGTCGTTGATGTCGCCGAGCACGACGACGTCCGCCTTCTTCTGCACGGCCAGGATGTCCTTGACGAAGGCGTTCACCACCCGCGCCTGCTGGTGGCGCTGCTCCTCGGAGGACCGGTTCGGCGGCTGGAAGCGCGAGTGCAGCGCCTGGTCGCCGCCCTTGGAGGCGAAGTGGTTGGCGATGACGATGACCGGCCTGCCACGGAAGCGGAACTCACCGGCCAGCGGCTTGCGGCTGTTCTCCCAGGCGGGGTGAGCCGGATCGACGCGGCCGGGCGAGAGGGTCAAAGCCGCCTTGCCCCGGTGTCTTACGACGTCGGTGGGTGTGGTCGCGTCGCCGCCGGGACGGTCGGTGAAGGACACCCGGGCGGGGTTGAACAGGAAGACGTTGCGGATGTTGCCGCCGGGCTGGCCGCCGTCCCGCTTGTCCTGGGGCGCGATGCCCCGCCACGCGTAGCGCGGGCCGCCCGCCGCCACGATCGCGTCCGTCAGCTGCCGCAGGGTCTCCTCGGCGGAGACGGTGCCGTCGTCCGCCGGGCCGCTGTTGTCCTGGATCTCCTCCAGCGCGACGATGTCGGGCGCGGCCAGGTTCTCCACGATGCCGCGCGCGAGCCGGTCGAACGTGCGCTGCTCGGCAGCGGGGGAGAGGTTCTCGACGTTGTAGGAGGCGACGGCCAGTTCCCGCCGGTCCTGCGGCCGGGTGCGCTCCGGCCGGAGCCCGGCGTCACGTATCTCGCCCAGCTCGCGGGCGGCCAGTAGGTAGCCGCCGAACTGGTCGTAGTCCAGCGGGCCTTCGGTGCCCCCGGCCAGGACGTCACCGGTGTCGGCGACGGGGAAGGGCCGCTGCGCCACGGGGGTGAGCGAGGTGACCTTCAGGCGGCCGGAGTTCTGCTCGTCGTACCCGGCGTAGCGGGTGCCGCCGCGCTCGGTGCGGTTCTGCCACGGCTCGATGGTGATCCACAGGTCGTGGTAGCGCGAGGTGGGGCCCACCACGCGCACGTCCTCCACGCGCACGTTCATGCCCTCCAGCGACTCGTAGCGGTCGAGGGCATAGCGGCCGGGACGCAGCGGGAGTCCGGTGATCGTGCCGTCCGTGCCGGTGCCCTGGGGCGCGTACCGCTCGGGCACCGCGCGCCGGTCCAGCACGACGGGTTCGGGGAGCGGGTTGCCGGAGGAGACGACGGTGACCTCCGCGCCGGATATCTGGCTGACGGACTGGTTGCCCGAGCCTGTTCCGCCGTAGGTGTACTCGCCCACCCGGCCGCTGACCAGCACCGCGTCACCGGGCTCGACGGTGGGCGTGGAGCGAGTGAAGACGAAGATGCCCTCGCTGGTGGCCCGGTCGCCGTCGCCGTGGGGGTCCTGAAACCAGAAGCCGCGTGAGCCGTAGGGGCGCACGCCGGTCACGACGCCGGGCACCTCGCGCACCTGCTGCCCGGCCAGGGGGCTGACGCGGGTCTCGCCCTGAATGTCGTGGATGCGGACGTCGGCGGCGGCCTGGGAGCCGGAGGCGGCCGCGGGTGTGGCGGGCAGGGTGATGGCGGCCACGGCCGCGAGGGCCAGGGCGCGGGGGAGGCATGTGGAGCCGGGCGGCGTTCGTCTCCGGCCCGTCGGGCCGCCCGGAACACGCCCGGTTTCGGGGGTGGGGTGGAAGCTGCGTCGAGTGCTCAAGAGCGGTCCCCTCAACAGGAGTGCGGATGGTGGGGGCGGGGGATCTCTACGCGCGTAAAAGTCGCCCACAGGGGGGTGGTTGTCAAGGGACGGCGCATGGCCCGGGGGAGACGGAACAGTGAACGGCCCGGGCGGTCCGCCGCTCCGTCTAGGCTGGTCCCCAGCGGCCGTTTTCCCCCGTCCGCCCTATGACGTTTCGCGTTGTGGCCCACCTGGTGCCCTGACCGTCCCGCCCCCGAGGAGCCCGAGGCCGATGTCCGGTGACGACCGCCCCACCATGCCGCCCGTACGGCTGCCCGACGAGGCCGAACTGGCCCGGGACGCCCTGGCCGCGCCGCTGCTGAGCCGGGCGGCCGCCCTCGCCCGCTGGGCCGGGGACGGGGTGCGGCTGACGGTCGCCGGGGACCTGCCCGAGCCCCGGCTGGCCGAGGCCGCCCGCGAGCTCGGCCTTGGCGACGCGGGGGAAGCGCTCGGGGAGACCGTCGAGGCGTGGCACGCGGCCGTGGACGCCGCCCTGGTGGAGGTGACCGTCGAAGAGGAGGCCGACGGCGAGGGCTTCGACGACCTGGGAGAGGAGGTCGCCCGCACCGGGGACGCGGCCAAGCTGCTCACCCAGGGCGGCCCCGAGCAGGTCCTGGAGATCTGGCGCGACGTGTGGGAGGCGGCCGTCAACACCGCCGGGACCCCCAGCTTCGAAGAGGTGATGGCGGCGGCTGGCTGGCCCGCCGACCTGGACGACGGCGCGGCACCCGACCCGGACACCGTGGAACCCGACCTGGACTGGGACCCGCAGGAGTCCGCCGACTTCCTCGACGCCGCGCTCGCCAACCTCTACCTCCTCACCGCCGAGGACCCGGCCGTCGCCGACGGCGCGATGGTGCCGCTGCCCGTGCTGGCCGCCTCGATGGTCGTCCCCGACGACATGGACCACCCCACCGACGCCGTGCTGGAGGACGTCTCTGAGGTGATGATGCGGCTCGACGCGCAGTTGCGCGTGCTGGAGCCGTCCGGCGGGGTGGAGTACCGCCCGGTGGACGAGGCGCTGTTGCAGGAGGCCGAACCGCACGAGGGAGAGGAGCCGCCCACCGCGCTGTCCACCGCCTCGGAGCTGCCGGAGGAGGAACTGAGCCGGTACGGGATGGTCCGGTTCACCCCGCTGGGCCTGTACGGGGAGCGCGCCAGCATGCTCGACGCGGGCGTGCGGGCACCAGCCGTGGGTGACCTGGTGGACGCCGACGCCCCCGCCCTGCTCGCCGCCGTGACGGCCTACCCGGAGGCGCTGGCCCAGGTGGAGCTGGAACAGTGGCTGGCCCGGCGCCCCGCGCTGGACGCCGCCCGGGCGCTGCTGGACGCCGCCCGGGGCCGGGACGCGCTGGCCCCGCGACGCCGGCTGCTGTGCCAGCAGGGGCTCGCGGCGGCCGGAGCCGAGGCCGAACCCGCCCTGCGGGAGGTGCTCGATGACGCCGAACTGGGCGGCCTGGCCCGGGTGTGGCTCGCCGAGCACGGCGCCGCCGATGTCCCGCCGCCCGGCGAAGAGCTGATCTTCTGGCTCACCGTGGACACGCTGGCCGCCCAGCTGGACCCGGACGACCCGGCCGCCGCCGCTCCGGAGCTGAGCGAGCTGATGGCCGGTCTGGTGGCCCAGCACAGCGGGTTCTTCGACAAGGCGTGGCGCGTGGAGCACCCCGCCACGCCGCTCGTGCTGGAGGCGATGGCCCGTCTGCACCCTGACCGCGCGGCGGCCAAGGCGGCCCGTAAGGCGGCGTACAAGGCCCGCTCCCGCACCGCGTGACGATCACGGGCCAGGGCAGCGGACGCCTGCGTCGGCCCGCTCCGGCCGGGGCGGGCCGGTGGGCGCCACCCTTCGGCTGGAGCCGTCACCGGCGCGCGGGCCATCGCTGGTTCCACACCACGAGAGCTGCGCGGGGGCGCACGGCGCCTACTGCGTGCGTCCCCGCCACCTTGTGCCCGTGCCGCGCTCCAGCCGTCCGGTGGGCGCCTGTTACAGGGCCTGGCCTGCGGGCTTGACCAGGCTGCGCACCGTGCGGCCGTCCAGGAACTGGCCGAGCGCCGTCATCTCCCACTCGCCCGAGAACTGCCGGACGAACTTGCACATGAGGACGGCGGTGCGCGGCTCGGCGTCCGTCAGGTCGAACCGCACCAGCTCCTGGCCGCGTTCGTCCAGCAGACGGCAGTACGCCTTGGCGACCTCGCTGAACTTCTGCCCGGTGAAGGAGTTGACGGTGAACACCAGGCCCGTCACCTCCGGCGGCAGACCGTCGAGGTGGACGCGGATGGTCTCATCGTCGCCCGCGCCCTCACCGGTGAGGTTGTCGCCCGAGTGCTGGATGGCACCCCGCAGGATGGCCAGCTTGCCGAAGTAGCACTCGTCGATCTTCTTGCGCCGGGCGTCGAAGGCGATGACGGAGGCGTCCAGGTCGATGCTCTTGCCACGGAACGCCGGTTCCCAGCCCAGGCCCATGACCAGCGAGGAGCGCAACGGCTGGTTGTCCTTGACCAGGGAGACCGACTGGTTCTTCTGCAGGCTGACGCGCCCCTTGTCCAGATTGATCTTCCCCGCGCCCGGAGCCGGAGCGGCGGGCTGTGCGGGCTGTGCGGGCTGCACGGGCTGTGCGCCGGGAGCCGGAGCGGCAGGCTGCGCGGCCGCTGGGGCTGCCGGAGCGGAGACAGGCCCCGGGGCAGCGGGCGGCGCGGTGGCTGCCGGAGCCGGAGCGGGCTCCTCGACGGTGACGCCGAAGTCCGTGGCGATACCCGCCAGCCCATTGGCGTAACCCTGGCCGACCGCCCGCACCTTCCACGTGCCGCCCCGCCGGTAGACCTCCACCAGCACCAGTGCCGTCTCCGCGCCGAGCTGTGACGGGGTGAACGTGGCCAGCACCGCGCCGCTCGCGGCGTCCCGCACGGTGCCGGTGGGCTCGGTCCCCGCAAACGTACCGCCCGGAGTGTCCAGGCTCGCCGTTACTACGACCTTGTCGATCTCGGCCGGGATCGCGGCCGTGTCCACAGTGATGGTGTCGGTGCTGCCGCTGCTGCTGTGTGTCACGCCGGGGCCGGAGGGCTGGTTGTAGAACACGAAGTCGGCGTCGGAGCGCACCTTGCCGTCGGCGGCGAGCAGCAGGCCCGAGACGTCCAGCCGCACCGGAGCGGCGACCTCGACGGCCACCCGGGCCGCGGTCAGGGGCAGGTTCGAGCCGGGAGTCATAGCGGTCATGCCGTCGTTAACGACCGGCGGAGCAGCACGGTTCCACACCGCCGCAGCGACCGGCCCAGGCCCAGGCGACGGCTGCCCGCCGGACGCGGGCAGCCCACCGCGCCCACGAGCCCGGCAGTCCGGCGGGCGGCGGGGTGCCGACGCTCAGGCCCGCGTCGCTCGCCATCGGCCCAGCTCAGAATCCCCGTTGCGGCGTCCGGGTGACCTGTGGCACGGAAAGACGCAGCGCATGCCACGGGATGTCACCCGCGCGCGGCCCGCTCCGGGCCACGCGCTGTCCGGTGGCCATGGACAACTCTGGCCCGGTGACAGAGAGTCGGTGGCATGTCGCAACCGATGAGTGCCGAGTTCAGCCCCACGTTGACCTACCTCAACACCGCCGCCCATGGTCTCTTCCCGGCCCGCACCACCGCCGTCCTGCACGCGGCGGTGCGGGAGATGGCGGAGGCCGAGATGGACCAGGTCGGCTACTACGAGCGGGTCGAGGCCGCCCGGACCGCGTTCGCGCAGCTGGCGGGCGTGCCGCCGACGCGGGTGGCCACCGGTTCGGCCGTGGCCGTCCATGTCGGCCTGATCGCCCAGTCGCTGCCCGAGGGCACCGAGGTGCTGGTGGCCGACGGGGACTTCAGCTCGCTGGTCAACCCGTTCGCCGTGCGCCGCCCCGGACTCGTCCTCCGTTCGGTGCCACTGCCGGAGCTGGCCGACGCGGTGCGGCCCAGCACGGGGCTCGTGGCGGTCAGCGCGGTGCAGTCCGCCGACGGCCGCGTCGCCGACCTGGCCGCCGTCCGCGCCGCCGCCGGCGCCCACGGCGCCCGCGTCCTGGTGGACACCACGCAGTCCACCGGCTGGCTGACGCTGGACCCCGCGCTGGCCGACTTCACCGTCTGCGGCGCCTACAAGTGGCTGCTCTGCCCCCGTGGCACGTCGTTCCTGACGGTGCCGGAGGACGGCGGCGGGCTGCGGCCCCTGCACGCTGGCTGGATCGCGGGGGAGAACCCGTGGGAGACGTGCTACGGGCCGGTCGAGGAGCTGGCCCGCAGCGCCCGCCGCTTCGACGAGTCGCCGCCGTTCCTGCCCTACCTGGGCGCGGTGCCCTCCCTCGACCTGATCGCCGAGCTGGGCCCCGAGGCCATCGGGAAGCACAACCGGGGCCTGGCGGCCCGGTTCCGGGCTGGGGTGCGGGAGCTGGGGCACCGCCCGGTGGAGGCGGACTCGGCCATCGTCGCGGTGCCCGGCCTGGGCGACGCGGCCGAGGCGCTGGCCAAGGCCGGAATCCGCCTCTCCACCCGCGTGGGCAACCTGCGCGCCGCGTTCCACCTGTTCAACACCGAGGACGACGTGGACCGCGCGCTGGAGGTGCTGGGCGAGCACAGCCGCACCTAACGGTCACGGCGCCGGCGCCGAGTGCGGGCGCACCGGTGTCCGCACACAGAAACGCCCCCGGCCTGGGGGCCGCCCCGCGGAGGGCGGCACCCGGGCCCGGGGCCTCCTGGTTACCTGTCCCGGCCCGCACGCCGGACCGGGACCGACGCGGGTTACCTCACCGGGGTGAAGTCACGGGCGCCGAGGAACTCCGGCCGCCGCACGGGCGCGGCGAAGGGCTCCACCGCGGTGTTCTCCACGCTGTTGAAGACGATGAACACGTTGCTGCGCGGGTAGGGCGTGATGTTGTCGCCGGAACCGTGCAGGCAGTTGCAGTCGAACCACGTGGCCGAACCGGCCTCGCCGGTGAACAGTCTGATGCCGTGGGCGTCGGCGAACTTGGTCAGCGCCTCGTCCGAGGGCGTACCGGCGTCCTGCATCTGCAGCGACTTCTTGTAGTTGTCCTTCGGCGTCTCGCCCGCGCAGCCGAGGAAGGTCTTGTGCGACCCCGGCATGATCATCAGGCCGCCGTTGGTGTCGTAGTTCCTGGTCAGCGCGATGGACACCGAAACGGTCCGCATGTTCGGCAGACCGTCCTCCGCGTGCCACGTCTCGAAGTCCGAGTGCCAGTAGAAACCACGGGCGCCGAACCCCGGCTTCACGTTGACCCGGGACTGGTGGACGTAGACGTCCGAGCCGAGGATCTGCCGCGCCCGCTCGACGAGCCGCGGGTCGCGCACCAGCCCGGCGAACACCTCACTGATCTTGTGCACCTCGAACACGGTCCGGATCTCCTGCGACTGCGGCTCGACGATCGAGCGCTCGTCGCGGCGGATCTCCGGGTCCGAGATGAGCCTTTCCAGTTCTCCGCGGTAGACCGACACCTCGTCCGGGGTGATCAGCTGGTCTACTGCGAGGAACCCGTCACGCTCGTAGTCCGCCAGGTGCCCGGCCGTGATCGGGCCGGTGACGTCCGGGTCGGACCACACCACCGGGTCCTGACGCGGGACGGCTGCTTCGGTCGCCCCCCGGGTCGGGTAAAGGTCGGTGATGATGCGCTCGGGTGCGGTGGTCATGGGAGTTTCCTTCCTCTCCTCTCGCGCGGTCCTGTCCTTCGTGTCAGTCGTCTCCTGGGGAGTCGCCCCCACGCGGTCACGTGTTCCCCACAGGAAACATTCCAAAGACGCGGAGGGTGGTTCTCGCACCACACCCCGCGTCCGTGGCTCAGTCGTCCTCGGTGAGGAGCGGGTAGACGCCGTTCTCGTCGTGGTCCTCGCGCCCGGTCACCGGGGGGTTGAAGACGCAGATCACCCGGAAGTCCGTCTTCGGGCGCAGTGTGTGCTTCTCGTGCCCGTCGAGCAGGTACATCGTCCCGGGGCTGATCCAGTGCTTCTCACCGGTCTCGTCGTTGGTGAGCTCGGCTTCACCTTCGACGCACAGCACGGCCTCGATGTGGTTCGCGTACCACATCGAGGTCTCGGTGCCCGCGTACAGCACCGTCTCGTGCAGCGAGAAGCCGACCTTCTCCTTGGCCAGCACGATGCGCTTGCTGCGCCAGGTGCCCGACGCGGAGCGGATGTCGCGGTCGGTGTTCTCGATCTCCTGGAGGGAACGGACGATCACTTCTCGTGGTGCCTTTCTGATCGTTCGGCTGCCCGGTCGGGCAGCTACGGGGCGGCCCGCCCCGGATACGGGGCGGGCCGGAAGGGCGGTGCGTCAGACAGTCTCGCGGACGGCACGGGCCAGGATGCGCAGTCCCTCGTCAAGCTCCTCGGGCGTGATGGTCAGCGCGGGCAGCATCTTGACGACCTCGCTGTCCGGGCCAGAGGTCTCCACCAGCAGACCCAGCTCGAAGCAGCGCTTGGCGATCTGCCCGGCGTGCGCGGGCTCGGCCATCTCCATGCCCCACACCAGGCCACGGCCGCGATGCTCGACGACGGCCTCCGGGTGCTCCTTGGCGATCTCGCCCAGCGCCGCCTCGACCTGCTCGCCACGGGCCAGGGTCTGCTTCTCCATCTGGCCGTCCGCCCAGTACGTCTCCAGCGTGGCGGTGGCGGTGACGAAGGCCGGGTTGTTCCCCCGGAAGGTGCCGTTGTGCTCGCCCGGCTCCCAGATGTCCAGCTCCGGCTTGAACATCGTCAGCGACATCGGCAGACCGTAGCCGCTGATCGACTTCGAGATGGTGACGATGTCCGGGACGATGCCCGCCTCCTCGAAGGAGAAGAAGGCACCGGTGCGGCCGCAGCCCATCTGGATGTCGTCCACGATGAGCAGCATGTCGTGCCGCTCGCACAGCTCCGCCAGGGCGCGCAGCCACTCGGGACGGGCGACGTTGATGCCGCCCTCACCCTGCACCGTCTCGACGATCACGGCAGCGGGCTGGTTCAGGCCGGAACCGGAGTCCTCCAGCAGCCGCTCGAACCACAGGAAGTCCGGGGTCGTCCCGTCGAAGTAGGCGTCGAACGGCATCGGGGTGCCGTGCACCAGCGGGATGCCCGCGCCGGCCCGCTTGAAGGCGTTGCCGGTGACGGCGAGTGAGCCCAGCGACATGCCGTGGAAGGCGTTGGTGAAGGACACGACCGACTCGCGCCCCTTGACCTTGCGGGCCAGCTTCAGCGCGGCCTCGACCGCGTTGGTGCCCGTCGGGCCGGGGAACATGACCTTGTAGGGCAGGTCACGCGGGCGCAGGATGACGTTCTGGAACGTCTCCAGGAACGCCCGCTTGGCGACCGTGGACATGTCCAGCCCGTGGGTCACCCCGTCGCGTTCGAGGTAGTCGATCAGCGCGCGTTTGAGGACCGGGTTGTTGTGCCCGTAGTTGAGCGAGCCGGCGCCGGCGAAGAAGTCCAGGTAGGTGTGGCCGTCCTCGTCGTACATGTGGCTGCCCTGG
Organism: Streptomyces sp. JJ66; assembly: GCF_019303495.1. Classification (GTDB taxonomy): domain Bacteria; phylum Actinomycetota; class Actinomycetes; order Streptomycetales; family Streptomycetaceae; genus Streptomyces. The sequence continues at coordinate 13,946 of NZ_JAEVFI010000014.1, read as the reverse complement.
GCCCGGTCGAAGATCGTGGGCCAGCCGCGGCAGTAACCGCGGACCTCGGACTCCAGAGTCTCGAAGACGCTCAGATCAGGCTGGGTGATGGTCACGGATGGCTCCTGGGAGTGAGTCGTGAAAAGCGTGAAGTCTGGTGGGGCCTGGCACCGGTCCCGGTCCCCGGGGCCGGACGTCGCGGAGACCGCCGGGCGGGGCGGGCCGCGGGCGCGTCAGGCCATGACGGGGGTACGGATCGGGCCGATCTGGTACAGCACCTCGGGCTCGTGCTCGTCGCCGGGGAAGACCTCGCCGTCGAAGAGCACGTCGCGCTTGACCTCGGCCCCGTGCCGCTCGGCGAAGGAGGTGAACAGCTTGTTGGAGGGGGCGTTGTCCGGGGTGATCGTCGTCTCCATGCGGTCCGTCCCCAGCTCCCGGGACACCCGGGCGAAGAGCCCGTCCAGCATCGCTCCGGCCAGTCCGCGCCCGCGCTGGCCGTGGTCCACGGCGACCTGCCAGATCAGCAGGGTGCGGGGGTCCTGGGGCCGGACGTAGCCGGTGATGAAGCCGACCGGTTCGCCGTTCCCGTCGCGAGCCACTACGGAGGTGGCGGCGAAGTCGCGGCACCACAGGAGGTAGCTGTACGAGGAGTTCAGGTCGAGCACCTGGGAGTCGCGGGCGATCCGCCAGATGGCGGCTCCGTCGTCCACCCGTGGTGTGTCGAGCTTGAGTCCCTCGGGCATTTCCATGAATTCGCTTCGGGCACGTGCACGGTCAGCTTGTGCGGGGGTCATGTCGAATCAATTTACCCAGGAAAAATCGAAGTTGCATCGTGGGAAGGGGTTACGCATGGCACGCGCATATGTTATCGCGCGCGTGCGCGCCTGAAGCTGGTAACGGCGACGGATTGCCTGGTCATATCGGATATGCCGGGGCGTAACGCCACTCCTGTGGAATCCGTCACAGGTGCATAACGACCGTCACGCCTGTCCGCACTGCGGGCTCCCGAGGGTTCGGTAAAAAAGTAGGTTTGGCTTGGAGAAAACCGGGAAGAAGCATACGGATGGCTATGCAGAATGGCTGAGTGGTGCATTCCTTCCACTCTGCGGAGTCGCTCCGTAAAGTCACCGCACCCTTGCACGAATTGATCCCCGCCACAATCCCCCACCCCTCGCCCCCCTCCCGGCCCCCGCGCGGCACGGCTCCGCCCCCATGAGGCTTACAGTGCGGAGATATGAAGGACAGTGCGGTGTTGCACATCACGGGGCGGGTGCTGGCCGGCCCGGAGGACGTACGGGACGAGCTGTGGGCGGTGGATGGCCGCGTCACCTACGAGCGGCCGCCAGGCCACCGCCTGCGTGACGCCGTCACGGTGCACGGCTGGGCCCTGCCCGGGCTCGTGGACGCCCACTGCCACGTTGGTCTGGACGCCCACGGCGCCGTGGACGAGGCGACGAGCGAGAAGCAGGCGCTCACCGACCGCGAGGCGGGCACGCTGCTGATCCGGGACGCCGGTTCGGCCGCCGACACCCGCTGGGTGGACGAGCGCGAGGACCTGCCCCGGATCATCCGCGCGGGCCGCCACATCGCCCGGACCCGCCGCTACATCCGCAACTACGCGCACGAGATCGAGCCGGAGGATCTGGTCGCCTACGTGCGCCGGGAGGCGCGGCGCGGCGACGGCTGGGTGAAGCTGGTGGGGGACTGGATCGACCGCGACGCCGGTGACCTGACCGCCTGCTGGCCCCGGGACGCCGTGCGCGCGGCCATCGCCGCCGCCCACGAGGAGGGCGCCCGCGTCACCGCGCACTGCTTCGCGGAGGACTCACTGCGGGACCTGGCCGAGGCGGGCATCGACTGCGTGGAGCACGCCACCGGCCTCACCGAAGACACGATCCCGCTGTTCGCCGAGCGCGGCATCGCGATCGTGCCGACGCTGGTCAACATCGCCACGTTCCCGGCACTCGCCGACGGCGGTGAGAAGAAGTTCCCGCGCTGGGCCGAGCACATGCGCGCCCTGCACGAGCGCCGCTACGACACGGTGCGCGCCGCCTATGACGCGGGCATCCCCGTCTTCGTCGGCACCGACGCGGGCGGGTCGCTGGCCCACGGGCTGGTCGCGCAGGAGGTGGCCGAACTGGTGCGCGCGGGCATCCCCCCGCTGGAGGCGCTGTCGGCGACGACGTGGGGCGCGCGGGAGTGGCTGGGGCGCCCGGCGCTCGCCGAGGGCGCGTCCGCGGACCTGGTGGTCTACGACACCGACCCGCGTGCCGACGTCCGGGTGCTGGCCGGACCGCGTCGGGTGGTGCTGCGGGGGCGGGTGGTGCAGTAGCGGCACGGTCAGCTCCCCGCCCCTCGTGCGCGCGTTCGGCGAGGCCCCGTCCGGGTGAACCCGTCGGAGAACCCGGACGGGTGACGGCGGTGGCGTCAACGATGTCGGGGTCCCCGTCACCGGCACGAGTGATGTCCCCCGTCAGGCCGCGCCGGTGACACCGAACCACTGTGGGAGTTCCCAACCGTGAAGAAGTCTGTCCTCAGCCTGCTCGTCGCCGCCGTACTCACCGGCCCGGCGGCGGCCCCCGCCCACGCCGCCGGCGAGGACGAGCAGGCCGGACGCGCGGGCACCGCGGCCGCCGCGGTGCTGCGCGCCCAGCTCGACGTCTCCCTACTGGACGACACCGTCCAGGTCCCGCTGGCCACCAGTTGGAACGCCGTCTCCGCACCGGACGCCGACACCGGTGCCGACCGCGCGGGCGGCACCGCGCTGACCGCCCAGCTCGACGGCGTGCAGGGCGGCGAGCCCTTCAGCGTGCTGCGGGCGGACGTCGCCGAGTCCAGGGCCGAGGTCACCGAGGACGCCGCATCGGCGGAGGTCACACTGGCGCGGGCGGCGGTGCACGTCCCCGGGCTGCCGCTGCTGTCGCTGATCGAGGCGGAGAAGGTCACCGCGAAAGTGGTCTGCGCGGTGGACGAGCCCACCGTGGCCGAGGCGGGCGCGCTCGGCACGGTGAGGGTGCTCGGCAAGCGGGTCACGCTGAGCGCCGCCGGACCGACCGTCGTCACGGTGCCCGGCGTCGGGGAGGTGAACCTGGAGCTGTCCCAGCGGGAGACGGCCACGGGCAGCGCCGCCGCGAGCGCGCTCCGGCTGGCCGTGACCGTCAACCCGCTGGAGCTGAACGTGGCGAAGGTGGCGGGCAGCGTCACGCTGGCCGAGGTCAGCTGCCGCACTCCCGTCCCCGGCGAGCAGTCCGCTAAGCCGCGTCCGGAGCAGCCCGAGCCGTCGCGGGAGCCCGCGCCGCAGGGCGAAGAACCCCAGGGCGAGCCCGGTGCGCGGGTGACGCGGACGCAGGACGAACCGCAGGACGAGCCGCACCTGGCCGCCACGGGCGCCCGGTCTGACACGCCCTACCTGCTGGGCGGTGCCGCGGGTCTCATCGGGGTGGGCGGCGCCCTGTTCCTGCTCCGGCGCCGTCGCCAGAGCTGAACCGGCCCGCGCGTCGGCAGCCAACCGAGGGGCACGGCCCGGCGTGTCCGCCAGGCCGTGCTCAGCGCACTCCGGCTGCCGTCAGGGCGGTGGCGAACCGGTCACTCGTCGCCGGGTCGCGCACCGCCAGCCGCAGCCACTCCGGGCCCAGGCCGGGGAAGGTGTCACCGCGCCGCACCGCGAAGCCCAGCCCGCGCAGCCGCTCGCGTACCCCGGCGGCGCGGGGGTGCCGGATCAGCACGAACGGCGCGGCCGGTTCCGGCGTCGCGTGGCCGATCTCGGCGAACGTGCCGAGGCGGGCCAGCAGATGGTCCCGGTCGGCGGTGAAGCCACGGGCGGCAGCCGCCGCTTCGGCGCGCGCGCGCCGGGTGCAGCACGCCGTGGCGGCGGCCAGGGCGGGCGTGCTCACCGGCCACAGCGGCTGGTGAGCCGCCAGCGCCCGCACGGTGGGCGGGTCGGCGAGCACGTACCCGATCCGCAGCCCCGCCAGTCCCCACGTTTTGGTGAGGCTGCGCAGCACCACGACCTGCCCGGGCAGCGCGTCCAGCAGCGGAATCAGTGACTCCTTCTCGCCCGGCACGGCGTCCAGGAACGCCTCGTCCACGACCAGAGTGCGCCCGGGGCGGGCGAGCGCGGCCAGGGAGGTGGCCGGATGCAGCACGGAGGTGGGATTCGTCGGGTTGCCGACGATGACCAGGTCCGCGTCCTTTGGTACCGCTTCCGGGCGCAGCACGAAGCCGTCCCCCGCGCGCAGCAGCACGCGTTCGACCAGGTGTCCGGCGTCCCGCAGCGCCGCCTCCGGCTCGGTGAACTGCGGGTGCACCACGACCGGACGCCGCGCCCGGCAGGCCCGCGCGAGCAGCACGAACGCCTCGGCCACCCCGGCCGTCAGGAGCACCTGTTCCTCGGCCAGCCCGTGGTGGGCGGCCACCGCGCGGCGGGCCGCCCGCCCGTCCGGGTAGGCGGCGAGCGTGTCCAGCGACGCCGCGACGGCCGACTTCAGCCAGGCGGGCGGGGTGCCGGCGCGCACGTTGACGGCGAGGTCGGTCAACGGCGCCCCGTCGTCGCGTACTTCGGCGTCCCCGTGATGCCGCAGGTCCGGCTCGGACACCGTGCCGGGCTGCCCGGCGGTGTCCTCCCGGGGCTCGGGGGGCTCGGCGGGCTCGGCGGGCTCGCGGTGGGCGGTGTCGTGCCCCTCGGCATCGTGCCCGGCGTTGTCAGTGCGCGTGTGCGTGGCCATGGTGGTGGTGATGTCCGTCGTCGTCGGGGTGGTAGTGCGGTTGCTGCGGCGCGCCGACCTTGTCCTCGAAGCCGGGCAGCGCGATGCGGTAGACGCAGGAGTCGCAGTTCATGCGGATATCGCCGTCCAGAGCCTCCTGGTAGCGCTGCCACACCAGGTCGGCCAGCTCGTCGGTCGGGCCGATGACGTCGGCCACGCGCACTTCGGTGCCGGGGTGCGCGTCAGCCCAGTCACCGGCCTGTCGCCTCACCCGGTCCGGCAGGATGCCGGTGAACAGGAAGTACGGCAGGACGACGATCCGGCGGGCGCCCAGCGCGCGGCACCGGTCCAGGCCGGAGGCGACGTCGGGCGCGGCCAGCGAGACGAACGCGGTCTCCACGCCCGCGTAGCCGCGCCCCTCCCACAGCAGCCGCGCCGCCTTGTGCACCTCGGCGTTGGCGTCCGGGTCGGTGGAGCCGCGGCCCACCAGCAGCACGGTCACGTCCGCCCGGTCGGCCGGAGTGGGCGCGGCGCCTTCCAGGGCCTCGTCGAGCCGCCGTTCCAGCACCGCCAGCAGCGAGGGGTGCGGCCCCAGCGGGCGTCCGTAGGCGTAACTGGTGCCCCGGTGGCGTTCCCGCTCACGGGCGAGCGCGGCCGGAATGTCGCCCTTGGCGTGCCCGGCGGAGACCAGCATGAGCGGCACGGCGGCGAAGCGGCGCACGCCCTGCTCGGCCAGCGCCGTCACGGCGTCGGCCAGCGGCGGCGGGGACAGTTCGATGAATCCGCCGCCCACCGGGACGCCGGGGCGGCGCTCGCCGAGGACGCGGACGAAGGAGCGGAAAGCCTCGGCCCCGGCTTCGTCACGGGTGCCATGGCCGACGAGCAGCAGGGCAGGCGGGGTGGTCACGGGGTCTCCTCGGGGGTGGGACGGAGTGGTGCGGTCCGCCCGGCGGGCTCACCGGGCGGAAAACTGGTGTAGAGCAGGGCGTTGAGCGCCGCGGCGGCGACGGCCGAACCGCCCTTCTCGGAAAGGTTGCTGACGGCGGGCAGGCCGCTCTCGCGCAACGCGGCCTTGCTCTCGGCCGCGCCGACGAAACCGACCGGCAGGCCGATGACGAGCGCGGGCGCCACGCCGAGCGCGATGAGTTCGAACAGCGCGGTCGGCGCGCAGCCCACGACCCACACCGCGCCGGGCCCGACCTCCGCGTACGCCAGGCGCACGGCGTGCGCCGAGCGGGTCAGGCCGGGTTCGGCCCGCGCGTCGGCCAGGCGGCACACCGCTGCCCGCCGGGTGATCCCGGCCGCGACCATCTCCACGTCGGTGACCACCGGCGCCTGCCGCTCGTGCAGCGCGCGGTGCGCGGCGCGCAGGTGCGCTTCGTCGGTCACCAGGTCGGTGGCGTACTCCAGGTCGGCGCTGGAGTGGATGACGCGCTCGACCACCGCGCGGCTCAGCGGCGGCAGGTGGCTGGTGTCCAGCCGGGAGCGCAGGATGCGGTACGACTCCTGCTCGATGGGATGCACGACGCGTGCGCCGCCGGTGGTGTTCATGCTCCGGCCTCCTGCCAGCGGTAGCCGCGCGGCGTCACCATCCGGCCGGCGACGGCGCGAGTCGCGGTGTTGCCGACGGTCACGACGGTCATCATGTCCACCTCCGCCGGGTCCAGTGCGCCCAGGGTCGTCAGCAACACCCGCTCGCCGGGGCGCGAAGCGTTGCGCACGACGCCGACGGGGGTGCCCGGCGTCCGGTGCTCGGCCAGCAGGCCCAGCGCCTTCGGCAGCTGCCAGTGCCGTCCGCGCGAGCGCGGGTTGTAGAAGGTGACCACCAGGTCGGAGGCGGCGGCCGCCGCCACCCGGCGCTCGATCACCTCCCAGGGGGTGTGCAGGTCGGACAGGCTGATGGACACGTGGTCGTGGCCCAGCGGTGCGCCCAGCAGCGCGGCGGCGGCCAGCGCGGCCGTCACCCCGGGCACGCCGACGACGTCGATGTCCGCCGACGCCTCCGCCAGCGCGGGGGAGGCCATCGCGTAGACGCCCGCGTCGCCGCTGCCGATCAGTGCGACGGCGTGCCCGGCCCGGGCCTGTTCCACCGCGGTGCGGGCCCGCTCCTCCTCGGCGCCGAGCCCGGACTCCAGCACCCGGGTGCCGGGCCGCAACAGGTCGCGGATCTGCGTCACATACTGGTCGAGCCCGACGACGACGGACGCGCGGCGCAGCTCGGCGCGGGCCCGGGGCGTGAGCAGGTCGCGGGCGCCGGGGCCGAGCCCGACGACGGCCAGCCGCCCGCGCGGACGGCGCCGGGCGACGGCGCAGGTGACCATGGCGGGCGCGCCGTCCGCGCGCACCGACTTGCGCTTGGGCACCACCAGTTCGGCGCCCGGCCCGGCTTCGAGCAGCGCGGCGGCCTCGGCGACGCTCGGCGTGCCAACGGCGTCCTGCGGCGCCTGCGAGGGGTGGGGCACGGCGACCTCGGCCAGCTCGGACGCGGGGTGCACGCGCAGCGGGACGCCGAGCTGTCCGGCGGCGGCGACGAGGCCCGGCTCCCCGGCCTTCGCCTCCACGGTGGCCAGCCCGGCCACACAGCGCGGCGAGAGACCGGCGTCGGCCAGGGCGGCCGCGATGAGCGTCAGCACCTCCTCGACGGGCGCGCCCCGGCTGGCGCCGACCCCGACCGTCAGCGTGGGCGGCCGCAACACGGCCTGCCGCGCGCCCGGCTGGTCCGGCGACGTGCCTGGCGGCTGATCCTGGGGCCGGAGCATATCGCTGACCAGCAACGACACGTCACTGTCAGTGGTTGCCGATACGTTCGGGGGCAGAGCTGGAAGGGGGTGGACGGCATCGGAGACCAGACGGACGGGTTCGCCGTCGAGCATGGCCCGGCTGACGGCGGCGACGGCGCCCTCCACGGGCCAGCCGAGTGTGTCCAGGCCGGGCACGGAGGTGGCGTCGGTGGCCGTGGTCACCACCGGGCGGCAGCCCGGAAGCTGCTCGGCCACCTTGTCCGCGAGGGCGTTCGCGCCGCCCGCGTGGCCGCCGAGCAGGGCCACCGCGTGCTGCTGCGCCTCGTCCACGCAGACGACACCCGGGTCGGAGGTCTTGTCGCGCAGGAGCGGGGCCAGCAGCCGGACGGTGGCGCCGGTGGCCAGGAAGCACACCAGCTGGTCGCACTCGGCGAACGCCGCGCGCACCGCCTCGGCGGTGGGCCCGGGGTAGCGGCGGGCACGGTGGGGCCAGGCGGCGGCCAGTCGGTCGCAGGCGGCGGCACCGGCCGCGGTGGCGGAGATCAGGCCGATCACGAGGTGACTCCTTGTGAGCTGGTAGAGCGGTTCCTGTTCCCCCACAGGACGAAGACGGGGTTCACCGAGGCGAGCCGGGTCACCTCGCCGGGCAGCGGCGCGAGCCGGGCCGACTGGAGCTGGACGCCCTCGGGTTCCAGCCCGGCGGTGGCCAGCGCGGCGCGCACGCCGGGCACCCGGTCGAGCGCGGCGAGCGTGACCACGACGCAGCGCCGGGCGCGGGCGGCGCAGGCGGCGACGACGGCGGGCAGGTCCGCGCCACCCCCGCCGACGAACACCGCGTCGGGATCGGGCAGCCCGGCGAGCGCCCCGGGCGCCCTGCCGTGCACGGTCTGTACGTCCACGCCGTGCGCGGCGGCGTTCGCCCGGCACCGCTCGGCGCCGTCCGCGTCCTTCTCGACGGCGATCGCCGCCGCGCCGAGCCGGGCGCACTCCACGGCCACCGACCCCGAGCCCGCGCCGACGTCCCACACCAGCTCGCCCGGCCCCGGGCCGAGCCGGGCCAGCGCCAGCGCCCGCACCTCGTACTTGGTGATCATCGAATCCCGGTGTGCGAACGCCGATTCGGGCAGCGCCCAGCCGGCGGGCGCGGGCACCGGCCCCGCCAGCGCCCGCTGGGCCGGTGCCACGGTGCGCCCGGGCGCGAGCGAGAGGACGACGCTGACCGGCTCCGGCCACGCGCGCCCGGCCGCCTCGGCGGGGGAGAGCCACTCCACCGCCTCGCGCGCGGTGCCCAGCGCGCTGCCCACCACCAGGGTGCGGGCGATACCGGTGTCCGCCAGCGCCGCACCCAGCTCGGCGGGGCCCGCGCCCGGGCCGGTGAGCACGGCCGTCTTCGGATGCGCGCGGCACACGTTGACGGCGGTGCGCAGCTCCCGCCCGTGGGCGCTCACCACGGCCGCGTCGTCCCACGGCAGCCCGGCCCGCGCGAACGCCACCGCGACCGAGGGCACCGAGGGCCGCACGTCCAGCCGTTCCGGTCCCAGCCGCTCCGCGAGCGCCCGCACGATGCCGAAGAACCCCGGGTCACCGGAGGCCAGTACCCACACCCGTGGCTCGCCCGGCGCCGCCACCTCGGCCTCGATCGCGGCCAGCGCGGGCGCGAGCGGGCCCAGGGCGACGCGGCGGGCGCCGGGTGGGAGCGCGGCGGCGTCCAGATGCCGCCGCGCGCCGACGACGAGCGTGACGTCCCCGGGCACCTCGATACGGGGCGCCTGGGGATCGGGCGTGGGTGCCGCTCCGGTTTCGGCGCCGACGCCGCCAGCGGTACCGAGGTTTGTCCCGGTGCCCGTACCGACGCCCGGCCCGGTGCCCGTGCCGACCACGGTGACGCGGGTGTTCGGGTTACCCATGGCCGTCTCCGGTGCCGTGCTCCGGGCCGGGCTGGTCCGGGCCGGGCTGGTCCTGAGCGCGCTGGTCCGGGCCGTGGGGCGGGGTGCCGGGCGCGGGCCGGTGCCCGGCGGTGTCCTCGGCGCCGTGCGGTGGGGCGCCGTGCGCCGGGCCGCCCCCGGTGCCGTGCGTGCCGCGTGCCGTTCCGCCCTGCCCCGGGCCACGGTCAGCGCCCTGCCGGGCCGCGCGCAGGGCCCGCCGCGCCGACGGCTCCGCGCGGCGGTAACCGTGGAAGTGGCCCGGATGGTACAGGTGCGAGCGCGTTCCGGAGGCCGACAGCGCGGGGCCGACGAGGAAGAGGGTGTGCTTCCAGAGCTTGTGCTCCTTGACGGTCTCGGCCAGCGTGCCCACCGTGCAGTGCAGGATCAGCTCCTCGGGCCACGTGGCCTGGTAGGCGATGATCACCGGGGTGTCCTCGGCATAGCCGCCCTCGGTCAGCTCGGCCGCGAGCTGGCCGGAGCGGGCGGCGGACAGGAACAGCGCCATCGTCGTGCCGTGCCGGGCGAACTCGCGCACCTCCTCGCCCGGGGGCATCGGCGTCTTGCCGCCGCCCAGCCGGGTGAGGATCACCGACTGCGCCACCTCCGGGATCGTCAGCTCGCGCTGGGCCACCGCCGCGACCGCCGAGAAGGCGGACACGCCGGGGATGATCTCCACCGCGACACCCAGCTCGTGGCAGCGGTCCACCTGCTCCTGCGTGCCGCCCCACAGCGCCGGGTCGCCGGAGTGCACGCGCGCCACCCGCAGCCCGTCGCGCTGGGCGCGGGCGTACACCGCCAGCACGTCTTCCAGCGACAGCGTCGCCGAGTCCAGGATCTCCGCGTCCGGGGCCGCGTGCTCCAGCACGTCCTCGTGGACCAGGCTCGCCGCCCACACCACCACGTCCGCCTCCGCGATGGCCCGCGCCGCGCGGAACGTCAGCAGGTCGGCCGCACCGGGCCCGGCGCCGACGATCGTCACCTTGCCGCGCCGCTGTGGCGTGCGCTCCGTGTCCCGCGTGCCGATGGCCTCCCGCGTGCCCTCCGGGTCTCTCACAGCTTGCCCCCTCGGGCCGAGCGCCGCGCGGGCGCGATCAGGGTGGACAGGTACGGCAGCGGCTCCTCGCCCAGGTCAGCGGCCGGACGGATCGACTCGCCGGGCAGCCCCAGCGCCGAACCCCACACCGCGCCCGCCAGCCGCCCGGTGCTCTCCAGCGCCCCGGCGACCTCGCCCGCGTGCCGCCCGAACTTGTACGCCACCACCGTGCCGGGCCCCTCCAGCGCGGCCCTGAGTACCGCCGTGCCCGCCGTCACCGGCACCAGCGTCAGCGGCTCGGTGCCCTCGGTCAGTACCGCGCCGCTGCGGGCGGCCAGGTCCTGCATGGCCGTCACACCCGGCACCGTCTCCACCGCCACGTCCGTCACGAGGCCCGAGACGGTCTGCGCGAGGTAGGTGAACGTCGAGTACACGTTGGGGTCGCCGATCGTCGCGAACGCCACCGTGCCGTGAGCGCGCAGGAGTTCGGCCACCTGTGCCCCTGCCGCGTCCCAGGCGGCCTCCCGGCGCGCCCGGTCCTCCCGCTCGTTGAGCGCGAACACGATCCGCACCACGCGCCCGGCGTCCACGTAGTGCAGCACCGTGGCCTCGGCCCGGCCGCGTTCCCCGGTGTCCATCACCGGCACCACCACGACGTCCGCCGCGCGCAGCGCGTTCACCCCCTTCACCGTCACCAGTTCCGGGTCTCCGGGGCCGACACCGACCCCGATCAGCTTCGGGTTGCCGCTCACGCCGCACACCTCTCCGTGAAGCGCCGGGCCAACGAGGGCTCGGCGGCCCAGTGCACATGCAGGTAGGAGGCATGCACGTTGTCTTTGACGAACCCCTCGGTCCGCCGGCTAGGCCGGGTCAGCCCCCACGCGGGTACCGCCGAGGCCCCCGGCTCGGTCGCGGTGCGGTGGAACTCGTGCCCGCGTACCCGGGTCCCGGCGACCGCCAGCACGCTGTCGCCCACGGCCACCGCCTCGCGGTAACCGAGCGTCAGCCGCTCGGTCATCCGCGCCGAGGCGTCCAGCACGCCGCACATCGGCGCGCCGTCCAGCTCCCGCCCCAGGTACAGCAGCCCCGCGCACTCCGCCGCCACCGGCCCGCCGAACCGGGCGACGGCGCGGCGCAGCGGCTCGTTCGCGCTCAGCTCCGGCGCGTACACTTCCGGGAACCCGCCGCCGATGACGAGGCCCGCCGTGCCCGGGGGCAGCCGCTCCTCGCGCAGCGGATCGAACGGCACCACCTCGGCGCCCGCGGCGCGCAGCAGCTCCGCGTGCTCGGTGTAGGCGAAGGTGAACGCCGCCCCGCCCGCGACGGCCACGACCGGACGGCGCCCGGTGACCGCCCCGGTGTACGCGCCCACGGCCGCGTCGGCGTCCGCGCTCCCGGCTGCGCCCACGGCCGCGCCAGCGTCTCCGCGACCGCCCCCGGGCGCGGTGCCACCGCCTGCGCCGCTGACCGCCTCGGACGCCGACCACGGCACGTGCGGCAGCGGCGGCGCGCTGCGGGCCAGCGCCAGTACCGCGTCCAGGTCCACCCCCGCCCGCACCTGCCCGGCCAGCTCCGTCACCGCGTCCACCGCCTCCGCGCGACGCTCGGCCACCGGCACCAGCCCCAGGTGCCGCGAGGGCGTGTGCACGCGAGGACGCCGGTGCAAAGCGCCCAGGACCGGTACCCCCGCACCGTCCAGCGCCTCCCGCAGCAGCTCCTCGTGCCGCACCGAGCCCACCTTGTTGAGGATCACCCCGGCGAGCCGTACCCCGGGGTCCCAGGAGGCGAACCCGTGCACCAGCGCCGCCACCGAGCGCGACTGCGCGGAGGCGTCCACCACCAGCACCACCGGCGCCCGCAGCAGCTTCGCCACCTGCGCCGTCGAGCCCGTCTCGCCCTGCCCCGACGCCCCGTCGAACAGGCCCATCACGCCTTCCACGACGGCCAGTTCCGCACCCGCCGCCCCGTGCAGGAACAGCGGTGCGACGCGCTCGGGGCCACACAGGTAGGCGTCCAGGTTGCGGCCCGGACGCCCGGTGGCGAGGGCGTGGTAGCCGGGGTCGATGTAGTCGGGGCCGACCTTGTGGCCGGACACGGCGGTGCCGCGCGCGGCGAACGCGGCCATCAGTCCGGTGGCGACGGTCGTCTTGCCGCAGCCCGAGGCGGGCGCGGCGATGACGAGCCGGGGCAGGTGCGTCACGCGATCACCACTCGATGCCCCGCTGGCCCTTCTGGCCCGCGTCCATCGGGTGCTTGACCTTGCCCATCTCCGTCACCAGATCGGCGGCCTCCACCAGGTCCGGCGGCGCGTTGCGTCCGGTGATGACGACATGCTGGGTGCCGGGCCGCTCCCGCAGTACCGCGACCACCTCGGCGGTGTCCACCCAGCCCCAGTGCATCGGGTAGGCGAACTCGTCCAGCACGTACAGCCGGTAGGTTTCGGCGGCCAGGTCGCGCTTGACCTGCTCCCAGCCCTCGCGCGCCGCCTCCTCACTGGTGGCGATGTCGCGCTGTACCCACGACCAGCCCTCGCCCATCTTGTGCCAGGCCACCGTGCCGCCCTCACCGGACGCGCCCAGCACCCGCAGCGCACGTTCCTCGCCGACCTTCCACTTCGCCGACTTGACGAACTGGAACACCCCGATCGGCCACCCCTGGTTCCACGCCCGCAGCGCCAGCCCGAACGCCGCCGTGGACTTGCCCTTGCCGATGCCGGTGTGCACCACGACCAGCGGCCGGTTGCGCCGCTGGCGCGTCGTCAGCCCGTCGTCGGGCACCACGCTCGGCTGTCCCTGCGGCATTACGCGACCCTCCGCACGTCCTTGACCAGCGCGGACACCGTGTCCGCGCGCAACTCCTCAAGCGTCACCGCAGGCCCGCCCAGCTCTCGCGCGAGCGCGCCCGCCAGCCCCAGCCGCACCGGGCCCGACTCACAGTCCACGACGACCGACGCCGTGCCCTCGGCCGCCAGCAGCCGCCCGGCCCGCTGCGCCCGGGCCACCGGCTCAGGGCCGCCCGTCGCCCGCCCGTCGGTGACGGCCACCAGCAGCGGACGCCGCGCCGGGTCCCGCATCCGCTCCACCCGCAGCACCTCGCGCGCCTTCAGCAGCCCGGCCGCCAGCGGGGTGCGCCCGCCGGTGGGCAGCGACTCCAGCCGTGCGGCGGCCGCGTCCACCGAGGACGTCGGCGGCAGCACCAGCTGCGCGTCCGCGCCCCGGAACGTCACCAGGCCCACCTTGTCGCGGCGCTGGTAGGCGTCAAGGAGCAGGGACAGCACCGCGCCCTTGACCGCGCTCATCCGCTGCCGCGCCGCCATCGACCCGGACGCGTCCACGACGAACAGCACCAAATTGGACTCGCGGCCCTCGCGCACCGCCTCCCGCAGGTCGTCCCGCCGTACGACCAGCCCCGGCCCGCCGCGCCCCCGGGCACGCTGGTGCGGCGCGGCCGCCTGCACGGTCGCCGCCAGGTGCAGCGTGCCGAGCGCGCCGCTCGGGCGGCGGGCACCGGTGGTGCGGCCCTGCGCGGTGCGGGCCCGCGACCGCCGCCCGGCCGTGCCCTCGCC
>NZ_JAEVFI010000013.1:3704-132274 GCF_019303495.1 Streptomyces sp. JJ66 | reverse complement strand
CGACCTCTTCAACGGAAACCCCTGGCTGCCACCCGCTCACACGTAATCAACCACCTGAGCAGTCACCCAGGTCCTGCCACTCAGGCGGTGTCACTCCGAGGATGGTGCGCAGCACGATGCCGGCGACGGCGTTCTGCCGCAGCGCGCTCCAGCATCGGTCGACGTCTATTGCCCTGAAGCCGTCGGTGTGCTTGCGCAGCGCCTCATAGCCCCCACGGAACTCCGGGTACTCGAGGAAAATCGCTCCTTTCGGGAGCAACATGAACTGCGACGTCAGGTCGTCGAAGGTCGACTGGACCAGCTCACCGAGGTGGGTCGGGATGTCAGCGGAGTCGACCTCGTAGGGCCGCAGTGTGCTCATGTGTGGTGATGCCCTCCTCGACGGCCCGCACCGCGCGGACACCCTCAATCGCGATCTCGAAGCGCCGCTCGAGCGGCAGGTCCTTGTCCCACGTGGCCCGGAGGCGTCGGATCGCGCTCGCCGCAATGTGTCCAGCCTCGAGACAGAGGACATCGCCCTGCGTAGGCTCGTAAGGCACCTTACGCATGGCCTCGACGTCGGCCGCGACACGCTGCTTCACACTCCCGATCTCCCCAGACGAGTCCACGGCGCGGCAGACGAAGACCGAGTCAAGGATCGACGACTTCGTCCCCGCGATGTGCAGCGACGCCGACATTTCTCCCGGGGCAACCAGGGTCGCCGTGCAAGTGAGGCCAGCGTCCAGGATCGCAATGATCAGCGGAACGTATGCCTCCGACTCGTTGTGGTGATAGGTGAAGACTAGGGGGGCGCCCGGCTTCATGGCCGCCGCCATACGGCAGAAGACCGAACTGAGACCCGCCGCGAACTCCTGCATGCCGCGCAGGCGCGTCGTGTTGCCCGTGAGCTCATCCTCGGTCCTGGTCGTCTCGGGGGCGAACTCGGCACGGGCGCCCATGAACCGGCGGAGCCAGACATAACAGAAGTCCATCAGCTCGGCGTACTGGACCATGTCGAAGTACGGCGGGTCGGTGAAAACACCGTCCAGTGATCCCGGCCGGAGTGCAAGCTCCTGAGACGGGGCCGCCGCGATCCACGCCCCCTGCGACGCGGCGGACGGCTCGGCGTCCACGAGGGGTGCCTCGATGGACTCGCCCGCGATCGGCACCACCCTCTTGCGCTTGCCGACATACTCGGTCTCGTACGGGCTCTTCGCGTACTCCTTAGCCTTCACGTACTTGGCGACGAAGTGGACGAAGGATCCTGAACCGACCTTCGGGATGCCGAGCAGGCTGTTCTCGCACGCGAGCAGCGCCACGGGGAACCCGTGGACGGCGAAGATGTCCTGGCACTTGAGGGCGTAGGTGTCGTAGCGACACAGCAGGTTCTGGTACCGGAGGAAGTCGCTGAACACCGTGGCGAGGGCGTTCCTGATCTCTTCGACCTCGACCTCGCCGACGCGCCGCATGAGCAGGCCGAGCCCGAGAAGCTGGCGGTCGCTGAAGAGCTCGCGCCAGCGCTTGTATCCCCAGCGGTTCAGACGGTTGGTCTCGTCCCCAGGCTGGATGGCATCGTCCGGGATTACAAGGCCATCGCCCCACTGCCCCAGCAGTTCGGAGGCCCGATCGAGCCGGGCGAGGTCGACGGCGTCCGGGGTCTTGAACTGCCGACCCCGGACCATGGGATAGCAGCGCTTGCACCGGTATTCCATACCGAACATCCGGTGCTTCGGTGGCTGCTGCAACAACGGCGCGAACTTGAATTGCTCGCCGCAATGGCGACATGCGGCCGTGCCGCGGCTGGCGGGGCGCTCCTTCAGATCGAAGTCGCACTCGGGGCAGCGAGCGGCGTCGCCCTTCTCCACCTCGCGGAGCTCGTCACAATGGGGGCAGTGGTAGACCTCCCGGGGATGCCGCACGGCCTCGGCAAGCCGCAGGCCTGGGAAGAGGTCAACCTCCTCACCGCAGGACGGGCAGGCGCAGGTCTTGACGTGATGGAAGTACTTGACCTCGGCCTGTCCCGCGCACCCGGTACAGGTCGTCTTGTAGAGGTCTCCAATCTGCTCCTCGACGTCGGCCACAGCCCGACCAGCTTCGAGCTGAAAGGCATTCAGGTCGAGCGGGGACACCGCCTGGCGCACGGTCCACCAGGCCATCGGGTTCACATCACCGCCGACGACGCTCAGCCCGAGGCGCGCGGACTCGAACACAGTGGTCCCGCCGCCCATGAAAGGGTCGGCCACCACGCCGGGGATCCCGTGCCCTGTAAAGTAGTCGGACGCGAGGGGTCCGTCGCCGAACTCGGACAGGAGCAGCGAGCGGAACACCGAGCCGGGTCGCCGCGCGAACCACTTGTGGATCTGGATGATCGGCCGGTACGACTGCTGCACCTGCTTCTCGCGCAAAGCGAGACGGGCCACGAAGGCCGCGTCGTAGCGAGCTTCCAGGCCGTCTCCGGTGACAGGCTCCGGGGCAAGGCCGAGGTCGACATCGAGGGCGGTCTGGGTCGTCATGCTTGGACCTTAGATGCGTGCTCAGACATGCGACTGGCGAGAACAGCCGCGACGTTCACTTCTTGCCCCCAGAGGTTGCTCCATGCCGGAACTCCACGACGTCGCCGTCCTGCATGATGTAGTCCTTGCCCTCCATGCGGGCCTTGCCGCGGGAGCGGGCTTCGGCTACGGAGCCCGCTTCGACCAGGTCGTCGAAGGAGATGACCTCGGCCTTGATGAAGCCCTTCTGGAAGTCGGTGTGGATGACTCCGGCGGCTTCGGGGGCGGTGGCGTTCTGCTTGATCGTCCAGGCGCGGGACTCCTTGGGGCCCGCGGTGAGGTAGGTCTGCAGGCCCAGGGTGCGGAAGCCGACGTGGGCGAGGGTGGCCAGGCCCGGCTCCTCCTGGCCGACGGACCGCAGCAGCTCCAGCGCCTCGTCCTCCTCCAGCTCGGCGAGGTCGGCCTCCAGCTTGGCGTTGAGGAAGATCGCTTCCGCCGGGGCGACGAGGGCACGCTGCTCGGCCTTGAAGGCGTCGTCGGTCAGCTCTTCCTCGTCCACGTTGAAGACGTAGAGGAACGGCTTGGTGGTCAACAGGTGCAGCTCGCGCAGCGGTTCGGCGGCCTCGGTGCCCTGGGCGACGCCCGCCGAGAACAGGGTGCGGCCCTCCTCCAGGATGACCTTCGCCTCCTGCACGGCCTTGACCTGCGGCTGTTTGTCCTTCTTGATCCGCGCTTCCTTCTCCAGGCGCGGCAGGACCTTCTCCACGGTCTGGAGGTCGGCGAGGATCAGCTCGGTGTTGATCGTCTCGATGTCGTTCTTGGGCGAGACCTCACCGTCGACGTGGACGACGTTCTCGTCCCGGAACGCCCGGATCACCTGGCAGATCGCGTCGGACTCGCGGATGTTGTGCAGGAACTTGTTGCCCAGCCCCTCACCCTCGCTCGCGCCTCGGACGATACCGGCGATGTCCACAAAGTCGACGGTGGCGGGCAGGACACGCTCGGAGTGGAAGATCTCCGCCAGCTTGGCCAGCCGCGGGTCAGGGACGCCCACGACGCCGACGTTCGGCTCGATCGTGGCGAACGGGTAGTTGGCCGCCAGCACGTCGTTCTTGGTCAGGGCGTTGAACAGGGTGGACTTGCCGACATTGGGCAGGCCGACGATTCCGATCGTGAGCGACACGTGGCGACTTCCCGTAGCGAGAGGATCTGGGCGGCGGCCCGGCGCGGGGCGGGCCAGTCCACCAGTCTACGGGCGCGGCCTGCCTTCCAGTGACGGGAACCGGGAGCTGTCCACCAGGGCGGGCAGTGGCTCGGGAAGCTGGATCTTGTCGCCCCACGGAACCGTGTGCTCGCCCCGGTAGGCGCCCCTGACCGGTTGGTAGAAGAGAGCGAGACGCGCTTCCAGCGGGTCGATCAGCAGATAGAGCGGGATGCCCGCTTCCGCGTAGACCTTCCGCTTCGATACCCGGTCGTGCGCCTGACTGGACCGGGACACCACCTCCGCGACGAAGATCACCTCCATCGGGGGGACCTCTGTTTCCCAGGTCTCCAATACGTGGCGGGGCGCCACGAAGAGGTCCGGCACGCAGTAGTCGTCGCTGTCCGGAGCCTTGTCCACGCCGAGGTTGTTCTCGATCTCATAACCCTCGGGCAGCTTCTCCAGCAGCATTTCTGCCAGCCGCCACAGCATGCGCCCGTGCATGCCCGAAGGTGTCGGCGACATCACGATGGCCCCCTCAATGATCTCTACCCGGTACTGGTCAGGCACCGGGAGTTCATGGGCGACCTCGCGCAAGGTCTTGGCCACCTCTGCCTCCGGAAGCGTCGCGGTCACAGGAACACCTCCTCCCCTGGGCTAACGATGTCACGCCTGCGGGGGTACAGGCACGAGGTGGGCGGCGTGTCAGGCGAGGGGAGGCCGGGAGGGGGCGGCCTACGTTGGGTGGATGGAGCGGAGCAAGCAGGGCGGGTGGGAGCGGGAGGAGCAGCGTGGGTGGGAGCGGGAGGAGCAGCGTGGGTGGGAGCGGGAGGAGCCGCGTGGGTGGGGGCGGGAGGAGCCGCGTGGGCGGGAGCGGGTGGCGGTGCCGCGCCCCGCGCGGGCGGGCGGGCGGACGGCGGGCCAGGGGGCGCAGGGGAAGGACGCAACGCCCGCGCCGGGCCCGCTCGCGCGGCTGACGGCGCTGCGGCTGACGGCCCTGGGCAGCGGGCTCGCGACGCTCGCGGCGATGGCGCTGCTCGGCGGTGCGGTACGGCTGCTGCTGGACGCCTCACCGGGGGCCTACGGGGTGTGCTTCGTGATCGTGGGTCTCGCCTCGGCGCTGTGGGTACGTCCCGCCGACCAGTTCACCGCGCCGGTCGTCGCCCCGATCGCGTACGCCGTCGGGCTGGTGCTGCTGACAGGTGGCAGCGGGGGCAGTGGGCTGGGCGAGCGCGCGATGACGGTGGTGACGGCGCTCGCGGTGGAGGCCGGATGGGTCTACGGCGGGACGGCGGCGACGGCGCTGGTGGCCGTGGTGCGCCGCGCGGTGCTGGCCGCACGGCGGCGCCGGGCGCGGCAGGAGCGGCCGACGCGGCGGGCGGATACTGCCGGGCCGGGGCGCGGGGACGGCACCGGGGAACGCGGCACCCTGCGGCAGGGCGACCGCGCGGCGCGGGGCAGGACACCAGGGCCCCGGACACCGGGCGCGCGGTCACGCACGTCCAGGTCACAACGTTCCGCCGACCGCGCCTGAGGCGAGCGGGCTGAACTTCCCGGCCCTCCGCACCCGGCGTGGTGCTACCTCGACCACCCGGGGCCGCCTCTGATCAGCTGCGGCGGCAAGGCCCCGAGGGCTCCCACGACGGCCCGGACAACGCGTCACGACTGCCCGGACCATCGCCGTCGTCCACGCCTCGATGGCCGAGACGACGTAACGCCGACGACGAACCCCGGGGAGCGCCAGCCCCGGGCCACGCCCGACGCCGGACGGGCGGAACATCGTATTCCGCATTCCGCCCGTCCGGCGTCGCCAGTGGGGGCGCGGTGCGGCTACGCGTCCGCGACCTTCGTCGCCGCCTCCGCGCGCAGGTCGCGGCGCAGCTCCTTCGGCAGCGAGAACTGCATGTGCTCCTGTACCGGCTGCACCACCTCGACGTCGCCGTAGCCGCGCTCGGCCAGCCACTCCAGCACGCCTTCCACCAGGACGTCGGGTACCGAGGCGCCGGAGGAGACGCCGACGGTGGCGACGCCGTCCAGCCACGCCTCGTCAATCTCGCCGGCGTGGTCCACCAGGTGGCCGTCGGCGGCGCCGTGCGCGAGGGCCGTCTCCACCAGGCGCACCGAGTTGGAGGAGTTGGGTGAGCCGACGACGAGTACCAGGTCGGACTCGGCGGCGACCTGCTTGATCGCCGTCTGCCGGTTCTGCGTGGCGTAGCAGATGTCGTCGCTGGGCGGGCTGATCAGCTTCGGGAACTTCTCGTTCAGGGCATCGACAGTTTCCATCGTCTCGTCCACCGAAAGGGTGGTCTGCGAGAGCCACACCACCTTTTCGGGGTTCTTCACCTCGACGTTGGCCACGTCCTGGGGGCCGTCAACGAGGGTGATGTGCTCCGGGGCCTCGCCGGTGGTGCCGATGACCTCCTCGTGGCCCTCGTGGCCGATGAGGAGAATGTCGTAGCCGTCCTGCGCGAAGCGGACGGCCTCCTTGTGCACCTTGGTGACCAGCGGGCACGTCGCGTCGATGGTGGCGAGCTTGCCGCGCTCGGCCTCGCGGTGCACCTCGGGCGCGACGCCGTGGGCGGAGAAGATGACGATCTCGCCCGGCGGCACCTCGGAGGTTTCCTCGACGAAGATGGCGCCCTTCTTCTCCAGCATCCGCACCACGTATTTGTTGTGCACGATCTCGTGGCGCACGTACACCGGGGCGCCGTACTGCTCCAGGGCCTGTTCGACGGCGATGACGGCTCGGTCCACGCCCGCGCAGTACCCACGGGGGGCGGCGAGGAGGACGCGGCGGGCGGTCTCAGCACTCATGCCCCCCATCGTACGGGCGGGCCAAGCCCCGCAGGACGGCGCGCGGGGTTGCGGCCGGGCGGGCGGAGAGGCCGCCGGTGGTGCGGCCGGGGGCGGACGGGCGCCGGGGGCGGACAGGGTGTCGGGGGTGGCCGGTAGGGTCGCGCCCATGGCTCTCGACACGTCCCCGGAGGCGCCGGTCCCGGTCGCGCAGGTGTCACGGCTGATCGGCGGCTGGATCGACCGGCTGGGCGCGGTGTGGGTGGAAGGGCAGATCACCCAGCTCAGCCGCCGCCCCGGCGCGGGCGTGGTGTTCCTGACCCTGCGGGACCCGTCGCATGAGATGTCGCTGTCGGTGACGTGCTACCGCCGGGTGTTCGACCGGGTGGCGGACGTGGTCGGGGAGGGCGCCCGCGTCGTGGTGCACGCCAAGCCGGAGTGGTACGCGCCGCGCGGTGCGCTGTCGCTGCGCGCGGCCGACATCCGACCCGTCGGCGTCGGCGAGCTGCTGGTGCGCCTGGAACAGCTGAAGAAGGCGCTGACGGCCGAGGGGCTGTTCGCGGCGGCGCGCAAGAAGCCGCTGCCGTTTTTGCCGCACCGGATCGGCCTGGTCACCGGCCGGGCCTCGGCGGCCGAGCGGGACGTGCTGGAGACGGCGCGGGCGCGCTGGCCCGCCGTGCGGTTCGCGGTGCGCAACGTGGCGGTGCAGGGCGTGCACGCGGTGCCGCAGGTCATCGCCGCGGTCCAGGAGCTGGACGCGGAGCCGGAGGTGGACGTCGTCATCGTCGCCCGCGGCGGTGGCAGCGTGGAGGACCTGCTGCCGTTCTCCGACGAGCGGCTGGTGCGCGCGGTGGCCGAGTGTGCCACCCCGGTGGTGTCCGCGATCGGCCACGAGCCGGACACCCCGCTGCTGGACCTGGTGGCGGACCTGCGTTCGCGTACGCCCACGCACGCCGCGAAGGACGTCGTTCCGGACGTGGGCGAGGAGTACGAGCGCATAGCGCAGCTGCGGGACCGGGCGCGGCGCTGGCTGGCGGGCTACCTGGACGCCCAGGAGCGCGGCCTGGCCGACTGCGCCAGCCGCCCGGTGCTGGCCTACCCACACCGCATGGTGGACGACCGCGCCGAGGTGGTGGCCGACACCCTGGCCCGCGCCCGCCGCACCCTGGGCCACCTGCTGGACCGGGCGGACGCGGAGCTGGAGCACACCCGGGCCCGCGTCGTCGCCCTCTCCCCCGCCGCCACGCTGCGGCGCGGGTACGCGGTGCTCCAGCACCCGGACGGCTCGGCGGTGCGGGACGCGGCCGAGGTCACCGGCGGCGAGCAGCTGCGCGCCCGCGTCGCCGAGGGGGAGTTCCGCGTGACGGTCACCGACGTAGGCTGAGGCCATGGCGAACACCGACACCCCGCAGGCGGCGGCCGGGCAGGCCGCGCGGAGCACGGGCGACGCGGCGGACCAGGGCGCGGAGGCCGCCGTCCTGGGCTACGAGCAGGCTCGGGACGAGCTGATCGAGGTCGTGCGCCGGCTGGAGGCGGGCGGGGCCACGCTGGAGGAGTCGCTGGCGCTGTGGGAGCGCGGCGAAGAGCTGGCCAGCGTCTGCCAGGGCTGGCTGGCGGGCGCCCGGGCCCGGCTGGACGCGGCGCTGGCGGGAGACGACGCGGCCGGGTCGCCGCCCGGGGCGGAGACGGACGCGGGGCACCCGGAGGCGTAGCGCACCGGCGTTCACCGGAAGCGCTGGGCGAACGTTTTTCGACGAGGGCAAGCGCACGGTGCTGCCGGGGTCACCATCGGCCGCCCCGGCCCGGTCGCGTTCCGCCCGCGTGGGTCCGGCCCTCGGGGTCCGGGCGGAGCGCGCCTCAGCCCGCGTCCGCGTCCGTGGACTGCGGCTCCAGCGCGCGGGCGAGCTCGGCCAGGCTCTCGAACGGCGCCGTGCCGGTGACGACCGTGGTGTGGCTCTCCTGTGGGAGCACCAGCGCGTTGTACTTCGGCCCCTCGTAGCGGTCCCAGGCGGCGCCGTCCACCTCGACGGTCTTCCCCGTGGCCTGCGCGCCGTGCGTGACCTCGGCGATGAACGGCTTCGGCTCGCCGTCGCTCTGCTCGACGGCGGCGTACTCCTCGTCCGGGTCGAGGAAACCCAGGTGCCACACGGCACCCAGGTCGCTTTGGCCGCGGTAGTGGACGGAGGTCGCCCGCCACGGGTCCTCCAGCCCCTGCGGCGCGAGCAGCGGGTAGGGCGCGGCGCGGTCGGCGGTGAGCAGCTCGGCCCGGTAATCCACCGTCTTGGCGCCCTCACCGCTGTCGTTGTGCGGAATGCCGAACAGGTAGACGAACCCGGAGCACAGGCAGATCAGGCCCATCGAGATGACCATGTCCCGCACCGTCTTCTTGCCACGCGTCGTTGCCACGCCCTCCATGGTCCCCCATACCGCGACCGCCTCCGGAGGCGGCCCCGCCGTCGGCCCTCCCGGCACCCCCGGCGGCTGTTCCGCCCCTCGCCCGCCCGTCCCGGCCCACCGGTCCCGGCCCGCCTCTCCCGGCCGCCCGTCCCGGCCCGCCTCTCCCAGCCCGCCCGTCCCGGCCCACGGCGGGTCGTCACAGCGCGTGCTCAGACGTGGGCCCAGGTGCTCATCCTGGCGCTGGGCGGATAAGGTCTACGTGCCCTCACCCCGATGACTGTCCGGTGGCTGCTCCCATGCCGACCGTGCGGAAAGGTGCGTCTCGATGTCGGAAAACCACCACCTCCCCTCGCAGCTAGAGGTGAGCCCCGAGGCACCCGACCGCAACCTCGCCCTGGAACTGGTACGGGTCACCGAGGCCGGAGCCATGGCCTCGGGCCGCTGGGTGGGGCGCGGTGACAAGAACGGCGCCGACGGAGCCGCCGTGAAGGCGATGCGCACCCTGGTCTCCACCGTCTCGATGAACGGTGTCGTCGTCATCGGCGAGGGCGAGAAGGACGAGGCGCCCATGCTGTTCAACGGCGAGCGCGTCGGCGACGGTACCGGCCCCGAGTGCGACGTCGCCGTGGACCCGGTGGACGGCACCACCCTCACCGCCAAGGGCATGGCCAACGCCGTGTCCGTGCTGGCGGTCGCCGAGCGGGGGGCGATGTTCGACCCGTCGGCGGTGTTCTACATGGACAAGCTGGCCACCGGTCCCGAGGCGGCCGAGTACGTGGACATCAACGCCCCGGCGTCGGTGAACGTGCGCCGCGTGGCGAAGGCCAAGGGGTGCGCGCCGGAGGACGTCACCGTCGTCATCCTCGACCGGCCCCGGCACGAGTCCATCGTCAAGGAGGTGCGCGAGGCGGGCGCCCGCATCAAGTTCATCTCCGACGGCGATGTGGCCGGCGCGATCATGGCCGTGCGTGAGGGAACCGGCGTTGACATGCTGCTGGGCATCGGCGGCACCCCGGAGGGCATCATCGCCGCGTGCGCCATCAAGTGCCTGGGCGGCACGCTCCAGGGCAAGCTGTGGCCGAAGGACGACACCGAGCGGCAGCGCGCGCTGGACGCCGGGCATGACCTGGACCGCGTGCTGCACACCGAGGACCTGGTGAGCGGCGAGAACGTCTTCTTCGTGGCCACCGGCATCACCGACGGCGACCTGCTGCGGGGCGTGCGGTACCGGGCGGAGACGGCGTTCACGCAGTCGCTGGTGATGCGGTCGAAGTCGGGCACGATCCGGCAGATCGACTCGACGCACCGGCTGTCGAAGCTGCGGGCGTACAGCGCGATCGACTTCGACCGCGCGACGTGATCCCCTCCCTGCCCCTGCCAGCGACCGGGTAGGGGCGAGCCCCGGACTCCCGTCACCTGCCGGGCCGTGGGGCGGCATGGCCCGGCTGAGCCATGCCGCCTGCCGGGGCTACGCGATGCGGCGGACCTGGGACGTGTCCGGGCCGCCGGAGGCGTCCCGGCGGCGGCGACGGGTGAGGACGACGCGGCGCTCGGCGGCCGTCAGCCCGCCCCACACCCCGTAGGGCTCCGGCTGCCGCAGCGCGTGCTCGCGGCACTCCACCAGCACCGGGCAGCGCGCGCACACCGCCTTCGCCGCCTGCTCACGCGCCAGCCGTTCCGCCGTGGGCTCCTTGGAGGGCGCGAAAAACAGCCCGGCCTCGTCCCGGCGGCAGACCGCCTCCGAGTGCCAGGGCCCGGCTTGCTCACGTTCCGGTGCGCGCTGCGCGGGGAGGACGGCTGCCTGCACGGACTGGTACGGCGGTCGCGGCACGGTCTACTCCTGACGACGGTGGGGAGACTCACCCTGATCTGCCTTCTGCCGCACGGGAGTTGGCGCAGAGAACCGTGCGAGCGGCGATGCCTCGACCTCTACCCGCTGTGCGCGCGCTTATGCGCTCAGTCGCGATATGAGCGCAAGTCTCGGAGCCGTTTGCCCCGTTTCGCTACCGCTCGCACCACACCGCACACCGCCACCCCGCGCACGACGATGATGGGCGCGCGCGGGTCCTCCGCGGTGCACTGCTGGACGTCGAACGTACCCAGGACGGCCGAACCGGCGTCCCGCAGCGTGACGTTCTCCGGCACCTTCACCTCCACGGTGCCGCCCACCGCCACCGCCGTGACCACGACCTCCCGCTGTTCGAACAGCGCCTCGGTGAGGTCGATCTCCACCGGCCCGGGGCAGGCGAAGGCGTTCAGCCGAGGCCCCACCCGCCAGCGCCCGCGCCGGACGGTTCCGGCCAGCAGACCGACGAGTGTGACCCCGGGGCGGGCGGCCGCGACACGGGCCGGGCGCGGCGGCGCGTGACCTGCGGGCAGGTCCGCGACCAGGGGTGCGAGCTGGGCGTGGGTGCGTGCGCCGTAAGCCGCCGCGACCCGCTCGGCGTACTCGTCCCCCGTCAGCCGACCCGCTGCGAACGCGTCACCGAGCAGGGCGGCTACCCGCTCCCGCTCCCCGTCGGATGCCCGCAATGCCGCCTCAGCCGCTTGGTGGGCGCCAGATCTCGCGCCCCTCCCCACCTCATCCACGCGGGCAGCCTACCGAGTATCGCGTTAGATCGCGAGAGGGTTCGCGGAGCCGGGCCACCGGTACTGAGCCCAACCTCACAACGGGCGGGACCGGGGCGCGTTCTACGCTGTGAGACGCGCTCGCCGACGCCGTCGAGCCGCCTGAGCCGTCCAGGAAGGAACCCGCCACCATGGCCGCCCGTCCCGCTGCCCACCCCGGCGACCGTCCCGCCGCCCCCGCTGGCGACCGGGAGTTCTCCTACACCCCGCTGCTGCCCGTGGGCGCGGACCCGACGCCGTACCGCCTGGTCACCACCGAGGGGGTCAGCACGTTCGAGGCCGGGGGCCGCACCTTCCTGAAGGTGGAGCCTCAGGCGCTGCGGCTGCTGGCCGCCGAGGCGATGAAGGACATCGCGCACTTCCTGCGCCCCGAGCACCTGGGCCAGCTGCGCCGCATCCTGGACGACCCCGAGGCCAGCCCGAACGACAAGTTCGTCGCCCTCGACCTGCTGAAGAACGCCAACATCGCCGCGGCCGGGGTGCTGCCGATGTGCCAGGACACCGGCACCGCGATCGTCATGGGCAAGCGCGGCCAGCACGTGCTCACCGAGGGCGGCGACGAGGCGGCCCTGTCCGGCGGCGTGTTCGACGCCTACCGTGACCTCAACCTGCGCTACTCCCAGATGGCGCCGCTGACCATGTGGGAGGAGAAGAACACCGGCACCAACCTGCCCGCGCAGATCGAGCTGTACGCGGCCGACGGCGACGCCTACCAGTTCCTCTTCATGGCCAAGGGCGGCGGCAGCGCGAACAAGTCGTTCCTCTACCAGGAGACCAAGGCGGTGCTGAACGAGGCCGCCATGATGAAGTTCCTGGAGGAGAAGATCCGCTCGCTGGGCACGGCCGCCTGCCCGCCCTACCACCTGGCCATCGTCGTCGGCGGCACCAGCGCCGAGTACGCGCTGAAGACCGCCAAGTACGCCTCCGCGCACTACCTGGACGAGCTGCCCGCCGAGGGGTCGGCGTCCGGCCACGGGTTCCGGGACCAGGAGCTGGAGCAGAAGGTCTTCGAGCTGACGCAGAAGATCGGCATCGGCGCCCAGTTCGGCGGCAAGTACTTCTGCCACGACGTGCGCGTGGTGCGCCTGCCCCGGCACGGCGCGTCCTGCCCGGTGGCCATCGCCGTCTCCTGCTCCGCCGACCGGCAGGCCAAGGCGAAGATCACCGCCGAGGGCGTCTTCCTGGAGCAGCTGGAGCGCGACCCCGCCCGCTTCCTGCCGGAGACGACGGGCGAGGAGCTGACCGCGGGCGCCCGCCTCACCCCGGACTCCGGCGACGACGGCGTGGTGCGCATCGACCTCAACCGCCCGATGGACGAGATCCGCGCGGAGCTGACCCGGCACCCGGTCAAGACCCGGCTGTCGCTGACCGGCCCGCTGGTCGTGGCCCGCGACATCGCGCACGCCAAGATCAAGGAGCGGCTGGACGCGGGCGAGGAGATGCCGGGTTACCTGCGCGACCACGCCGTCTACTACGCGGGCCCGGCCAAGACGCCCGAGGGCTACGCCTCCGGCTCCTTCGGCCCGACGACCGCCGGGCGCATGGACGCCTACGTCGAGCAGTTCCAGGCGGCTGGCGGCTCGCTGGTGATGCTGGCCAAGGGCAACCGCAGCCAGCAGGTCACCGACGCGTGCGCCGCGCACGGCGGCTTCTACCTCGGCTCCATCGGCGGCCCGGCGGCCCGGCTGGCGCAGGACTGCATCAAGAAGGTGGAGGTCCTGGAGTACGAGGAGCTGGGCATGGAGGCGGTCTGGAAGATCGACGTCGAGGACTTCCCGGCGTTCATCGTCGTCGATGACAAGGGCAACGACTTCTTCACCGACCCCGGCCCGGCCCAGCCGTTCGTGACGTCGATCCCCGTCCGCGGCTGACGCGGCGGGCGTCCGGCGCGCCGCGCTGACCCTGGAGCTGGTGCGGCGGCCCGTGTTGGGGTGCCACCCGCGAGCCGCGTCCGGCAGCGACCGACGGCCCGCCCGCGCCCCGGGCGGGCCGCCTACGCTCGGGGCCATGAACTACCGCATCGAGCACGACTCCATGGGCGAGGTCAAGGTGCCCGCCGACGCCAAGTGGCGGGCCCAGACGCAGCGGGCGGTGGAGAACTTCCCCGTCTCCGGGCAGCGGCTGGAGCGCGCCCACATCCAGGCGCTGGCGCACATCAAGGCCGCCGCCGCCACCGTCAACGCCGAACTCGGCGTGGTGGCACAGGAGATGGCGGAGGCGATCGTCGCGGCGGCCACGGAGGTCGCCGACGGCCGCTGGGACGACCACTTCCCCGTTGACGTCTTCCAGACCGGTTCGGGCACCTCGTCCAACATGAACATGAACGAGGTCGTCGCGACGCTGGCGGCCGAGCGGCTGGGCGCGCCCGTCCACCCCAACGACCACGTCAACGCCAGTCAGTCCTCCAACGACGTGTTCCCTTCCTCAGTGCACATCGCGGCGACCGCGGCCGTCTCGCAGGACCTGATCCCGGCGCTGGAACACCTCGCGGACGCGCTGGAGCGCAAGGCGGGCGAGTTCGCTACGGTGGTGAAGTCCGGCCGCACCCACCTGATGGATGCCACCCCGGTGACCCTCGGCCAGGAGTTCGCCGGGTACGCGGCGCAGGTCCGGTACGGCGTGGAGCGGCTGCACGCCTCACTCCCCCGGCTCGCGGAACTGCCGCTGGGCGGCACGGCGGTCGGCACCGGCATCAACACCCCGCCCGGCTTCGCGGCCGCCGTCATCGCCGAGGTCGCCCGCCGCACCGGGCTGCCGCTGAGCGAGGCCCGCGACCACTTCGAGGCCCAGGGCGCGCGCGACGGGCTGGTGGAGACCTCCGGCCAGCTGCGCACCGTCGCCGTCAGCCTCACCAAGATCGCCAACGACTTGCGCTGGATGGCCTCGGGCCCGCGCACCGGGCTCGCCGAGATCAACCTCCCCGACCTCCAGCCCGGCTCCTCGATCATGCCCGGCAAGGTGAACCCGGTGATCCCCGAAGCGGTACTGATGGTTGCCGCGCAGGTCATCGGCAACGACGTCACCGTGACGACGGCCGGGGCCTCCGGCAACTTCGAGCTCAACGTCATGCTCCCGGTGCTGGCCCGCAACGTGCTCGAATCCGTCCGGCTGCTGGGCAGCGCCTCCCGGCTGCTGGCCGACCGCACGGTGGAGGGCATCACCGCCAACGCCGAGCGCGCCCGCGAGTACGCCGAGTCCTCACCGTCCGTCGTCACTCCGCTGAACCGGTACCTCGGCTACGAGGAGGCCGCGAAGGTGGCCAAGCGCGCGCTGGCGGAACGCGTCACCATCCGCCAGGCGGTGCTCGACGGCGGCTACGTCGAACGGGGTGACCTGACCGAGGCCCAGCTCGACGAGGCCCTGGACGTCCTGCGCATGACCCGCCCGTAGCCGGGGCGGGCCTGCTGCCCGGGGTGCCAGGCCCCACTCCGCTACCATCCGTGGATGACAGCGGATACAGGGCAGGCAGCCCAGGGTGACGTCGGTACACCGCACCGGAGCCGGTGGGCGCGGGGTACCCAGATCCTGTGGCGGTACCGCGCGAACGGCCGCCGGGACCCGCACATCTGCCGCCCGGTGACCGTCGTCCAGGACACCCCGGACCTGCTGGCGGTGTGGATGGCTCCCGGCACCCCGTGCGTGAAACCGCAGCTCGCGGACGGTACGCCGGTGCACCGGGAGCCACTGGCGACGCGGTACACCAAGCCGCGCACGGTCACCCGCTGCCGCTGGTCCGGCACCGGCGTGCTGAAGCTGGCCACGCCCGGCGACCCCTGGTCGGTGTGGCTGTTCTGGGAGCCGGGCTGGCGGTTCAAGAACTGGTACGTGAACCTGGAGGAACCGCACCGCCGCTGGTCACGCGGGGTGGACTCCGAAGACCACTTTCTGGACCTGTGCGTCTACCCGGACGGCAGCTGGGAGTGGCGGGACGAGGATGAGTTCGCGCAGGCGCGGGCCGCCGGTCTGATGGACGCCGCGCAGGCGGGCCGCGTCCGGGAGGCGGGCCAGCGCGCACTGTCGGCCGTGCGCCGGTGGGAGGCCCCGTTTCCCGACGGCTGGGAGCACTGGCGCCCCGACCCGGCCTGGCCGGTGCCCCGCCTGCCGCGCGACTGGGACCGTCCGGCCCGCCCGTAACGCGTTACGCCATGTGGGGGAGCGCGCAAAAAGGTGCACGGGGCATCGTGATGCACCCGAAGCCCGAAGCCTCTTGCTACGCTCCGGGGCCGCAACCGTAGGATCATCCTCCGGGCTGCACCAGCATGCCCGCACGCACCGCCGCAACTCCCTTGCGCCCGGGCGGGCTTGACGGGCGTCGTCCGAGAGGAGCCCCGCACGTGAGCAGCAACGGACGCGCGAAGGTCCCCCGGGAAGCGACCACCCCGGGGTGTGGAAGCTGGCCTTCCGGTTCTGTTCCCGGGCAGCATGAACGGGGTATCGGCGTATCGACGCCCGTACTTCCGCGACCCGCCCGACCCCAGGAGATCCCAGCCCACGCCGCACAGGACGGACGGACACCCGACGCGTGACGGAGCACCCGACCACCCCCCGCCAGTCGGCGGCCGGAGCGCCCAAGCCCCGGCCCTCCGACCGCGCGATCCCGCACGCCCGGGCCCGGGCCGACGCGGCGGAGAGCGACAGCCTCGTGCGGGAGCCCGCCCGGCCGCAGGCCGGGGTGCCGACGGGGGCCGGGGCTCGCCCCCAGCCCGAGTCCGCCGCGCAGAACCCGGCCCAGGCGGAGAGCCCGGGGAGCGCGGAGGCCGCCGAGGGTGACGAGTACGCCCGGCGCGGTGGCGACCGGCTGCGCTTCGTCGGCGCCGCCACCCGCCGTATCGCCCGCGGGCTGGATCTGGACGAGACGGTGCTCGGCCTGTGCCGCTCCACGGTGCCCGCGTTCGCCGACGCGATCCTGGTCTACCTGCGCGACCCGCTGCCCGTGGGCGAGGAGCGGCCCACCGGGCCCGTCCGGCTCCGGCTGCGCCGCACCGACCGTCTCCCGGACCCGAGCCGCCCCGCCCCCGATCCGCAGGCCGCCCCTCCCCGCACCGGCCAGCCGCCCACCCCGCCGGAGCCGCCCCGCACCCCGGACCCGCCACGGCCGGGCGCCGACAGCTCCGGTCCGCGCCTGCCGCTGCTCGCCGGGCTCGCCGAGCTGCCGTCGGCCGGCGCCCCCGAGGTGGCCGAGATCCGCGGGGGCAGCGCGCTCGGGGAGGTGCTGCGCGGCGTGCGCCCGCTGTTCGGCGACCACCCCGCGGCCCGCGCCGCGCTGCCGGAGCTGCTGGGCCAGGAGCGGGACGTGCCGTCCGGCGACCGGGCGATCCTCGCCCCCTTGCGCGGCCGCCGCCGGGTCATCGGGGCCGCCGTCTTCCTGCGCCGCCCGGAGCGTTCCCCGTTCGAGGGCGACGACCTGCTGGTGGCCGCGCAGCTGGCCACGCACACCGCGCTGGGCGTGGACAAGGCGGTGCTGTACGGGCGCGAGGCGTACATCGCCGACGAGTTGCAGCGCACCATGCTGCCGGACCGGCTGCCGCAGCCCACCGGCGTCAAGCTGGCGAGCCGCTACCTCCCGGCCGCGGAGTCCGCGCGCGTCGGCGGCGACTGGTACGACGCGATCCCACTGCCGGGCAGCCGCGTCGCACTGGTCGTCGGCGATGTCATGGGCCACTCCACCACCTCGGCCGCGATCATGGGCCAGCTGCGCACCACCGCGCAGACACTCGCCCAGCTCGACCTGCCGCCGCAAGAGGTGCTGCACCATCTGGACGAGCAGGCCCAGCGCCTGGGCGAAGACCGCATGGCGACGTGTGTCTACGTGGTCTACGATCCCGTGGCGCACCGCATGATCGTCGCGAACGCGGGCCACCCGCCGCCGGTGATGCTGCACCAGGACGGGCGGGCGGAGACGCTGCGCATACCGCCGGGCGCCCCCATCGGCGTCGGCGGCGTGGACTTCCAGGCCGTCGAGCTGGACGCCCCGGCCGGTGCGACGCTGCTGCTGTACACCGACGGCCTGGTGGAGTCGCGGCACCGGGACGTGTGGGCGGGCATCGAGACGCTGCGGGAGAAGCTGGCCGAGACGGGTCGGCTGATCCGGCCGGACGCCGCGGCCCCGCTGGAGCCGCTGTGCGACGAGGTGCTGGACATCGTCGGCCCCGGCGACCGGGACGACGACATCGCCCTGCTCGCCGCCCGTTTCGACGGCATCGCCCCGAGCGACGTCGCGTACTGGCAGCTCGAACCGCGTCCGGAAAGCGCTGGGCAGGCGCGCCGACTGGCCCGGCGGGCGCTGGCCACCTGGGGCGTCGAGGAGCTGACGGACCCGGTGGAGCTGCTGGTCAGCGAGGTCGTCACGAACGCCGTGCGGTACGCCGAACGCCCGGTGACGCTGCGGCTGTTGCGCACTGACGCCCTGCGCTGCGAGGTGGGCGACGACGTCCCGCAGCTGCCCCGGCTGCGGCAGGCGCGGGCCACGGACGAGGGCGGGCGCGGCCTGTACCTGGTCAACCGCATGGCCCGCCGCTGGGGCGCCACCCGCCTGTCCACGGGCAAACTGGTCTGGTTCGAAGTCCCGCTGCCCTGAACTCCCACGGTCCGTGCGGGCGCGAGGTACACGGAGGCGCACAGGCGAGGGGCCTGGGAGCGTCAGCCCCAGGCCCCTCTTGTCCCGCGCCACGGCGGGACACGACCCGAACACCGGGGGTCCGGCGGAACCGAGCACCGCCAAACCCCCGCGTGCGGCAGTTCTCAGGCGAGAGCCGCCTCGGCGTCCAGCGTCGTCGCGACGGCCTGCAGGACGGAGGCGATCTTGAACGCCTCCTGGATCGTCTCGCGGTCCACGCCCGCCTTGCGCAGCACCTGCTCGTGCGAGTCCAGGCACATGCCGCAGCCGTTGACGGCGGAGACGGCGAGCGACCACAGCTCGAAGTCCACCTTGTCCACGCCCGGGTTGCCGATGACGTTCATCCGCAGACCCGCGCGCAGGGTGCCGTACTCGGGGTCGGACAGCAGGTGCCGGGTGCGGTAGAACACGTTGTTCATCGCCATGATCGCGGCGGCGGACTTGGCGGCGGTGTACGCCTCGTCGCTCAGGTTCTCCCGCGCCTGCGGCTCCAGCTCGCGCAGCACGCGCGCGGAGCGGGTGGCGATGGCGCAGGAGAGCACCGTGCCCCACAGCTGCTGGGCCGGGAGGTCGGAGTTGCCGATGACGGAGCCGAGGTTGAGCTTGAGGTCCTTGGCGTAGTCGGGCAGGGCCGACTTCAGGTCAGCGAGCGCCACGGTCACTCACCCGCCAGCAGCTGCACCGGGTCCAGCGTCTCGTCGCCGGCGCTCCAGTTGCACGGGCACAGCTCGTCGGTCTGCAGCGCGTCGAGGACCCGCAGGACCTCCTTGGGGTTACGGCCCACGGAACCGGCCGTCACCATCGTGAACTGGATCTCGTTGTTCTGGTCCACGATGAACACGGCACGCTGGGCGAAGCCGTCCTCGCCCTCGACGCCGCAGTCCCGCATCAGCTCGTGCTTGGAGTCGGCGAGCATGGGGAAGGGCAGGTCGCGCAGGTCGTCGTGGTCCTTGCGCCAGGCGTGGTGGACGAACTCCGAGTCGCCGGAGACGCCGAGGATCTGGCAGTCACGGTCGGCGAACTCCTCGTGCAGCTTGCCGAAGGCCGCGATCTCGGTGGGGCACACGAAGGTGAAGTCCTTCGGCCAGAAGAACACGCACTTCCACTGACCCTCGTACGTCTTGTGGTCGATCTGCTGGAACTCCTTGCCCTTCTCCAGCGAGACGCACGCGGTCAGATCGAAGGACGGGAACTGGTCACCTACAGTGAGCAAAACGCTCTCCTTGTGGGCACGGGAAGCACCGTGGGAGCGGGCTCCCCTTGAGGGTTGGACGGATGTCACACCCTGCCACAGCCGGTATTGATCAAAGAAATAGCTAGACTCGCACGTGTTGATCGGGTGCGGCTATCAGTGGCCGCGCCCCGCGACCCCTCGCGAGTACCGTCACATGAGCAAACCCTCCCGTACGCCCAGCCTCTCCCAGCTCCGGGCCTTCACCGCCGTCGCCCAGCACCTGCACTTCCGCGAAGCCGCCGCCGAGATCGGCATGAGCCAGCCCGCGCTGTCGGGCGCGGTGGCGGCGCTGGAGGAGTCTCTCGACGTGCGGCTACTGGAACGCACGACGCGGCGCGTGCTGCTCTCCCCCGCCGGCGAACGCGTGGCCGCCCGGGCCCGCGCGGTGCTGGACGCCGTCGGGGAACTGCTGGAGGAGGCCGAGGCGGCGCGCGCGCCGTTCACCGGCACCCTGCGCCTGGGCGTCATCCCCACCTGCGCCCCCTACCTGCTGCCGACGGTGCTGGGCCTGGTCCACGAGCGCTACCCCAAGCTGGAGCTACGGGTGCACGAGGAGCAGACGGACTCACTGCTGGACGGTCTGACCGCCGGCCGCCTCGACCTGCTGCTGCTCGCCGTCCCGCTCGGCCTGCCCGGCGTCACCGAACTGCCGCTGTTCGACGAGGATTTCGTCCTGGTGATGGAACGCGGCCACGCGTTGGCGGGACGGACGGACGTGCCGCGCGAACGGCTGCGGGACCTGCCGCTGCTCCTGCTGGACGAGGGCCACTGCCTGCGCGACCAGGCGCTGGAGATCTGCCGGGAAGCGGGCCGCGCGGACCGGCGGAGGGACGCGTCCGGCGAGGTGACGACGACAGCGGCCGGGCTGTCCACACTCGTCCAGCTCGTCGCGGGCGGCCTGGGCGTCACCCTGCTGCCGCACACCGCGCTGCGGCTGGAGACGGCACGCAACGACCGCCTGGCCACCGGGTGCTTCGCCCACCCGGCACCCTCGCGCCGCATCGCGCTGGCGATGCGCGCCGGGACCGCGCGCGAGCAGGAGTTCACCGAACTCGCCAGCGCGCTGCGCGAGGCGCTGAGCGCGCTGCCGGTACGGCCGATAGCCGCCTGAAGCACCGCTGGTACCCAGCCGACGGCCGCCCGGAGCAGTGCTCGGGGCGGCCGTCGGCGTGGGTCCTGCGGCGCGGATTTCACCCGGGAGGGTGACGCGCGTGCCAGGTCACCAATGGCGGGTGCGGTACACCGAGCGTCCCCGGTGCGGGCGCCCCCGCCCCTGGGCGGACGCTCCGCGCACGGCCCGCAGGATGCCGCCCACGACCGCTCCCACCCCGACCCCGTGCGGTGCGCGCCCCAGGCGGCTCGGCGTCGGGGAGTGGCGGCGGCGCGCCATCGGAGAGCCGTGGCGCATCTGACGGCTGATCGTCCTGGCCAGTCGCTTCAGTGCCGGCATGGCGGATTCCTCCGTCCGGTTCGTCGGCAGACCGGGGTGTTCACACCGTCCCGGCCTGTGGGCCCCTCTGCGGCCTGACCTACGTGTGCCCGCCTTCGCCCGCCGCACACTCCGGCTTCTCGCGCGCCGTCACGGGGCGTGGCGCGGGCCGGTTGGGCGCCTGCCGCGAGCGCCCGGGCCGCAACCCGGCGGCCTCGGCGGCCGTGTGCAGGGAGCGCAGCGCGAGCAGCAGCACGCCGATGTCGTCCAGCAGCACCGGGTCGGGCATGAGGTCCACCGGCGAGATGACGTAGACCAGCGCACCCCAGTACGCCAGCTTGTTGGATACCGGGACACCGGCCTCGCGCAGCAGACTGCGGGCCTTGACCACCTGCACCAGCAGGCGGACGGCGAACACGACCGTCACCACCACCAGGGCGGCGGCGACGGTGAGGACGACCCAGCTCTCGGTGCTCACAGCGGCACTCCAGTTTCCACGGGCGGTACACGGACGCGACCCCCTCCTCCGCGTCCGTATACCCGCTCCGGCTCAGGGGATTTCCCCCTGCTCCGCCTGGGCGCCCCCGGTGGCCGGGTCCTCAGGGGGCGGCCCGGCTTCCGGGGTGTCCGCCTGCGCAGGGCCAGCCTGCGCAGCGCCGACCCCCGGCGCGTCCGGCGGCGGGGCCTCCGCCTCCGGCCCGGGCGGAGCGGTAGTGCGGGGCGGACGGCCGCGGCGCGGGTGCGGGCGGGCGTCGCCGGGCAGCCGTCCCGCGTCTTTCAGGGCGCGGCGCAGCAGATAGTCGATCTGCGCGTTGGTGCTGCGCAGTTCGTCGGCCGCCCAGCGCGCGAGCGCGTCGTGGACGGCCGGGTCGAGCCGCAGTAGCACCTGCTTACGGGACGGCCGCCGCTCCGTCACTGGTAGAGCGAACCCGAGTTGACGATCGGCTGCGGGCCGCGGTCCCCGCACAGCACCACGAGGAGGTTGGAGACCATCGCGGCCTTGCGCTCCTCATCCAGGTGCACGAAGTCCCGTTCGGTGATGCGGCTGACGGCGGACTCGACCATGCCGCACGCCCCGTCCACGATCTGCTGGCGCGCCGCGATGATGGCGCCCGCCTGCTGCCGCTGGAGCATCGCGGCGGCGATCTCGGGCGCG
The DNA here is from genome assembly GCF_019303495.1 of Streptomyces sp. JJ66. Classification (GTDB taxonomy): domain Bacteria; phylum Actinomycetota; class Actinomycetes; order Streptomycetales; family Streptomycetaceae; genus Streptomyces. The sequence goes on along the minus strand of NZ_JAEVFI010000013.1, from coordinate 110,349 downwards.
TAGGCGAGGTGGGTGAAGCGCGACTCGATCACCTGCACCCCGGCCGCCGAGACGCGGGCGGTGACCTCGGCGGTGAGCTGATCGGTGATCGACTCGGCGTTGTCGCGCAGGGAGAGCGTGCCGTCCGCCTCGTAGGGGTAGTTGGTGGCGATGTGCCGCAGCGCCGTCTCGGCCTGGGTGGTGACGAACTCCTCGTAGTCGTCCACGGCGAAGGTGGCCTGCGCGGTGTCCTCCACCTGCCAGACGATGACGGCCGCGATCTCGATCGGGCTGCCGCCTGCGTCGTTGACCTTCAGCACCGCCGTCTCGTGGTTGCGCACGCGCGTGGAGATCTTGGTGGCGGAGGTCAGCGGGTTCACCCAGCGCAGGCCGTCCTGGCGCACGGTGCCGACGTAGCGGCCGAACAGCTGGATCACCCGCGCTTCCCCTGGCGCGACCATCTTCACGCCGTTCCAGGCGAACAGCGAGGCGAGGAGCAGCAGCACGCCCACGACGACCATGACCGCGATCAGCGCCGTCTGGTCGGGGGAATGGGTGCCGACCGCCGCGCCGCCCAGCGCCAGCCCGATCCCGGCCAGCGGGCCGAGAACGGCGCAGAGCAGGCCGAGCGCACCGGGGATGCTGCGGGCCTGGTGCTCGCGCACGGGCGGCTGCGGCATCTCCGGTGCGTCGATCTGCGGGTCGAGTGGTGTGGTCTCCGGCGTGGTCTCTGGTGTGGTGACGTCCGTCATGACTCCCCGTTCAGGTGATTGCAAACTGCTATCACTTTAACGCGGGCCGAGCGGACTGTCACCCCCCGGTCACCACCCCGTTCCATCTCTCACGGCTACTCCGTGCGCAATCCGTCGGGACGCATCAGGTGCCACAGCATCGGCAGGCTGGCCAGCGTGACCAGGGCGATCATGCCGAGCCCGGCTCCGGCCAGCGGCACAAACGCGAGCCAGTCGGTGACCTCGGCGTCGATCATGTTCACCAGCAGCAGGCCGAGCCCGGTACCGCCCGCCGAGGCCAGCGCCAGCCCGATCCCCACCGGCACCGCCGTTTGCCACAGCACCGAGGAGCCCAGCGTTCCGCGCCGGGTGCCGAAAGCCACCAGTACGGACAACTGCCGCTTGCGCTCGCGCAGTTGCTCCAAGGTGGAGACGATCATGCTGGCCGCGATCACCAGCATGATCACCGCCGCCCCCGCGAACAGCCCCTTGCGTACGGTGACGAACTGGGAGGTGAACTGGGTGTTACTGAGTGTCTGCACTCCTCCCCAAGGACCCAGCCCGGCCAGGTTGCGCAGGTGCTCGATCGCGTCCGCGTTGCCCGGCTCCGTCTGGGCGAAGCCCACCCACACCGCGTCCTCCATCCGGGACACCTCCAGGGCTCCCGGCGTGGCCAGGACCCCCGAGACATACAGTCCCTGCGGGTCCCGCAGGCCCTCCACCTGGCGGGCGGTTTCCGGAATGGTCCACCACCGGGGCTCGGCGTCCGTGCCCAGGTTGACGCGATTGGCGGGCTCCGGCACGGCGATGTCCTCCGGGATGTTCTCGGAGTCCTCGGCCAGGAAGACGTCGCCATCGGCACACGAACCCGTCCGCGCCAGCTGCCGGAGCTCGGCGCAATCCGCCACCTGCACGGCGACGTACTCCGGCATACCGTTCGTGTTCTCCCCGCCTTCGAGCACGGCCGATCCGCGCACGTAGCCGGTCAGGGCGGTGACTCCCTCGGCTCGGGCGTACCGGTCGCGTTCCTCCCGCGCCTGGCGCGCGCTGTCCACCTCCGCGTAGATGACAGCCTGCGCCCGGCTGGTGTCCTCGCCGGTCACGTTCAGCTCCTGCGTCTCCACGGCCGAGAACAGCATGTGCAGCGCCACCGCTCCGGCGACGGCCACCGTGACTCCGCTCACCGCACGAGCGGCCATACCGCTGTGCAGCTGGAGTCGGCGGATGGCCAGCTGCCAGGACAGCGGCCCGCCGTGCAGCCAGGTAACCGCCCGTTCCACAGCCCACGGCAGCAGCGCCGTGATGCCGCCGAGCATCAGCAGCACGCCGGTCGCGATAGCCCACTCGTTGACGTCTCCGCCACCGACGTTCGGCCCGAAGTACAGCAGCATGGCCACGCCCACGGCGAGCAGCGCCAGCCGCCACCACACCCGGCGCCGACGCGTCGTGCCCTCCCGGAAGACACCCAGCGGCCCGATCGACACCCCGCGCAGGGCCGCCAGTGTCACCAGCACCGCCGTCACCGGTACCAGGAGCATGACGAGTGCGCCCAGCCACCAGACCGGCACGATGTCGTGGGGATAGAGACTGATCTGCGATATCTCCACATCGTCAGCGAACAGGCGGGCGGTCAGAAACAGGCCGAGCCCGAGCAGCAGGCCGAGCACGGCGCCGAACAACACCTCACCGGACGCGATACGCCGCGTCATCGCCGCGTCAGCGCCCACGAGCCGCAGCGCGGCCAGCCGTCTGTCCCGCCGCTCGCCGCCGAAGCGCACGGCCGTCGCGATGAAGACGACGACCGGCATGAGCAGCACGGCCAGCATCACGATCAGCAGGACGACCAGGGCCGGTTCCAGGGGTGTCTTCGCACCCTGGACTCCGAAACCAGGCACCCGCACCACGGTGGTGTCGTTGTGGCGCAGCTGGTCCGAGCCCTGGTAGAAGACGAGCTCTCCGGGGCCCTTGAGCCCTTCGGGGCTGACCGTCCCCGCGATCCGCGTTCCCTCGAAGCGCTCCTTCAGCAGCTTTCCTTCGGAGCTCTTCAGCAGTTCCCGCAGCGCTGGCGAGACGACCATCTCACCCGGCCCCGGCAGTTCGGCCACCCCCGGCGGCCGGACGGCTTCGGCCGGGTCCCCCTCAGGCTGGAGCGCCCACCCCAGGACGCCCTTGTCCCGGTACTGGGTGTCCAACCGGGTCACCAGAATCGTGTGCGGCCCTCGCGGCGTCGCATCTTCACCGTCAGAGGTGAAGTTGACCTGGTGGGTCCGGGCGTTTGTCCTGGCATCCGCCGCCTGGAGAGCCGTGGGGATGGACCCCGCCAGCAGCAGCACCGCGACGCCGAAGCCGATGCCGACGGCGGTCAGCAGGGTGCGTACCCAGCCGGACCGGCCGCCCGCCGCCGCGAACCGGACGCCCATGCCCAGTTCGCGCACCCGCTGTGCGATCACGCGGCACCCGCCAGGCCCGCCACATCCCGCGCCTGGCCGTCCCGCACGATGACCTCGCGGTCGGAGTAGGCCGCCACCCGCGACTCGTGGGTGACGAGGACCACCGCCGCCCGCGTCTCGCGCGCGGCCTGGGTCAGCAGCTCCATCACGCGCTCGCCGTTGAGCGAGTCCAGCGCGCCCGTCGGCTCGTCGGCGAAGACGACGCGCGGCGTGCCGACCAGTGCGCGGGCGATGGCCACCCGCTGCCCCTGGCCGCCGGAGACCTGCCCGGGCCGGTGGTGCCGGACGTCGTCCACCTCCAGCCGCTCCAGCCACTCACGTGCCCGCACCTCGGCGGCCTTGCGGCCCACACCCGCCAGCCGCAGCGGCAGCGCGACGTTTTCCGTGCACGTCAGCTCCGGCACGAGCTGGCCGAACTGGAAGACGAAACCGAACTCGCCCCGCCGCAGCGCGCTGCGCTCGGCGTCGGACATGGCCGACAGCTCGTGGCCGCGGTAGAACACCGTGCCCGCGTCGGGCGCGACGATGCCGGCGAGGCAGTGCAGGAGCGTGGACTTGCCGGAGCCGGAGGGGCCCATGACGGCCACGAGCTCACCGGGGCGGATCGCGAAGTCGGCCCCGGACAGCGCCGGGGTGGAACCGTAGGTCTTGTGCAGCCCGGTGGCGGTGAGCAGCGCGCCGCCGGAGTCGTGGGCATTCACGGGGTGACCTCCTGACGGAGTCGGTCGAGACGCGCTGCGGTCAGCTCCAGCCAGCGCAGGTCGGCTTCCAGGTGGAACAGGGCGTGGTCGCAGATGAGCTGGTGGGCCAGGTCACCGCCGCGCTTGCGCTGGGTCAGCTCGCGCATCAGGCGCAGGTGCTCGGCGCGCTGGGTGTCCAGCAGCCCGGCCGCGTCCCGCTCGGTCAGCAGGGCGAGCACGACCTTCGTGTACAGGGTGGACTGCAGGTACGGTTCCGGCTTCTCGGGCCGCCCGAGCCAGGTGGCGACGTCGGTCACCCCGGCCTCGGTGATCGCGTACCGCTTGCGCTCGGGACCCTCTCCGGCCTCGACCGCATCGACCTCGACCAGGCCGTTCTTCAGCAGGCGCGACATCGTCGCGTACACCTGCCCGTAGGCCAGCTGCCGGTCGTGCCCGAAGCGGGCGTCGAAGGCCCGCTTGAGGTCGTACCCGTGACTGGGCCCCGACTCCAGAAGCCCGAGTAGGGCGTGACTAATGGACATGCGGAGCACTCTACACCACGCGTATACACATCGTGTATACGCCGTTGGGAGTACCGAGCCGGGGATCTGGCCTCCGCCGCACCAGGCAGCGGGGCGTCGATGACGCGGCCGGCGGCTGGGCGGAGGAAGCCACTCGCGCGTGCTGGACGACACCCCGCCGAAGACGCGGAGGCGGCAGGGCGAAAAGAAGATGCCGCGCGCATTCGTCGGGCGCAGACTGGGCAGCGGGGGATGGGGCGGTGGCACCGTGGCAACCCGCCCCGCCCGTACCGCGTCACCATCCACGGTTGCGGGTTCACCTACCGTGACCCCAGGGTCAGGGAATGACAGCCGGGAGTGGCCTCGATGCTCGACACCACGGGGGAACGGGTACCTGTGCCGGGACCGATGCCGGAGAGTGGGCGCGGCCCGGTCTGGCAGCGTGCCCGTCACCACGTGCTGGCGGCCGCCGCCAAGCCCTACTGGGAACGGCACGACGAGAGCTGGCTCGTGCGCCGCTGGCCTGATCTGACCGCCACCGCCGTCGCCACCGTCTTCTTCTGGCTGTCGCTCACCCCTTCCCTTGTCCCGCGCCCCTGGTACTTGCAGGGCGTCATCGGCGGCATCACGGCGGCTATCGGGTACGGGATCGGCTGCCTGCTGAGCTGGGCCGCGCCAGCCGTGGTGCGCTGGCGGCCATCGCCAGAAGCCCGCGCCCGCGTCCGGGCGCGGGCCTGGCAGGGGTACTGGGTGCTGAGCCTGCCGCTGGCGGTCTTCCTGCTGGGAGAGAGCGCGCGCATGCAGCGCGAGCTGCGCCGCCTCCAGGAGCTGCCGCCGACCCTCACCTGGCACTCGCTGATGATCGCGCTCCTGGCGCTGGCACTGTGCTGGACGCTGCTGGTCATCGCGCGCCTGATCCGGCTGGGCACCCGCAAGCTGATCACCGTGCTGCTGCGGTACGTGCCGCGTCCGGTCGCCGTCGTCTCCGGGCTGGCCGTCAGCGCCTTGGTGGTGACGTTCGGCGCCAAGGACGTGGTGCTGGAGCGCGGCATCATCGACGTCGCGTCGAGCATCTCGGCCAACACCGACCAGAGCACGAAGGACGGCGTCATACAGTCGGACTCGCCGTACGTGTCGGGCAGCCCGCAGTCGCTGATCGCCTGGGACGACCTGGGGTACCAGGGCCGCAACTTCACCGGGAGCGTCCTGAGCGAGGAGCAGATCCGCTCTTTCACCGGCCGGGACGCGATGGACCCGATCCGGGTCTACGTCGGCCAGGCGGCGGCCGACAGCTACGCCGCGCAGGCCGACCTCGCGATCGCCGAGCTGGAGCGCACGGGCGCGTTCAGCCGCGAGGTGCTGGCCATCGCGGGCACCACGGCCAGCGGCTGGGTTGACGCGCGTACCGCCGAGCCGCTGGAGTACCTGCACGACGGGGATACGGCCATCGTCGCGCTGCAGTATTCCTATCTGCCCAGCTGGGTGTCGTTCGTGGTGGACCGGGAGAAGGCCGGGCGGGCCACGCGCGAGCTGGTCAGCGCCGTCGAGGAGCGGCTCGCACAGCTGCCGGAGCGGGACCGGCCGAAACTGGTGGTGTTCGGCGAGTCCCTGGGCGCGACGGCCATCGAGGACTCGTTCACGGGCCTCGATGACCTGCTGGCTTCCACCGATGGCGCGCTGCTGGTCGGGCCGCCGCACCACAGCCCGATCTGGTCCCACCTCACTGCGCACCGCGATCCCGGCAGCCCCGTGTGGCGGCCGGTCTACGATGAGGGCGAGCACGTGCGCTTCGCCCAGTACCCGCAGCGCGACCTGTGGCGGCCGCCGGGCCCGTGGGAGTTCCCGCGCGTGGTGTACCTCCAGAACGCCTCCGACCCGATCGTGTGGTGGTCCCCGGACCTCGCGCTGCAACCACCGGCGTGGCTGGAGGAACCACTGGGCCCTGACGTGACCGACGAGGTCAACTGGTTCCCGTTCGTCACGTTCTGGCAGACGCTGGTGGACATGGCGGTGTCCTACGGCGTCGAGGCGCCGCACGGGCACCGCTACGGGACCAACGCCGTCGAGGGCTGGGCGGCGGTGCTGCCGCCGGAGGGCTGGACGCCCGAGGACACCCAGCGGCTGAAGGCGTTCGCCGAGTCCCACCCGTCACCGTACTGACGCGTTCCGGTACGAGCGCGGCGCACGCCAGCCGGTTAACGGCTGCTGCCGGGACGCCGGGCGGGCCGCAGGGGTCAGGGGTGCGGCCCGCCTGGGGCGTCCGGACGGCCCGGCTCGCCCGGCTCCTCCCGCCCCGCCTCCCGCTCCGCCAGCTCCCGCGCGGCGGCCTGGGAGGTGTCCAGCGCGCCGACGGGCTGCTCCTCGCCGCCCGGCATCGCGGGCGGCACCCCGGGCGAGACGGCCAGCGCGGTGGACCCGTGCACGCGCCGCCCGGCGGGGCTGCGCTCCTCGGCGTAGGCGCGCAGGTAGCTGACGACGGTATTGGCCACCGCCACCAGCGGCACGCCCAGGACCGCGCCCGGGATGCCCGCGAGCAGCGACCCGCCGGTGACGGTCAGCACCACGGCCAGCGGATGCACCTGCACCATGCGGCCCAGGATGAACGGCTGGAGCACGTGCCCCTCGATCTGCTGCACCAGCAGCACGATGCCGAGCGCGAGCAGCGCGGTGACGGGCCCATTGGTGACGAAGGCCACCACGACGGCCAGCGCTCCGGAGATGAAGGCGCCCACCAGCGGGACGAAGGCCCCCAGGAAGACGAGCACGCCCAGCGGCACCGCCAGCGGCACGCCCAGAAACCAGATCCCCACGCCGATGCCGATGGCGTCGATCATGGCCACTATCACCGTCCCGCGCACGTAGCCGGTGAGCGTGGTCCACGCGCGCGGCCCCGCCCCGGCGACGCCCTCGCGCGCGCTGAGCGGCACGAAGTTCAGCAGCCACTGCCACACCCGGCGCCCGTCGTAGAGCAGGAAAAGGCAGACGAAAGCCGCGAGTGCCGCGCCGCTGAGGAACTCCACCAGGTAGGAGGCGCCCTCCAGGCCCGCGGTGGTCAGGTCCTGACTGTTCTCCTCGATCCACTGATTGATGTTGGTGGTGAAGTCGTTGAGCTGGGCCTCGGTGACGTGGAAGGGGCTTTCCAGGATCATGCGGCGCAGTTCCTCGATGCCGCTCTGCACCTGCTGGGTGAGGGTTTCCTGGTTCTCGATGACCTGCCACACCACGAACCAGCCGATGAGCCCCATCACCCCGAAGCCGCTGATGAACGTGGCGGCCGTGGACAGCCCGCGGCCGAGGCCCAGCCGGCGCAGCCGGGCCACGGTGGGCTGAAGCAGCGCGGTGATCAGCAGACCGGCGGAGAAGGCGATGACCAGCAGGCTCATCGCGCCGACCACCTGCATGAGGACCCACACCACCGCGGCCAGCACCAGCAGCCGCCAGCCCGCCTCGGCGGCCACGCGGATGCCCCACGGGATCGCCTGCGCGGGTTCGTCCGGCTTCGGCGGGGGTGGCGGCCCGGGGGCCTCCGCGGCCGGCCCGGGCTCCGGGAACCGACCGCGTTCGCGGTCGCGGGCCTCGCGCTCCCGCTCGGCCCGCTCGCGGTACTCCGCCATGCGGGAAGCCATGCGGGACGCCTTGGTCCGCAGCCGCCGTAGTCCTGCCATCGTCTGTTCCTTCGCCCCCGCTCGCAGCGGTCCTGTCCCACCGTGGGGACGACGTTACCCCGCCGCGGGGTTGCCACACGGCACGGCTTCTCCCCAGCCGCCACGGTCCCCGGGACGCGGCACCCGGGCGGTCACCGGACGCGGCGCTGCCCCCGACCCGGCTTCCGGATCGGGGGCAGCGCCGTAGAAAGTGAGCGACGTCTCAGTACCAGTGGTTGGCCTGCCAGAACTCCCAGGCACCGCAGGGGCTGCCGTAGCGGTTGTTCATGTAGTTCAGGCCCCACTTGATCTGGGTGGCCGGGTTGGTGCGCCAGTCCGCGCCCGCCGAGGACATCTTGGAGGCGGGCAGCGCCTGGACCAGGCCGTAGGCGCCCGAGGACGGGTTCGTCGCGGTGTAGTTCCAGCCGCTCTCCCGCGTCACGATGTTGGAGAAGCACTGGTACTGGCCGCCGCCGACGATCTGCTGCGCCATGGCCTTGACCTCGGAGACCGAGTAGGAAGACTGCTGCGGGAAGGAGGCCGCCGGGCGTTCGGTGCTGCGCGTGGCGGCCTTACTGGCCTCCTCGCGCTCCTTGGCCTGGCGCTCGGCCTTCTCCCTGGCTTCCTTGGCCTTCTTGGCCTCCTCGCGCTCCTTGGCCTCGCGGTCGGCCTTCTCCTTCTTGGCCTCGGCGTCCTTGGCTGCCTGCTTGCGGGCGTCCTCCTGGGCGGACTTCTGCGCCTCGGCGTTGGCCGCGTCCGTCTGCCGGTCTGCCTGCTGCGTCAGGGAGGCGGTCTGCACCTGGGTGTTGCCATCGACGGGTACGTCGGCGAGCAGCGTCGCGTCAGCGGCGGCGAGCTCGACCGGCTCTGCCGCGCCCTGCTGGCTCCCCGAGGCCACTCCGACGACGGCGCCGACGGTGGTGACCGCGGTGGCGGATGCCACGGCGAATCCCCGGACCGAGATCCGAGCAGTCACTCAGTTTCCTTCCACAGTTGCCCGCAGCGGTGACCCCGCGAGCGCAATCGTGCCCCTGGCACTGTCCTCCGCCTTGTGCGTGGAGGTCCACGCACGTGTAGGGCCACAGGAGGCACGGGCCCGTGGGTCCCCTGAGCGGGGAGTCCGCGTGGTGCTTTCGGGCGGCATACGGCGGTGATGGCTGTTGAGTTGTGTGGTGCTGCACCTCTGGAGATGCGGGGGTGGCCGTATGCGGGGCCTGACAGAACCCACACCTTGCCGGAACCAGACGGCCGATGGCAATCCCGGGTTGCGTGGGAAAGCTCACATGCCGTTTAGCCCACGGGTGTTGCGGAAATGCGAGCGTAGCCGGGCCTGACCCGGCTACGCTGCTTCACCCTGCGACGGCGTGTCATGTCGGTTTGTTGACATGACAGTTACCTCATCCCACAACGGGGTGTTATTCCCCTTTCCGGGGACTCCGTCCGGTTTGCTCTTGATGCTTTTCGGATCAGATGCGCCCTTCCTCCAGCATCTCGGTCACCAGTGCCGCGATCGGGGAGCGCTCGGAACGCGTCAACGTGACGTGCGCGAACAGCGGGTGACCCTTCAGCTTCTCCACCACCGCCACGACGCCGTCATACCGGCCAACCCGCAGGTTGTCGCGCTGCGCCACGTCATGGGTGAGGACGACGCGGGAGTCCTGCCCGATGCGGGAGAGCACCGTCAGCAGCACGTTGCGCTCCAGCGACTGGGCCTCGTCCACGATGACGAACGCGTCGTGCAGCGACCGGCCCCGGATGTGGGTGAGCGGCAGCACCTCCAGCATGCCGCGCGCCACGATCTCCTCGATCACCTCCCGGGAGGTCACCGCCGAGAGCGTGTCAAAGACGGCCTGCGCCCACGGGTTCATCTTCTCGTCGGCGGTACCCGGCAGGTAGCCCAGGTCCTGACCGCCGACCGCGTACAGCGGCCGGAAGACCATCACCTTGCTGTGCTGCCGCCGCTCCAGCACCGCCTCCAGACCGGCGCACAGCGCCAGCGCCGACTTGCCGGTGCCCGCGCGCCCGCCGAGCGAGACGATGCCGACGTCCGGGTCGAGCAGCAGGTCCAGCGCGATGCGCTGCTCGGCGCTGCGACCGTGGATGCCGAACGCCTCCCGGTCGCCGCGCACCAGGCGCACCCGCCCGTCAGCGGTGACGCGGCCCAGCGCGCGGCCCTTCTCCGAGTGCAGCACCAGCCCGGTGTGCACCGGCAGCCCGTCAGCCTGCGGCACGGCCACGGTGCCGGCGCCGTCCGGTGCGAACAGCTCGTCGATGGCGTCACCCGGCAGCGTCAGCTCGCTCATCCCCGTCCAGCCGGAGTCGGTGATGGCCAGCTCCGCCCGGTACTCCTCGGCCAGCAGGCCAACCGAGGACGCCTTGATGCGCAACGGCAGGTCCTTGGAGACGACGGTGACGTCGTACCCCTCGGCCTGGAGATTGCGGGCGACGGCGAGGATGCGCGAGTCGTTGTCCCCCAGCCGGAACCCGGCCGGCAGGATGCCCGGATCGGAGTGGTTCAGCTCGACCCGCAGCGTGCCGCCGAGTTCGCCGGTCGGAATGGGCGCGTCCAGCCTCCCGTACCTGATCCGGTACTCGTCCAGCAGCCGCAGGGCCTGCCGGGCGAAGTAGCCCAGCTCCGGGTGGTGGCGCTTGGCCTCCAGCTCCGTGACCACCACGACGGGCAGCACGACCTCGTGCTCGTCGAAGCGGGCCACGGCCGCCGGGTCGGCGAGCAGGACGCTGGTGTCGATGACATAGGTGCGCCGGTCGTTCTCGCGGCGCTTTGTGCTGGTCACCACGGATGGACGAACCCCCTCGGACGAGGATGGTGCGCGGCGTCCGCCGACGGCGGGCCGCTGCGGAACGGACCGGGCCGGCCGCCACTGCCGTGGGCCGGGCACCGGCCCTCCGCGTCCTGCGCACCCGCTGGGGGTGCGGCGTCCGTGGCTGGCAAAGGGCCTCCCGATGGCCGGAACTCGTCGGCGAGTCCCGGCTGCCAGGGGTATTCCCTTTTCCCCGACCCGCCATGCGAACCGCACCCATCCACCAGGTGAACCCTCCCCGCCCGCCCCTCTCGCGAGGTTCCCGCACGGTGCGGGCGAGCGGCCTCCGGGGAAAGCCGGACGCGTCCCCCGGCGCACTTGCGGACGCGACGACGCCCACCGCACGCTCACGCCCCACCGGGCACCTCACCCCAGCGCCGTGCGGCCGGAAGGCGTCGGCCCGGCCGCACGCGCTGTGCCGCTGCCGTAGTCCGCGCCGGTGACGTGGGGTCAGCCGCCGTAGCGGGGTCAGCCGCCGTAGCGGGGTCAGCCGCCGTAGCGGGGTCAGCCGCCGTAGCGGCGGTGGCGGGCGGCGTAGTCGCGCAGAGCCCGCAGGAAGTCCACCTTGCGGAAGGCGGGCCAGAAGACGTCGCAGAAGTGGTACTCGGAGTGCGCGCTCTGCCAGAGCATGAAACCGGAGAGGCGCTGCTCACCGCTGGTGCGGATGACCAGGTCCGGGTCGGGCTGGCCACGGGTGTACAGGTGTTCGGCTATATCGCCGAGGGTGAGGGTCTCGGCCAGGTGGGCGAGGGTCTCGCCGCGCGCCTCACGTTCCGTCAGCAGGGAGCGGACGGCGTCGGTGATCTCCTGGCGGCCGCCGTAGCCGACGGCGACGTTGACCAGGATGCCGGTGTTCTCACTCGTCGCGGTCGCCGCTTCCTTGAGGACGCGCTGGGTGTGGTCGGGCAGCAGATCCGGCGTACCGACGTGGTGCACGCGCCACCTGCCGTCGGCGGCCAGCCCGCGCACGGTGTCCTCGATGATGCCCAGCAGCGGCGTCAGCTCGGCGGCGGGCCGGTCGAGGTTGTCGGTGGACAGCAGCCACAGCGTGACCACTTCGACGTCGGTCTCGGCGCACCAGCTCAGCAGCTCGTGAATCTTGTCCGCGCCCGCCCGGTGCCCCTCGACCGTCGTGCCGCCGGACGCCTTGGCCCAGCGCCGGTTGCCGTCCAGGATCACGCCGATGTGCCCGGGGACCTGCCGGGGGTCGAGGTGGCCTTCCACCCGGCGGGAGTACAGGCGCACCACCAGGCGGCGCAGGGTGTCCTTCAGGCGCAGGGTGTCCTTCATCTGAGCTGCCGGCCCCTTCCCATGCTGCCGCGTCCCAAGCCGAGGGAAGCCTAACGCCAGTCCGGGCGAGGGGACGCCCCGGGCGTGTCACAGCCCTGTGATAGCGCGGCGGGTGGCGGCCACCTGGGTTTCCCGGCATCCGGGCACGCACGGAGCGGCGTCGGTGCCGCGTGATAGGCAGGGGAACATGACGCGCACCACCGAACCCGTGCACTACCGGGCGGCCAACACCCGCTACGACGCGATGGTCTACCGCCGCAGCGGCCGCAGCGGGCTGAGGCTTCCGGCCATCTCGCTCGGCCTGTGGCACAACTTCGGTGACGACCGCCCGCTGGCCACCCAGCGGGCCATCCTGCGCCGCGCGTTCGACCTGGGCGTCACCCACTTCGACCTGGCCAACAACTACGGCCCGCCGCCCGGCAGCGCGGAGCTGAACTTCGGCAAGCTGCTCCAGCAGGACTTTAGGCGGTACCGCGAGGAGCTCGTCATCTCCACCAAGGCGGGCTACCTGATGCACCCCGGCCCGTACGGGGAGTGGGGTTCGCGCAAGTACCTGCTGTCCTCGCTGGACGCCTCGCTCGGGCGCATGGGTCTGGACTACGTGGACATCTTCTACTCCCACCGCTTCGACCCCGACACGCCGCTGGAGGAGACGATGGGCGCGCTGGCGTCCGCCGTCCACCAGGGCAAGGCGCTGTACGTCGGGCTGTCGTCGTACAGCTCGGCGCGGACCCGGCAGGCGGTGGCGCTGCTGCGGGAGATGGGCGTACGGCCACTGATCCACCAGCCGTCCTACTCGATGATCAACCGCTGGACGGAGGAAGACGGGCTGCTGGACACGCTGGAGGACGAGGGCATGGGCTGCGTCGCCTTCGCCCCGCTCGCCCAGGGCCTGCTCACCGGGAAGTACCTCCGGGGCGTCCCGGAAGGTTCGCGCGCCAGCAGCGGGACGACGCTGGACCCGGCGCTGCTGACGGAGGAGGTCGTCGCGCGGCTGGGCAGCCTGAACGCGCTGGCCGAGCGACGCGGGCAGAGCCTGGCTCAGCTGGCGCTGTCCTGGGTGCTGCGGGACCCGCGCATGACGTCCGCGCTGATCGGCGCGAGCAGCGTGGCGCAGCTGGAGGCGAACGTCGGGGCGCTCAGCGGTGCGCCGCTGACGGCGGAGGAGCTGGCGGAGATCGACCGGTACGCGGTCTCCGAGCCGGGGACGAACCTCTGGGCCCGCAGCAGCGAGAGCTGACCGCGCGGCGGGCGCGGCACTCCGGCGCGGGCGCGGCGCCGTGTCGGCGCGACGCGGGCGTGGCGGGCGCTGTGGGCGCACAAAAAGCGGGCCGGTCCGTGGGGGGGAATACGGACCGGCCCGAGGGGGGGATTCCACCATAGCCCCTCTCCGGGGGTGCTCTGTGCATCCCCGGCGGAATTTCATGCTCCGAGTCCTCCGGCAGCCACTCCGAGCAGCGCGCCGACGATCATGAAAGGGCCGAACGGGAGCGCCGTCTTCCGGTCCGCACGGCGGGCCACGATCAAGCCGATTCCATAGGCCGCACCCAGGACAAACGCGGCGAACGTGCCGCCGAGCACCACCGGCCAGCCGTACCACCCCAGGGCGACCCCGCAGGTGGCCGCGAGCTTGACGTCCCCGAAGCCCATACCGCGCGGATTGATGAGGAACAACACAAAATAGCCCCCGCTCAGCGCCACGCCGCCCAGCACCGCGCGTGGCCAGCTGCCCCCCGCCTCCGGAACCAGCGCGGCCAGCCCCAGCAGCGCCACGGCGGCCCCGGCGAGCGGCAGCGTCAGCAGGTCCGGAAGCCGGTGCACGGCCAGATCGACGGCGGCGAGGAGCACCAGCACCGGCGTCAGCAGCAGCCACACCACCAGTTCCGGGCGCGGCCCGGTCGCGGCGGCCAGCCCCGCGCAGGCCACGCCCGCCGGAGCCCCCAGCCGCCACCACCCCGGCCCGTACGCCGCGCCCCCGCACCGCGCGCACCGCCTGACTCCGGCCCACCCTGTCAGCGCGTGCCCGTGCGGACACGCCGTGCGCCACGCCTGACCGGCGGGCACCGACAGCCGGTACGCGGACCGCGCCAGCAGCCCGCCCGCCACACCGCCGTACACCCCGGCCCCCACCACACTCACCAGCTCTCCCACCCCGCGAGCCTACGATCCGGCGTGCACAGCGGCATCATGGGTGCCGTGAGACGACCGCGCCCGGCTGACGGCACCGCCGTCCTGCGCCTTCCGCACGGCGGCACCGTGCCGGTGGAAGTGGCCGCCTCGCTCGGCGCCCGGACGCGCGGGCTGCTCGGGCGGGACGGGATCGACGGTGCGCTCCTGCTGACCCCGGCCGCCTCCGTGCACACCTTCCGCATGCGGTGCCCCATCGATGTCGCCTACCTGCGCGGTGACCTCGCCGACGAGCTGACCGTGCTCGCGGTGTGCACGATGCCGCCCGGACGGCTGGGGCTGCCGCGTCCCCGCGCCCGGCATGTGCTGGAGGCCGCGGCGGGCGCGCTGGCAGCGTGGGAGGTGCGTCCGGAGGCGCGGTTGCGGCTGGAGACGCGCGGGTGACGGCGGTAACGTCGCACGCGTGATCGAGACTCCGCGCCTACGTCTGCGTCCGCTGACCCCGCACGACATGGACTGCCTGGTCGAACCGCATAAGGGCGTCCGGGGCGAGTGAGGGTCCGGCGCCGCGAGCGGTGGAGCGCCGGGCGTGCTCGGCTGCGGCGCGGACGACTCCTGTGCGGTCAGCTCGGGGAGGGGGTTACGCCGGTGCGGGCTGCGGCTCCGGGCCGGGGGCGGGCGGTTCCGGCGTCGGCCCCGGGCCGGGGGTCGGGCTCGGGTGCGGGGGCTCGGGTGGCGGGACCGGGATCGGGCCGGGCTCCGGGCCAGGTGCGGGACCGGGTTCGGGGCCGCCGGGGCCCGGTGGGGGCGTCGGGGCGGGCGGCACGGGGTCGGGCTGCCGGGCCGTGGCGGGGTGGTGCTGCGTCCGGGTGGCCGGTGCGGTCGTCGGGACGGTCACTGCTCCTCCTTCGCCCGGTGTGCGGCACCGGGCATCGGTCCGTGCCCCGTCGGGTTCCCGCTCCCACCGCCCCTCACGCCTGCGGACCGGGGTGTTTCACCGGGCGGTCGAGCCGACGCGGTTTGCCCGGCCGACGCGGTGTGACACCGGCGGCGCTCACACGCGGCGCCAGTCGTGGTCGCGGACGTGGGAGCTGGCCTGTGGGCCCATGCGGAGCATGCCGCCGTCCACCGCCCAGGACGCCCCGGTGACGTATCCGGCGTCGGGTCCGATGAGGAACGCGATGACGGCGGCGACCTCGCGCGCGTCACCCGGTCGGCCCAGCGGCACCCCGGGGCGCGGCAGCTCGTGCACGTCGGCGTCCTCGTTGCCGGTCATCGGCGTGGCGATCTCCCCGGGCGCCACGGAGTTGACGTTGATGCCGTGCTCGGCCAGCTCCAGCGCCATCACCTGGGTGAGCAGGCCAAGCCCGCCCTTGGCCGCGCAGTACGGTCCCGCGCCCACCTTCGGCTGGTGCTCGTGCACGCTGGTGACGTTGACGATGCGTCCCCCGTCGCCCTGGTCGATCATGCGGCGCGCGGCGCGCTGGGAACACAGGAACGGCCCGATGAGGTCCACGTCGATGACGGTGCGGATCGTGTCGTGGGCGAGGTCCAGCAGCGGCGTCGAGGTGCCCGTACCGGCGTTGTTGACGAGAGCGTCGACGCGCCCGAGGCGGTCGGCGAGGACGTCGATGGCCGCGGCGGCGTCGGGGAGTACGGCCAGGTCCATGTGCTCCACCTCCGCCCGCTGGCCGAGCGCCCGCACCTCCCCGGCGGTCTGCTCGGCACCCTCCTCGTCGCGGTGCCAGGTGATGCCTACGTCCATGCCCATCCCGGCCAGCCTGACGGCCGTGGCCCGTCCGATGCCCGAGTCGGCCGCGGTGACGACGGCGGCGCGCTGCTGCTCCATGTCCGGCTGCTCCTTATCGACGGTCCGGCTCCCCCGCGCCGCGCACGCGACCGGAGCGGCGTCGAGGGTGCTGGGACCCGGGTGCCCCGAAGGGCCAGGGCGATGCGTGCCGGTTGCCGCCCCCGGCACCCGACGGCCCGGCACGACCGCCGGACGGGGGCGCGCACCTGTGACGCACGCCCCGCAACGCAACCACGGCGGCGGAGGCGCACGGGGCGACGGGCACACCCGAACCGCGTCGCCGCGCTCGCCGACGCGGGCGAGTCAGCGCCATCCGGGAACCACGGACCGGTGCCCAGCCGTCACACAGAGGGACAGCGACACCGTCCTCCACCCGGGGAACAGCCGTGGCATATTCGCAGCGCAAATCCAGCCCCGAGACCGCACTGCTCTCGGCAGAGTGGCGCAAAGCAGCCATTCATATGCTCTTGCGATAGCTCACGCAAACGTCGTACGTTCAACGACATGGGGATGCAGGACGTTAGACACACAGGGGTGGGGGAAATGGACACGTTCGACGATCGGAAACCGGGGGACCGATCGGGATTAGACAAGGCACGGGACGCCGCCAGCCAGTTCGCGGCGTACCTGCGGAACGGCCCGCCGGAGGGGGACGGCGAGCGGGGAACGGCCCCGCAGCTGCTCGACCGCGACTGGCCGATGCCTTCCGGCACCCGGTCCGTCTACGCCATCGGGCAAGCGCTGATCTTGCGCGGCACGTTCACCGAGGCGGACTCGTTCGCCCTCAAGCGGGCCTTCCCGGGCCAACTCGTCACACTGGACGACGAAGACGGCCGCGAGGGAACGCTGGTGGTCTGGCCACCGGCGCTCAGCGGCTACGACGACGCCTCGGCCTGCTGAAAACGTGCGGCACCTGAGTCAGAAGCCGCCCATCGCGCCACCGTGACGAGGGGTGGGTGCGCGGACGCGTCCGCGCACCCACCCCTCGTCACGCACAGGGCGGCCCACCCGCGCCGCTCCCGTGTACAACACCGTGAGGGGCGGCATAGTGTGGACCGGGCAACTGCTCCCGGCCCACGGGGGTCGATATGTCAACATCTCGTCTTCGCCCCATCACCGTCGCCGCCGCCTCCTGCGCGCTGGCTCTTGGCCTCAGCTCCTGCGGTTCCACCGACGCCGCCGATCCGGACCACTCCCCCACCCGCCAGACCGTCTCCTGGACGACGCCCGCGCACGCCGACACCGCCCACGCCCTCGGCGTCCAGGCCGCGCACCAGTTCCGCGCGGCCGAGCAGGCGGCGGAGGAGTCCGCGCGTCAGGCCGCCGCCGAGGACGCTGGCGCCCAGGCCCAGCAGCAGGGCCGCGCCCCGGTCCCGTCCCCCCGTACTCCCCAGCAGTGCACGACGGCCCCCGAGGACCGCGCCGCCTGCACCGTGCCGCCCGGCGCGCGGTTCAGCCCGGACGGCGGCGATCTCGACGGTGACGGCGTCTTCGAACCCCACGAGCCGGTCGGCCCCGGCTACCGGGACCCGCGCGCCTACAACGGCGGCCCCACCTCGGGCGAGACGCAGTGCGCCTGGCTCCGCGAACAGGGCATCGACTGCTGACCGACTCCCGCGACGGTGCCCCAATCCGGCCCGGGCTGGCGGCACCTTCGCACGCCCCACCGCGCGGTCAGGCCGCGAGCGCCCGCTCGACGGACGCGTACGTCACCCCGTGCTCGGCGAGCACGGCAGCGACCGCGCCGCGCCGCGCGGTGACCGCCAGCAACAGGTGCTCGTCACCGATCGCCCGGTCCCGCGTCCGGTAGCGATCCGCACGCAGCACGCTCAGGGGTGCGGAGGCGTGGTGCGACGGGCGAGGTAGGTGTCGAAGGTGACCGTGCCGACGGCGTGGTCGGGGGTGAGGTTCGCGCCGTCGCGGAAGGCGCGGGCCAGCTTGCCGGGCAGCCGCGGGCTGAGCACGGGGCGCCGCCAGCCCTCGGCACGCATCGCGGCCTGGGCGAACTCGCGCCACGAACGGGACTCGGGGCCGCCCATCTCCGGGACGCGGCCAGCAGGCGCCGACTGGGCCAGCTCCGCCAGCCGCTCGGCCACCTCGGTCACCTCGATCGGCTGGAAACGCACGCCTGCGGGAGCCAGCACGACCGGGAGGCGGCGCTGCGCCTGCGTCACCGAGTACACCAGGTCGTGGAACTGCGTGGCGCGCAGCGTCGTCCACGGCAGGCCCGAGCCTTCGATCAGCTGTTCCGCCGCGAGCTTGCGCCGGTAGTAGCCGAGCGGTATGGCGTCGATGCCGACGATCGAGATGTAGACGAGGTGCGGCGGCTTGGCTCCGGCGGCGCTCGCGGCGTCGAGCAGGCGGCGGGTGTGCGTGACGTCGTGGCGCGGATGCGTGGCGCAGTGGACGATCGTGCGCACGTCGCGCAGCGCCTGCGGCAGGCCGGTGCCGGTCGCGAGGTCGCACACCGCCCACGCGTACGGGCGGTCGTCGCCTGCCGCTCGCGGACGGCGGCTCATGACGCGCACGTCCGCGCCGTCCGCGAGCAACCGGTTCACCAGCGGCCGCCCCAGCGTGCCAGTCGCCCCGGTGACCAGAATCGTTCCGGGCATCCGTCTTCCTCCCTGTGGTACGTGCTCTCAGGGTGGAGGACGACGTACGGTGCCCCGGTGTGACATGCGGGGCACCGCCGCCCGACTGCGCCGCTCAGCCCCCCGCCGCGTCAGCCAGCACCCCGCGCCGCGCAGCGCCCAGCAGCGCGGCCAGCCGGTGTGGGGTGGTAGTGAGGATGGTCTGAGGGTCGTCCGACTCCCGGAGGTGCAGCACAGCGCTCCGCTCGTTTGCGGCGATCTCGACGCAGTTGCTGGCCTCGCTGCTGTACGACGACTTCTGCCACTTCCGCATCTGCGACTCCTTCAATCCCCTGAGGGCAACGTGCCCGCACGGGCACCTGCCAGCAAGGCGGCCAGCCTGCGCGGGGTGGTGACGAGAACAGTCTGCCGGTCGTCCGACTCCCTTAGGTAGATGGCATCAGGCGATGCGGATGCCAGCTCCACGCAGTTGCTGCCCTGGGCGCTGTACGAGGACTTCTGCCAGGTTACGGAACGCATAGTTGGTGTGCCCCTCAGAGAGTGTTGCTGATGGCCAGAATGAGATCACGCGAAGCTTCGGCGTTCAGAGCCACGGCCTCGAACCGCTTCATGAACTCCCGGTACCTGTCCAGCTGAGCGTCCGAGTGCAGGAAGAGGGAGCCGTGCTCGGAGTCCAGCTGCACCGTATCGAGTTGGGGCACCGGCCCCTCCGCGTACACCACGGACTGCCCCGCCCCTGGGAAGATCCCGGCGACGAACGGGATGACGACCACCGTGACCAAAGGCCGCTCACTCATCTCAAGGATGTGCCGCAACTGCGCCTTGGCCTGCTCCCGACCCCCAAACTGCATGCGCAGAGCGGCTTCGTGGATGACCGCCGTGTAGGGGGTTGGGTTACCGGCGTACAGCACCGTTTGCCGCTTGATCCGATGAGAGACACGGTGCTCCACCTCAGGCGGCGCCAGTGACGGGATGTCCTGTTGAAACGTGAGACGAGCGTAGTCGACCGTCTGGAGGAGACCAGGCAGGTGGGACACCTGAGCACTCCTGAGGGCGCTCGCGTGGTACTCAAGCTCAGCCAAGTCTATAAGCGCGGAGGGCAGGAGGTCCCGGTACTCGTCCCACCAATGACGACCACGTTCGCCCGCCATCGACGCCAGCTCGGCCACCAGCTTGGAGTCCCCACACCGGTAGGCGCGTGCGAAG
Organism: Streptomyces sp. JJ66; assembly: GCF_019303495.1. GTDB lineage: Bacteria > Actinomycetota > Actinomycetes > Streptomycetales > Streptomycetaceae > Streptomyces. The sequence goes on along the minus strand of NZ_JAEVFI010000013.1, from coordinate 90,498 downwards.
GCTTGCACGCGTTCAGGGCTGACGCCGATGCGCCCCAACTCGATGTTGCTCACCCGGGACTGACCGATTCCGAGCATGGCCCCGGCGTCCGTGGCCGACAGACCAGCGCGTTCGCGCAGCTTGCGGAGCTCGATGCCAAGTCGCTGCTGGCGGATGGTCGGAGCCTCCCGTGCTGGCATGCACCCCTCCTCGCGTAGATCAACGGACTCGCACTCTACTTCCGGGTACTAAAGTTTCCACGTTCTATGGACTTGAGTACCCATCAGGCTCTACCTTGTGTATCGGGTCACTTACCCCCCGTGCTGCGCGGCGGAAGTGCACCGTTCTGCCTGCGCGCGGCGGAGCGGCAGGCCACCATCGCGGGCGCCTCCACGAGACGAGGAGCAGTCGCATGACCGTCACTCCGCTGACTCAATCACCCGACCAGTGGTCCTTCGGGCTCCAGCTGACGAACAATCACCGGGCACCCGGGATCGCGCGGCGCACGCTGCACGCGGCGATGGGCACCTACGGCGTCGAGCACGACGTCACGCACACCGCGCTGCTGCTGGCGAGCGAGCTGGTAACGAACGGCGTCAAGCATTCGGACGGGCCGGTGTACATCCGGGCCTCGGTACGGCGCAAAGAGCTGCGCGTCAGCGTGTGGGACAACGACTCGGAGCTACCCGACCCGTTGACCGTCACAACGGACGACTGCTTCGGGCGCGGCCTGTTCATCGTGGAACAGCTGGCACGCAACTGGGGGCGGTACGCACTGGGGTCCAGCGCGTGGGGCGGGGACGACCACGGGAAGGTCGTCTGGTTCGTCCTGGACGTATAGGGGGCTACGGCGCGGGCTGAGCCGGTCCGTCACGGGGAGGGTTACGCGAACCGGCTCAGTGTGACCACGCTACTACGCAGCGTCTAACCTTCCGTGCGAGGGAAGGAAACTTCCACCCTTCGGTTCTTTTCCCGCCCTTCCTCGGTTGCGTTGGAGGCCACGGGGTAGTCCTCGCTGTATCCCCGGATGTTGAACGTCACCCCTGGGCTGTCCAGGTGGGTGATCAGCTCCTGATGGACGGCCTCGGCGCGGTTTTGCGACAACTCGACGCCGTGCTGGTAGGAGCCGAGGTTGTCGGTGAAGCCGTAGACGTTGACCTCGGTGGAGCCCTGCGTGTTGATCTCCTCCGCGATCACCGCGATCGTCGCGTTCGCCTCGCGGTTGAGCTTGGCGCTGTCCCTGCCGAACAGCACCTCCGCCTGGAGCGTGAACGTGGTCTTGGCGTTGGAGTCCGCGCGCCGCTCGTCCCCGGCCTCGTCCTCAACCACCTGCACGATATCGATCACCCGCGACTCCGCGAGAGTAGCCCGGTCGCGCATGCGCAACTGGGGCGACGCGCTATTGACCTTGACGGGTGCAGTGTCATTAGCAGGTCCGTCCGGCGAGTCGGCCGCAGCGGTGGAAGGACCAAAAGCAGTGGTGAACACTGCCGCTGCCAAGAGCGTCACGAATGCCGATGTTGCCGGGTTTCGGCACATAGTCAACGTCTTCACCCCTCAGTCAATTCGAGGGCGACGGCAGTCATGGTGGGTAGCTGAAACTCGACCTCGACCACACTACTCGGAGGTGCCGGAAACTGCGCAAATAGAGGTCGCGTATCACCAGGAGCAGTCAGCGATATGCTGGTGGTGCAGAGGCACTGACCGTCTGTGTCCCGAAGCACCAAGTACCGCTTTTTACCCTGCTGATCGACTAGCGTCGCACCAGAAATGTCAGACTTTGATTTGATGCTGGTTTCTTGTGAACGCAGGCGTACTGGATCGTATGGCTTCGAACCATCGTTGTGCAGCGTGGCCTCGATCGTCACGAAACCGCCAGGGTCGCGCGTGGCCGAGTGCACCTGGACAACAACTCCGTTGGGACCCTTTAGCTCACCGATGACCGTGTCAGTATCGACCTCGGCGGAGGCGGACCCCTGGGAAGATTCCGTAGCCTGTTCCTCACGGTCTACCTTGTCTTCCCCTTCTCCCCCACCGCCACAGGCAGCAAGCACACACGTCAATACCGCCGCCGACCCCGCACAAGCGATTCTCCTACCCAATGCCCCTACGTGTCCTGCACGCATCAGATACTTCCCTCACCTATGCTGGCATTCATTCGGTTAGTCGAACCCTGAACAGCGCATCGAAATCCGGTACTGTCTCAGGCTCCTCAGGGTTGACGATGAGTTTGTCTCCGTCACACAGGAGCAAAACTGGGTCTTTGGGAGACTCTTCGAGGTCAGCTTCGACTGCCCTGCAGAGCGGTTCAAGGACGGCGGCAGCCGATGCCCGCGCATGGACGCCTTCCGTTCCGGGGACTACTGAATCACCCACAGGCGCAACGGACCTGACCTCTACCGAGAACTCGGGCGCCGTTCCGCCCTTTACCTCGCAAGCTTGAGCAGCAGATTGGTTCTTCTTAGCGAAGCTTTCCGCCTGGGCACACGCCCGCTCGGCTAAAAACGTGCGCCCCGCCAGCAGTTCTTCCCATTGAGCGAGATCGTCAAGGCTGTCGAGAATGCCTTCGCCTAGTTGGTTCCGGGCATCGTGAGCAGCCGCCAACGCTGCTGCGTCGGCGGCGCTTTGTGTTCCGTTCCGAGCAAGGGCCGCTTGTCCGAAAGCGAAATAGGCAAGCGCCAGAAAGAGTGCACCGGCAACCACAGTGATGTAGATCGGTGCAGCTTGCCCTCGGTCAACAACCTCACACGAACTCAGCCGCCCGTCACCTTTGCGATCTGCTGGTTGATGGCTTCGACGATCGCTGAACCAAAGTCCGTCGAAAGGAGGACGACGATGATCGCGGCGACGACGGCGAGGATGCCGAGGTATTCGATGGCCGTTTGGCCGGTGTCGTTGTTCAGGCGCAGGCGCGGGCGGGGGTTCATGGGGGTCTCGCTCTCCGGACTCGGGCGACGGGGGTGGGGTGGTGAGTGGCCCCGGGGCGGGGGGCCTCGCGTGGAGTCGGGCGATGACGGGGCGGAGGGCGGGGTAGCGGAAGCGCGGGTTCGCGGCCCACACGCGGTAACGGGCGGCGCGGCGCGGCATCGGCGGGGACCTCCTCGCTCCGTCGGCACACGTGCACACGGCACGTCGTTCCAGAGAGTGACTCTGCCACAACGGGGTGCGCACGCGAAGGGGTTGGCGAGAAGTTTGTGGGAATTGATGCCGCGTCACAAAGGCGCCTACTCACCGGTGATCCTCCCGAACTCCACGCCGGTGCCGAGGAACAGCCCGGCGACGAGCAGGATCAGGGTGGCCGGGACCATCACGGTGGTGATGACGAGCGTGGCCTTGGGTACCGCTCGGGCCGCGCGGCGGCGAGCGTTCTGGGCGTCGGTGCGGCGCATGTCGGCGGCGAGGGCGATCAGCGTGTCCACGAGCGGTGCGCCGAGGTCCTCGCCTTGCTGGAGCGCGGTGACGAACATGGCGACCTGTTCGGAGTCGTTGCGGCGTCGCAGTTCCTCGAACGCCTGGCGGCGGCTGACGCCGAGGTCCATCTGGCGCAGGGCGATGTGCAGTTCGTCGGCCCACGGCCCCGCGTATCGCTCGGCCACCCGGTCCAGCGCCTGGCGGAAGGCGAGGCCAGCGGAGACGACGACGGCGAGGACGTCGAGGAAGTCGGGCAGGGTGCGTTCGATCTCGGCGCGCCGTACGCGGACGGCGGCGAGGATGCCCACCTCGATCCACAGCAGTCCGAACGCCACCATGAGCGCCGCCAGGAGCCACTGACCGCGCGCGAGCATGGCGAGCGCGCCGAGCGCTCCCAGCATGCCGTAGACGAAGCGGCGGGCGGCGTAGCGATCGACGGTGAGGCCACCGGGGTTGCCCGCGTGGTCGATGCGGCGGCGGACGGCGGCGACGCGGCGCGGGCCCATGAGCCGCAGCACCAGCGGCGCCCAGCGCATGCCGAGCCGGTCGAGCGCGGAGCCGACGGGGGTGGTGCGGGTGGCGCCGACTTCCAGGGCGAGCGCGAGGTCGGCGGGCAGTTTGGTCTCCGCGCGGTACAGGCGCAGGCCGTGGGCGAAGCCCAGCGCGCACAGGGCGGCGAGTGCGGCGAGCAGCAGGGTCACAGCGGGCGCTCCCTCACACGTCGATCCGGGACAGGCGGCGGATGACGAAGAAGCCCACCGCGTACAGGCCGAAGGCGATGACGACGGCGGCCTGGCCGACGAAGGTTGACGTCATGCGGTCCAGGACGCCGGAGCCCGCGCGGTCCATCAGCAGCAGCACGGCCAGACCGATGAGGGGAACGGCGTAGGCGGTCATCATCACCTGGGAGAGCTGGGTGCGCACCTCGCGCCGGGTTTCCTTGCGCTGTTCCAGGGTGTCGGTGAGGTTGCGCAGGGAGCCGACGACCTGGCCCCCGGCACGGTGGGAGAGCACCAGCGTGGTCACCAGTACGACCAGCTCGCGGGAGGGGAGGCGTTCGGCGAGTTCACCGAGGGCGTCGTCCAGGGAGTGGCCGAGGGCGAGCGCGTCGGAGACCTTGCCCAGTTCCTCACCGGCCGGGGCGTCCATCTCCTCGGCGGCCAGGGTGATCGCGGTGCGCAGGGCGAGTCCGGCCTGGGTGCCGTTGGCGAGCAGGCGCGCTAGTTCGGGGAGTTGGTTGATGAACTTCTCGATGCGCTTGTTCCGCTGCCAGCTGAGGAAGGTGGCGGCGGCCCACAGGCCGAGCAGCGCGGCGAGCGGCCCGAAGAAGGCGGCGAGCAGCGACTGGGCGACGATCCACAGCCCGGTGACCAGCGCGAGCACGGCCACGGTGAACTCTCCGACGGTGACGTCGAGTCCGGTGGCGGCTAGGCGGTGTCCGAGGCGGCGGCCGGGTCCGGTGCGGCGCAGCCACCGGTCGAGCCGGGCCAGTCGGCGGCTGTCGGCGGCGGGTGTGGTGGGCGTGGCGGACAGCCGGGCGACCAGCTCGCGGCGCTGCGCGCGTCCGGCGGCGTAGGCGCGCAGGGCGAGCACGGCGAGGACGCAGGCGAGCAGGGTCGCGCCGAGGGTGAGGCGGACGAGGTGGTCGAGTGTCATCGGCGGGGCGGTTCCTCAGCGGGCGGCGCGGGTGGCGAGGTCGAGTGCGGAGTCGGCGACGCCGAAGGCGGGGGGCAGCGCCTCGCCGGAGAGGTAGAGGCGGTCGGCGACGCGGCGCGGGACGGGGAAGTGCGCGAAGGTGCCGCGCACCACGTGGTCGGCCTCCAGCGGGCGGGGGTGGAAGCGGGCGACGGTGGTCAGGCGGTAGTCCTCGCGTCCGGCGGAGTCGAGGATGGCGATTTCGGTGACGCGACGGGAGCCGTCGGGGTGCCGGGTGAGCTGGACGAGGACATCGACGGCGCTGTTGATCTGGTCGCGCAGCGCCTCGAAGGGGATCTTCACCTCGGACATGGACGCGAGCGTCTGGAGCCGCATCAGCGCGTCCTCGGCGCTGTTGGCGTGCACGGTGGCCAGCGAGCCGTCGTGCCCGGTGGACATGGCCTGGAGCATGTCGAGCGTTTCGCCGCCGCGTACCTCGCCGACGATGATGCGGTCCGGGCGCATGCGCAGGGAGTTGCGCACCAGGTCGCGGATGGTGATCTGGCCCTTGCCCTCGACGTTGGGCGGGCGGGCCTCCAGCGAGATGACGTGGCTTTGCTGGAGCTGGAGTTCGGCGGCGTCCTCGACGGTGATGATGCGCTCGCCGTCGGGGATGAGCCCGGAGAGCGCGTTGAGCAGCGTCGTCTTCCCCGAGCCGGTGGCGCCGGAAACGATGACGTTGTACTTCGCCCGGACGAGTGAGGCAAGGAAGAGGGTCATGGGCTCGTCGAGCGTGCCGAGGTCGATGAGTTCGTGCAGGGTGTAGGCGCGCGGGAAGCGGCGGATGGTGAGGGTGGCGCCGGTCAGCGCCAGCGGCGGGATGATGACGTTGACGCGTTCGCCGGTGGGCAGCCGGGCGTCCACCATCGGGTTGGACTCGTCCACGCGCCGGTTGACGGTGGAGACGATGCGTTCGATGGTCTGCATCAGCTGGTCCCCGGAGGCGAACCGCAGCGGCAGGCGTTCGACGCGTCCGGCGCGTTCGACGTAGATGTGGTCGGGGCCGTTGACCATGATCTCGGTGATGGTGGCATCCTCCAGCAGCGGTTCGAGGATGCCCAGGCCCAGGGCCTCGTCCACCACGCGGCGGATGAGCTGGGCGCGTTCGGCGGTGGAGAGCACCGGGCCCTCGCGGCTGATGATGTGCCCCAGCACGCGCTCCAGCCGCACCCGGCGTTCGGCGGCGGCCAGCCGGGACATCTCGGCGAGGTCGATCTCCTCCAGCAGTTTGGTGCGGAAGGTGCCGACGAGGTGGCTTTCCTCCGGCCGGTCGGCGGCGGTTTCGGGCGCGGTCAGGCGGGCCTTGAGGCTCATCGCGCGGCGGCTCCTTCCCAGGGCGCGGGCTCGGTTTCCCAGGGCGCGGGCTCGGTCACGGCAGCTCCCGCTGTCGCGGCATGGTGGCGGACTTCTCGACGCTGCCGAAGCTAACGCCGGGGAGGACGGAGGGGATGGTCACGGTCGCGGTGACGGTCACCTCACCGGGCGCGCGGCGCTCGGTGAAGGCGGCGTCGTCCGCGAGCCAGCCGCTGAGCGCGGCCCGCCCGGCGCTCGCGCCGCCCCGGTCGTCGTCCTGGGAGACGTAGCGGGCGGCCGTGCGGGCGGCGGTGCCCGCCTGCTGCGCGGTGTAGGCGGCGAGCCCGAGCTGCACTCCGGCCAGGGCGAGCAGCAGGAGCAGCGGGAGGAAGCCGATGAACTCGATCGCCGCCTGCCCGCGATCCCGGTCGCGGGGGCCGTTCCGGGGGGCGCCCTCGGGGCCGGTCCGGGAGGTGGCCCCGGGGTCGCTCGGCAGGCTGGCGCTGAGGCCGTTCCGGGGGGCGGTTCGAGGGCCATTCCGGGGGCGCGCGCGGCCGGTTCGCGCCGGGTGCCGCGTCATGGTGCCTCCTCCGAGACCGCCGCCGCGTTTCCGGTGACGTCGAACGGGAAGCCGACGGCGCCGGGGAAGAGCACCGGCACGCGCAACGTGACGTCGGCGTGCACCAGGCCGCCGGACTCGCCGCAGGCCACGGACGCGCCCGAGGCCCAGGCACCGGGCAGGTCGGCGGACGCGGCGCCCGCGCAGTCGGCACCCACGGCACCGGCGCGCGCGGCCTGGTCGGCGGCGTTCCCGGCGAGCGTGAAGGTGTAGCCGACGAGAACGAACTGCCACAGCAGGGCGAGCGTCAGCAGGATCAGCGGCAGCATGCCCAGGAATTCAACGGTCGCCTGCCCGCGCTCGTCCCGGAACCGCCCACGCACCCCGCGCCCGTCCCGGAACCCCGCTCGCCCCCCGCGCCCGCCGCGCGGCTGCCGTCGCACCCCGCCCACGCCTCAGCGCCCCCGCCGCGCCCGGCGTGACGCCCCGCGCGCCCGGCGTGAAGCCACCAGCGCCCCACGCTCGCCGCCGCTGCCGCCGCCGAAGGGCACCAGCCCCTTGCCCGCCCCAAAGCCGCCGCCCGACGCCGAACCTGACCCCGGAGCCGGGCCGGAGGCGGCGTCCGCACCCGGACCCGCCACCAGCCCCACCTCACCGGCCAGCGCCCACAGCGCCTGCCGCACCGAGCCGCGCGCGTCCAGCTCGTGCATGCGCGAGGAGTCCAGGCAGCCTTGCAGCTCCTTGAAGGCGGCCGGAACGGTGGTGCGGGCCAGGCGGGTACCGGTGATCTGCCGGATCAGCGGCGGCTGGATCTCGCTGCCACGGGTGTGCCGGTTGACGACGGTGAGCGTGTCCTCGGCCTTGCGGATCTGTAGCCGGTCCCACAGCCGCACCTGGCGTTTGACGCCGCGCACGGCGACGACATCGGGCGTGGTGACCAGCAGCGCGGTGTCGGCCTGTTCGACGGCGACGGCGCCCGCCGCGTCGAGGTGGCTGCCGCAGTCCACGATCACGGCGTCGTAGCGTGCCCGCAGCGCGGGCAGCAGCTGGCGGGCAGCCGCGTCGGTCACCTCCTCGGCGCGTTCGCCCTCGGCGGGCGCCAGCAGCAGCGCGAGCCCGGTGCTGTGCGCGAACACCGCGTCCTGGAGCACCCGTGGCCCCAGGTCGCTGAGCCCGGCCAGGTCGGCGACCGAGCGCCGGAACTGCACGTCCAGGAACGAGGCGACGTCGCCGGTTTGCAGGTCGAGGTCCACCAGCACGGTCGCGTGCCCGGACGCCTGCGCGGCCAGCGCCAGCTGGACGGCGGCCAGGGTGGTGCCGACGCCGCCCTTGGCCCCGGCGACGGTGACCAGCGGGGCGGAGGGGGCACCGGCGTACGGGTCGTCGGCCGGGCCCAGGTGGCGGCGCACCCCGGTGGACCATCCGGCCACCGCCCGCACCCGGGCCGCCAGTTCCTCGTAGCCGATCGGCATCGGCAGCACGCCGCGCGCGCCACTGTCCATCGCGGCGGCGTACACGGCGGGGCTGGCGTCACCGGTGAGCAGCACGGTGCCGACGGCCGGGAAGCGCAGCGCGACCTCGCGGATCAGCTCCAGCGCGGGCTGGGGTCCGAGGTGTTCGTGGACGAGCACGACCTCGGGCAGCCCAGCCACCGAGTCGGCACCGCGCGTGGCGAGCAGGTCGAGCAGGGCGGTGCTGGTACCCACGGGGGGTTGCGGCTCGGCGCCGGGCAGCCGCTCCAGCAGCCCGGTCAGGACGCGGCTGGCGTCGGCGTCCCGGACAGCCGCCAGGACGCGGACGGGCGCACCGCTGGCGCCTGCCCCGCCGGACGCGTACGGCATGGGATGGTTCACCGTTCCTCCCCCAGCCGGTAGGTGCGCTGGTCCTCGGGCACGTCCCCGGCATCGCCCGGGGCGACGAGGGCGAGGCGGACGTGGGTGGCGAAGGACTCGGCGTAGGCGATGCGCTGGGCTTTGGCGGTGTCGAGCGCGAACGTGATGGGTACGGCCTCGCTCTGGCCAAAGGCGCGCTCGGAGTCCCGGTCGCCGCTGTCCTCGATGCTGGTCAGCTCGCCGACGTCGATGACGCGGGCGGCTGCCACGATGAGCTGGGAGACGTCGGCGGCGTCACCCTCACCCCGGAAGGTCGCGTAGACGTTGACGCGCGCCCCCGGGGTGATCTTCCCGGCGACCCCGGTGGCGGCGTCGATCATGATGGCGATCTCCTGCTGCCCCTCCCCCAGCGCGGGCCGGTCGGCGATCATGTCGCGCTGGAGCAGCGAACCCCGCTCCAGCGGGTTGACGGCGATCTTGCCGGTGACGGCGTCCAGATCGGTGACGGCCGTCTTCGGCAGCCAGCGCTCGGGCATGCTGATCTCGGCGAACTGCTCCGGACGCAGCTCCTGGTACGGCTCGATATCGGCCGTCACCTCATACGCCGTCACCTCGGGGCCCACCTTCGACTCCGCCTCGTCCACGACGGAGAGCACACCGGCGAACGCGGCGAGCGCGCCGAGTATGGACAGCAGCATCAGGATCACGCCGCGGCGCTGGCGGGAGTTCATGGGCGGGGGCTACCTCGGGTCGGAAGGCGTGGTCGTCAGGCTCGGACGGTGCGGGCGGTGCGGGCTGTGCGCGTTGCTCGGGACGTGCCCGGCAGGCAGGCGGGGCCGCTGGCGGTGCCCGGGCGGCTGTGTCATCTCTGCCCCGGGTGCGCGGGCCGGTATGCGTCGCCGCCGTAGGGAACGACGGGGGCGGCGGCCGGGCGCCCGTCCTGCGCGCCATAGTCGTGCTGTATCACCGGGCCGTGGGCCGCGCCGTCGTCCGCCTCCTCGTACGGTGCGGTGAGCGCGGGGGCGTGGGCCGCCGGGGCCCGGCGCGGCGGCTGGAGCGCGGGCGCTGGCAGCGGCGCGGCGCAGAACCCGCAGCGGTCGCCGATGAGTTCCAGCCCGCACCAGTGGCACGCGGCGCGCTGCACGGAGCTGACGAGCTGGTACAGCACGGAGATGTCGGGGATGGCGGCGGCGAACTCCACCAGTTTCCCGGTGCCCCACCAGCGCGGCGACTCCGGCGGCAGCGCGGCCTCCTCGACGCCGGTCACCTGCCACTGCGGCGCGAGCGTGCCGCCGACCCAGCCCGTCGTCAGCTGGCCGGCGGCCGTCGTCAGCCGGGTGAGGTACCCGGGGCCCTCCAGGGCGCCGCCCGCCGAGCCGAGTTTGAGCAGCTGCGCGGTGGGCGTGGTGACGACGGCGAACTGGCTGCCGGGCACCCAGGAGCGGGCGTGCGCGGTGAGCGAGACCGGAACGCGGTCGAGCTTGGCGACGGAGGCGAGCACGGCACCGGCGTGGATGTAGTGGGCGAGCAGCCGCACGGCCGCGGCCAGCACGCCGGGGCTGAGGTCAGTGGCCGACAGCTGGCGCAACTGCCGCACGAGCACGGCGAGCGCGAGCGGCGGCAGCTCGCTGGGGAGGAGGGCGATGCGGTCGGACTCCAGCACCGAGCGCACGGTGTGCAGCCGCTGCCGGAGTGCCGTCGGGACGGAGGCGGGGTAGAGGGCGATGAGGTAGCCGTGCTGGTCCAGCACCGTACGCGTCTGGGCGATGGCGGCGTCCAGCGGCTGGGCGCCGGGACAGCTGAGGACGAGCGCGGACGGCGTGTGCCGGTCCGGCGGTGGCAGCACCAGCTCCGGGCTGGTGACGGCTATCGCGGTAGTCAATTCGCTTCCCGTCGCCCTCGGTGGATGGCCGCCAGGGCTGACCGTTCCTCACCTTGCGTACAACGTGCGTCACGCGCAGCCTAGCCGCGAGTGGGCTGGGAGTGAACCCTTGCCCGCATACGGGGAGTTGTTGTGCCGGTGAACGCCAGGGTGGGCCCGTCACCAGGGCAGGGTGCGGATCTGCTCGGCGCACAGGACGACGAACAGCAGCGCGGCGGCCACCAGCATGCTGTTGCTTACCCAGCCGCTGCGCCACCGCGTCGGCATGTCCCGCCGGTTGAGCAGCACCAGCAGCGTTCCGGCCAGGAACGGCAGGAACAGCGCGCCGAGCACACCGTAGGCGATGACGAGGGCGAACGGACGGTCCAGGAACAGCAGCACGATCGGCGGGAAGGTCAGCCACAGCAGGTAAAAGCGGAACGGCACGGACCGCTCGCGTTCCCCGGACGCCACCGCGCCCACGCCACCCGGGCCGGGGCGGCCCTCCCCGCTGCCGCGCGGCTGAGCGGCGCTGCGCACGTAGTCGGAGAACAGCAGGCTCACCCCGTGCCAGACGCCGACGAGCGAGGAGAACGAGGCGGCGAAGAACCCGACGAGGAACAGCGTGGCGGTGAGCGGATCGAAGCGTTCCTCCAGCACCTCGCCGACGCCCACCAGCCCGGAGGCGCCGTCCAGCGCGGTGCCCGTGGCGTGCAGCAGCTCCGCACCGACGATGATCATGGCGACGGTGAAGACGCCGGTGGCGGCGTACGCGGTGGCGTTGTCCAGCCGCATCATTTTCATCCACGCGGGTGAGCCCCACCCCTTGGCGTTGACCCAGTACCCGTAGGCGGCCATGGTGATCGTGCCGCCGACGCCGCCGATGACGCCGAGCGTGTAGACCACCGAGCCGTCCGGAAGGGTCGGCACCAGCCCGGCGAGGGTCTGCCCGGCGTCCGGCACGACGCGGATCGCGAGCACGACGACGACCACGAACATCACCCCGACCAGCACCGTCATCACGCGCTCGACGACCCGGTACCGGTTGAACCACACGAACGCCAGGCCCAGCAGCGCGGTGCCCACGCCCCACACCTTGAGGTCGGCGACGCCCGGGAAGAGCGCGGCCAGCGGCAGCGCGCTCACGGACATCGCGGTGGCGCCGTAGACGAAGCCCCACAGCAGAGCGTAAATACCGAAGTAGTACAGCGTCCAGCGGCCGAGGGAACGCCAGCCGTCGAACAGCGTGCGGCCGGTGGCCAGATGCCAGCGGGCGGCGCCCTCGGCGAAGGCGATGCGGAGGGCGCAGCCGACGACGACGGCCCACAGCAGGCTGTACCCGAACCGGCTGCCCGCGACCAGGGTGGCCACCAGATCGCCCGCGCCGATTCCGGTAGCGGCGACGACGAGGCCCGGGCCGACACTGCGCCAGCGCGGCCGGTGCTGCGCGGGCTCGGCCACTTTCCCCGCCGCTGCGTGCGCGGAGCCGGACCCGGGCCGGGACTCGGCGCCCGCGCCCACCCCGTGGCCGTCCGCGGACCCTTTGCCCACCTCGCTCATCGCGCCACCTCCGCCGGGGATCATCACGCCGCCACGCTCGCTCCGGCAAGGGGGCGTGCGCGGGCGCACGGGACGCTGACGCGGCGCTGCGGACGCGAGTGCGAACGCACCGGACCCCGGCCGGAGCGCGGCGCCACGGACGCGGTGAGCGCCACGGATGCGGTGAGCGCCACGGATGCGGTGACGCCAGAGACGCTACGGGCGCCACGGACGCGCGGAAGCGAGGAGCGCGGCCGACGCTACGGGCGTGGCAGGGTGCAGCCCGGGGCCTCCAGCGTCACCGTGCTGCCCGCCGTCACGCAGCGGGTGAGCGGGTACGTCTGCTGGCCGTAGTTGGTGCCCTGCCGGACGGTCACGGCCCCCTCGGCGTCGATCTCGCACGGGTTGTGGACGCCGCACCGGCCGCCCTCGTCGTTGCCGGTGCTGTTGACGCCGACGACCTGCCCGGTGACCCGCTCGATCACCGGCGCCCCCGAGGTGCCGCTGACGGTGGCGCAGGAACGGGTGTAGCGCAGGGAGTCGGTCATCGTCCACGGCCCCTCGCGCAGCACGGGGACAAAGCCGTCAATGGCGCAGTGGTAGACGTGCTTCCAGTAGGAGGACGGAATGTCGATGCGCGTCCCGGCGCTCGGCCGCTCGGAGTCCAGCGTGCGGGCGTGGGCCTGCGCGCCGTACCGCCCGGTGACGTCGGCGTAGGTCTCGCCCAGCCGGTACAGGGCGACGTCGGTGCCGGTGACGGTGGCGTACGCCAGGCGCGCGGCGCGCAGCGTGCCCAGGCGGCGTCCGGCGACGTCGAGCAGCGTGAACGTGCGCTGTGACGGTGTGTCCGCGACCACCTCGCCCGGACGCGGCACACCACGCTCCGTCAGACAGTGGCCGTTGGTGAGGACGAGCGCCGGATCGGCGGGCCGCGAGTGCGGCATGCGGACCAGCGCGCCGGAGCAGTTACTCAGCACGACGGTTCCGGCCAGCCCGCCCGGCGTGACCGGGGGCACCGGCACCGGCAACGCGGGGTGGGCGTAACCCGGCAGCGGCGCGGCGACGGCCGGAGACGGCCCAAGCCCCAGCGCCGACCCCGCACACAGCAGCAGCGCGGCGGCCCCGGACCACAGCGCCCGCCGCTGGCCCCAGCCGGAATGCCCGCTCCCCCCGGCACCGCACGACCCGGACACCACGCTGGCCAGACGGCCAGTGGCGACGCTGACCAGGCGTCTGGGGGCCACACTCTCGGCGTGCTCGGGCGTGCGCCGGGCAGGGGGCTCGGCTGCGGTACGGCTCATGATCCCCTCCGGTCGCGATGTTCCGTCTCCGTAGGGGGAACTGACCCACCGCACGCCGGTTACGGCCAGCCCCGCCCCCCTCCGCCAAACCAGTGACCGGTGAACTACCCGAGGAGGGCGCGGCGAGCCCTCGAACACCTCGTCCTCCCCAGCGGCCAGCGCCTGCCGCCCGCACACGCGGACAGAGAACTACCCAGTCACCTGGAACACGCTGACCTTCCATACGCCGTGACGGAACTGACCAGGCCGCACGTACACGCGGCAGGGTTAACCGCGCTGCTGACTCCTGAGCATCCCGGTGTCGCCCCCCGGCGTCCGCTATCCGCCACTACAGCCGCCCCCAGCAACCCGCCTCGCTCCAGCCCCCTCGCACCCAAGCTCCCCATCACCCCTCCGAACCCGACTCCTCACACATAGCCGCCCCCGAAGCCACCGTGGCGGCTTTCTCTACCAAGAACTCAAGTTCTTCCCGGTGATCACCACCCCCATGTGACCTCACGATGACACTCATGCCACCGTGGACTTCCCCGGAGCCACGGTAATTCGATACCGTGCATGGCACAAAAGTTCCCGCCAAGCTCGGCGTAGAGAAACCACCGATGCCCACGTCCAAGTTTTCTCGGTTTCGAGTGGAGTCAGGCTCATTTCCCGTTACATAGTTGTCCCAATTCTCTTTACCCCAGCGATGGAAATTTACGTAGGCGAAAAGTGCCCGCTCACCACCTGCCCTGGCTTCACACGTAGCAGAGTAGTGGTCACCGCTCTGCCTCAGACTTTCGGTAATCAGGAAACTGTCAGCAGGTGGAGCAATGTCCCCGATCGGATTCGCGTCGTAACGCCCCAATACCGAGGGGCAAGAACCGAACGCAACTTCTTGGTATTTACCTTGAGAGCCTATATTGGTTCCGACTAGAAATGCCACACTTGCGCACAGAACCCCAAAGCACAGCACCATTATCGGCAAGCGGATACGCTTCAGAATACCTGCTTTCACGCAACACTCCTCACTTTCCAGTCGTAACAATATCGTCAGCATAGTTTCTCACCAGTTGACTACCGTTAGAGAAACCGTCATTACTTTCTTGTCGAATCCAGTCAGAAACACGGCTGGTGATATCTGGGGCATGATTCTCTGCAGCACGCGCAGCGGCATCCTGCATGTTTATCCGGTTCTCGTCCTTCGTTTCCTCCATCATCGCCCCAGCATCTCGTGTTGCTTCCCCAACTGTTCTCTGCTCAGCCGCAGCGAAAACCTCCCCCAGTACGACGTTCGTGATAGTGCTTGCCCCTCCGCCTGCGGCGGCGCCAAGCGCGGGAGTTCCGATAAAGCTTGCTCCAACGCCAACAAGTGTGCCGGAGATCCCAGAAGCCCAGGTCTTTCCCTGCGCGAGTGCATTATTAAAGGAATCATCACTCTCCTTGGCAGGACCCACCATGGCCTCTCTGCGTCCCTCAGCCAGAATCCCCGCAACATCTCCCGACCAGTATGAAATTTCCTCCACGATATCTTGGGGGGTTCCATCGTAACGCACGTCGGCTTGTACATTCGGATTCAGGTGATAATCTAGCAAATTGTAGGCATAAGCTTTCTGCCCCAACTCGACTGCGGCATACCCCTCGGGGTCCTGTGCCACGCTGAAGAGAAAACGAGTAACATCTCTGCCTTCCATCTCCGCTTCAGCACCTGCGACCGGATACAAGTCATCGGAATTCCCTCTGTCCTCGCCGATCAGAGCCCGTGTTATGTCCGGCATATACTCGCCGGCCATGCGTCCCATGTTGTCTGACATAACGCTACGGTCGGTGATGCGAGCAGGGTCCTCTGAGATCGACTGAACGATGTCCTCCATGAGAGCGGCCTGTTCTGGGGTGTGCAAGGCGTTCGGGGGAGCTCCGACTGGGTGGCCGGTGGTGGCGGCTTCAAGAGCTTCACCCAGCGCGTTGTAGTTCTCGGTGCTCTCCTTTCCTTCCGCAGTGGACTCGGCAATCCAGCCACGCTCCTCAAATAGGTAGTCGAAATTCGACAGGCTGCGCTTGTCGTCCTTGTCGGGACCGTTACCACCGATCTTGAAGTCGTGGTTCTCCTCCTTGGAAAGGAATTCTTTACCAAAGAACTCTGTCGCGGCATCAGGGTTGTTCGACAGAGCCTTCATAAAACCGGTCATCGGGTCGATGCCCTGATCAGTTCCCGTACTGTTGAGCGTCTGCGGAGTGCCTGGTGCATACTGATCCCAGTGCGCCGTCCTAGAGCCGTTGCCGCTCATCTCCTTCTCGGTTTCCATCAGCTTCTCTCCATAAATTCCGAGAAACTGATCATCGTAGTCTCCATAGCGCATGAGGTTACTCATGATCTGAAACCCATATGCGTTGCCGCCGCTGAAGATGACCTTCTTGTCGCCCAAGTTGACCATGTCCTGCTCCCATTTGTTCATAGCAGGACTGTCAGAGTGCGTGGCGTTGGCCAGAGTAAGGCTAAAATTCTCTTGGAACCTCAGGTACTGGTCTCCTCGCTCGTTGTTGATTTCGACGGTTGGGTCGAGAAGGCCAGCCCATAGTTGCAGGGTCGCCTCAGGCCCGAGCACCGTGGCGAACCTTTCCGCGAACAGCGAGTCATACCTGTGCTTGCGCATCAACTCGTTCATCTCGTCGAATTCCTTGGCCGACAGATCCTCTGGATGCTGCTCGCCGAGTTTTGCAAGCCGCTCTGCGTCATCGAGAGCCTGTGCGACCTCGTCTCGGTCGCCGTAGTATGAACTGGAGAAACCATAGGGAGTGGCTTCGACCAAGGCGGTTAGCGCTTCGGCGGCAGAGGTGTCACTTTCGGTTGCTTTATCAATAATCCCCTGAATCTGTAGCTTGAGGTTCTCCATATCTTCGGGGGAACTTTCCGGGAGGTCGGTCGTAGCCCGATCGGGGTGCCGGTTCATAATGATCATGAAAGAACCGTCACCGGTGCTCACGGCGGTGAGGTTCTTTTCCCGGGCCGCCACGTCAAGGGCATCGTTGACCTCCTTGCGATACCCTTCGATCTCCTCTTTCGTGTCGTTCAAAATGTTGTAGATGGACTTAGCCTGGGTGACGGCATCGTGAAATTCACCCGTAGTCTTGTCTACGAATTCTCGTGTGACGGTGGCATTAACTCCGCGCCAATTAGCTTTCGCGGCCTTGTTCTGGAGGCCGTCCTGAGCGTCTGTGGCGATACTGTCCAGTTTGTCAATCATTTCGGACCAGTCACCAACCGCCGTGTTGAGAGACGAGAGACTAGTAAACATCAAGGCGTCGAAATCCATTACGACTGAGTCCTCTCGTCAAAACCCACGTACAGCTCGATCACACTGAAGGTGGTGCCGATGTGATGCTCGTCGTCGGCATGCGCCTTTTTGGTGTAATCGAGATGGTTGGAGATGTGACCGCACGCTTGCAGCAGAGTGTCTACCTGGGACTTCCATTTGTCCGCAACGGTTTCCAGCGCCACGCCGAGCTCGAAGTCACGTTTGAGGTCACGCCCAGCCTTGTAGGTGGACGACTGGGCATGGTCGCCGTCCTGGTTCAGTCGCTGGTAGAGGTCAAACGCCTCGTCGCCAATCGCCGCAAGGTCCTCGCTGGCCACCGACAGATCGCCCTGCGGCGCGCTGCTTGCGGCAGGAGCCGCGACACTGTTCAACTGAGTTCGTGTGCGCTGTCTCTCCGCAGCAGCTGCCACGAGCTGCGCCCACTCTTCGTCAAACGACACAGGTTGTCCCCCCACGGTGTGGCCTTGGTGTGACCCGCTGCTGGTCTGGTCCAGCAGCGGGTGTTGCTTCGTACGAGCCTACTCACGGGCACGGTGGTAACCGGGGCGCCGAGGGCAACCGCACGAGGCGCGCGGGAGTTTACCCGGTGGCCGGAGGCTGTGGGGGCGTGAGTTCTGCGCCCTGGGCTGAAGCGAGGCCCGCCGGGCGGGCAACAGGAGGGGATGCGCGTGCAAGACGGTACGAGGCGGGGAGAGGACCTGAACGCGGCCTGGAAGGGGCTCCAGGAGGAAAGGATCGACCACCGCTTCAAGGGGTTGCCGCCCGATGCCGAGGGGCTGACGGTGGTGGAACTTGCCCGGCAGCGGCGCGAGCTGTTTGGTGGGGGTTTCAGTACGCCGGTGCTCGCGCTGTCCGCGGAGGCGCTGGAACACAATCTGACCGCGTTGGAGCGGTACACCGGCCGGCATGGGCTGGCGTTCGCGCCGCATGGCAAGACGTCAATGGCTCCGCAGCTGTTCGCCCGTCAGCTGACACGCGGTGCGTGGGGCATCACGGCCGCCACCGTCGCCCAGGCCCGCGTCTGCCACGCGTTCGGCGTGCGCCGGGTGTTTCTGGCCAACGAGCTGGTGGACGCGGCGGCCCTGCGGTGGGTGGCCGCCGCGCTGGCCGCCGACCCCGGTTTCCGCCTCGTCTGCTACGCCGACTCGGTACGCGGCGTGGCGCTGATGGACGCGGCGCTGGCCGGTGCGTCCCGCCCGGTGGAGGTGTGCGTCGAGCTGGGTGCCGGGCCGGGGTCGCGCACCGGGGCCCGGTCGCAGGAGGAGTGTGTCGCGGTGGCACGGGCGGTGGCGGCGTCCCCGGTGCTGCGGCTCGCCGGGGTCGCGGGCTACGAGGCCGACATGCCCGAGCCGTCCACGGAGCGGGTGACGGCGTGGACGCACCGCCTCACCTCACTGGCCGAGGCCCTGGATGAGGCGGGCCTGTTCGCCGGGCTGGAGGAGGTGATCGTCAGCGCGGGCGGCAGCGCGTGGTTCGACGCGGTCACCGGCGTCCTGGAGGAGTTCGGCCAGCCGCTGTCGGCGTCGGCGCTGAAGCTGCTGCGCTCCGGGGCGTACGTCTCCCACGACGACGTGCAGTACGCGCGGCTCACGCCGTTCAACCGGGTGCCGGACGAGGGTGGGCTGCGCGCGGCCTTCACCCTGTGGGCGCAGGTCGTCTCCCGGCCCGAGCCCGGGCAGGCGTTCCTCAACGCGGGCAAGCGGGACGCCCCGCAGGACCTGCACCTGCCGGTGCCGAAGCTGATCCGCTCGCTCGACACCGGCGCGGTACGCCCCGCCGACGGGCTCGCGGTGACACGTTTGTCCGATCAGCACGCGTGGCTGTCCGTCGCGGACGGCGCGGAGCTGGCCGTCGGGGACTGGGTGGGCCTGGGGCTTTCCCACCCCTGCGCGGTCTTCGACCGCTGGCAGCTCATCCCCCTCGCCGAGCCGGACGGCACGGTGACGGACTACATCCGCACGTTCTTCTGACGAGGCGGGCTTCTGACGGCCTTGGGCGGCGCGGGCTTGGGCGAGGCGGGGCTTCTGCCCCCAGCGGGCACGGGTGGCCCCGGCCCGGTGGGCGGAGGGATCACCCGTGCTGGTACGCCACCAGCGAGATGCCGACGTAGTGGACGACGAACGCGGCCAGCGTGAACGAGTGGAACACCTCATGGAAGCCGAACCAGCGCGGTGAGGGGTTCGGCCGTTTGATGCCGTAGATGACCCCGCCCGCGCTGTAGAGCAGGCCGCCGACGATCACCAGGACCAGCACCGCGATGCCGCCGGTGCGCAGGAAGTCGGGGAGGAAGAACACCGCGGCCCACCCCATGGCGAGGTAGCACGGGGTGTACAGCCAGCGGGGCGCGCCGACCCACAGCACGCGGAACGCGATGCCGAGCGCCGCCGCGGCCCAGATGCCCCACAGCAGCAGGTCGCCTCGGCCATCGTCGAGCAGCAGGATCGTCAGGGGCGTGTAGGTGCCCGCGATGATCAGGAAGATGTTGGCGTGGTCGAGCCGACGCAGCACCGCGCCGACCCGTGGGCTCCAGTCGCCACGGTGGTAGAGCGCGCTGACGCCGAAGAGCAGGCAGGCCGTCAGCGTGTAGACGGCGCAGGCTATGCGGCCCCGGGTGGAGTCGGCGAGCGCGGTGAGGAAGATGCCGGAGGCGAGCACGGCGGGGAACATCCCGGCGTGCAGCCAGCCGCGCAGGCGGGGTTTGATCGGCGGCGGCGCGGCGGGCGGCGACTCGCTGCCGGGTCCGAGGTCCGCGGGTGGTCCGACGGGCGGCGGACCGGCGACCGACCCGTCCGCGCCCGCACTTGACGGCGCCGGAGCCGGAGCCGTCCTCCCCGAGCGGGGCTCCCCCGAGCCCGTCACCCCCGGGGCGGCCTGAGCCGGAGCAGCCTCAGCCGACGCGGAGGCGGCCGGAGCGGAGGCGGACCCGGTGGTGGCTGGAGTCGGCGCGGGACGCGCCCGGGGCACCGACGCCGAACGGGACGGCGCGTCAGCGTCGGCCGCCCGGCGGGGGGACGGCGCGGGGTCAGGCAACGCGGCGGCAGTCATGCCGATCAGGGTACCTACGACCCCGTAATTGAATCCTCCCCTCCCTGTAGGGGTGGGGATTTCTGGCTCAGGCTGCCTGCGGGAGCGGCGCTCCCGCAGGTCTTGCGCCCTCGGCACCAGCCGGGTTGAGACCAGCCCGGACCAGCATCACCCGCGCGGAGTTCTTGTCCCTGGGCGAGACAGCTCCGCACGCGGTGCAGGTGTAGGTACGTTCGGACAGCGGGAGTGCGTGCTTGGTTCTCGCTCCGCACGATCCGCAGTCCATCGTGGTGTGCGCGGGATGCACCAGACACACATCCCGCCCGTGCCTGCGGCCCATCTCAATCAGGGCCGTCTTCGTGGCGGCGATCGCCGCGTCAGCGGCCTTGCGCGCCAAAGTGGACTTCGCCAGGAACCTGGGCCGGAAGTCCTCCACCGCGATCGCGTCATGATCCCGGACCACGGACTTAGCCCACTTGCGGCCGGTGTCCTGCCGCTGCCGCACGGCCTTCTTGTGCACCTTCGCAGCCTGCCGCCGCGCCCGCCGGTAGCCCCTCGACGCGGCCTGCCCCCGCGCGGGCTTACGGCGGGCCATCATCCGCTGATAGCGAGCCAGACGCCGCGCAACGTTCTTGCCATACTGCGGGTGGGGAAGATCGTGAGCGTCGGAAGTGGTGGTAGCGATCTCCTTCACCCCCCAGTCCACCCCCAGCACCCGCCCCGTGGACGGGAGCGGCTGGGACTCGGTGGCCAGGACGAACGAGGCGTACCAGTGCCCCAGACTGTCCTGGTACACCCGCACACTGCTCGGGTCGGCCGGCAGAGCGCGGGACCACACCACCGTCAGCACGATGCCGCCCGCGAGGTGCAGGCGGCCGTCTTTGAGCCGGAAGCCGCGCCGGGTGTAGTTCAGCGTGGGCAGCGCCGCCCGCTTGCGCTTGATCCGGGGCATCCCCGCCCGCCGCCCACGCGGCAGCTTCGCCTGGATGTCCTTGACAGCCCTGGCGCGGGAGGCGGCGAAGTCACGGATGGTCTGCTGCTGCGGCACCGAAGCCCCCGCCCGCAGCCACCCCATCACCCCACGAGCCCCCGTCAGCATCCGATCCAACCGCGCCGGGCCGCACGTCCTTGTCTCGTCTGCCGCCTGGTTCGCGGCGTGAACCCGGCGGGAAACGGCCACACACTCATTCCACACCCACCGACAGCGCGCCCACTCCGCCAGCAGACCCGCGCGGGCAGCCGACGACACCCGCAGCCGGTAGGTATACCGGGCATGCCCACCACCCCGCCCGGCCCCCACTGTCGTCCTCATGGTCGGGAAGCTAACAGCCGCCATTGACAACGGAAGACAGGCAAGAACCTATGCGAAGAGAACCCCGCCACTTCGCGGCCCCGGGCCACAGACCCATTCCTCCCCGCCCCGAAGGGACAGGGCATCCGGGGAGAAGACAGGTGAAGGAGGGGGGTTTATCACCCTGCTCTGCGGTGTACTCCGTGCTACCTATGGAGTGGCGATGCTCACCTGTTGGCCCCCTGGACACATAAGAGCGGTGGCGACATGATCAGATGAGCGTGGCCGACACCGGATGAGCATCGCCGCAGCGTCCGGGTCGCAGCCCCCACGGGGCCGCAGCACAGAGCAGCACAAAGCCGCTGGCCGGAGCGCTCCGACCAGCGGCCACACACCCTCACCCTCATCATCCTGGAGCGATTGTGGCGCGCAGTACTGCGGCTCCCACCCAAGCCCCCACCCAGCACCGCGAACTGGTTGCCTGGGTTGACGAGATCGCTGCCCTCACCCAGCCCGACCGCGTCGTGTGGTGCGACGGGTCGGAGGCCGAGTACGAGCGCCTGTGCGAGGAGCTCGTCGAGAAGGGCACCTTCACCAAGCTCGACCCGGTCAAGCGCCCCCACTCCTACTACGCCGCCTCCGACCCGCGCGACGTCGCCCGGGTGGAGTCCCGCACGTTCATTTGCTCCGCCCAGGAAGAGGACGCGGGGCCGACGAACAACTGGAAAGACCCGGCCGAGATGCGCGCGATCTTCGCCGGCGAGCAGGGCATCTTCCGTGGCTCGATGCGCGGCCGCACGATGTACGTCGTCCCGTTCTGCATGGGCCCGCTGGGCTCGCCGCTGTCGGCGCTCGGTGTGGAGATCACCGACTCGGCCTACGTCGCCGTCTCCATGCGCACGATGACCCGCATGGGCCAGGCCGTGCTGGACGAGCTGGGCACGGACGGCTTCTTCGTGAAGGCCGTACACACCCTCGGCGCCCCGCTCGCCGAGGGGGAGGCAGACGTGCCGTGGCCGTGCAACGACGAGAAGTGGATCTCCCACTTCCCCGAGGACCGCGAGATCTGGTCCTTCGGCTCCGGCTAC
Organism: Streptomyces sp. JJ66; assembly: GCF_019303495.1. GTDB lineage: Bacteria > Actinomycetota > Actinomycetes > Streptomycetales > Streptomycetaceae > Streptomyces. Next base: position 68,332 of record NZ_JAEVFI010000013.1, on the reverse strand, counting down.
GGCGGCAACGCGCTGCTGGGCAAGAAGTGCTACGCGCTGCGCATCGCCTCCGTCATGGCGCGTGACGAGGGCTGGCTGGCCGAGCACATGCTGGTGCTGAAGCTGACGCCGCCGAAGGGTGCGGCCAAGTACATCGCCGCCGCCTTCCCCTCCGCCTGCGGCAAGACCAACCTGGCCATGCTGGAGCCGACCATTCCGGGCTGGACGGTCGAGACCATCGGCGACGACATCGCCTGGATGCGCTTCGGCGACGACGGCCGTCTGTACGCCATCAACCCCGAGGCCGGGTTCTTCGGCGTCGCGCCCGGCACCGGTGAGCACACCAACGCCAACGCGATGAAGACGCTGTGGGGCAACACCGTCTTCACCAACGTCGCCCTCACCGACGACAACGACGTGTGGTGGGAGGGCATGACCGAGGAGCAGCCCGCCCACCTCACCGACTGGAAGGGCAACGACTGGACGCCGGATTCCGGCACTCCGGCCGCCCACCCCAACGCCCGCTTCGCCGTCCCGGCCGCCCAGTGTCCGACCATCGCCCCGGAGTGGGAGGACCCCAAGGGGGTGCCGATCTCCGCGATCCTGTTCGGTGGCCGCCGCGCCTCGGCCGTCCCGCTGGTGACCGAGTCGCGCGACTGGCAGCACGGCGTTTTCCTCGGCGCCAACGTGGCCTCGGAGAAGACGGCGGCGGCCGAGGGCGCGGTCGGCGAGCTGCGCCGCGACCCGTTCGCCATGCTGCCCTTCTGCGGCTACAACATGGGCGACTACATGGCCCACTGGATCAAGGTCGGCCAGAACGCTCCGGACCCGGCGAAGCTGCCGAAGATCTACTACGTCAACTGGTTCCGCAAGAACGACAAGGGCGCGTTCGTCTGGCCCGGGTTCGGCGAGAACAGCCGCGTGCTGAAGTGGATCGTCGGTCGGCTGAACGGTGAGGCCGAGGGCGTGGAGACGCCGATCGGCACCGTGCCGGCGAAGTCCGCGCTCGACACCGACGGGCTGGACCTGTCCGAGGCCGACCTGGAGTTCCTCCTCACGGTGGACCAGGACGTCTGGCGTGAGGAGGCCGCGTTGGTCCCCGAGCACCTGAACACCTTCGGTGACCACACGCCGAAGGAGCTGTGGGACGAGTACCGCACGCTGGTGGCCCGCCTGGGCTGACCGGAGCACACCGCAGGGGCCGGACGCGTGCGGGCGTCTGGCCCCTGCGGTGCGGCCCTGCGGTGGGCGGGCCGTCCGAATCGCCGTCGCGGACTCGCCGTCGCGTGCGGGCCGTCCGGCGTCTGCCGTCGCGTGGCTCCTACAGCCCCAGCGCGGCGGCGTGGGCGTCCATCCGGGCGGCGGCCAGCGCCTCGCCCGCCGCGTCCTCGCGGGCCGTAGCGACCACCAGCGCGTTGCCCGCCAGGGTGTGCGCCCGCCGGTGCAGGGCCTCCACCCGCTCGGCGCCCGCCGAGCGCGCGCTCGGTTCAGCCCGCAGCGGCTCGGCGCCCCGCAGCCGCGCGATCTGCGCGACCAGCCCGTCAGCCGCCGCGTCCAGCTCCGGGCTGGCGGTGAGCACGCGCAGCTCGTCGGTGACGGTCAGCAGGGCGGTGAGATGCCCGGCGAGCCGGATGTCCAGCTCCTCTTCGCGGGAGCGGTGCGGGTAGGGATCGGCGCCGTCCTCGGCCAGGGAGTGGACCGACTTGCTCCGGATCGGTTCGTACATGGAGGGGCCTCCTGGCGGGTTCAGAAGACCATCCTAACTCTAGACTCTGTCTAAAGTTGTAGCCGATGCAGAATGCAGCTGGCTCAGGGCTGGGTGTAGCCGTCCAGGAAGGTGCCGATGCGCTGCACGGCGTCCGCGAGCTGCCGCGCCGGGGGCAGCGTCACGACGCGGAAGTGGTCCGGCTCCGGCCAGTTGAAGCCCGATCCGTGCACGATCATGATCTTCTCCGACCGCAGCAGATCGAGGACCAGCTGCCGATCGTCCTTGATCTTGTAGACGTTCGGGTCGAGCCGGGGGAACGCGTACAGCGCGCCCTTGGGCTTCACGCACGTCACGCCCGGGATCTGGGTGAGCAGGTCGTAGGCGACATCGCGCTGCTCGCGCAGCCGCCCGCCCGGCAGTACCAGGTCATTGATCGACTGGCGTCCGCCCAGCGCCGTCGCCACCGCGTACTGCGCGGGCATGTTGGCGCACAGCCGCATGTTGGCCAGGATCGTCAGGCCCTCGATGTAGTTCTGCGCGTGCGCCTTCGGCCCGCACACCGCCAGCCAGCCGCTGCGGTACCCGGCGACCCGGTACGCCTTGGACAGGCCGTTGAAGGTGAGCGTCAGCAGGTCGGGGGCGACGGCGGCCGTCGGGTGGTGCACGGCGCCGTCGTAGAGGATCTTGTCGTAGATCTCGTCCGAGCAGACGACGAGCTGGTGCCGACGCGCGATGTCGGTCAGCGCGCGCACCATCTCCACGTCGTAGACGGCGCCCGTCGGGTTGTTCGGGTTGATGATCACCAGCGCCTTGGTGCGGTCGGTGATCTTGCGCTCGATGTCGGCGAGGTCGGGCATCCAGTCCGACTGCTCGTCACACCGGTAGTGCACGGCCGTCCCGCCGGACAGGGACACCGAGGCCGACCACAGCGGGTAGTCCGGCGCCGGGACGAGCACCTCGTCGCCGTCGTCGAGCAGCGCCTGCATGGACATCTGGATCAGCTCGGAGACGCCGTTGCCCAGGTAGACGTCCTCCACCGAGAGCTGGATGCCCAGCGTCTGGTAGTGCTGCATCACGGCCCGGCGGGCGGCCAGCAGGCCCTTCGCGTCGCCGTAGCCGTGCGCGGTGCCGACGTTGCGGAGCATGTCTTCCAGGATCTCCGGCGGGCACTCGAAACCGAACGCCGCCGGGTTACCCGTGTTGAGCTTGAGGATGCGGTGACCTGCCGCCTCCAGCCGCATCGCCTCCTCGAGCACCGGACCCCGGATCTCGTAGCAGACGTTGGCGAGCTTCGTGGACTGGATCACCTGCATGCCCGCCACGATACGGGTGCCGCCGCCGGGACGTCCTGTGGTTTTCCCCACGGTGGGCGGCCGCCCACCTCCCGCCGGACGGTGCCGCGCCCTTCCGCTGGGCGGTGCGCAGCGCCCGCCGCCCAGCGGTGCCGCGCCCGGCCGCCGGGCGGTGACCAGCCCGGCCGACGGGCGGACGCGGGCCGTCACTGGCGCAGCTGCGCGGCGAGCGATTCCGGGTCGGCCGTGGGGGCCGTGCAGGTGAAGTGGCGGCAGACGTACGCCGCCGGACGCCCGTCCAGCAGCCCGCGTCCAGCCAGCAACGCGGGCTCCGGCGCACCCGGGGCGCCCAGGGCCACCGCCGCGCCCGGAGCGGCGGCCAGCAGCGCGGTGCGGTGCAGCTCCGCCGTGCCCGGATCACCCTCGGGCCCGACGACGGCCACCTCGCGCGGCCCGTCCAGCGCTGCCTCCGCGACGGCCAGGCCCCAGCCGATGAACCGCGGCGCCCGCGCGCCCAGGGCCCCCACCACGCCCAGCGCCCGCTCCGCCGCCTCCCGGTACCGCGCGCCGCCGGTGTACGCCGCGTGGGTGAGCAGCGCACCGGCGGCCGACGTCCACCCGGAGGGGGTCGCCCCGTCCGTCGGGTCCTGGGGACGCCGGATGAGGCGTTCCGCGTCGTCGGCGGTGTCGAAGAGCGTGCCGTCGGGCGCGGTGAAGCGGTCGAGCACGGTGTCCAGGAGCAGCCCGGCCAGGTCCAGCCACGCGGTGTCACCGGTGACGGCGTACAGGCTGTGGAAGCCCTCGGCGCAGCTCGCGTAGTCCTCCAGCACGCCGGTGCTGGAGGAGGCGGTGCCGTCGCGCGAGGTGCGGGCCAGCCGCAGCTGACCGCCCCGGTGCTCGGTGTGGACGGCGACGAGCAGGTCACCGGCCGCGGCGGCGGCGTTCACCAGGTCGGGGCGGCCGAAGTAGGCGCCGGTCTCGGCGAGCGCGGCGATGGCCAGCCCGTTCCAGGCGGCCACCACCTTGTCGTCCCGGCCGGGCCGGGGCCGCCCCTCCCGCGCCGCGAGCAGCCGTTCCCGCACGGAGGCGATACGCCCGGCGTCCACTGGCCCCTCCCCCACGTCCGGGAGCTGGAGCACCGACGCGCCCTCCTCGAAGGTGCCCTGTGGCGTGACGCCGTAGTAGCGCATCGCCAGCTCGGCGTCCTCCTCGCCCAGCACGGCGCGCAGCTCGCCCGGCGTCCACACGTAGTAGGCGCCCTCGCGGTGGCGGCCGGTGCCGTCGTCGCTGTCGGCGTCCAGCGCGGAGGCGAACCCGCCCTGCCCGGTGCGCAGTTCGCGTACCAGGAAGTCGGCGATCTCCAGCGCGACGCGCCGGGCCAGCCCGGAGCCCGTGGCCCGCCACAGGTGTGCGTACACGCGGCACAGCAGCGCGTTGTCGTACAGCATTTTCTCGAAGTGCGGCACCACCCACTCGGCGTCCACGGCGTACCGGGCGAAGCCGCCGCCGAGCTGGTCGTAGATGCCACCGCGCGCCATCGCCTCACACGTCGCCTGCACCATCTGCAGCGCACCCTCGGCTCCGGTGCGGGCGTAATGCCGCAACAGGAACTCCAGCACCATCGACGGCGGGAACTTGGGCGCGCCCCCGAAGCCGCCCCGCACCGCGTCGAAGTCCCGCGTCAGCCCGAGCAGCGCGTCCGCCAGCTCCGCTTCGCCGGGCCGGTGCGGCTCGGTGCCCTCGGCGTACGCGATCGTCCGCCCGGCCAGCTCCCCGGCGACCCGCGCGGCCACCGCGTCCACCTCTCCGCGCCGCTCCTCCCACGCCCCGTGCACGCCTTCCAGCACCTGGCGGAAGCCCGGCATCCCGGCGCGCGGCGCGGGCGGGAAGTAGGTGCCGAAGTAGAACGGCTCCCCGGCGGGCGTCAGGAACACCGTCATCGGCCACCCGCCCTGCCCGGTGGCCGCCTGCACGGCTTCCATGTACACCGCGTCAACGTCGGGCCGCTCCTCGCGGTCCACCTTGACGGCCACGAAGTGCGCGTTGAGGTAGGCAGCCGTCCCCTCGTCCGCAAACGACTCGTGCGCCATCACATGGCACCAGTGGCACGAGCTGTAGCCGACGCTGAGCAGGACCGGGACGTCGCGGCGCCTCGCCTCCTCGAACGCGTCGTCCGTCCACGGCCACCAGTGCACCGGGTTGTCGGCGTGCTGGAGCAGGTAGGGAGAGGTTTCGCTGCCGAGTCGGTTGGCCATGCCCCCATCCTGCCGGACGCACCAGCACGTGCGGCGCACGTGCGTCCCGGCGGCAGGCGTGAGGGGGCGGGTGGTGGTGCCACGTCGTCGAGGCCGCCCCACAGCTGGCCCGCGCGAGGGTAGGTCGCGCGGGCCAGCGGGCGTCTGGGGCGGGAGGTGCCGGACGGTTACTCCGCCTTGATGGCCGTCAGCATGTTGAGGCGGGCGGCGCGGCGGGCGGGCCACAGGGCGGCGAGGACGCCGACGAGGGCGGCCAGGGCGAGGAAGAGGCCCATGCGGCCCCAGGGCAGGACCAACTCGTACGTGGACAGCGAGCCGCTGATCATCTCACCGGCGGCCCAGCCGAAGAAGACACCGAGGCCCAGACCCAGCACGCCGCCGAAGAGGGCGATGATGACGGACTCCAGGCGCACCATGCGCTTGACCGCGCGGCGGTCCAGGCCGATGGCGCGCAGCATGCCGATCTCCTGGGAGCGTTCGAACACCGACATGGCCAGCGTGTTGATGACGCCGAGGACCGCGACGATGACGGCCATGGCCAGCAGGCCGTAGAGCATGTTGAGCATCAGGGTGAACATGCTGGCGATCTCCTCGGAGATGTCCTCCTTGTCCTGCACCAGCAGGGCCGGGTTGTTGCCCAGGTCGGCCGCCAGCGCGGACTGGGCGGCGTCGCTCGGGCCGCCCTCGGTCGCGACCAGTACCTGGAGGGACTCGACCCGGTCCAGGTGCGGGTCGAGCGTGCCGGTGTCGAGCATGATCCCGCGGATCATCTCGTTGCCCTCGTAGACGCCGGTGACGGTCAGCTCGCCGCGCTCGCCGTCGGCGTAGGTCACGGGGAAGGTGGTGCCGGGCTTCCAGCCGTGCGCCTCGGCGATCTCGTCATCGACGAGGGCGGCGTCGCCACGCAGGTTCGCGGCGGAGCCAGCGGTGAAGTCCAGGTCGGTGAGCTGGCCGAAGTCGGCGCCGTTGACACCGGTGAGGAGCTCGGTGGCACCGTCCACCTCGGCGGGTGAGGTGCGCAGCGGGCTGAGGGCGGTGACGCGCTCGTTCTCGGCCAGGGTCTGCTCCACCTCGGGGGCGAGCGGGGTGAAGTTGGCCATCGAGATGGTGTAGTCGGACTTCAGGGACGCGGAGGCCATCTCCTCGATGCCCTTCTGCGCGCTGCCCGCGACGACGGTCATGCCGGTGATCAGCGTCAGTCCGATCATCAGCGCGGACGCGGTGGCGGCGGTGCGGCGCGGGTTGCGCACCGCGTTGAGGCGGGCGAGCTTGCCGGAGACGCCGAACACGCGCAGCAGCGGCCCCACGGCGGCGATCAGCGGCCGGGACAGCAACGGCGTCAGCACGAAGACGCCGATGATCATCAGCATGCCGCCGAGGCCCATGGGGAACTTGGCGGCCTGGGCGTCCATGCCGGTGCCGAGGAACACCAGCGCCGCGCCCGAGGCGACGAGCAGCGAGCCGATGACGTTGCGCACGACCAGGCCGCGGGTGGTGGGGGTGGCGTGGACGCTGCTCATGGCCGCGACCGGCGGAATCTTCGCCGCCCGGCGGGCGGGCAGCCAGGCGGCCAGCACGGTGACCACGACGCCGACCGCCAGCGAGGCGAGGACGGCGGTGGGCGTGACCTGGAGCGGGCCGTCCGGCAGCACGGCGCCGGTGGCGGTCAGCAGCGAACGCAGCCCGGCGGCGATGCCGATGCCCGCGAGCAGCCCGGTGATCCCGGCGGTGACGCCGACGACGACGGCCTCGACAAGTACCGAACGCGTCACCTGGCGGCGGCTGGCGCCCACCGCGCGCAGCAGCGCCAGTTCCCTGGTGCGCTGGGCGACGAGCATGGTGAAGGTGTTGGCGATGATGAACACGCCCACGAACAGGGCGATTCCGGCGAAGACCAGCAGACCGGTCTGCATGCCGCTCATGCCTCGCTCGATCTCCCTGGTCTGCTCGTCGGCCAGCTGCTGCCCGGTGACGGCCTCGGCGGTGTCCGGCAGGATCTCGGTGACCTCCCGCTCCAGCTGTGCCTGCGAGGTGCCGTCCGTGGCGGACAGGGCGATCTCGGTGAACTCGCCGGGCGCGGCGAACAGCTGCTGCGCGGTGGCGGTGTCGAAGAGCACGAGCGTGCCGCCCGCGGCGACGTTGCCGTCGTCGGTGGTGAAGATTCCGGTGATCGTCTCCTCGCGCACCGGTCCGTTGACCGAGACGCGGGCGGTGTCGCCGACCTCGTAGCCGGTGCGCTCGGCGGTCTTGGCGTCGATCGCTATCTGCCCGGCCCGCTGCGGCGCCTCGCCGCTGCTCATCGGGTAGCGGGAGTCATCGCCGTCGGCCCCGGCGTAGTAGTTGGCGCCGAGCGTGGACCAGCCGTCGCCGACGAGCTTGCCGTCCCGGCCGGCGAGCGCGGTGAAGCCGGAGACGGTGCCGGTAGCGGAATCCACGCCGGGCAGCGCGGCCGCCTCGTCCAGCAGCCGCTGGCTCAGCGCGGGTGCGTCACCGGGTGTCTGCGAGCCGGAGTGGTCCGGCTGGACGGCGACATCGACGTGTTCGAACCCCTTCTCGGCACTCTTGTGGTAGGCGCTGGAGACGGTGTCGGTGAAGACCAGGGTGCCGGAGACGAAGGCGACGCCGAGCAGCACGGCGAGCGTGGTCATCAGCAACCGGGCCTTGTGCGCGAGCACGTTGCGCACGGCGGTACGGAACATGGGTGGGCTTCCTGCGGTGGAGGGCGGGCGGTAGGCGGGCGCACCCAGCGGGCGCGCGGATGGCGCCGGGCTGGCGGACGCACCGGGTTCGTGGGCGAGGACGCGCCGGGCTCGCGGACGACGCGGGCGCGAGGACGACGCGGGCGCGCGGGTGGCGCCGGGGTGCTGGCGGCACCGGCGGGCGCTGGGCGTCAGCTGGTGCGGCCCTTGGCGTCGAAGCCCTTCATCCGCTCCAGCACCTTCTCAGCCGTGGGCGCGGCCATGTCATCGACGATGCGGCCGTCGGCGAGGAAGACGACGCGGTCGGCGTAGGAGGCGGCGACGGGGTCGTGCGTCACGATGACGACGGTCTGGTTCAGCTCCCGAACGGAGTTGCGCAGGAAGCCCAGCACCTCGGCGCCGGAGCGGGAGTCAAGGTTGCCGGTGGGCTCATCACCGAAGATGATCTCGGGCTGGGAGGCGAGGGCGCGGGCGACGGCCACGCGCTGCTGCTGCCCGCCGGACAGTTCGCTGGGGCGGTGCTTGAGGCGTCCGGACAGGCCGACGGTCTCCACCACCCGGTCCAGCCAGACCTGGTCGGCCTTGCGCCCGGCGATGTCCAGCGGAAGGGTGATGTTCTCCAGCGCGTTGAGGGTGGGCAGCAGGTTGAACGCCTGGAAGATGAAGCCGATCTTGTCGCGGCGCAGCTGGGTGAGCTTCTTCTCCTTGAGCGTGGTCAGCTCGGTGTCGCCGATGCGGGCGGAGCCGCCGCTGACGGAGTCCAGCCCGGCCATGCAGTGCATCAGGGTGGACTTGCCGGAGCCGGAGGGGCCCATGATGGCGGTGAACTCGCCCTTGCGGAAGTCGACGGAGACCTGGTCGAGGGCGACCACCTGGGTCTCTCCGGCACCGTAGACCTTGGTCAGGCCGGTGGCGCTGGCGGCGGCGACTCCCGCCGGGGCGGTCACGGGGCCGGGGTGGGTGCTGGTGGTCACGGGAAGGGGCTCCTGTCGGACGCGGACAAGCGGTCCATTCCATCGTCGGCCCCGGATCACCGGCGCGACTCCCTCCCACTACCCGTCTTGGGGCAGCCTTCCGGGGTAGGCGGCGGAGCCCGCCGTCCACCCTGGGTATGACCGCGTCCCCGACCCGCCCCTGAGCGGTGAGCCTGCGGGAAACCTGTGGGAAAGGGGCGCGGCGCCTGGGGGCGACTTTGCGACATTCCTGTCCCTCCGGCATATGCGGGGAGCGCCGACGCGGCACGGGCGTCGGCCCTGACACGCGATCAATCGCCAATAAAATAAGACAACATCGTTCACTCAACGCGACCCTGGATGCACAGATCCGGTTACCCTCGACCCGCACCTTGGGAACGGGCCGGACGTCGCCAGCCGCGGCGCGACCGGCGTGGGAGCCGGTGCCCGGATGGTGGAATGCAGACACGACGAGCTTAAACCTCGTTGGCCTCGTGGGGGCCGTGCCGGTTCGAGTCCGGCTCCGGGCACTACCGGCGCGCCCAGCGCTCCGCTTCCGGCGACGGCCGGGCGCGGGGGTCACGCCCCGGCTGCCCGCCCCGGGGACAAGGGGCATCCGGGGCGCGCGTACCCGGCCGCCTGGGGTTCAGGCGGCGGTGGTCCAGGTGGCTGTGGCGCCCGTGGGCGGGGTGGTCGCCTGCGCCCACAGGGACAGCAGGCGTACGTACTCCTCGGCCCGGCGGCTGTCGGCGGGCTGTTCCATCAGGTGCCGGATCGCGGCGTTCACGTCGTCTGCCGGGGCGGGACGGGCCGGGCCGTCGCCAGGCCGGGAAGGCGGGGTCATGCACCACACAGTAGGGCCGAGCACTGACAACCGCCGAATCCGACGTGGCGTCAGCGCGCGGCCTGACGTGACGCGTTGCCTGCCCGCAGCGCTCAGCGGCGGTCGGCGGGGTCGGAGGACGCGGGCGGGGCGGCCGCGTCGGCGGTGGGCGGGGTGGGGTCCTCGGCGGGGAGACGGCGACGTCGGCGGTGGCGCAGCAGGGCCCAGGGGCCGCGGGCGGCGGCGACCTCGGTGCCGCCCTCGGAGGCGGCGCGGGCGGCCGCGTGCGCGACCGGGAGCAGGCCCTCGCGGCGGGCGGCGTCCGGGCGCTCGACGTCCTCCGGCCACAGCCCGAGCGCCCCGCACACCGTGGGCAGGACGGCCATCGCCGCCGTCGCATAGCCCTCGGCGGAGGGGTGGTAGTGGTCGGGGCCGAACAGCTCGCGCGGGTTCGCGGCGAACTCCGGGCCCAGCAGGTCGCCCAGGGAGACGGTGCGGCCGCCGTGCTCGACGACGGCGATCGTCTGCGCGGCGGCGAGCTGACGGCTCAGCCGCCGCGCCAGCCAGCGCAGCGGCTGGCCCATGGGCTCGATCGTGCCCAGGTCCGGGCAGGTGCCGACGACGACCTCGCTGCCCGCCAGGCACAGCCGCGTCACCGCCTCCGCGAGCTGCCGCACCGAGCGGCTGAGCGGCACGCGCTCGGTGACGTCGTTGGCGCCGATCATGATCACGCACACGTCGGGTGCCTGGTCGGGCTGCTCCAGCAGCAGTGTCACCTGGCGGTCCAGGTCGTCGGAGCAGGCGCCGGACAGCGCCACGTTGCGCAGTCGCACCGGCCGTTCCGCGACGGCGGCGAGCCCGGCGGCCACCAGCGCGCCGGGGGTCTGCCGCGCGCGGTGCACGCCGAGGCCCGCCGCGGTGGAGTCGCCCAGGAACGCCAGCCGCAGCGGGGGCCCGTCGCGGTGCGCGAACGTCGTCCCGTAGCGGCCGTCCGCGCGCGGCGGCAGCTCCTCCGAGGTGCCGATCCGGCGCCGCGTCAGCTGCGCCTCGGCCGCCATCAGCCCGATCGTCGCGCCGCTGAGCAGCCCGATTCCGCCGCCGCCGTATGCTGCGGCCGCCGCGATGCGCCGCGCCACACTCGCTCTCGACATCCGACGCCCGCCTTCCGTCTCACCCGGTCGCCCCGTCGTCCCGACGCTCCGTCGTCAGTGGCCCGTGGCCCGTGGCCCACTGTGCGCCCGTCTGCCTGCTGCCCATGGTGCGCCCGGCCTGCCGTGTGCGAGCCCTATCAGGGTGTTGCCCAGCGTGGTGGTGCGTGCAACACTCCGCGACGGCCCCGGTCAGCCGTGTCGCGGCATAGGCTGCTGTTTCGGGACCGCGACCGCGGCCACCCCTTCTGACGCGGAGACCACAGTGCAGTATCACGAGTCGATGATCGAGCTTGTCGGCAACACCCCGCTGGTCAAGCTGAACAACGTCACCTCGCCGTCCGGGGCCACCGTCCTGGCCAAGGTGGAGTACTTCAACCCCGGCGGCTCGGTCAAGGACCGCATCGCCGTGCGGATGATCGAGGCCGCCGAGCGCTCCGGCGAGCTGAAGCCGGGCGGGGTGATCGTGGAGCCGACCTCGGGCAACACCGGCGTTGGGCTGGCGATCGTCGCGCAGCAGAAGGGGTACCGCTGCGTGTTCGTGTGCCCGGACAAGGTGTCCACGGACAAGATCAATGTCCTGCGGGCTTACGGGGCCGAGGTCGTCGTCTGCCCCACGGCCGTCGCGCCCGAGCACCCGGACTCTTACTACAACGTCTCCGACCGCCTCGTCCGGGAGACGCCGGGCGCCTGGAAGCCCGACCAGTACAGCAACGTCAACAACCCGCGCTCGCACTACGAGACGACCGGTCCCGAACTGTGGGAACAGACCGGGGGGCGCGTCACGCACTTCGTCACCGGGATCGGCACCGGCGGCACGATCTCCGGTACCGGGCGGTACCTGAAGGAGGTCTCCGACGGTCGCGTTCAGATCATCGGTGCCGACCCGGAGGGTTCGGTGTACTCCGGCGGCTCCGGACGCCCCTACCTGGTGGAGGGCGTCGGCGAGGACTTCTGGCCCAGCGCCTACGACCAGAACATCACCGACGAGATCATCGCCGTCTCCGACAAGGACTCCTTTCAGATGACGCGCCGCCTGGCCAAGGAGGAGGGTCTGCTGGTGGGCGGCTCCTGCGGCATGGCCGTCGTCGCGGCACTGGAGGTGGCCGAGCGGCTGACGCCTGAGGACGTCGTCGTCGTCCTGCTGCCGGACAGCGGGCGCGGCTACCTGTCGAAGATCTTCAACGACGACTGGATGGCCGACTACGGCTTCCTGGAGGAGGGCGAGCCCGCCACCACGCGCGTCGGGGACGTGCTGCGGCACAAGGAGGGCGCGATGCCCTCGCTGGTGCACATGCACCCCGAGGAGACCGTGGGCGACGCGATCGAGGTGCTGCGCGAGTACGGCGTCTCCCAGATGCCGATCGTCAAGCCCGGCGCCGGACACCCAGACGTGATGGCCGCGGAAGTCGTGGGCTCGGTGGTCGAACGCGAGCTGCTGAACGCGCTGTTCACCCAGGCCGCAGTGCTGGGTGACCCGCTGGAGAAGCACATGAGCGCCCCGCTGCCGCAGGTCGGCTCCGGCGAGCCCGTGGGCGACCTGATGGCCGTGCTGGAGGGCGCGGACGCGGCGATCGTCCTGGTGGACGGCAAGCCCACCGGCGTCGTCAGCCGCCAGGACCTCCTGGCCTTCCTGGCCCAGGGCGCGCAAGGCGCCTGAGCAGACCCGGCCGTGCGGCTGACAGACGCGTCGGCTGACGGTCACGGGCCCGCAAAGGCGGGTTAACACGCGACCGGCAGGGTGGAGCCCGTCGGCGGGACGGCTCCGGAGCGGCTCCCGGAGCGGTCGGCGCCGGACGCGGGTCCGCGTTGCCCGGACCACGCCGGACGCGGGGACCGCCGTCGTCCCGCCCCTGGTGCACGCCACCGGGGTGCGGCGGTCCCCGCGTGCGGACCCGGCCGCAGTGACCGCGGCTGCGCGGCTCACGGCGCGGGGGGCGCCACCCGCAGGTGTCGCGGGTGTGCTGGCAGAGCTGGGGTTACCTCCCCGCGTGCGGGGGTGCATAGAGTTATGCGGAGTCGTTGGCTGCTGAATGTGGTGGAGGAGAGCGGGTGGACGCCATGGGCGGGGCGGTGGCGCGGTTGCAGGAGCTGTTCGAGGGGCACCGGCTCACGCCCACGCAGCGCCGCATCGCGCACTGCCTGGTGCGGCGGGCCGGTGACGCGCCGTTCCTGTCCAGCGTGGAGCTGGCCGAACTGGCGGGCGTCAGCCAGCCGTCGGTGACCCGGTTCGCCGTCGCCCTGGGGTTCGACGGCTACCCGGCGCTGCGCCGCCACCTGCGCGAAGCGCCCGGAAAGGAGGCTGAGGCCGACGACGCCGAGCACACCGCCAACGAGTACCAGCAGGCGGTGGCCGCCGAGATCGACAACCTGCGCCTGCTGGCCGCGCGGCTCGCGGACCCGGCCCCCGTCACGGCCGCCGCCCGGGTGCTGGCGGCATCCCGCCCGCTGCCGGTGCTGGGACTGCGCGCCGCCTCCGCCCAGGCACGCGGCTTCGCCTACTTCGCCGCCAAGGTGCACCCCGATGTGCGGCTGCTGGACGAGGGCGGCTCGCTGCTCACCGACCGCATCGACGCCGCCGCCCACGCCGGTGCGAGCGCGCTGCTGTGCTTCTCCCTGCCCCGGCATCCGCGCGAGGTCCTCGACGCGCTGGATCTCGCGCGCGGCGCTGGGCTGCGCGTCGTCACGGTGGCCGACAGCGCCTACGCGCCCGTCGCGCACTTTGAGGACATCCTGCTGCCCGCCGCCGTCGGCACCGGGCTCGTCTTCGATACGGCCTGCGCGCCGATGCTGCTGGGGCGGGTGCTGCTGGAGGCCATGTGCGACGAACTGCCGGGCGCGCAGGCCCGCCTGGAGGAGTTCGACTCCCGGGCCGCCGAACGCGGTCTGTTCCTGCCGTGAGGCGCGGATTCGGCGCTGTCAGGGCAGCGCGCGGGCGGCGGCCCTGACCCGGGCCACGGCCTCGCCCACCTGGCGCTCGGTGCCATGCGCGCGCAGCGCCTCGGCAAGGTCGTGGCCGGTGACGGCGAGCTGGTCCCCGACGGCGAACAGCCCCGCGTCCGGCAGCTCGCGCGGCGGACGCCCCGGTTCCTCCAGGCGCTGGGCCGCTTCGGCTAGCTCGCGGGCCAGGGCGAGCGCGGTGGCGGCGGCGCCCCGGCGCAGCGTGCTCTGGGGTAGCGCGCGCAGCCGGTCGGCCAGCGCCTCAACAGCGGTTACCAGGGGCGTCACATCGGGCACGCCGTTAGCCTATGCGCCGCTGGGAGGCGGTCAGTGACGTGGCAGGGCCTGTTGCCAAGGGGCGCGCGCTCGGGCACGGTGTCGGGAAGGACTCAGCGAAAGCGTCCGGAGGCGCCGATGTCCCATGTCTTCTCCGACGAGACCCATCAGAACATGCTCTCCCGCATCCCCGAGTGCACCGGCCGCGAGATCGGTGACTGGCTGCGGACCGTCGATGACGGCCCGTCGTTCTTCCGCTTCGAGGACAAAGTGAACTGGCTCCGGGGCGAGCACAACCTCGCCTACGGCCATGCGAAGGCCATCATCCACGAGCACGACATCCGCCGCGGGCGCGCTGCGCGCAAGCACTAGTCCATCCCGCCGCACGGCGCAAAAGCGAACAGGCGCCCTCCCCACGGATGGAGGGCGCCTGTTCGCCGGTCACGAGTGTCGCTGGTTACGACGCGCGGGCCTTCTGGCGTACGACGTCGTCGGCCTCGGCGGCGGGCGGCATCGGAGCGGGGCGGGCGGCCTCGTAGAACTCCTCGCGGGGGTTCTCCATGGCGCCGAGGGAGACGACCTCGCGCTTGAGGAACATGCCCAGCGTCCAGTCGGCGAAGACGCGGACCTTGCGGTTCCACGTCGGCACGGCCAGGCCGTGGTACGTGCGGTGCATGTACCAGGCGAGGCGGCCACGGAGCCTGATCTTCAGCTTCTTGCCCAGGACGATCATGGCGACGCCCTTGTGCAGGCCGAGACCGGCGACCGCGCCCTTGTTGGCGTGCTGGTAGTCCGCCTGCGGGAAGCCGCGCATGCCGGAGATGACGTTGTCGCCGAGCACCTTGGCCTGGCGCAGCGCGTGCTGCGCGTTCGGCGGGCACCAGGCGTTCTCGACGCCGGCGGCGCGGGCGGCCAGGTCCGGGATCTGGGCGTTGTCGCCAGCGGCCCAGATGTAGTCGGTGCCGCTGACCTGGAGCGTCGGCTGGGTGTCCACGTGGCCGCGCGGGCCGAGCGGCAGGCCGAACCGGCTCAGGGCCGGGTTGGGCTTGACGCCGGCGGTCCACACGATCGTGCTGGAGTCCACCTCCAGGCCGTTGTTGAGCACCACGTGGCCGTCCACGCAGGAGTCCATGCCGGTCTTGAGGTAGACCTCGACACCGCGCTTTTGCAGGTGTTCACGCCCCCACGTGCCCAGCTCCGGGCCGACCTCGGGAAGGATCTTGTCGGCGACGTCCACGAGGATGAAGCGCATGTCCTCGCGGCTGATGGTCGGGTAGTACGCGGCGGCGTCGCGCGCCAGGTCCTCGATCTCGCCGACGGTTTCCGCACCGGCGAACCCGCCGCCGACGAACACGAAGGTCAGCGCCTTGCGGCGGACGGCCTCGTCGGTGGTGGAGTCGGCCTTGTCGAGCTGCTCCAGCACGTGGTTGCGCAGCCCGATGGCCTCCTCGACGCCCTTCATGCCGATGCCCTGGTCCGCCAGACCGGGGATGGGGAAGGTGCGGGAGACGGCGCCGAGCGCGATGACCAGGTAGTCGAAGGGCAGCTCGTAGGACTCCCCGACCAGCGGGGTGACGGTGGCCACCTTGCGGTCCTGGTCGATGGTGGAGACGCGGCCGGTGAGGACCTCCGCCTTGGGGAGAACGCGGCGCAGCGGCACCACGACGTGTCGGGGGGAGATGGACCCGGCGGCCGCTTCGGGGAGGAAGGGCTGGTACGTCATGTAGGAGCGCGGGTCCACGACGGTCACGGTCGCCTCGCCGTACCGCATCTTCTTCAGTATGCGGCGCGCTGCGTACAGACCGACGTACCCACCACCTACGACGAGGATTCGAGGACGCTCCGTGGTGCTCATGCCATCGAGTATCCAGCACCCGAACGAGGGGTGCTCGTGAGCCCCTTCACAAGGTCTGCCATCACCTCTGCTACACTCCCCCGCCCCGTGACCGGCACCACACCGCAGGTGGGGAGCCGTCCGGCCGCGCTCTACCCGGGCCACCCCGTGTGAGCTGGGAGCTTCCCCGGCGACGCGATGCCCCGGACGCGTCGCCCCGTCGCTCCCCTGGCTTCCACACGACCCATCCGCACCTTGCCTTCCAAAGCGTTTCGGCGCTCCGGAGGTTCAAAGAACCGGAAAATCGGGCCGTCAGGCAGCGTTTCTCTTGTGAAGAACTTCACGAAGTTTCCTCGCGGGACGCCCGGAAGCGGCCCCGCCGACCGGACGCGGCAGGCACCAAACGGCCCTGCGCGACAGGAAAGCGCGACGGATCGCACCCGGGGCACGCGGCGGCACCCCCACCCGGCAGGACGCGCCCCGGAGTGCCGCACCACACTCGGCACGCACCGGGCGACACCCCAGCCCAGCACACCCCTCCGACACAACATCTGGGCCTCACGCCATGATCCGCCACTAGATGTATGCTCATCCCGCTGTCGCAGCAGGGGAATCCGGTGTGAGTCCGGAGCTGTCCCGCAACGGTGTGCGCGGCGCGCCTCGGCGTGCCCGCGCGAGCCCGAGTACCTGTCGGCGGCGTCGTACGCGTCCGGGCCTCGCGGAGTGGGCCGGTGGACGGGAACGCCGGCATGCCCTGCCGCAGCCGGACCCGCGTTCGCCTGCCGCCTTCCCCGGGGCCGAAACCGACCGAGGGGAAGCACCTACGTGACCATCGCACCCGCCGAGCCCGCAGCGGCCCTGCTGCTGCGCGAGCTCACCGAGGCGAGCGCCGACCTGCCCGCGACCGAGCCCGGCCGGGTGGCCGCCGCCGCGCTGCGCGGCCGGCACCCCGGCTCCGACGAGGCGGCGTTGCGCGCCCTGGCCGTCGAGGCGGCGGCCGGGCTGATCGGCGAGGAGCCGCAGTACGCCCGCCTCGCCGCCCGCCTGCTGGTGCGCGCGGTGCGCGAGGAGGCCGCCGGGCAGGGCGCGGTGTCGTTCGCGGCCTCCGTCGCGCTCGGCCACCGGGAGGGCCTGATCGCCGACCGCACGGCCGCCTTCGTCGCCGCCCATGCCGACGCGCTCGACGCGCTGGTGGAGCGCGCGGAAGGTGCGGGCGCCGACGACCGGTTCGAGTACTTCGGCCTGCGCACCGTCTACAGCCGCTACCTGCTGCGCCACCCGCGGACCCGGCAGGTGATCGAGACGCCGCAGCACTTCTGGCTGCGCGTCGCCTGCGGTCTGGCGGCCGACGCCAGCGAGGCGGCACTCGGCGAGGTGGCGGAGCTGTACCGGCTCACGAGCACCCTGGCCTACCTGCCGTCC
This sequence comes from Streptomyces sp. JJ66, assembly GCF_019303495.1. Lineage (GTDB taxonomy): Bacteria > Actinomycetota > Actinomycetes > Streptomycetales > Streptomycetaceae > Streptomyces. The sequence continues at coordinate 51,003 of NZ_JAEVFI010000013.1, read as the reverse complement.
TCGCCCACCCTGTTCAACTCCGGGACCCGGCACCCGCAGATGTCGTCCTGCTACCTGCTGGACTCCCCGCGCGACGAGCTGGACTCGATCTACGAGCGCTACCACCAGGTGGCGCGGTTGTCCAAGCACGCGGGCGGCATCGGCATCGCCTACTCACGCATCCGCGCCCGGGGTTCGCTGATCCGGGGCACCAACGGGCACTCCGGCGGCATCGTGCCGTTCCTGCGCACGCTGGACGCCTCGGTGGCCGCCGTCAACCAGGGCGGACGGCGCAAGGGCGCGGCCTGCGTCTACCTGGAGACCTGGCATGCCGACATCGAGGAGTTCCTCGAACTGCGCGACAACACCGGCGAGGAAGCGCGCCGTACCCACAACCTGAACCTGGCGCACTGGATTCCGGACGAGTTCATGCGCCGCGTCGAGGCGGACGCCCCGTGGTCGCTGTTCTCCCCCGCTGACGTGCCCGAGCTGCCCGACCTGTGGGGCGCACCGTTCGACGCCGCCTACCGGGCGGCCGAGGCGGCGGGCCTGGCCCAGCGCACCGTGCCCGCCCGCCAGCTGTACGCCCGCATGATGCGCACCCTCGCGCAGACCGGAAACGGCTGGATGACGTTCAAGGACGCCGCCAACCGCACCGCCAACCAGACCGCCGAGCCCGGCCACGTCATCCACTCCTCCAACCTGTGCACGGAGATCCTGGAGGTCACCGAGGACGGCGAGACCGCCGTGTGCAACCTCGGCTCCGTCAACCTGGCCGCGCACCTGACCGACGAGGGCGAGCTGGACTGGGAACGGCTGGACGCCACCGTCCGCACCGCCGTCACCTTCCTGGACCGGGTGGTGGACGTGAACTACTACCCCACCGAGCAGGCGGGCCGCTCCAACGCCCGCTGGCGCCCGGTCGGCCTGGGGCTGATGGGCCTGCAGGACGTGTTCTTCCGGCTGCGCCTGCCCTTCGCCTCCGAGGCGGCCCGCACGCTGTCCACGCGGATCTCCGAACGCGTCATGCTCGCCGCCTACGAGACGTCCGCCGAGCTGGCCGAGCGGCACGGTCCGCTCCCGGCCTGGTCCGCCACCCGCGCCGCGCGCGGCGTACTGCACCCCGACCACTATCCCGGCGCCGCCCCCGCGTGGCCCGAGCGCTGGGCCGCGCTGCGCGAGCGGATCGCCCGCACCGGCATGCGCAACGCGCTGCTGCTCGCCATCGCGCCGACGGCGACGATCGCCTCCATCGCCGGGGTCTTCGAGTGCGTCGAGCCGCAGGTGTCCAACCTGTTCAAGCGCGAGACGCTGAGCGGGGAGTTCCTTCAGGTCAACGCCTACCTCGTGGCCGACCTCAAGCGGCTCGGCCAGTGGCACGAGCAGACCCGGCAGGCGTTGCGCGAGGCGAACGGCTCCGTACAGGAGCTGCCCGGGCTGCCGCCGGAGGTGCGCGAGCTGTACCGCACCGCGTGGGAGATCCCGCAGCGCGCGCTGATCGACCTGGCCGCCGACCGCACGCCCTACCTGGACCAGGGCCAGTCGCTGAACCTGTTCCTGGCCGCCCCCACCATCGGCAAGCTCAGCTCGATGTACGCCTACGCGTGGAAGCGCGGCCTGAAGACGACGTACTACCTGCGCTCGCGCCCCGCGACGCGCATCGCCGCCGCCGCGCGCGGCGCGGCCGTACCGAGGCAGCCGGTCACCCCCGAGGACGCCGCCGCCTGCTCCCTGGAGAACCCCGAATCCTGCGAGGCCTGCCAATGACCGCCCCCACCGCTCCCGAGTCCGCCGCCACGCGGCCCGCCCAGCACCTGCTCGACCCGGGCTTCGAGCTGACCCTGCGCCCGATGCGCTACCCGGAGTTCTACGACCGCTACCGCGACGCGATCAAGAACACCTGGACGGTCGAAGAGGTGGACCTGCACTCCGACGTCGCCGACCTCGCCCAGCTCTCCCCCGGCGAGCAGCACCTCATCGGCCGTCTCGTCGCCTTCTTCGCCACCGGGGACTCGATCGTCGCCAACAACCTCGTCCTGACCCTCTACCGGCACATCAACGCGCCCGAGGCGCGGCTGTACCTGTCCCGGCAGCTGTTCGAGGAGGCCGTGCACGTCCAGTTCTACCTGACCCTGCTGGACACCTACCTGCCCGATCCGGACGAGCGCGCCGAGGCGTTCGCGGCCGTGGAGAACATTCCGTCCATCCGTGAGAAGGCGCGGTTCTGCTTCCGCTGGATGGACTCGGTAGACGACCTCACCACCCTGCGCACCCAGGCCGACCGCCGCCGTTTCCTGCTCAACCTGATCTGCTTCGCCGCCTGCATCGAAGGGCTGTTCTTCTACGGCGCCTTCGCCTACGTCTACTGGTTCCGCTCCCGTGGCCTGCTGCACGGCCTGGCCACCGGCACCAACTGGGTGTTCCGCGACGAGAGCTGCCACATGGACTTCGCGTTCCACGTCGTGGACACCGTGCGGGCGGAGGAGCCGGAGCTGTTCGACGCCGATATGAGCCGCGAGGTGACGGCGATGCTGCGCGAAGCCGTGGAAGCGGAACTGCAGTTCGCGCGCGACCTGTGCGGCGAGGGCCTGCCCGGCATGAACACCGAGTCCATGCGCGCGTACCTGGAGTGCGTCGCCGACCAGCGCCTGACCCGCCTCGGCCTCGACCCCGTGTTCGGCTCGGCCAACCCCTTCCCCTTCCTGGACCTCCAGGACGTCCAGGAACTCACCAACTTCTTCGAACGCCGCCCCTCCGCCTACCAGGTCGCCGTAGAGGGCACCGTCTCCTTCGACGACGACTTCTAACGCCTCCGGCCGACGTGACCGCGGGCGTACGGGGACAGCGCCCAGCGGTCACGCTGCCGCCTATCCGGCGGCGGTGGCGAAGGCGATGCCGTCGAGGATGTCGTGTTCGCTGACGACGACTTCCCGGGCGCCGCAGTGTTCCATCACCGACTGGAGGATCAGCGCGCCGGCCGCGATGACGTCGATACGGCCGGGGTGCAGCACCCCGATGGTCTCGCGCTCGGCGTGGGTGGAGGCCAGCAGGCGGGCGGTGATCTCGCGGACCCGGGCGAGGGGCACGCGGCTGTGGTGGATGGCGGCCGGGTCGTACTCCGGCAGGCCGAGGGCGATGCCCGCCACCGTCGTCACCGATCCGGCGAGCCCGACCAGGGTGTGGGCGCGGGCCAGCGGCACGGTCTGCCCGGCCAGGTCGAGGGCGGCGTCCACGTCGGCCCGTATGGCGGTGATCTGCTCGGCCGTCGGCGGATCGCTCACCACGCCATCGCGCACCAGGTGGCGTTCGGTCATGCGCACGCAGCCGATGTCCACGCTGCGGGCCGCCGCCACGCCGTCGGAGCCGACGACGAGTTCGGTGGAGCCGCCGCCGATGTCCACCACGAGGTAGGGCGCCGGGAAACCGGGGCCGGTCAGGCCCCGGGTGGCGCCGGTGAAGGAGAACTCGGCTTCCTGGTCGCCGGTGATGACCTCCGGCTCCACGCCGAGGGTGTCCACGACGCCGCGTACGAACACCTCGCGGTTGCTGGCGTCCCGGGTGGCGGAGGTGGCGACGAACCGGGTGCGCTCGGCACCGAGCGAGCGGATGACACCGGCGTACTCGCGGCAGGCGGCGAAGGTGCGCTCCAGCGCCTCGGGGGCCAGCCGCCCGGTGCGGTCCACGCCCTGGCCCAGGCGCACGATCCGCATGCGCCGGTCCAGCTCCGTGGCCGTCCCGGTGACCGGATCGACGTCGGCAACCAGCAGGCGGATGGAGTTGGTGCCGCAGTCCACGGCGGCGACGCGGGTCATCAGGCGCTCTCCTCGGCGGCGTCGGACGTCTCGTCAGGCAGCTCGTCGCGGGAGACGCTCTCCTCGCGGGGCACACCGGGCGCCACGCACGGGCCCTTGCGCCACCACTGCGGCAGCAGGGCGATGGCCTCGTCCCCCAGCGGGTTGACCCCGGGTCCGGCGGCGAGCGAGTGCGCGACGAGGACGTGCAGGCACTTGACGCGGTCGGGCATACCGCCCGCGCTGGGGAAGCCCTCCAGCACCTCGATGGCGTCGCGGCGGGCGAGGTAGTCCTCGTGGGCGGCGCGGTAGGCGGCGGCCAGCTCCGGATCGGTGGCCAGGCGCTTGCTCATCTCCTTCATCACCCCCTCCGCCTCCAGCGTGCCGATCGCGGAGGCGGCGCGCGGGCAGGTCAGGTAGTACGTGGTGGGGAACGGCGTGCCGTCCTCCAGCCGGGGGGCGGTCTCCACGACGTCGGGCTGTCCGCAGGGGCAGCGGTGCGCGATGGCGCGCAGGCCGCGCGGGGGCCGCCCGAGCTGCGCCCGGAAGGCGGCGACGTCCGCCTCGGTGGGCGGCGCGGAGTCGGTCGGGGGCGGCGGAGTGTCCATGGGTCGGCGGGTGTCTTCCGGATCGTCAGGCAGGGGAACTAGGGGTGTTCGGCGCGGTCGGCGCGGTCCACGCCGTCCAGGAAGTTGCGGTACCAGGGGCGGTCGGCGGCGGCGTCGTCGCTGGGGCGGTGCGTTTCGGGCCGGCTCTCGCCCTCCACGACGTAGCCGCGCTCCCCGGGCCGCACGTAGTGCAGGTGCTCGCGGGCCAGCTGCTCGACGTAGGCCGGGTCCTGGAGGCGGGCCTTCAGCTCCCGCAGCTCCTCGACGCGTTCGCTGGTGGTCCCGGCCTCTTCCCGCAGCTCGGCGATTTCGGCGCGCTGCGAGACGTACTGCCGGATCGGGTACGCCAGCGCCACGATCAGCGAGCACAGCACGAGGGCCAGCAGGGCGGCGCGCCCGGTGAGCCTGCCGCGTCGCGGGGTGCGGCGCAGCCGGCGGTTCTCGGCGCGGTAGAGGTGGGCCGCCGCCTGCTCGCCGAGCGCCTTGAGCCGGGTCGTCGTGGAGGACGGTTCCCGTTTCGGGGCCACGTCGCCTCCCTGGTCGCGGTGTTCTGCGCGGGGTCGGTCCGCGTCGGCTGCGGACGCCGCCGTGCGCGTCGGCGTCCCGGCCTCACGGTACGGGACCGCGGGCCGGGACGTCGTGGTACGGCACGGCATCGTACGACGGCGCCGGGGGGCCGGGCGGCCCCGTTCGGGTCAGCCCTTGAAGCGCGGGAAGGCGCTGCGGCCAGCGTAGACCGCGGCGTCGTCGAGGATCTCCTCGATGCGCAGGAGCTGGTTGTACTTGGCGACGCGCTCGGAGCGGGCCGGGGCGCCGGTCTTGATCTGGCCGCAGTTGGTGGCGACGGCGAGGTCGGCGATGGTGACGTCCTCGGTCTCGCCGGAGCGGTGGGACATCATGCACGTGAAGCCGTTGCGCTGGGCCAGCTCGACGGCGTCCAGGGTCTCGGTCAGCGAGCCGATCTGGTTGACCTTCACCAGCAGCGAGTTGGCCGCCTTGTCGTCGATGCCGCGCTGCAGGCGCTCGGGGTTGGTGACGAACAGGTCGTCGCCGACGAGCTGCACCTTGTCACCGAGCTGGGCGGTGATGGTCTGCCAGCCCTCCCAGTCGTCCTCGAACAGCGGGTCCTCGATGGAGACCAGCGGGTAGGCCTCGACCAGCTCGGCGTAGTAAGCCGTCATCTCGGCGGCGGTGCGGGACTGGCCCTCGAACTGGTAGGCGCCGTCCTTGGCGAACTCGGACGCGGCGACGTCCAGGGCGAGCGCGATGTCCCGGCCGGGGGTGTAGCCCGCCTTCCGCACGGCGTCCAGGATCAGGTCCAGTGCCTCGCGGTTGGAGCCGAGGTTGGGCGCGAAACCGCCCTCGTCGCCCAGTCCGGTGGACAGGCCGCGCTCCTTCAGGACCGCCTTCAGCGCGTGGTAGACCTCGGTGCCCCAGCGCAGCGCCTCGGAGAACGACTCGGCGCCGATCGGCGCGATCATGAACTCCTGGATGTCCACGTTGGAGTCGGCGTGCGAGCCGCCGTTGAGGATGTTCATCATCGGCACCGGCAGCAGGTGCGCGTTCGGGCCGCCGAGGTAGCGGAACAGCGGCAGGTCGGACGCCTCGGAGGCGGCGTGTGCGACGGCCAGGGACACGCCCAGGATGGCGTTGGCGCCGAGCGAGGACTTGTCGGCGGTGGCGTCCAGGTCGAGCATGGCCTGGTCGATCAGGCGCTGTTCGGTCGCGTCGTAGCCGACCAGCTCCGGGCCGATCTGCTCGATGACGGCGAGGACGGCCTTCTCCACGCCCTTGCCGCCGTAGCGGGCCTGGTCGCCGTCGCGCAGCTCCAGGGCCTCGAACGCACCCGTGGAAGCGCCGGACGGCACGGCCGCGCGGCCGGTGCTGTGGTCGTCGAGGCCGACCTCGACCTCGACGGTGGGGTTGCCTCGCGAGTCGAGGATCTCGCGGGCTACGACGACGTCGATGGACGGCACGAGGGTCTCCTTCGGTGAGTCGGTCTTCTGGGCCAGAGCCTAGCGGTCCCGGTGGGGCCACGGGGGCCACGGCCTGGCCGGGACACCGGCTCGGGCGGCGAAGGCGCAGCTCACGGCGGCGGCCTCGATTTGTTCAGCGAGTGAAGAAAGTCCCGGGCCGACGCGCCTGTCTCGCCGTACGGACGAGTCGGTACGCGCGGGGCGGGGCGGACCCGGCGGGGTTGGTGGCCCGGCGCGCCGGGTGCCCTCCGCTGTCGCTCGCGCGTGGGCGCGGAGGGCGCGCGCCGGGGTCCAGCCAGGTCCGCGTCCGGTCAGACCGTCAGCTGCTGGCCCGGGAAGATGAGGTTGGGGTCGGCACCGACCACGGACTTATTCTGTGCGTACAGCTGCTGCCAGGACAGGCCGTGGGCGGCCGCGATACCGGACAGGGTGTCGCCCGTCCGCACGGTGTAGCGCTGGCTGCCCGACGACACCGGCCGCTGGGCTTGCTGCCGCTTGGGCGCCGCCTGGGGGGCCGGTGCGGCCTGCGGGGCCGCCTGCGGAGCCGACTTCCGCGCTCGCGGGTTGACGTTCGCGGCCGGGCCGGAGCTGGTGAGGCCGCCCTCCTCCGCGCACGCCCAGGCACCCGGGCCCTGCATGTCCAGCAGGCGCTCGGCGGTGGCGATCTGCTGCTCCTTCGTGGCCAGGTCGGCGCGCGGCGCGTACTGGGTGCCGCCCGCCGCCTCCCAGCTGGACTGGGCGAACTGGAGCCCGCCGTAGTACCCGTTACCCGTGTTGATGGACCAGTTGCCGCTGGACTCGCACTCGGCGACCTTGTCCCAGGTATCGACCGAGGCGGCCTGGGCACTGCTCGCCATCGCGACCTGGCCGCCTGTGGCGGCACCGGCGAACCCGGCCAGCGAGAACGCGAACCGGACGAAGACGGACTGGCGGTTCTGCTGCTTCTCGTAGCCCTTTTCGGTGAACAGCATCGGGGTCTTCCTCACCGGACGCCTGCGGGGTGAGCTGTCGGGTTCGGGCTGTGAGCGGCCCGGCCCGGCGCGGTCTCCCGCACCGGACTTCACCCCTAGCCGCTGGGCGGCGCTTCATGGTTCCCCCGCTCCTGCCTGCGGCACGCGGACGCGACGACGTTCCCGTTCGACCGTCGGCAGGATTTGGCGTGACGGTCAACGGGCCCGCAGTAGCGGGCGATGTGACGGTAAGCACACCGCAATAATCGGATCAAACACCCTGATATCCCGACAAACAGGGTGGTTTGACGAGGCACCAGCACTGTCGCCGCAGGTCCGGGCAAGTAGCTGCATCCTGCGGCAATCCGGACACGCCGCAGCGGAATGTGACAAGGGTCACATTCCGCGCGAACGGGTGACGGGGCGTAGCGCCCGTCACCAACTAGTGTGCTGCTGCGGGGAGTTCGAGGGTCTGACCGGGCAGGATCAGGTTCTCATCCGCGCCGACGACCTCCTCGTTGGCGGCGTACAGCGCGGGCCAGCCACCGGGCACCTGATGCGACCCGGCGATCCCGGAGAGCGAGTCACCGGACTCGACGGTGTACGTCTGTTCGGTTCTCCGCGCGTCACCGTTCGCCGGATGGCGGGGCTCACCGGCGCCCGCGCCGGGGGTGCCGGTGAAGTCATCCGCGCGCGGTTCGGCGAAGGGGATGCCGTCGGCCGGTGCCGCGTGGCGGCCCGTGCTCCGGTCCGAACGCTGTCCGGCCCCGGGCGGGTTCTTTGCCGCGTCCGGTTCGCCACGGTGCCGCCCGCCGCCGTCCCGCTCGCCTGCGGCACGCTCCTCCGCCTCCGGGCGCCCGGAGGCGTCCGCCGCACCGCCCGGGTCCGCACCGGCGCCGCTCCCGCCGGACTCGGGAGCGGCGGGAGCGGCGCCGGGGCGGGCCTGGTCGGCACCCGGATCAGCGTCGCCCGCTGGTGCTCCCGTGGCCTCCCCGGCCGGTTCGTCCGCCGCCCCGGGCGCCTGGGGAGCGCCGGTGGCGTCGTCGGACAGCTCGCCGCCCTCGGCGCCGTCGGGTGTCCGCGCTGACGCGTTGACGCCGTTGACGGCCGCCGTCAGTCCGCTGGTGACAGCGCAGGTGGGCCAGGCGTCGGGGCCCTGCTGGGCCAGGATCTCCTCGGCGACCGCGATCTGCTGGTTGCGGCTGGCCAGGTCGGGGCGGTCGGCGTGCGCGGTGCCGCCGTAGCGCTCCCAGGTGTCCAGCGGGAGCTGGAAGCCGCCGTAGTAGCCGGTGCCGCCGTTGGCGCTCCACGCGCCGCCACTCTCACACTCGGCGACCCGGTCCCACACGGTGCCGTCCACGGCGTGCGCGCCGGACGCGCCGAGCAGCGGCAAGGCCACCCCTGCTCCGGTCACCCCCATGGTGACGACGACGGCTGGGGCCTGGCGGGGTCGGCGGTGCCGACCGTTCCCGGAACGCATGTGGAACCCTCTCCTATGGCTGCGGCACACCCTCCCGGGCGGGCCCAGCGGCTGAAGGTAGCGGCGAACGCGTGTGCGTCACAAGCCAGTGTCGTCTAGATCACGCAATGGTCACGACGTCTTCACGTCCTGGGTGGGCTCCGGGGTGAACTCCACCGGTAGTGTGCGCAGTCCACGCATGATGAGGCCGCCGCGCCAGCGCAGGTCGGCCGGGTCGGCGGCCAGCCGCAGCTCGGGCAGGCGGCGCAGCAGGGTGGCCAGCGCCGTCTGTCCCTCCAGCCGGGCCAGCGGCGCGCCCAGACAGTAGTGGATGCCGTGCCCGTAGCCCAGGTGCTGGTTGTCGCGCCGCGCGAGGTCGAGGACGTCGGGCTGGTCGAATTTGCGCGGGTCGCGGTCGGCCGCCGCCAGGACGACGAGGACCGGCTCACCGGCGTCGATGTGCTGCCCGCCCAGCGTCAGCGGTGTGGTGGCGAACCGCCAGGTGGCCAGCTCCACCGGCCCGTCGTAGCGCAGCAGCTCCTCGACGCCGGTCTCCAGCAGCGCGGTGTCGCCCCCGGCGAGCGCGTCCTGGAGCCGCCGACGCTGCTCGGGGTGGCGCAGCAGGGCGAGGGTGCCGTTGCCGATGAGGTTGACCGTCGTCTCGAACCCGGCAAATAGGAGGATGAACGCCATCGCGGCGGCCTCGTTCTCGGTGAGGTGTTCGCCGTGGTCGCTGGCCCGGATCAGGCCGGAGATCAGGTCGTCCCCGGGGTCGTCGCGCTTGCGGTGGATCAGCTCGGCCAGGTAGCCGCGCATCTTCTTGACCGCCCGGCCGACGCCGCCGCGCGGGCCGCCGCCGTGACGCAGCATCATGCCCGCCCAGTCGCGGAAGTCGTCCTGGTCCTCCGCCGGGACACCCAGCAGGTCGCAGATGGCGTAGATCGGCAGCGGGAAGGCGAACTCGTGGATCAGGTCGGCGCTGCCGCGCTGTGCGAAGCCGTCGATGAGGGTGTCGGTCAGCTCCTGCACGCGGGGCGCGAACGCGGCCACGCGGCGCGGGGTGAAGGCGCGGGAGACCAGGCGGCGCAGGCGGGTGTGGTCGGGCGGGTCGATGTTCAGCAGGTGCGTCATGAGCCCCGCGCTGCGCTCGCCCGGGATGCCCACCTTGCCCTTGCCGTGCGCGCGCTCGCTGTGCGCGCCGGGGTTCTTGCTCAGCCGCTGGTCGGCGAGGGCCTGGCGGGCGTCGTCGTACCGGGTCACCAGCCAGGCCGACACCCCGCTGGGCAGCTCCGCCCGGTGCACGGGCGCGTGCTCCCGCAGCCAGGCGTAGGCCGGGTAGGGGTCGGCGGCGAATTCCCAGGTGAAAAGCTCGGGCGGCGCGGTGCGGTCAGTCACGCCCCCGACGCTACGCGCTCCGCCGCGCGCCCCGGGCACGGGCCTGAGCCGACCCGGGCGGGGCGCTCAGCCCGCTCGCCTACTCGCCGCCCTTCGGCGTGTCACCGCCCCGGGTGCCCTCGCTCCACCGGGGCCGCTCGCGCCATGCACCACGGCGCGTGGTCGCCGTGCCGCCGCCGGGCATCTCGTGCGGCAGCCGACGCCTGCCGTCGCGCGGCATCTCGTCCGGCTCCCGGTACTCGCGCTCGTGTCCCGTCTCCTCGACCTCACCCGGCGCGGGCTGGTGGCGGGCGGGCGGCCGGGAGATCCCGGTGCTGCGCAGCCGGCGGATGCCGTAGACCACGGCGAACGCCAGGACGGCCGCGACGACGATGCCTGCCGCGAACGGTGCAATGCCGACAAGTAGGTCCCTCATGCTCTCCGGGTACCCGGAGAGACCGGGCTTACGCTGTCGGGCGGCTACGCGGTCGGGGCGGTGTTTCCGTGGTTGCCGCCGTTTCCGCCGTTTCCGCCGTTTCGTCGTGTCGTCGATTCGTCGCGGCCCCGGTCGCGCCCGCGCGCTGCTCCGCCGCGACCACGGCGTCCCGGTAGGCGCGGGCGGCCGCCCGCAGCGCCGTTTCCGGGTCCACCCCGGCGGCCTCCGCGCGGACGGCCAGCGCGAGCAGCTCGTATCCGACGGCGCCGACGCCGCCGCCCGTACCGTCTGCCCGGCCGCCCGTCGTGCCGCTCCGCGTGCCCTCCACCGCGCCCAGCGGCACCTCCAGCCCGGCCGCGCGCACCCGGCTCGCGAGCTTCGCGGCGAGCGCCAGCGCGGGCTGGCCCAGCGGCACGCCCTCGGTCACCGACGTCCGCTGCTTCTCGACCGCCTTCGTGCGCAGCCAGTGCGCCTTGACGTCCTCGGCCGTCTCGGCGCTCTCCTCGCCGAAGACGTGCGGGTGGCGGTGGACGAGTTTGGTGACGATGCCCGCGGCGACGTCGTCGATGGAAAACGGCTCCTCGGCGGCGTCCTCGGCGATGCGCGCGTGGAAGACGACCTGGAGCAGCACGTCGCCCAGCTCCTCGCACAGCGCCTCGCGGTCCCCGGCCTCGATGGCCTCGACCAGCTCGTACGCCTCCTCGATGCCGTACTTCACCAGGTCCTCGTGGGTGCGCGGACCGGTCCACGGGCAGGCGAGGCGAACGCGGTCCATGACCTCCACCAGGTCCAGCAGGCGGGCGCCGGGCAGGTCGTAGGAGCCGGGCAGCAGTTCCAGGTCGGGCACGGCCTCCTGGCCACCGCCAGCGAGGCGCGCCAAGCCATCGGTCAGCCGCGGCTCACCGTCGGCTCCGGCGACCACCACGACCGTGCGCCCGCCCGCGCACTGCTTGGCGAGCTCGCGCGCCCCGGGCTCTGCCGCCGCCACGGCGACGCCCGCCTCACGCAGGTACGGCAGCTGCGGATGCGCCGCGTCGGCGCACACCACCCGGTCGGCGGTGCGCAGCGCCTGCCAGGCGGGCCACGACAGCAGGCCGGGCGCCACCCGGTGGGTGGTGGTCAGCAGGATCAGGCGGCCGGTGTCGGCGGTCGGTGTCACGGGTTCGGCGGTGGTCACCCGTCGAGCCTAACCCGGGGCCGCCGAGCCCCGCCCGGGGCACGAAACCGCCAGCTCAGAACGGTTCCTGCGGGACGGTGGCGGGCTTGATCCACGGGTCGGTGGCGCCCGCCAGCGTCACCTGCTCGGCGTTCCAGGTGCCGTAGCGCGGGCTGACGTCGATGCCCAGGTCAGCGGCCGTCTCGGCGAAGACCCGTTCGACGTCCCCGCCCAGTGCCTCGGCCGTCTTCCGCACCAGCAGCTCCACCCGCAGCGCGTTGTCGATCTGGTCCGGCGCGATGGCCCGCTCGCGCAGCATGACCGTCTCCAGCGCCTCGCCGCCCCGGAAGCGCTTCTCCTCGGCCGCCCGGTACTCCTGCACCTCGGCGCGGCTGACGCTCACGCCCGCGTCCTGTGCGGCCTGCTCCACCACGCGCTCGACAAGCAAATAGTTCAGCATGTAGCGCTGCACCGGGCCGGTGCTCTGGATCAGCTGCTCGCCCTCCGGGTCCGCCCGCTGCGCGTCCCGCACCGCCTCGGCGCGGGCCTGCACCGCCGCGACGGGGATCTCCTCGCCGTCCACCACGGCGGCCGCTCCCGGGCGGCCCTCCGCGCCGCCGCACCCGGACAGCAGCGGCACGCCGAGCAGCAGCGCGGCTGCGGCGGAGACGGAGAGCGCGGACCTACGGCGGTGCATGGGGGCCTCCTGCTGGGCCGAAACGACGACGTTCCTCCTACTCGGTGATCGTAGGGACTTGGCACCCCCGACCACCACTGTTTCGGCACAACCGTCCGCCTGAGCGCGCGTCGCCCCAGACACGGTCAGGCGCTGAGGTCGATGAGACGCACCGGGCGCCCTTTCCATGCCCGGGGTGCCGCACTGGCCACAAACGCTCCCAAAGGACGGTCGGGGCTCGGCTGAGCCGCGTACTCGGTATGGGCAGCGGCCCAGGTGTCCTCTTGTGCGACCGCGAGCGCGGACGGCAGATCCAGCTCAAGGACCACGACGGCGGGAAGTGCCGCGAAGTGTTCAGCCGTGCCCCGACGCGTCCGGTCGGCTTCCACCAGAGCACACGCCGTGGTGTAAAGGTGCCAGCCAGGCTCGGCATGAGCTCGGTGAATTAGCCGTGACGCCAACTCGTTGCCGCGTCCTGCGGCGACCAGCGCCGAGTCGTCCATGAGGATGTGGACGAAGTCGGTCACGCGGCCCCCGCCTCGGCCAGGCGGCGGTCCAGTTCCTGGTCGGCCATGGCTACCTCGGAGTCGTCCGGGTCATAGCCGTTCCACTCCCGCAGGATGTGCCGCGCCCGCTCCGCCCGCTCGGCTCGTTCATCGGGGGTCAGCAGCGTCTGCGCCAGGTGGGCGAGGTAGGCCCGCAGGGACAGCCCTTCCGCCGCCGCCACTTCAGCGAGTCTGTCCCGGGCTTCCGCAGGGATGCGGACGTTCGCGTCAGACATGATGAATCCCTTCTCCAGCACACCCGCCATACTACGGGTACGCACCCGTACCCATCCTCCCCCTTCGGGTACGCCGATCTCAGGCCGCCGCCGAGTCTCCGGCCTGCTCGCCTTCACCCGGGGTGTCAGGAGCGTGGGCGATGAAGCGGAAGACGGAGGCGTCGCCGTCCAGTTCGATGACCAGGGACGCGTCCAGCGCGATGGCCAGCCGCCGCAACAGGGGCAGGGTGGGCACGGTGTCACCGCCCTCGATCGTGGACACCTGCGGCTGCGTCATACCCGCTCGGTGGGCGAGTTGGCTTTGTGTGAGCCCCAACTCCGTGCGCCGGTCGTACACGGCTTGCCCCAGCACGAAACTGTATCCGGCCTGGACGTAGGCGGCGGACTCCTCGACACTCTCACCCAGCAGCTTCCGGTCCCGGCGCGTCCTCCACTGTGTGTGGTTTACGGTGTATCCTCCCGAACCCTGTCGTATGCGTGCTGAGCCGGGCCGTGCTCGTAGCCTCTTGAGGGTATGCCGGACTCAGGCCGTGCACATCCGGTGTTCACCGGGTGGTCACGTGGGGCATGCAGGGTGTTGCGGCGGGACCGGGCCTGGGTTCCGTGCCGTCCCTCCGCCGCCGACACCTCACAGGACCATGCCGCCGAGAACTCCCGCCGCCGCGCCTGACGCGGCCGCAACCGACGCCGCCGACCGCCCGGACGCCGCTGCCGAACACCCGGACACCGAGATCGCCGCCGGCCAGGAGCCCGCTCCCGCCACCCGCGAGCACCGGTTCGATATTGACGTGCTGCGCCTGGTGGCCTCCTGCACGGTGATCCTCGGACACGTGGCCGCCGCGTTCATCCAGGCCGTCGGCAACGACCGCGCGGCCGGGTCCGGCGCCTACTGGACCGGGCACGTCTTCGAGGCAGTCAACTCCTTCGCCGTCCCGGTGTTCTTCGCCATCGGCGGGTGGGGCGTGCTGGTGGGCGCCCGGCCACGGGACGAGGCCACGATGTGGCGGCGCATCGTCCGCAGCGGGCTCCCGCTGTTCGTGTGGACCGGGGTGTACCTGGTGTGGGCGTGGCTGCGGGACCGCAACGACAAACCGATGACCGAACTCGCCCTCGACTCGCTCTTCGGCTCCGTCCAGCCCGCCTACCACCTGTGGTTCCTGTACGCGTACCTGCCGGTCGTCGCGGCGCTCGCGTGCGCCGTGCTCGTCCGCGACGGCGGGCGGCCGTGGAAGCTGGGGCTCGCGCTGCTCGGTGTGGCGGCGCTGCCGAGCCTGCTGTCCACCGTGCGCGACGTGACCGGGTGGGCCGTGCCCGCCGTCGGCTGGAGCTTCGGCACCTACTCGGTGGTGTACGCCGTCGGCGGGGCGCTGCTGCTGGCGCTCCCCGCGCGGGCGCTGCGCGGACGCCGCTGGATCTTCGGCGTACTGCTGCCGCTGACGATGGCGGCCTGCTTCTGGTACCACACCCAGATCCACTACGTGATCCCCAACGCTCACCTGATCGTCGGCGTCATGACGCTCTGTGTGCTGCTGCTGGTGAGCCGCACGCGGGTGCCTCAGCGGTGGCGTGAGCCGCTGACCCGGCTGGGCGGCGCGGCGATGGGCGCGTACCTGGTGCACGTGCTGTTCGTCGAGGAGCTGCTGCGGCCGCTGATCTCCCCGGACATGGGCCTGCTGGCCGCGTCCGGGCTACTGCTGGGGATGTTCGCCGTGGTGACGGCGCTGTCCTACGCGGTGAGCCTGGCCTGGGGCCGCCTCGGCCTGCGCCGCTACCTGGGCTGACGCGGCCCGCGCGGTCCCCGCGTCCGGCGCGGTCCCCGCATCCCGCGTGACCCCAGCGGCCAGCGCGGTCCCGGCGGGGTCGCCGCGCGGGCGCCCGCCGCGCCGTGCGCGGGGTGCGCGAGGGCGGGTCAGCGGGGCCTTGGGCGGTGCGCGGCGCGCTTGACGCGGCGGGCCACGCGGAGCGCGGTGCGGCCGCCGGGGAAGCGGTCGGTGGCCGGGACCAGGCTGCCGGGGAGTTCCAGGCTGGTGAGGCGGCGGCGCTTGAAGTAGTGCTGGGTGTGCGGGTTCCAGTGGTCGGCGAGCCAGGCGTGGGCCTCGGGCCGCAGGTGGGGGTAGAGGCGCGGCTGCATGCAGTAGCCGACGGTGCGCACCAGGCGTTCGGCTTGTTCCGCCGTCAGCTCCGGCGCCGAGCCCGGGCGTTCCGCGTCCGGCACGGTGGCGTGGACGAGGGTGAGCGGGACGCGGTTGCTGTTCTGGTACGGCACGAGCCGGTCGAGCAGTTCGGCGGTGCCGACGCGGGCGATGGGGATGCCGTAGAAGGCGGACGCCGTCAGCAGGGCGGTGGAGAAGCAGCCGACGACGAGGCCGGGACGGCAGCGGCCGAAGACGGCTTCGGCGAGCAGCGCGGTCGTCGGCGTCAGCAGGGTCACGCCACGGTCGGCGGCGGCCTTCTCCAGGGCGCGGGAGTAGCGGGCGGGCGCGGTGGGGTGTGGCTTGAACAGGACGGTGGCGTGCCCGGCGGCGGCTGCGGCGCGCACCATGCGGGCGTGCAGTTCCTCCTCCTCGTCGGCGGTGAGGATGCCCAGTGCGGCGAGGTACTGGCCGAGGATGACGGCGACGCCGGACTCCTCGCCGGCGTCGGCGGCGGCGGTCAGCGCGGGGTCGGCGGCGCCGGCCGCGGTGAGCTCGTCCAGCACCGCGCGGAAGGCGTCGGCCGGCACCGTCTCCGGTTCGACGCCGTACTCGGACAGCAGCAGCGGGCGCAGGCCGGGCACGAGGTCGAGGTGCAACAGACGCTGGACGCGGGGGGCGGTGGCGGCGGGCAGGCGATCGCGGGTGGGGCCGTAGCTCATCAGGCCGTCTGCGTACACGTGCACGTCGGCGTCGGCGAAGATCCCGGCGAGCGCGGCGGCCGGGTTGACGTGCACGGACTCCACCACCAGGTCCATCGGGCCGTCCGGCAGCCGCCAGGCGTCGCACAGGAAGCGCTGCCACAGCGGGCGGTCCTGGTCGCGCGGCGTCCAGTGGCTGGGGTGCAGGGGGCGGAGGGTGGCGTTCCAGTCCACGACGCGGTCGAAGCGCTCGGCGATGCCGCTCCAGCCGGTCATCTCCGGCAGCTGGGTGGCGGTCTCCGGGACGGTGGCATGGTGGGACACCACCAGGACGCGGTACGCGGCGTCGGCCGGGCCGAACTGGCCCGCGTCCAGGGCGGCGGCGAGCGTCGCGGCGCCGTAGAGGGTGGAGACCTCGAAGACCTGCGGGCGGCGGGCGGCGGGCGGAGTGGGCGCGGTGGAGTGCACGGTCAGGCCGCCTTTCCGGTCCGGTGGGAGCTGGCGGGCCGGGCCGTGGGGCGACCCAGCAGGCGCCGCAGCACCTTCGCGCGCGGCGCGTCGAGCACGTCGAGCACGTCCGCCAGCACGTCCTGCGGCATCCGGCGCAGCGCGGCGGCCGACCGGCGGCGCAGAACCTTGGCGGTGGGGGCGTCGTAGCGGGTGGCGCCCGCGGCGTGGAAGGCGATCATGGCGCAGTAGGTGCGCACGATCTTGGGCAGGAAGCGGTCGGCCTCGGCGTCGGCGGTGACCTCGTCCAGGATGCGGTCGTGGGCGGGAATGAAGTCCAACTGGCGTTCGTCGCCGATCTGGGTGAGCGAGGTGGCCACGCCGCGCCGGTAGTACACGCCGTACAGGCCGGTGGTCGCGAACGTCCGTGCCCGCAGGTGGAGTTGCCAGGTGAACAGCCGGTCCTCGGCGGTGCGCAGGTCGGGTACGAAGCGCAGGCCCTGGTCGAAGAGGGAGCGGCGGTAGGCACCGGCCCACACGAACGGGTAGTCCACCATCGTCTTCATCGCCGCCGGGACGATCGCCTCGCGCGGTGAGAGGGCGACGTCGCGGCGCGGGGCGGGAGCGCGGTGCACGACGCGCGCCTTGCCGGTGACCTGGACGTGGTCGGTGCGCACGAAGTCAGCGTCCAGGCGGTGGGCGGCGGCGAGCAGGGCGTCGAGGTAGCCGGGGGCGTACCAGTCGTCGCCGTCCAGGAAGGTGAGCCAGTCGCCCCGGGCGGCCTCGATGCCGGAGTTGCGGGCCTGGGAGATGCCCTGGTTCGTCTCGTGACGGATCACCCTGGCCCGCGGGATATCCGGCGCGGCACGCCGCAGCAGGTCGCCGGTGGCGTCCGTGGAGCAGTCGTCCACGAGAAGGAACTCCGCGTCCTGGCCCGCGTTGCGGGCGAGGCTGCGCAGGGTGTCCGGGAGGAAGTCCTGGACGTTGTGGCAGGGCACGATCACAGAAAGCTTGGGCACGTGGTTTCCAGACGCTGCGGACAGGCCAGGAGACCGGTCCCGCGCCCGGCCTCCACCCCGGAGCGTAGGCCGGAGTGCGGAGCGCGGGATGCCGCACAGACGACGTCCGGGTGAACGACAGGCGTCACTTGGCCAACGCCGACATCACACGCCGGACGCGTGCCCCTGCCCCGTGTCTGCCCCGCGCCGCTTCCCCGCCCGCGTTACGGCCGTCCCGGGCGGCCGGACGCCGGGCTGTACCGTGGGCCGCCGGGCGTGTCGCGGGCGGAGGGCGGCGCGATGGGCCGGAGCGGCCAAGGACCCCGCCGCTAGCGCGCCGGGCGGGTCAGCGGTGGCCGGTGAGGCGGTGGCGGCAGAACGCCTCGTCCCGCAACAGCTGGGTGACCACCGGGTCGTGCGGGCCCAGTTCGGCGGCGTACTCGCGCACCAGCCGCGTCACCTCCGGCAGCGCGGTGGCGTACTGCCCGGCTTCCATCAGCGTCGCCGCGTACTGCTTGCGCAGCTTGCGGACGATCGGCGAGCCCTCGCCGTGCTCGGCGACGGCGGCCGGAAGCGCGCGCCCCAGCACGTCGGCCACCTGGGCGTACTGGCCGGACGCCAGCAGGCGCCGCACTTCCTCCAGCGTGGCCGCCAGCCCGGTGGGCGGGGGCGGACCGAAGCCGGGCGGGGGCGGCACGGGCCGGGGCGGCCAGGGGGCCATGGGGTCCAGGAACGGCCGGGTGGGGTCCAGCGGCAGCGCCGGTCCGCCCGGGCCGCCCGTGCGGGGCAGCAGCGGGGCCAGCTCGTCGTAGACCTGGTGCGCGTCGGCGGGCCGGGCGGCGGGGTCCTTGTGCAGCAGGCGGTGCACCAGGTGGGCGAGCCGGTCGGGCACTTCCGGGCGCAGCTCGCGCACCGCACGGGGCTCCTCGTGCAGCTTCTTGTACAGCAGCCCGGAGGCTTCGGGGGCTTCGAACGGTGCCTGCCCGGTGAGGAGTTCGTACAGCATGCCGCCGAGTGCGTACAGGTCGGCGGGCGGGCCGACGGGCGCGGTGCCCATCGCCTGCTCGGGCGCCATGTAGACCGGTGTGCCGATGAGCGCGCCGGTGCGGGTGAGCCGCGTGGCGTCGCCCGGGGAGCCGACGGCGGCGATGCCCAGGTCGAGGATGACGACGCGGCCCTCGGGGCGCACGATGACGTTGCCGGGCTTGAGATCGCGGTGGACGACGCCGACGGTGTGCACCGCGACCAGCGCGGAGCACAGCTGCGCGGCTACGGCGACCGCCCAGGAGCAGGGGTAGGGGTCGTGTTCGGCGAGGTGGTCGGCCAGGTCGCTGCCGTCCAGGCGCTGCATGACGAGGAACAGCTCGTCGCCCTCGCGGCCCGCGTCGAAGACGGTGACCAGGTTCGGGTGGTCCAGCCGCGCCGTCACCCGGCACTCGCGCTCGAACCGTTCGCGCAGCTCCGGTGGGGAGGCGCTGCCCGACAGGGAGGCCATATGCCCGGAGTGCATGAGCTTCACCGCCACCGGACGTCCGCCCAGACCCTGGTCGTGGCCGCCCCACACCTGACCCATCGCGCCCTTGCCCAGCGGTTCGGTCAGTTCGTAGCGGCCCGCGATGAGGCGGCCGATCACTGGCCGCCGTCCCGCCGGCGCAGCAACGCGTCCAGCTCGTCCAGCTCGGAGGCGACCTGGCGCATGCGGGCGGGCTCCTCGGCCGGCGCGGTCGGCGCGGCCGGTTGCGGCGCGGACGGCGACTGCGGCGCGGACGGCGGCTGCGGTACCGGCTGCGGCCGCAGCCCGGGCGGCGCGTACTCGGTGGGCTGCTGGTGCACGGAGTGCGGGTACCGCGCGGACGGCTGGGGTGGCGGCGCGGGGTACGGCGGTGCGGCGTAGGGCGGCACGTGCTGGTGGACGGCGTGCTGGGGCGGCGGTGTTGGCTGAGGGTAGCCGTTGCCGGTTGGGGCGGGGCCGGGCGCGGGCTGCGGGTAGCCGTAGCCCACCGCGTGCGCGCCGTACGGGGTGGGCGCAGTGCGCGGGAACCGGTCGGCCAGGACGGCGTGGGTGACGGCGCCGATGAGGAACATCAGCACGTACCCGCCAGCCGCGGCGTTGGCCGGGTGGTCCGGCTCCTCGGGCGTGAACGCCAGGAGCAGGATCTCCGCGACAGTACCGGCGGCGAAGGCCGCGAACACGGCCCAGTCCAGCGGACGGCGGCGCAGGATGGCGAACCGCAGCGAGGGCACCCACGCGAGCAGGCCCAGCGACCACACCGGGAACGACGCGAACAGCAGCCGGGCCGTCATCGCCCCGGCACCGGGACCGGCGCGGTGCGCCGGTGGCGGCGTCACAGATGATGGCGTCGGAGGTGCGCCCGCCCCGTACATCTTCCAGCTCCCGTCCCTCGCCTGACCACATGGTAGGAGGCGAGCGTATCCGCGAGGTAGGTCAGCGCGGGGCCTGGTCCGGGGAGTCGCCCGGTTCCAGGCTGCCGTCGGTGAGACCGTCGTACACGCCCTGCACCAGCCGCGCGCCCAGCTCCCCGGCCAGGCGCAGCGCGGCTTCGAACGCGGCCAGGCGGCGGAAGTGGGCGCCGTAGCGGCGCTGGCCGTCCAGGTCGAGCCGGGGCAGGTGCAGGCGGCGCACATCCAGCCGGGAGGCGCTGGAGGCGTAGCTGCTGGCCTGGCGGGTGTTGGCGGTCGAGCGCAGGAAACCGGCGACGAACCACGGGTCCAGCGCGTACGGCTCCGGGCGCAGCAGGTACAGCGGCTTGGCCAGCGTCTGGCCGGCGGTGTCGGCGTCCACGACGTAGGCGGCGCCCCGGCCCTGGACCGGGATGACGATG
This sequence comes from Streptomyces sp. JJ66, assembly GCF_019303495.1. Taxonomy (GTDB): domain Bacteria; phylum Actinomycetota; class Actinomycetes; order Streptomycetales; family Streptomycetaceae; genus Streptomyces. The sequence goes on along the minus strand of NZ_JAEVFI010000013.1, from coordinate 30,696 downwards.
TCGCCCGCGCGCGTCACGGCCGGGGCGCCCTCCGCGCCGCCCGCGCGCACCTGGAGCGCTCCGGCGCGCAGGAGTTCGCCGACGGTGGTGAGGGTCCAGCGCCCGGTGGTGGTCTCGCCGGGGGCCGGGGTGGGGTCGGGGGCCGGGGTGGGGTCGGGGGTGAGGTCGAGGCTGCGGCGCAGGGTGCGGGCCAGCTCGGCGCGGGTCCCGGCCAGTGCGGCGGCGTCGCCCGCGCCGGGGAGAGGGGGCAGGTGGCGGGCGGGGGCGAGGTCAACGTCGTCGTCCAGCAGGTCGATGACCGGCCGGGTGCCGCACACCCCTGGCTCCTCGGGCACCTTGGCGCCGTCGGCGAACGCGCGCCAGGCGGTGAGCACGGTGTCGGCCAGCGCGTCCCAGGGCAACGGCTCGCGCCCGTCGGGCTGGTACCGGGTGCTGGTGTCCAGCAGCAACAGGCGTGGCTCGGCGGGCGTGACGCCGTCCGGCTTGCGCAGTACCCACAGGTGCAGCGGCAGGCTGTGCGGCGGCGCGGCCCCGGCGGGCAGGGCGACGACGGCGCGCAGGGCGCCGCGCCGCAGCAGGGCGGCGCGGATGCGGCGGCCGGTGCGGCGGGAGGCGGCGGCCGGGGGCATGAGCAGCACCGCGACGCCGCCGGGGCGCAGCCGGGCCAGGGCATGCTGCACCCAGGCCAGTTCGGATTCGGTGCGGGCGGGCAGGCCGTACTCCCAGCGGGCGTCGTAGGCCAGTTCGTCGTGTCCCCAGTGGCGTTCGTTGAACGGCGGGTGGCACAGCACGGCGTCCACGGCGGGCTGTTCGGCGGGCGCGGTGCGCAGGGCGTCCTCGGTGCGCACCTGGACGGCGGCGGGGCGCGGGGCGGCGCACAGGGTCAGCCGCAGGGCGGTGAGCCGGGCGAGGTCCGGGTCGGTCTCCTGGCCGTACAGCCGCAGGCCGCCTCCGGCGTCCGCCGCCCGGCTCCGGGCAGCCCTCGTGCCCTGGTGGGCGGGCGCGGGTGGTGCCGCTGTGCGCTGTGCGGCGGCGAGCAGTTCGCCGGAGCCGCAGGCCGGGTCAAGGACGGCGCCGGGGCGGGCGGTGGCGGCGGCCAGGGCGGCCATGAGGTCGGCGGCGGGGGCGGGGGTGCGGGTGTGGGCGCGGGGGCTGGCGTCGAAGTAGCGGGTCAGGAGGAAGCCGAAGGCCGCTCCCGCGCCGCCGAGTTCCCCGGCCAGGCGGTGCAGCGGGGTGGGGGGCTCGTCGTCTTCGTCACCGCTGGCGAGCAGGGTTGCCCCGGCGCGGGCCAGGGCGGCGGCCGGGCCTTCGGGGTCGGTCTCGATCTGCTGCCACACCCGCTCGCGCAGCGGCACCTCGGCGAGTTTGCCGTGGGCGCGCAGCCACTCCTCGATGTCGGCGAGCGCGAAGGTGGGACTGGCCTCGGTGCCGCCGACGGGCTGCGGGAAGTGCGGGTACCGGCGGCGCCAGTTGCTGACGGCGGCCCGGCCGACGCCCGCCAGCCGGGCGATCCCGGCCGCGGTCACCTCCGGTTCTTCGGGCGTGCTCTGCGACACGTCGGCGCCTTCCTGCGAGTCGTCGTGGCGGTGCGGCTGAGCATACCCGCGGATTGCTCGCCGCACCGGTTCACTGCGTGAACCTCGTGAATCCAGTGAACAGTGTTGACTCGATTCACAGTCTCTGTTGTTATTGACCCAGCGGTTCGCAAGATCCGCACCGGGCGCCTTCACGGCGTCCTCGCGTTCTTCCCGCACTCGTTCTCGCAGCATCCACAAGGGGTCAGTCATGTCCGTGAACACCACCCGCGCCCGCACCCTCGTCGCCGCCGTGGCCACCGCCGTCCTAGCGGTCGGCGGGCTGACCGCGTGCGGGGACGCGGACGAGCCCACGAAGGAGAGCGGCAACAGCCAGGAGGCCGGCCAGGAGGGCGACGCGAAGGACGCCGGGGCCGAGGACGCCGGGGACGCGGGGGACTCCGCGGAAGGCCCCTACGCCGGGGGCGACACCGCCGTCTACGACAGCGGGCTGAAGGTCACCGTCTCCACGGCGAGCCCCTACCAGGTCGGCGAAACGGACTTCGGCCACACCGAGGGGAACGAGGCGTACCAGGTGACCATCACCCTGGAGAACACCGGCGAGGAGAACGTGGACGCCGACCTGGTCTCCGTCAGCGCCCGGGCCGGGGAAGAGGGCACCACGGTGGAGGAGATCTACGGCGACAAGGTGGGCACCGGCTTCACCGGCACCGTACTCCCGGGCAAGAAGGCCACCGCCGGGTTCGCCTATGACGTGCCCGCCGACGCGAAGGTCCTCGACCTGGAGGTCGAACTGTTCGACTTCTCCACCACCCCGGCCCAGTGGAGCCTGTCCCTGTGACAGAACCGCCCGGCACGGCGAAGGGGGCCAGGGAGAGAGCCGTCTCTCCCTGGCCCCCTTCCCGTCCCGCGAGCGGGTGGTGAGGCAGCGGGCTGCCGGGCAACGCGGCCTACGACCCCAGCACCGTCGTCAGGAACTCGCCCGTCCAGGCCAGCAGGTCGCGGCCCACGACCGGCTTGCCGCCCAGGCCCCCGGACTTGGGACGCGGCACGAGTACCTGCCCGGCCGACGCCTTGATCACCGATCCGGGGTACACCCGCTTCAGGCGCAGCTCCTGGGACTCGCGCAGCTCCACCGGCGCGAACCGCACCTTGGTGCCCTGCAGCGTGACGTCGGTGACCCCGCAGGCGCGGGCCAGCAACCGCAGGCCCGCGACCAGCAGCAGGTTCTCTACTGGCTCCGGCAGCGGACCGTAGCGGTCGGTCAGCTCCTCGCGGACGGCGGCGATGTCCGCCTCGGAGTTCACCGCCGCGATCGAGCGGTACGCCTGGAGCCGCAGCCGCTCGCCGGGCGCGTAGTCATGCGGCACGTGGGCGTCCACCGGCAGCTCGATCTTCACCTCCAGCGGCGCGGCCTCCGCCGCCTTCTCGGCGTCCCCCTCCAGGGAGGCGCGGAAGTCCGCGACCGCCTCGCCGACCATGCGCACATACAGGTCGAAGCCGACGCCCGCGATGTGGCCGGACTGCTCACCGCCGAGCAGGTTGCCCGCGCCGCGGATCTCCAGGTCCTTCATCGCCACGTACATGCCCGCGCCCATCTCGGTGTGCTGGGCGATGGTGGCCAGCCGCTCGTGGGCCGTCTCCGTCAGCGGCTTCTCCGGCGGGTACAGGAAGTACGCGTACCCGCGCTCGCGGCCCCGGCCCACCCGGCCGCGCAGCTGGTGCAGCTGGGACAGGCCGAAGGTGTCACCGCGCTCGACGATGAGGGTGTTGGCGTTGGAGATGTCGATCCCGGACTCCACGATCGTCGTGGAGACCAGCACGTCGAACTTCTTCTCCCAGAAGTCCACGACGACCTGCTCCAGCGCGGCCTCGGACATCTGGCCGTGGGCCGTGGCGATCCGCGCCTCCGGCACCGCCTGCCGCAGCCGCGCCGCCGCCCGGTCGATGGACTCCACCCGGTTGTGGATGTAGAACACCTGGCCCTCGCGCAGCAGCTCGCGCCGGATCGCCGCGCCGATCTGCCGCTCCTCGTACGGGCCGACGAACGTGAGCACCGGATGCCGCTCCTCGGGCGGCGTGGTGATCGTGGACATCTCCCGGATGCCGGTGACCGCCATCTCCAGGGTGCGCGGGATCGGCGTCGCGGACATCGTCAGCACGTCCACATTGGCGCGCAGCTTCTTCAGCTGCTCCTTGTGCTCGACGCCGAAGCGCTGCTCCTCGTCCACGATGACCAGGCCCAGGTCCTTGAACGTCGTTTCGGAGGAGAACAGGCGGTGGGTGCCGATGACGATGTCCACCGAGCCCTCGCGCAGGCCCTCCAGCACCGCCTTGGCCTCGGTGTCCGTCTGGAACCGGGACAGCGCGCGCACCGTCACCGGGAACTGCCCGTACCGGTCGCTGAACGTGCCGAAGTGCTGCTGCACCAGCAGCGTCGTGGGCACGAGTACGGCGACCTGCTTGCCGTCCTGCACCGCCTTGAACGCCGCCCGCACCGCGATCTCCGTCTTGCCGTAGCCGACGTCGCCGCAGATCAGCCGGTCCATCGGCACGGTCTTCTCCATGTCCGCCTTGACCTCGCCGATCGTGGTGAGCTGATCGGGGGTCTCGGCGTAGGGGAAGGCGTCCTCCAGCTCCCGCTGCCAGGGGGTGTCGGTGCCGAAGGCGTGGCCGGGGGCGGCCATCCGGGCGGAGTACAGCTTGATCAGGTCGGCCGCGATCTCCTTGACGGCCTTCTTCGCACGGGCCTTGGTCTTCGTCCAGTCCGCGCCGCCGAGCCGGTGCAGCGAGGGCGCCTCACCGCCGACGTACTTGGTGATCTGCTCCAGCTGGTCCGTCGGCACGAACAGGCGGTCGCCGGGCTGGCCGCGCTTGGCGGGCGCGTACTCCACCACCAGGTACTCGCGGGTGGCGCCCTGCACCGTGCGCTGCACCATCTCCACGTAGCGGCCCACGCCGTGCTGCTCGTGCACGATGTAGTCGCCCGGGTTGAGGGTGAGCGGGTCGATCGTCTTGCGGCGGCGCGCGGGCATGCGCGCCGCCTCGCGTCCGGCCGCCTTCTGGCCGGTCAGGTCCGTCTCGGTGAGGACGGCGAGCCGCAGTTCGGGGGCGAGGAAGCCGTGGTCCAGCGCGCCGCGCGCGACCTGCACGACGGACGGGGCCAGGGTGGTCAGCTCCTCGTCCAGCCGGGCACCGACGCCCTCCCCGGCCAGCACCTCCACCGTGCGCTGCGCCGGGCCGTGCGCCTCGGTGAGGTAGACGCAGCGCCAGCCGTCGGCGAGCCAGCCCTTGGTGTCCGCCAGCGCCCGCGCGGTGTCGCCCCGGTAGGACTCGGCCGCCTTCAGGCCCAGCCGGATCACGTCGTCACCGGCGTCGTGGGCGTTCCCGGCGGCTCCGGCCGCTCCGCCGGCGAACTCCGCCAGTTCCGCGTCGGCGGTGAACGGGCTCACCGACCACCACGGCAGCCCCAGCTCGCCCGCGTGCTCGCGGACGTCGGCCAGGGACCACAGGGACGCGGCGCCCAGGTCCACCGGCGCCTCGCCACCCCCGGCGCTGGCCGCCCACGAGGCTTGCAGGAACTCCTGGCTGGTGGCCACCAGGTCGGCGGCCCGGGTCCGCACCCGCTCCGGGTCGCACACCACGGCCATGCTGCGCGCGGGCAGCACGTCCAGCAGCAGCTCCATCTCGTCCACCAGCACCGGCGCCAGGGACTCCATACCCTCGACGGCGATGCCCTCGGCGACCTTGCCGAGCAGCTCCGCCAGCTCCGGGTGCGCCTGGGCCAGCTGGGCCGCGCGCGCCTTCACGTCGTCCGTCAGCAGCAGCTCGCGGCACGGCGGCGCCCACAGGCCGTGCTCGGCGACCTCCAGCGAACGCTGGTCGGCCACCTTGAAGTAGCGGATCTCCTCCACGTCGTCGCCCCAGAACTCCACCCGAAGGGGGTGCTCCTCGGTCGGCGGGAACACATCGAGAATGCCGCCGCGCACCGCGAACTCGCCGCGCTTTTCCACCAGCTCGACGCGGGCGTAGGCGGCGGCCACCAGGCCGTCCACGACGGTGTCCAAATCCGCGCTCTCGCCGGTGCGCAGGCTGACCGGCACCAGCTCGCCCAGGCCCTTGACCTGCGGTTGCAGCACCGAGCGGATCGGGGCAACGACGACGGAGACGGGGCCAGCGGTGGGGTCGTCGGCACGCGGGTGGGCCAGGCGGCGCAGCACGGCCAGGCGCCGCCCCACGGTGTCGCTGCGCGGCGACAGGCGCTCGTGCGGCAGCGTCTCCCAGGCCGGGAACTCCGCGACGCCGTCCGGCGGCAGCAGCGAGCGCAGGGCCGCCGCCAGGTCCTCCGCCTCCCGGCCCGTCGCCGTCACCGCGAGCACCGGGCGCCCGGCGTCCCGGGCCAGCGCAGCGACGGCCAGCGGACGGGCCGCCGGGGGGCCGATCAGGTCCACGTGCGGGCGGTGGCCAGCCTTGGCGGCCGCCACCGCCTCGGTGAGGCCCGCGTCACGGGCGACGGCGTCGAGCAGACCGGGCAGGCTCATGACCGCATCACTTCTTCGTCCCACAACCTCATCAACCGGACCACACGAAGGCCCGGCACGCTTGGCGTGCCGGGCCTTCCACCCTACGCGCTCCCACCGACCGGCTCCGGCCGCGTCAGCGGCCCTGGCGCCCTGGCGCGGCCCCTACTCCGTCGCGATCGCCGTCAGCACGTTCAGGCGGCCCGCGCGGAACGCCGGGATCAGGGCCGCGATGAGGCCCACCAGCGCGGAGCCGAGGAAGACGGTGAGCAGCGTCGGCCACGGGATCTCCAGGACGCGCAGCCCCTCCAGCTCCAGCAGGCGCTGCCCGGTCGCGCCCCAGGCCAGCCCCAGGCCCAGGCCCAGCAGGGCCCCGAACAGGGCGATGACCACCGACTCCAGCCGCACCATGCGCCGCAGCTGCCGCCGGGACAGGCCGATGGCACGCATCAGCCCGATCTCACGGGTGCGCTCCACCACCGACAGCGCGAGCGTGTTCACCACGCCCAGCACCGCGACGATGATCGCCAGCGCCAGCAGCCCGTACACCATGTTCAGCAGCTGGCCGACCTGCTCCTCCAGCAGCTCCTTGTACCCGGCCTGGTCCTGCACGGAGAACTGCGGGTAGGGCTCCAGCTCGGCCTCGATCGCCGCGAGCGCCGCGTCCTGGCGGCCCTCGACGGCCGTGCCCAGCAGCAGCGAGTTCAGCGGCATCGCCTCCGCGGGCACGTACCGCTCGGCTGTGGCCAGGCTGGTGTACATCATTCCCTGGTCGATCATCGCGTCCCCCGCGGTGACGGCGCGGATCTCCAGCTCCGCTTCCGTGCCGCCGGGGAAGGTCACGCCCAGCACGTCACCGACGCTGAGCCCGTGCGCGGCGGCGAACTCCTCGCCCACCGACATGCTGTCCCCCCGGTAGGCGTCGGCCAGGTCACCGGCCACCATCTCCTGCCGCAGGTCCTGGGCGTAGGTGGGGGACGCCGCGACCAGCCGGGCCTCGGCGGTGTCCCCGCCGGGCAGCGTAAGCCGGGTGCCCTCCAGGTAGCGGTACTCGCTGACGTGGTCCAGTTCGGGCAGGCCGGAGAGCGCGCGGGTCACCTGCGGGGTGAGCGCCTGGCCCGTGCCGGTGACGATGAAGTCCGCGCCGACGCTGCGGTCCACCTCCGCCCGGCCCGAGGCCACCATGGAGGAGCCGACCACCGACAACCCCGCGACCAGGGCCAGCCCGATCATCAGCGCGGCGGCCGTGGCCCCGGTACGGCGCGGGTTGCGCAGGGCGTTGCGCTCCGCGAGGCGGCCCACGGGACCGAACGCGCGCAGGAGGACCACCGACAGCACGCGCACCACTGCGGCGGCCAGCAGCGGACCGATCAGCACGAACCCCAGCAGGGTCAGCACCACGCCGAGGGCCAGGTACAGCGCTCCGGTGCCGCCGTCGGTGGCGCCCGCGGCCAGCACCAGAAGGGCCGCGCCCGCGCCCGTCAGCGCGACGCCCACCACCGCGCGCACCCGGCCGGAGCGCTGGTCGGCGGCGGCGCCGCTCTCGCGCAGGGCGGCCATCGGCGCCACCCGGCCCGCGCGGCGGGCGGGCAGCCAGGCGGCCAGCAGCGTCACGCAGACGCCGAGCACCGCGCCGGTCACCGGGGTGGTCCAGGCGATCGTCAGGTCGTCGGTGCTGAGGTTCATGCCGACCGCGCCCATCAGCCCCATGAGGCCGATGGCCAGCCCGACCCCGGCGGCCAGGCCGAGCACCGAACCGAGCACCCCCAGCAGCAGGGCTTCCACGAGCACCGTGCGGCTCACCTGCCTGCGGCTCGCCCCGACGGCGCGCAGCAGCCCCAGTTCCCGGGTGCGCTGGGCGACGATCATCGAGAACGTGTTGACGATCAGAAAGACGCCGACGAGCACCGCGATCCCGGCGAAGCCGAGCAGCGCGTACTTGATGACCTCCAGGAAGGAGCCCATGTCCTGCTTGCTGCGCGCCGCCTGCTCCTCCTGCGTGAGCACGGTGTAGTCGCCGCCCACCGCGTTCGCGACGTTCTCGCGCAGGAGTTCGTCGGTGAAGCCCTCAGCCGCCGTCACGGCGACGGCCGTGAACCGCTCCGGGCCGCCCAGCAGGCGCTCTTGGGCGGTGGCGGTGTCGTAGTAGACCACCGCCGCGCCCGGGTTGGTCACCTGGAACGTGGCGATGCCGGAGATCCGGGAGGTGAACTCGCCGGACGCGGTGACGGTGCGCAACTCGTCACCGAGCTGGAGGCCGTGCGCGTCGGCGGTGTCGGCGTCGATCATCACCTCGTCGGGTCCGCGCGGCGGGTGGCCCGCGGTGACCTTCATCGCCTTGCGGTCCACCTCGGTCCAGTTGGAGGCGAGCGTGGGGGCGCCGTTGGTCGGGCCGATGTTCTCGTTGTCGGCGTCCACGACGGTCAGGCCGGTACTGACCGTCAGCCCGGTGGCCCGCTCCACGCCGTCGGCACCGGCCGCCTGGTCCACGACGCACGCGGGGAGCGTCGCCGGGCGGCCCGTCACGGGCGTCTCGTCGCCGTCGGCGCCCGGCGGGGAGACCGTCACGTCGGCGGTCGTCTGGGCGAACATGCGCTCGAAGGTGGTGTTCATCGTGTCGGTGAACACCAGCGTCCCGCTGACGAAGGCCACCGACAGCACCACGGCCAGGCCGGAGAGCACCATGCGGCCCTTGTGCGCGAAGAAGGTGCGCAGCGAGGTACGGACGATGGTCATGACACCCGCCCGAGCGTGTCGAAGGCCTTCATCCGGTCCAGGACCCGCTCCGCCGACGGACGGCGCATCTCGTCCACGATGCGCCCGTCCGCCAGGTACAGCACCCGGTCGGCGTAGGACGCGGCGACGGGATCGTGGGTCACCATCACCATCGTCTGGCCCAGTTCGTCCACCGAGCGGCGCAGGAAGCCCAGCACCTCAGCACCGGCCCGCGAGTCGAGGTTGCCGGTGGGCTCGTCGCCGAAGATGATCTCCGGCCGCGCGGCCAGCGCCCGGGCGACGGCCACCCGCTGCTGTTGCCCGCCCGACAGCTGGCTCGGCCGGTGTTTCAGCCGCTCCCGCAGGCCGACGGTTTCCACCACCTGCTCCAGCCACGGGCGGTCGGGTCTGCGTCCGGCGATGTCCATCGGCAGCGTGATGTTCTCCTGCGCGGTCAGCGTGGGCAGCAGGTTGAAGGACTGGAAGATGAACCCGATGTGGTCGCGGCGCAGTCGCGTCAGCCGCTTCTCCTTCATCCCGGTGATCTCCGTCTCCCCCACCCAGATCTGGCCGGAGGTCACCGTGTCCAGCCCGGCCAGGCAGTGCATGAGCGTGGACTTGCCGGAGCCGGAGGGCCCCATGATGGCCGTGAACGCGCCGCGCGTGATGTCCACGTCCACCCGGTCCAGCGCGACGACGCGGGTCTCCCCGGCGCCGTAGGTCTTGACGACCTGCCGGGCCCGCGCCGCGACGGCCGTGCGTTCCGGGGTGCCCCCGGTCTTCGGATGCGATACCGCCGTGGTCACGATGTTCTCCCCTGGGTGCGTCGGTGTCTGACCAGCCCTGCCCGAACCGGGCCGGGCCGCTTTCGGACCGGGCCGCGAGGGTGCTCGCCGGCCGGTGGAGCGGGTCTGTCCCCACCCCTCGGGCACGGTTCACGCTAGGAACCCCGGCCCCCGCACCACGTCCTGCGCACGACCGATCCCACCCCGCGCCCAACCCCGGCCCGCCCCCTAGGGGTGGCCGCACCCCTCCCCCGAGGCCGCAAACGACGCGGGCACGCGGGGACGCGGAAACGAAAAGGCTCCGGTCGGTGTACGACCGGAGCCTTCGCGGACCGCTCCCCCGCCAGGACTCGAACCTGGAATGATGGGACCAAAACCCATAGTGTTGCCAATTACACCACAGGGGACCGCTTTTGGTGCGAATCCGGACAACTCGCTCAGCTGTCCGGAAGCGTCGTCCCCCACTATGCCGTACCACCGGCCTCCGACGCGACGAGGTAGCTCGCCCCCGCCCCGGCCAGCTCCGGAAAAGGGGTGGCGAGAAGTTTTAGGGTGGTCGGTATGACCGAGTCGGGGGCCCAGGTGGCGGCGCGACGGCGGGCGGGGCCGTGGTGGTGGGAGCGGCCCCGCAGCGCCGTGCTGGACGTGACACTGGGGGTGCTGTCCGCCGCCGAGTGCATGGTGGAAGGCGTGTGGTTCGCCGACGAGGCGGGCATCCCGGTGCTGCTCGGCGTGCTGCTGGGGTTCGTGGCGGGCGGCTCGCTGGTGCTGCGGCGCCGGTTCCCCGTCGCCGTCGTCCTGGTGGCGATCGCGGTCCTTCCGGCGCAGCTCGGCTTCATCCTGGCCACCGTCGGCCTGTACACGCTGGCGGCCACCGACGTGCCACGGCGCATCATCGCCCTGCTCGCGGGCCTGCAGATCCTCGGCGGGTTCGTGGTGATGTACGTGCGGTTCCAGCCGGGCGGGGTGGAAGACATCGGCGGGCCGCCCTGGTTCCCGCTGCTGGTGGCCGCGCTGCTGGCGACGATGACGGTGCTGCCGCCGGTGCTGCTGGGCCTGTACGTCGGCGCGCGGCGCCGTCTGGTGGACGCGCTGCGGGAGCGGGCCGACGGGCTGGAGCGCGAACTGGCGCTGCTGGCGGAGCGGGCGGAGGAGCGCGCGGAGTGGGCGCGCGGCGAGGAGCGCACGCGCATCGCCCGCGAGATGCACGACGTGGTGGCGCACCGGGTGTCGCTGATGGTGGTGCACGCGGCGGCGTTGCAGGCGGTGGCGCTGAAGGACCCGGCCAAGGCGTCGAAGAACGCGGCGCTGGTGGGCGACATGGGACGGCAGGCGCTGGCGGAGCTGCGGACCATGCTGGGCGTCCTGCGCGCCCACGAGGAGGGCGGCGCGGAGGCCGTCCGGGAACGGCCGCTGGAGCGGGTGGCGGTCTCGGCGGCGGCAGCGGCCGCGGCGGTGGCCACCGGGCGGGAGGTGTCACCGCCCGTGGACCCCATGGACAGAGACGGGCCACGGCTGGGCGAGCTGGAGCAGCTGCTCGGGCAGTCGCGGGCGGCGGGGATGGCGGTGGAGCTGTCCGTGGAGGGTGACGTGCGCGCCTACGCGGCCGTCGTGGAGCGGACGGCGTTCCGCGTGGTGCAGGAGGCACTGACGAACGTGCACAAGCACGCGGCGGGCGCGGACACCCGGGTGCGGCTGGCACACCGGGGCGCGGAGGTCGCGGTGCTGGTGGAGAACGCCGCCCCGGCGGCCGGGGTGGGCGATGCCGGGCTGCCCAGCGGTGGCAACGGGCTGGTGGGGATGAGGGAGCGGGTGACGGCGCTGGGCGGGGGCTTCGTCTCGGGTCCGACGGCGGCGGGCGGCTTCCGCGTGTCGGCGGTCATCCCGGACCGGCCCTGACGGCATGCCCGGCCCGGTGACTGGGGCACGGACGGTGACGTGGCCGCACCGGCTGGTGGTGGCGACAGCGGGCCGCAGCGGCCCCGGGGCGTCCGTGCGCGTCGGGCCGGAGGGGTCACCGTGCCGCGTACGTGAGGCGGGCGGGCCGGGTGCCGGTGACGAGGGTGGTGAGGGCGGCGGCGAAGGTGGGGCCGAGGTACCAGTCGCCGCTGTGGTCGAGGCTGTAGACGCGGCCCTGGGCGTCGATGGCGAGCAGCGCGCTGGGCTCCCCGTGGTGGCCTTCCTCCTCGCCGAGTGGCGCGATCTCGGTGTCCAGCGCCCGTCCGAGGTCGCTGAGCGTGCGCGCCCAGTGAAGCCCGGCGGCGGGGTCCACGGTCAGCGGGGTGGGAGCGAGGTGGCGGCCGGGCGCGGTTCCGGCGATGCGCAGCCCGCCGAACTCCGCCCAGGCCTCGACGGCGGCCGGGAAGACGGCGTGCTGGTGCCCGGAAGGCGAGCTGTGGGCGCGCAACGCGTCCGCCCAGACCTCCGCCTGCCGGATGTCCCAGCGTCCGGGGGTCCAGCCGGCGTCCCGGAGGGCGGCATCGACGGCGGCCGGGAAGCGGGTGGTCACCGCTCCTCCCCGGAGGCCGGGGCGACGGCATGGACGCCGAAGTAGTCCAGCAGCGCGGCGCAGGAGCGGCACGGCGGAGCGTAAGTACCGTGCTGCGGATCGCCCTGTTCGCGAATGCGACGAGTGGTGATCTTCGCGTTCTTCAGCGCCCGCCGGGCGTCACCCGGGGTAAAGGGTTTGCGGGCCGCGCGTTTGGAACGCCCCGCCTCGGCGGAGGTGAGATAGCGGGTCAGCAGGACGGCCTCCGGGCAGCGTCCGGTGTGACGTTCGCGACGCTCGGTGGTGAGGGTGTCGAGGAAGTCCTGCACGAGGGGGTGGTGCTCGGGTGGCGCGGCGGCCTTGCCCGCGGCGCAGGTGAACGTGGTGCCGCGCACCGACAGGGCGGCGGCGGTGGTGGGCATGATGCCGTCCCGGCGGTGGCGGGGCAGCGGTGCGCTGCCGTCGCCGGGCCCCGGGGCGGCGCCCCAGCCGATGCGGGGATCGGAGGTGTGGTGGGTCGCGGACATGTGGTGCGTCCTCCCGTCGCTTCCCCGGTGTACGGAGTGACTTTGCCAAACGTTCGCGCGGTTGCGGAAGTCGCATCGGGTGAGGGCGAGTCGCGGGAGGGGTGACGCACGCTCCCGGCGGGCGGGGCCAGCCCGGCCGGTCCCGCCCCGACGCCTGCCCGCTGGCCCGCTCGCCGCCCGTCCGCCGAGCCCGTCCGCCGAGCCCGTCCGCCGCGCCCGCGCGGCCCGCCGCCGGACCGCTGGTCGCCGGACGGGTTCGGGTCACGGGCGAGCGCATACGCTGTGGACCGACAGGAGCCACGCAGCAGGGAGCACCGCCATGACGACAGGTCGGCTCGGGCAGCACGCCGCGCCGCCGAACGCGGCCTACGCGGGGCAGGCCGTGCACTTCCCCGACCCGGTGCGGGCCGCGCGCTTCGGGCAGGGCGTCCGCGTGGACGCCGACGGGTACCCCGACTTCGCCCCCTACGCCCGGGCGGCCGCGGAGGTCGCGGAGCCGCCGGAGGGTTTCGGGGTGGACGAGCTGCGGCTGACGGACTACGTGTCGGCGAACGTCGCCCAGCACGCCGACGGGCACGAGCTGTGGGCGGAGCTGCCGCCGGTGGCGACGCCGCACGGCTGGACGTGGCACCACGTGCGCGGCAGCCGCCGCCTGGAGCTGGTGCCGGTGGAGGTCAAGGCGCTGCTGCGGCACCACGCCGGGCTCGCGACCGCCGCCGTGGACCACGACAAGCGTGGCACCCGCCCGCTGCAGGAGACGCGGCCCGCGCACTTCGAGGTGCCCCACGACGTCGCGGTGACCGAGGAGCAGGTCGCGCAGGCCGAGGAGCAGCTGGGCTACCGGCTGCCCGGCGCGTACCGCACGTTCCTGAAGGCGGCCGGCGGCTGCGCTCCCGTCGGCGTCGCGCTGGACGCGGAGTTGGGCCTGCTGCTGGACCAGCCGTTCTTCACGGTGCGCGACGAGGCGGCCGTCAACGACCTCGTCTACGTCAACAAGTGTCTGCGTGACCACCTCACCAAGGACTACCTCGGGGTGGCGTTCGTGCACGGCGGCCTGCTGGCGGTGAAGGTGCGCGGCGAGCACCCCGGCTCGGTGTGGTTCTGCGCCTACGACGACGCCCGGGACCGGGACGGGCTGGACACGGCGCAGCGCGTGGAACGGCTGCTGCTGCCCTGCGGCGCGGACTTCGACGCGTTCTTGCTGCGGCTGGCGGGCAATCCGCCGGAGCTGGAGACGGTGGCCAACCTGATGGTGGACGGCGGCTTCGCGCGCGCCGTCGCGGTGGAGGGGTGAGCGCAGTGGTGACGTTCGCACAGGCGCAGGAGCGGGCGGAGCGCTGGGTCAACGGCGGCGTTCCGGCGTACCAGCACCGGGCGGTGCGGGTACGCGAGTTCGACCTCGGGTTCGTGGTGTGGGCCGAGGACCGGGCGGAGGGACCGCGTTCGGACGACGGCAGCGCACGGCTGGTCATCGCCCGCGACAGCGGGGAGTCCACGCTGTGGCCGGGGCTGCCGGTCGGTGAGGTGATCCGCCGGTACGAGGAGGAGTACGGCGCGCGCACGGAGCCGCCCGCGTCCCCGGTGCCGAAGCAGCGCGTGGACCTGAACGCGACGTCGTTCCTGCTGACGCCGCCCGAATGGCTCCAGGAGGCGGCCGACCGCCTCGGCATCCCTGACCACCGCCCCCACGGCGGCGCCCGGGACGCCGGGTCCCCGAGCGAAGGCACGCCGGGTGACGCGGCCCCGGATGACGGGGTGCCGGGTGACGCAGCGCCGGGGGGTACGGCCCAGGGTGGTGACGTGACGCCGACCCCCGCGTCGGAGGCACTCGCCGCCGACCCCGCGCCCGGCCAGCCGCCGTCGGAGCCGGACGCGACGCGGCCCGGGGACGACGCCACGGCGACCGCCGCGCCAGCGCCGCAGGACACGCCGCGTGCGGTCGGCGGCTGGGCGGACACCTCGGACTCCGGCGCGGGCGAGTCCGTCGCACCGCCCGCCACGGTGCTCACGCCCCCGCTCAGCGGCAGCGACGCGGACGACGACCCGCCCGCCGGCCCCGGAGCCCACGGCCCGGCGGTGGAAGCCCACACCGAGTTGCTGCCCGACGGCAGCAGTCTGCCGCACACCCGCCTGAGCCCGCCCGCAACGAGCCCGCAAGCCCCGCCCTCCCCGGCGGACGACAACCCGCCGCACCCAGCCGGCGAGGAGGGCATCGCCTACGCCGCCACCAGCAAGGTGCGCCCCACCTCGTCGCGCGGACGCGGCCCGACGGTGCCACCGCCCCCGGGCGAACCGGGCGTCCCGGGTGCGGGGCGTCGCCCGGGCACCCCCGCACCGGGCGGGGTCGCAGGCGGCTACGTGCCGACGCAGATGATGTCCGCCGGCGACGTAGCGTCACAGGGCCAAGCACCGGCACCGGCACCGGCACCGGGAGAACCACAGCAGGCGCCGCACGGCTCCCCGGAGACCGGCGGTGACCCCACGGCCCCGCCTCCCCCGCTCGCCCCGAACCAGCCCGGCGGCGGCGTGCACCACGCGGCGACGATGCTCGCCGGACCCGGACCCGGACCCGGCGCACCGCCGCCCCCGCCGCAGCCTGCCCCGCCGCACGCCCAGGCACCGCCCGGGCACCCCCCGCAGCACGGCGGTCCCGGTGGCCAGCCGCCCGCGTACGGGTACCCGCAGCAGCCCGGGGTGCCGATGGTCGGCCCCGGGTACATGGCGGTGTTGCGCTACCGCGCGCCGGACGGCTCCGAGCAGCAGGTGATCCGCCGCTCCGCGCCGGGTCTGCCGCACCCGGAGTGGCAGATCCTCTACGAGCTGCGGTCGATGAACGTGCCGCCGCAGCAGGTGCTGGAGCTGCACACGGAGTTGGAGCCGTGCGACCTGCCGGGCGGCTACTGCGCCCGGATGATCCGCGAGACCTGGCCGCAGGTACGGGTGAGCCACACCGCTCCCTACGGCACCGACCACGACTCGCGCCAGCAGGGTATGGCGCACCTGCTCGCCCACCAGGGGGAGTTGCACCAGGTGGCCGACGGTCCGGCGCGCCCCGCGCCGGTGCGGGCGCCGCTCCATCCGGTGCCACAGGCGCAGCCGGTGCCGCCGGACGCGATCGGGCACGAGCTGCTCCAGGCGTTCGGCCCGCAGGGCGTGTTCCGTTTCGACCAGCGCGCGGTGTCCCGGCAGGGGGTGCCCGAGACGGTGGCGCACACGCTGGTGTGGGCGGGACTGCCGCTGGAGTTCGGTCCCCTCTTCTGGGCGCAGGCGCAGCCGGGCCGCCCGGTGCCGACGCTGGCGGAGCTGGCGCAGGAGCGCGGGGTGCGGCCGGGCCCGGACGCCGGTTCCTACCTGGTGATGGGCAGCGACTTCGGCCGCCAGCTGTGCGTGCAGTACGGCACCGCGCACCTCGTCGCCGTCCCGCTGGAGGCCGCGCCGAACGGGCAGCCCGCGGCGGCGCAGTTCGTCAACACCGGGCTGCCGGAGTTCACCCGGTGCCTGGCGATGGCGGGCCGCATGTGGCGGCTGCGCTATGGGTTGACGCCCGATCAGGCGGGCCGCTGGACGGTGGACTTCCAGCAGCAGCTCGCCGCGCTGGACCCGGCGGCGCTGGCCCACCCGGAGAACTGGTGGTCGGTGCTGCTGGAACAGCTGTGGGACGGCCTGTTGTAGGGCTCCTCCCTCGTTCGCGTCCCGCCCCACCCCCGGGGTTCCGTGGCCCCGGTCGCCTCGCGGCCGGGGCCTTCGGCCTCGGTGTGTCCACCACGCTCGGAACGTCGCCGCCCGGGCCGGGAGGCCACGCGCCCGGAGGTGGTCAGCACACCTGGCGCGGACGTGAGCGCGCCGGTCGCGCACTGATCCCGCCGCATGCTCCATCCTGGGGGCGCAATGACCCAGGGCGTCCGCAAAGCGTCCGGTACGGCACCGGGTGGACGGGTTTGGGCGGACCGGCGCTGACGTGGGAGAGAGTGCGCAGATGTCTTCGACACAGTCACCGCACGGCTTCGAGGTGGTGCGGGGCCGCGGCTACCGGCCGGGGCAGGTGGACCAGCGGGTGGCCGCGCTGTTCCAGGAGGCCGCCACGGCGAAGGAACGGCTGGGCCGTCTGGACGTGCTGGCCCGGGAGCTGGGCGAGGAGGCCGAGCGGCTGCACGCGACGGTGTCCGCGCTGCCGCCGCCCACCTACGAGTCGCTGGGCGGGCGGGCGGTGGCGCTGCTGGCTGAGGTGGAGGCGGAGGCGGCGGACGTGCGCCGCCGGGCCGGGGCGGAGGCGGCCACGCTGCGGGCGGACGCCGAGGCGCACGCTCACGAACTGCGCGCCACCGCCCGCGCGCGGGCGGCCGGAATCCGGGCGGCGGGCGAGAAGGCGGGTGACGCGGCGCTGGCCCGGGCCGGTGTGACGGCCGACGAGGCCCGTGCGGCGGCCCGGGTCATGGCCGAGCGGCTGCGCGGTGAGGCGGAGGACCATCTGAGGGAGATCACCGAGCGCTGCGCGGAGCTGTTGTCCGGCCAGGAGCGGGACCAGGCGGCGTGCGGCGAGGCCGCCGAGGCCGAGCGGGCGGCCCGAAAGGCGCAGACCGCCGCGCACGCCGCCACGCTGGAGGAGCGCGGGCGGGCGGCGCTGGAGGCGGCCCGCCGCGCCTATGCCGAGGCTGAGGAGGCGGCGGATGCGGCGGCGGAGGCGACGGCGGCCGAGACGGCCGTGCTGCTGGCGAAGGCCCGGGCCCAGGCGGAGGACATCGACCGCGAGACGGGCCGGGTGCTGCGCGAGCACAACCGCCGCGCCGACGAGCTCCGCGACCACCTCGCCCGCGTCCGCTCGACGCTGTCCACCCTGACGGGCCAGGTCCCGTCCAGCCCGACCGGGGTGTGAGGCGGGCGCGGCTATGAGCCCGCGCGCAGCCTGGCGCCCGCGCGCACAGCCCGGTTTCCCGCTCCCGCCGTCCGCCCGGCGCCGGTCTCCTACCGGGCAAAGGTATTCTGCGGGTGACATTCACCCGAAGCCGAAGGGCACCCCGTGAGCGCCAACCGCCCGGCAGCCGTCGTCGTTCTCGCAGCGGGTGAGGGAACCCGCATGAAGTCGGCGACACCGAAGGTCCTGCACGAGATCTGCGGGCGGTCGCTCGTAGGCCACGTCGTCACCGCCGCGAGGGAACTCGACCCCGCGCACCTGGTCGTCGTCGTCGGCCACGCCCGCGAGCAGGTCACCGCGCACCTCGCGCAGGTGGACGGCGCGGTCCGCACCGCCGTGCAGCACGAGCAGAACGGCACCGGGCACGCGGTGCGCATGGGGCTGGAGGCGCTGGCGGCCGAGGGGGTCACGCTGTCCGGCACGGTGCTGGTGACCTGCGGCGACACTCCGCTGCTGACCGCCGACACCCTCGCCGAGCTGTCCGGTGCGCACGCCGCGCAGGGCAACGCCGTCACGGTGCTGTCCGCGCAGGTGCCCGACGCCACCGGGTACGGCCGCATCGTGCGCGGTGACGGCGGCGCGGTGACCGCCATCGTCGAGCACAAGGACGCCTCCGGCGAGCAGCGCGCCATCGACGAGATCAACTCCGGCGTGTTCGCGTTCGACGCGGCGCTGCTGGCCGACGCGCTGGGCCGGGTGCGCACCGACAACAGCCAGGGCGAGGAGTACCTGACCGACGTGCTGGGCATCCTGCGCGCGGACGGGCACCGGGTGGGCGCCTGCCTCGCGCGGGACCACCACGAGATCGTCGGCATCAACAACCGGGTGCAGCTCGCGCAGGCCCGCCGGCTGCTGAACGACCGGCTGCTGGAGCGGGCGATGCTCGCCGGGGTCACGGTGGTCGATCCGGCGACGACGTGGGTGGACGCGGGCGTCACCTTCGAGCCTGACGCGCTGGTCCACCCCGGCACCCAGCTGCTGGGCGCCACGCACCTGGCGGCGGGCTGCGAGGTGGGCCCGAACAGCCAGCTGACGGACACCGTCGTCGGCGCGGACGCCACGGTCAGCAACACCGTCGCGGTCAGCGCGCGGATCGGCGCGCAGGCGTCGGTGGGGCCGTACGCGTACCTGCGGCCGGGCACCGAGCTGGGCCCGAAGGCGAAGGCGGGCACGTATGTGGAGATGAAGAACGCGCGGGTCGGCGAGGGCTCCAAGGTGCCGCACCTGAGCTATGTGGGCGATGCCACGATCGGCGACCACACCAACATCGGCGCCGCGAGTGTGTTCGTCAACTACGACGGCGAGCACAAGCACCACACCACGATCGGCTCCCACTGCAAGACGGGCTCGGACAACATGTTCGTGGCACCGGTCACGGTGGGGGACGGCGCCTACACGGCGGCCGGGTCGGTCATCACCAAGGATGTGCCGCCCGGTTCGCTGGCCGTCGCCCGTGGTCAGCAGCGCAACATCGAGGGCTGGGTCGCCCGCAAGCGGCCGGGCAGCGCCGCCGCGCAGGCCGCGCAGGGGGTGGGCAAACCCCTGGGCGACGGCCCCGCAGACCACGGGACGGCATGACGCCGGAAGCGGCCGGGCGCGACGCGGCACGGTACGCCGTCCCGCGTCGAGCCCCCGCATCCCGCCGAAAAGCGTCGAAAACGGCCGAAAATGAGTTCCCCCGCAAGGCGCGTACCGTGATAGGCGCACCACTGGCGAAGCCCACCAAGGAGACAGTGCATTGAACCCTCCCCCAGCTGAAGCAAGGGGATTCCTGGCTCACGCTGCCTGCGAGTCTGCGACCCGACAGGTCTTCCACGATCAACACCAGCCGGGTTGGAACCAGCCCGGTTTGGTACAGCAAAACTTGGAGATGCGAGTGCCGTCTTGGTTCTCGAACAGCACGGTGTACGCGCTTGGTTCTCGCCACGCACATCCCGTACCCTACCCGCTCAGGCGGCGGTCATCCGTCCCAAGGGCGAAACCCCGCTTCCTGCCCTGCTCCGCAGGAGTCCGATTCCACCCCGGCCAGAACGCCGGGGCATCCTCGGAGGTAGCCCGGTGACCGGGATCAAGACGTCCAGCGAGAAGAAGCTGATGCTCTTCTCCGGCCGCGCTCACCCCAAACTGGCGGAGGAGGTGGCCAGCGAGCTGGGGGTGGAGCTGGTCCCGACCAAGGCGATCGACTTCGCGAACGGCGAGATCTACGTGCGCTTCCAGGAGTCGGTGCGCGGCGCCGACTGCTTCCTGATCCAGAGCCACACCGCGCCGATCAACAAGTGGATCATGGAGCAGCTGATCATGATCGACGCGCTGAAGCGGGCGTCGGCGCGCAGCATCTCCGTGGTGATCCCGTTCTACGGCTACGCCCGCCAGGACAAGAAGCACCGGGGCCGCGAGCCGATCTCCGCCCGGCTGATGGCCGACCTGCTGAAGGCGGCGGGCGCCGACCGGGTGCTGAGCGTCGATCTGCACGCCGACCAGGTGCAGGGCTACTTCGACGGGCCGGTGGACCACCTGTTCGCGCTGCCGGTGCTCACCGAGTACATCGCCCAGCGTGTGGACCGCGAGAAGCTGACCGTCGTCTCCCCCGACGCGGGGCGGGTCCGGGTCGCCGACCGCTGGGCCGACCGGCTCGGCGCGCCGCTGGCCATCGTCCACAAGCGCCGCGACCCCGATGTGGCCAACCAGGTCACCGTGCACGAGGTCGTCGGTGACGTGAAGGGCCGCGTGTGCGTCCTCGTGGACGACATGGTGGACACCGGCGGCACCATCTGCGCGGCGGCCGACGCGCTGTACGCCAACGGCGCCGAGGACGTCATGGTGACGGCGACGCACGGCATCCTGTCCCACCCGGCGCCGGACCGGCTGAAGAACTCCAAGGTCAGCGAGTTCGTGTTCACCAACACGCTGCCGACGCCGGAGGAGCTGGCCATGGACAAGATCACCGTGCTGTCCATGGCCCCGACGATCGCCCGCGCGGTGCGCGAGGTCTTCGAGGACGGCTCGGTCACCAGCCTGTTCGAGGAGTAGAGCCGACACCTGGCCCCTGGAGTACGAGGGGCTTTCGGTGCTCGATTTACGGTGCGGTCTGCCCGCCGGGTAACATCTGCGGCGTTGCTCGGCGAGGGAGACCGCACCGTTCTTCGTGACGGCGTGGGGCTCCGTTATCGACGCGCTCTTCGTAGCAGGCCCGTCGTGGGCCGGGTGACCTTATGTTGACACCTGACACGAGGAGCGTGAGCCATGGCTGACGTCAAGATCTCCGGCACGATCCGCAGCGAGTTCGGCAAGGGCGCGGCCCGTCGGCTGCGCCGCGCGGAGAAGGTTCCGGCCGTCGTCTACGGCCACGGGGCGGACCCGGTGCACATCGAGCTGCCCGGCTACGACCTGATGATGGCACTGAAGACCCCCAACGTCCTGATCAGCCTGGACATCGAGGGCAAGAAGGAACTGGTCATCCCCAAGGCGGTGCAGCGCGAGGCCATCCGCGGCTTCCTCGTCCACGTGGACCTGCTGACCGTCAAGCGCGGCGAGAAGGTGGCCGTGGACGTCCCGATCGTCACCGAGGGCGACCTGGCCCCGGGCCAGCACATCCTGGAGCACGCGCTCACCTCGCTGCCGGTCGAGGCCGAGGCCACCCACATCCCGGAGTCCTTCACCGTCTCCATCGAGGGTCTGGCCGCCGGTGACAGCATCCTCGCCAAGGACGTCAAGCTTCCCCGTGGCGTCACGCTGAACGTCGAGGAGGACACCCAGGTCCTCCAGGTGGTCCCGGCCCAGGCCGAGGAGCCCACCGAGGAGGAGGGCGAGGAGGCCGAGGCCGCCGCCGAGGCGCCCGCCGAGTCCTCGGAGTAATGCCCCCGGGCCGGGCCGCGCGGGGTGCGACACCTCGCGCGGCCCGGCCCGCTTCGTAGTCCCTCACACCCCAGCGGGAGAGCACCCGATGAGCGAGTCGCCGTCCACCGGACCCTGGCTGGTCGCGGGTCTGGGCAATCCAGGTCCCGGGTACGCGGGCAACCGGCACAACGTGGGCTTCATGGTCGCCGACCTGCTCGCCGAGCGCATGGGCGCCCGCTTCACGACCCACCGCGCGCGGGCCCAGGTGGTGGAGGGCCGCGTCGGCCCGCCCGGACCGTCCGGTCAGCGCGTCGTCCTCGCGAAGCCGATGACCTACATGAACCTCTCCGGCGGCCCCGTCACCGCCCTGCGCAACTTCTACAAGGCGGGCCTGGAGCGGATCGTGGTCATCCACGACGAACTGGACCTCGACTACGGCGCGCTGCGCCTGAAGCTGGGCGGCGGGGACAACGGCCACAACGGCCTGAAGTCGCTGACGAAGTCACTCGGGCCGGGCTATCACCGCGTCCGCTTCGGCGTGGGCCGCCCGCCCGGCCGCATGCCGGTGGCCGACTACGTGCTCAAGGACTTCGGCTCCAGCGAGCGCAAGGAACTCGACTACTTCGTGGACCGGGCCGCCGATGCCGTCGAAACCCTGATCCTGGACGGCCTCCCCCGCGCCCAGAACACGTACAACGCCTGATCCCGCGCCCGGCGCACCCGCGTTCTTAAGCCCGCGCGCCGTGGCGGCGGTGGGGGGTCCGCGCCCCCACCCGGCCAGGCCGGAGATAAGCCGGGGTGGGGAAGGCGGGCCGTGGCTATGACTTCCGGTGGCCCACCAGGCGGGGTTTGGGCTCCAGGCCGTCCAGCCCGTGCCAGGCGAGGTTCACCAGGTGCGCCGCGACGTCGGCCTTCTTCGGCTTCTTGGCGTTCAGCCACCACTGCCCGGTCAGCGCGACCATGCCGACGAGCGCCTGCGCGTACAGCGGCGCCAGCTTCGCGTCGAAGCCACGGGCCTTGAACTCCAGCCCCAGGATGTCCTCGACCTGGGTGGCGATGTCGCTGATCAGCGAGGCGAACGTGCCCGTGGTGGACGCCACCGGGGAGTCCCGCACCAGGATGCGGAACCCGTCGGTGAAGGTGTCGATGTAGTCCAGCAGGGCGAACGCCGCCTGCTCCAGCAGCTCACGCGGGTGGCCGGCGGTGAGCGCGCTGGTGACCATGTCCAGCAGGCGCCGCATCTCGCGGTCCACGACCACCGCGTACAGCCCTTCCTTGCCGCCGAAGTGCTCGTAGACGACGGGCTTGGAGACTCCGGCCTTCGCGGCGATCTCCTCCACCGACGTCCCCTCGAAGCCCCGGTCCGCGAACAGGGTGCGGCCGATGTCGAGGAGCTGCTCCCGGCGTTGCTTGCCGGTCATCCGGCGGCGGGCTCGCCGGGAGGTGGGAGCGGAGGGCGGGTCGTGGAGGGTGCTGCGGTCGTCGGTCGCCACAGGACCCATCATGCCGCGTCGGTAAGGCTCCGCTCACGGCGGGACGCCTTCGGGTCCGCCGAGCGCTTGGCCTCCAGCCGGTCCGCCTTGGGCCAGCGCACGTCGTAGGCCCAGCCAGCCTTCTCGAACCAGCGGATCAGGCGGGCGCTGGAGTCGATCTGGCCGCGCTGTACGCCGTGCCGCGCGCAGGTCGGGTCGGCGTGGTGCAGGTTGTGCCAGGACTCGCCGCAGGAGAGCACGGCCAGCCACCACACGTTGCCGGAGCGGTCCCGGGACTTGAACGGGCGCTTGCCCACCGCGTGGCAGATCGAGTTGATGGACCAGGTGACGTGGTGCAGCAGCGCGACGCGGACCAGGGAGCCCCAGAAGAACGCGGTGAGCGCGCCCTGCCAGGACCAGGTGACCAGGCCGCCGACCAGCGGCGGGATCAGCAGGGAGACCGTCGTCCACAGGACGAACTGGCGGGAGATGCGGCGGAGGGCCGGGTCCCGGATCAGGTCAGGCGCGTACTTGCCCTGCGGGGTCTGCTCGGTGTCGAACATCCACGCCATGTGCGCCCACCACAGGCCCTTCATGAGGGCGGGAACGGTCTCGCCGTAGCGCCAGGGGGAGTGCGGGTCGCCCTCGGCGTCGGAGAACTTGTGGTGCTTGCGGTGGTCGGCGACCCAGCGCACCAGGGGGCCTTCGACGGCCAGGGAGCCGGCGATCGCCAGGGCGATGCGCAGCGGACGTTTGGCCTTGAAGGAGCCGTGCGTGAAGTAGCGGTGGAAACCGATCGTGATGCCGTGGCAGCCGATGAAGTACATCGCGACCAGCAGGCCGAGGTCGAGCCAGCTCACCCCCCAGCCCCAGGCCAGCGGCACGGCGGCGATCAGGGCCAGGAACGGCACGGCGATGAACAGCAGCAGGGTGATCTGCTCGATGGACCGGCGTTCGTCACCGCCGAGGGTGGCGGAGTCCTCAGGCTCGGGCGCGGCGGGCGCGGGGACAGGGGCGGGTTCGGCGGTGCTGCCGACGGCGGCTTCGACCAGGTCTGGTGTCGTCGTCATCTGCGTCCTCGTGGAGCGGGGGCGGGGCCACGGTTCACTTACGGGACCGTAACCTACGGCATCGTAAGTATGGCAGCAGTTGTGCGCCGGGCACAGGCCATGCCCCGGGCGGCGTTCCGCACGGCGCCCCGTTCGGCCGTTCGCGCAGCTCACGACTGGCGCGCCGGTGCGTGGACAGCGCGGCGGCGGGGTAGGCGCCGGTCCTATCCTTAGGGCGTCGGACAGCGCGGTCCGTGACGTGCCAAGAGCGAGAATGTCCTGAAACGGGCGCTCGGCGGCGGCAGCCGTCCACGGTTCCGCGAACCGTGGACGGCTGCCGCCGAGCCGCCCCAAGCCTGCCGAACACAGCTGCAAGGAGCCGCCCCTCATGAGCAGTGCCGAGACCCCCGTGGAGCCCCTGGAGTCCCCGGAGGCGTCCAGCGCCCTCCGCGCCGACATCCGCCGTCTGGGCGATCTGCTGGGCGAGACGATCGTCCGGCAGGAGGGCCCGCAGCTGCTGGAGCTGATCGAACGCGTGCGGGCCCTGACCCGCGAGGACGGCGAGGCCGCGGCCGCGCTGCTGGGCGAGACCGACCCGCAGACGGCGGCGAAGCTGGTACGGGCGTTCGCCGTCTACTTCCACCTGGCCAACGTCACCGAGCAGGTGCACCGGGGCCGGGAGCTGCGGGCGACGCGGGCGGCCGAGGGCGGCCTGCTCGCGCGCACCGCCGACCTGCTCAAGGACGCCGACCCCGCGCACCTGCGGGCCACGGCCGAGCACCTGAACGTGCGTCCGGTGTTCACCGCCCACCCCACAGAGGCGGCGCGCCGCTCGGTGCTGACGAAGCTGCGCGAGATCGCCGGGCTGCTGGAGGACACCGACACCGGCGACCGGCGCCGCACCGACCTGCGGCTGGCGGAGAACATCGACCTGATCTGGCAGACCGACGAGCTGCGCGTGGCCCGTCCGGAGCCGACCGACGAGGCGCGCAACGCCGTCTACTACCTCGACGAGCTGCACCAGGGCGCCGTCGGTGACCTGCTGGAGGACCTGGCCGCCGAGCTGGAGCGCGCCGGGGCGCCGCTGCCGGGGGGCGCCCGTCCGCTGACGTTCGGCAGCTGGATCGGCGGCGACCGGGACGGCAACCCCAACGTGACCCCGCAGGTGACGTGGGACGTGCTGATGCTCCAGCACGAGCACGGCATCGAGCAGGCGCTCGCGCACGTGGACGAGCTGCGCGGGGCGCTGTCGTCGTCCATCCGCAACGCGGGCGCGACGCAGGAGATGCTCGACTCGCTCAGCGACGACCTGGAACGGCTGCCGGAGATCACCCCCCGCTACAAGCGGCTCAACGCCGAGGAGCCCTACCGGCTGAAGGTCACCTGCATCCGGCAGAAGCTGCTCAACACCCGCGAGCGGCTGGCGCAGAACAAGGCGCACCAGGCGGGCCGGGACTACCTGGGCACCGGTGAGCTGCTGGCCGACCTGGAGCTGGTGCAGACCTCACTGCGCGAGCACCGTGGCGGGCTGGTGGCCGACGGCCGGGTGCAGCGGGTGATGCGCACGCTGGCGGCGTTCGGGCTCCAGCTGGCCACGCTGGACGTCCGCGAGCACGCCGACGCGCATCACCACGCCCTGGGCCAGCTGTTCGACCGGCTGGGCGAGGAGTCCTGGCGGTACGAGGACATGCCGCGCGACTACCGGCACCGGCTGCTGGCCAAGGAGCTGCGCTCGCGCCGTCCGCTGGCCGCGACCCCGGCGCCGCTGGACGCCGCGGGCGCCAAGACGCTCGGGGTGTTCGAGACCATCCGCGAGGCGCTGGACACCTTCGGCCCCGAGGTCATCGAGTCCTACATCATCTCCATGTGCCAGGGCGCGGACGACGTGTTCGCCGCCGCGATCCTCGCCCGTGAGGCGGGGCTGATCGACCTGCACGCGGGCTGGGCGCGCATCGGCATCGTGCCGCTGCTGGAGACCACCGACGAGCTGCGCATCGCCGACGAGCTGCTGGAGGCGATGCTCTCCGACCCGTCCTACCGGCGGCTGGTCGCCCTGCGCGGCGACCTCCAGGAGGTCATGCTCGGCTACTCCGACTCCTCCAAGTTCGGCGGCATCACCACCTCCCAGTGGGAGATCCACCGCGCCCAGCGCCGGCTGCGCGACGTGGCGCACCGGCACGGGGTGCGGCTGCGCCTGTTCCACGGCCGGGGCGGCACGGTGGGCCGGGGGGGCGGGCCGACACACGACGCGATCCTGGCGCAGCCCTACGGCACGCTGGAGGGCGAGATCAAGGTCACCGAGCAGGGCGAGGTGATCTCCGACAAGTACCTGGTGCCCTCGCTCGCCCGGGAGAACCTGGAGCTGACGGTCTCCGCGACGCTCCAGGCGTCCGCGCTGCACACCGCGCCGCGCCAGTCCGACGCGGCGCTGGCCCGCTGGGACGCGGCGATGGACACCGTCTCCGAGGCGGCGCACGCGGCCTACCGCGCCCTGGTGGAGGACCCGGACCTGCCCGCCTACTTCTTCGCCGCCACCCCGGTGGACCAGCTCGCCGAGCTGCACCTGGGCTCGCGCCCCTCCCGGCGCCCGGACACCGGGGCGGGCCTGGACGGGCTGCGGGCGATCCCGTGGGTGTTCGGCTGGACCCAGTCGCGGCAGATCGTGCCGGGCTGGTTCGGCGTCGGCTCCGGGCTGAAGGCGGCGCGCGAGGCGGGCCTGGACGACGTGCTGGCCGAGGCACACGAGCGCTGGCACTTCTTCCGCAACTTCCTGTCCAACGTGGAGATGACGCTCGCCAAGACCGACCTGCGCATCGCCCGGCACTACGTGGAGACGCTGGTCCCCGACGAGCTGCGGCACGTCTTCGACGTCATCGAGGCCGAGCACGCGCTGACCGTGCGCGAGGTGCTGCGGATCACCGGGGAGAGTGAACTGCTTCAGGCCAGCCCGGTGCTGCGGCAGACGCTGAAGATCCGCGACGCCTATCTCGACCCGATCTCCTACCTCCAGGTGGCGCTGCTGCACCGCCAGCGGCAGGCCGCCGAGCGGGGTGAGGCGCCGGACCAGGTGCTGTCGCGGGCGCTGCTGGCCACGGTCAACGGCGTGGCGGCCGGTCTGCGCAACACCGGCTGACGGGCACCGCCACCCCGGC
>NZ_JAEVFI010000013.1:0-3694 GCF_019303495.1 Streptomyces sp. JJ66 | reverse complement strand
CCCCGGCGCCGGTGGCCCCGGAGGGGCATTCCGTGGGCTGTGCCCCCTCTCGCGCGCGGAGGCGGAGGGCGAGCGAGGGCCGTGTCCTGTCCCCGGCCCCCGCTTTGGCCCCGGCCGCCCCCGCGCCGGGCGTCAGCCCGCCGTGCGGGCCACGGCGAAGACGCGGCGGAAGGGGAACACCGTGCCGTGCGGTCCCGGTGGGTAGGCGGCGCGCAGGGCGTCGCGGTACTCGATGAGGAACGCCTCGCGCGCCTTGGGGTCGTCGGCGAGCGCGGTGAGGACGGGACGCAGGGCGGTGCCGCGCACCCAGTCCAGCACCGCGTCCTGGCCCTGGAGCAGCTGGACGTACGTCGTCTCCCAGACCTCCGCGGTGCAGCCGAGGTCGGTGAGGCGGCCGAGGTACTCCTGCGGCTCCAGGATGTAGACGTAGCGGCGGCCGTGCTCGCCCAGCCGTGCGCGCCAGCGCGGGGAGTCGCACAGTTCGCCGAGCAGGGCGTGGCTGGGCGAGATGAAGTTGCCGGGTACCTGGAAGGCGAGGACGCCGCCGGGGGGCAGCGCCTCCAGCCAGGCTTTGAAGCGGTCCGCGTGGCCGCGCACCCACTGCAGCGCGGCGTTGGAGACGATCAGGTCGTACCGCTCCTGCGGCTCCCAGTCGGCGATGTCCCCGGGGGCGAAATCGAGCCGTCCTCCGCCGGGCGTGGGGCCGCCGTGGACCTGGGCGGCGGCCAGCATCTCGGCCGAGCTGTCATACCCGGTGACGTGCGCGCCGGGCCAGCGGCCGGTGAGCAGCCGGGTCACGTTGCCGGGACCGCAGCCCAGGTCAGCGATGCGCGGGGCACGTCCGCCGGTGGGCAGCTCGGGTATCCGGGCCAGCAGGTCGTGGAAGGGTCGGGTGCGGTGATCGGCGTGGCGGAGGTAGACCTGCGGGTCCCAGGTCGGAGCGGATGGCATGAACGGTCTCCTTGCGGACGACGGGCCTGCCGTGGTGGGCAGGCGATCCCGGCGCTCGGAGCCTTCCACCCTGGAGGCGTCGGCACCCCTCCCACTTCCTCTTGACATCAAGAAACTTTACGCCGACAGAACTACTACACTGATCGCATGGAGGACGAGGTCGACCGACTGGTAGCAGCCTGGCGCCGAGAACGCCCTGATCTCGACGTGGAGCCGCTCGAAGTGCTCAGCCGGGTGAGCCGCCTGGCCCGGCACCTGGACCGGGCGCGCCGCATCGCCTTCGCCGAACACGCCCTGGAGTCCTGGGAGTTCGACGTCCTCACCGCGCTGCGCCGGGCCGGAACGCCCTACCAGCTCTCCCCCGGCCAGCTGCTCACCCAGACCCTGGTCACCTCGGGCACCATGACCAACCGCATCGACCGGCTCGCGAAGAAGGGCCTAGTCGAGCGCCTGCCCGACCCCAGCGACCGCCGCGGCGTCCTCGTCCGTCTGACCACCGACGGCCGTGACCGCGCCGACCAGGCGCTCGCCGGGCTGCTCGACCAGGAGCGCGCCATCCTCGCGTCCCTCACCCCCGCCCAGCGCGACAACCTCGCCACCCTCCTCCGCCACCTCACCGCCCCGTTCGACAACATCCCGGCCTGACGCCTGGGACGGTGCCCGTCCGGCCTGTACGCGGGGAAGCCCGGACGGGCACCGGGCAGTCAGCGCACGCCGACCAGAGTCCAGTCGTTCCGGGAGTCCTCCCGGTAATACTTCACGGCCGTGTAGGAGAACGCCCCGTCATGCCAGCGGGGCCGTGGGCGGACCCTCCGCACCGGCCGCACGGAACCGGAGCGGAGGGTGGGTGGCCGGTCAGCGGACGGCGGCCAGGAGGGCGTCGTTGAGACTGGTGTCGCGGTAGAGCGTCAGCGTGTCGAAGAACAGGGTGTTCTGCGCCCAGACCAACCTGCCGTTGGCCGAACGGCCCATATCCTGGAGCAGTTCGCCTTCCTTCCTCGGCAGTTCCATATACGGCTCCGCCTTGCCGGTGTCCGTATCGAGCGCGTAGAGCGCACTGGGACCGGAGTATGAGCCGTCGTAGTAGGCGAGCACCGTGCCGTCCTGGAGGCCCACGGGGATCATGGGGCCGTTCTTGCCATGCTCGAAGGCCGTCTTCAGCTCGCCGGTGCCCAGGTCGTAGGACACCACCTCGTTGGTCTGGACGTCACCGCTCTGGTGGGATGCGGTCTCCAGGTAGATAAGGTTGCGTTCCTTGTCGGTCACGACGTTATGGACGTCCGAGATGCCGATCCCCTCAGAGCGAAAGCGGAAGCGGTCCTCGTCGATGCTGATCTTGCGCTGATACTCCAGGGTGTCGGAGAGCACGAACAGGTCGGTGATCGCGAGGCTGTCCGAGCCGCCCGCGTTGACGCCCACGACCAGCGGGTCGGTGGACAGCACATGCTGGATCTCGGTGCCCTTGGGCGCCGGCCACTCTTCGACCTTCTCGCCCTCGTTATCCAGGAGGCGCAACGACTCACCATTTGAGCCGCAGTCGATGAAGGCGAGGAGCCGCTGACCACCGATATAGGCACGCTCGTTACAGCCGGAGTATGCGTCCCCGGCCTCCCACAACGCGGCCCCGCTGGTCAGGTCGTACGCGGCGTGGCCACCGAGCCAGGCGACGGCGCCGATATCGCCGCTGACCGCCGCCTGCGGGAAGCTGGGACTGGCCATGTCCGCGCCCTTCGGGGCTGGCAGGTCCTTTGTCCACAGTTTCTTGCCGCTGGTGAGGTCGATGCCCATGGCCTTCTCACACTTGCGGCCCCAGAGGATCATCGTCTTGCCCCCGGACGCCTGCGGAGCCGCCGCGCACCGGTCACCCCGGACGGCGGGCACCGTCCACACCTCCTCGCCGCTCTTCAGGTCGTAGCCGCGCACGGCGTCGTGCTCATACTTGATCACCGCCTTGTCGGTCGTCCAGAAGCCCGGGGTGGACATCAGGATTTCGGCGGGCACGTCCTGCGGTGCATCGACCTTGAAGACGAAGTCGCCCGGGCCGCCGTCGCGCTCGGACAGTGCGTCTTCGCCGCCCTCGCCGCCGGTGCCGCCGTCCTGGCCGCCGGTCTCGCCGGACTTCTTGTCGTCGCCCTTGGCCTCCTCCCCGGAGTCGCCACCGGTGAAGAGGAAGATGCCGCCGACGGCGATGATGGCGACCGCCACCACCGAGGCCACGATGGCGATCAGCTTCTTGTTGCCGCTGCCGCTGCCCGGGGCCGACTGGCCGGGCTGTCCGTACGGAGCGGGCGGCGGGTAGGTTCCGGGCTGCGTCGGCTGGCCGTACAGTCCCGGCTGGGTGGGCTGGTGGTAGGAACCCGGCCCGCCCTGCCCCGGGTAGCCGTAGCCGGGCTGGGGCGCGCCGTAGGGCTGGCCCGGGTAGTTGGGCTGGCCCGGCTGCCCGGGGTGCGGCGCGGCGGGCGGCTGGCCGGGCGCCTGCGGGAAGCCGTAACCGGCGGCGGGGCTCTGGCCCTGCGGGGGCGGCGGACCCTGGGGCGGCTTCTGCGTCGAGGGTGCGCCTGCGGGCGGTTGCGGCGGGTAACCGTAGCCCGGTTGCGGGGCGCCGAACGCGCCGGGTGCGGCGGCCTGGGTGGGCTGCTGGCTGGATGGCGGTGCGGCGTGCGGTTCCGGCGACGGCGGCCCGGCGGGCGGGGACGGCGGCGCGGCGGGCGGCGGCGCGGGCGCCTCGTCGGCGGACGGCCCG
>NZ_JAEVFI010000012.1 GCF_019303495.1 Streptomyces sp. JJ66 | reverse complement strand
TGTCTCCAGCGGGTCGAACCCAAAGCTGTCGAAGATCCGGGACAGCGTGTCAAACGCTGCCTTCCGACGACGTACCTCATCGGCCAGGAGGTCCCTGGTCCCCGACGGAGCCTTCGCGGCCTGCCCCATACTGGCGTTACTCCCCTGCTCTGGCGTGCTACGGCTGCGGGCGTGCTGGCTTTCAGTGAACAGGGCAACGCGGTGGTGGAGCAACGCCGTTTCCCTCAACGGGCGAAGCCGCACGAGCGGGTGAGGGACGAGCGCTACCTGACGTACGCCGGAAGGTTCGCGCTTTCGTGTGTCGGACCGTTCACCAGTTGCTAGCTTCGGCCATGTCATCCGAGCTGCCCGAGGAGAAGGTACCGCCTGATGCATGACGCCCGAGCCCTGATCGACATGGGCGAGGAAGCCGTTCGCCGCCTCGCCCGCCGGGGTTACTCACTGGACCTCTCCGCGCTGACAAGCCTCCAGTACCAGCGGAACCAGAACATCCGCTCGGTGGACGAACTGCGGGCGGAGTCCAAGCGCGTGGCCAGCGAGGTGCAGCAGGCGGCCAAACGGGGCGGGGACCTCTCGAAGCCGAAGGAGCGCGCCCGGGAGATCAAGGAAGAGATCCGAAGGATCGAAGCAGGTGCAACAGCAGCTCCGTGACCTTCTCCTCAGCATCCCGAACCTGCCGGACGACCGCGCTCCGGATGGCGACTCCGAAGCAAGCGCCGTCGAGGTCCGCCGAGTCGGGAGCGTGGCCTGATTCGGCAGCATCAGTTCGGCAAGGTCGAAATGGTACGCATCTGCGATCCCGAGGACGCCGACGCCGAACTGGGGAAGATGCTGGGGCATGCCGAGGCGTGTCTCAAGGAACTCGGACTCGCCTATCGCGTCGTCATCCTCGCGGCGGGTGACACGGGCTTCGCAGCCCAACTCACCTACGACCTGGAAGTGGGTTCCCGAGCCAGCACACGTACCGCGAAGTCTCGTCGGTGTCCCACTTCGGGACCTTTCAGGCGCGGCGGGCGAACATCCGCACGCGCGGCCCGCAGGGTAAGCCCAAACTGGTGGCCACTCTCAACGGATCGGGGCTCCCGGTGGGCCGCACGCTGGCCGCGCTGCTCGAACAGGGGCAGCAGCAGGACGGCTCGGTCGCGCTTCCCGAAGCGCTCATCCCCTACCTCGGCTCCCGCAGGCTCTCGCCAGCCGGAATGCTGGAGGCATAGTGCTCGTCGGCATCTGTGCTTCCCGCGAAGCTACGCCTGCCCCTCAGCCGGTCGGAGGCCCAAACTCCGCACGTCGAAGCCGGGTTTATGCGGGAACGCGAATACCGTCGAGGTGCCGTGGACTTGGGTGGTGGCAGACCCCTACTGTCGGACCGTTCGCTGGGAACAACCCTCAGGGAAGGGGTCACCTTGACACGAACTGACTTGCATCGCCTGACCGGCACCGTGGGCGGACCCGAGTGCGAAGACGACGACTGTCCCAACGTGTACCTGGACCACGTCCAAGACGAGATTGTCATTCAGGGTGAGCGCTGCGGGGTCTTCCAGCCGCCCGAGGGCGAGGTTCTGGTCAGGATTCCCGCGTCCGTTCTCCGGGAGGCTGTCCGTGCTCTTGGATGGTGACGACTGGCGCGCGTACTTCGACGCCTTCGAGCGGGAAGCCTGGCGGTTCGAGGCCCAGCCCACCTACACCATGCCGAAGGAGCGGGCGAACTTCGCCCGGTTCCTGAGGGGCGAGGCCAAGCCCCCGGACCACAACGCCCGCTGGCATGAGCGGGTGCGGCAGTACATGGCGTCAGGGCGTCGCGTCCGCCGCGTGCGCATCGTGCGCCGCCCCCTCACCGACTACCAGCGCTACCAGTTCTCCTGGGGCATACCGGGCAACATCGAAGCAGGCGAGGACATTCGCGTCCTGGACGTCACCGACGAGGACTACGGACTGCCGCTCACGGGCCAGGACTGGTGGATGTTCGACGACACCCGCATCGTCCACCTCAACTACCGCCCCGACGGCACCCAGATCAACCGGGAAACCCACACCGGCAACCCCGAGCCCTACTTGCGCTGGAAAGAGACGGCACTGAAACACGCCGTCCCCTTCAAGGAGTACATCAAGGATCTTGACCTTCGAACCTGACCGGCTCGGTGAGTCGAAGGCTGACTTGGCAGCGGCTCTCCAGCAACTACGAAAGGACGCTGGCCTCTCACAGGTGCGGCTCGCGCGGCGCTCGAACATGTCGCAGACGAAGCTCAGCCACATCGAAAACGGGCGATCCGCTCCCAGCCTTCTCGACGTGGAACTTCTGCTGCGAGCCCTCGCCGCTGCTGCACACGTCGTTTCTGAGCTGACGGCACTGGCCCGCTCACCGAGTGACAGGATTTCCTGAATGGCGTCAAGGCGAGTGACGTTCGAGCCGGAGCGTTTGAGGCAGTCGCCAGGGGAACTGGCTGCCATGCACCTCCTGATGTGGTGGAGCGGCGCCGGCGGGCGGTGGCCGAGTTTTCCGGGAGCGACGTGCCGCCCGCCGAAACAGCGTTGTGGTTGCTGAAACCCGCGCGGCTGGTGCGCGGCACGTGGCCCAGTTCCGAACAGGCGGTGGTCTGGCTGGGAGAACGGCTGCGAGAACACGCGCCGCGCTTCTTCTCGGCGTCGGAGCGCGATCCCGTGCGGCTGAAGCAGCACGCCTCGGTGGCGCGGGAGCGGCTTGACTGGGGCGGGGATGTGGTGGTGGCCGTCTACCTGCGGCAACCGCTGTTCCTCAGCGTCTCCGTGGTGACGTGCTCCCCGAACCGGGCGGCGCCACACCTGCCGTGCCCCCTGGCTCAGGACCATCGGCATCCGCAGGCGGAGCGGCGTCCGGGTGGTGTTGGGGGTGGCGGCGGAGGAGGACGCGGCAGTCGGTGACGCGGGACCAGTCGCCGGTGGCCTGGGCCTGGTCCATGTCGTCGTGGAGGCGGGCGCACTCGGGGCAGTCGGTGGTCACGGGTGCCTCCGGGCGCTGATGCGGTTGGCCTCGGCGACGCGGGCGCTCAGCACCTCGGGCGCGGTGAGTTCCCGCACGTCGTCCGGGTGCACGTCCCACTCGCGGCCACCGGAGAGCGGGCGGAGCTGTACGTACGGGCCGACGTTGCCCATCACGACGCCGATCCGGTCCGACGCGCGGTCCCGGACGACGACTTCCGGCACCCGGGCCGCGCCCTTGCGGACGGTGGCGGCCAGCCGGTGGGCCACGTCCGGGAGTGCGCTGCCCAGTTCCACCAGCCGCACGATGCCGATCGTCGGGGCGTCCCACACCCGGGGGTCCACGCCGACTCCCGGCAGGTGGAACCCCGCGTCGGTGAGCGCGGCACGCAGTTCCTCGGCCGCGTCTTCGGCGTCCACGCGCCGTCCTTCCGCGATCACTTGGTTCCCCACTTCCGCAGGGCCGCGAGCAGGCGGCGCAACTCGTCGTCGCTCAGACTCCGGCAGGCCGGGAGCGGTGGGAGCGGTACGAGAATTTTCTGATGGATTGTCACCATGGGGTTGCCTTTGTGCCGATGAGGGGGTTTCGTTGTACGTACGCGATGACTGTGCGTGCTCCAACCATCACCGGCCAGCCCTGCGCTGAACAGGGTTGTTCGATTTCCAAGCCATCGGGAAACTCGGGGAGTTCTGCGGATGATGCTCAAGCAGGAACCACTGGACGGGGCCGCCTACCTGGGGCGCGAGGTCTTCTACGCCCGCATGCACGCGGGCGTGACGCAAAGGGAACTGGCCATTGCCACGCACTACAAGGCGCCGTACATCTCCAAGGTGGAGAACGGCACCCTGCTGGCCAGCGAACAGTTCGTCGCTGCCTGCGACCGCTTCTTCAACACCAGTGGGTACTTCACCCGACTCCGGCAACAGATCGTCGAGCGCAGTCACCCATCGTGGTTCGTGCCGTACGTGAAGCTGGAGCAGAGCGCGGCAAGCATCTGCAACTACTCAAACTCCATGATCATGGGGATGCTCCAAACCGAGGCGTACGCCACTGCCGTGTACCGCTCAGCACATCCCCGGGAGAGTGCGGCTGAGATCAGCGACAGGGTGGCTGCACGAGTGCGGCGTCGTGAAGTCATGCGCCGGGAAAATCCCCCACTGCTGTGGGCCATCCTTCATGAAGCCTGCTTGCGGATCAAGGTAGGCGGGCCAGGTGTCATGGCGGAGCAGATGAGTTACTTGCTGGAGCAAGCCGAGGCGCCGCACGTCACAGTCCAAGTGTTGCCGTTCAGCGCCGGAGCCCCCGCAGCTCACTCGCAGTTCATCGTGCTAACGCAGCAAGATGGACTCCCGGTCGTGTACACCGAAACCTCGATCCGTGGCCACGTTGACGAGTCTGCCTCCGCAGTCGAGGAGGCCCAGGCCACGTACGATTGC
Source organism: Streptomyces sp. JJ66 (assembly GCF_019303495.1). Classification (GTDB taxonomy): domain Bacteria; phylum Actinomycetota; class Actinomycetes; order Streptomycetales; family Streptomycetaceae; genus Streptomyces. The sequence continues at coordinate 92,501 of NZ_JAEVFI010000012.1, read as the reverse complement.
CTCCGAGCCGCCGCGCGGTCACCAGAAGACTCGCTGGCGATGATTCGTGAAGCGATGGAGGCGTACAGCCATGAAGCACATTCCTGACCTCTCTCAGGCTCACTGGGTCAAGTCGAGCCACAGCGGCGGAAACGGTGGCGAGTGCGTCGAATACGCCCCCAGCTTCGCCGCCGAGGGCGTCGTCCCAGTGCGGGACAGCAAGGCTCCTCGTCAGGCGCTCGCCTTCCCCACTGACCAGTGGTCCGCCTTCGTCACGGGCGTCAGGGACGGAAGCCTCGCGTGAACCCGCCGTGGGTCAAGTCGAGTTACAGCGGCGGAAACGGTGGCGAGTGCGTCGAGTGTGCGCCGGGCCTGGCGCACACCGGGGTGGTGCCTGTGCGGGATAGCAAGCGTCCGCGTGGGCGGGCGTTGGCGATGCCGACCGCGCAGTGGGTCGCGTTTCTGGGTGAGGTGAAGGCGGGCCGGTTCGGCGGCTGACGCCACGGGAACACCAGGCCGCCCCGGTGCAGTAGGCCGGGGCGGCCGTCGTGCTCAGTGGGGTGGGGTGACGCCCAGTTCGGTGAGCAGGCCGCGCACGCGGGTGGCGATCTCGTCGCGGATCGGGCGGACGGCGGCTACGCCCTGACCAGCCGGGTCCGCGAGCTGCCAGTCGAGGTAGCGCTTGCCGGGGTAGACGGGGCAGGCGTCGCCGCAGCCCATGGTGATCACGACGTCGGACGCCTGTACCGCGTCCGGGGTGAGCAGCTTCGGCGTGCGTGCGGAGATGTCGATGCCGACCTCGGACATCGCTTCCACCACCGCCGGGTTGACGGCGTCGGCCGGGGCGGAGCCCGCGGAGCGGACGTCTACGGCGTCGCCCGCGAGGTGGGTGAGGTAGGCGGCGGCCATCTGGGAGCGTCCGGCGTTGTGGACGCAGACGAAAAGCACGGTCGGGCGGGAGCGGGAGTCAGGCACGGGCGGAGTCCTCGGTGACGGCGGCCGGGGTCGCGGCCGGAAGGGGTGCGGCGGGGTCGGCTGAGACGGCGGGGCCGCCGGGCACGCCGGAGGCGCCGGGGTCGGCGGGGTCGCCGGGAGCGGCCGGGAAGTGGCGGCGCAGGCGGAGGGCGACGTACACCAGGCCGACGAGCACCGGCACCTCGATCAGCGGACCGACGACCCCGGCGAGCGCTTGCCCGGAGGTGGGGCCGAAGGTGGCGATGGCGACGGCGATGGCCAGCTCGAAGTTGTTGCCGGCGGCGGTGAAGGCCAGGGTCGTAGCGCGCGGGTAGTCCAGGCGCACCGCGCGGGCCAGGGCCAGCGAACCGGCCCACATCACGGTGAAGTAGACCAGCAGGGGCAGCGCGATGCGGGCGACGTCCCAGGGGTGGGAGGTGATGGCCTCGCCCTGGAGCGCGAACAGGATGACGATGGTGAACAGCAGGCCGTAGAGGGCGAAGGGGCCGAGGCGGGGCAGCAGTTGGCCCTCGTACCAGGCGCGGCCCCGGGTACGCTCGCCCAGGCGGCGGGTCAGGTATCCGGCGGCGAGCGGGATGCCGAGGAAGACGAGCACGCTGGCGGCGATCCCCCACACCGACACGTCCAGCGAGATCTGTTCCAGTCCGAGCCAGCCGGGCAGCACGGAGAGGTAGAACCAGCCGAGCGCGGCGAAGGCGAGGACCTGGAAGACGGAGTTCAGCGCGACGAGCACGGCGGCGGCCTCACGGTGGCCGCAGGCGAGGTCGTTCCAGATGATGACCATGGCGATGCAGCGGGCCAGGCCGACGATGATCAGCCCGGTGCGGTAGTCGGGGAGGTCGGGAGGAACAGCCAGGCGAGCGCGAACATCAGCGCGGGGCCGAGCACCCAGTTGAGCACCAGGGACGTGAGGAGGAGGCGGCGGTCGCGGGTGACGGTCTCCAGCCGGTCGTAGCGCACCTTGGCGAGTACCGGGTACATCATCACCAGCAGGCCGAGCGCGATCGGCAGGGAGACGCCGGAGATGGTCACCCGGGCAAGGGCGTCACCGAGGCCGGGGACGAGGCGGCCGAGACCGAGCCCGGCGGCCATCGCGGCGAGAATCCACACCGCGAGGTAGCGGTCAATGAAGGAGAGTTTCGCGGGCGGCGGGGCGGGGGCGCTCATGCGGCGGTTCCCGGGCGGGTGGGCAGCGGCTGACCGGCGGGGCGGGTGAGGATGCCCGCCAGGCGGTCGGTCATCTCCGGCAGCAGGCGGTAGTACACCCAGGTGCCCCGGCGTTCGGAGTCGATCAGCCCGGCCTCGCGCAGGAGTTTGAGGTGGTGGGAGATCGTCGGCTGGGAGAGGTCGAACGCGGGCGTCAGGTCGCAGACGCACACCTCGCCGCCCGCCCGCGAGGCGATGATCGACAGCAGCCGCAGCCGCACCGGGTCGCCCAGCGCCTTGAAGACGCGGGCCAGTTCGACGGCCTGCTCCTGGTCCAGCGGTGCGCTGAGCAGGCCCGGGCAGCAGCCCGCTGTCACCCCGTCGGCGTCCGGCTCCACCACGGGAAGCTCTTGTTTCGACATGGCTCTATGTTGACGTTCTTCGATCCATGACGCAAGCTTGCATCGAAGGACATCAATACAACCTCTGGGAGACAGCCATGTCCCGAGCTCAGCTGGCCCTGCGCGTTCCCGACCTGGAGCAGTCGGTCGCCTTCTACAGCAAGCTGTTCGGCGCCGAGCCCGCCAAGCGCCGCGAGGGCTACGCCAACTTCGCGCTCACCGAGCCGCCGCTCAAGCTCGTCCTCATCGAGGGCGACGCGGACACCGAAACCCGGCTGGACCATCTCGGCGTCGAGGTGGAGTCCACCGAAGCCGTGGACGCCGCCACGCAGCGGCTGAAGGACGCCGGGCTGGTCACCTTCGAGGAGGCGGACACCACCTGCTGCTACGCGCTCCAGGACAAGGTGTGGGTGACCGCGCCGGGCGCGGAGCCGTGGGAGGTCTACGTCGTCAAGGCCGACGCCGACGCCTTCGGCACGAGCGCCGACACCGCGCCCACCGGTGCCGCGCCCGCCGCCCCCGCGAGCGCCGACACCGCGCCCACCGGTGCCGCGCCCGCCGCCCCCGCGAACGCCGCCCCCGCGAGCGCCGGTGCCGCGCCCGACGCCTGCTGCGCCCCGGGCACCCGCTAACGCCGTCGGCCGCTCCCAGCAGGCCGCCCCGCACCCCGTGCGGACGCGCCAGCTCCCCGCACGCGGCCCGGGGAGCTGGCGCCGGGGCGGTCAGGCGAGGGGGAACTGGCCGGTGTCGAGGTCGAAGCCGAGCGGGTCCGGCAGGCTGATCTTGGCAGAGATGTCGGCCGAGGAGCTGCGGGCGTAGTGCTCGCTCCTGGGGTCCGAGTACAAGGTGACCCGTCCGGCTTCGCGGTCGATGAGGAGGTAGTGCGGGATGCCCGCCCGGGCGTAGGCCCGCAGCTTCTTCATGCGGTCGTTGCCCCCGGTGGACGCGGACGTGACCTCGGCGACCAGCAACACCGGGTCCGGGTCGTGGTACTCCCCGGAGCCGCTGAAGCTCCCCTTCGGCGCCAGCACCAGGTCGGGAATCACCTTCCCCGGGACCTGGCCCCCAGCGGCGGTACCGGGCAGGCGCAGACCCAGGTTCGTGTACCGGCCCAGGTCCTTGCGGTGGTCCCGCACCTGCCCGGACAGCTCCGACACGACCTCTTCGTGATCCCCGTTCGCGGGTGGTACCACGTGGATCTCTCCTTCGACCAGTTCCACGCGCCATCCCTCCGGGGCTGCCGCGCTCAACGCTTCGAAGGCGTCCTCCACCGCCGCGTGCCGCTCCTCGGCGGCCGCGCTGGGTTCCCGCTCGGGTGCTGCCAGTGCCACAGAGCCTCCTTCGTGCGGAGCGATGCTCCCAGGGTAGGCGGGCGTCGTCGGACGCGTCCGGGCCTGAACCATCCCATCGGGTGATCAGGTGACGTTCCCGCACCGTGCGGGACCACCGGCCGGGCTTTGACCCCGTCGCCGGAGCCCGCGTACGTTCCCCCGATGAGCGAACGAGGCGTGACGAGCTGAAGGGCGGAGTTTCCCCGTGCACCCAACGGAGCTGAGCATGCAGGCGGCCGACGTGACGGAGTGGTTTCAGGACAACGGCGAGGGCCTGGCGGTCGGCGTGCTGCGCATCCTGCTGATCGTCATCGCCGCGTGGGTCGTGCGGGCGCTGGCCAAGCGGGCGATCAGCCGGGTGGTGCAGCGCATCCTCCAGCCGTCGAACGGTGACACGCCCCGGCGCGGACGCGGCCCGGCCGTGCTCCAGCGCGACCCCAGCCGCGCGCGCGAGCGCCGCGAGCAGCGGGCCAGGACCATCGGCGCGGTGCTCACCAGCATCGTCACCGTCGTCATCGCGGTCATGGGCCTGGCGATGGTGCTGGGCGAGCTCGGGATCGCGCTCGGCCCGCTGCTGGCGAGCGCCGGTGTGGTGGGCCTGGCCATCGGCTTCGGCGCGCAAAGCCTGGTCGCGGACTACCTGTCCGGCCTGCTGATCATGGCGGAGGACCAGTACGGCGTCGGGGACATCGTGGACCTGGGCGAAGCCGTGGGCGAGGTGGAGAACGTCGGGCTGCGGCTGACGCAGGTGCGCGACCTCAACGGCGGCCTGTGGCACATCCGCAACGGCGAGATCATGCGCGTGCGCAACGACAGCCAGGACTGGGCGCGCGCGGTGCTGGACGTCTCCGTCGCCTACGACTCCAACCTCGACACCGTCTACCGCGTGCTGGAGGAGACGGGGTTGGCCCTGCGCAACGACCCGGAGTTCGCGGACGTGCTGCTGGAGGACCCGTCGGTGTGGGGCGTGCAGTCGCTGGACGCGGACGGCGTCGTCGTCCGCATGGCGGCCAAGACGCAGCCGCTCAAACAGTGGGCCGTCACGCGCGAGCTGCGGCGCCGGGTGAAGGAGGGGCTGGACGCCGCCGGGGTCGAGCTGCCGTTCCCGCAGCGCACGGTGTGGCTGCGCGAGGGGGCCGACGGCGCGGTGCCCTCGCCGCGCGGCGACGCCTCCCACGCCACACCCGTCAAGCGCTGACGCCAACCGCCCCCGGCCGGGTGCCGGGGGCGCGGCCGGGCGTGGGAGCATCGGGCGGTGATCGATATCGGCTACGCGCTCTCGCGGCGGTTCCCGGACCCGCCGCAGACGCGGTACCGGGACGCCGACGTCCGCGCGCTGCGGCACGACCTGTTCTGCGGTGATGTCTACCTCGCCGACGTGGACACCGACCGGGAGCTGGCCACCGCGTGGGGCTGGGTGCCGGTGCTGGACTTCGCGTGGGCCCTGTGCGACGTCGTCGAGCGGCTGGACCGGGACCCGCTGGGCAGCCGCGCCGCCCGCCCGCAGCGCGCGGAGCTGGACTTCACCGAGTCCACCGACCGCCTGCGCTTCACCCGCCGCTTCGGCACGGTGCGGATCAGCGCAGACTGGACGCCCGACGAGCCGCCGCTCACCGTCCTGCACAGCGAGCTGCGCCGCGAGGCCCGCGACTTCCTGCACGACCTCCTCGCCGACCTCACCGACCTGCACGACGACCTCGCCGACAACCCGGCAATCTGGGACCTCCAGGCCCGCTTCCCGCGCGCGTAGCCGCCCCGGCCACCCGGCCGCCCGTCCCGGCCCGCCGGGGTGTTACTCCCGCAGGCGGGCGGTGTGGGTGCGCAGCCAGGGGAGGGCGTCGTACAGCGCCTGGCCGGGGCAGTCGGTGTCGTAGGCGTCCCGGTGGCCGGTGATGACGTCCAGTTTCACCGCCGTTCCCTCCGGGTAGCGGCTGGCGTCGTTGGTGGAGACGAGCCGCACGCTCCCGCGCGGGTCCACCCCGGGGCGCAGCTTCCAGGCGGCCACCGCCGCGATGGCGTCCAGCATCGCGCGCGGCACCTCCTCGCCCTCCTCGAACCGTCCCAGCGCCGCGATGCCCACGGTGTGGGTGTTGAATCCCTTGGTGTGCGCTCCGAGCACCGGCCGGTGCACGCCGCCCGCGCGCCCCTCGTAGACGTTGCCGCACTTGTCCACCACGAAGTTGTAGCCCAGGTCGTCCCACCCCTTGCCCTCGATGTGCGCGTCCTGCATCGCGCGCAGCAGCCCCGGCACGTCCCGCTCGCAGTCGTACCCGTTCGGGTGGTTCGTGTGGTGGATGACGACGCCCTCCACCGGCCCGGAGTACGCGGGCTCCTCGCGTACCGCGTCCTCGTCCGCGTGCCAGCTCAGCCGGGCGACGATCGGCGGCCGGGGCGCGGCGGGCGCGGCCCGCGTCCCCTCCCGGTCCGGCGCCGCCATCCGCTCCGGAACGCTCCAGGTCACGAGCACCGCCAGCGGCAGCAGCGCCACCGCCGACGCGACCTTGCGCGGCCTCATGCCCTCCACGGTGCGCCGCCGCCGCGCACCACACCGCATGGGCGTCGCCCATTGGAGTGAACGCGCCCGCGCTGACCTGCGGTCCTGTCCAGACCGGGGTGGGCCGCGCGGGGCTACCGGGCGGTACAGCAAGACGGTGGCCGTCGTCCGTCTCGGCACGGACGGTGAGCGAGCCGGTGGCCGCCGGGGTGGCGTCCTCGCGGCGCAGTGCAGAGACGAACGGCTCGACCGCCTGACGGAGCCGGGCGTTGGCCTGCGGTGTGCGCCCGCCTGGGTGAGCGCTGGCCCGGGGTGCGGGCAGGCCCGGGGTGAGCGCGCGCAGAAGCGGTTCCGCACGCGGGGTCCTACCCTGCGCCGTATGGCTATCACCAAGGTTCACGCGGTCATCCCCGTGGCCGACCACTCCGCCGCCTGCTCCTGGTACTCACGCCTGTGGGGCCGCCCCGCCGACCGCGAGCCCATGTCCGGGCTCGCCGAATGGCACGCCCCCGGTGGCGGGGCGATCCAGGTCTTCCACGATCCGACCCACGCGGGCTCCGCCGCCGTCACCCTGGCCGTCGAGGATGTGGACGCCCTGGCCCGCACCCACGATGCCCCCGCCCCGCAGAACACCTCAGCGGGCTTCCGGCTCACCACCCTCCCCGACCCCGACGGCAATACCCTGACCCTCGTCCAGCAGGCGTAACGCGCTGGCAGGGGCGCGCACGGCTCTCAGGAGCCCCGTGCTCCGCAGGACCGGTGCTCGTCAGGAGAGGGTGACGGTCACCGCGTCGGTGACCACGGTGTGCAGGTCGCCGGAGCGGGTGTGGGTGGTGCGCTGGCGGTGGGCGCCGGTGCCGCGCTGGAGGAGGGTGGCGAGGCCGTCCTTGACCAGTTCCAGGTCGCCCGTGTCGGACAGGGCGTCCCTGACGTGGTCCACCAGGGCGCGCACCACGGTCTCCGCCGGGGCCGGGGTCCAGGTCAGGGGGTGGACCAGGGCGTCGGTCAGGCCGGAGCGGGCCGCGCGCCAGCTCGCCAGGCGCAGCAGCCCGGCCGTCACCGGGGCGGGCGGCTCGCCCGCCTGCCACTGGCGGGACGCCGTCTCCACCAGGCCGCGCGCCAGGGCGGCGATGAGCACGGTGTCGGAGGGGTCGAGGCAGACGTCGGCGACGCGGATCTCCACCGTGGGGTAGCGCTGCGAGAGCCGGGCGTCGAAGTAGACCATGCCGGTGTCGAGCAGGGTGCCGGTGTCGAGCAGGGCCTTGATCGTCTCGTGGTAGCGCTCGGGCGTGCCGAACGGTTCCACCGGTCCGGCCGAGGGCCAGCGTCCCCAGACCTGGGTGCGGTAGCTCTCGTGGCCGCTGTCGCGTCCCTGCCAGTACGGGGAGTTGGCACTGAGGGCGAGAAGCGGGGCGAGCCACGGCCTGATCCGGTCGAGGACGGCGACGCCCTCCTCCTCTGAGTCCACGCTCACGTGGACGTGGCAGCCGCAGGTCAGCTGCTCCTCGGCGGTCATCCGGAATTCTTCCTGGAGCCGCTGGTAGCGCTCACCGATGCTCACCGACGGCTCCACGGCCAGGGGTGAGGTGCCCAGGGCCGCGACCTCCGCGCCAGCCCGGCGGGCGTGCCGGGACGCCTCCTGGCGCCAGCGGCGTACCTCAGCGGCCAGCTCGCTCATGGTGGTCATCGGGCGGGTGCCGGTCTCCAGCTGCTCGCGCTGCAACTCGCTCTCCAGCCGCGTGTCGTCGTCCGCGTAGGCCAGCGCCGCCCCGGCGACCGCCCGCGGCTCCCCGCTGGCCGGGTCCACCAGGAGCAACTCTTCCTCCACGCCCACACTGCGTATGCCCATCCGCCCAACCCTTCGCTCGACTCCGCGACCAGCCGCATGCCCGCCCTGCGCCGAGTTATTCGAACACCGGTCGGTGCGCACGCTGTCCTGCGGTGGCGCGCTCCGCCGGGACGGGAGCGGAAGGCGCTGGCCGCAGGTGCTCCGGTGCTCCGGTGCTCCGGTGCTCCGGTCGGCGGACACCGGGCGGGCGGGGCGCAGGGGCGCGGCCTACGGTGACGGGGACGTGCGGTCAACCGACCTGAGCCGCCGGGTCAGCGACCGCGCCGCGTGCCCTGTACGGTCCCCAAGACCCCCGGCAACCCCCACCTGTTGGGAGACCCCGTATGCGTCCACCCCACCGGCTGCGCGACGCGTTGCTCATCGCGGGCGCCGCGCTCGCCCTCACCGCCGCCACGGCGGCCGGAGCACCGGCGGCCAGCGCGGCCCCGGCCCCGCCGCCAGCTCCGGCCGCACCCGCGTCTCCCCTCGGGGCGGCCGGGCCGGAAGCGGAGCCGCACGCCGCACGTCCCGGCGACGTCCTGCGGGCCGAGCCGCAGCCCTTCAAGCCGAACCCGGTCACGCCCTCCGACGCGCGCTCGTGGAAGGTGCACTACCGCTCCACGACGGCCGACGGCGCGCCCACCACCGTCTCCGGCACCGTGATCGTCCCCTCCGACGGGCGCACCGGCCCGCGTCCGGTCGTCGGGTACGCCGTGGGCACCGTGGGCCTGGCCGACCACTGCGCGCCCTCGCGCACCTTCCCGGACGGGCTGACGAAGGAGGGCACACTGATCCAGCAGGCGCTGGACCAGGGCTGGGCCGTCGCCGTCACCGACTACGAGGGCCTGGGCACCCCGGGCGTGCACACCTACACCGTCGGGCGCAGCGCCGGGCACGCCCTGCTCGACGTGGTCCGCGCGGCGTTCCGGCTGCCGCAGGCCGGTCTCGCGGACGACGCCCCCGTCGGCCTCATGGGCTACTCGCAGGGCGGGCAGGCGTCGAGCTGGGCGGCGCAGCTGCACGCGGCGTACGCGCCCGAGCTGGACGTGCGCGGTGTCACCACCGGCGGGGTGCCGCGCGATCTGCTGGAGGTCGCCGAGTTCAACGACGGGCGCGCGGGCGCGGGGCTGATCGTGATGGCCGCCGTCGGCCATGACGCCGCGTTCCCCGAACTGGAGCTGGACCGCTACCTCAACGAGCGCGGGCGCGAGCAGGTGCGCCTCGCGAAAAGCCACTGCGTCGAGGTGAACACGGCCACGTTCCCCTTCGGCCGGATCGACGACGTGACGACGACCAACCCGCTTCAGGAACCGGACTGGCGGCGCAGGCTCGGGCAGTCCGAGCTGGGCCGGACGGCCCCGGCCGCGCCGGTGTACCTGTATCACGGGGCGCTGGACACGCTGATCCCCTACCGGGCCGGGACCGAGCTGCGCGACATGTGGCGCACCCGGGGCGCGGATGTCACCTTCACCGCGCTGCCGCTGGGCCACGTCACCGGCGCGACCGTCGGGTTCCCCGGCGCGGTGTCCTGGCTGGACCAGCGGCTGACCGGGTAGGGCGCGCCGTCTGGGCGCGGGCCACCGCGTTCGCGTGGCCCGGACAGCCCACGGCCGCCGGAGCGCGGTGGGCTAAGAGCTCGCGGGGAATCAAGGTGTTGCTTCCCGGCAAGCCCTCAGTGGTCGTCCCAGTGGCCGTCGTGGGCGGCGTGGCGGTGGCCGTCGTGGAGGTAGTCCACGTGGTCGCCGTGCGGCACCGCCTCGTGGCCGCAGTCCTCGCCGTGCTGGTGGTCGTGCCCCGGGTGCTCGACGTGCCCGGTGGGCTCGCACTCGTCCCAGTGCCCGTCGTGCGCGCGGTGGAGGTGGCCGTCGTGCACGTAGTCCACGTGGTCGCCGTGCTCGATGCTCTGGTGGTCGCACGCCGGCCCGTGCTCGTGGTCGTGGCCGGTGTGCTGGGGGTGGGCTGCCGTGGTCATCTCGCACCTCTGTGCGTCGGAGGTCCCGCGAACGCGACGCGCCCGTCTTCGCTTCTCGCCAGCTTGCGCACGACATCGCGCGGAAGCTGGCCAGCGGGCCGACGTTCCGGGCTTACGTCCAGGGTAACGAAACACGGCTTACGTCCGCATACGCACCCGTTTCAGCCCCCGGCTACGTCAATCCCGGTACATCGCGTCGATCTCGCGGGCGAAGTCGCGGACGATCCGGTCGCGGCGGAGTTTCAGGGACGGCGTCACGTGGCCGGTGCGTTCGCTGAAGACGATCGGCAGCACGGTGAAGCGGCGGATCGCCTCGGCGTGGGAGACGAGCTGGTTAGCCTCGGTGACCGCCTGCTGGATGTTATGGCGCAGGTCGGCATCCCCGGCCAGCTCGCGGATCGGCATCGCTTCGCCTGCTTCCTTGCCGTGCATGCGGCACCAGTGGGCGAGCCCGTCCGGGTCCAGGGTGATCAGCGCGGCGAGGTGGGTACGGTTGTCGCCGACGACGAGACACTGGCCGACGAGTGGGTGGGCGCGCAGCCAGTCCTCCAGCGGTGCGGGCGCGATGTTCTTGCCGCCCGAGGTGATGATCAGATCCTTCTTGCGCCCGGTGATCGTCAGGTAGCCCTCGTCGTCCAGTGAGCCGATGTCGCCGGTGGGCAGCCAGCCCTGGGCGTCGGTCTCCGGGACGACGGCCTGCCGCTGCGCGTCCCAGTAGCCGCCGAAGACCGTCGCGCCCTTCAGCAGCACCTCGCCGTCGGCCGCGATGCGTACCGCCGTGCCGGGCATCGGCCAGCCGACCGTGCCCAGCTTGCGCCGCAGCGGCGGCGTGCAGGTGGCGGCGGCCGTCGTCTCGGTCAGCCCGTACCCCTCGTAGACCTCGATCCCCGCGCCCGCGAAGAACGCCGTCAGCCGCCGCCCCAGCGGCGAGCCGCCGGAGATGACGTGGCGCACGTGGCCGCCGAGCGCCGTCCTGATCCGCCGGTACACCAGCGCGTCATACAGCCCGCGCGCCGCGCGCAGGGCGACGCCGGGCCCCCGGCCGCCCTCGGCGGTGGCGGCCGTGGTGGCCTCCCCGAACCGGACGGCGACCTTCGCGGCGCGCTCGAACGACGACGCGCGGCGCATCTCCTCGGCCGTCGCGCGGGCCCGGTTGTAGACCTTCTCCAGCACGTAGGGGATCGCCAGCAGGAACGTCGGCCGGAAGGTGCCGAAAGCGGAGATCAGCTCGTCGGTGTCGGTGCTGGGGGCGTGGCCGAGCCGGACCCGGGCGCGCAGGCAGCCGATCGCCACCATGCGGCCGAAGACGTGGGCGAGCGGCAGGAACAGCACCGTGGAGGCGGGCTCGTCGCTGAGGGTCCGGAACACCGGGTGCAGCAGCTCGACGGCGTTGTCCACCTCGGCGAGGAAGTTGCCGTGGGTGAGCATGCAGCCCTTGGGCCGCCCGGTGGTGCCGGAGGTGTAGATGAGCGTGGCCACGTTGTCCGGTGTCAGGCAGGCGCGCCGCTCGGTGACCAGCGCGTCCGGTATGCCCCGCCCGGCCGCCGCCAGCTGCTCGATGACGCCGTTGTCCAGCTGCCACAGGTGCCGCAGCCACGGCAGCGCGCCCCGGATGCCGCTGATCAGCCGCGCCCCCTGCACGTCGTGTACCGCGATGGCGGTGACGCCCGCGTCCTGGAGTATCCAGCGGGCCTGCGCGGCCGACGAGGTGGGGTAGACCGGCACGGTGATCAGGCCGCAGGCCCAGGCGGCGAAGTCCAGCAGCGTCCAGGCGTAGCTGGTGGGCGCCATGATGGCCAGCCGGTCGCCGGGCAGCATGCCGGAGGCGAGCAGACCGCGCGCGAGGGCCATCACCTGCCCGGCGAAGGAGGCGCAGGTGACGTCCTCCCAGCCGCCGTCCGGACGCCGCCGGGCGAGCACGACGGCGTCCGGCGCCTCGGCGGCGTTGGTGAACGGGATGTCCGCGAGCGAGCCGTGCGTGACCGGGGGCACCAGCGGCAGCATCTCGGCCTGGCGCACGGTGCCGTCCCGGGCGCGGCGCAGCAGCGGGGGCACGAGCTGCGCGGGCCGGGTGCCGCCGCCGACCGGGGGCAGGGTGGCGCGGGCGGCACCACGCCGTGGCGCACGGTGCTGCGCGGACCCGCGCGGCGGTGTGGTCATGCGTGGCGTCCCCTCCGTGCCCGGCCGCTGTGGACAGCAGTGCGACGAAACGTACGGACCCGCAGGGTGCCGCATCCCGCCCGTCCCCACCACCCCCCACCGCCGAATCCCCACACCCTTTTCACGACCACCCCGGCGCGCGAGACGACCGCGCCCCACCCGGCGGACAAGCGGCTACCCGCCCGGCGCGCGGCCCGGGCTCCGGCAACGTGCCGGGGGGTGAGGCTGCCGTTGCCAGCGGCGGGCGGGGCGGGTGGGCGGCCGTGGGCGGCGCCCCGGCTGTGGGACGCCGCCCACGCGGCTGAGGGCAGGGAGGGGGTCAGGCGGGGGCCGGGGCGGGCTCCGCGCGCTGGTCGCGCTGTGGCGCGGGGTCCTCGTTGAGGTCGAAGGACTTCGCGGTGGCGAACGCGTCCGTGTCCAGGATGCGTTCGCGCGCCGAGACCAGCACCGGGACCACCGCCTGGCCGGTGACGTTCGTCGCCGTGCGGATCATGTCCAGGATCGGGTCGATCGCCAGCAGCAGGCCGACGCCCTCCAGCGGGAGCCCGAGCGTGGAGAGGGTCAGGGTGGTCATGACGGTCGCGCCGGTGAGACCGGCCGTCGCGGCGGAGCCGATGACGGAGACGAAGGCGATGAGCAGGTAGTCCTGCACGCCCAGGGTGACGCCGAAGATCTCCGCGACGAAGATCGCCGCGAGCGCCGGGTAGATCGCGGCGCAGCCGTCCATCTTGGTCGTCGCCCCGAACGGGACGCTGAAGCTCGCGTACTCCTTCGGCACGCCCAGCCGCTCGACGACCTTCTGCGTCACCGGCATGGTGCCCACCGAGGAACGGGAGACGAACGCCAGCTGGATCGCGGGCCAGGCGCCCCGGAAGAACTGCACCGGGCTGACCCGGCCGACGAGCGCGAGCAGCAGCGGGTAGACGCCGAACATCACCAGCAGGCAGCCGACGTAGATGTCGGCGGTGAACGTGGCGTACTGGCCCAGCAGGTCCCAGCCGTACTCGTTGATGGCGCGGCCGATCAGGCCCAGCGTGCCGATCGGGGCCAGGCGGATGACCCACCACAGCGCCTTCTGGAGCAGCGCCAGCACCGACTCGCCGACCCGCAGCAGCGGTTCCGCCTTCTCCCCCAGCTTCAGCGCGGCGACGCCGGTGACGGCGGCCATGAAGACGATCTGGAGCACCTGGAGTTCGGTGAACGGCGTGATGACGTCGGTGGGGACGATGCCGGTGAGGAAGTCCAGCCAGGAGCCGGAGCTCTCCGGCCGCGCCCCGTCCTCGGGGGTGAGACCGGTACCGGCGCCCGGGTTGGTGAGCAGGCCGATCGTCAGGCCGATCGCCACGGCGATCAGCGAGGTGGCCAGGAACCACAGCAGGGTGCGGCTGGCCAGCCGGGCGGCGTTGGAGACGTCGCGGAGCTTGGTGATGGACAGGGCGATCGCGAAGAACACCAGGGGCGCGACGGCCAGCTTCAGCAGTTGGACGAACAGGCCACCGATCCGGTCCAGGCCGGAGCCGAGCCAGGCGAGGTCGGCGCTGCGGGCGAGCCAGCCGAGCAGCACGCCGAGGACGAGACCGGCGAGGATCTGCGCCCAGAACGGTATGCGGGGGAAGCGGCGTTCGCGGGCGGGACGGTCGGCGCCCGCCGGGGTGGCGGGCGCCGTGGACTGGGGTGGGGTGGGGGACACGGACACACTCCGGTGCGGAAGCTGGCGAGGAAAGCTGTGCGGGAACGAGGAGAGCTGTGCGGGAAGCAGGACACGCGGGGGCGATCGCCGGAGATTGTCGTCCGGCCGCCGGGGCGCCGCCAGGGGGCGCGGGGTGGTCAGCCTGCGGGAGGGCAGGCCGTGCCCGGGGGACAGGCCATGGTGCGACAGCGGCAGAGATCGACGTGCAGCCGCGCCACCAGCAGCGCGCCGCGCAGGGCGGCACCGGGCGGGGCTGTGGTCGTCATGGGCCTCACGCTAACACTCGGTCTTTGAGGCACCCAAAGCTTGCCTTTGGGTGCCGGGTACGTGAGAGCACAACACCCCGCCGGGGAAGGTGGATTCCCGGTGGGGTGAGTGAGGGGGTGTGAGGGGCGTTACACCGGCGGCTGGGACGCCGTGGCGGCGGCCCCGCGCGCAGACGCCGTGGGCGGTGAGCCCGCGCGTCAGACGCCGTCCTCGTGGTCGCGCTGGGCGGCGATACGGCTCTTGACCGAGCCCGAGACGCGGTCCATGCGCGGCCCGATCTGCTGGGCCATCGCCTCGCGCTGGGTGCGCAGCAGCACCAGGCTGAGCGGGGCGGAGACGAGGATGGCCAGCGCCAGCAGCCACAGCGGGTTCGACTTCCCGATGCCCTCGGGGATGATCCCGAACCAGGCCAGCACCGACAGCACCAGGAAGCTGGCGGCGAACAGGCCGATCCGCATCAGTGTGTAGCGCAGGGTGGCGTGCCGGGCGGGCTGCCGCGCGGCGCCGCCCGGGGCGTCGGCTCCGGCGCGGGGGGTGGCGGTGGCGGCCCCGGCTCCGGTGGCGCCGGTCCCGGTTCCGGTGGCCCCGGCTCCGGTTCCGGTGGCGCCCCTCGCGGCGGTCTCGGTTCCGGTGGCGCCCCTCGCGGCGGTCTCGGTTCCGGTGGTGCCCGTTGCTGCGGTCCCGGTCTCGGTGGTGCCGGTTCCGGCGGGGCTGGTTCCCGTGGGGTCGGGGCTCGGGCTGCTGGTCACAGCGGTGTCTTCCTTCTCCTGGCGGTCCTGCTGGCTCTGGTGGGGTGGGTGTGCGCCTGGCGGGCCGGGCGGGCTGGTTACGTCGTCAGGTCAGCGGCGGCCCCCGTGAGGACGGTGGCTCACACCCGCATCGGCTGCGGCGACTCGCGCCGGTCCGGGTCCGGGCCGGGGTACTCGCGCACCGTCTCGTAGCGGGTGTTGCGCTCGACGGGGCGGAAACCGGCGTCGCGGATGAGTTCCAGCAGGTCCTCGCGGGTGAGCTTGTCCGGGGTGCCGTAGTCGTCGGCGTCGTGGGTGATCTTGTACTCGACGACCGAGCCGTCCATGTCGTCCGCGCCGTGCTGGAGCGCGAGCTGCGCCGTCTGGACGCCGTGCATGACCCAGAAGACCTTCACGTGCGGCACGTTGTCGAACAGCAGCCGGGAGACGGCGAACGTCTTCAGCGCCTGAGCGCCGGTGGCCATCGTGGTGCGGGCCTGGAGCCGGTTGCGGATCTTGCCGTCCTTCATGTCCACGAAGTCGTGCTGGTAGCGCAGCGGGATGAAGACGTGGAACCCGCCCGTCTCGTCCTGGAGTTCCCGCAGCCGCAGTACGTGGTCCACGCGGTGGCGCGGCTCCTCGATGTGGCCGTAGAGCATCGTGCACGGCGTCTTCAGGCCCTTGCTGTGCGCGAGGCGGTGAATGCGCGACCAGTCCTCCCAGTGGGTGGCGTGGTCCACGATGTGCTGGCGGACCTCCCAGTCGAAGATCTCCGCGCCCCCACCGGTCAGCGACTCCAGGCCCGCGTCGATCAGCTCGTCCAGGATCTCGCTCGCGTCCCTGCCGGAGATCGTCTCGAAGTGGTGGATCTCGGTGGCGGTGAACGCCTTGAGCGAGACATCGGCGGGCAGCGCCTCCTTCAGCGCGCGCAGCGAACGCGGGTAGTACCGCCACGGCAGCGTCGGGTGCAGCCCGTTGACGATGTGCAGCTCGGTGAGGTTCTCGCCCTCCATCTCCTGAGCGAGCCGCACCGCCTCCTCGATGCGCATCGTGTACGCGTCCTTCTCCCCCGGCTTGCGCTGGAAGGAGCAGTAGGCGCACGACGCGGTGCACACGTTGGTCATGTTCAGGTGACGGTTGACGTTGAAGTAGACGGCGTCACCGTTCTTGCGGGTGCGCACCTCGTGGGCGAGGTCGCCGAGCCAGGCCAGGTCGTCGGACGCGTACAGGGCGAGGCCGTCCTCCCGGGTCAGCCGCTCGCCGGAGCGGACCTTCGCCTCCAGCTCCCGCTTGAGCCCAGCGTCCATACCTCGCGCCTCCCTGTCGTCCCGGCGCCCGTGCGGCGTCGGTCCCGTCGCCCTGCGGCGGCCGTCCCGGTGTCTTCCCGGCGGCGCCGCGCGCCCGCGCCCGCTCGCGCCGCAGTCGAGCGTACGCCACGCCATTCGGGACAAGTCGGGGCGCCCCCGGCGTCAGCCGCCCGGGCTGGGGGCGGCCGTCAGGCGGCGTCCTCGGCGTCCGGCAGCTCGCCGACCCGGTTCTCCCACTTGGTGGACAGCACGATCGTCGTCCGGGTGCGCGAGACGCCCTTGGTGCCGGACAGGCGGCGGATCGTGCGCTCCAGCCCGTCCACGTCGGTGGCGCGGACCTTGAGCATGTAGGAGTCGTCGCCCGCGATGAACCAGCAGTCCTCGATCTCCACCAGCTCGCGCAGCCGCCCGGCGACGTCCTCGTGGTCCGTCGCGTCGGACAGCGAGATCCCGATCAGCGCGGTGACGCCCAGGCCGAGGCTCGGCGCGTCCACGGTGGCGCGGTAGCCGGTGATGACCCCGGCCGCCTCCAGCCGGTTGATCCGGTCGGTGACGCTCGGTCCGGACAGCCCGACCAGTCGGCCCAGCTCCGCGTAGGAGGCCCTGCCGTTCTCGCGCAGCGCCTGGATGAGCTGTCTGTCCACCGCGTCCATGCGTCTGCTGCCTTCCACTGTGCCGCCTGTACGTACCCTGCACACCCGAATCTAAGCTATGCGCTCGCCCTCGCCTGCGAGGTGTTCCCGCTGGGGCCGGGGCCGGAAGACCGGAAGTGGGGAGGGACGGAAGCGGGGAGGGACGGAGCCGGGCCGAGGCGGGACGGGACGGAGCCGGGGCGGGACGGGACGGAAGCCGGGGCGGGGGCTACTCCGCCGCGTCAGCCCGCGCCGCGCCCAGCTCGCCGCCCCACCGCCGGTACAGCCCGTGCCGCACCCCCACCGCGTCCAGCGCCCGCCCGGCGACGAAGTCCACCGCGTCCTGGATGTGCCGCGCCCCGGCGTAGAACGCGGGCGAGGCGGGCAGCACGACCGCCCCCACGTCGTCCAGGGTGACCAGGTGCCGCAGCGTGGACCCGTTCAGCGGCGTTTCCCGCACCGCCACCACCAGCGGCCGCCGCTCCTTGAGCGTGACGCTCGCCGCACGTTGCAGCAGATCCTTGGACAGCCCGAGCGCCACCCCGGCCACGCACGCCGTGGACGCCGGGACGATCAGCATCCCGCGCGCCGGGTACGAGCCGGACGACGGCCCGGCCGCGAGGTCACCGGCGGCCCAGTGGCGCACGCCGTCCACCGGGACGTCACCGAACGCGTCGGGCGTGCCGTCGGCGCCGCGCGCGAGCCAGCGGCGCAGGTCGTCGGCCCAGTGGGCGTCGCGGAAGGGGTGCCCGGTCTCGTCCAGCACGGTGAGCCGGGCGGCGCGGCTGACCACCAGGTCCACCGGCTCCCCGGCCGCGAGCAGCGCGCGCAGCACAGCGGCGGCGTAGGGCGTCCCGGAAGCTCCGGAGACGCCGACGATCCACGGGCGGCGCTCAGCGTCAGTCACCCCGCCGAGCCTACGGCCCGCGCGGCCGGACGCTAGCGTGGCCCCAGGGCCGCACGGGGCGCGGGGGCTCGGCAGTGGACGCCCCGTCCGGTCGTGACTGCCCCGCCCCGGCCCGGACCGACCACCAAGCCGCCCGGCCCGGCCCGACCCCCGCCCCGCCCCGGCACCGACGGCCACCGACGTCAGGGAGTAACGCCATCGACACCGCCCCGCGCACCAGTCCGCCGCCGCCGCGCCGCCCGCGCACCGGCCGTCTGGTGACCGCCGTCGTCGCCGCCCTGACCTGCGTCGCACTGCTCGCCGTCGTCACCGTGGCCTCCCGTACGACGGAGCGACTGACGACGGCCCTGCGGGTGGCCGCCGCCGTCGGAGAGCTCGGCGAGCACGGCTCGGTGTCCGTCACCGGCCGCCTGGACGCCTCGCCACGGCGCATCGAGGAGTACCTGACCCACCGCGCCGGGCCCGGCGCCGAACCGTGGCGGCTGCGCGAACAGGCGCGGCTGCTCGCGGACCTGGAGTTCGCCGCCGCCGTCCGCGCCAGCAAGCCGCTGAACGAGCTGTCACACGCCGAACGGGTGGACACCGCCGCCGCGATCAGCTTCGGCGGCGCGGACGTACTGGGCGTGACGTCGGTGAACCACCAGCTGTACGTGCGCGTCGGGCTGGGAGCGCTGGCCGCCGACGTCGGGTACCGCGGGCCGGTGCTGCGGCACACGCCGGAGCTGGAAGAGCTGACCGGCGATCTGCCGTCCTCGCTGCACGTCGCCCAGCAGGCGTTGCGCGGCGAGTGGGTACGGGTGGACCCGGAGGCGTTCGGCGAGTTCGCGGACGTGCTCGGCGGCGAGTCCGGCGCGCCCGCCGAGCGGCTGACCCGCTCCACGTCCGTGCTGACCACCGCCGAGGTGCAGCAACACCTCGTGGACGCCGTGCGCACCACGCTCACCGAGCACGCCTCCGTGCGCGACGCCGGTACCCGCGACGGCGCCGAGCACGTCACCGTCACCCTGCCCGCCCGCGACGCCGCCCACGGCCTCGCCGCCGCCCTGCGCCCGGTCAGCCACCAGCTCGGCGACCCGGACCTGACCCAGCTCGCGCGCGTCCCCGACCATCCCGTCCACCTGGACCTCGCCATCCGGCACGGCGCCCTGTCCGCCCTCACCGTGGACCTCGCCCGCCTCGACCCCCGGGCCCCCGCCGGCGCGGGCCCGCTGCCGCTGCGGCTGGAGTTCGCCCCCGGCCAGGTCGTCCGCGTCGCCGCTCCCGGCGGGGCCGAGCAGCTGCACCCGCAGGACCTGCTCGCCGCCCTCACCTACGCCACCCTCCGCGAGCCGGAGCTCTCCTCGCTGCTGCACACCTTGCGTACGCTGGAGCTGTAGCAGTCGGCGGGCGGTTTGCTGGGGGTTGGCATGGTGTACGGACCGAGCGGCACGAACGCACCCGCGTCGCGCCGCTCCCGGGCAGTGACAGCGGCGACGTTCATGCTCTCCTGGGCCGTCCTGCTGTGGCTGCTCGCCGCCCTCGACACCGGCAGCGGCACGATCGTCGGCGAGTACGGCATCGAACCCCGGCAGACCGACGAGCTGGCCGACATCTTCCCGGCCGCGTTCTTGCACTTCGGCTGGGACCACGTGGCCGCCAACACCGTGCCGCTGGTCATCTTCGGCTTCCTCGCGGCCGTACGCGGGCTGGGCCGCTTCATCGGCGTCGTGCTCGTCATCATCGTCGTCAGCGGCCTGGGCGTGTGGCTCACCGCCCCGGACGGCACCAACACCGCGGGCGCGTCCGGCGTCGTCTTCGGCCTGTTCGGCTACCTGCTGGTGCGCGGATTCGTCGAACGCGACGCGCTGGACATCACCGTCGGCATCACCGTGCTGCTGCTGTACGGCTCGATCCTGTGGGGCGTGCTGCCGACGAACTCCGGTGTCTCCTGGCAGGGCCACCTCTTCGGCCTCATCGGCGGCGTCCTCGCCGCCTTCTGGCTCCGCCGCACCCCACCCCGGCGCGCCCCCCGCGCGGGCATCGGCCCCAGCCCGTACAGCTAGTCCTTCCGCTCCCCAGGATCGACGGGCAGCTCGGCGGTGTCGAAGCTCAGCTCCCCCAGCGGCGTCTTCACCGACACGGTCTCGCCGTAGGGGAACGTGTCGCGCCCCCGGTAGCCGTCAGGGCCGGGGTTCCACATCGTGACGCACTGCGCCTGGTACGGGTCGAAGATCACGTACACCGGAATGCCCGCCTTCGCGTACTGCTCGTCCTTGACGACGTAGTCGTTACGGACGCTCGTCGGGGAGACGACCTCCACCGCGAGTTCCACCAGCGAGGGTGCGTACTGGGTCAGATTCTTGTCCTTCTCCACCGCGGGAATGACAGCGAGGTCAGGACAGAACTCAAACTCCTCACTGATCGGCACGCTGACGTCGCCGATCAGCGCCCACTCCTCGGCCAGCTGCGCCCTAAGGCCGGTCCAGAGCGCCACGATGGTCTCCAGGTGATACGGCCGGACCGGACTCATCACGATGTTGCCCTCAACGATCTCTGTCGTATAGCCCGGGAACTGGTCCTCCAGGCGGCTGAGCTGCGAGTGCAGGCGGTCCAGATCCGAGATGGTCACATCGGCCTCCCTCTCCTGCACTCATCGTACGAGCGCCACCCAACCCCGCGCCGCCCCCAACCAAGCCGACAACGGCCGCTCTCCCCCCGAATGGGGGACGCCACCCGGGCAGCCCACGCCCACATCACGGGTACATCCCCCTACGCACGGGGACGGGCCTTCGGCAGGCAATAGCTACCCGAGCCCGCGGTTGGGGTGGAACGCGAGCGGCCCGGCTCAGTCAGGCGGAGTGAGCGACGCTCCTCGGCCGTGGCGTCCGCGAGACGCGGACGCCACGGCCCAACCGGCCCAAAGCTGCTCACAAGTCCTCAAGGAGGGCCGTCACCGAACCGTCCACGAAGATCTCGTGGATCGCCTGGGCGAGCATGGGAGCGATGGACAAAACCTCCACCTTGTCCAAGCCGGTGGCGGCGGCCGTCGGCAGCGTGTCGGTGAAGAGGAAACGGCTGACCCGTGAGTTCTTCATACGGTCGGCCGCAGGTCCAGACAAGATGCCGTGCGTGGCCGCCACCATCACGTCTTCGGCGCCATTGTCATACAGGGCGTCAGCAGCGGCACAGATCGTGCCGCCCGTGTCGACCATGTCGTCGACGAGCACACACACCCGTCCATCGACCTCGCCCACCACCTCATGGACGCTGACCCGGTGGGCCACGTCCTTGTCTCGCTTCTTGTGGACGATCGCCAGTGGGGTACCGAGCCGGTCGCACCATCGGTCAGCCACTCGTACCCGGCCCGCGTCCGGTGAGACCACGGTGAGCCGGGTGGGGTCGGTGAGCGCAGCGATGTGGTCCGCGAGCGTCGGTAGAGCGAACAGATGATCCATCGGACCATTGAAGAAGCCTGCGATTTGATCGGTATGCAGGTCCACTGTGATGATCCGGTCCGCTCCTGCGGAGGTGAACAGGTCCGCTAGCATCCGAGCTGAGATCGGCTCGCGGCCCTTGTGCTTCTTATCCTGCCTCGAGTAGCCGTAGAAGGGGGCGACCACGGTGACGGTCCGGGCGGACGCGCGCTTCAGTGCGTCGATCATGATCAGCTGTTCCATGATCCACGTGTTGATGGGCGCGGTGTGCGCTTGCATCACGAAGCAATCCGCCCCGCGCACCGACTTCTCGTAGCGCACGTACAGTTCTCCGTTGGAGAAGGCACGGGCCTTCATGGGCACCAGAGGAACTCGCAGATGCCGTGCGACCCTCTCGGCCAGGGCGGGGTGAGCCCGGCCGGAAAAAAGCAGCAGCGACCGTTCCTCTTTCCGCGTGGAAATCACCGGTCGAGCACTGGGTAGGTGGTGTAGCCGCGGTGATCGCCCCCGTAGTACGTCGCCTCGTCGGGCACGTTGAACGGCCCCTGAGCCGAGAGCCGGGCAGGCAGGTCGGGGTTGGCGAGGAACAGGGTACCCAGGGACACGGCATCTGCCAGACCCGCGTCCAGCACGTCCTTCGCGGTCTGTTCCGATGCGGGGAAGGAGTCCGGCGTGGGATGCGGGTTCACCACCAGATTGCCGCTCCACAGGTCCCGCACCTGGTGCGTCACCGACCGAGTGACGATCTCGCACACTTCCAGGAATGCCAGTTCGGGCAGGGTCGGGAGCAGCGCGGAGTAGAGCGCCTCAGAGTCCCCCTCCACAATGTCGTTGTACGGATTGCCGGGCGAGACGCGGACAGCGGTGCGCTCGTTGCCGATCGCCTCGGCGACGGCCTCGGTGACCTCGACGGTGAGCCGGATGCGGTTCGCCACGGAACCGCCGTAACCATCGGTGCGTCGGTTGGTGTTCTCGGCGAGGAACTGGTGCAGCAGGAAGCCGTTTCCCGCGTGGATCTGGACGCCGTCGAATCCCGCCTCGATCGCATTGCGTGCGGCATTGGCAAAATCCTGGACAGTGCTGGCTATGTCGTCGCCCGTCAGTTCGTGCGGGACTTGGTAGTCCTGGGGGCCGTCCGGTGTGAAGCACTGGCCTGCTGCGGCGACCGGCGAAGGCGCGACCGACTGGTGTGCGTCGGGGTACAAGGAGGGGTGGCCGATCCTGCCCGAGTGCATGAGCTGAACTACGATCCGCCCACCGGCACTGTGCACTGCCTCGGTTACCGAGCGCCAGGAGGCCACCTGCTCGGGATGGTGTAGCCCAGGGGTGTTGAGGAACCCCTGACCCACAGCAGAGGGCTGCACCCCCTCGGTGATGATGAGTCCGGCGGAGGCACGTTGGGTGTAGTACTCGGCCATCAGGGCGGTGGCACCACCGCAGGGCTTGGCCCGGTTGCGTGTCATCGGGGCCATCACGAGCCGATTGGCCAGGGGGATCTTGCCGAAGGTAACGGGGTCGAACAGTGAGGTCATACGGGGTTTCTCCTCGAAGTATGAACGGGTGCGGAACGGGTGTGAGTAGTCAGCGCCGGGCGGTAGACGTCCGTGCGAAGGCAGCGGCCATGCGCCCGCCCGTCTCGGCCGTGGAGATGAGGACGGCCATGTTCGCCTGCGCGGTCCGACCACCGGTGGCCTGGTCGACCGCGTGCATCAGGTACTTGGTGAGGTCCTGGCCGCCCACGCCATCCCGCTCGGCGCGGGCGAGCGCGGCCTCGATGGCGGCATCCGCCTCGGCGGGGTCCACGGCGTCCTCTGCCCGGGGCGGCGTAGTGATCACTACACCACCGGGGTGGCCGGCGGCCCAGTGCAGGGCCACGGTCCTGGCGATCAGATCTTCGTCATCGATTCGGTGCGGGGATCTCACTCCGCTGGAGGAACAGTAGAAGGCCGGGAAGTCGTCGGAGCCGTGCGCGATCACCGGGACACACTGCGTCTCCAGGTACTCCATGGTCAGCTTCAGATCGAGAATCATCTTAGCGCCGGCACACACCACAGCAACCTTGGAGCGGGTGAGCTGGATCAGGTCCGAGGAGACGTCCATGGTGGTCTGGGCTCCGCGATGCACGCCGCCAAGCCCCGCGGAGGAGAAGAACGGAATCCCGGCGAGTTCCGCTGCCACGAGCGATGAGGCCACGGTGGTAGCACCGCGCCCGCCACGGGCCAGGACGACGGGCAGATCGCGACTGGACACCTTGGGGATGCCCGGTTCGCCGGCGAACCGTTCGATGTCGCGCTCGGTCATGCCAATCTTGAGGGCTCCGTCCTCGACACAGATGGTCGCCGGGACCGAGCCTCCCTTACGAACGGCCTCCTCTACCTGATGGGCTGTCTCGGCGTTGTGCGGGTACTTCAGGCCGTGCGTGATGACATTGGACTCCAACGCGACGACCGGGCGGCCCTCGTGTACAGCCTCGCGGATTTCTTCGGTGTAGACGAGCGGGATGAGCGGGTTCATCGGGTCCCTTCCGCGGTCCGGGCGGCCGAGAGGGGCTGGGTGTGCTTTGGCTGCTTCCACAGCAGGTGAGCGCGCTGCTCCAGTTCGGGTAGCTGAACCTCGTCCCGCCAGCGGGACGGCTCGACGCTCTCCACCGCGATCGAAACAGAATCCGGCTCGCAGCCGAAGGTCCGCGTGATCGTCTCGGTCAGGGACCCAACCAACTCGGCCTGGGCAGCGGCGGTAAACGGGCGAGGCCAGTGTTTGATGCTGACGTGAGGCACCGTAGAGCTCCTTTCAGATGAGGAAGGTGCCTCGCCCCCAGCGAAGGGATTCAGGGGGCGAGGGACTCATGTGGCACTTTCCGCCCATTGCTACGGGCGGTGAGCCTTTGTCGCGATAGCGGTGGCGAGTTCGGCGACCCCGTGTTCCTTCAGCACGCTGTAGTGGCCCCCGACCAAATCGACGACCGTCGGCGGCTCAGCCGAGTAACTGGCGCTGCTCTCCACAAACGAGTAGTCGTCACCTCGAGCCTTGAAGATTGTCACGGGTGCGTTGATGTGGCGCTCACGCAGTTCCCGGAAGCTGTATTCGAACGCGTACGTCTCTCCTACGATCCGGGTGATGCGACGTATGGTTTCCCGGTCGAGTTGGGGCAGTATTCCGCTCATGTAAGAGAGGAAGGACTGTTCGTCGGTTACCCGACGCAGACATTCCTCCAGTTGCTGCCCCTGAATTGTTCCCGTGAAGACGGAAAACAAGATGGTGAGGTAGACCGGGTCAGTGTAGGACGCCGAGCGAGCCGGACGGCCGCTGGCCGCGGTACGCACCCGGGGATTACCGGGACAAATCAGCAGCAGTTGATCGACCTTTTCGCCGAACTGCTCCAGTTGCCAGGCCGTCTCGAAAGCCACCCGTGCTCCGAAGGAGTAACCCCACAACGTGTACGGCCCCGACGGCTGAACGCGACGGATCTCCGATACGTCAGCCATCGCCATCTCGCGAATGGTGCTGTGCGGCACCTCACCAGGGTTGATGCCGTGAGCCTGAACTCCGTAGAAGGCTCGGCTCCCAGCCGCCTCACGGGCCAGCAACCTCAGGTTCATGGGGTAGCCGCCGAGCCCCGGCCAGCAGAACACCGGCCGGTCCGCAGGGCCGTCATGCAACGGGACGAGGCGGGAGAGGCGGTGCGGTGTGCCCTCGTCGATGCGGCTGGCGAGATGGGACAACCGCGGCGACTCGAAGATCACCTGCAACGGCAGATTGACACCGAACTCTCCGTTGATCCGGTTCATTAGGGCCACTGCGTGCAGCGAGTTGCCGCCGGAGGCGAAGAACTCATCCTGCGAGGAAACGTCCTCGTACTTCAACGTCCGGCCCCACTCCGCAGCCAGCCAGCGCTCCGTCGCGGTCGCGGGCGCGACATATTCAGCGGAGGTACGAGTTTGGGCGACTTGCGGCAGCCGCGCGGTGGCATTGCAATCGATCTTACCGTTGGCCGTCAGGGGCAACTCGTTCAGTACTGCCACCCGCGCGGGCATCATGTAATCCGGCAGAAACCGCCCGAGATCGTCACGAATCATTTCCGCAGGCCCCTTGGTGTGAACCGCGTCTTCGTTCATGCCGTCGTGCATAGCCTGCTGGGCGCTGATGCGGCCGCCGACGAAAAAGTAGGAGGCGGCAGCGGCCGGTTCTCCCGCGGCTGCGAGCACGTCATCAAGGCGGCGGGAGGCAGGCAGCGGGTGGCCGGACTTCGAGGAGTAGCCGGAGGACATCAGGCCCATGCCAGGGACGCGCTGGAGGTGGTGCAGCGCTGTTCCGAGCACGAGATAGCGCAACCAGTCGGCATCAGTCCGGGAAACAGCACTGATACCGAACGCGGCTCGCTCGTACACACCCTGGTTGATCGCGATGACGTGACGCCGCTCCACGACCTCGGAGCTCGTGCGTTCCAGGCGGCCGCCCCGGTAGCGATACAAGCCCGCCACCAAACCGGCCACCCGATCTTCATGTGCTTGCACATAGAGATCGACCGGTGCCCGCAACGGCCTGCTGTGGTTTTCGGAGATATCGAAGGTCCCCAGGTAAAGGTCCTCTTCTGGGACATCGAGCCGGTTCTTGACTCGCGGATCGAAGCCGTGGGGTGTGATGGTGAGACCGTGACCGGGAAGGATCTCTTCGAAAACACCGACCATGTGGCCAGCCTCGAACTCCAACACCTCGGCGATGTTGTTCTTATAGACAGGCTCGATAGCCCGAACCTTGCCTAGGAAGTGAATTCTGAAACCCTGTGCGGGAAAGTCATGGGCTACGTCGCCGATGCGAACCAAGGCGTGGTCTATCGGATGATGGTAGTACAGCCCGGGAGCCACGCCGGTTAGGCCACTGACCTCCAAGTACATTTGTGCGGCGTACAAGGCCCCAGGAGAGGCGTAGGCATACTTCGGCAGCAGCCGTTCCTCACTGCGGAACGGCCCGAACCAGCGGAAAATCTCACCGAGTGCGTCCCATGTCAGGTCCTCCAGTGGGCGCGATGACGACGGACCGGGTCGCGGTGCGAGCAGACGGAGAACATCGGCCTCAGACACCGGGCCCCCGTCGTAGAAGCGGTAAGTCTTGCGGGCGAACGCCTCCCGCCGCTGGCGTACGGTGGCCTTTTTGCCGGGCAATTCCACGACCCGGCGTCCCGCCAACTCCCCGGGTGTGCGCAGGCCGGGGCTGGACAGTTGTGCCTTCACCTGCACCTTGGAGGCCTTTGACTGGTGGTGAGCGGCGTCATCCCGCCCTTGGTCCATGACGGCGGCGTTACGCTCGTTCAGCTCGACCGCGGCGACGAGTGCCTTGGAGCCGGTACGTGGATCATCCGTGATGATGGCCGCGGCACGGCGGACCCAGGGGTGCTCCTCGATGCGGGACGCCACCTCCTCCAATTCCACCCGATAACCCCGAAGTTTGACCTGATTGTCGGTGCGGCCCAGAAAATGAAGAGTGCCGTCGGGGTTCCATTGGCACAGGTCTCCCGTGCGGTAGAGCCGCTCGGTGGGATGGAACGGGGAATCCACGAACCGCTGCGCGGTCTGTTCTGGCAGCCCGATGTATCCGCGCGCGACCTGCTTCCCACCGATAAACAGTTCGCCGCTCTCGCTGAAGTCGACCGGCTGCCGATTCTCGTCGAGGATATAGCACGTGACGTTGTCGGCAGGAGTGCCGATCGGCACAGTCGCCGTCCCTGAGGAGCCGACTGGAATGTCGGCAAGAGCGGCAGGGTCGATCCAGTGTGATGTGGCGTTGATCGTCGTTTCGGTCGGCCCGTACAGATTGACGACCGACACCCCGGGCAGGGCCGCGAACAGGTCCGCGGCCAGCGTGCGGGTCAGCGTCTCGCCGCCGGAGAAGATCCGGGTGAGTGAGCGGCAGGCGTCGAACTGCTCGGTATCCAGTAGGGCCTGCAAAAGGGTGGGCACCCCTTGCAAGGCAGTCACCCGGTGCTCGCGGATCATGGTGATGATGGCCTCGGGTTCCCGAAAAATCCCGGGGAGGCCCATGACCGTCCGGGCACCGGTTACCGGGGCAAGGATCTCCCACTGGGCAGCGTCAAAGCTCATGGGGGTCTTCTGCAGGATCGACACCTCGGTGCCCAGATGCCCGAAACTGGCCAGCCACTGCATCTGGGAGACGATGCCGCGCTGTTCGATCATGACTCCCTTGGGCCGGCCGGTGCTCCCCGAGGTATAGATCACGTACGCGAGGTGATCGCCACGCGTCTCCGGCAACGACACCGCTGGTTGATCAGTGATGTCCGCGGTTGTGACGACGCGGACGCCCTCCGGAGCCAGTTCCCGCGCCCGGTCGCGCAAGTGCTCCTGTACGACGATGACCGGGGCGGCCGAGTCTTCGATTATGAACCTGAGCCGTTCCTCCGGGTACTCCGGCGAGAGCGGCAGATAGGCTGCCCCGGACGCCAGAATGCCCCACACGCCTGTCATCAGCTCGGCGGAAGGTTCCGCGAACAGGCCGACGCAGGTGTCCGGCTCGACACCTAGCCGAACCAGGTAGGCGCCAATGCGTCGGGCCTCGGTATGGAGACTGCGGAAAGTCAACTGACGGCTTTTCTCGCCTTCTGACCCGGGCACCGTGACAGCGACCTCGTCCGGACGGAGGCGTGCCTGTCGGGCAAGCAGATCGGTCAAGGAGACACCCTTGTGGAACACACCGGAATTTGGCGCACGAGTGCTCATAGTCATTCCCCCGGTTGAAAGTACGTTGCGAGCAACGCGTTGATTAACTAATAGCGACGGCAATGCCGTTGCTGAGATCTCACGATCTCGCTGCCGTCCCCTTGGGCTGTGGCGAACCTGTGACTCCGAGACGACATCGCAGGAGCTCATCGGTACGGAGTGCATTCGGATTAAGGGTGGGCGGCCGTGGCACGACCCTCTCGTTGTGTGCCGGCCGCACACCGCTCGGAGCACAGGCCCGACAGCCCGTGCAAGGGTCTGGGTCAGACGCGGCTCACCGCGCGCTCGGCAGGCTCCGGAGCAGGCTTCTTGACGCGGGGCTGGGCCAGCACGACGGCACCGACGACAGCTGCGGCGCCGAGGAGCTGCAGCGTGCCCAGTCTCTGTCCCAGGAAGAGGTACCCGAGAACCGTGGCACACAGCGGCGAGGCGAACGACAGGAAGGAGGCCGCGAGTGCGGGTAGGCGGGCAAGGCCGTGGAACCACACGACGTAAGCGACAAGGGCGCCGATGAAGCAGAGATAGGCGAAGCCGCCGATGTTACCCCACGTGAGGCGCTCCGGCAGCGATTCACCGACGAGGGTGATCGGCAGCAGAAACAGCCCGCCGACGGTGAGCTGCCAACCGGTAAACGTCAGCAAGCTGACGCCCTCAGGACGCCCCCAGCGCTTGGTCAGCACGATCCCACTGGCCATGCACAGCGCACCGAGCAGGCCGGCCACAACACCGATGCCGTCCAATCCGGCACCTGGTTGCAGCACGAGCAGGCCAACGCCGGTCGCGCCGACCAGGCAGGAGACGATGTGCACAGGCTGAACCCGGTCACCCAGCAGCGGTGCGCCCAGCAGCAGCACGATCATGGGTTGGACGGACATGACCAGCGCGGCGACTCCTCCGGGAAGGTGGTAGGCGGCCAGAAACAGGAAGTAGAAGAAGGCTCCGATGTTCAGCACGCCCAGAACCACAGCACGCCACCACCACACGCCGCGAGGCAATACGCGGGTGAACAGCAGCAGGAGCAACCCAGCGGGCAGCGCCCGGAGAGTAGAGGCCAGAAGGGGCCGGTCTGGCGGAAGGAACTCAGTGGTGACGAGGTATGTGGAGCCCCATACGGCGGGCGCCAACGCGGTCATCGCGGAGGTGGAGGCGATCCGGTGGGTGCTCACTTGACGACTCCGCTGTCCACCGTGCCGAAGAAACGATCACCGAAGTCCCCGATGCCGGGAATCATGAAAGCGTGTTCGTTGAGCCGTTCTTCGACAGCGCTCGTGACAACTCGTACGGCCGGCCGCTCGGTGGCCAGACGGCGCAGCCCTTCAGGTGACGACAGAACATTGACCATGACGATGTGGTCTTCGCCCACGCCGGCGCTCAGGAGCACATCGATTGCGGCGAGCGCGGACCCGGCCGTAGCGAGCATTGGTTCCAGAAGCAAGACGTGCCGGTCGGCGATGTCGGCAGGCAAGTGCTGGTAGTAGAGGCGGGGCAACTTGGTGTGCTTGTCCCGCTGAATGAGAATCTTTCCGATGCGGACGCCGGGCAGGACATCGCGCAACTCGCCCTCGATCGCCTCGCCGGCGCGGATCACGGAGACAGCGCACGGCTGGACGGCGCACTCCAACCCCTGATAGGTGACGCCGACCGGGGTGGTGACCTCCTTCTCGGTGAAGGGCAGCAGGCCACTTGCGGCCTCCAGCAGAAGGCGGATGATGCGACGGGAGTAGAAGGTGAAGTCTTCGCGGGTGCAGTCGCGGTCGCGGACGACGGTATGCATGGCGCGGAGTTGATCGGTCTGGGGAAGCAACTGGACGTTATGGCCGATGGTCACAGCGTGGTCTCCTCGGTACCGCGATTGCTGCGGTAGGCCGTTCCTGGCATGGGAGTTCCGCCCCGACAGGGGCGTATAAGGAGCGGGCGGCCGGGCAGGTGCGGGCACCGACCGCCTCGTCCGGCTGATCAGCCGATCTCTTCGAAGGCCCGGCGGGCTTCAGCGATGAACTTCGCTACCTTGTCGCGGTCCTTACGTCCGCCCGGGCCTTCCAGGCCGGTGTGAGCGTCCACGGCAGCGGGCCGTACGGCACGGATGGCGTCACCAACGTTGTTCGGGTTCAGGCCACCCGCCATCATGAGAGGCTTGGGGGAACGCCGGACCAACTCGGCGGAGACGTCCCAGTCGTGGGTCAGGCCTGTCGCGCCCTTGGCCCCTGTCTTCGGGTCGAACGTGTCGGTGATGTACATATCGACATACGGATGAGTCTCGTCGACGAGCTTCAGCAGTTCCCCGGCGTTTCCCTGCTTGACCACAAGCGACTTCAGGACGAACAGGTCGGAACGGATCTCCTGGAGTCGGCGGAGCTGTTCGGTGGCGACGTCACCGTGCAATTGAACGGCAGCGACACCGAGCTCGCTGCAGAAGTCACTGATTTCCTGCGCGTCGGTCAGGTAACTGATGAGGACGCCCGCATGCGGGGGCTCTAGACCCTTGATGATCGTGGCGGCGTCCTGCTCGGCGATGTCGTCCTTGCCAGATGGCAGACGCAGAGCGAACCCGAGCCAGTCGGCACCCTCGCCGATGACCATGTCAGCCTCGTCACCGTCGATGATGCCGGCGACCTGCACGAGATGATGCACAGCGGTCATGTGATGACCTTCCCCCTCTTATGAAAGCCGACAACCGGGCTTACGCCGGCCGGTTCTCGGTTTGATTGAACGACGAGCTTGTTGCAGCAGGTGGTGGAATCCACCCCTCGGTCCCCCCGGACCGCCGTCGGATCTGCTCCGACTGCCTCAGCCTCCGTAAGTCTCGCTGAAGCAGGTTAGTGCACGGTCCCGACGGCCCGGGTGGAGCCGGGTTTCGGCGGGATAGCCCAAGGGCATCAGCAGGGCGACGTGCACGTCATCGCGTTCGTCGACGCCGATGGCCTTCTTGACCTCATCTTCGTCCCAGCCGTTCATAGGGCTGGTGGCCAGACCCGCCGCCTGGGCGGCGATCATCAGGAACGAAGCCGCGATCATCGCGTCCTTGACGGCGTACTCCCGCTCCAGGCCGCGTCTGGCCGGAGCTTCGTGAAACTGCCGGATCATCGCGGGCGTGGCTTCGGCGAACGCTGAGGACCATGCGCCCTGATCACGGGCTGCTGACCAGATATCACCCCGGTCCTCGCGCCAGGCACCGGACTCAGCGACGAAGACCAGCATGACCGGTGCTTCCTGCGGATGAGGCTGCCCGCCGGTGGCCCGGGCAAGGGCCTCGCGCCCCTCCTGCTCGGTCACGACCACGACGGCTCGGGCCTGGAGGTTGAAGCTGGACGGAGCCTCCAGAGCCAGGTCGGTCAGTTCGCGCAGCAGCGGTGCCGGGACCGGGTCGGGCCGGTAGTGACGGACACTCCGACGTGCACGAATGACCCGTGCCACCGTGGAATGATCTACTTCCGGAGCCACTCTCGAACCTTTCGACATCGAACCTTCTGACATCGAGAAGATAAGGGATACCGTGGAAGCCTGTCAACGTTCTGCCGTGGAACAACGAAAGCGAGGTGACGGCATGCGCGACTCCGTGGACGAGTTCCTCGGTCAGTGGGCCGCCCTGCGCACTGATCTGGACCTCGACGCCATGGGCACCGTCGGGCGCCTCATGCGTCTCTCCCGGTTCGTCGGCTCCGGCCTCAAGGACTACTTCGCCGAACACGGCATGGAGACCTGGGAATTCGATGTCCTCGCGACCCTGCGGCGCACCGACCGACCGTTGACTGCTAAGGAGCTGGCGGCCAGCGTCATGATCGGCTCCGCGGCCCTGACGAACCGCGTGGACCGCCTCGTCGCCCGCGAGTTCGTGAGACGCGAGGCCGTACCCGGCAACCGTCGCAGCCTGCACATCGTCCTCACCGAGGCCGGCCGCGACCAGGTTGACGCGGTGATCGAAGGCCACGTGCAGAACCAGCGCAAGCTGTTGTCCGGGCTCGACCAGGAGAGCCATCGCGAGCTCGACCACCTCCTGCGCACGCTGCTGCTGTCGCTGGGTGACACGCCGTAGTCGGGGGGAGGCGTCACCCACCACCGGTGCCTACCGCGAGCCTGCCGGATGGGTGCGGCTCGGCCACGGGCTCCGTGGCGGGTGCGGCGGAGGACCAGCCCGGCGTACGTCGCGGCGGGACCCGCCTCACCCCCTCAGGCCGCGTACCGCCAGGTCGGCCAGGGCGCAGGTGAACAGGGCGATGCCGATGAAGCCGTTGACGGTGAAGAACGCGCGGTTCAGGCGGGAGAGGTCGTCCGGCCCAACGAGGCTGTGCTCGTAGACGAAGGCGGCGGCGACGATCGCCAGGCCCGCCCAGAAGAACCCGCCCGCGTCCGTGGCCAGCGCGTACCAGGCCAGCAGGCCGAGGGTGACGGCGTGGCTGGCGCGCGCGGCGTACAGGGCGGCGGCGACGCCGAAGCGGGCGGGCACCGATTTCACGCCGTGCGCCCGGTCGGCGGCCACGTCCTGGCAGGCGAAGATCAGGTCGAAGCCGCCGATCCAGACGCCGACGGCCAGGCCCAGGATCACCGCGTCCCAGGACCAGGCCCCGGTGACGGCCAGCCAGGCACCCACCGGCCCGATCGCCTGCGCCAGCCCGAGGATGGCGTGCGGGACGTTCGTGAAGCGTTTGCCGTACGGGTAGACCACCATCGGCACGACCGCCAGCGGCGCCAGCACCAGGCACAGCGGGTTGAGCAGCGCGGCCGAGGCGAGGAAGACGGCCAGGGCGACGGCCGCGCCCGTCCACGCCGTGCGCACCGACACCGCGCCGGTGACCAGCTCGCGCTGGGCGGTGCGCGGGTTGCGGGCGTCGATCTCGCGGTCGATGATCCGGTTGGCCGCCATCGCGAACGTGCGCAGCGACACCATCGCCACGGTGACCAGCACCAGCGTCCACCACCGCACCGAGCCGCCGTGCAGGAACATCGCCGTCAGCGTGGCGATGTAGGCGAAGGGCAGCGCGAAGACGGAGTGCTCGATCAGCACCAGGCGCAGAAAGGCCCGCACCCTGCCGGGGGGCTGCGGGCTGCCCGGGGACGGCGTGACCTCGGCCTCGGTGCTCACAGCCCGTACTCCCGCCAGCGCCGGTCCACCATGACGGCGGTGTCCGGGTCGGAGACGACCATCTCCGGCCAGCCGCGCGTGTAGCCCTCCTCCGGCCCCTTCCGGGTCGCGTCGATGCCCGCCTTGCCGCCCCAGAACTGCTGGTAGGAGGCGTGGTCGAGGTGATCGACGGGGCCTTCGACGACGGACAGGTCGCGGGCGTAGTCGGTGTTGCCCAGCGCGCGCCAGGCGACCTCGTGCAGGTCGTGCACGTCGCAGTCGGAGTCCACCACCACGATCAGCTTCGTCAGCGACATCATGTGCGCGCCCCACACCGCGTGCATCACCTTCTGCGCGTGCTTGGGGTACTTCTTGTCGATCGACAGGATCGCGCAGTTGTGGAAGCCGCCCGCCTCGGGCAGGTGGTAGTCCACGATGTCCGGGATGATGATCTTCAGCAGGGGCAGGAAGAACCGCTCGGTAGCGCGGCCCAGCGGCCCGTCCTCGGTCGGCGGCCGTCCGACGACGATGGACTGCAGCAGCGGACGCCTGCGCATCGTCACGCAGTCGATCGTCAGCGCGGGGAAGTCCTCCTGCGGCGTGTAGAAGCCGGTGTGGTCGCCGAAGGGGCCCTCCGGCAGCATCTTCCCCGGCTCCAGCCAGCCCTCGATGACGACCTCGGCCTGCGCGGGCACCTGGAGCGGCACCGTCTTGCAGTCCACCATCTCCACCCGCTTGCCCTGGAGGAACCCGGCGAACAGGTACTCGTCGATGTCGCCGGGCAGCGGCGCGGTGGAGGCGTAGGTGACGGCGGGCGGACAGCCGAAGGCGATCGCGACCGGCAGCCGCTCCCCGCGCCGCGCGGCGACCTGGTAGTGGTTGCGGCTGTCCTTGTGGATCTGCCAGTGCATGCCGATCGTGCGCCGGTCGTGCCGCTGGAGCCGGTACAGGCCGAGGTTGCGGACGCCGGTCTCCGGGTCCTTCGTGTGGGTGAGGCCCAGGTTGAAGAAGCTGCCGCCGTCCTGGGGCCAGGTGAACAGGGCAGGCAGCGCGTCCAGGTCCACCTCGTCGCCGGTGAGCACGACGTCCTGCACGGGCGCGTCCTTCACCTTCTTCGGCGGGACGTGCGTCATGCCCGCGAGCTTGCCGAACGCCTCCCGGAAACCGACGAACCCCTGCGGCAGCTCCGGCTTCAGCAGGCCGCCGATACGCTGGCTGATCTCGTCGTAATCGCGCAGCCCCAGCGACTTCAGCAAGCGCCGGTCGGTGCCGTAGACGTTCATGGCCAGCGGCATCGCCGACCCCTTGACGTTCTCGAACAGCAGCGCCGGGCCCCCGGCCTTGTTGACCCGGTCGGTGATCTCACCGACCTCCAGGTAGGGGTCCACCTCGGCCGTGATCCGCTTCAGGTCGCCGTCGCGCTCCAGCGCCCGCAGCAGCGAGCGGAGATCGTCGTATGCCATACGTGCCAGTATCCGGTACGCCCGCTTCCGGCTTCGGCGGGGCTCCGCTTCGGGCGCGGCCCGGGGCGCCGCTGCGGCCGGGGTTTACGCTGGCGGTACCGCCATCCCGTTCTCGCACGCACCTGGGGGCTGACCGCATGCTGAGGTATCTGCCGTTCCTGCTGATCCTGGCCGTGTGGCTCTACGCCTTCATCGACGTGCTGAACACCCGCGAGGACGAGGTGCGCAAGCTGCCGAAACTGGCGTGGGTCTTCATCGTCCTGCTGTTCGGCCAGGTGCTGGTGGGGCCGATCGCCTGGTTCATCGCCGGACGCCCGCGCCGCAACGCGCCCTACGGCGCCGTCCGCGCCGACGAGCGCCGCTGGGTCGCCCCGGACGACAACCCGAACTTCCTGAAGTCCCTCGGCGGCCAGGACCAGCGCCCCGCCGACGCCGACGAGCCCCCGCCCGCCTCCGGTGACCGCGACCCCCGCGACACGGGTCCAGACGACCCGCCGAAGAGCCGCTGACGGCCCCGGGCCGTCGGCCGCCCCACGCCCGCGCCCCTTGGCCGGGGCTGCTGGGGGTCAGATCGGCAGGTCCCAGCCGGGACCGTCCTCGGTACCGAGCCACACCCGCTGACCGGCGGCCGAGACCGTGATGCCGAATTCCTCCTGGTGGGGTTCGCCAGCGGCCTGCCAACGCCGCACCGCCCGCTCGACCCGATCCCATAGGCGCACAGGCCCGCGCTGCACGACGTTCCACCCCCCGCCCGCGTCTGGCGCCGTCCGGGCCTGCGAACCGGTGGACACGTCCCAGAGGATCTGCTCCGCTCCTGCCCCCATGCGCTCGGCCGAGGGTGCCGCGAGCTGTGCGACCCAGCCACCGGTCCAGTCGTCGAGCTTGGCGGGATCGATCTGGCTCGGGCGCTCCTCGCCGGGCAGCAGGGCCAGGGACGGGCGGGGCGGGCGGTCGTGTGGTCGGGCGATCATGAAGCTGGTGTACCCGGGCAGGAACCGGCCCATGGCCTGCCCGGGGCCGGTGACATCGAGCAGCGCGAGGGCGCTGGCGTAGCCCCATCCGGACAGGGTGACCAGAATCTTTCCGCCCGGCCTGACCTGGTGCAGCCACGGGAGCGGGAGGTACCGGACCGAACAGGTGGCGATGAGTCGGTCATACGGTCCACCGTCCGGGTCGCCGCGCAGGCCGTCACCGATGATCAGCCGGGGCGCGAAACCGGCCATCTTGAGCGCGGCGGCCGCAGCACCGCCCACCACCGGGTCGTACTCGATGCTGGTGAGGTTGGCGTCCCCGAGACGATGCGCGCCGAGGGCGGTCGAGTAGCCCGTGCCCGTGCCGATCTCCAGCACCCGGTGTCCGGTTTTGGCCCCGAGCTGCTGCCACATACGCAACACCAGCGACGGCAGGGTGGACGAGGACGAGGGGGAGCCGGGCACGGCTCCCCCGGCCACATCGTCGGGCCTGGTCCGGCCGTCGAGTTGTGTGATCAGCGTTTCGTCGGAGTAGACCCCCTCCAGCCATCCGGGCTCGCCCTCACGGACGGGGCGGTAGGTAGTCGGAACGCTGCCCGCCACGGCCCGGAAGTAGGACCCCGTGAACAACTCGCGGGGCACCGCCCTGGCCGCGCTGCTCCACTCGGGTTTCGTGAGGGTGCCGTCCTCCGTGAGGCTGGCCGCGAGTGCGGCGCGGAGCTGAGTCGCCTTGTTCACCTTGTTTCCTTCGAGGTTGCCCCGGTCTTCAGGCGCACCGGGGTCGCCTGTGCGCGTAGCTCAGCGAGACGGTTTTGGTACAGCGGGCCGACCGCGGCGCACCCCTGGCCTCACTCGGGGTGGCCTGCGCGGTCAGGTGATGGGACGCGGCCTTGAGGTGAGCCGCCCACGCGATCACGTGCTGCTGCGCGGTTCATGGGCGCTCCTGGTGGTCTCAGCGGATGCGGCCGCTGTGGCGAGGGTAGCGATGCTGTCCGTCTCCCTGGGGTCGCAGTGCCCAACCGACGGGACGGGCCGTCCGGTACCCCCTTGGTGAGGGGGTAGGCGGAGATGACGTACTGGGTCGCGTCGTCGGCCGCGTGGACGGATATGGGGGTGCCCGTGCGGAGCCGGGTGAGGGCGGCGGCCTGGGCGGACGCGTCGTCGGCCCAACGGCGCAGCAGCGCGCCCGGGTTCGGGCCGTCGCCGACGACTTCGCGCAGGCATGCGGCGGGAAGTGGGCCACAGGCTCCGGGCAGCGGGTCGAGTGCGTTCGCGATGAGCAGCGCCCGGCCGCGCATCCACCGCACCGCGAGGCGCGGGTCACGCTCGCGCACCTCGCCGAGCGGCCACGCGGCACTCCGGTCGGCGGCAACGGCGGTCGCCTCACACCGGTAACCGCTGACCACGACGCCGTTGGGCGGGCCGACGCCGCCGGGGCCGACGCTGCCGACGGTCACCGCGTGCGGCTCTCGCGGTTGGCGATGCGCACGCGCTCGCTGATCAGCTCACGGTCGGTGGGCCTGCGGACGTGCCCGGGGTCGGCCGTCCACTCGCGTCCCCCGCCGATCGGCCGCAACCACAACTCGCCGTCCACGTTGGCCTGGTAGACCCCAACCCGCTCCTGCCGCGTGTCGAACACCGTGTCCCCCACGGCGGGTACTTCTGCCTGCTCGGTCATGACGTGCGCTTCCCTTCGCTTTCCCCTGGCTCGCGCTCTGTGGCGAACTGGTTACAGCGTGGGGGAGTGAGGCGTAACGTGGTAGCCGTCACAGCTCTACAAACGATCTGTACGAGGAGCGCCACGTGGCGGCAAAAGTGATTAGCTTCTACGGCAGTTACGACGATCCGGCGGACGAATTCCCACCCGAGCCCTATCAGGTCGAGCTGCGGCTGCGGCGGGAGAGAGCCAACCTGACGCAAGAGGAACTGGCGAAGCTGGTGTGTCGCAGCCCTTCACTGATCAGCCACTGGGAGTCAGGCCGCCGCAAGCCGACCCTTGAGGACGCGAGGCTACTCGATCAAGTGCTCAACACCGGCGGTGTTTTCGAACGCTTCCTGGAACGCGACCCGTACGCAGGCCACTTCGACCGCGCCGCCCACGCCGAACGCAAGGCGATCCGCATCGAGGAGTACACCCCGGTGTACATGCCGGGCCTTCTGCAAACCGAGGCGTACGCCCGTGCGCTGTTCCGGACGAACCACGAATACCAGACGCCGGAGGAACTTGACCGCCGCGTTGTCAACAGGTTGCGCAGGGCACGCATCCTCACTGAATCCCGCGTGACCGTGTCGTTCATCGTGGCTGAGGCGGTCCTGCGCTACTGGGTGGGCGGCCCCACCGTCATGGCCGATCAGATCGACCACGCGATCGGTTTGGTGAAGCAAGAGCGCGTCAAGGTGCAGGTTGTGCCGTTCTCCGAAGGTGCACACGGAGTGATGGGCAGTCTGGTGAGTCTCATGTACTTCGACGACGGACCGCCCGTTGCATACGCGGAGGCCGTCAACACCGGCCACCTCATGTGCGATTCCGAAATGGTGGAGCAGCACCGGGCTATGTACGATCAAACGCGAGGTGCCGCACTGTCGCTCGGACGGTCCCTGCACCTGATGGAGACAGTGGCCAAGGAGTACAGGAGCTATGGACAC
Source organism: Streptomyces sp. JJ66 (assembly GCF_019303495.1). Classification (GTDB taxonomy): domain Bacteria; phylum Actinomycetota; class Actinomycetes; order Streptomycetales; family Streptomycetaceae; genus Streptomyces. Next base: position 54,401 of record NZ_JAEVFI010000012.1, on the reverse strand, counting down.
ATCGCACTTCGACCTGAGCCAGGCACCTTGGCGCAAGTCCAGCTACAGCCCAAACAATGACAGCGCCTGCGTCGAGGTAGCCGACGGCTACATCGGCGTCGTGCCCGTCCGGGACAGCAAGAACCCCGGCGGTCCCACGCTCGTCGTCGGGAACGACGCCTGGCACGCGTTCGTCGGCTACGCCACGGCCCACCACGGCTAAGCACCGGAGGGGAGCTTCGGGGCGCGGGGGCCGAGGCGTTCGGCTAGCCATAGCAGGGTGGACGCGGCGGCCAGCGTCGCGCCCAGGGTGCACGCGCCGCGCCATCCGGCGTGGACCCACACCACCGACGCGAGGGCCGAGCCCGCCGCGCCTCCGACGAAGTAGCCCGTCATGAAGGCCGAGTTGATGCGGTTGCGGGCCTCGGGGCGCAGCGCGTAGAGGATGGTCTGGCTGCTGTTGAGTACCGCCTGTTGCGCCACGTTCAGGGCGACGATGCCCACCACCAGCCACCCCAGTGAGCCCGCGCCGGGCAGCAGCGTGAGCCAGGCGGCGACGAGAAGGACGAGGGCCACGCCCGTGACCTGGTGTACGGAGCCGGTGTCCCCCAGGCGGCCCGCGAGTTTCATGGTGAGGACGCCCACCACTCCGACGAGGCCGAACAGTCCGATCGTGGCCTCGGACCACGCGTAGCCGGGGCCGGCGAGGACGAACGTCACGGCGGTCAGCTGCACGCTGTAGGAGGCCATGGAGCAGGCGCCCACCGCCGTCCGCCAGCGCAGCAGCCGCTCTTGGCGCAGCAGGGTGAACGTCGAGCGCAGCAGGGCGGGGTAGCCGAGCGCGGCCGTGGGGCGCAGCCGGGGCAGGTGGCGGTGCAGCAGGGCCGCCATGCCCGCCATGAGGACGGCGTTGACCCAGTACACCGTCTGCCAGCCGCCGAGTTCGGCCAGGCCCCCGGCGGCGGTGCGCGCGAGGAGGCCGCCCAGGAGGAGGCCGGACATGACGGTGGCGACGACCCGGCCCCGGTCGGCGGGGGTGGCGAGCGCGGCCGCGTGCGCGACGACCACTTGCGCGCCGACGGAGGTGAGGGCGGTGAGCACGGTGCCCGCCAGCAGCAGGGCGCCGGAGGTGGCCAGCGCCGTCAGCGCGAGGAAACCAGCGGTGGCGCTGAACAGGGTCACCGCCAGGCGGCGGCGGTCCAGCACGTCGCCGAGCGGGATGAGGGCGAGCAGCCCGAGCGCGTACCCGGCCTGTCCGGCGGTCACGACGAGTCCGGCGACGGCCGTGCTCACGTTCAGTTCGCTGCGGATCAGGTCGAGCAGGGGTTGGGCGAAGTAGTTGCCCGCGCAGGAGAGTCCGGTGGCCACGGCCATGAGCAGCAGCAGTCCCCGCCCGAGCGGGGCGGTGTCCGGCCCGACGGGCGGGACGTCGCTCGGCCGGTCGCCAGCGGGGGCGACGTCGGCGGACGTGTGCCTGGCAGGGGCGACGTCGGCAGGCGCGTGCCCGGCAGGCGTGTCCTCGGGCAGCGGGGCAGGGGCGAGGGCCGCGGGGGCAGGGGCGAGGGCAGGGGCCGGGGGTTCGTCGCGCAGCGCGGGGTCGGTCATGCCTCCCAGGCTGAGGCCGCCCGTATCCATGAGTCCAACACATGCTTGTCATCGCAATGATCGTGATTCACGATCGCTGGATGGAGTTGCAACAGCTGCGCTACGTGGTCGCGGTCGCGGAGACGGGTGGGTTCACCCGGGCGGCCGAGCGCTGTCACGTGGTCCAGTCCGCGCTGAGCCACCAGATCGCCAAGCTGGAACGGGAGTTGGGAGCGCGACTGTTCGAGCGCACCAGTCGGCGCGTGCGGCTGACGGCGGCCGGGGAGGCGGTGTTGCCCGCCGCCCGGCAGGCGCTGGAGGCCGCGGAGCGGGCGCGCGCCGAGGTCGCGGCGGCCCTCGGGCAGATCCGGGGCCGCCTGTCGATCGGCACCATCAGCACGGTCACCGTCGTGGACCTTCCGAGCCTGCTGGGCGTGTACCGCACCGAGCACCCGCAGGTGCGGGTGAGCCTGGTGACCTGGGGCAGCGAGGTGCTGGCCACAGAGGTACGCGAAGGCGCGCTGGACCTGGCGTTCCTCGGGGTGCCACCGGAGTTCGTGGCCAGGGGCGTGGCCAGTCGCACGCTGCTGCGAGATGAGCACGTCGCCGTCGTCGCGCCGGACCATCCACTGGCCGGGGTCGAGGCGGGCACGCCCGTGGGGCTGCGGCGGCTGGCGCAGGAGGTGTTCGTTGACTTTCCCACCGGCACCGCCGCCCGCGACCAGAGCGACGGGGCGTTCACCCGGGCGGGGCTGCGCCGGGAGGTGGCCTGCGAGGTGACCTCGGTGGACACGCTGGCCGCGCTCGTCCGCAACGGCCTGGGCGTCGCCACCCTGCCCGCCGCGTTCGTCCCCCGGCTGGCCGGCGTCCGGGTTCTGGCGCTGCGGGACGCCCCGGTCCGCGAAGAACGCCTGGTGTGGAGCCCTGATCGGCTCTCCCCGGCGGCTGCCGCCTTCCTGCGGACGCTGGTGCCCGACACCATCGCACCGCCCCCGGACGCCACCCCGTCCGAACCCGGCTGACGCGGCGGCCCGCGCCCCGTTGCTCCGCGCAGCCTGCCGGGAACGCGTCATACCCCGGCCGTCAGCACGAAGGGACACTTTTCCCCGAAGGGCTTCCGGAACCGGGTCCCCCGGGATAGACCTCTTCCGCAGTGCACGGACACGCGGCCGAAGGGGAACGCATGGACGGGGTCAGCCGCCGGAAGCTGCTCGCATGGGGTGCCGCCGCGACGGCACTCGGGGCCACCGGCTGCACACGGCAGGCAGACGGCGAAGGGCCGCCCGGCAAGAACGGGGCGACGCCCCCGGAGCCGAGTCCCAGCCCGGCCGTGACGCCGCTCGGGGACGGGTCCACCGCCGACACCGGGCCGCAGCCGAACCAGCCGCCCGCCCCGCGCCCGCTGGAGCCCGGGGAGCGGCCACCGCAGTTCGTCGTGTTCTCGTGGGACGGCGCCGGGGAAGTCGGCAACGGCCTGTTCCCACGGTTCCGGAAGGTCGCGCGCGAGCACGGGGCGGCGATGACGTTCTTCCTGTCCGGGCTGTATCTGCTGCCGGAGAGCAAGCGGAACCTGTACCGGCCGCCGGGCAACCCGCGCGGGGCGTCGGACATCGGGTACCTCAAGGACGCCAACATACGGCTGACGCTGGAGAACCTGCGCGCGGCGTGGCTGGAGGGCCACGAGATCGGCACGCACTTCAACGGCCACTTCTGCGGTGGCAGCGGCTCCGTGGCGCACTGGACGCCCCGGCAGTGGCGCTCGGAGATCGAGCAGGCGTCGGCGTTCGTGACGCGGTGGCGGACGAACACCGGCTTCACCGACGTCGAGCCGCTGCCGTTCGACTACGGCACGGAGCTCATAGGCGCCCGCACGCCCTGCCTGCTGGGACAGGAAAACCTGCTGCCAGCCGCCGCCGAGCTGGGCTGGCGGTACGACGCCAGCTCGCCGGGGGGCCTTCAGGTGTGGCCCGCGAAGAAACAGGGGGTGTGGGATCTGCCGTTGCAGTCCATACCGTTCCCCGGCCGCTCGTTCGAGGTGTTGTCGATGGACTACAACCTCCTCGCCAACCAGTCCGGGAACACCACCCGGGGCCCCGTCGCGGACCGCCCCGGGTGGCGGGAGGAAGCGGTGGGGGCGTTCACCCAGGGCTTCCAGCGGGCGTACGAGACGAACCGGGCCCCGCTGTTCATCGGCAACCACTTCGAGGAGTGGAACGGCGGCATCTACATGGACGCCGTCGAGCAGACCATCCAGCACATCGCCGAGGCGGGACACCGCGACGTGCGCATGGTCTCCTTCCGCCAGCTGTGCGACTGGCTGGACGCCCAGCCCGAGCCCGTGCTGACCAAACTCCGCGCCCTCGGCGTAGGCCAGCAGCCCACGGGTGGGTGGAAGAATTACCTAGCATGAACACGAAACTGGATGAGATCGTCGCGGTGCAGCACGCGCACGGCGCGGTTCTGGCCAGCCATACTCGCATCCTGGAAAAGCTCTCCGAGGACGTTGGCGGGCTGAAGAGCGACGTCAGGGAGCTGAAGACCACTGTTGCCGGGCTGGAGTCCGGGATCGCGGAGATCAAGGCTCTCCTGCAACACCGCGAGCGGTGAGGTCCGGGGCAAAACAGGTGCCCCGGACCTCACCGCCACCGTACCGGCCCCGCACCTTCACGCGGGGGGCCGGTACCCGTTGATACGGGCTGGGCGCCCAGCCCGAGCCCGTGCTGACCCGACTCCGCTCCGGCCAGCAGCCCAACCGCTACGGTCCGCACTTCGTGTCGCGGTTCCAGACTGTGGCCAAGGGGAGGCATAGTCCGCCAAGCTTGCGTTATACCATCAGATGCATATACCGTTGATTGCATGGCGGTGTGGTGGGAGATCGAGATCGAACCCGAGGTACGGGATTGGCTGGAGCTGCTTCCGTTCCGCCTCTACCGCCGGGTCGAGGACAAGACGGACCGTCTGCTGGAGGAGCCGACGTCGCTCGGTGAGCCGTACTCGCGGCACTTGGGCGGCAAGCTTCGTGAGCTGCGCTTCGTGCTGGACGGCGAAGCCGTGCGCATCTCGTACTGGCTCGCTCCCGGGCAGCGAATCGTTCTGCTGACGGTCTTCCGCAAGACAAGGATGCGTGAAACAGCCGAAGTCGAGCGTGCGCACCAGGCCCAGAAGGTCTGCGAGGCGGAGCACGGTCACGCCCGGCACACCTACGAGCGGCGCAAGGAGAGCTGATGAACCACAGCACGTGGAGGACGCGCCGGGCCCGGCAGCTGGCGGGTGAGACGGTGGAGTACGACCAGGAATACGTGGACGCGCGGCTGGCCGGTGACCTCGGGCAGGCGGTCTACGACCGGCGCGTCGAGCTCGGCCTGTCCCAGGCTGAACTGGCCGAACGGGCCGGGATGACGCAGCCTCAGGTGTCCCGGATGGAGGGGGGTGACACCGTGCCGACCCTTCCGCTGCTGCGACGGCTGGCCAAAGCCCTGGACGGCACCCTGAACCTGGCGATCGACGAGGGCGACTCGCGCGTCACCTTCACCCCGCACGCTGCCTGAGGCCGAACCGTCAAACGCCCGAGTAGCTGTGGAGGCCGGTGACGAAGAGGTTGACGCCGTAGTAGTTGAACAGCCAGCAGGCGAAGGCGGCGAGGGCGAGGTAGGCGGCCTTGCGGCCCTTCCAGCCGACGGTGGCGCGGGCGTGGAGGTAGCAGGCGTAGGCGGCCCAGGTGATGAAGGACCACACCTCCTTGGGGTCCCAGCCCCAGTACCGGCCCCACGCCGCCTCGGCCCAGATCGCGCCGGCGACGATGGTGAACGTCCAGAACGGGAAGACGGCGGCGTTGACGCGGTAGGCGAACTTGTCCAGCGAGGCCGCCGACGGCAGGCGTTCGAGCACCGAGGTGGCGAACGTGCCCGGCTGGCCGCCGCGCTCCAGCTTCACCTCGTAGTGGTCGCGGAAGAGGTAGAGCACGGTGGCGACGGCGCCGAGGTAGAACAGCGCGCCGCAGGTGATGGCCAGGGCGACGTGGATGACGAGCCAGGCGGAGTCCAGCGCGGGCGGCAGCTGGTCGCTCTCGGTGTACAGGACGGTCGTCGCCAGGCCCAGGTCCAGCAGGACGGTGGTGACCAGCGGCAGGCCGATCCAGCGCACGTTCTTCTTCGCCACGACGAAGCCCAGGTAGGCACCGACGGCAGCCATGGAGAACGTGGTGGAGAACTCGTACATGTTCGCCCACGGCACGCGCTGCACCGACAGGCCACGGGTGACGACACCGGCGGCGTGGATGACGAACGCCAGCACGGTGAGGGCGAAGGCGACGGTGCCGTAGAGGTCGCCCTGGGCGTCCCCGGCCGCCGCGCCGGGGCCGTCGGGGAGGGCGGTACGGGCGCTGCCGGAGCGGGTGATGACCCGGGGCCGCTCCAGCACGGCGGTGCCGCCCCCCTCCTCCTTGGCCGCCGCAGCCGCGCGGGCCGCCTGCACCTCGGGCGCGACGACGCTGCGGCGGCCGGGGCTGAGCGCGGACGCCGTCTGGGCCACCTTGCTGCGGGAGCCGAAGACCCACTCGGCGATGTGAGCGAGGAAGGCGAGGACGTAGACCGCCATGGCCGAGTAGATCAGCACGGTGCTGAAGTCGGCCAGGGCCTGGTTGTTCGCCGCGGCGAGGTTCACGGTTCGCTCCTAGGGCGCTCTTCGGCGGGCTGGGCGGGGTCGTCGGCCGGGGTGCCGGTGCCGTCCCGGGGCGGGGCGGCGGCGTCCGGGCCGCCGTCCGTGGCGGGGGTCAGCGGGGCCGCGTGGGTGGCCAGGTGGTCGGCGAGGGTGGCCAGTTCCTCCGGGACGCGGGCGGACTCGCTGCGGCCGAGCCCCGCCAGCTCCACCACGGTACGGCCGTCGGCCCCGGCGCGGGCGCGGACCCACACGCGGCGGCGCTGGATGAACAGCGACCCGGCCAGTCCGGCGATGGCCATGAGGGCCCCGGCCAGCGCCCAGCCGCTCGCGGGTTTCTGGGAGACCTGGAAGGACGCCCACACCTCGACGCTGTCGAAGGTCAGCGTGCCCGCGTCGTCCGGCAGCTCCAGCGACTCGCCGGGCTTGAGCGCCTTGCGGAAGATGTCGCCGTTCTCCCCGGTGAACGGCTCCATGTTGGTGTCGTCGAGCTGGTAGACGCTCTGCGGGATGCCGGAGTCCACGCCGAGGTCGCCGTGGTAGGCGGACAGCGAGAGCATGGGGTCCAGCAGGGCGGGGAACGTGGAGTGCGGTCCGCGCTGGTCGTCGATGGCGAACGTGGGCGTGAACAGGCCGACGAAGCCGAGCTGGTCCCGCTCGCCCCCGGCGTCGCGGTAGTCGGTGACCTTCACGACGCCCTGCGAGGTGCGGTTGTCGTCCTGCGGCAGGAACGGCACGGGGCCCCGGTAGGCGATGTTCCCCTGGCCGTCGCGCACGGTGACGGAGGGGGCGTAGCCGTAGTTGAGCAGGTAGACCTTGGAGCCGTCCAGCTCCAGCGGCTCGTTGACCTCGATCGACGCCTGTCGCTCGGGGCCGCCGGGCTGCTCCCAGTAGCTCACGTCGGCCCGGAACTCGCGCGGGGTGCCCTTCTGCGGCCCGGACGGCTCCCAGGAGGCGTGGAACTCCTCCAGGGTGAAGCCGAAGTCGCCGAGGTCGGCGTAGTCGTAGAAGGCGCCGGAGCGGATGTCGTCGTACTGGGTGAGCGTGTTGGCGAACGAGTCGCCCTTGACGACCAGCTTGCCGCCCTCGACGTACCGCAGCTGGCCGACGGCGAAGGCCACCAGCATGACGATGAGCGCCAGGTGGAAGGCGAGGTTGCCCACCTCGCGCAGGTACCCCTTCTCCGCCGCGACAAAGTCCCCGGCGGCGGCCCGCCCCTCGGCCCCGGGACCGCCCGGGCCGCCCGCGCCCGCGACACCCGCGCCCGCGACGCGGAACCGCTTGCCGCGCAGCAGCGTGCGCGCGGCACCCAGCACCTGCTCGGGCGCGGCGTCAGTGTGCCAGGTGGCGTAGGCGGGCATCCGGTCCAGACGGCGCGGCGCACGCGGTGGGCGGGCGCGCAGCTGGCCCACGAACTGCCAGCTGCGCGGGACGATGCAGCCGATGAGCGAGACGAACAGCAGCAGGTAGATCGCCGAGAACCACACCGAGCTGTAGACGTCGAACAGCTGGAGCGCGTCGTAGACGTCGGAGAGGGTGGGGTAGTCGGCCTTGAACCGGGCGACCTTGAACTCGTCCACGCTGTTCTGCGGGATGAGCGATCCGGGCACGGCGCCCAGGGACAGCAGCAGGAGCAGGATCAGCGCGATGCGCATGGAGGTCAGCTGGCGCCAGAACCAGCGGGCCCAGCCGAGGACGCCGATGCCCACGGGGCCGTCGCCGCTCCCGGCGTCCGGGCGCTCCTCGGCGGGCGCGGTCGTCAGCTGCGCCCCGGCCGCCCGCTCGTCGGCGTCCGCCGCCCGCTCATCGGCGTCGGCCCGCGCGTCGGCACCCGCCGAAACCACGTCCGCCGTACCCGCGCCCGCGTCCGCCGCGCCCGCGTCCGTCGTGCCCGTCGCGTCAACGCCGGTGCTGTCCACGTGACCCATGCCTCAGATCCCCACGGTGAAGCCGGACGACCACACCTGTAGCTCGTAAACGATCTCGTTCCAGATCCCCGTGACCAGCAGCACGCCGACGGCCACCAGCATGCCGCCGCCGACCCGCATCACCCACACGTAGTGCCGCTTGACCCGGTCGAAGGCGCCCAGCGCCTTGCGGAAGGCGAGCGCGGCGGCGATGAACGGCAGGCCCAGGCCCAGGCAGAACACCAGCATGAGCAGCGCGCCGCGCCCCGCGCTGGCCTCGTTGTACGCCAGGGAGTTGACGGCCCCGAGCGTCGGCCCGAAGCACGGCGTCCAGCCGAGACCGAACAGCACGCCGAGCACCGGTGCGCCCACCAGGCCGACGGTCGGCTTGCGGTGGATGCGGAACTCGCGCTGCGGCAGCCAGGGCAGCGCGCCCATGAAGGACAGCCCCAGCACGATGACGAGGGCACCCAGCACCCGGGTGATCGGTTCCTGGTACTCGGTGAGGGTGGCGCCGAAGTAGCCGAACAGCGCGCCGGTGGAGACGAAGACGGCGGTGAAGCCGAGCACGAACAGCAGCGCGCCGCCGAGCATGCGCCCGCGCCGCGCCTCGGCCAGGTCCGAGCCGCCGATGCCGGTGACGTAGGACAGGTAGCCGGGGACGAGCGGCAGCACGCACGGGGAGAAGAAGGAGACCAGTCCGGCGAAGAGCGCGATCGGCACCGCGAGCAGCAGCGCTCCGGAGACGACGGTGCTGGTCACGTCGGGCGCGGCGAGGAGTTGGGCCTGCGGGGCGGCGAGGAGCTGGGACGGGGTGGGGGACATGGCGTGGCGGCCGTCACTTCTCCGTGAGGAAGGGCTCGACGATCTCCCGCAGCTCGTCCTCCGACAGCGGTTTCAGCGCGCGGACGGCGATCCGGCCCTCGGCGTCGATCACCAGGGTGGAGGGGATGCCCTTGGGGTTGAGCTGGCCCTTGGGGAACTGGGCGATGAGCTTGCCGCTGGGGTCGTAGAAGCTCGGGTAGGTGATGTCGAAGTTGCGGTCGAACGACTGGGCATTGGCCACGTCGAGGTCGCGGGTGTTGATGCCGAGGAACGTCACGCCCTTCCCGGCGGTCTCCTCGGACACCTCGGCGAAGTGCGGGGCCTCGGCGCGGCAGGGGGCGCACCACGAGCCCCACACGTTCAGCACGACGGCCTCGCCACGGAAGTCCGACAGCCGCAGTTCCTCCCCCTCCAGGTCCTCACCCACCAGGTCGGGGGCCTGCGGCCGCTCCTTCTCCGGGACGGTGGTGATCTGCCCGGTGCCCTGGACGAACTGGGTGTTGTTGCCGGAGGCGACGTCCGTGCCGGAGCCGCAGGCGGTCAGCATGAGCGCCCCGGTCGCGGCAGCGGCCACCAGGGCGGCAGAGCGGCGGGAGGGGCGACGCCGGGGGGCGCGGCGGATGCTCATGTGAAAAGTTTCGCATGCGCGTCCGAGGGATCTTTCGCGCCCCCCTTGTCCCGAACGTCCGCCCTGTTCAGGCCGGTCTTCCCCCGGTTCGCCACAGCTTGCGCCCCGCCGGGGCACGGGCGCCAGCACCGGCCCGGGCACCCGTACCGGCTCGGGCACCCCGCACGCGGACGCCCCCGAGGACACCCGGACCCCGCACGCGGACGCCCCGAGGGCACCCGGACCCCGCGCGAGGGCGCCCCCGTACCGGCTCTCCCTCACCCCTTGCGCGGCGGGCGCCGCCGGGCGGCCCCGGCCCGCAGGTGCGGCGGCACCAGGTCCAGCGCGGGCTCGCTGTAGGAGACGGAGACGATGCTGTCGCCGACGTAGGTGAAGCTGGTCAGCGAGGCGAGCGTGCACTCGCGCTGGCGCGGGTCGTGCCACAGGCGGCGCCGCTCGACGAAGCTGCGCACCGACCAGATCGGCAGCTGGTGGCTGACGCAGACGGCCTCCCGGCCGCGCGCCGCGTCCTTCGCGGCGTCCAGCGCGGCGGACATCCGCACCACCTGCTCGATGTACGGCTCGCCCCACGACGGCTTGAACGGGTTGCGCAGGTGGCGCCAGTTCCCCGGGCGGCGCAGGGCGCCGTCGCCGACGCCGAACGTCTTGCCCTGGAAGGAGTTGCCCGCCTCGATCAGCCGCTCGTCGGTGACGACGTCCAGGCTGTGCCCCTTGGCGACCGGCTGCGCCGTCTCCTGCGCGCGCTCCAGCGGGGAGGCGGCGACGTGCGCGATGTCGTGCCCGGCGAGCGTGTCCGCGACCCGGTCGGCCATCTGCCGCCCCAGCTCGGACAGGTGGTAGCCGGGCAGGCGGCCGTAGAGGATGCCCTCGGGGTTCTCCACCTCGCCGTGCCGCATCAGGTGGACGATGGTGACCGTCTTGTCCCGGTTCGCCTGGCTCATGACGCGACCGCCTGGGCGGCGGCGCGGGCGGCGGCGGGCAGCGCGTCGGCGACGCGCGCGATGGCCTGTTCGTCGTGCGCGGTGGAGACGAACCAGGACTCGAACGCCGACGGCGGCAGATAGACCCCGGCGGCGAGCATCGCGTGGAAGAACGCGGTGTAGCGGAAGGTGTCCTGGGTGCGGGCCCGGTCGTAGTCGGTGACCAGCTCGTCGGTGAAGAACACCGAGAACATGTTCCCCGCGCGCTGCACCTGGTGGGCGACACCCTCCGTGGCCAGCGCCTCGGTGACCAGCCCGCGCAGGGTGGCGGCCGTCTCGTCCAGCCGCGCGTAGGCGGCGTCGTCCAGCTGCCGCAGCTGCGCGACGCCCGCTGCGGTGGCCACCGGGTTTCCGGACAGCGTGCCCGCCTGGTAGACGGGCCCGGCCGGGGCGAGCGCGGCCATCACGTCCGCCCGGCCGCCGAACGCCGCCGCCGGGAAGCCGCCGCCCATGACCTTGCCGAACGTCATCAGGTCCGGGGTGACGCCGTCCACGCCGAACCAGCCGGAGCGGGTGACGCGGAAGCCGGTCATCACCTCGTCGGAGAGGTAGAGCGCGCCGTGGTCCCGGCACAGCCGCGCCAGCCCCGCGTTGAAGCCCTCACCCGGCGGGACGACACCCATGTTGCCCGGGGACGCCTCGGTGATGACGCAGGCGATCTGGTCCGGGTGCGCGGCGAACGCGGCCCGCACCGCCTCCAGGTCGTTGTACGGCAGCACCAGCGTGTCCCCGGTCTGCGCGCCGGTGACGCCCGGGGTGTCGGGCAGCGCGAAGGTGGCGACGCCGGAACCCGCGGCGGCCAGCAGCGCGTCCACGTGACCGTGGTAACAGCCAGCGAACTTGATCACCTTCGCCCGGCCGGTGAAGCCACGGGCGAGCCGGATCGCGGACATCGTGGCCTCGGTGCCCGAGGACACCAGTCGCACCTGCTCCACCGGCGCGACGCGGGCGACGATCTCCTCCGCCAGCTCCACCTCGCCCTCGCCCGGCGTGCCGAACGACGTGCCGCGCTCGGCGGCCTCCCGCACGGCGTCCATGACCGCCGGGTGCCGGTGCCCGAGGATCATCGGGCCCCAGGAGCAGACGAGATCGACGTACTCGCGGCCGTCCACGTCCGTCAGGTACGGACCGGAACCGGAGGCCATGAACCGGGGCGTCCCCCCCACGGCGCCGAAGGCGCGCACCGGGGAGTTCACTCCCCCCGGTGTCACAACCGCCGCACGGTCGAAGAGGGACTGCGATACTGGGGCTTCGTACGGATAGCTCACGCAAGCCATGGTGACAGAGCTTCGCTCGCGTGTGCGGCCGGGCGTTTCACCGGCGGCACGTGGGGGAGGTCTCTGAGACGATGATCGGGTCAGCGCGGCGAGGGGCCGCGCACAGTCGGGTGGTGACATGCAGCGCGGAGGCGGACCTGGCGACGCTGGGGACCTCGAACCGGAACGCGTTCCCCGCGGCCGGCACCGCGGCGAGGCGGCGGAGAGCGAGGGCAGCAGGGGTGGCGGCCGCATGGAGGTGACGTACAAGTACTTCGGCGCGCCGGACGGCGCCACGGCGGCCCGGGTACCCCTGTCGATGCGGCCCGAGGAGCTGGGCGGCGACGAACTGGGCCACGGCATGTTCACGCGGATCAAGCCGGAGACGATGGCCGCGATGGTCCTCACCGGCATCGAGGGCATACCCCTGCACCGCGTCCCCCCGCTCGAACTGGTCGTCCTGCACCCGGACTACGCGGTGGTCAAGCTGCCGATGACGGTCGTTGACCCGCTGCGCGGTGTCGGTGAGGAATCCGTCGGCGCCGCCGCCTTCATCTGGTCCACCGTCCCCGACCGCAGTGGCCCCCGCGACGCCTTCGCCGTCTACCGCCTGCTGCACGAGTGGCAGGACTTCTCCCACCGCCTGCACGAGGCAGGCCACGAGGCGTACTGCCTGGTGTGGCCTTGACCGGTCCGGGGCAGCCGTGGACGCGGTGCGCGTGACCGGCCACCGGCGGGCCGCCGCCGCCCTGCTGACGGTGACCGCGCTGACAGCCACGGGCTGCGCGACGATCCCGCTGGAGACGGCGGCACCGGAGCCGACACGTCAGCCGGTGATCCCGCCCGAGGCGCCGGAGCACGGGGAGTCCGCCGGGGAAGGTGCGCCGACGGTGACCTTGACCGCGCACAGCTTCGACCCCGTGCCCGCCCCGACCGGGCTCGACCTGAACGACCCGTGCCCGACCCCCGAGGGCCACTCCGTGCGGCTGCCCTCCGGCTCGGTGTACGCGTGCCTGGAAGGCGAGTGGGTCCGCGTCACGGAGATCCCGGTTACCCCGTAGCCCGGGTGGCTACAGCAGCCGGAGCCGGACCTCGATCTCGTGCTCGCCGGGCGCGGTGCCGTGGTCCTCGGTGTCGAACGCGGCCGTCAGCACCTTCTTGACCAGCCCCACCGGGTGCGCGGGGCCGTCGAGATCCACCACCACGGGCTCGGGCAGCGCCGCCGGAGCGCTCACCGTGCCGGAGCCGCCGCGCCGGGTATCGACCTCCACCGACCACACCATGTGTCCGCCGCCGTCCGCGCCCTCGGTCATCACCTGTCGGCCCGCGGGCAGCAGCCCGGTGGGGAAGGCGCTCTCCAGGGCACCGAACACCGTGCCCGCCGCCTCCCGGCTACAGCCGCTGACGTGGACGCCGACGTGGAACACGTCCTCAGGCACATCCGTCATGGATCGACCGTACGCCGCGCCCGCCGGAGCCGCGCGGCGAGGCGTCCCCGGCGGGTGGGTGAGGGCGCTCAGTGGCCGCGACGCGCGGTGTGGTGCGCCAGAGGAGGTGGGGGCGGCGCCCCGGAGCCACAGCCGGTCACCGGCCGGGAGTTCCGGCCGGTACCCGTCGCGCGCACGGCGGGCACCGGCCGGAGTGTGCCTGGGCGGACCGTCAGGCCACGGCATGCTCCAGAGGATTCCGGGCGACGGGCTCGCCCCCGGCCCACTCGGCCAGGGCGGACCGGGCACGGGACACCCGGGAGCGCACCGTGCCCACCGGACACCGGCTCATTTCGGCGGCCTCGGCGTACGGCAGCCCCAGGAGCTGGGTCAGGACGAATGCCTCCCGGCGCTCCTCGGGCAGGGAGTCCACCAGCTCCCACAGGGCGACGCCCTCGTCGAAGCCGGGAAGTCCCGTCGGCTGGGCGCGTTCGGCAGCGGCCTCCCAGTCGTCGGTGCGGGCCGTCCGGGGTCGGCACGCGGCGCGGCGCAGGCTGTCGATGACGGCTCGGCGGGCGATGGACAGCAGCCAGACGCGCGCCGAGGAACGCCCCTCGAACCGGGGCAGCGCCGTGAGGGCGCGCAGAAACGTTTCCTGGGTCAGGTCGTCCGCCGCCTGCACGTCGTCGGCGAGGTACGCCACGTAGCGGCGCACGTCGCGTTGCAGCGCCCGGACGAAGCGTTCGACCGCCTCGGGGTCGCCTGCGGCGGCGGCGAGCGCCCAGGCGGTGACCGTCTCGTCGGTCACGGTGGTCAGGGCAGGGGTCATGGTCCCGTTGGTCCTTCCGGAGTCCCGCGCACCCCGACCGGGCACGGCACGGTGCTCGTTGGCGGAGGCACGGGTGAGGGAGATCCCGTCACGCGGTGACGCGGACGGGAGACCGCCGCCGCGCGGAGGGCGGTGGCGGTGATCCGGCTGTCAGGCGACAGCGGTCTCCCCGGGTGGACCCCGGGTGGCGCGGACATGGACGAGCAGGAGCCGCCGCAGCCGCCGGCCCGGACGGGGAGCGGGCCGGAGAGAGGGCGGCGCGGGAGGCGGGCAGAGCACGGCCAGAACCAGCCGCAACGGCACGAACGCGCGGTCCGCGCTGGCGCGGACCGTCGCGAAGAGCGCCCTCTCGCCCTGGGCCAGCCAGAGCCCGCACAGCGCGGCGGCCAGCACGTGGGCGGCCAGCATGCCCCAGGAAGACATACCGGCCAGATGCGTCATGTCATGCAGGCCGCCCGTACCGGCCAGGGAATCCATGCCGTGACCCATCGGCGCCATGCTGTCGGCCTCGTGGGTGCTGGGGTGCTCACGATGGTGCAACCCCGCGGCCGTCGCCACGTCATAGGCGCGGGCAGCCTGCGCGGGGGCCGGGGCCGGACCGCAGAGAAACCGGTCGGCCCACTGCCCCAGGGACCCCGTACCGCCCGGTGCCGCAGCCACCCTGCCGCCGGACTGCGCGAGCGTGAAGGCGAGGTGCAGGCAGGTCTGCACGGCGACGGTCAGACCGGCCACCGCCCGGCGGCACCGTTCGCGAGCCCCGAAGGCCCAGCCGACGGCCCCGACGGCCGAGACGCCGGAGAGGAGCACCCACCAGGGCAGCTCCTCCCCCGACATCAACACGTGCCCGAGAGCGGCGAGTACCACGCAGACGGCCGCGAACACCACGGCCCGGGTCGTGCGGATACCCCTCCCAGCACTCATGGCGACTCATCCTCGCAGTCTCGGCGCCCCGTCAGGAGGGAGTACGCGGAGTTCCCCGGCCAGTGACTCAACCCGCATGAGGTGATCCATGTCACCTCATGCGCCGGAACTTCGGGAGCGTCCCAACCGACTACCCCCAAGGAGGTGCGTCGTGACGACCGGACAGGCAGACCAGGCCGGGCAGACAAACCAGGCGGGGCAGACGGACCAGCCCGGGCCGGGCGGGGTGAGCCCGGCGGCCGGGAGGGGCGCGGCGAGGAGTCTGACCACGCTGCTGACCTGTGCCATGGCCTTCTCGATGATGCAGCTGTTCCTGCTCGGGGCGCTCGGGCCACGGCTCGTGGCGGACTTGGGTGTGTCACCGGCGGTGCTCGGACTGACCACCACGGTCGGGTTCGCCACGGCGGCCGTACTCTCCCCGCTCGGCGGGCGGGTCGTGGACCGGGTGGGGCCACGGCGCTGCCTGGTGGCGCTGCTCGCCGTGGCGGCGGTCGCGCTGGCGCTGATCGGCCTGGCTCCCGGCTCCGGTTTCCTGCTGGCCGCCGTCGCGCTCGGCGGACTGCCCCAGGCGCTGGCCAACCCGGCCACGAACAAGGCGATCCTCGCCGCCGTACCGCCCGCCCGGCGCGGCTCGGTGACCGGAATGAAGCAGTCGGGGGTGCAGTTGGGGGCGTTCGCGGCCGGGCTGCCGCTCGCGGCGCTGGCCGGTCTCACCGGGTGGCGGGGCGCCGTGTGGACCGCTGCGGGCGCCGCCGTGGTGGCCGCCGTCTGGGCGGCCCGCGCCCTGCCCGCCGACCCGCCGCCGAAGTCCACCCCGGCGGTCTGGGTACCGCGCGGGATGGTCGCGTGGCTGATGGTCTTCTCGCTGCTGCTCGGCTGCGGCATCGCTTCGGTCAACACCTATGTGGCGCTGTACGGCACCGAGCGGCTGGGACTCGGTGCCACTGCGGCGGGTGCGCTGGTGGCCGTCCTCGGCGTCTCCGGGATCGTGGGCCGCCTGGGCTGGTCGAAGCTGGCGGGGCGGCCTGACCGGGCGGTCTGGCTGCCGGGTTCGCTGGCGGGGGGAGCGGTGGTGGCGGCCCTGCTGCTGGCGGGCTCGACGTCGGCCATGCCCCTGGTGTGGGTGGGCGCCCTCGCCATCGGGGTGTTCGCCGTGGCGGCCAACGCGGTGTCGATGGTCCTCGTCATGCAGCGCGCGGCAGCGGGCCGGGCCGGACAGGACTCCGCGCTGGTCTCGGCGGGCTTCTTCGCCGGGTTCGCGGTGGGACCCCCGCTGTTCGGGGTGCTGGCCGAGGCGGGCCGGTACCACGGCGGGTGGCTCCTGGTGGCCGGGGAGTTCGCGGGGGCGGCGGTGGTGGCACTGCTGTGGTCCACGCGGGAACGCCGGTCGGCGGTGCGGTCATGAGCGTCCGCGCGGGCCGGGCCGCTCCCCCCGACCAGGATCGGCCAGCGGGGCGCGGGAAACCAGCCGGCGCACCCGGCTGGGCGGACTCGGCGCTCGACGCCGTACTCGCCCGCGTCACCGTCACCCGCGCCGAGGTCGGCGCACGGTTCCCGCTCTACGCGGACCCGGACTCCGGCAGGTGGAAGACCACCGCCCGGGGCTCCTGGACCGGTGGTTTCTGGGCCGGGCTGCTGTGGCTGCTGGCCCGCCACACCGGCCTCCCCCCGGACCGGGAGGCCGCACGGGCGGGTACGTCCCGCCTGGCCGACTGGGCCGGGGCGGACACCTCCACCCGTGGCCTGATCTTCTGGTACGGCACGCTCTTCGCCGATGACGATGACGATACCGAGGACCGCGTCCGCAGCCAGGGCGCGCGGGCCTGCCGGGACGCCTTCGACACGGAACTGGGCCTGGTGCCGTGGGGGTCGGCGTTCGGAGGGCCACGGCGCATGGCCCGGGTGGACGGCGTACCCGGCATGGTGCCGCTGCTGGCCACGGTGGACGCGGAGGCCGCCACCTCGCATCTGCGCCGGCATCTGGACCTGTTCACGAGGACCCGGCCGTTCTCCTGGTCCTGGCTGCACACCGAAGAGGCCGGCTGGACCGCCGGTGCCGACCCGCCACCGGGCTGGAGCCGTGGTCCGGCGTGGCTGCTGCTCGCCCTGGCCGAAGGCGCGTGCCTGCCCGGCGGCGACTCGTTCGCCGCCCTCGCCGACACCGTGACGCCAGCCTCTGGCGTCCCGCTCGCCGACACCGCTCACCCCCACGGCCCCCTCGACACCTCCGCCGCCGCCATCACCGCGCTGGCACTGCTGCGGCTGGGGCGCCGGGACCGGGCCGTCGAGATCCTTGACGTGCTGGTCCACCGGCACCTGACCACCGACGGCCGTCTGCTGGACGGCTGTTACGACCGCACGGCCACCACAGCCGTCCGTCACGAGCTGATCTGGGGCGACTTCTTCCTGGCCTACGCCCTCGCCGAACTCACCGGCCGGGCACCCGGGGGCACCGGTTAGGGGCTGGCGGGGAATCACGTGCCGTTTCCCTGCCAGCCCTTAGCCCTGCTCCGCCCGCAGCACGCGCCGTGCCACAGAGGTGATGTGCAGTTCGTCGGGGCCGTCGAGGATGCGGGCCGCGCGGCCCGTGCGGAACAGGGCGGGGAGCGCGGTGTCCGGGCCGAGCCCCGCCGCGCCGTGGACCTGGATCGCGGCGTCGGCCACCAGGTGGAGGGTGCGGGCCGCCGCGACCTTGGCCAGTCCCACCTCCACGTGGGCATCGACGCCCGCGTCGATGCGGGAGACGGCCTCGTGGATCAGGGGCCGGGTCGTGCGCAGGGACAGCAGTGACTCGAAGACGTGGCGCTGGACGAGTTGCAGGTCACCGAGCGGTCCACGCGAACGCGAGCGGGTGACGGCGCGCTCCCGCATGAGGTCGAAGGCACGGCGGGCCTGGCCGAGCCAGCGCAGGCAGCGCAGGGTACGGCCGAGCTGGAGCCGTTCGGCGGCGACGGCGAGTGCCTGGCCGCGTGCGCCGATCAGGTGGTCGGCGTCCACCGCGACGCCGTCGAGAGCGATCTCCGCCTGCCCCGAAGCACCGAACACGGGCAGCTCGCGCACCACCCGGAAACCTCGGGCGGCGGTCGGCACCAGCACCAGGGACAGTCCGTCCCGGTCCGCGGGCCGCTTGTCCGTGCGCGCCAGCACCGTGACGACGTCGGCGGTCTCGCCCCCACTGACGAACCACTTGCCCCCCGTCAGCCGCCAGCCGCCCCCGGTGTCCACGGCGCGGGTGGCGGTGAGGAACGGGTCGGTACCGGGCACGTCCGGCTCGGTCATCGCGTAGGCGGCCCGCAGCTCCCCGGCGACCAGCGGTGCGAGGTAGCGCTCGCGCACCCGTGGGCTGCCGTGCCGCCCCAGCATGAGCGCGTCCAGCAGGGATGCCGATCCCAGGGCCGCCGGTCCGTGATCGCTGGCGCCCTCCGCCTCCGCGACATGGGCGTACGCCCGCAGCCCGAGCCCCTGGCCACCCAGTTCGGCGGGCAGGGGCAGCGCCCACAGGCCCCGCTCTTCCGCCTCCTGGCGCAGTCGGCGCAGCGTCCGGGCCGCTTCGGGGCCACCGCCGTCCAGGACGCGTTCGCAGGGCACGACGCGGGAGCCGACGAAGTCCGTCACCCGATCCCTCAACTCCCGCACCTCAGGCGGACACTGCGGGTCACCGAGCATCTCGTCCAGCACGTCTCCCCCACCTTTCAGGGAACTTGGGCTCCCACCGGCCCGACTGTCTGTCCGTGGAACCAGTCGGGGGTGATCGCCTCCGGGTTCCCGCGCGGCAGGAAGGAGAGGCATGACACCACCAGCCACACCCGCCATCGCGCAGACGTCCCGGCCCCTCGACGGACTGCGCCTGCACGCCCCGGGCCACCCGGGACCGGCGCACGCGCTCATCGCGGAACACCTGCGGCTGCTCGGCGCGGAGGGGACCGGACCGTCCGGCGAGCACATCTCCCTCACC
Organism: Streptomyces sp. JJ66; assembly: GCF_019303495.1. GTDB lineage: Bacteria > Actinomycetota > Actinomycetes > Streptomycetales > Streptomycetaceae > Streptomyces. The sequence continues at coordinate 35,454 of NZ_JAEVFI010000012.1, read as the reverse complement.
GGCCCCGGACACGGCCAGCTCACCGCCCACGTGACCTGGGGCGAGCAAGCCCTCGACGAGGCGACCGCGCAGGCGGCGACCGGCATCATGGCCGTGCACGGCCGCCGGGACGGATCACCCCGGGGGCTCGCCGCCGACTACGCCGCCACCGCCGCGGGCGTGCTGGCCGTGCAGGGGCTGCTGGCCGGGCTCCTCGCCCAGGCGCGCGGCACCCGGGTGGAGAGCGCCGAGGTCAGCGTCGAACGGGCCGGTCTGCTCGCCGTCTCGCAGTATCTCGCCGCCGCCGGTGCCGAGGAGGCCGAGGCCGCCGAGATCGCACCGGGTGGTCCGCCGTTCACCACCTCTGACGGGATCGTGTTCGAGCTGGAAACACTCGACGCGGGTGCGTGGGCCGCCTTCTGGCGCACCCTCGGCGCCCCGCCGGACGCGGTACGACGCGGCTGGCACCCCTTCCAGTTCCGGTACGCCACCGCCTGCGCGCCCCTTCCGCAGGCGCTGCACGACTCGGCCCGCGACCACCGCTGGGAGCGCGTACGGGAAGCGGCCCGGTCCTCCGGAACCGAGGTGTGCGCCCTGCGCACCCTCACCGAGCGGGCCAGCGAGTACGACGGTGCCCCACCCTGGAAACTGACGGCCCACGCCGCGTCGTACGACGGGTCCGGCCCACCACCGCCCGTGGACGCCCCGCTGGCCGGGCTGACCGTGCTGGAGGCGGGCCGCCGCATCCAGGCGCCGCTCACCGCGCATCTGCTGGGCCTGCTCGGCGCCGACGTGGTGCGCGTCGAGCCGCCGGGCGGTGATCCGCTGCGCGGCATGCCACCGGCCTGCTCGGGCGTCTCGGCCCGCTGGCTCGCGCTCAACCGGGGAAAGAAGGCCGTCGAGGTGGACATCAAGTCCGCCGCCGACCGCGAGCGGCTGCGCGCGATGGCGGCGGACGCCGACGTGTTCCTGCACAACTGGGCGCCCGGCAAGGCCGCCGCGCTCGGGCTGGACCACGAGGACCTGGCTGCCGCCCACCCCGCTCTCGTCTACGCGTACACCAGCGGCTGGGCGGACCGGCTGACCGGGGCGCCGATGGGAACCGACTTCATGGTGCAGGCCCGCACCGCCGTGGGGGAAGCGGTGCGGCCCGTGGACGAGCAGCCCGTGCCGTCCCTGATGACGCTGCTCGACGTGCTCGGAGGACTCCTCGGGGCCGAGGCCGTCCTCGCGGGTCTGCTGCTGCGCCAGCGCACGGGAGCGGGCGTGCGGGTGGACTCGTCCCTGCTCGGAGCGGCCGACGTGCTGACCGCGCCGGCGCGAAGCCGCGCCGTCCAGGGCCTCGACCCGCGCCGCCCGGCCGGGTTCCGCCGCCCCGTGCCCACGGCCGACGGCTGGATCGCCCTTCCCGACCACGCCGCTGTCCCCCACGACGTGCGCCGCCTCCCCACAGCCCAGGCGCTGGAGCGGCTGCACGCGCGCGGCACGGCCGCCGTCCCGGTCGTCACCGACCTCGCCGCTCTGCTCTCCTGCGGCCCGATCAGCCGCGACGCCCATGGCTCGCCCGCCGTGCCCGCCCCCTGGAGGTTCGCATGACCGTCGCCCTGCCCGACCTGCTGCCCGCCACGCTGCGCCGTACCTGGGCCGTGGAAGGCACCTGCCCCGACCTGGACCTCTACAGCCTCTACCGCGCCCGCCAGAGCGCCGACCCGCACCGGACGGCCGTCCTCGACGCCAAGGGGAAACTCTGTTACACCGCGCTGGACCGTAAAGCCCGCTGCCTGGCCGCCGGGCTCTTCGGCCTTGGCATACGAGCCGGTGACATCGTCGGCGTCCAGCTACCCAACGGCCGCGACGCCGTCATCGCGGACCTCGCTCTCGCCGCTCTGGGCGCGGTGGCCCTGCCCTTCCCGGTCGGCCGGGGCGGACGCGAGGCGGCCTCGCTGCTGCGCAGATCGGAGGCGGTCGCGGTGATCGCGGCGGCCGAGCACCGGGGCAGCCGCCACGCGGCCGACCTGATGGAACTGACGGATGAGCTGCCCGCCCTGCGCACGGTCGTCGCCGTGGGGCCAGCGGGCACCGCACCGCAGGGAGCCATCCCGATGCCGACCCTGATGCGCACGGACCCGAAGACGTTCCTGCCGGCCCGCCCCGACCCCGACTCCGCCGCCCGCATCCTCGTGTCCTCCGGGTCGGAGTCCGAGCCGAAGATGGTGGCCTACTCGCACAACGCCCTGGCCGGAGGCCGGGGCAACTTCCTCGGCTCCCTCATCCCGGACGGGCGCCCGCCGCGCTGCCTCTTCCTGGTCCCGCTGGCGTCCGCGTTCGGCAGCAACGGCACCCCGGTCACCCTCGCCCGGCACGGCGGAACCCTGGTCCTGCTCGACCACTTCACCCCGGACGCCGCGCTTCAGGCGCTGGCGGAACACGAACCCACCCATGTGCTGGGTGTGCCGACCATGTTCCGCATGATGCTGGACCGGCTCACCGAGGGTGCGCACCGGACGTTCACTCCGCCCACGGCCGTGGTCGTCGGCGGCTCGCCCCTGGACGAGGCCACCGCGGCCGAGGCCCGCTCGGTCTTCGGCTGCCCGGTCGTCAACCTCTACGGCTCCGCCGACGGCGTCAACTGTCACACCGGGCTGGGGCACGGCTCCCCCGGCCGCGACGGGCGCCCCGGCATCGCCGCCGGACAACCAGACCCCCGGGTCGCCGACATCCGGATCGCCGTCCCCGGCACCCGTGAGGTGCGGGAGGTCAGCGCGGGCACGGTGGGGGAGATCGTCGCCCGGGGTCCGATGACCCCCCTGTGCTACGTCGCCGCTCCCGGCCTCAACACCCGCTACCGCACCGAGGACGGCTGGGTGCGCACCGGAGACCTCGGCCTCATTGACGAAGACGGCACACTCCGGGTCGTCGGACGGCTGAAGGACGTCGTGATCCGTGGCGGGGCGAACATCAGCCCGGCCGAGGTCGAGGTCGAACTGGCCGGGCACCCCTCGGTCCGGGACGTGGTCTGCGTCGGCGTGCCCGACCCGCTGATGGGCGAGCGGCTCGCGGCCTGCGTCGTGCCCAGGGAGGCGGCGGCGCCCACGCTGGAAGAGCTGTGCGCCCATCTGGACACGCGAGGTCTGGAGCGGCGCAAGCATCCCGAGCGCCTGTTGGTGTTGCGTGAACTGCCCCTGACTCCGGCCGGCAAGCCGGACCGGGCGGACCTGCGGGAGCGGTGTGCGCCCGAGGCGGAGCGGCAGCGGCCCCTGGCCTCGGCCGGGTGATCCGCCGGACGACGAGGGCCGCCCGGTCTTCCGAGCGGCCCCTTCCGTGCTCGACTTCCGTGCCCGACCTCGGTGCCCGACCTCGGTGCCCGACTTCCCGATCGACGCGCGGACCCGCCGGTACGCCGCCGTGCGGCCCGCAGCCCGCACGGCGGCGTACCTCAGGAGGCGTTCAACGCCTTCTCCAGCGTCGTCGCCGCGTTCTGGTAGACGGTCAACAGGTCCAGGTCCTTGCCCGGGTAGTTGACGATCGCTACCTGGCGCGCACCCGAATCGGGCAGCACGGTGCCGGTGGACATGTGCGCGTTGTCGAGCACCAGTTGCGGCTTCTTCCCGGACAGGTCGGACAGCTGCTGGGCCGTCACCGCCTCCGGGCCGTACGTACCGACCACCTCGGCTCCGGCCAGCTTCGCCGACCAGGCGGAGAACACCTGGGCGACGGCGGTGGGGGCCTCGCCGTCCGGCCAGGCACGCTTGAGGTCCTCCCGCAGCGTGGCGTACTCGGTGTCGAACGAGGTGATCCACGTGGCGGCGGCCGCCTCGGTGCCGAACATCTTGCCCAGCCGCGTCACCTCGGCCTTGGCCTGGTCCGCGTCGTTGTCGAGGTTGACCTCGACCAGTTCGGCCTCGCCTCCGGCGGCCTCCTTGAACTTCTCGGCGTACGGCTCGAAGGGCGCGTACAGCACGAAGTCAGCGTCCGCCACGGCCGCGAGGTCGGAGGGCTTCGGATCGTAGTCGGGAGCGTGCTGCACCGCCTCCGGCACGATGACCGTGAGGTCCTCGGCGCCCGCGGCTTTGGCGAACGCTCCTTCCCAACTGGTCGTGGCGACCACGACCGGGCCGGTGTCCTTCCCCGCAGCGTCCGCACTGGACGCGCCGGACGCGCCGGACGCGGGCGAAGAGGTGTCGCCTCCCCCACCACAGCCGGTGGCCGCCGTCAGGAAGACCGCGCTGAAGCTCAGTGCGAGGAGGGGAGTGATGCGGAGGCGGGTGCGCGCCATGAGCTGATTCTCCGTTCGGGTAGGAGGTGGACGGCGAGGACAACCACGCCAGCGGTGAGGACCAGGACGGGGCCGGGCGGCCAGTCGAAACGGAGCGCGACCAGAAACCCGGTCAGGTTGACGACGACGCCGATGCCCACGGCCCAGGCGGTGACGGACAGCAGGGAACTCCCCAGCCGCCGGGCGGCGAGAGCCGGAAGGAGCGTCAACGCGTCAACGAGAAGGGCGCCGGTGAGCTTGATGGCTCCGGCGACGGACACCGCCACCAGGACCAGCAGCACGAGGGTGAGCCGCTCCACCCGCACGCCCGAGGAGAGGGCGAGTTCGCGGTCATGGAGCAGGAGCGCGATGTCTGCGCGACGCCACCAGAACAGGGCCGGTACGACGACGGCCAGCGCCACGAGCAGCCACAGGTCGGCGGTACCGACCGAGAGTATGGAACCCCAGAGCAGGGCGAAAGCACCCGCCGCGTTGACGCCGGAGACGGCCAGCACGAGCAGGGCGGCGGCGATCGCCAGGCTCATCAGCAGGCCCATGGCGCCCGACAGGCCGTCCGGAGTCCGGGCCAGCGGAGCGACTCCGGCACCGGCGAGGGCACAGGCCACCAGCGCGCACAGCATGGGATCGAGCCCGGTCAGCAGCCCGACAGCGATGCCCAGGAGCGCGACGTGCATCATCGCGAACCGCACCGGCATGATGTCGAGACCCACGATGACGACACCGATCACCGGCAGTCCGACCGCCGCCACCAGCAGGGCGATACCGGCCCGCTGGACGGGCACGAGCTGGAGGAGCTGACCGACGTCAGCCGCGACCAGAGCACTCACCGGACCTCCCGCAGCCGCCCCGCGGCCATCTCCAGCACCCGGTCGCAGCGCTCGGCCAGCGCCCGGTCATGGGTGACGACCACGACGGTCACCGGCAGGGAGAGCAGCACGTCGGCCGCCTCCTCCTGACCGGAGAAGTCGAGAGCGGCCGTGGGCTCGTCGGCGAGGAGGACGCCCGCCCCGGCCGCGACACAGCCGACCGCCCGCGCCAGGTACATGCGCTGGAGCTGTCCACCGGACAACGTGTGCAACGGGCGGTCGGCCAGCTGCCCGACCCCTAGCTTGTCCGCCGCTGCCACCGCCTCCGTGGCCGCGCCCGCGCCCGCGCTCGCCAGCAACTCGCCCCCCAGCAGCGGAAACCGGCCAGCCGCCGGCTTCTGCGGAATCCACGCGCACGCGCGTCTCCGCCACGCCCACTCGGCCGCGCCCCGGGTGTCCCGGCCGCCCACCAGAATCCGGCCAGCGACCTGCCGGTGCAGCCCCAGCACGGCGCGCAGCAGCGTGGTCTTGCCCGACCCGTTGGTACCGGTCAGCGCAACACGCTGGCCGCGCCCGATGTCGAGCTCCACCTCGCGCACGGCCTCGACCCGGCCATGCCGGCACACGACGCCGGACATCCGGACTTCCAACCCTTCCATGCCACCTCCCCGGCTCCTCACAGCAGTCGGGCAGGAGAGGCGGTCAGTTCCCGCGGTGCCGAAGAATCCGGAACCGGGCCGGTAACGGCCCTGCCGCTGCCGTCACCAACGCGGACGCCCGACGTGGAACACACGTCCTCCGGCCCACCCGGCAGGGTCCCGGCCCTACGCCGCGCCTCCCGGGAGCGCGCGGTGACGCGGTTTCGGGAGGCGCGGAAGGGGTCACGCGCGTGGCGGGGTGAGGATGCGTGGCCTCAGTCGCCGCGACGCGCGGTGTGGTGCGCCCAGAGGAGGTGGAGGACGGCGGCGCCCAGGAGCCCCGGGGTCCACGGCATGGCGAGGAGGCCGGTGGGGGCGGCGACGAGGAGGGGTGGGGCGGTGAGGAGCAGGGCGGCGAGGGGGCCGCGAAGGTACCAGACGGCCATCTGGAACGGGGCCGTGTTGCCGAACGGGGTCTCCACGCCGAGGGCGACGTGCGCGGGCATGCTGCCCCGGTAGGCGCTGACCAGGGCCGCACCCACCATGGTCGGCGCGGCCAGGAACAGCACCGGCCAGCCGGGGTGCCCCGCGCCGGTGAGGGCGGCGGCGCCCAGGGCGAGCGCGAGGGCCGACAGCAGGGCGGCGGCCGGTATGACGGCGTGCCACAGGGCGAGGGTGCCGCGGGCGTACGGGAGCGTCCCGGCGCGCCGGGGGTCGTCGCCGTCCACCCGGGCGGGCTCGGCCAGCTGCGCGGCGGCGGCGTACAGGGCCGCGAGCGCCAGGAGGGACAGCAGCACCCGGTGCGGCGGCGCCCCGCCCGCTGCGGCGGCCGAAGCGGTGAGGGCGACGGCCAGCGCGGTGGCGGCCCACGCCAGCCGGGCCGGGGCCCGCAGCAGCCCGGTGGCATCGCGCCAGGGGACGAGCAGCCAGGGGTGCCGGGGTACGGGCAGCCGCAGCCGGGCGCGTCCGGCGCGCCGGTGCGGAGCCAGCACGGTGCGCCTGGCCTGGCGGAACTGAAGCGAGTACAGCGACGCCGTCACCTCACCGAGGGTGCGCGCGCGGCGGCGCAGGGCGTCTCCCGGAACCCGGGGGGCCGCGTGCGAGCACCACACCGCGACGGCGGCAAGCAGAGCGAGGAGGGCGCCGCTCGCCACCGGCCACACCGGCGCCTGCCCACCCGCCGCCGCCAGCAGGGGTTGCACCGCCCACCCCCAGGGGCCCGACCACAGCAGCACCCGCCCCACCCCGTGCGGCACGCCCCCGGCCTGCGCCCACACCGCCAGCGTCAGCAGAACGCCAACGACCGCCCACCCGGGCGCGAACAGGCGGGGTCCGAGCCGGAGCACGGCACGGTCGTACCGCTCGACCAGCACGCCGACGGCCACGCACGCTCCCGCCAGCGTCGCGCCCGCCCACGCCCCCGCTCCCGCGCCACCGCTGGCCGAGCCGCCGGGCAGCGTGCCGAGAACGAACCCGGCCACCGCACCGGCCACCGCACCGACGGCCACGCCACCTCCGGTGACCGCCGCCAGCCGGGGCAGTAACAGGCGGCGCCGCGACAGGGGTTGCGGCAGCGCCCACCCGGCACCGGGCAGGCTGACGCCGACCGGGCCGTGCCAGGCCGCGTGCCGCGCGGCGAGCAGCACGGCGACCGCCCACAGCGCCGGGAGCGTGCCGGCGAGCCCGTCCCGCACCCGGGTGAGACCGCCGACACCGGCCCACCAGGACCCGTCGGCGGCGGTCAGCAGATAGGGGCCGCCCAGCATCACCGTGACGACGAGCAGCCCGTACAGCGTGGTCGCGGCCCCGCGCCGACGCGCGCGCCGCCCCTCCTGCCCCGCCGCGCGCAGGTAGGCAAGCGCCTCCCGTCCAGCGGCGTCCCGCCCGCGCGCGCTTCCCACCCCGGGGCACGACCCCGCCAGCGGTGAGCACGCCTCCGACTCCGGCGCGGGCGGCTCCGGCGCGGGCGGCTCCGGTTCGCTCAACTCCGGCCCTCGCCGCTCCGGTTCGCCCGGCTGCGGCACGCGGGGCTCCGGTACGCCCCGCTCCGACCCACCCAACTCCGCTCCATGCCAACCCCGTTCGTCCCGCTGCGGCACGCGTGGCTCCGGTGGGTTCGGGTCAGGCACGGGGCTGGGCCAGACGCTCCGGGGGCGTGGGGGCCAGGTGGCCCGATTCCAGGGCGAGGGTGCGGTCAGCGGCGTGGTGGGCGAGGTGGGGGTCGTGGGTGGCCAGGAGGACGGCGACGCCGCGTGCGGTGTGGGCGCGGAGGCGGTCGGCTAGCTCGGCGCGGGCCCGGGAGTCGAGGCGCTGTTCCGGCTCGTCGAGCACAAGCAGCTCGTGCGGCCGGACGAACGCGCTGGCCAGCAGCAGGGCCTGGGTCTGGCCGGAGGACAGGGTGCCGGGCAGCGCGTCGGCGTGTTCGGTGAGGTGGTGTTGGTCCAGCACGTGGTCCACGGCGGCGTCGGCACCGGCGCCCAGGCCGTGGGCGAGCGCGACGAACAGCAGGTGTTCGCGGACGGTGAGGTCAGGGTAAAACACCGCCGCGTCCAGCACGGTGGCGATACGGGCGCGGGTGGCCGGATCGTCCTCGTCCAGCACGGCTCCCCCGAACTCCACGCGACCCGTGGTGGGTTGCTCGCGCCCGGCGGCCAGGCGCAGCAGCGTGGACTTGCCGCAGCCGTTGGGCCCGACCAGCGCCACGCACTCCCCCGGCACGACGGCCAGCGAGACGCCGTGCAACACCGCCCGGTCCCCGTACGCGTGCGTCACATCCGCCACCCGCAGCAGCGCCCGCGCGGAGCGCTCCGGTTCGCCCATAGTCGTCCCCTCCCCCGTAGCCCCCCGTGATCACACGTCTCCCCCGTGATCACGTCTGCTCGTCCATAGTGCCGCACCGGTAGCCTGCGGGCGCGGGCCGACGTCGTCGGCAGCACACCGCCGTACGCCACCAGGAGGGCATCGCATGAGCAGCCGGACCGCCGTCGTCACCGGAGCCAGCAGCGGGATCGGCGCGGCGACCGCGCGGCAGCTGGCCGCCGCCGGGTACCGCGTCGTGCTCACCGCCCGCCGCGCGGAGCGCATCGAGGCGCTGGCCAAGGAGCTGACGGCCGCCGGACACGCCGCCGAGGCCCGGCCGCTGGACGTGACCGACCGCGCGGCCGTGGACGCCTTCGCCGCCGGGCTCGGCTCGGTCGAGGTGCTCGTCAACAACGCGGGCGGCGCCCTCGGCACCGAGCCGGTGGCCACCGGCGACCCGGCCGACTGGCGCAGCATGTACGAGGTCAACGTCCTCGGCGTGCTGCACATGACGCAGGCGCTGCTGCCCGCGCTGACCGCCTCCGGCGACGGCACGGTGGTCGTCGTCTCCTCCACTGCCGGGTTCGCCGTCTACGAGGGCGGAGGCGGGTACGCCGCCGCCAAGTACGGCGCCCACGCGCTGACGGAGACGCTGCGGCTGGAGCTGTGCGGCGAGCCGGTGCGCGTCATCGAGATCGCCCCGGGCATGGTGCACACCGAGGAGTTCGCCCTCACCCGCTTCCGGGGCGACGCGGACCAGGCCGCCGCCGTCTACGCGGGCGTGCCGAATCCGCTGAGCGCCGACGACGTCGCCGAGACGATCGCCTGGGCCGTCACCCGCCCCGCCCACGTCAACGTGGACCTGCTGGTCGTCCGCCCCCGCGCCCAGGCGTCCAACCGCAAGGTGCACCGCGCACAGGGGTGAGGCGGCGGGCGCCGCGCCCCGGGCGGCGGCGCGACGTCGCGGGGCAGAGTACGGGCGGGCGCCCGGGAACCGGCGCCCGCCCACCGTGACGTTTCTCAACCCCCACACAAGCCAGACATAGCGCCCCATATACGCTGGCGCGCCGGACGCCTGTGGGGCGGTTGCGGTAGACATGGGTTCTGCCGTCACCCACACGGCGCACCGCCGCAGGCGGGTGACGTTCGACCGTACGAGCACCGGGGAGGCCACCGTGCAGCGCAGGACGTACCTGGGCGGCGTCGCGGTGCTCGCGACGCTGGCCGCGGTCGTGACCGGCTGCACCAGCGGCTCCGCGAACGGCGGCCAAACGCGCGAGGGCACCTCCGACGCGGCCGGCAAGGCCAGGCCGACCGTGCCACCGGGCCGCTACCGCACCCTGCCCGAACCCTGCGGCGCGCTGAATCAGGACACCCTGCGCGCGGCCCTCTACCCCGGCCAGGAGGCCGACGCCACCGGCCCGGAGGCGGTGACGGCCGCGCTGGAGGGCACGGCCGCCGTCACCTACGACACCGACCGGCGCGTCGGCTGCTCCTGGCAGAGCACCACCGCGCGCGGCAGCCGCCACCTCACCGTGGATCTCGAACGCGTCGTCTCCTACGACCCCGCCGTCAGCGACAACGACCGCGCGGCGGAGCTGTACGAGGAGCGCGCCGAGAAGGCGGACATCCCGGACGCGGCCCCGCCCACGGAACCGCCGGCCGACGCGGAGCCCTCCGCCGATCAGTCCGCCGACGAGTCCACGGGCCAGCCCACCGCCGACCCCCAGAGCTCCAACGCGTCCCCCGGCCCGGCGTCCCCCGACGCGGCACCCGAACCCGACGCGACCACGGAAGCGGAGGCGGAACCCGGCTCCGAAGCCGAAGCCGAAGCGCCTGACGCGACCGACGCCGACACCGACGCCGATCCCCGCGCCACCCGCACCCCCGCCGACGGCACCGCACCCGGCGCCACCGCCACTGCCTCCGGCGCCACCGCCCCCGATCCGGCGCTCGCCCCCCGCCCCCTGGACGGTCTCGCCGAAGCCGCCTACCTCGACGACGAGCTGGCCACCGCAGACGCCGGGGTCCACCGCGACATCACGCTGGTCTTCCGCACCGGCAACGTCATCGTCACCGTCGAGTACGACCAGTGGTCCACCGACAAGCGCCGCCTGCCCGACAGCGAGGAGTTGCAGGAGCAGGCCCGGCGCCTGGCCCAGCAGCTCGCCGAGCGGCTGGACGGCTGACCGGAGACCGGGCACCGAGAAGGCCACCCACACCGGCCACCGAGACTGGACACCGACACCGGGAAAGCGAACACACCATGCTCCGACAGACCGCCACCTCCACCCGCCGGACCGGCGCCACCCGGCTGGGCCGCGCGCTCGCCCTGACCGCCGTGCCGGTGCTGCTGGTCGCCAGCTGCTCCGGCGGCTCGGACGACGCCAAGGGCGAGGCGGACAAGCCGTCCCCCAGCGCGTCCAGCGCGCCGCCGAAGCCAGCACCGGTGAAGTTCGCCGAACTGCCGGACGCCTGCAAGGCGCTGCCCAAGGACACGGTCAAGGACGTCGTGCCCGGGGTGAAGGACGAGAAGGGCAAGGCCCTGCGCTCCAAGGACACCGACAGCTACACCAGCTGCCTGTGGACGGGGCTGGACGAGTACGACTACCGCTCGCTGACCGTCTCCCTGCGCCGCTACGAGTCCGACCTCAGCCTCGGCACCGGCGACGAGCGCGCCGCGAAGTACGCCGAGGAGCAGGTGGCGAAGGCCACCGGCGACAAGAGCCACAAGTCGGTGAAGGAGGCCGCACTGAAGGACGTGGGCGACAGCGCGACCAGCATCGGCTTCGACACCGAGGTCAAGGACAGCGACGCCGCAGGCGAGTACCGCAACCAGGTGATCGTCACCCGCACCGCGAACGTCGTCATCACCGTCGACTACTCCGGCACCGGCTTCGAGGACGCCAAGACCCCGAGCGCCGACACCATCCGCGAAGGCGCCGAAAAAGCCGCCAAGTCCGCCGTCTCCACCGTGAAGTAACGCCCCACCCACCGGGGCCAGCAGCACCCGAGCGCCTCGCCCCTCCCCAGCACGCCTCCGCACCGACCCCGGACAGACGTGCGCAGCACACCTGCCCGGGCACCTTCCCGCGCCACCGCCGGCCGGGCGCTGGGGCGCGGGTAGAGGTGGGGTGGGTCACAGCGCGCAACCGCGCTCCCCGGTGCGGCGGTCTGGTGATGCGCGGGCCACCGAACGGGACCCGTGGCGACCGCCGGGACGCTTCCCGGGCCGACCAGGTCGCGGGGAGAAACGGGGAGCGTCGCCGTGGTACGCCGCATCGCGCTCGGCTGCGCGGCCTTGCTGGCCGTGGCCGCCGTCGCCCAGCAGGTGATGATCGCTGTCGGCCGGGGAGGCTGGCTGCCGGGCTGGCAGCCGTGGCCGTACCTGCTGGCGGCCGTGCCGCTGTGGCTGCTGGCCGGACGTCCGCTGCCCGCACGCACGTGGGCACCGCCCCGGTGGCTGCTCCGCGTTCCTCCGTGGGTGCTGCTGTGCGGGGTCCTCGCCCTGACCGCCGTCGTCTGGGCGGCGCTTCAGGACTACGAGCCGTACCTCGGGCACGAGGAGGCCGTCTACGCGAACAAGGCCCGCTTCTGGCTGGACGGCACGCCCGACGCGGGCTGGGGTATCTACCGGCCGCCCGGCCTGCCCGCGCTCGGCTGGATAGCGCTGCACGTGCACCCCAGTGCCGGGATGCTGCGTCTCGTCGCGCTGCTGCTGACGCTGCTGACCCTGACCGTCACGTACCTGGTCGCCGCCCGCTGGACGACCCCTCGGCAGGCTGTCGTGGTCATGCTCCTGCTGCTGAGCGGCCTGGGGTTCCTGCGCCGCATGCCGGAATTCCTCAACGACATCGCCGCCACCGGACTCCTCCTGATCGTCGTATTCCTGCTGACCCGCGTGCAGGAACGGGACGGCGACGACCGGGCGGCCCGGATCGCCCTGCTGACCCTGCCCGGCGTCATCCTGGCCGCCTTCTACCTCCGCTACGGCGTCACCGGGAACCTGCTGGCGATCGTGCTGGCCGCCCTCCTCGTCTACGGGCCGCGGGTCTGGCTGGCCCACGCCCGGACGCTCGCGGTGGCGCTGAGCCTGCTCCTCGCGGGCCTGCTGCCACACTTCGTCTACGCCGTGCAGCTCACCGGACGACCCCTGGGCCTGATCCTCTCGGCGACCGAGCAGGCCAACCGGATCTTCGTCGGCGACGGCCTGCTCTACTACCTGCTGATCTTCCCGTACCGGCTGGCCGGGGACCTGGGCGCGGTGGTGATGACAGCCGGGCTGGCCGGCGCGGTGGCTGCCGCCCGGGCCGTCCGCCGGCGCGGCGGCACCGCGAGGGACCGGCGCCCGGCCTTCCTGGCGGCCACGGCGCTGCTCACGTTCGTCGTGCTGGGGCTCGCCACCGACGGGGAACCCCGGTTCGTCTACCTGCCCGTCATCCTGCTCACCGTGCTCGGGGTGCGGACGCTCGCCGAGCGGGCTGGCCGCCACCGCCCGGCTCTGCTCGGCGCGCTCGCCGGGCTCGCGCTCGTCACCGTACCGGCCACCGCGCAAGCCGTCGCCCACGGCGCGATGCCCGGCCCCACCCGGCAGGCCGCCTCCACGGTCCCGGTGGCCCGCGCCCTGGCCGCCGACGGCCGCCCCTGCCTGCTGGTCACCGGATACGAACCGGAGATGGGCTGGTATTCGGGCTGCGACGCCGTCACCTACCGCCAGTACCGCGCCATGAACCCGCCACCGCCCGCGACCACGGTCCACCTGGTCACCTTCGCACGCGGCAGGCTCCAGCCGGACGCCGCCGGGCTGACCGCCCTCACCCGCGGCCACCGCACCGACGTCCGCTCCTTCCCCGCTACCGGCCCCCTGGGCACCGCCACCGTCACCACGCTCCTGCCCGGCCCCCGCCCTCCCTCCCCGGGCGAGCCCGCTCCCTGACCCAGCTCGGGCGCTCCCGGGCCTGCCTGGCGCACCCGTGACCGTGTGCTCCAGACCAGGTGCCGAACACGGCGCCGCGCGCTGCCGGAAAGGCGTCCGCGCGTCTCGGCGGCTCAACCGCCACACCGGGAACGCCCCACCCAGGGGCCTCAGCGGGTGAACTGACCCGTCGCGGGCGTCGTCCCCCGTCGCGGACCCCGCTGGGCAACAAGAAAGGCAAGGAGGGAAACCCGCTCCTTGCCACTCTCAACCTATAGCGCATGGGGGGCCTTGCGGCAAGGGCCCGGTGAGGGTGCAGAATCGTCGGCCCGGGGCAGAACCTGCCGAAATCGGAGGTTTGCGCGGTGTGTGGGCTGGTGTCAGCACAGGTGAGTACCGCGCCCCGGCTCAACACTGGGGGTTTTCATGGTGGACGTGATCGTGGTCGGCGGTGGGCCGACGGGGCTGATGCTGGCCGGTGAGCTGCGGCTGCACGGCGTGCGGGTGGTGGTGCTGGAGCGGGAGGCGGAGCCGACCAAGGTGGTCCGCGCGCTCGGGCTGCACGTGCGCAGCATCGAGGTGCTGGACCAGCGGGGTCTGCTGGAGCGGTTCCTCGCGCTCGGCCAGCGGTACCCGGTGGGCGGCTTCTTCGCCGGGATCGACAAGCCCGCGCCGGATCAGCTGGATACCGCGCACGGGTACGTGCTGGGCATCCCGCAGCCCACCACCGACCGCCTGCTGGCCGAGCACGCCGCCGAGGTGGGCGCCGAGATCCGGCGGGGCGCCGAGGTGGTCGGGCTGAGCCAGGACGACCAGGGGGTGAGCGTCGAGCTGGCCGACGGCACGCGGCTGCGCTCGCGCTATCTCGTCGGCTGCGACGGGGGCCGCAGCACGGTGCGCAAGCTGCTGGGCGTCGGCTTCCCGGGCGAGCCCAGCACGGTGGACACCCTGTTGGGCGAGATGGCGGTGACGGCGTCGCCGGAGCAGTTGGCGGCCGCGACAGCTGACGTCCGCACGAGGGAGAAGCGGTTCGGTATCGGCCCGGTCGGGGAAGGGGTGTGCCGCGTCGTCGTACCCGCCGAAGGGGTGGCCGGGGACCGGTCGGCCCCGCCGACGATCGAGGAGTTCCAGCGGCAGCTGCGGGCGGTCGCCGGTACCGATTTCGGCGTGCACGCACCGCGCTGGCTGTCCCGTTTCGGCGACGCCACCCGGCTGGCCGAGCGCTACCGGACCGGCCGGGTGCTGCTGGCCGGGGACGCGGCCCACGTCCACCCACCGGTCGGCGGGCAGGGGTTGAACCTCGGCCTGCAGGACGCGTTCAACCTGGGCTGGAAGCTGGCCGCACAGACACGCGGCTGGGCGCCGGAGGGGCTGCTGGACAGCTACCACGCCGAACGCCACCCGGTGGCCGCCGACGTGCTGAGCAACACCCGCGCCCAGATGCAGCTGCTGTCCACCGACCCGGGTCCACGCGCCGTGCGCCAACTGGTGTCGGAGCTGATGGACTTCGAGGAGGTGAACCGGTACCTCGTGGAGAAGGTCACCGCGCTCGGCGTCCGCTACGACTTCGGCGCGGGGCACCCGCTGCTCGGGCGGCGGATGCGGGACGTGCGGTTGACGCGGGGGCGGCTGTACGCGTTGACGCACTCCGGGCGCGGCCTGCTGCTGGACCAGACCGGGCGGCTGTCGGTGGCGGGCTGGGAGGACCGGGTGGACCACGTCGTGGACGTCAGCGAGGAGCTGGACGTGCCCGGGGTGCTGCTGCGGCCGGACGGCCACGTCGCGTGGGCCGGTGCGGACCAGCGGGAGCTGACCGGCCAGCTCCCCACGTGGTTCGGCGCCCCCGGCGCCACCGCCCCACTGGCGTGACCACCACGCGGGCGTGACCAGCGCGCGGGCGTGACCAGCGCGCGGGCGTGAACGCACGCCGCGCAGCGCCCCGGCTGCTGGCCGCCTACGCGGACAGCAGCTTGCGGACGCGGTCGGCGCCGACGGCCAGCAGCAGGGTGGGCAGCCGGGGGCCGGTGTCGCGGCCGACCAGGAGGCGGTACAGCAGGGCGAAGAACGCGCGCTGGGCGGCCTTCAGCTCCGGGGTGGGCTTGGCGTCCGGCGCCAGCCCGGCCCGCACCTTGGGGACGCCGTAGACCAGCGTCGTCAGCCCGTCCAGCGACCAGTGGGTGTCCAGTCCGTCCAGCAGCAGGCGCAGGGCCTCGCGCTCGCCCTCGTCCAGGGACGCGAGCAGTTCGGTGTCCGGGGAGGTGCGCACCCGGGTGCGCTGGTCGGCCGGGACCTGGGTGGAGACCCAGTGGGCGGCGCGGTTCAGGCGCGGGCGGGTCTGGTCGAGCGCGGTGACCGGGCGCTCGGGGTCCAGCTCGCTGAGGATGCGCAGGGTCTGCTCGGGCGAGCCCTGGGTGACGTCCACGACGGAGGCCAGGGTGCGGTAGGGCAGCGGGCGCGGGGTGCGCGGCAGCTCCCCGGCGGCGGTGCGCACCGAGCGGTCGTAGGCGGCGACGTCGGCGGGCTGGGCGGTGCCGTCGGCGATGCGGCGCTCCAGCGCGTCCCACTCGTCGTAGGTGCGCTGGATCTCCTGGTCGAAGGCGACCTTGAACGACTGGTTCGGCTTGCGGCGCGTGTACAGCCAGCGCAGCAGCGGCGCCTCCATGATCTCCAGCGCGTCGGCCGGGGTGGGGACACCGCCGCGCGAGCTGGACATCTTCGCCATGCCGCTGATGCCGACGAACGCGTACATCGGCCCGATCGGCTGCCGCCCGCCGAACACCTCGCGCACGATCTGCCCGCCGACGACGAAGGAGGAGCCCGGCGAGGAGTGGTCCACGCCGGACGGCTCGAAGGTGACGCCCTCGTACGCCCAGCGCATCGGCCAGTCAACCTTCCACACCAGCTTGCCCCGGTCGTACTCGCGCAGCAGCACCGTCTCGGTGTGCCCGCAGGCGCAGGTGTAGGTCAGCTCCGTGGTGGCGTCGTCGTAGGCGGTGACGGTGGTGAGGTCCTTCTCGCACCTCCCGCAGTACGGCTTGTACGGGTAGTAGGCGCCGCCGGTGCCGCTGCCGTCGTCCTCGGCCGCCGCGCCGGAGCCCTCGGCGGCGGCCAGCTCCTCGGCGTCCACCGGCTTTTGCTGCTTCTTCGGGGCGGCGGGCTTCTGCTTGGTGCGGTAGCGGTCGAGCACGGCGTCAATCGCCTTGCGCTCCCGCATGGCCAGCAGGATCTGTTCCCGGTAGGCGCCGGAGGTGTACTGCTGGGTCTGGCTGACGCCCCGGTACTCCACGCCCAGCTCGGCGAGCGCGGTGATCAGCTCGGCCTTGAAGTGCTCGGCCCAGTTGGGGTGCTCGCTGCCGGGCGGCGCGGGCACGGAGGTGAGCGGCTTGCCGATGTGCTCGGACCAGGACGGGTCGATGCCGGCGGGGACCTTGCGGAAGCGGTCGTAGTCGTCCCAGGAGATGAGGTGGACGCACTCGTGGCCCCGGCGCCGGATCTCGTCGGCCACTAGGTGCGGCGTCATCACCTCGCGCAGGTTGCCCAGGTGGATCGGCCCCGAGGGGCTGAGGCCCGAGGCGCAGACGATGGGTTTGCCGGGCGCGTGGCGCTCCGCCTCGGCGATGACCTCGTCCGCGAATCGGGAGACCCAGTCGGTCTCGGTGCGTGGAGCCACGGTCGGCACGTCCTTCTTTCGCTCTGCTGGTTCCGGCTGTCGTTCGCGCTGCTGGTACGGCCTGTCGTCCGTGCGGCCATTGTCCCAGACGACCGGGCCTCCCCCGGCCAGCGGCGGCCCCACTGCCGTCCGGGCGGCCAGCTGCCGCCCAGCGTCCGGGCATCCGGGCCTCCCGGCGTCCGGGCGTCCGGGCGACCCGGCGTCCGGGCGACCCGGCGACCGGCGTCCGACCGGCTCACCCCCGGTGGCCGCCGCCCCGGTACCCCGACCTCCCACCGGCCGCGCCCGCCCCGTCCGGCGGGCGAAACGCCGTAGGTGCGCGGCGGCCCGCGTGGAATACTGCGCGTACCTGTACACACCCGCCGATCGGAACGGTTCAGCATCCATGGCTTCGGTCCCCTCACTCGCCGCAACGGTCCACCAGCGCGTCGCGAACGCCCTCTCGGCAGCCCTGCCGGAGGCCGCCGGAGCGGACCCGCTGCTGCGCCGAAGCGACCGGGCCGACTTCCAGGCCAACGGCATGCTGGCCCTGGCCAAGCGGGTGAAGGGCAACCCGCGCGAGCTGGCCGGGCAGGTCGTGGAGCGGCTGCCGCAGGATGACCAGGATGACGAGGTGATCGCGGGCATCGAGGTCTCCGGGCCCGGCTTCCTGAACATCTCCGTCACCGACGAGGCGATCGTGCGCACGCTCGCCGCCCGCTACGCCGACGAGCGCCTGGGCGTCCCGCGAGCGGAGCGGCCGGGCACCACCGTCATCGACTACTCACAGCCCAACGTCGCCAAGGAGATGCACGTCGGCCACCTGCGTTCGACGGTCATCGGCGACGCGATCACGCGCATCCTGGAGCACCAGGGCGAGCACGTGATCCGGCGCCACCACATCGGCGACTGGGGCACGCAGTTCGGCATGCTCACGCAGTACCTGATCGAGCACCCGCACGAGCTGGACCACGCCTCCGACACCGAGGGCGGCACCGAGGGCGGCGAGGCGGCGATCGCGCGGCTGAACCGGCTCTACCGGGTCTCGCGCAGCCGCTTCGAGTCCGACGAGGAGTTCAAGACCCGCGCCCGGGACCGGGTGGTCAAGCTCCAGAGCGGCGATGAGGAGACGCTGGCGCTCTGGCACAAGATCGTGGACGAGTCGAAGATCTACTTCCAGGCCACCTACGACCAGCTGGACGTCGAGATCCGCGACGCGGACGTGGTGGGCGAGAGCGCCTACAACGACGCGCTCCAGGACGTGGTGAAGGACCTGGAGTCCTCCGGCGTGGCCGTGCGCTCCGACGGCGCGCTATGCGTCTTCTTCGACGACGTCAAGGGCCCCGACGGCACGCCCACCCCGCTGATCGTGCAGAAGTCCAACGGCGGCTTCGGCTACGCCGCCACCGACCTGGCCGCCATCCGCGACCGGGTGGGCAAGCTGAGCGCGGACACGCTGCTCTACGTGGTGGACGCCCGGCAGTCGCTGCACTTCCGGATGGTCTTCGAGACCGCCCGCCGCGCGGGCTGGCTGCCCCAGGGCACGCAGGCCCGGCAGCTGGCGTTCGGCACCGTGCTGGGCAAGGACGGCAGGCCGTTCAAGAGCCGGGAGGGCGAGAGCGCGCGGCTGGTGGACCTGCTGGACGCGGCCGTGGAGCGCGCCGCCGTCGTCGTCCGGGAGAAGGCGCAGGACCTCAGCGAGGACGAGATCGCCGCGCTCGCGGCGCAGGTGGGCATCGGCGCGGTGAAGTACGCCGACCTGTCCACTTCCATGTCCCGCGACTACGTCTTCGACCTGGACCGCATGGTCTCGCTCACCGGCGACACCAGCGTGTACCTCCAGTACGCCTACGCGCGCATCCAGTCGATCCTGCGCCGCGCGGCGGCCGGTGACGTACGGCCACTCGCGCATCCGCACCTGCCGCTCGCCGGCGCGGAGCGGGCACTGGGCCTGCACCTGGACGAGTTCGCCGCGACGGTGGCGGCCGTGGCCGAGAGCTACGAGCCGCACAAGCTGGCCGCCTACCTGTACGGGCTGGCCTCGCACCTGACGACGTTCTACGAGCACTGCCCGGTGGTGAAGGAGGGCGTGGAACCGGCGACGTCCGAGAACCGCCTGTTCCTGTGCGACCTCACCGCGCGGACGCTGCACCAGGGCATGGCCCTCCTCGGCATCCGCACCCCCTCCCGCCTGTAGCGCCGCGCGCACCGCCGCCGGGGGGTTTCCGCTTCAGCGTGCTGCTGCGGTAACCCCCCGGCGGCGGTGCGGAGTCAGCGGGACGGGTGGAGCCAGCGGGCCGCTTCGGTCGCCCAGTAGGTGAGGATCAGCGAGGCGCCCGCGCGGGTGAAGCTCGTCAGCGTTTCCAGGATGGCCCGCTCGCGCTCGATCCAGCCCTTCTGGGCCGCCGCCTCGACCATGGCGTACTCGCCGGAGATCTGGTAGACGCCGACGGGCACGTCCGCCGCGCGGGCGATGTCGCGCAGCACGTCCAGGTAGGGCAGGCCGGGTTTGACCATCACCATGTCGGCGCCCTCGGCGAGGTCGAGGGCCAGTTCGCGCAGCGCCTCGCCCCGGCCGCCCGCCGGGTCCTGCTGGTAGGTCTTGCGGTCGCCCGTCAGCGAGGAGTTGACCGCCTCGCGGAACGGGCCGTAGAACGCGGAGGCGTACTTCACGGTGTAGGCGAACATCGCCACATCGGTGTGCCCGGCCGCGTCCAGCGCCCGGCGTACGTACCCGACCTGGCCGTCCATCATGCCGCTGGGCCCGAGCACGTGCGCCCCGGCCTCGGCCTGGCGGAGGGCCATCTCGGCGTACCGCTCCAGCGTGGCGTCGTTGTCCACCCGGCCGTGCGCGTCCAGGACGCCGCAGTGGCCGTGGTCGGTGAACTCGTCCAGGCACAGGTCGGACATGACCACCAGGTCGTCGCCGACCTCGGCGCGCACGTCGCGCAGCGCGCGCTGGAGGATGCCCTCGGGGTCGGTGCCCTGGGAGCCGGTGGCGTCCTTGTGCTCGGGCACGCCGAACAGCATGATCCCGCCCACGCCCGCCGCCACCGCGTCGGCGGCGGCCTTGCGCAGGGTGTCGCGGGTGTGCTGGAGGACGCCGGGCATGGACGACACCGGCACCGGCTCGGTGATGCCCTCGCGGACGAACGCCGGGAGGATCAGGTCCGAGGGGTGGGTGCGGTGTTCGGTGACCATGCGCCGCAGGGCCGCCGTCGAGCGCAGCCGCCGGGGCCGCGCCGCCGGGAAGGCGCCGTAGCGCGAGCCTCCCGGCGCCGCGTGCCCCCAGGCGGGGTCCCCGTGGCCGGGGCTACCGGAAGCGGGGGTGGCGTGGGTGCCGGTCACGAGCGTGCTCTCCTTCTCGCCGGCCGCTTCTCACTCGGCCGCTTGACGGGCTCGCCCGCCTCGACGGCCGCCGCCCGGCGCCGCGCGCCGAACTCCGAGAGCGCCTCGGCCAGCTTGTGCACCGACGGCTCGGGCGCGAGCACGTCCACCCGCAGGCCGTGCTCCTCGGCGGTCTTGGCCGTGGCCGGGCCGATGCAGGCGATGACCGTGACGTTGTGCGGCTTCCCGGCGATACCGACGAGGTTGCGCACGGTGCTGGAGGAGGTGAACAGCACGGCGTCGAACCCGCCGCCCTTGATCATCTCGCGGGTCTCGGCCGGGGGCGGCGAGGCGCGCACGGTGCGGTAGGCGGTGACGTCGTCCACCTCCCAGCCCAGCTCGATGAGCCCGGCCACCAGCGTCTCGGTGGCGATGTCGGCGCGCGGCAGGAAGACGCGGTCGATCGGGTCGAACACCGGGTCGTAGGGCGGCCAGTCCTCCAGCAACCCGGCCGCGGACTGCTCGCCGGAGGGGACGAGGTCGGGCTTGACGCCGAAGTCCACCAGCGCGGCGGCCGTCTGGTCGCCGACGGCGGCGACCTTGATGCCCGCGAAAGCGCGCGCGTCCAGTCCGTACTCCTCGAACTTCTCGCGCACCGCCTTCACCGCGTTGACGGAGGTGAACGCGATCCACTCGTAGCGCCCGGTGACCAGGCCCTTGACGGCCCGCTCCATCTGCTGCGGGGTGCGCGGCGGTTCGACGGCGATCGTCGGCACCTCGGCCGGGACGGCGCCGTAGGAGCGCAGCTGGTCCGACAGGGACGCCGCCTGCTCCCGGGTGCGCGGTACCAGCACGTTCCAGCCGAACAGCGGCTTGGACTCGAACCAGGCCAGCTGGTCGCGCTGGGCGGGGGCGCTGCGTTCGCCGACGACCGCTATCACGCTCTGGCCGCCGTCCGGCGCGGGCAGCACCTTGGCCTGCTTGAGCGTCTGCGCGAGCGAGCCGAGCGTGGCGCTCCAGGTGCGCTGCCGGGTGGTGGTGCCCGCGAGGGTGACGGTGAGCGGGGTGTCGGGCTTGCGTCCGGCCGACACGAGTTCGGCGGCGGCGGCCGTCACCGCGTCCAGCGTGGTGGACAGCACCACCGTCGCGTCGGAGGCGCCCACCTCCGTCCAGCAGCGCGCGTCGGCGGTACGGGCGTCCACGAAGCGCACGTCGATGCCGTGCGCGTCCCGCAGCGGCACCCCGGCGTAGGCGGGGACGCCGACGGCGGTGGCGATGCCGGGGACCACCTCGAAGGTGATGCCCGCGGCGGCGCAGCCGAGCATCTCGGCGGCGGCGTCGGCGTCCAGGCCGGGGTCGCCGAGCACCGCGCGCACCACCCGCCTGCCGGAGCGCGCGGCCGCCATGACAAGATCTGCCGCAACGGCAGATGTGGCGGAAGTCTCGGCCGGGTCGTCCGCCGCTGCCCGCAAGGGTGTGTCCACGCCTGCCCGCGCGTGGGGCCGGACCACGTCGTGGACCTGGGGGTCGGCGACGAGGACGTCGGCCTGGGCGAGGGCTTCGACGGCGCGGAGCGTCAGCAAGCCCGGATCGCCGGGCCCGGCGCCGAGGAAGGTGACGTGTCCCGCAGCGCCGTACAGGTGCCGCGTCGGCGCGGTGGCGGGCGCGGTGCCGCCGCGCGCGCCGGGCGGGGACGCCGCACGGTGGGCGGCGGCCTGGCGGGGCGGCGCCTCGGGCACCGCCCCGGCGGGGGGCGGCTCCTGGGTGGCGACGGCGTCCGGACCGGCGGGCGCACCCTGGGCGGCGGCGTCGTTCTTGGCGTTCTTGGCGCTCCCGGCGCTCCCGGCGTTCTTGGCGCTCCTGGCCGCAGACCGGGCCGGGGACGTCGGCTGCCCGGACTCAGCAGCCTGCGCGTCGGTCGCGGTGGCGGTGTGGACGGTGGTGGGGCTCAATGTGCTCGCTCCCCCATCAGACCGGCCGCACCCTTGGCGAGCATCGCGTCGGCGAGCTCACGGCCCAGGCGCTCGGCCCAGGTCAGCTGCTCGGCGGCGGATGCCGGTACGGGACCGGTGGCGGACAGCTGCACCAGCGTCGTGCCGTCGAGCGTGCCGACGACGCCGCGCAGGCGCATTTCGGTGAGGTCCCGCCCGTCGCCCGTGACGTCGGCCAGCGCCCCTACGGGTGCGCTGCAACCGGCCTCCAGGGCGGCGAGCAGGGTGCGCTCGGCGGTCACGGCGGCCCGCGTGCGCGGGTCGTCGAGGCCGCCGAGCGCGGTGGCGAGGTGCGCGCTGGACGTCGCGCACTCCACCGCCAGTGCCCCCTGCCCGGGTGCGGGCAGTACGGCGTCGGGGTTCAGCAGTTCACTCGCCTCTCCCAGCTGCCCGAGGCGGGACAGTCCGGCGGCGGCGAGGACGACGGCGTCGAGTTCGCCGGAGCGGACGAAGCCGATCCGGGTGCCGACGTTACCGCGTATGGGCACGGCCTCCACGTGCGCGCCCAGGGCCCGGGCCCAGGCGTGCAGCTGCGCCATGCGGCGCGGCGAGCCGGTGCCGACGCGGACGGGCGCACGGGGCGTCCCCCGCGCGGCCAGCTGCTCGAAGCCCAGTCCGTCCCGGGCCACCAGCGCGTCGCGCACGTCTTCGCGGGGCGGGACGGCGGCGATGGTCAGCTCGGCGGGCTGCGCGGTGGGCAGGTCCTTCAGCGAGTGCACGGCCAGGTCGATCTCCCCGGCGAGCAGCGCCTCGCGCAGCGCGGAGACGAACACGCCGGTGCCGCCGATCTGCGCCAGCTGCTCGCGTGAGACGTCGCCGTAGGTGGTGATCTCCACCAGTTCCACGGGCCGCCCGGTGAGCCGGGTGACCTGTTCGGCGACCTGCCCGGACTGCGCCATGGCGAGCTGGCTGCGCCGGGTGCCCAGGCGCAGCGGCGCGGGGCCAGCGGGGTCAGCTGGTGGCCCCTGGCCGGGCGGGGTGCCCGGAGGGGGGTCAGTGGGGGTGGGGCTCATGGCCGCTCCTGTTCGGCTTGCTGACAGCGGCGACCGTCTGGGGGTCGAGGTCGAAGAGTTCGCGCAGGGCGTCCGCGTAGCCCGCGCCGCCGGGTTCTCCGGCGAGCTGTTTGACGCGCACGGTCGGCGCGTGCAGCAGCTTGTCCACGACGCGGCGCACGGTCTGCGTGATCTCCGCGCGCTCACGTTCGTCCAGGCCGGGCAGGCGTCCGTCCAGCCGGGCCATCTCGGTGGCGACGACGTCGGAGGCCATGGTGCGCAGCGCGACGACGGTCGGGGTGATCGTCGCGGCCCGCTGGGCGGCGCCGAAGGCGGCCACCTCCTCGGCGACGAGGCCGCGCACGGCGTCCACGTCGGCGGCCATCGGCGCGTCGGCGGCGGCCTCGGCCAGGGACTCGATGTCCACCAGGGTGGTGCCCTCGACGCGGTGCACGGCGGCGTCGATGTCGCGCGGCATGGCCAGGTCGAGCAGGGCCAGCGGGGCGTGCCGTTCCTCCGCGGCGGCCTCCACGATCGCGCGGGAGAGGACCAGGCCGGTGGCGCCGGTGCAGGAGACGACGACGTCGGCCACGGCCAGCTCGGCGGGCACCTCCGTCATCGGCACCGTGCGGCCGCCGAGCGAGGCGGCCAGGCGCTGGGCACGCTCCTGCGTCCTGTTGGCGATCACCAGTTCGGTCACACCGGCCCGCGCGAGCGTCGTGGCGGCCAGCGCGGACATGGAACCGGCGCCGATGACCAGCGCGCGCTTGTTCTTCGCCCAGCGTTCGACGTCCAGCGCCTCGCCGGGGTGCGCGGCGGTGAGCTGCTGAAGACCGAAGGTGACCAGCGACTGACCGGCCTGGTCGATCCCCGTCTCGCTGTGTGCGCGCTTGCCGACCCGCAGCGCCTGCTGGAACAGGTCGTTCAGCAGCCGCCCGGTGCTGTGCTGCTCCTGGCCGACCGCGAGCGCGTCCTTGATCTGGCCGAGGATCTGGCCCTCGCCGACGACCATCGAGTCCAGGCCGCAGGCCACCGAGAACAGGTGGTGCACGGCCCGGTCCTCGTAGTGCACGTACAGGTAGGGCGTCAGCTCCTCCAGGACGACGCCGCTGTGGTGCGCGAGCAGCGTGGACAGCTCGGCGACCCCGGCGTGGAACTTGTCCACGTCCGCGTACAGCTCGATGCGGTTGCAGGTGGAGAGCACCGCGGCCTCGGTAGCGGGCTCCGCCGCGACGACGTCCGCGAGCAGCGGGCCGCGCGCCTGCGGGGCGAGCGCGGCCCGCTCCAGCACGCTGACCGGGGCGCTGCGGTGGCTCAGGCCGACGACGAGCAGACTCATGCCGGCATCACGGCGGGGACGTCCCCGTCAGGCCCTGCCTCGGTGCCGCCGTTCTTCCCGGCACCCCCCGGGGTACCGGCTCCGGGCTCGCCTCCCGGTGCGCGCCGCGTCACGGACGCGGCGGGCGGGGCGACCGGCGTGCCGGTGTCGGCGCCCGGCGGCTCGGTGTCCACGCCCTCCAGCTCCCCGGCCTTGCGCTGCTCGTGGAAGGCGAGGATCTGCAGCTCAATGGACAGGTCCACCTTGCGCACGTCCACGCCCTCGGGCACGGACAGCACGGTGGGCGCGAAGTTCAGGATCGAGGTGACGCCAGCGGCCACGAGCCGGTCGCACACCTGCTGGGCGGCACCGGCCGGGGTGGCGATGACGCCGATGGACACCCCGTTGTCATCGACGATGCGCTCCAGCTCGTCGGCGTGCTCCACCTCGATGCCCGCGACGGGCTTGCCCGTCATCGCGGGGTCGGCGTCGATCAGGGACGCGACGCGGAAGCCACGGGAGGCGAACCCGCCGTAGTTGGCCAGGGCGGCGCCGAGGTTACCGATACCGACGATGACGACCGGCCAGTCCTGGGTCAGCCCCAGCTCGCGGGAGATCTGGTAGACGAGGTACTCGACGTCGTAGCCCACGCCACGCGTGCCGTAGGAGCCGAGGTAGGAGAAGTCCTTGCGCAGCTTGGCCGAGTTGACGCCAGCCGCGGTGGCCAGCTCTTCCGAGGAGACCGTGGGCACCGAGCGCTCCGACAGCGCGGTGAGCGCCCGCAGGTACAGCGGAAGCCGGGCGACGGTAGCCTCGGGAATCCCTCGGCTGCGGGTCGCCGGTCGGTGGTTTCGGCCAGTTGCCACGGTGCTCCTGCTCATTGCGCGAAGCGGTGAGCGGCCAGGTGCTCTGGGCACGCCGGTACCGCCCCGTCCCTGACAGGCTATGCCTTTGTGAAAGCGTGCACAAAGATGATGTCCGTTTTGTCCCTGGGAAGTGACAGGCGCCACACGCGTCAATGAGGACACCCGGGCACTCTCCTCACGTATACGCCCCCCGGCGGCAAAACGACGTTCGATGGTAGACGACGCTGGCCGAAACCGTCCGCTCTCGGCGGCGGGGCCGCCCGCGACGCCCGCCTCAGCCGCCCAGCGCGGTGCGCAGCCGCACCGGGTCCACCCGCCAGAAGTCGTGCTGCGCGCCGTCGATCAGCACCACCGGGATCTGCTCCCAGTACCGGCGGTGCAGTTCCGCGTCCTGGCTGATGTCTTTCTCCTCCCAGGCCGCGCCCGTCTGCGCGCACACGCGCTCGATCACGGCGCGGGCGTCGTCGCACAGGTGGCAGCCGGGCTTGCCGATCAGCGTCACGGTCCTGGCCGTCGCGCCGGGGGTGCTGGCGGGAGTACCGGCGGGGGTGCTGGGGGAAGGACCGGCGGGGGCCGCGCCGGGGCGGCGGCCGGGGGCGTCGGGGGTATGCATGCCGACCATTGTCCCGCGCGTCCGGGGCGGTCCACCCCGCCGTAACCGGAACGACCCGGCGCACTGGCTATCCTCGTCGGCATGGGCGCACTGGCATGGCTCACCTCCCGCAGGCGTGCGGCGACCGAGGCGAGCGTCCTGGCGGGCGAGGCTTCGGCCGAAGCCGCCCGCAAGACAGAGCTGACCGAGCCCGAGTTCCCGGTCGTCGGTGACACCCGGGCGGCGGCCTTCTTCGACCTCGACAACACCGTCATGCAGGGCGCGGCCCTGTTCCACTTCGGCCGCGGCCTGTACAAGCGCAAGTTCTTCGACACCCGCGAGCTGGCCCGCTTCGCCTGGCAGCAGACCTACTTCCGCGTCGCCGGTGCCGAGCACGCCGGGCACATGGCGGACGTGCGCACCAGCGCGCTGTCCATCGTCCAGGGCCACCGCGTGGACGAGCTGATGGCCATCGGCGAGGAGATCTACGACGAGTACATGGCCGGCCGCATCTGGCCCGGCACCCGCTCCCTCGCCCAGGCCCACCTGGACGCGGGCCAGAAGGTGTGGCTGGTGACCGCCGCACCGGTGGAGACGGCGACGATCATCGCCGCCCGGCTCGGCCTCACCGGCGCGCTCGGCACCGTCGCCGAGTCCATCGACGGCGTCTACACCGGCCGGCTGGTCGGCGAACCCCTGCACGGCCCCGCCAAGGCGGAGGCGGTCCGGGCGCTCGCGGCGGCCGAACACCTCGACCTCGCGCGCTGCGCCGCGTACAGCGACTCGGCCAACGACATCCCGATGCTCTCGCTCGTCGGCTACCCCTACGCCATCAACCCCGACAGCCGGCTCCGTGGCCACGCCCGCGACCACGGGTGGCGGCTGCGCGACTACCGCACGGGACGCAAGGCCGCCCGCGTCGGCCTGCCCGCCGCGGCGGGCGTCGGCGCCGTCGCGGGCGGCGCGGCCGCGGCCGTCGCGATCCGCCGCCGCCGCTGAACCGGCCGGGCGCGCCGGGCTGTCCGCGCGCGGAGGGTACGCCACAAGGTCGCCGCGTCGCCGGAACCGGACGGAAATCGACCGCACCTTATCCGCAAACAATCAATTTGTGCCCCACGTTCGATAAACAAGCGAACGGCAAACCGCGACAGACCAAACCGAATCGATGATTTAGACAACTAGGGGTAGCACGGCCAGTACGAAGGGTTATTCTCCTCAGACGCAATCCGGTGCCAGACGTCCCTCCATCGGACGGTCGGTCCCGCACTGCACGTGATGGAAGCTCTGCCTCTGGGAGTCCCGTGTACCCACACGTCGGGGTTGACGCCTCGGGCCTGGCCAGGCTGCGCGCGGCGGTCGCCCACCAGCTGCGCGCACTCGTCCCCGTCCCCGCCGCCAGCGCCGTCCCGGCCTTCGCCGGAACCGTCCCCACCCCCGCACGACCCGCCTTCGCCCTCGCCGACGGCATCGTCAGCGCGGTGCCCGCCACCTCGCTGGGCAGACGAAGCCGCACCGGGGCCGCGGGCACCTCCACCGCGCGGCGGCCCGCGGAGGGCGACAGCCGCCGCATGATGGACCTGGTGGAACGCGCCCAGGGGGGCGACACCGACGCGTTCGGCCAGCTCTACGACCAGTACTCCGACACCGTCTACCGGTACATCTACTACCGTGTCGGCGGCCGGGCCACAGCGGAGGACCTGACCAGCGAGACCTTCCTGCGCGCCCTGCGCCGCATCGGCACCTTCACCTGGCAGGGCCGCGACTTCGGCGCCTGGCTGGTGACGATCGCCCGGAACCTGGTAGCCGACCACTTCAAGTCCAGCCGGTTCCGCCTGGAGGTCACCACCGGTGAGATGCTGGACGCCAACGAGGTGGAGCGCAGCCCCGAGGACTCGGTACTGGAGACGCTGTCCAAGGACGCCCTGCTCGCCGCCGTCCGGCGGCTGAACCCGCAGCAGCAGGAGTGTGTGACGCTGCGCTTCCTGCAGGGCCTGTCCGTCGCCGAGACGGCACGGATCATGGACAAGAACGAGGGTGCGATCAAGACGCTCCAGTATCGCGCCGTGCGCACCCTGGCCCGCCTCCTGCCGGACGACGTCCGCTGAACCAGCCCCCGGGCCGCCCCCGCCCCCGACCCACCCACTCAGGGCCGCGACTAATGACCCCTCCGTCATGTTTCCCGCCACATCGCCACGCCTCCGTAACCCGGGTGTGCCGCCGCTCGTTGAGGGCTGTGCAGACTCCCCGCGGTCCTGCGCAGTCCACCCCGCGTCACTCGTTCGAGTGGTTCGGCACGGGCCGTGCAACCTGCCGTACGGTGCCCGGAGTCAACCGTGCTGACGTAAGGAGGTGCCGCCCGTGATCGGCTCCGTATCGACGAACCGGCGGGCCCACGCCTTCGCCCAGGCCCTCGACGAGCGCGCGAGGGCGGCGGCGGGCGACACCGCCGACGAGGCCACGCCTCACTCCGCCCCGGCGCACGGTGCGCACCGCGCGCCCGGCCCAGGCGAGGCGGCGGAGGAGGCTGAACAGGGGGTCCTGCTCAGCCTCACCGAGGGCCTGGGCGCCCTGCCCGCCCCGGAGCTGGACCCGGAGGTGAAGGCGGTCCAGCGGGCCCAGCTCATCGCCGCGATGGAGAACCAGTTCGCGGAGCACGGCGCACCCGTCCCCGAACAGCGCGCCCGGTCCCGCAAGGGCGCCCACCGCGCCACCGCGCCACTCGGCCGCATCCGGCCGCGCAGCCGCCTCAGCAAGGGGCTCGCGGCCGGCGGGCTGACGGTCGGTGTCGCCGCCGGGGCCTTCAGCGGCGTCGCGGCGGCCAGCACGGACGCGCTGCCCGGCGACACCCTGTACGGCCTCAAGCGCGGCATGGAGGACCTGAAGCTCGACATGGCGGGGGACGACGCCGAGCGCGGCGTCCTCCACCTCGACCACGCCTCCACCCGGCTGAACGAGGCCCGCCGCCTGATGGAACGCGGTCGGGCCGGGGACCTCGACCACGAGTCACTCACCGAGGTGCGCGGCGCGCTCACCGCGATGGGCGTCAACGCCGCCGAGGGCCACCGCCTGCTCAGCGGCGTCTACGAGCGGGAGGGCAGCCTCGGGCCGATGCGCTCGCTGTCCGCCTTCGCCGAGTCCCACCGCGCGACGTGGGCGCACCTGCGCGACCGGCTCCCGGCCCAGCTGCACGACGTCGGCAAAGAGGTCACGTCGGTGTTCGACGCCATAAGCGATGACGTCGAACCGATCGAGGGCCTGCTGCCGTCCACCGAACCGCGCACCACGCCACCGCACTCCCAGAACCCGGACGGTGCGGGCGGCGGCACCGGCGAGGGCCCGCGCGAGGAGGCCACCGCCCCCGGTACCGAGCCGGGCACGGCCGAGCGGCCCCCGGCAGACGGCACGCCCGACGGCCGCGAGGCGCCGTCCCCCTCGGAGACCGGCCAGGACGGGCGCCAGCCGGACGACGGCGGTGGCGGCCTCCTCGGCAACCCCGGTCTCCTCGACCCCCCGCGCAAGGACACCGAGGGCGAGGGGCCCCGCTCCGAGGAGCCCGGCCTCCCGGCACCCGACATCACCATTCCGCCCCTGCTCCCCGGCGGCCTCCCCGGCCTCGGCCTCGACGTCGGCGACGACTGACCCCACGGCACGCTGACCGTCTCCCCGGGCCGCTGTGGCACCCCCGCCCCGCCGCGAGGTGCCACGGCGGCCCGTTGGCGTCGGCCCAGCTGGCGCGGCAGCGAACCCCGCACGCGGCGGGAACCCGCGCTAGGGCGTGTTTCGAAAGTCCCGTCTGGCTGGGGACGCCTGGCACGCACGCTCGCCGCGTTGTCGGTCGTCAGCGCAGCCCGCTGCGCTTTCCTCCCTCCGCCTTGCGATCGCACGCACCAGNGCACGCACCAGCCGCCCCCAGCCCCGCCCTCCGGGCGAACGACGCTACTTTCGAAACACGCCCTAGAAGAACACCGAGCGGCGCTGGACGAGCAGCTGGTACAGGGTGTGCTGGATCTTCTCGCGCACCTGGTCGGTGAGGTGGAACATCAGCAGCGGATCATCCGCCGCCTCCGCCGCGTACCCGTCCGTCGGGATCGGCTCGCCGAACTGGATCGTCCACTTGGTCGGCAGCGGCACCGCGCCCAGCGGCCCGAGCCACGGGAACGTCGGCGTGAGCGGGAAGTAGGGGAGGCCGAGCAGGCGCGCCAGAGTGCGGGCGTTGCCCAGCATGGGGTAGATCTCCTCCGCGCCCACGATGGAGCACGGCACGATCGGCGTCCCGGCCCGCAGCGCGGTGGACACGAATCCCCCGCGCCCGAAGCGCTGGAGCTTGTACCGGTCCGCGAACGGCTTGCCGACGCCCTTGAAGCCCTCCGGCATGACGCCGACGATCTCGCCGCGCTCCAGCAGCCGCCCGGCGTCCTCCACGCAGGCGAGCGTGTGACCGGCCTTGCGCGCCAACTCCCCCACCACCGGCAGCAGGAACACCAGGTCGGCGGCGAGCAGACGCAGCCTGCGCCCGGCCGGGTGGTGGTCGTGCACGGCGACCTGGAGCATCAGCCCGTCCCAGGGCAGCGTGCCCGAGTGGTTGGCGACGATGAGGGCACCGCCGTCCGCGGGCACGTTCTCGATGCCGCGTACCTCGACGCGGAAATACCGGTCGTAGACGGGCCGCAGGAGCGACATGAGCACCTGGTCGGTCAGCTCGGCGTCGTAGCCGAAGTCGTCCACCGGGTAGTCGCCGGTGAGGCGGCGGCGCAGGAAGGCCAGGCCGCGCGCGGCACGCCGGTCCCCCTCACGCCCGAGCAGCCGCTCCAGCAGCCCCGGTTCAGCCAGCCCGCCCGCCGACGCCGCACTTCCGGCCGAGGCCGTACTTCCGGGCGACGCCGCGCTTCCCGCCGAGGCCGCGCCAGCCTCCCCCGCCAAGTCGTCGGACGGGGCGGGGCCGGACACCGCGCTGGCGGACGCAGCGCCCGTCGTCTCGGCCTCCGCGACCGCCGGGGTACCCCCGCTCGCCGCGCCCCTCGCGCCCGTGTCCGGCGGTGCCTGCCCCGGCACCGACGCCAGCGCCCCGCGCCGCACCCGCCGGGCACCGCGCGCCCGGTCGTCGTCGAAGGGAATGACCTTGGCGTCAGGCATGACGGACGGCCTCCTGGAGTCGGTCAACGGCGCGGCCCACCCGGTCCGGCGGCAGCGGCCCGGGGCCGTGGGCGCTGACGAAGTCGGCGAGCGTGTCGGCGGTGGTGTACGCGGGCTCGAAGCCCAGGGAGTGGCGCATCATCGCGGTGTCCACGACCCGCCCGTGGGTCAGCAGCCGCACCTGCTCGGGCGAGATGTCCCGCACCCCCACGGCGCGCAGGGCCGTGCCCGCCCAGGTGAGAGCGGGCAGCAGCAGCGGCAGCGTGGGACGGCCCAGGCGTCGCGCACACTGGGAGAGCAACACCACGCCGTCCCCAGCGATGTTGAACGTGCCCGCGCTGTAGCTGCCGCGCCTGGGCTCCCCGGCGGCCAGCGACAGCACCGCGAGGGCGTCGTCCTCGTGCACGAACTGCAGCCGGGGATCGTAGCCGAAGACGGTGGGCAGCACCGGCAGGGTGAGGTAGTCCGCGAGCGGCGAGCCGACGGGGCGCGGGCCCAGGACGTCAGCGAAGCGCAGCACGGTGACAGCGATGTCGGGACGCCGCCGGGCGAACCCGCGCGCGTAGCCCTCGACCTCCACCAGGTCCTTGGCGAAACCGCCGCCGGGCGGCCCCTTGGGCACGGTCGTCTCCCGGCACACCGCCGGGTCGCGCGGCGCGCCGCCGTAGACGTGGGTGCTGGACTTCACCACCAACCGCCGCACCGCGGGCGCCTTCTGGCACGCGCCGAGCAGCTGCATGGTGCCGATGACGTTGGCTTCCTTGACGGCCGCACGACCGCCGCGCCGCCCGGCCGGGGCAGCGTGCACATCGAGATGGACGACCGTGTCCACGGAGCGCTCGACCAGCAGTTTGCCCACTGCGGGGTGCTGGAGGTCGGCCCGCACGAACTCGGCGGTCCCGAGCGGATGGGCGGGTGGCACGGCATCGACGGCGAGCACCAGATCGACGTCCGGCTCCCGCTGCACGCGGCGCACGAACCTCCCCGCCAGCTGCCGTGCGGCTCCGGTGACGAGAACGACCCTGCCCACTTTCCCTCCCGCGTCCCGGGGACGGCGCGACGCCCCGGCCACCGTATCGGCTGAACGTTCGGCTTGTCGCGGCCCACTGAGCCGAACGCGGGCGCGCCGCACCCGGGCAGGCCCGGAGCCCGTGCGCGACGAGCCGGGGCAGCCGCGCGCGGGAGCCGGGCAGGCAGCGCGCGGGGCACGGAACCCGTCAACCGCCCCGGCCCATCCGTCACCGGCGTCGTACCCAAACGCCGCGGCCCTCCCGGGTCGCGACGAGCGCGACGGGGAGGGCCACGGAGGGTTCGGCCTTACGACCGGCGTACGCGGCGTCCGCTCACTTCTTGTTGCGGCGCTGCACACGCGTGCGCTTGAGCAGCTTGCGGTGCTTCTTCTTGGCCATCCGCTTACGCCGCTTCTTGATAACAGAGCCCACGACTACCCTCGCTCACTTGATCACTCGGTGCGGGGCGTCCGAGCCCACACGACCTACATTGGCCCAGCCTACCCGGAGCGGCGGACTGGTCGTGAACCGAGGGGAAAGGGGCAGCGGCGCTCAGGCGCTTTCCCACCCCACATACGACTGTTGGAGGTAATCGTGGACAGCGTTCTCGGGAACGCGGAAGGACCGGCCCACGCGCACGGCCGGCAGATGACCGCTGTGCACCAAGCGGTACACGGTCATCTTCGATACCCGCATCACCGCGGCGACTTCCGCCACGGTCAGAAAGTTGACCTCGCTGAGAGGCTTCTCGCCAGCAGCCATGGCACACCTGAACCTTTCGCACATGTCGGGCACCGGCTTCCCCTCCGACGCACCTCATCGCATGCGCGTTCCTCCCCAGATTAGGGGCGGGTGATGCAAGTGGGGAAGAGGAGTAGCGATCGGTCTCCTACTGTGACAGACGGGCTTGATTGAGTACATAGCGCGTGAGCGGCAGGTAGTGGGATCGCGCCACAGTGTCATGGAGCGGAATGACGACGCCGACCGTGCCCTCGGCCTCCGCGACGAACGGCGCCGGATCGCTCACACCGGCCGGGCCGACGGCGTCCAGACCCAGCTGACCTGCGCCGCAGAGCCAGCCGTGGTCGCCGATCACCAGTTCCGGCAGGCCCTCGCCCCGGGCCGCGAGGTCGGCGAGGGTGACCCGCAGCGGCAGCGGCGACCGGCAGGGGGCGCCCGGCGCACCGGGGGCGCACGGAAGCCCGATCTCGTGCACCAGTGCGACACCTCGCACCGAGGACAGGGCGAACGGGCGCTTGCCCCCGGCGCCCGGCACCTCCACCCCGCGTCCCTCACGGGGCGTCAGCACCCGGCACCCGGCCCCCGCGAGCGCCGACGCGAGCATGCCGTAGAACCCGAGCAGCGCGTGCGGCCGCCCGGTGCCGAGGAGCACGGGCGCGCGCCGCCGCACGGCTGAGGCCAGCACGTCGGCGAACGCGGCGAGCGCGGCGACGGTCCGGCCCGGGTCGATCCGCCACCCCGCCTCGCCCAGACCCGGTGGCGGCGGTAGCGGTGTCGGTGTCGCGCCGCACCGGTCGGCCACGAGGGCGGTCAGCTGCTCGACGCTCCACCGGCGGCGCGGTTCGAGCCCCAGCAGGGCGCGCGGGTCGCGGGCGGCGAACAACCGGTAGCGGTCGAGGCCACCGGCCCGCTCGGTCCGCGCCGCGTCGTGCTCGGGGCGCGCGCTGGCGTCGTCAGCCGAGGCGAGATACGCCCGCAAAGCGTCACTGCTCAACACTCTGCGTATGGTGCCGGTTGACTCGGCGTCAAAAGCGGGAATGCGCCAGCGTCACCCGATACGGGGGTGGGGTGGACGTGCGAGCCCGGGTGCCGACGCCGCGCGTCAGGGCAGCAGGCCGTGCGCGGGGAAGACGGCCCGGCGAGCGGCGAGCACGGACTGGTCGAGCGCGTCGGCCGGGTCGTAGCCGGTGGCGTCCCAGTCGCGCCACGACGGTTCGCGGCCGTCGGTCATCCGGCGTGGCGCCTCCTGCCGCGTCGCCGCGTACACCGCCTGCCGCCACTGCTCGGGCAGTTCCGTCTCCGGCGCGATCGGCGCACCGGCGGCGATGGCCACCAGGTGCGTCCACGTTCGCGGTACGACATCGACGATCGCGTACCCGCCACCGCCCAGCGCCAGCCAGCGTCCACCGGCGTAGGCGTGCGCCCACTCGTGCAGCGCGATGGCCGCCGCCCGCTGCGCGTCCACGGTGACCGCCAAGTGCGCGAGCGGGTCCTCCAGATGCGTGTCAGCGCCGTGCTGGGTGACGAGCACGGTGGGACGGAACGCCTCCAGCAACTGTGGCACGACCGCGTGCAGTGCTCGTAGCCAGCCGCCGTCGGTGGTCCCCGGCGGGAGTGCGACGTTCACCGCGCGCCCCTCCGCGTTCGCCCCCCCGGTCTCCTCCGGCCACCCGGTTCCGGGGAACAGCACCCGGGGGTGCTCGTGCAGCGAGATCGTGAGCACCCTCGGGTCGTCCCAGAACGCCGCCTCCACCCCATCCCCGTGGTGCACGTCGATGTCCACGTACGCGACGCGTTCGGCGCCCAGCTCCAACAGCCGCGCGATGGCGAGCGCGGCGTCGTTGTAGATGCAGAAACCCGCGGCCGAACCGGGCTTCGCATGGTGCAGGCCGCCCGCGAAGTTGACCGCGTGCAGCGCCTCGCCACGCCAGATCGCCTCGGCCGCCCCGAGCGACTGCCCGGCGATGAGGGCGGAGACCTCGTGCATCCCGGCGAAGGCGGGGTCGTCCTCGGTTCCGAGGCCGTAGGAGCCGTCGGCGAGCGCTGGATCGGCGGAGACCTTGCGCACGGCGTCGAGGTAGTCGGCACGGTGGACGAGCCCCAGCGTGGACAGGCCCGCCGCGTGGGCCGCCACCACCTCGGCCCGGCGGTCCAGGCCGAAGGCCCGCACCAGCCGCATGGTCAGGTCCAGCCGTACCGGGTCCATCGGGTGGTGGGCGCCGAAGTTGTATCCGGTCACCGCGTTGTCCCACATCACACGTGCTGCGCCGCTCATGCGGCCACCGTATCGACCACGGGAACAACAAAAAAGAGCTGTGTCCCATACCACAGAGGCATGGGACACAGCTCTTACTATTTGTTCGGCGGTGTCCTACTCTCCCACACGCTCCCGCATGCAGTACCATCGGCGCTGAAAGGCTTA
>NZ_JAEVFI010000011.1:123448-284413 GCF_019303495.1 Streptomyces sp. JJ66 | reverse complement strand
GGGAAGTGACCGTCCGCGACATGCGCAGCGGGGAACAGACGCGGCTGCCGCTGGCGGAAGCGGCCCGGCACGCACGCGAAGCCCTCGGGTAGCGGCGGCACGGGCCGGGCGAGGTCAGGACCGACGAGAGGGCGAGGCCCGGCGCCGCACGGTCGCCTTGTGCACGTCCTCAGTGGGCGTTTTCCGGCCAACATCGAGAAGATCGTTGACCGATGCAACGCCTGGTGTTGATCATGAACGCGACGCATGAACGTGTGCGCCATGTTTGTGATGCGGCCTCAGCTCCCGTGCTGGCCACGTCGCGCTCAGATCGGCCCCGCTTCAGGGGCGGAGGGGAATTCATCATCATGAGTGCCAAGAAGAGAATGGCCGCTCTGGCGGTCACTGCGGTTGCGCTGCTGGGTTCGTCACCCGCGTTCGCCGCCGACATGGTGGCAAACAGGACGGGCGTGTCTGCCTGGAGCAAAGGCACTAACGGCCAGGTAGCTGTGAAGGACACGAAGGGCGATAGTAGGGCGGCCTACGCCAACTACCACCGGCGCTACAATGACAACCATGAGCTGCGCAACCACAGCGGCTACGGCACCACTGTGTATAGCCGCAAGGACACCAAAAACTATGTGCGCGCTCTTCAGGCATGTGTGGCCATCAATTTTCAGCCGGACCCGTGCACGAGCTGGAAGTACCGTTAGGCACGGTGTGAAATCCTGCCAGCAGTAAATTCTTGGGGGCGGTGCCCGTGCGCCGCCCCCATCGCGTCTTCGGGCGATGGCGTAAAGGGAGAGTCGGGTGGCGGTGGGGAGCGGGTCGGTGAGCGAGTCGGTGCTCAGCATCGAAGGCTTGCGACACGATATTGGGAGCAGGCAGCTATTCGCCTCTATGGAGTTGGACATACAGGCCGGACGGTCGGTTGCCATCACGGGGCCTAGTGGCTCAGGAAAGAGCACGCTGCTCTCCTGCGTGCTCGGTCTGGTCCGCCCGGCAGCTGGAAGCATCAAAGTCGCTGGCATGGAAATGGCTAAGCTGTCGGGGCGACACCTGGCGGAACACCGCAGTGCGCACATCGGCATGGTGTTCCAGTTCGGTGAGCTGCTTCCTGAGCTCTCTCCGGTTGACAACGTTGCCCTGGCCGCGCTGCTCGCCGGCGTCGGCAAGGAGCAGGCATATGAACAAGCATCTGACCTCCTCCAGCAGCTGGGCGTCGCCGAAGCTGAGACATGCCAACACCTGTCCGGAGGTGAACGGCAGCGGACAGCGGTGGCAAGGGCGTTGATCAACAAGCCGTCCCTGTTGTTGGCTGACGAGCCGACGGGTGCTCTGGACACCGAGACCCGGGAGAAAGTCGCGGATGTGCTGTTCTCCACTCCGCAACGGTATGGGTGTGGCCTCCTGCTGGTCACACACGATCACGCCGTCGCTGCCCGAGCGGATCAGGTACTCACGCTGCGTAATGGTGTGCTCGGCACGGAAGCGGTGACGCCGTGAGGCAGCAGGGATTGGGCGGCCGTCTCCTGCGTATCGGGAGTCTGGCCGGAGGGCGCGCGGAGGCAGGGCGGATCCGTTTCACCGCACTGGCCCTGGCCACAGCCCTTCTGGCGCTGGCGTTCATCTCCATGGTGGCAGTACACGCCACCTACCAAGGACAGGAGCGAAGGGGGCTGGAGCGAACTCCAGTTCTCCACGAAGACGCATCTGAGCTCACCGCGCAAGTCCTGTGGGATGTGACTGGTGACTCGGTGGAGGGCAGCATGCCTTTCCCCGTCATCTACCTATCTCCTCTGAGCGCCGACGCGCCTCTGCCCCCCGGGCTCACCCAGTGGCCGGCACGAGGGGAAGCCGCGCTGTCTCCCGCGCTACGGGAGCAAGGGAGTGATGAGGGTATCGCCACCCGGTATGGGCAGGCAACGCAGGACATCACCGCTCAGGGATTGCAGTCACCGGACGAACTCCTGGCCTACGTGCGGCCGCGTCTAGCCCTGCCTGCCGATGAGGCCAAGGCGATTGTCGGGTACGGTCCCGAGACGGGACCGGTGTACTACCAGGTAGGTCAGACGGAATACGCCAAACCCCAGTGGAACTTCCAGGTGCTCCCCGTCCTTCTGCTGCTGTTGCCCGCAGGGGTACTACTGGTGGTCGCCGCGCGGACCGGGGCACTAGCGCGTGACCGGCGCACCACGCTGATTGAAACACTCGGCGGAAAGCGCGGACACCGCGCACTGATCGTGGTGGGAGAGGCAGGTTTGCCCGTCCTGTGCGGCGCGGCACTGGCCTCAGCGGCGACTGCGCTGTTCTGGACGGTAGACCTGCGCCTCCCATGGACCGGACATGTCGTCGTGGCCGCGGACATGCGGGCCTGGTGGTGGGCCGCGCTGCTGGCGATCGCCTTTGCTGCCGTCACGGTCCTGTCGGTAACCGTGACCACTGACCAATTGGGTCACGCGCGTCAAGCGGGCAACCGACCCACGGGAACGCGTAAGCCGCCTACCCGCTGGGCGATCTTGTGCCCGGTGCTTCTGCTGGTCGCTGTCCGGGGGCCGGACTTCTTCGAACCGGGGACCACGCCCTACGTCATGGTCAACTGGGCAGGAGCGGCAGGGGCCTTGGCCACCTTGCCCGCAGCCATCGCTATCGTCATGGCCTTTGCCGGGCGGCTGATCGCCCGGGCAGGGCGCCGTAGCGGCAGTTCCGGACTCATCATTGCCGGATGCCGGGCAGCTGCTCATCCTGGCCCCGTGGCCCGTATGACAGCAGGTGTGGCCGTTGCTCTCGGACTGCTTCTTCAGGTGGTTGCCTGGCAAGGCCAGTTCGGTGAAGCTGCACAACAGGCGAGAAGCACCATTGAGCGCATCGGCCAGAGTGCGCTGGTCGTCAGACCAGGGCCTGGGAGCACGAACGAACAACTACGAGCCTTTGAAGCAGCTGTGGCGCCTGATGCCCTATCTGTGGCCTTCCACGCACCTCCGGAGGAGAACACGCTGACAATCGAGGGTACCTGTCCAGCCCTCAATGCTCTTTCCCTGAGTTGTTCCACCTCCCCTTCCCCCCTCAATGGTCCGCCACAAGACCCCAGGCTGGTAGAGCTTCTGGGCTGGTATGGAGGAACTGAGGGGAGGGTAAGCGTACGTGTGGGAGACCCGGTCAGCCAAACCGTCACTGATGATGCTTTCACCAGTACGGTCCTGGTTTCACCCGAAGGGGATGACCTATCAGTTGGCGATATCAAGCAACTCGCTTACCGCTCGTTCCCTATGGGGGCAGACGTAGCGACTGCCGGAGGGGAATGGCTGTCCGGTAGTCAGGTGAACGAGCAACAGGGGCGCTGGCTCACCTTCTTTGGATTTCTGGGCATCACGACCCTAGCATTCGCTGCTGGGACCACAGGAATGGCCGAGTTTCTGCGTGCCGGACGTGCTCTCGCGCCACTTTCCGCGCTGTCAGGAAACCGTCGCGTCTACTGGACGGCCTCTGCGGTCAGTATTCTTCTCCCCCTTGCCCTCGCTGGCGCTCTCGGATGCCTGGTCGGCGTCTGGTTGGCTTTCCCTAAAACAGCAGACGGAGGGTCCCACATCTCCGATCTTTTCCTAGTCGCCTGCCTGGCTTCCGTCGCCGCTATCGCGGTCCTTGCCTGGGCCTATGCATCGAAAGTATCCCTACGCCAGGCCGCCCTTTGGCGGCCCCGCGGTGAATGAAACGCGTGTGCAGTCTGGCAAACGTAATCCCACGGCCTCGCGCCCGCGTAACGTCCCTCACCGGCGTAGGGACTTGATCGAATACGTGCTGCTGTTGTCCGGCTGAGGGGACGTCATTGCCGAGGAGCGGGATACATCAGGCACGGCCAACCGGGCCGACGAGCAGAAGACACGGCTGGCGGTCCGCTACGGCGAGCAGGCCGCCGGGGAAGTGACCGTCCGCGACATGCGCAGCGGGGAACAGACGCGGCTGCCGCTGGCGGAAGCGGCCCTGCACGCACGCGAAGCCCTCGGGTAGCGGCGGCACAGTCTGGGCGTGCGCCGGAGCTGACGGGAGACCGAGCCCGGCGTACGCCGGGCCATGGCGTACGTCATTCCCGCGGCCGGGTGCGAAGGCCAAGACCCCTTGATGTACTTCTTGAAGGGGACGGCGGGTTTCAGTGCCGTCTCTTGTCCCGCCGCGTCGTCAGGTGTGCGAACGTCCCCGCAGGTCAGCGGGTGGGACGTCCCTTGCTGACGTCACATCAGCGAGGACCGTGGCGGTCTGGGCGGCGCACTGAGCAAGCTGGTTGCCGAGCCGGCCAGTCGGGTCGGTTCCGCAGACCGGACAGGAGAACACGTGCGACGTCTCACGAAGACATGCGTCACCCTCACCACGGCGGCGGGCATCGCCCTCGGCGGTGTCGCCACGGCGGGATCCAGCTTCGCCGCCCCCGCACCGGCCGCCCCGCAGGCGGTAAGCGCCCAAGCCCTCGCCCCGCAGGCGGTGAACAACCTCGGTCTGAGCAAGACCCAGGCCAAAAAGCTCCAGCGCTGGCTGAACAACTACTACGGCTACCGGGGCTCGATCGACGGCCTGATGGGCTCCGGCAGCTGGAAGGCCATGCAGAGGTACCTCAGTAAGTACTACGGCTACCAGGACCAGATCGACGGGATCGTCGGACCCAACACGGTGAAGTCGCTGCAGAAGTCCCTCAGGTACTACGGCTACAAGGGGGAGATTGACGGCATCGCCGGTTCGGGGACGCAGGCCGCCTTCAAGGAGTTCGTCAAAAGCGTTCGCTAGGGCGGCCGGGTAAGGGCGACGCGTACGCGCCGGAGGGCAGCTCCCTCCGGCGCGTACGGCTGTGCCGCTGCGGCTGGGCGTCAGGGCCGAAGGGGAACCAACGGCCCGTCCCCGGCCCTCGCCGGGTGGTGCGGGGCTCGCCGCCAGGACGTGGGCGTCAGACGCCCACGCCGAAGTCCTGGGCGATGCCGGTGAGGCCGGAGGCGTAGCCCTGGCCGACGGCGCGGAACTTCCACTCCTGACCGTTGCGGTAGATCTCGCCGAAGACCATGGCCGTCTCGGTGGCCGCGTCCTCGCTGAGGTCGTAGCGGGCGATCTCCTGCTGGTCCGCCTGGTTGATGATGCGGATGAACGCGTTCCGCACCTGGCCGAAGTTCTGGCTGCGCGATTCGGCGTCGTAGATCGACACCGGGAAGACGATCTTGTCGATCTCGGCGGGCAGCGTCTGCAGGTTGACGTTGATCTGCTCGTCGTCGCCGCTGCCCTCACCGGTGCGGTTGTCGCCGGTGTGGACGATCGCCTGTTCCGGCGAAGCGGTGTTGTTGAAGAAGACGAAGTGCTGGTCGGTGTGGACCTTGCCGGCGGCGTTGACCGCGATGGCGCTCGCGTCCAGGTCGAAGTCCGTGCCGGTGGTCGTGCGGACGTCCCAGCCAAGGCCGACCGTCACCGCGGTGAGGCCCGGGGCCTCCTTGGAGAGCGATACGTTGCCGCCCTTGGAAAGGCTCACAGCCATGGGATGAAGTCCCTTTCTCGTGGTTCCGCTCGTCTGGTGCCGACGACGGTACATTCACTTCCCACAACGCGGTGGGGGTACGCGCGGGTTCCAGCCCCGGCGAACGGAGTGGGGAAACCGGGATGCGCTCTGCCGGTCCCAGCGTGGACCATGGGTGGCATGTCTGGGCCGCCCTACGTGATCCGTGGCTCCGTCGTCCTGCCGGAGACGGAGCTGCGCTGGCGGTTCTCGCGATCCTCCGGCCCCGGCGGGCAGCACGTCAACACCAGCGACAGCCAGGTGGAGCTGCGCTTCGACCTGGCGGCGACGGACGCGCTGCCGCCGGTGTGGAAAGAGCGCGCGCTTCAGCGGCTCGCCGACCGGCTGACCGACGGCGTCCTAGCCGTCCGCGCGAGCGAACACCGCTCCCAGTGGCGCAACCGGGAGACGGCGGCCACGCGCATGGCGTCCCTGCTCGCGGAGGCGACGGCCCCGCCGCGTCCGCCGCGCAAGCCCCGCAAGGTCCCGCGCCGCGTCGTCGAGCGCCGCCTGCGCACCAAGCGCCAACGCGGCGACCTCAAACGGGGACGCCAGGGACGCGGCTGGGACTAGCTGATCGTTTCAGAATGAGATGCGCGAGCGGCCTGCCGCGTCGTGTCTGACCTGCGGCGACGCCGACG
Source organism: Streptomyces sp. JJ66 (assembly GCF_019303495.1). Classification (GTDB taxonomy): domain Bacteria; phylum Actinomycetota; class Actinomycetes; order Streptomycetales; family Streptomycetaceae; genus Streptomyces. The sequence continues at coordinate 278,266 of NZ_JAEVFI010000011.1, read as the reverse complement.
TGTCTGACCTGCGGCGACGCCGACGGCGCCCGCGTTCGGTCCGCATCTTCTGGCCGCTTCGCTGTCCGACCGTGCCCACTCGTTGGGGCATACCCTTCCGGAGGGGCCGCGGTGACCGTGCACGCGCTGGGCGGGTGCGACGGGAACCGCACCGCCGTCTGCGGGTGACGAATAATGCGTTGACGCCCCAGAGAGATGTCCTGTTAGCCTCAAGGGGTCGTTCTGATTCGTTCTGGGCCTGTGTGCCCTGGAAAAGGGTGTTTGATGTTCCGGCCCGCGCCGAGTGCGCCTCGCCGTACCGCGTAACCGTCCGCTGTCGTTCGCTGCCCGTTTCTCCGGGCTGCTGCCGGACGTGCCCTCCGGTGCTCTGATCTGCCTGTCCGCCGTTCCGCGGCGATGTCGGGCTGCCTTCTGACGAGGCCACTCGGCCTGCTCTTGCTGTCCCGATCGACTTCCAGCAAGGAGCACCCGGTGTCCAGCCACACCACAACCAACATCAACACTCTCGGCCTCGGTGCCTTCGCCTGCGCGTGGTGCGGGCTGACCGTGTCCGCATACGCCGCCGATGGCGTGCCGCGCAACCACTGTCCGTCCTGCCTGCACTCCCGGCACGTTCTCGACCACGTCGAGGGCGGTTCGAGCGACTGCGAGGGCCGGATGACCCCGATCGCCATCGCCATGCTCCGCAGCGGTGACTGGATGGTGATCCATCGCTGCGTGCGCTGCGACGAGCTCACCTCCAGCCCCGTGTGCACGGACGACAACCAGCTCATCCTGATGCGCATGGCCGTCCGGCCGCTGGCCCAACCGCCTTTCCCTCTCGAAGCGTTCGGGACTCTCTGACCGCTTGACAGGAAAGGAGCACCTCATGGCACGCAACAACCACAGCGGGCGAGGGCAGCGGCGCCGTCCGCAGCGGCACAAGGACGTCCTGCACACCCAGGGCGGACACCGGGTGAACGACTTCCGCTGCGCGTCCTGCCGACTCGACGTGTCCCTGGACGCACCGGGCACCGCGCACCGCAACCACTGCCCGAACTGCCTGGCGAGCCTGCACGTCGATCGGAAGATCCCAGGCGATCGCGACGCGGACTGCCGTGGTCGGATGGAGGCGCTGGGCGTTTCCGTCCGCCCGGACGGCGAGTGGATGATCATCCACGAGTGCGCCTCTTGCGGCGAGCTCAGCGCCAACCGCATCGCCGGTGACGACAGCCCGCTCGCACTGGTCCGCCTCGCCCTCAGACCCCTCGCCGACCTCCAGCACGTCGGCCGTGCCCTGCTCACCCTGTGATCCAGTCACGTCGGCTGAGGGCGAGTCACACCCGCAGCCGCGCCCCGCTCACGGCATCCCACTCACGAACATCACCACTACCGAAGGAACACCTCAGCAGTGAAGATCAGGACCGAGACCCCGTACGACACCGACCGCGTACGCGAGGTGATCACCGCCATACCCATCTCCGCGCTGGCTGCCCGGCCCGGAAGCCACGGCGGTACGCCGACGGCGACGTACGCGTGAGCCGCCCGAAGTGGTGCCGGTAGGTCACCACCGACTCGAACCCGACGGCTGCCGCGATCTCCGGTGCGGCTGGATCACCAGCCGGCGTGCGACCGTGTGGGCGAACTCAGTGCCGGCCGCGCCAGGTCGTGCCGGAACGCGGAGGTGGTAGGGCGCGCCGGGCTGGCTGGTTGTGCGTGGCGGGTGTGTGGGTGCGGCATGGTCGTCGTGCACAGATGACGCGCACGCACGGAGGAGTTGGCAGCGATGGATGTGCTCTGGGGACTTGGCGGCATGGTGGGGCTCCTCGCCATCGCGGTCGCGCTGTCCACGAACCGGCGGGCGATCAGGCTGCGCACGGTCGGGGGAGCGCTGGCCATTCAGCTCGGGGTGGGTTTGCTCGTCCTGTACTGGGACGAGGGTGCGCGGGCGCTGGAGTGGGCGGCGAAGGGCGTCAACGCCGTGATCGGGGCCTCGGGGGAGGGCATCGGCTTTCTCTTCGGCGGGCTGCTGGAGGGGCAGGGGACGGTGTTCGCGTTCCAGGTGCTTCCCGTCGTCATCTTCGTGGCGTCGCTGGTGGCAGTGCTCTTCTACCTCGGGATCATGCAGAAGATCGTGCATGTCATCGGTGGTGGGCTGCGGGTGCTGCTGGGCACGAGCCACACCGAGTCGCTGAACGCCGCGGCCAATGTGTTCGTCGGCCAGACCGAGGCGCCGCTGTTCATCCGCCCCTACCTGGCGCGCACCACCCGCTCCGAGCTGTTCGCCATCATGGTCGGCGGTCTGGCGACCGTCGCCGGGACCGTGCTGGTCGGCTACTCCCTGCTGGGCGCGCGCCTGGACTACCTGATCGCGGCCAGCTTCATGGCGGCCCCGGGCGGACTGCTGATGGCGAAGATCCTCATTCCGGAGACCGAGGAGCCCGCCGTCGTCACCGGCGCCCGGGCGGAGACGGAGGGTGACGGCGGGGAGCCGCCGGAGCGGGCGGAGGGAACGGTCGCCGAGGGCGGCGCCCGCCCCGGGATCAAGGCCGGGACCGGTGGGGCGGGCGGGACCGGCGAAACCAGCGGGACCGGCGAAACCAGCGGGACCGGCGAAACCGGCGGGGCCAGCGCCGGGACGGCCGCCGCGACCGCCGCTGCGGCGGCGACGAAGCCGTCGGGCGGCGAACCGGAGGCGGAACGTCCCCGCAACGTCATCGACGCGGCGGCCCGGGGTGCCGCCGACGGCCTGCGGCTCGCCCTCAACATCGGCGCCATGCTGCTGGCGTTCATCTCCCTGATCGCCTTGCTCAACCTCCTGCTGGGCGCCGTCGGCGGCTGGTTCGGCGCCCCGGACCTCTCCTTCGAGCAGTTGATCGGGTACGTCTTCGCCCCGGTGATGACGATGATCGGCGTCCCCTGGAGCGAGGCCGTGGACGCGGGGAGCTTCGTCGGACAGAAGCTGGTGCTGAACGAGTTCGTCGCCTTCGCCGACTTCGCCCCGCAGATCGACCAGTTCAGCGACAAGACCGCCGTCGTCACCACGTTCGCCCTGACCGGGTTCGCCAACTTCTCCTCCCTGGCTATCCTGCTCGGTGGTCTCGGCAGCCTCATCCCGCAGCGCCGTGGCGAGATCGCGCAGCTCGGCCTCCGCGCCGTGCTCGCCGGAACCCTCGCCAACCTGATGAGCGCCACCATCGCGGGCATGTTCGTCGGCTGACGGCGCCGCCGACCGCCGGTGACGCGGGTGGCAGGGGCGGCGGGGCACCGTCCGGGCTAACGCGCGCCGGGCCGACGCGCGCCGGGCCGAAGCCACTGGACTAGACCTCTTGGCGCTTGTCGGGGACACTGACCCCCGTGAGATACGTCATCGCCCTGGACGTGGGCGGCACCGGGATGAAGGCCGCCCTGGTCGGGCCGGACGGTCAGCTGCTGCACCAGGCGCGACGTCCCACCGGGCGCGAGCGCGGCCCCAAGGCCGTCACCTCGGCGGTGCTCGGCTTCGCCGCCGACCTGCGCCGCGTCGGCGTCCAGCAGCACGGCACCGAGCCCGCCGCCGCTGGCGTGGCCGTGCCCGGCCTCCTCGACGAGGCCGCCGGGGTGGTGCGCTTCGCCGCCAACCTGGGCTGGACGGACCTCCCGCTGCGCGCGCTGCTCACCGAGCACCTGGGCCTGCACGGGCCCGTCTGTCTCAGCCACGACGTGCGTACCGGCGGGCTCGCCGAAGGCCGCATCGGCGCCGGAGCGGGCGTGGACCGCTTTCTGTTCGTGCCGCTGGGCACCGGCATCGCGGGCGCCATCGGCATCGACGGACGGGTGGAGGCCGGGGCGCACGGCGGGGCGGGCGAGATCGGCCACCTCGTCGTGCGCCCGCGGGGAGCGGAGTGCGGCTGCGGGCAGCGCGGCTGTCTGGAAACGCTCGCCTCCGCCTCCGCCGTCGGCCGCGCCTGGGCCACGGCCAGCGGTGATCCGGCCGCCACCGCCGCCGACGCCGCCCGTGCCGTCGCCGCCGGTGATCCGCGCGCCCGGGCCGTGTGGGCGGACGCCGTGGACGCGCTCGCCACCGGCCTGGTCGCCGCCCTCACCCTCCTCGACCCGCGCATGCTGATCATCGGCGGCGGGCTCGCAGAGGCGGGCGACACCCTGTTCACCCCGCTCCGCGAAGCCGTCAGCGCCAAGGTGACGTTCCAGCGGCAGCCCCTGATCGTGCCCGCGGCCCTGGGGGACGCCGCTGGCTGCCTGGGCGCGGGTCTCCTCGCCTGGGACCTGCTCTCCGCGGAGGTTGCTACCCGATGACCGCCCCACACACGGCACCCCGCCCGGCCCCGGGCACGGCATCCGACCCGGCCCCGGTGAGGGCACCCGCGCCGCCGGGAAGGCTGGTGCTGACCGGCGCCCGGGTGGTGACGCCGACGGGCGTGCTGGCCGGTGGCCGGGTCACCGTCGAGGGCACCCGGATCGCGGCCGTGGAAGCGGCCCCGGGTGAGGACCCGGCGGCGCTCGACCTCACTGGGCACTACCTCGTCCCCGGCTTCGTGGACCTGCACAACCACGGCGGCGGCGGTGCGTCCTTCACCTCCGGCACCGCCGAGGACGTCCTCACCGGCGTCCGCACCCACCGCCGGCACGGGACGACGACGCTGGTGGCGTCCACCGTCACCGGGGAGCTGAAGACCCTGGCCCGGCAGGCGTCGATGCTGGCGGAGCTGGTGCAGGAAGGGGAGCTGGCCGGGGTCCACTTCGAGGGGCCGTTCATCTCGCCGTGCCGCAAGGGCGCGCACAGCGAGGAGTTGCTGCGCGACCCGGACCCGGCCGAGGTGCGCGAGCTGGTCCGCGCCGCGCACGGCACGGCGGTGATGTGCACGCTGGCCACCGAGCGCCCCGGCGGCCTGGACGCGGTGCGCACGCTGGTGGACCACGGCGTCCTCGCCGCCGTCGGCCACACCGACGCGAGCTACGAGCAGACGCGCGCGGCGATCGACGCGGGCGCCACTGTGGCGACACACCTGTTCAACGCCATGCCCGCGCTGAACCACCGCGCGCCCGGGCCGATTGCGGCGTTGCTGGAGGACGAGCGGGTCACCGTCGAGCTGATCAACGACGGGGTGCACCTGCACCCGGCCGCGCTGCGGCTGGCCGCCACCCACGCGGGGCCGCACCGCACCGCGTTCATCACCGACGCGATGGACGCCGCGGGCTTCGGCGACGGGCGCTACCGGCTCGGCCCGCTGGAGGTGGACGTCGTGGACGGCGTGGCCCGGCTCGCGGGCGGCGACGCCATCGCCGGTTCGACGCTCACCCTGGATGCCGCGCTGCGCCGCGCCGTCACCGTGGACGGGCTGCCGCTCCCCGAGGCCGTGCACGCGGTGTCCACCACCCCGGCGCGGCTGCTCGGCCGCGCCGACCGCATCGGTGCCATCGCCCCCGGCCTGGACGCCGATCTGGTGGTCCTGGACGACGGCTTCACCGTCACCGGCGTCCTGCGGCGCGGGGAGTGGGTGGTGGAACCGGTGCGGCCGGTTCTACCCGGGTGAACGGCTCCGTCAGCCCCCGTCCGGCGCGAGCCACACCCGGTCGATCGCCACGTCGCACTGGTCGCCCTGGCCGCAGCTCAGCCGGAACGTGTTCTGGCCCTGATCGACCTGGACCTCCGCGTAGGTGTAGGTCCAGGACTTCTCCCAGTCGTTCTCCGGGCCGTGGGCGAAGTTCTTGAAGTTGACGTTCCTCGGCTGCGCGCCGTCGTTGACCTGGAGGCTCAGTTCCATGTCCTTGCCGGGCACGGTGTAGCCGTAATACAGCCGGTACTTCCCGGACTTGGGCACCTCGGTGCTCCACGTCACGCTCGCGCCCGGCTGGTTCATGCCGGTGACGTAGTTGCCGTCGCGGGCCTGGGAGCCGGACACGTCCCCGGCGACAACGGGGCCGTTGTCCAGGCGCAGGCTGGAGGCGTCCTCGCTGGGGAGGTCGGTGTTCTTCTCCTCCTCCGACGCCTTCTCCTCCCCGGGCTGCTGCTCCTGGCTGTCCTGCTGCTTCCCGGAGCCGGAGTCCGAGCCGCCTTGCTGCTCACCGGCGACCGCGGCCGGGCCGCCCGGGTCGGCGTCGTCGCCGCTGAAGGCCACCGCCGCGCCGACGCCGATGACGACGGCGCCGACCACCGCGAGCGCGCCGAGCAGGAGGCCGTTGCGGCGGGCGCCGCCGCCGGAGTCGGTCCTGCCGTGGCCACCCGGGGCGGCACCGGTCCGGAGACCGCCGGGATGCGTCTCGGGCGCGGCGTAGTGCGCGTTCGGATGGGGCGCGCCGGGCGTCGGCGCGTACCCGGGGGGCGGGGTCTGCGGGTAGCCGTAGCCGGGGGGCTGGCCGGGTGGCGGACCCTGCGGGTAGCCGTAGCCGGAAGGCTGGCCGGGTGGTGTCTGCGGGTAGCCGTAGCCGGACGGCGGTGCGGCCTGCTGGGCCGGGGCGGGTGCCTGCTGGCCGCTGTACCGCCGCTCACCGACGGCACGGACGTGCTGGTAGGAGGTGCGGGGAACGCCCTGCTGCTGGGCCGGGGCCTGCTGGCCGCCTTCCCCTCGGTACAGGTAGCCGAACGGGTCGTCCCCCTCAGGCGGCTGCGTACCGTTGTTACCGGCGGTCATCCCCTGTTCTCCTCACACGGCATCGGCTGACCCCGCGAGCCTACCCCGTTCGGGGGAATACCACGGCGGGTCGCCCAGGGCCCGAAGGCCCTATCCGGCGCGCCGATGGCCCTTTGACCTGGCGCGTTTCTCGACATACATGCGCTGGTCGGCGGATTGCAAGATCTCGTCAACGGACTGCCCGCACGAGGCCCAGCTGATGCCGAAGCTGGCACCGACCCGCACGGTGCGGCCGCCCTCCACCCGGATGGGCGGGATGATCGCGTTCCGCAGCCGCACCGCGAGGTCGCTGGCGTCCGCCTGCCCGAGGCCGTCGGCGAGGACGACGAACTCGTCACCGCCGAGCCGGGCCACGGTGTCGTTGTCCCGCACCCCGGCCGTCAGCCGCCGCGCGACCTCGATGAGCACCGCGTCACCGCAGTGATGGCCGTGCCGGTCGTTGATCGACTTGAACCCGTCCAGGTCGCAGAAGAGGACGGCCAGACCCTTGTCGGAGGGGGTGCCGTCCTGGGGGTGGGTGACGTGGGCGTGGTGGTCGAAGCCGCCCGCGACCGGAGGCGCGGTGTCGAAGCCGGTGCCGTCCAGGCTCGTGCCGAGGTCGGCTGGGGTGCCGAGCCCGGGCAGGTCGGCGAAGTCGTCCGGCCCGTACGCGGCGCCCGCCAGGCCGCCGGTGGAACCAGGCCCGGGGTGCCCGGGGCGCACCCCGCTTCCGCCGTAGCCCCCGGGGCCGCCCGGCGTGGCGAACGCGTGCGCGGCGGCGGGGTGGGCGTCCGGTTCGGGGACGGCGACGGGCCGCTCGCACAGCCGCGCGCTGAGCCGGGCGCGCAGCTCGGCGCTGTTGGGCAGGCCGGTGAGCGAGTCGTGGCTGGCGCGGTGCGCGAGCTGGAGCTCGTGCCGCTTGCGCTCCTCGATGTCCTCGACGTGGGTGAGCAGGAACCGGGGCCCGTCCGCGACGTCGGCGACCACGGAGTTGCGCAGCGACACCCACACGTAGGAGCCGTCGCGGCGGCTCATCCGCAACTCGGCGCGGCCCCCCTCGGCGGCGGTGCGCAGCAGGGTGCCGATGTCCTCGGGGTGCACGAGGTCGGAGAAGGAGTAGCGGCGCATCATCGACGCCGTACGGCCCAGCAGGCGGCACAGCGCGTCGTTGGCCTTGATCAGCCGCCCGTGCTGGTCCCCGCCCATCTCCGCGATCGCCATGCCGCTGGGCGCGTACTCGAACGCGGCCCGGAAGCTCTCCTCGCTGGCCCGCAGCGCCTGCTGCTCGCGCTCCAGCCGGACCAGGGCACGCTGCATGTTGGCGCGCAGCCGGGCGTTGGCTATCGCTATCGCCGCCTGGAACGCGTACATCTGCAGCGCCTCGCGCCCCCAGGCACCGGGGCGGCGGCCGGTGCGGGGCTTGTCGACGGATATGACACCGAGCAGGTCGCCGTCGGAGGTGTACAGGGGGGCGAACAGCCGGTCCATGGGGTGCCACTCGCCCGCGTAGCGCGGGGCGGGGCCGGGGGTGTGCCACTGCGGGACGTCGTCGTCGTCCAGCACCCAGCCCTCGGTGTAGGGGATGAAGCGCAGCTCGCCCCAGGACTCGCCCATCGACAGGCGGCGCTCCCAGGAGGCGCGGGAGCCGACGCGGCCCGCCATCATGGCCTCGGCGCCGGTGCTGCCCGCGACGGCGGCGACGACCAGGTCCCCGTCGGGGCGGACGAGGTTGACGGCGGCTATCTCGAAGCCAAGGCCGGTGACGACGCCGTCGGCGACGGTTTGCAGGGTGTCGGCGAGGCTGCGGGCGGTGTTGAGCTGGGCCACGGACTGGTGCAGGCGGCGCAGCGTGGTGAGGCGGACGGCCGGCTCCGAGTCGGTGGTGTCCATCGCCCTCCCCCCGTGGCTCTTCGCCAGGCTCCGAATGCCACTCATCCGAGTGTCCCCCGCCACTGAATCACAGGCTGCTGCTCACTCGGTACACAGGGTCAACAAATAATCCCATCTGTGACTCATGTCACAGTAGGATGCTTGGGGTGACAGGAGGCGTGTCAGCGCTCCCGGTCCGGCCTCCCCAGCCGCCCCCCCTCTCCCGCATATGTCGAACGCACGTGGCGATGGCACCGATCATGCCCGCTCGGCGCGTGATCATGCCGTGGCGCGGTTGCGGGCTATCTGCCGGGCAGACCCGCCCCGCGCCCCCGGACCCCCTGGTCCTAGGACCAGGACTGGTCCCGGGGCCTGATGCGGGGGTGCGGCGGCACTGGTTAGCGTCGAGGGCGTGTATCCGACAGCAGCGCAGACCCATGTCCAGCACCCGGCCGCACCCGCCCCGGCTCCCGGCCCCGGCGTCCCCCATCCTGGAGGGGTGAACGAGGAGCAGTTCCGGGCCGCCATGGCCCGGCTCGCGGCCGGCGTCGTGCTGGTGACGGCCTACGACCCCGAGGACGGCCCGCGCGGTGCCTACGTCGGCATGACGGCGACCGCGTTCGTCTCGGTCTCCCTTGACCCGCCCCTGGTCCTGCTCAGCGTGCGCACCGGCTCCCGCATGGAGGAGGTACTCGCCCGCCGCGAGCTGTGGGCGGCCAACCTGCTCGCCGAGCACCAGCGTCAGGTCGCCGGACGGTTCGCGATGAAGGGCAGGCTCAGCGACCAGCTGCTGTTCCAGGAGCTGCCGCACGAGCGGGGCGATGTCGCCCACGCCCCGCTGGTGCACGGCGCGCTGGCGCAACTGGAGTGCCGCACCGAGCAGCGCGTGCTCGCCGGAGATCACACCCTGCTGGTCGCCCGCGTGCTGACGGCGGCCGTCCGCGGCTCGGGCACGGACGGCCCCCTCACCTACTTCCAGGGCCGCTACCGCACACTGAGCTGATTCCGCCCCCGGTCCTGACTCCGGTCTCTTCCCGGCCCGTCCCCGGTCTCTTCCCGGCCTGGCTCCGGCCTCACTCCGGCCCGGCTCCGGCCGCTTCCCGGCCCGGCTCCGGCTGGCCCCCGGCTTCCGGGAAGGGGCACGGGGAGCGCGCTACCGTCCGGTAACCGAGCCCCGGTGTCCGTCGTGCCGCGCATCCGGGGGAGACTCATACCTTGCGCCAGGCTGAACACCACGTGAAACTCGCCTGCGCACGAAGACTCCGGTGCGCCACCTCCGCGCCCCGGCGGCACGGACACCACCAAAGGGGACGGCAGTGCGACGGCGGCGGTTCTTGGCCCTCGCGGCCACAGGCATGGTCAGCGGCGCGGGCCTCACGGCCACGGGTTGCGGCGGCGGCGACACGGGCGACGGCAAGGGCAAGACCCTGCGCGTGGTCGCCGCCGAGTACGGCACCCGTGGCAACTCCTCCAAGACGTGGTGGCACGACCGGGTCAGCGCGTTCCGCGAGCAGCACCCGGAGATCGACGTCCAGGTCACCATCCAGAGCTGGCAGGACGTGGACCGCACGGTGGCCGAGATGGTGGAGTCCGGGCAGGCCCCCGACATCGCCCAGATCGGCTCCTACGCGAGCTACGCCGCCGGCGGTGACCTCTACCCCGCCCACGACCTGCTCTCCATACCCGTGCAGGCCGACTTCCTGCCCGGCCTCGCGCAGGCCGGGGAACTGCGCCGCACGCAGTACGGCATGCCCTTCGCCGCCAGTACCCGGCTGTTCTTCTACAACAAAACCCTCTTCCGCGAGGCCGGACTCGACCCCGAGCGCCCGCCGAAGACGTGGAAGGACCTGCGCGAGGCCGCCGAGGCGCTCAAGGCCGCCGGGGTGAAGATCCCCTACGGGCTGCCGCTCGGCCCGGAGGAGGCGCCGGCCGAGACCATGCTGTGGATGCTGAGCGGCGGGGGCGGCTTCACCAACAACGTCGGCACCTACACGATCGACTCGGAGGAGAACGTCCGCACGTTCACCTGGCTGCGGGACGAGCTGGTGCGCGGCGAGCTGGTGCAGAGCAAGAGCCCCGGCAACACCAACCGGCAGGAGATGTTCACCGCCTTCGCCGCGGGTGAGGTGGGCATGCTCAACGGGCACCCGCTGCTCATCGACTTCGCGCGGGACAACGACCTGGAGTACGGGACGGCGCCGCTGCCGGGCCGCGAGGGGCCCGCCGAGTCCACCATGGGCGTCGCCGACTGGGTGCTGGCGTTCAAGCAGAACGGCAACCGCCGCGAGATCGGCCTCTTCCTGGACTTCCTCTACAGCGTTGAGCAGTACGCCACGCTCGTCCAGAGCTTCGACCTGCTGCCCGTCACCACCTCCGCGTCCGACCGGATGAGCGAGGACGCGGAGCAAAAGCACCTGAGCTCCTTCCTGGAGCAGCTGCCCGCCGCCGTCTTCTACCCGATGGGCAAGGTGTCCTGGGCGCAGACCAGCCTGGACGTCAAGGAGCGAATCGGCAAGGCCGTCGAACCCGGGGGCCGCCCCGAGAACGTCCTCGGCACGCTCCAGCGCAGCGCGCTGTCCGCGGAGACGTCCGCGGTGTGACGCCGTCCCCGCCGTGCCGGGCAGCACCCGCCGTCCGCCGTGGGCGGCGGGCGTGTCGGCGGCAGCGTCGGGCGGCAGCGGCTGCGGATAGGTTGGGACGCGGGGAGGTGGCGCCGTGAGCGAAAGCGGACTGTCGGAGTGCGAGCGGGCCGTGCTCGCACTGGAGAGGCGCGGCTGGCCCGGCCCGGGAGCCAAGGAGCGCGCGATCCGCGAGGAGCTGGACCTCTCGCCCACCCGGTACTACCAGCTGCTCAACGCCCTGCTGGACGACGAACGGGCCCTGGCGCACGACCCGGTGACGATCAACCGCCTCCGCCGCCGCCGCGACGCCCAGCGCCGCCGCCGGTAGGCTCGGGCGCCATGGCCAGCCCCGACACCCACCCCGACGGCAGCCCCGGCGACCGCTCCGACCGCAGCTCCGACGCGCGCTTCGACGGCAGCCCCGGCGGAAGCTCCGACGCCCGGCCCGGCGTCTTCCAGCCCGGCGTCTCCCCGCCCGGGGTGGCGACGGCGGAGGGCCGGGCCGGGCTGGCCGCGCTCCGGGCGTCTCCCGGGCGCTCGGTCGTCGCCCTCGACTTCGACGGCACGCTCGCGCCCATCGTCGCCGACCCCGACCAGGCCCGCCCGCACCCCGACGTGCTGCCCGCCCTCACCCGGCTGGCCCCGCGGCTGCGCGCGCTGGTCGTCATCACCGGCCGGCCCGCCGGGCTGGCCGTCCGCTACGGCGGCTTCGACACCGCGCCGGGCCTGGAGAACCTGACCGTGCTGGGCGCGTACGGGGCCGAACGCTGGGACGCCGGCACCGGCCGCCTGACCGCCCCGCCGCCCGACCCCGGCGTCCGCGCCGTCCGCGCCGAGCTGCCCGGCCTGCTCCGGGAGCTGGCGGCCCCCAGCGGCGTACGGGTGGAGGACAAGGGGCTGGCCCTCGCCGTCCACACCCGCCAGGCCCCCGACCCGGCCGGTGCGTTCGCCGCCCTGCGCGATCCGCTCGCCACCCTCGCCGAGCGCCACGCCCTCCACCTCGAACCGGGCCGCTTCGTCCTCGAACTCCGTCCCGGCGGCATGGACAAGGGCCGCGCCCTGACCGCCTTCCTGGCCGAGAAGGACGCCGGTCCCGTTCTCTACGCCGGGGACGACCTCGGCGACCTCGCGGCGTTCGACGCCGTCGCCGCCCGGCGGGCCGGGGGCACGCCGGGGCTGCTGGTGTGCAGCGGCAGCACCGAGGTCACCGCCCTGGCCGACCGCGCCGACCTCGTGGTCGATGGCCCCCCGGGCGTGGCCGCCTTCCTCGCGACGCTGTAGCGCGCGGCACTGGGCCGGAAGCGCGCGGGGCGGTGGCCCAGCGCCCCGGCCGAGCGGCGCCGCCCCCGGTTCCGGCCACCGAGAGCCGGCCACCGAGAGCCGGGGACAGGGAGCAGGGCAGGGGGCCGGGGAGCGCGGGGCCGCGAACAGCAGGAGCCCCCGCCGAAAACGGCGGGGGCTCCTTGAGCTCCTGACGGGTCAGGAGGTGGTGACGTTCTCGGCCTGCGGGCCCTTGGGGCCCTGCGTGACGTCGAAGGTCACCGCCTGGTTCTCTTCAAGCGACCGGAAGCCGGCCGCGTTGATGGCGGTGTAGTGGACGAAGACATCGGGACCGCCGCCGTCCTGGGCGATGAATCCGAAGCCCTTCTCGGCGTTGAACCACTTGACGGTTCCGGTAGCCATAAGCCCTCCTTGGGCCTATAAGGGTCGCCCTGCTCCAGAACCCGCAAGCACACTTGTAAGTCTGAATACGACAAAAGCCCGCGGTCACATGCTCCGCAGGCTTTGTACTGCAAGGAAACCAAACTGCAACTCGCGCCGAGCGTAGCACGCTGCGTGCGGGGGTGGAAGTGCTCCTGGGCTGGTCGCGTCGTCCCTGGTGAACGGGGGCGCCGGGGCAGGCGTACGCTCGCCGGTGTGAGTGCGCTGCCGAGCTTTCCGCGATCCCGCCCGCGTGTGGGCCACATCCAGTTCCTGAACTGCCTGCCGCTCTACTGGGGCCTGGCCAGGACGGGCGGACTCCTCGATCTGGAGCTCACCAAGGACACTCCCGAAAGACTCAGTGAACAGCTGGTGAACGGTGACCTGGATATCGGCCCGGTCACCCTCGTGGAATTCCTGCGGCACAGCGAGCAGCTCGTGGCGCTGCCCGATATCGCGGTGGGCTGCGACGGCCCCGTCATGTCGTGCGTCATCGTCTCCCAGGGCGACCTCGGCGCGCTGGACGGGCAGCGGGTCGCGCTCGGCTCCACGTCGCGGACCTCGGTGCGGCTGGCGCAACTGCTGCTCGCCGAGCGCCACGGCATCCGGCCCCACTACTACACCTGCCCGCCCGACCTCGGGCTGATGATGCGGGAAGCGCAGGCGGCCGTGCTCATCGGTGACGCCGCCCTGCGCGCCGCCCTGCACGACGCGCCCCGGCTCGGGCTGCGCGTGCACGACCTGGGCCAGATGTGGAAGGAGTGGACGGGGCTGCCGTTCGTCTTCGCGGTGTGGGCCGCCCGCCGCGACTACCTGGCCCGCGAGCCGGAGACCGTGCGCGAGGTGCACCGCTCGTTCCTCGCCTCCCGGGACCTGTCGCTGGAGGAGGTGCACAAGGTGGCGGAGCAGGCCGCCCGCTGGGAGGCGTTCGACGCCGATCTGCTGGCCCGCTACTTCACCACGCTCGACTTCCGCCTCGGCCCGGCCCAGCTCGCCGGGGTCGCCGAGTTCGCGCGCCGCACCGGCCCCGGCACCGGTTACCCCGCCGACGTCCGCGTGCACCTCCTGCCGCCCGCCTGACGCCCCCGCTCTCCACTCCGCGCACCCGCCCCCACCGGCCACCAGGGCGCCCGGCCCGCTCGCGTAGGCTGGGGCGCGTCGTACCACCCGTCGGAAGGGGCCGCCCCGGTGAGCGAGAACGCCGACCTCACGTCCGTGCTCGACCGCGCCGCGCAGGGCGGGCGCATCACCGCCGAGGAAGCCCTGGAGCTGTACCGCCGGGCGCCGCTGCACGCGCTCGGCCGGGCCGCCGACACGGTACGCCGCCGCCGCTACGCGGGCAGCGAGCACATCGCGACGTACATCATCGAGCGCAACATCAACTACACCAACGCCTGTGTCACCGCGTGCAAGTTCTGCGCCTTCTACGCCCCGCCGAAGAGCGACAAAGTGTGGACGCGTGACCTGGAGGACATCCTGCGCCGCTGCGCCGAGACCGTCGAGCTGGGCGGCACCCAGATCATGTTCCAGGGCGGCCACCACCCCGACTACGGCGTGGAGTACTACGAGCGGCACTTCGCCGCCATCAAGCAGGCGTTCCCGCAGCTGGTGATCCACTCGCTCGGCGCCTCCGAGGTCGAGCACATGGCGCGCATCTCCGGCGTCAGCGCGGAGGAAGCCATCGTGCGCATCCACGCCGCCGGGCTCGACTCCTTCGCCGGGGCGGGCGCCGAGCTGCTGCCGCAGCGCGCGCGGAAGGCCATCGCGCCGCTCAAGGAGTCCGGCGAGCGCTGGCTGGAGATCATGGAGCTGGCGCACACCCTCGGCGTGGAGTCCACCTCCACCATGCTCATGGGCACCGGCGAGACCAACGCCGAGCGCATCGAGCACCTGCGCATGATCCGCGACGTGCAGGACCGCACCGGCGGGTTCCGCGCCTTCATCCCGTACACCTACCAGCCGGAGAACAACACACTGAAGGGCCGCACACAGGCCACGCTCTTCGAGTACCTGCGCATGATCGCCGTGGCCCGGCTGTTCCTGGACAACGTCGCCCACATCCAGGGCTCCTGGCTCACCGTCGGCAAGGACGCCGGGCAGCTGTCCCTGCACTACGGCGCCGACGACCTCGGCTCGGTCATGCTGGAGGAGAATGTCGTCTCCTCGGCGGGCGCCAGGCACCGCTCCAACCTCACCGAGCTGCTGCACCTCATCCGCGCCGCCGACCGCGTACCCGCCCAGCGCTCCACCACCTACGAGCACCTGCGCGTCAACGCCGACCCGGCCGACGACCCCGAGGACGGCCGCGTCGTCTCCCACCTGTCCTCCACCGCGCTCGACGGCGGCACCGCCCACCCCGAGCTGAAGCTCATCGACGCGGGCTGAGCCACGCCCTTGCTGACCCTGCACGTCCCCGCCGGTGGCGACGCCGTTCTCGTCTCCGGTACCCGGATCGCCGGCCTCGGCCCCGCCGACGCCCTGGCGCGCGCCCACCCCGGCGCGCGGCAGCGGCACTGGGCGGGCACCGTGGAACCCGGCCGCTGCCACCCCGGCGCCGTGCGGTACCTGGAGCAGACCTACCACCCCGACCCGCGCGAGGCCGACACGCTGGGCAGCGAGCCGCTCACCGGCTCCGCGCTGCCCGCGATGGACGACGCGCGGTGGGGCCACAGCGCGCGGCGCGGCCTGCAACGGCTGCTGGCGCAGGGGGTGACGTCGGTGACCGGGCCGTTCACGCGGGCGGCCGTGCGGACCGCGGTACGGCGGCTCGGGGTACCGGTGGTGGCCGCCGCCGGGCCGCCCGTGCTGACCCTCGGCGGCCCCGCCCACTTCGCGGTACGCGCCGCTGACGGCACGTGCCTGGCCACGGTGCTGTCCGGCCGCCTGGTGTACCGCCGCGACTGAGCGCCGCGAGCCGGGCACCCGGTGCCGGGCAGGAGGCGGGGTGCGGACACAATGGGCGGGTGACGCGTGCAAGCTTGGACAAGCAGCCCCGTGAAGTCGCCGCGATGTTCGACCAGGTCGCGGCCAAATACGACGTGACCAACGACGTGCTCTCGCTCGGCCAGACCCGCCGGTGGCGCCGCGCCGTCGCGCGGGCCGTCGCCGCCCGCCCCGGGGAACGCGTGCTGGACCTCGCCGCCGGGACCGGCACCTCCTCCGCCCCGTTCGCCGACGCCGGGGCCTACACCGTGCCCTGCGACTTCAGCCTCGGCATGCTGCGCGAGGGCAAGCGGCGGCAGCCGTGGATGCCGTTCACCGCCGGCGACGGCACCCGGCTGCCGTTCCGCGACGGCACGTTCGACGCCGTCACCATCTCCTTCGGGCTGCGCAACATCCAGGACACGCACGCCGCGCTGACCGAGCTGCTGCGCGTGACCCGGCCCGGGGGACGCGTCGTCATCTGCGAGTTCAGCCACCCCGTGGCCGCGCCGCTGCGCACCCTCTACACCGAGTACCTGATGCGCGCGCTGCCGCCAGCGGCCCGCGCGGTCTCCTCCAACCCGGATGCGTACGTCTACCTCGCCGAGTCGATCCGGGCCTGGCCTCACCAGCCCGCGCTCGCCCGCCGCCTCCAGCGCGCCGGGTGGACGGACGTGGCGTGGCGCAACCTGACGGGCGGCATCGTGGCCCTGCACCGCGCCGTCCGGCCGGAAGACACCGGCGCATAGACTGCCCGGTACCAGCGCCTACCCTCCGGGAGTTCTCGTGGCGGAACCGCGGCCGAAGCTGACTGCCCCCTCCGAGCACCAGGCCGACGTCATCGTCGTCGGCGCCGGTCCGGCCGGGTCCACCGCGGCCTACCACCTCGCCCGCTCGGGCCTGGATGTGCTGCTGCTGGAGAAGACGGCGTTCCCGCGCGAGAAGGTCTGCGGCGACGGGCTGACGCCGCGCGCGGTCAAGCAGCTCGTCGCCATGGGCATCGACGTCTCCGAGGAGGCGGGCTGGCTGCGCAACAAGGGCCTGCGCATCATCGGCGGCGGCCACCGGCTCCAGCTGGACTGGCCGGACCTGGCCAGCTACCCGGACTACGGCCTCGTCCGCAAGCGCGACGACTTCGACGAACAGCTGGCCCGGCAGGCCCAGAAGGCCGGGGCACGCCTGCATGAGCGCTGCACCGTGCAGGACCCGGTGCTGGACGGCGCCGGGCGCGTCGTCGGCGTCGAGGCGAAGCTGGGGGAGGACAAGCGGCCCGCCGTGTTCCGCGCGCCCGTCGTCGTCGCCGCTGACGGCAACTCCACGCGGCTGTCGCTGAAGATGGGCCTGCACCGGCGCGAGGACCGGCCCATGGGCGTCGCCGTGCGCACCTACTTCACCTCGCCCCGGCACGACGACGACTACCTGGAGTCGTGGCTGGAGCTGTGGGACCGGCGCGGCGCCGAGGACCGCCTGCTGCCCGGCTACGGCTGGATCTTCGGCATGGGCGACGGCACGTCCAACGTCGGCCTGGGCATCCTCAACAGCTCCAGCGCCTTCCGCGAGCTGGACTGGCGCGAGGTGCTGAAGGCGTGGTGCGCGTCCATGCCCGAGGAGTGGGGCTACACCCCGCAGAACATGACCGGTCCGATCCGGGGTGCCGCCCTGCCCATGGCGTTCAACCGCAAGCCGCACTACACGCGCGGCCTGCTGCTCGTCGGTGACGCGGGCGGACTGGTGAACCCGTTCAACGGGGAAGGCATCGCGTACGCCATGGAGTCGGGGCAGCTGGCCGCCGACGTCATCGTGCAGGCCCACGCCCGCGCGACGGCCGCGCAGCGCGAGCGGGCACTGCACGCGTACCCCAAGGCGCTTGCCGACACCTACGGCGGTTACTACAACCTCGGCCGGGCGTTCGTGAAGCTCATCGGCAATCCGAAGGTCATGCAGCTGGCCACGCAGCGCGGGCTCACGCATCCGGTGCTGATGCGGTTCACACTCAAGCTGCTGGCCAATCTGACCGATCCGACCGGCGGCGACGCGGGGGACCGGCTCATCAACGCGCTGACGCGGGTCACGCCGCGCGCGTAGCCCCGGCCCCCCTTCCCGTTCCCGCCTCCGGGTGCTCGGGAAGACCCCGCCTTCCTGAGGGTGCGCGCCCCCGGGGCGGGAGCTGGCTGGCGGGAACGTGCGCCCACCCACGTCAACGCGAACGGGCCGCCCCCCTTACCGGGTGACGGCCCGTTCGCGTTGATGCCAGCGGTGCGCGACGCCTCAGAGCACGCGGACCGCGCCGGAGGGCTGGTCCCAGCTCATGTCGCGTTCCACCACGCCCGTGCCGCTGTTCTGCGCGCCCACGAACTTGCCGTCGCCCACGTAGATCGCGACGTGGTACGCGCTGCCCTTGCCGCCCCAGTACAGGATGTCGCCGGGCCGTACCTGGCTCAGCGGCACGTCGGTGCCCATGGAGGACTGCGCCTGCGAGGTGCGCGGCAGGTTGATGCCCGCCTGCTTGTACGCGGCGCTGGTGAGCCCGGAGCAGTCGAAGGCGCTCGGGCCGGTGGAGCCGAGCACGTACGCCTTGCCCACCTGGGCGTAGGCGAAGTTCACGATGGCCGACGCGCTGCCGGTGGCGGCGCTCGACGGTGCCGGGGTGGCGGCCTGCGGGGCGGGCGCCTCGGTGCGCTCAGCGCTGCGCGTGGCGCGCGGCGCCTCGGCGGCCTCCTTCGCGGCCTCGGCAGCCCGCTCCTCGGCCTGCTTCTCGGCCAGGGCGCGGGCAGCGGCCTCCTCGCGCTCCTTCTTGGCCTTGGCCTCAGCCTTCTTCTTCGTCTCGGCGGCGGACTTCTGGGCCTCTTCGGCGGCCTGAGTCTGCGCGGCCTCCACGTCGTAGTGGATGGCGATGGTCTGCGTGGCCTGGGCGGCGCGCGCGGTACCGGAGCTGATGAGCCCGTCCAGCGTCGGCAGCTCCACCGTGTCGGGGGCGGCCTGGTCCGCGGCGGAGGACGGCGAGGCCGCGCCCGTCACCGCGAGAGTCGTGAGGACGCCACCAGCAACACCCGAGCGGATGAGCGTGTTCCGTGAGGAACGCCGGGGTTTCCGGTGGCTGCGTATGTGAGCGTTGGACATGGGAAACAGAGAACCAGAGCCCGAACGTTCCGCTCAACCGTCGTGTTCTCCACCACAAGCCCTCACCCGGTGCCCGATTCGCGGTGTTTGATCCGTCATCAGGCGTGCTGGGCGGGCATGATCAATGTCCGACTACGAGCCCACGACCACGCAGTTGTCCGCTTTGTCGGCCAGGTTGGCACGCCTAGCATGTCTCGGCCCGGTAACGCCAATGTGACAGTTGCCGCCGAGTGTGTTTAGTGGTGCACGTCACACCCGTTTCCGTGGCCTCCTTGGTGCACAACGGCCCCAATCGGACACCCGGGTGGGCTCGGTGCGGCGCTGGTGCGAGCGGCACAGCCAGCGGGGAGTGCGACACTGGTGGCGACCATCGAACCGGGGAAGGTGGGCAGGAGGCGATGGCACGCTGGCGCCCGTTGCCGACCCAACTGCCGCCGGAGACCAAGCGGCTCATCCAGCGGCTGCGGCTGCTGAAGGACCGTACCGGCCTGAGTTACTCCGCGCTGGCGGGCCGGACGCCGTACAGCGCGTCCTCCTGGCACCGCTACCTCGGGGGCACCACCTTCCCGCCGTGGGACGCGGCCGACGCGCTCGGCCGTCTCGCCGGGGCCGACGCGCGCGACCTGGTCCGGCTGCGCGTGCTGTGGGAGGCCGCCGACACCGACCGCCGCTCCGGCCCGCCGACGCCGCCTCAGCCCGCGTCGGCACCCGAGCCCGCGTCTGGGGCCTCGCCGGAGCCCGCGTCTGGGGCCTCGCCGGAGCCCGCGTCGGCGTCCGCGCCGGAATTTGCGTCCGCGTCTCAGTCCGCGCCCGCGTCGGCGCCCTCGTCCGCGAGCCCCGTTCCGGTCCTGCCCGGCAAGCCCCAGCCCGGGCCACCCGTACCGCGTCCCTCCCCCCACACCGGCCCGGGCGCGCCCGCCGCCGCTCCGGGGCCCGGTGGCCCGAAGGCCCGTCGGCGCGCCCGGGTGGTCCGGGCGGTGAGCGGGGTGTTCGCGGTGACGCTGGTGGCGGCCGTACCCGCTTCCGCTCCGGACGGGGTGGCCCGCCCCAAGTGGCCGTGGCCCGTGGGCGTCCAGGCGTCCCAGGCTCCGGGCGACACCGTGGCCGGGTGCCGGGGGCAGACGTGCCGGGGGCGGGACGCTGAGCGGACCGGGTGTGCGGAGGACCGCCGCAGCTTGGGCCGCTACGTGCGGGACGGCCACCGCGTCCAGCTGTTCCACAGCCCCGCGTGCGCGGCGGTGTGGGGCGAGGTGGCCCCGTCGGACGACGTGCGGGGGCTCTCCCTGAGCGTGCGCGGCGCCGGGCAGAGCTGGGAGGAGCCGGGCACCGCGCAGTCCCGCATGCTGCCCGCGCCCGCCCGGCTCGGCAGCAACGTGCAGTTCTGCGCGGTGCTTCCCGGCGTCCAGGCGTGTCTGGACGCCGGGCATCAGGTGTGGTCCGCGAGGGGTGTGCGGTGAGTGCGGCGGTGGCGGCGCGTGCGGCCCCAGCCGGCCACCGGGGGTGAGCCCGGCTCAGCTCCCGGCGGCCCCCTCGCACACGTCCAGCGTCGCCCGGTCCCGGCGCAGCGGCCGGTAACTGCCGACGTCCTCCACCAGGTAGCGGCCGTCCTCGGCGCGCCGGAACTCCACGGTGTGCTCGGTGCCGGTGTAGTGGACCGCGCCGTCCCGCTCCACGAGTTGCTCCCCGGCGCGGCCGAACGTCAACGGGCCGACGATGCCGTCGGCGGCCAGCTTCCGGTTGCTCTGCCACGTGCGGGTGGCCTGCACGGTGGGCCCGGTGTAACGGCAGTTGACGTCGGATCGTTCGAGGTAGCCGTCCGCCCACAGCACCGTCTGCCACAGGGCGGCCAGGTCGCTGCGGATCGGGAGGTCTTCGCCGAGGAGACCCTCGTCCTCCCAGTCGTCGGCGGGAGCGCCGTCGCCGCTGACGTACGCGCGTTCGGGCGGGATGGCGGTGGGGCTTGCGGTCGCGCTGCCGGGGGTCTTGGCGTCCGGCGAGGACGCGCTGGACCCGCAGCCGGACAGGCCGAGCACCGCCACGGCCAGGACGGTCACGGCGGGATACCGGGATCGGAGCATGGGAAGATTCTTACCGACTTCACGCGCGGGCGCACCCCCGCCTTCCTCGCACCGGTGGGTTGTCACGGCGCCTCGCGGAAGACGGGAGTGCTGACTGCCCGCCAGAGCACCAGGGGATGCGGATGACCGAGTGGAAGCCACTTCCCGCCGGGCTGGAGCCCGACGTGGAGCGGTTCGTCAAGGAGTTGCGCGCGCGGAAGGACGCCGCCGGGCTCAGCCTGGTGGCGCTCGCCCAGGCGACGGCGTACAGCAAGTCCTCGTGGGAGCGGTGCCTTAACGGCGGCCGGCTCCCGCCCGAGACGGCGGTGCGTGCCCTCGCCCAGCGCATCGGCGGCGGTGACGCGGAACGGCTGCTGGCGCTGTGGGAGCTGGCCGAGCACGCGGCCAGCGGACGTGGACGCACCGC
This sequence comes from Streptomyces sp. JJ66, assembly GCF_019303495.1. Taxonomy (GTDB): domain Bacteria; phylum Actinomycetota; class Actinomycetes; order Streptomycetales; family Streptomycetaceae; genus Streptomyces. Next base: position 256,959 of record NZ_JAEVFI010000011.1, on the reverse strand, counting down.
GCCCCCGGCCGCGCCCACCCCGAGGTCCCCGGAGCCCGGCCGTGCCGCCCCGCCGCCCCCGGCCGCACCTGACCCGGCCCCCGCATCCGGCCCGGGAGACGCACCCGGCCCGGGAGACGCATCCGGCCCGGCAGACGCACCCGGTCCGGTAGTCGCACCGGACCGGCAGAGCCCGGCGCCCGGAGTGCCCCCGGGCCAACCCGGACAAACCGTCCCGGACGCAGCCGAGTTCCCGCCCGCAGCTCCCACCCGTCGCCTGCCCGTCGGCCTGCTGGCGGGCGCCGCCGCCGCCGCGCTGGCCGTGGTGGCACTGGCCGTCGTCCTCACCGGGCGGGACGAACCGGCGGGGCCGGGCGGCGGGGCCGGGCTTTCCCAGGCCGTGGACGATCCGGTCAACGGCCAGGTGGTGGACTGCCACGACTCCTCCTGCGACGGGCAGGACTCCGTGCAGCAGGGCTGCGGTGCCGACGCGTGGACGGCCGCCACCAGCCGCGTCGGCCAGACCTACGTGGAGGTGCGCTACAGCAGTTCCTGCCGCGCGGCCTGGGCGCGCATCAGGTGGGCGCAGCCCGGCGACCGGGTGGAGATCGTGACCACGGACGGCCGCCGTTACGCCGAGACGGTGCCTGACGACGCCAACCTGGCCGCCTTCACCTTCATGGTGGGCGCACCCATGCCCGGTGAGGCCCGCGCCTGCTGGCAGACCGCCGACGGGGAGGAAGGCTGTACAGCCCCGGGCGGCAGCGAGCCCCTGCCGGAGGCGCCGCCCGTGCCCTCCTGAGCGGTTCGGCTGAGGTAGGGCCACGGTGCTGACGCGTTCCCCGCGCCCACGCAGGACGCGTCAGCGCGCCGCACCCCGTCTGCCCCGTCGCGCCTGCCGCCGTGGGCGCACGCCGCCCGCGCCGCCCGCGCCCCGCTCGGCGTCCCACCGCGTCCCGGCCCGTGGCCCTCGCGGTCGGCGTTCCAGCAGGTCAGCGGCGTGTCTGTCCTGCCATGTCCCACATGCGCACCAGCCCTGGCGCCCCGCGCCCCGTACCGGGCAAGCTCCGAAGCGCACCCGATCACCATGACGAGAGAAAGGCGAGGCACGTGCACGGAGGAACGACGCGCCGGGGGTTCCTGGGGCTGGGCGGGCGGGCCGCGGCGGTCACCGCGGTGGCGGCGGCGCTGCCCGTCATCTGCACCGCACAGGCACACGCGGAAGAACTGCCCATCGTGCTGCACCCCGAGGACCCGCACGCGATCCACCCCCGGGTCTCGGACAGCGACTACGCGGCCGGGGTCTCCCGTGAACCGCTCAACGGCAGTGTCTCGTGCGCGACGGGAGGCACGCGGTGACCGCGACGTTCGTGCCCCGCAGCGCCTGGGGAGCCCGCCCGCGCCGCAAGTACGCCTACATCTCCGACCCCGGCAGCGGCGGCGTGACGATCCACCACACCGGTGGCACGCCGTTCGCCTCGTGGTACCACAGCAAGTGCGCCGGGCAGGTGCGCGGCATCCAGAACCACCACATGGACGGCAACGGCTGGGACGACATCGCCTACTCGTACCTGGTGTGCACCCACGGCTACGTCTACGAGGGCCGTGGCGTCGGCATCCGGACCGCGGCCAACGGCACGAACGTGGCCAACGCCCGCTGGTACGCGGTGTGCGCGCTGCTGGGCGGCAGCGGCGCGAACTACGACACCCGCACGGCCGAGATGGTGGCCGGGGTGCGGCTCGCCGTGGCCCGCCTGCGCAGCAACGGCAGTGCCGGTCCGGGCATCAACGGCCACCGCGACCACCTCAGCACCGCCTGCCCGGGAGCCCTGTACGACCTGGTGCGGGGTGGGACGTTCGAACCCGGGGCGGAGTACCCGGGCGACCCGGACACCCCGCCAGCCGAACCCGGCGTCCCGCCCTTCGAGGGCGTCCTGCTGCACTACCCGCCGGTGACCGTGCACCCCTCGGCGCGCACGTGGCAGGCGCGGATGCGGGAGCGGGGCTGGTCGCTGGGTGTGGACGGGGCGTACGGGGAGGAGTCGCGGCGGGTGTGCCTGGCGTTCCAGGCGGAGAAGGGCCTGACCGTGGACGGCGTCGTCGGCCCCCGGACGTGGTACGCGGCGTGGCAGACGCCCGCCACCCCGCCCGCCTCCCACCCGGCGGCCGCGCCCGACTGGCCCGGCGTGCTGTTCACCTACCCGCCCGTGACGGTGCACTCCGGTGTCCGCACGTGGCAGGCGCGGATGCGCGAGCGGGGCTGGTCGCTGGGTGTGGACGGGGCGTACGGGGAGGAGTCGCGGCGGGTGTGCCTGGCGTTCCAGGCGGAGAAGGGCCTGACCGAGGACGGCGTCGTCGGCCCCACCACCTGGCACGCCGCCTGGAGTTCCCCGGTCACCTGATCCGGGCCGCCCGGGGGAGCGGGGTGGTGGGGCCGCCACGGGGGACGGCCCCACCACCCGACGCGCTGGCGTCACGAGCCAACGGCCCCTCTCACCGGCACGTGGCCTCCCAGCTGATGCGGATGCCGTTCACCACGGGCAGCGAGGTGGAGGTGCGCGGGGCGATACACACGTAGCTGTCAAAGTGCCGGAAGTACGCGACGTCGTCGTTACGGGTGTTGACCACTTTGTACGCGCGCCGGGTGAGCGGCTGGTAGCCGCTGGTCACGTCGCGGAACTGGGCGAGCTTCCGGCCGGAGCGGTTGTCGTAGAGACAGACGTACGGGTAGGGGCAGTCGCCGATACTCCGGGCGGCGGCAGCGGACGCCGCCGACGCCCCAGGTGCCGTGCCCGCCGCCTCCGTGGCCGCCGCGGCCGGTGCGGGTGCCGTGACGAGCGCCGCCGTCGCGGCACCCGCCAGGCCGAGGGTTCGCGCGAGCGGCCGTCGCCGCGTGGTGGGGAACGTCATCGTCTCCTCCTCCTTCTTCTTGGCGATGATCCGTGGTCAGGGCCGTACGTAGCCGTAGATTCCGGCGCTGGCGGGGTTGATGGTCCTGCGCGTCACGGCGTCGCTGACGTTGCCGCCGATCACCGTGAGCGTGCCGTTCGCGTTGACCCGTTCCACCAGGTCCACGTGGGTGCTGGTCGAGACGCTGGACGGGCCGGTGCCGTACATGATCGCGTCGCCTGCCTGGACGCCGTCATACCCCCACGAGGAGTGGCCGTTGCGCTGGCCCCAGTTGAACCAGGCGCCGGTGAACGCGTACGAGGGCACGTCCACCCCGGCCTCCTGCCACACCCAGGTGCCGAACATGGCGCACCACGCGGCGCACCAGCCGTACGGGTTGCAGTTGTTGCCCGTCTCGCGCACGCCCAGCTGGCTGCGGGCGATCTCGACGATCTTCTCCCGCGTGGAACCGCTGGCGGGCGGCGTGGGGTTGGCGCCGGTGCCGCCGCCGTCGCAGGACATGGCGCGGTCGATGTCCATGGCGCGCATGGTCGCCGGACCCGCCATCCCGTCCACGGACAGGCCGTTCGCACGCTGGTACCGCTCCACGGCGGACTTGGTGTTGGGACCGTACGCGCCGTCCGCCGTACTGCCCGCCTTCCGCTGCACCTTGCGCACCTGGCGGGCCAGGTGGGAGTCGGTCACCGGACCGGCGATGCCGTCCACGGTGATGCACGCGTCCCGCTGGAAGGCGCGCACGGCACTCGCGGTCTGCGGGCCGAGGATGCCGTCCACGCCGGACCAGGGCAGGTAGCCCATGCCCGCCAGGTTCCACTGCACCTGCAGCGCGTGCGACGACGGGTACGGCAGGCCGCTGTCACCGCCGCCGCCGCCGCCACCGCCGCCACCCGCGCAGGCGCCACGGCTGACGCCCATGGCTCCCATGGTCTGCGGTCCGGCGATCCCGTCCTCAAGGAGGTCATGCGTCCGCTGGTAGCGCAGCACGGCGGTTTCGGTGCGGGGACCGTAGATCCCGTCCGCCGTCGCCCCCGCCGCGCGCTGGACCGCCTTGACGCGCTGGGCCAGTGCTGAGTTGGTGTTGGGTCCGGCGATGCCGTCCACGGCCAGGCAATTCTCGGACTGGAACGCCCGCACCGCCGCAGCGGTCGCCGGGCCGGCGATGCCGTCGATCCCGTTGGCGGGCAGGTAGGCCAGCCCGGCCAGGTTCATCTGCACCTGCCGCACGGTGAACGAGGGAGCGGCGACGGCGGGCGAGGGCGCCGCGAACAGTCCCGTCAGCGCCATCAGCAGGGCGAGCAGCACCAGCGGCCCCCGGCCCGTCCCCGCTCTCGTTCCCGCTGCCGCTGGTCGGCTGAGGCTCAGCATGTCGCCGACCAGGAGATCTTGATGCCGGTGACGCGGATGTTGAACGGGTTCAGCGCCAGGCGCTGCTTCGGCCCGACGCAGGCCACGTTGCCGTTGCTGAGCCGGATGTAGGCGACATCGTCGTTACGCGTGTTGTAGACGGTCGTGGCCTTCGCGCTCCTGGACACGCTCTGGTAATACGACGTCACGTCCTTGTACTTGCCGAGCACGTAGGGGCCGTCGTAGAAGCACACGTACGGGTAGGGGCAACCGCTCGGCGCCGCCTGCGCGGGCGCGACGGTGGCCCCGCTCAGTCCCGCCGCCAGCGCCAGGGCTCCGGCGGCTCCCGCCGCGCGTCGTATGGCTTTCGCTCTCATGCCTGCCTGCTCCTTTGGCCGCAGTCGTTCAGGTGGACGGCCACGAGCCTGGCAAGCGCCGCCGCAGGCAGGCGAGCATCACCCCACGGGACGGAAGGTACCGGGACGCCACCCGGTCTGACCTGCGGCGTCCCACCGCGAGGTGGGACACCGGGAGCCGGGGGGACACCCGGGACGCGAGGGCGCGGTCCGTCTCGCCGCGACGGACCGCGCACCGGTGTCCCGGCGGGAAACGCGGTGGCTCGTGGCGGCCTTGCGCCACGAGCCACCGCGAGCCGCTGCGGGCTGGGTCAGCTCAGTCGAGGGTGGGGAGCATGTCGATGCGGTCGTTGACGCCGTAGTAGAGCTCGGCGTTGGCGGCGTCGCGGGCCAGCTTCTTGGCGGGCGGCGGGGTCGGGGCCTGCTCGTCGGTGCAGCGCTGGCCGGGCGCGGGGAGGGTCAGGTTGACCAGGTAGTCGGTGGTCGCGGTGGTGGCGCACTGGCTGCGTCCGAAGGCGGTGTGGCCTTCGGCCTCGAAGGTCAGCAGCCGCCCGTTGTCCAACTCCCGGGCCAGCGCTACCGAGTCCTGGTAGGGGGTGTCGGGGTCGCCGGTGGTGCCGATCACCAGGATCGGGGCGGAACCGGGGGCGTTGTAGGGGCCGCTGTAGCGGCTGACCTGCCGCACCGGCCACTGGGAGCAGGTGATGCCGTGGGTGTGGTCGTAGGTGGGGGGCCCGTAGGTGAGGGCGGGGCCGAGCAGCGGCGCGGCGCGGACGTTGTTCTTGACCTCGTACCTCAGCCAGCCCTGGTACGGCGGGTAGGCGCGGTCGGTGCACTCGACGGTGACGTTGGGGATGAGGAAGTCGTAGGACGCCGGGGAGGGCGGGCGGAGCAGGAAGGAGGTGCCGTCGCGGTCCACAGCCTGCTGGAGGGCCTTGCCCAGGGCGGGCCAGATCTCCTTCCCGGCGTTGATGTTGAAGAGCAGCCGGTACGCGAGGGTGTAGCCGTTGGCCGTCTTGCCGCCGGCGACGGGCACGGGGTTGTCGTCCAGCTCCTGCTTCAGCTCCTGGAAGCGCTGCCGGGGCTGGCCGTCACCGAAGCCGCACTGGGCGGCGTGGTCGGCACACCACTGGAGGAAGCGCTCCATCGCTCCGTCCAGTGCCCGGTATTGGGCCCGGTCCGAGCGGTAGGGCACCAGGGTGTGGTCCACCGGGTTGTAGCCGCCGTCCAGTGCCATGGCCCGGACCCGTTGCGGGAAGAGGCTGGCGTAGACGGTGCCGACGTAGGTGCCGAAGGAGCGCCCGTAGAAGCTGAGTTTCTCCTCGCCCAGCCCTTGCCGCAGCAGGTCCAGGTCGCGGGCGACGTAGCCGGTGCCGATGAAGGGCAGCAGGTCACCGGATTTCTCCGCGCACGCCTGGTTGAAGTCGGCGGCCTGGCGGTAGGCGGCTTCGAAGGCTCCGGGGCCGGGGGCGCCCTTGGCCGCGGCCACGGCCTGGTCGTAGCGGGCGTCGTCCCAGCACTGGACGGGGTTGCTGCGGTGCACGCCGCGCACGTCCATGCTGACCACGTCGAAGCGCTCCCGCAGCTGATCGGGCAGCTCCGCGTAGTTGTACTTCACGAAGTCCACGCCGGAGCCGCCCGGGCCGCCGGGCTGGAGGTACAGGGTGCCCAGCCGCTGTCCGGGCTCGGTGGCCTGCTTGCGGATGACGGCCAGGGTGAGGGTGTCTCCCGTCGGGTCCCGGTAGTCCAGCGGGACCCGGGCTTCCGCGCACTCGAAAGAGGTCTCGCACGGGCTCCAGTCCAGTTCCGGCACCGGGGCGGCCGGGGGGTGGTCCGCGCTCGCGGCCGCCGCGGACCCCGCTCCGGCGGACGCGAACAGCATCAGCCCGGCGAGTGTGCCCCGGGAGATGATCCGGCCCCAGGCTGGCCGCCGCCGGGGTGCGGCCGTGGGGGATGAGTTACCGAACACGCAGCGTGCTCCTCCGTCTGTGCGTCACTTGTGAATTCCCTGAAGATTTCGGCGACCCCGTTTTCCTTCCCCTTTAGTGGTGCAGGCCGCCCCGCTGGCCGGAAGAATCCTAGTGCTCTGGATATAACCGGCGGCGGACACGTGATATCTCCGCGAAAATGATAAGAACGATCGACGAGGGGGGCCAGAGATTTCCGCATAATTCGAAATGCGACATTCCGGATTTTCGGATTCCGGGAGAAGGGAGTCCGGCGCTTCCACGGCTCCGGGCGATACCGCGCTCCGCGCCCCCATGCGGCGTCCCGGTCTCCCGTCAGCGGCAGGCCGGGACACGGCGACGCGGAAGCAGGGCGCCAAGGCGTGACGCGTGGCGGCACACCGGCGCAGACCAAGGGGCTGGGCAACCTGACTGGACGCATCCCATCACGGGGGTGAGCATGTCCGCCGCCACCGGGCGGGGCGGAAGCAGGACCGACAGGGCGGACCGGCGCCCGGGTCACGGGCCGGGCGAGCGGTGCCTCCTGCGTGCCGCGTTCAGACTTCGACCACCGTCAGGGCATCGCCAAGACCCGCGAAGTCGGCACCGTTTCGGGTGTAGAGCGGCAGTCCCCGCACTGAGGCGGTCGCGGCGATCATCAAGTCCGGGCGGCGGGGCTTGGGGCTGCGTCCCGTCGCTACCACGAGGGCGACGAGCGTGCTGTACCGGGCTGCCGCCTCGGCGTCGAACGGCAGCGGGGTGAAGTCGGCGACTGCGGCGCCGAGTTTCTCCATGCGCGCGGCACGTGAGGCGGGGTCCTTCGCCAAGACCACACCCTGCTGAAGTTCCGCCATCGTGATCGCGGTGAGTTCGGGTACGTGCGGCAGTCGCAGGGGATCGAGGGTGCCGAGGTCGATGAAGGTGCACGTGTCGAGAACACCGGAGGGGTGCCGGTCAACCACGGGGCCGGTCCCACGGATCGTCCGCGTCCACCGCGTCCGTACCGAAGAACGCGTCCGCCTCGCTGCGCAGCTCGCCGGCGTCGAGCGGGGGTAGCCCCCGGTGGCCTGCCACCAGTTCCTCCGCGCTCAGCGCTCGTCTGCGCACCAGAGGCCGCAGTTCGGCCACCTCTTGGCCATTGCGGGTGATGTGAAATGTTTCGCCCGCCTCCACGGCGTCCATGACGGCTGCGGAGTCGTTGCGGAACTCGCGCTGCGTAATGGTCCTCATAGCATCATTGTAGCGACATGTAGCACCATGAGCTACGTCGCCCGACAGCAAGCGCACCGCTGTTTTGGGTGACCCCGGCCCGGGAACCCCTGGGGCTCGATGGGCCGAGGTACGTGCAACGTGGCATCGGGTAAGGAGACGGCACGCGCATGGTGTACGACGAGTTTCTGATGACCGTGACGGAGGCAGGCGGTTACGCCGACCGGGAGGACGCCGCGCGGGTGATGGAGGCGGTGATCAGCACGCTGGGCGACCGGCTGCCGCCGGAGACCGCCGGGCACCTGGCAGAACAGTTGCCGGAACCGGTCGCGGAGCTGATCGAGGGCGCGAACTCCACGCCACGGCACTGGGGCGTGAGCGAGTTCGTGCACCGCGTCGCGGAGATCACCGGCGACACCGAGGAGCAGGCGGAGGCCCACAGCCGCGCGGTGCTCACCGCCGTCGCCGGGCAGGTCAGCGGCGGCGAGCTGAACAAGGTGATCAGCGACCTGCCCTCCGGCTACGCCGACCTCTTCGGCCACCCGGAGCTGAGCTGAACCGGACCGGCGGGGCGGGATGACCGGTGACAGGCGGCGCGGGCACGGCTGCCGCCGGGGCCGGGAGCGCGGCGGCGTCCCCCTACGCGTGACCGCCTCACACCGGCAGATCGTCGGGCAGCAGCCGAAAGGCTTTGTGCCGCCCGAGCGGGCGGACGGTACGGAAGTCACGACGGTCGAGGGTGAGCACGGTGTCGGTATCGTACTCGGCTGCCAGGGCGATGCTCACCGCGTCAGCGAGGTCCAGGTCGAGCCCCCGGTAGCGCAGCCGCACGGACTGGGCCGCACCGAGATGCGCCTCGGTGATCTCCGGCACGGCCACCCGTCCGTGTGCCATCCAGCGCCGGATGTCGTCAACGGCGCTTACGGCCGCCTCGCGCCCCAGTTCTCGGGTGGCGACATGGTCGATCTCGGCGAGCAGCAGCGGGGAGATGACCAGCAGACCCGCCGCCATGATCGCCTCGTTAGCGGGCGTGTGCTCGGGGTGTGTTGAATCCAGGGCGGCCAGGAGCCCGGAGGTGTCGGCGATGACGATGATCACGCGGCGGTGCCCGGCTGCTCGCCCCGCTGGACGGCGTCAGCGACGGCATCTCGCACCGTCTCCCGGGTAGGCGTGCGACCGGTGCCCTCGAACGTGCGGGAGAACAGGGGCTCGTCCCAGACGCGGTGGGCCATGGCGGCCAGGTGGATTCCCTGACGGATGATCTCCGCCTCGCTGATGCCACGACGCTGGGCGGCCTCCTTGATGAGGGCGAGGTCCTCGGAGTCGGCGTAGACGTTGGTGCGCTTGAGGGGCATGTACCAAGAGTAGTACATGTACCCATGAGGGCGCCCGGCCCGCGACGGCGCACCGCCCGGACCCGGTGGACCAGGACTGCGTGGGTAGGGGCGGCGGGCGCGGGCGGAGACTCGTCGCCAACGCGGTGCGGGTGCCCCGGGAAGGGGCGATGCGCTTGTGCCGCCGTGCACAAGGTGGCGCGGGCCGTCCCGGCCCGTGAGCCGGGGGCGGTGGGTGAACGTCCCGGCACCACCCGGCGGCGGTTCGGCTAGCACCTTCCCGCGCGCATTGCGAATTTGCATGGCCGAGACATCTTTTGCTAGCCAAAACCCTTCCCGCCTGCGGCGAAGCCTGCGAGAATCACTATCGGTGACCGTTCGCGGGCTTCGCGTATGAAGATCACCGCTTCACCCGCCGGGTGATCGATCGTCAGGTGTCAAAGATCACAAAGTCTGACCCGTACCCCGTGTCGCATGTCACAGATGCAGGGGCATAGGATGCCTTCGACTCGGGCTTGTGAACTGCCTCACATATGCACGATCTTCGCAACCGATCGGGGCGGGTGGGGCGGGGGAGCGGGCTCCGGGCGTACCCCAGCTAGTCATCGGCGACTGGAAGGAGCGAGGTGCGGTGAACGCGTACGTGCCCATCCTCGTGCTCGGAGCCCTCGGGGCGGCCTTCGCGGTGTTCTCCGTGGTGATGGCCTCGGTCATCGGCCCCAAGCGCTACAACCGCGCCAAGCTGGAGGCGTACGAGTGCGGGATCGAGCCGACTCCGATGCCGGCCAGCGGCGGGCGCTTCCCGGTGAAGTACTACATCACCGCGATGCTCTTCATCGTCTTCGACGTCGAGATCGTCTTCCTCTACCCGTGGGCCGTCCACTTCGACGCGCTCGGGATGTTCGGCCTCGTCCAGATGCTGATCTTCGTCGGCCTCATCGGTGTCGCCTACGCCTACGACTGGCGCCGAGGGGGCCTGGAGTGGGACTGACCGGCGCGCCCGCCACACCCGCGGGCGGACCAGCGGAACTCGGATAGGGGCGAAACGAGATGGGAATCGAGGAGAAGCTGCCGAGCGGCTTCCTGCTCACGACGGTGGAGAAGGCCGCCGGGTGGGTGCGCAAGTCGTCCGTCTTCCCGGCCACGTTCGGTCTCGCCTGCTGCGCGATCGAGATGATGACCACGGGCGCCGGCCGCTACGACCTGGCCCGCTTCGGCATGGAGGTCTTCCGTGGCTCCCCGCGCCAGGCCGATTTGATGATCGTCGCCGGGCGGGTGAGCCAGAAGATGGCGCCCGTACTGCGGCAGGTCTACGACCAGATGCCCAACCCCAAGTGGGTCATCTCCATGGGGGTGTGCGCCTCGTCGGGCGGCATGTTCAACAACTACGCGATCGTGCAGGGCGTTGACCACATCGTGCCGGTCGATATCTACCTGCCGGGCTGTCCGCCACGGCCGGAGATGCTGCTGGACGCCATCCTCAAACTGCACCAGAAGATCAGCGAGGAGAAGCTCGGCGTCAACCGCGAGGAGGCGGCCCGCGAGGCGGAGGCGGCGGCCCTCAAGGCACTCCCGACGATCGAGATGAAGGGGCTGCTGCGGTGAGCGAGAACCACCAGAACAACGGCGCCAGCGAACCCCACGGCACCAACGGCACCAACGGCACGGTGCCCGCCGCGCGCACCGGCGCCGGGGACGTCATCGGCGTCCGCCGGGGCATGTTCGGCCCGAGCGCGGGCGGTGACACCTCCGGCTACGGCGGCCTGGTGCGTACCGTGCGGCTGCCCGGACCGGCCACCCGGCCCTACGGCTCCTACTTCGACGAGGTGGCCGACGAGCTCGAAGGCGCGCTGGAGGAACAGGGCCTCGTCCCGGAGAACGTCATCGGCCAGACGGTCGTTGACCGGGGCGAGCTCACCTTCCACATCGAACGGGAGTACCTGCTCCAGGTGTGCCGCACGCTGCGCGACGACCCGGCGCTGCGGTTCGAGCTGTGCACCGGCGTCTCGGCCGTGCACTACCCCGGGGACGCCGGGCGGGAACTGCACGCCGTCTACCACCTGCGCTCGCTGACCCACAACCGGGTGATCCGGCTGGAGGTCAGCGCCCCGGACGCCGACCCGCACATCCCCTCCGTCGTCGAGGTCTACCCGACCAACGACTGGCACGAGCGCGAGGCGTACGACTTCTTCGGCATCGTCTTCGACGGCCACCCGGCGCTGACGCGGATCATGATGCCCGACGACTGGCAGGGCTTCCCGCAGCGCAAGGACTACCCCCTCGGCGGCATCCCCGTCGAGTACAAGGGCGCCCAGATCCCGGCTCCCGACCAGCGGAGGTCGTACAGCTGATGAGCACCAACACCCCGCACGCACCAGCGGGCCCGGCGGAGGCGGAGGCCGTGCCCCGGGAAACCACCGAGGGCACTGTCTACACCGTCAGCGGCGGCGACTGGGACGAGGTCGCCGCAGCCGCGGCGGCCACCGACGACGAGAAGATCATCGTCAACATGGGCCCGCAGCACCCCTCCACGCACGGCGTGCTGCGGCTCATCCTGGAGATCGACGGCGAGACGGTCACCGAGGCCCGCTGCGGCATCGGCTACCTGCACACCGGCATCGAGAAGAACCTCGAATACCGCACGTGGACGCAGGGCACGACGTTCGTCACGCGCATGGACTACCTGACGCCGTTCTTCAACGAGACGGCGTACTGCCTGGGCGTGGAACGGCTGCTGGGCATCGAGGACGACGTGCCCGACCGCGCCACCGTCATCCGCGTGCTGCTGATGGAGCTGAACCGGCTCTCCTCGCACCTGGTCGCCATCGCCACCGGCGGCATGGAGCTGGGCGCCACCACGGTCATGATCTACGGCTTCCGGGACCGCGAACTGGTCCTGGACGTCTTCGAGCTGATCACCGGCCTGCGCATGAACCACGCGTTCATCCGCCCCGGCGGGCTCGCGCAGGACCTCCCGGCCGGGGCGATCGACGCGCTGCGCGAGTTCGTGAAGGCGATGCGCAAGAACCTGCCGGAGTACGACAAGCTCGCCACCGGCAACCCGGTCTTCAAGGCCCGCCTGCAAGACGTCGGCTACCTCGACCTCTCCGGCTGCATGGCACTGGGCGCGACGGGCCCGATCCTGCGCTCGGCGGGTCTGCCGCACGACCTGCGCAAGGCGCAGCCCTACTGCGGCTACGAGACCTACGAGTTCGACGTGCCGACCACCGAGACCTGCGACTCCTACGGGCGGTTCCTGATCCGCCTGGAGGAGATGCGCCAGTCGCTGCGCATCGTCGAGCAGTGCATCGACCGGCTCGGCGAGCCCGGCCCGGTCATGGTGGCGGACAAGAAGATCGCCTGGCCCGCGCAGCTCGCGATCGGCCCGGACGGCCTGGGCAACTCCCTCGACCACATCCGGAAGATCATGGGCACCTCCATGGAGGCCCTGATCCACCACTTCAAGCTGGTCACCGAGGGTTTCCGGGTCCCGCCCGGACAGGTGTACGCGGCCGTCGAGTCGCCCAAGGGCGAGCTGGGCGTGCACGTCGTCAGCGACGGCGGAACCCGCCCGTTCCGGGTGCACTTCCGCGACCCGTCCTTCACCAATCTCGAATCCATGGCGGCGATGTGCGAGGGCGGCCAGGTGGCCGACGTCATCGTCGCCGTCGCATCCATCGACCCCGTGATGGGAGGTGTTGACCGGTGACGGACGTCCAGCTGGGCATGCCGCAACTGCCCGCCCCCGAGTACCCGGCCGACGTGCGCGAACGGCTCGCCGCCGACGCCGCGCGGATCGTCGCCCGCTACCCCGACAGCCGCAGCGCGCTGCTGCCGCTGCTGCACCTGGTGCAGGCCGAGGAGGGGTACGTGACGGCGACCGGCATGCGGTTCTGCGCCGACGTGCTGGGCCTGACGACGGCCGAGGTCACCGCCGTGGCCACCTTCTACTCCATGTACCGCCGCTCGGCGGGCGGCGACTACCAGGTGGGGGTGTGCACCAACACCCTGTGCGCGGTGCTCGGCGGTGATGCGATCTTCGCCGCGCTCCAGGAGCACCTGGCCGTCGGCAACGGGGAGACGACGCGGGACGGCAGCGTCACGCTGGAGCACATCGAGTGCAACGCGGCCTGCGACTACGCGCCCGTGGTGATGGTCAACTGGGAGTTCTTCGACAACCAGACGGTGGAGTCCGCCAAACAGCTGGTGGACGACCTGGTGGCCGGACGGGAGGTGCGCCCCACGCGCGGCGCGCCGCTGTGCACGTTCCGGGAGACGGCGCGCATCCTGGCCGGTTTCCCCGACGAGCGCCCCGGCGCGACGGAGGCCACCGGCAGCGCGGGTCCCGCCTCGCTGGCGGGGCTGCGGCTGGCCCGGGGCGAGGCGCCCGCCGGGCGGGTGGTTAGCCCGCGCGCGGAGACGCCGCCGAGGCGTACGACGTCGGGTCAGTCCGGGGGCCACCCCAGCTCGCACGACGCGCCCGAGCCCACCGCCGCGTCCGACCCGGCCCACCCCACCGGCCCGGTCCCCGGCCGCGACCAGGGCGACGCCGACGACCAGCGCACCGCCGACCCCGAGCACGGCACCGAGCGCGACACCGGCACCGACACCGGCACCGAGCGCGACACCGGCACCCAGCGCGACCCGAAGGGCGGTGCGGGCCGATGACCGCCACCGAGTCCGCCGAGAAGCTGCTCGCCCCCGTCCTGTCGGCGTTCTGGGACCAGCCGAACGCCTGGACGCTGGACGTCTACCGCCGCCACGACGGCTACGAGGGTCTGCGCAAGGCGCTGGCCATGGACCCGGACGACCTCATCGCGTACGTCAAGGACAGCGGCCTGCGCGGCCGGGGCGGCGCGGGTTTCCCCACCGGCATGAAGTGGCAGTTCATCCCGCAGGGTGACGACAAGCCGCACTACCTGGTGGTGAACGCCGACGAGTCCGAGCCGGGCACCTGCAAGGACATCCCGCTGCTGTTCGCCAACCCGCACGCGCTCATCGAGGGCATCGTCATCGCCTGCCACGCGATCCGCTCCCGCCACGCGTTCATCTACCTGCGCGGCGAGGTCGTTCCCGTGCTGCGCCGCCTGCACGCGGCCGTCGCCGAGGCGTACGCGGCCGGGTACCTGGGCGAGGACGCGCTCGGGCCCGGCAAGCCGCTGGAGCTGACCGTGCACGCGGGCGCGGGCGCCTACATCTGCGGCGAGGAGACGGCGTTGCTGGACTCCCTGGAGGGACGCCGTGGCCAGCCCCGGCTGCGTCCGCCCTTCCCGGCCGTCGCCGGTCTGTACGCGTGCCCCACGGTCGTCAACAACGTGGAGTCCATCGCGTCCGTCCCGGCGCTGCTGGCCAAGGGGAAGGAGTGGTTCCGCTCGATGGGCAGCGAGAAGTCCCCCGGCTTCACGCTGTACTCGCTGTCCGGCCACGTGGCCAACCCCGGCCAGTACGAGGCGCCGCTGGGCATCACGCTGCGCCAGCTGCTCGACCTCAGCGGCGGCATGCGCCCCGGCCACCGGCTGAAGTTCTGGACGCCGGGCGGCTCCTCGACGCCGCTGCTGACCGACGAACACCTGGACGTGCCACTGGACTACGAGGGCGTCGGCGCGGCCGGGTCGATGCTCGGTACCAAGGCGCTCCAGTGCTTCGACGAGACCACCTGCGTGGTGCGCGCCGTCACCCGCTGGACGGAGTTCTACGCCCACGAGTCGTGCGGCAAGTGCACGCCGTGCCGCGAGGGCACCTACTGGCTGGTGCAGCTGCTGCGCGACATCGAGGCGGGCAAGGCCGAGATGGCCGACCTCGACAAGATCGCCGACATCGCCGACAACATCAACGGCAAGTCCTTCTGCGCCCTCGGCGACGGCGCCGCCAGCCCGATCTTCTCCTCCCTGACGTTCTTCCGCGAGGAGTACGAGCGGCACATCACCGGCCGTGGCTGCCCGTTCGACCCAGCCAGGTCCACGGTGTGGGCCGACGACACCGGCCGCAGCGACGACACCGCACACCTGGAGGTGAACGCGTGACCGTGACCACTGACGCCACGACCTCCGGCGGCGGCGAGGCCGACCAGCCGCGCGAGGACCTGGTCAGCCTGACCATCGACGGCGCCGAGATCAGCGTGCCCAAGGGGACGCTCGTCATCCGGGCCGCCGAGCTGCTGGGCATCGAGATCCCCCGGTTCTGTGACCACCCGCTGCTCGACCCGGCGGGCGCGTGCCGCCAGTGCATCGTGGAGGTCGAGGGCCAGCGCAAGCCGATGGCGTCGTGCACCATCACCTGCACCGACGGCATGGTGGTGCGCACCCAGCTGACCTCGGACGTGGCGGAGAAGGCGCAGCGCGGGGTGATGGAGCTGCTGCTCATCAACCACCCGCTGGACTGCCCGGTCTGCGACAAGGGCGGCGAGTGCCCGCTCCAGAACCAGGCGATGTCCACCGGGGCCGCCGAGTCCCGCTTCGAGGGGCGCAAGCGCACCTTCGACAAGCCGGTGCCGATCTCCACCCAGGTACTGCTGGACCGCGAGCGCTGCGTGCTGTGCGCGCGCTGCACCCGGTTCTCGAACCAGATCGCCGGGGACCCGATGATCGAACTGCTGGAGCGCGGCGCGCTGCAACAGGTCGGCACCGGCGAGGACACCCCGTTCCAGTCCTACTTCTCCGGCAACACCATCCAGATCTGCCCCGTGGGCGCGCTGACCTCGGCCGCCTACCGGTTCCGCTCCCGCCCCTTCGACCTGGTCTCCTCGCCGAGCGTGTGCGAGCACTGCTCCGGCGGCTGCGCCACCCGCACCGACCACCGGCGCGGCAAGGTGATGCGCCGCCTCGCGCAGGACGACCCGGAGGTCAACGAGGAGTGGCTGTGCGACAAGGGCCGCTTCGCGTTCCGCTACGCCCAGCGCCCCGACCGCCTCACCCACCCGCTGGTGCGCAACGCCGAGAGCGGTGAACTGGAGCCCACCAGCTGGCCGGAGGCGCTGGACGCGGCCGCCGCCGGGCTGGCCGGGGCCAGGGGCCGCGCGGCCGTGCTGACCGGTGGGCGCCTGACGCTGGAGGACGCCTACGCCTACGCCAAGTTCGCCCGCGTCGCGCTCGGCACGAACGACGTGGACTTCCGCGCCCGGGTGCACAGCGACGAGGAGGCCGCGTTCCTGGCCGCCCGCGTCGCCGGGCACGGCGTGAGCCTGGACGCCACCGGCGTGACCTACCGGACGCTGGAGGCCGCGCCCACGGTGCTGCTCGTCGGCTTCGAGGCGGAGGAGGAGGCGCCCGGCGTCTTCCTGCGGCTGCGCAAGGCGCACCGCAAGCACCAGCAGCGCACCTACGCGATCGCCTCACACGCCACCCGGGGCCTGGCCAAGGCGGGCGGCACGCTGCTGCCCGCCGCGCCCGGCACCGAAACCGAGTGGCTGGACGCGCTCGCCGGCGGCGTCGGCCTGGACACCGCCGCCGCGCGGGACGCCGCCGAGGCCCTGCGTACCGACGGCGCCGTCCTCGTCGTCGGTGAACGCCTCGCGGGCGTGCCCGGCGCGCTGACCGCCGCCGTGCGCACCGCGACGGCGACCGGCGCCCGCCTGGTGTGGATCGCGCGCCGGGCCGGGGAGCGCGGCGCGATCGAGGCCGGGGCGCTGCCCGGGCTGCTGCCCGGCGCCCGTCCCGCCACCGACCCGCGCGCCCGCGCGGAGGTCGCCGCCGTGTGGGGCGTGGCCGAACTGCCGCGCGCCGCCGGGCGGGACACCGGGCAGATCATCGAGGCCGCCGCCACCGGCGAGCTGGCCGCGCTGGTCGTCGGCGGCGTGGAGGTCGCCGACCTGCCGGACCCGGCGCGGGCCCGGCAGGCGCTGGAGGCGGTGCCGTTCCTGGTCAGCCTGGAGCAGCGGCCCAGCGAGGTCACCGCCCGGGCGAACGTGGTGCTGCCGGTCTCGGCCGTCGCCGAGAAGGGCGGCGCGTTCCTCAACTGGGAGGGCCGCCACCGCCCGTTCGAGCCCGCGATCAAGCCGGACCAGATGACGCGCCGCTTCGTCTTCCCCGACGCCCGCGCGCTCACCTTGCTCGCCGACGCCCTCGACGTCCACCTGGGCCTGCCCGACCTGCGCACCACCCGCGCGGAGCTGGCCCGGCTCGTGGGGGCACCTCCCGGCGGCCCGGCCCAGGGAGCGTGGGACGGGCCGCGCGCCGCCGACCCGGCCGCCCCCGCCCGCCCACTGCCCGCCGCCGCAGCCGGTGAGGCCGTGCTCGCCGGGCACCGGCTGCTGCTGGACCAGGGCCGGATGCAGGACGGTGACGAGGCGCTGGCCGGGACCCGGCACCCGGCGCTCGCCCGCCTGTCGGCGGCCACCGCCGCCGAGGCGGGCGTCGCGGACGGCGGCCAGCTGACCGTCACCGGGCCCGCCGGGTCGGTGACGTTCCCGCTCGAAGTCACCGCGATGCCCGACCGGGTGGTGTGGCTGCCGCTGAACTCCACGGGCGGCGGCGTCACCAGCGGCACCGGAGCCCGCGTCGGCGAACTGGTGCGCATCGGCCCGGCGCCCGCTGAGGCCGCCCCGGCGCCCGGCCCTGGTGACGCCGCCCCGGCGCCCGGTGACGGCGAGCCGGGTACCGCCACGACGACGCAGGAGGTCCGGTCGTGATCGCCCCCCAGCCCACGGCCGTGCTGGCCGTCGAGGACCTGTCCATGTTCGGGCAGGACCCCTTCTGGCTGATCCTGGTCAAGGCGGTGTTCTGCTTCGCCTTCCTGATGGGGACCGTGCTGATCTCCATCGTCATGGAGCGCAAGGTCGTCGCCTGGATGCAGCGGCGCATCGGCCCCAACCGGCACGGCCCGTGGGGCATGCTCCAGTCCCTCGCCGACGGCATCAAGCTGATGCTGAAGGAGGACGTCGTCGTCAAGGGCGCGGACAAGGCCGTCTACGTCCTCGCCCCCGTCCTCGGGGCCATTCCGGCGTTCATGGCGATCGCCGTCATCCCGTTCGGGCCGCCCGGCAACGAGGTGTCGATCTTCGGCACCCGCACCGCGATGCAGCTCACCGACCTGCCGGTGTCCGTCCTCTACATCCTGGCCACCGCCTCCGTCGCCGCCTACGGCACGGTGCTGGCCGGATGGTCCTCCGGCTCGACGTACCCGCTGCTGGGCGGGGTGCGGGCGACGGCGCAGATCATCAGCTACGAGGTCGCGATGGGCCTCAGCTTCGCCGCCGTCTTCCTCTACTCCGGGTCGATGTCCACCTCGGCCATCGTGGACGCGCAGGCCAACACCTGGTTCGCGGTGCTGCTGCCGGTGTCCTTCCTCATCTACCTCGTCGCCATGGTCGGTGAGGCGCACCGGGCGCCGTTCGACATGCCCGAGTCCGAGGGCGACCTGGTGGGCGGCTTCAACACCGAGTACTCGTCCATCAAGTTCGCGATGTTCATGCTGGCCGAGTACATCCACATGGTCACCGTCTCCGCCCTGGCCGTCACCCTGTTCCTGGGCGGCTGGCGGGCCCCGGCGCCCATCTCCACGGTGTGGGAGGGCGCCAACCACGGCTGGTGGCCGCTGTTGTGGTTCGTGCTCAAGGTCAACGTGCTGCTGTTCGTCTTCGTCTGGCTGCGCGGCACGCTGCCCCGGGTGCGCTACGACCAGTTCATGAAGCTGGGGTGGAAGGTCCTCATCCCCATTTCGCTGGTGTGGCTGATGCTCGTGGCCACCGTGCGGGCGATGCGCAACGAGGGCTACGACTTCCAGGAGGTCGTGCTCTGGGTCGCCGGCGGCGTCATCGCCCTGCTGCTGGTCTCCTTCGTCGTCGATCTCTTCCGCGACCGGGGGGAGCAGCGCGAGGAGCGGGAAGCCGCGCAGGCCGCGCGCCGCGACCCACCCGTGTTCGACCCGATGGCTGGCGGCTACCCGGTGCCGCCGCTGCCCGGCCAGAGCCTGCCGCCCGTGCCCCGGCGCAGGCCGCGCCGCGAGCGTCAGACCGCCTCGGTGGGAGCCGGGGCACCCGCCACGGACGCCGGGACCGCCGGGGCCGCCGGAACTGCCGGGGCCGCTGGGACCGCTGAGAAGAAGGAGTCCGACGATGCCTGATCCCCTGGGGCCTGTGGCCGGCTTCGGCGTGACCTTCAAGGCCATGTTCACCAAGCGGCTCACCGAGCAGTACCCCGAGTACAAAAAACCCACCGCGCCGCGCTTCCACGGCCGCCACCAGCTCAACCGGCACCCCGACGGGCTGGAGAAGTGCATCGGCTGCGAACTGTGCGCGTGGGCCTGCCCGGCGGACGCCATCTACGTCGAGGGCGCGGACAACACCGAGGAGGAGCGCTACTCGCCCGGAGAGCGCTACGGCCGCGTCTACCAGATCAACTACCTGCGCTGCATTCTGTGCGGGCTGTGCGTCGAGGCGTGCCCCACCCGGGCGCTGACCATGACCAACGACTACGAACTCGCCGACCGCACCCGCGAGTCGCTCATCTTCACCAAGGAGGAGCTGCTCGTCGGTCTCAGCGAGAACATGGTCGATTCGCCGCATGCGATCTACCCCGGCATGACGGAGAAGGACTACTACCGGGGCCTGGTCACCGAGGCCGCGCCCGGCACCGTCCAGCAGCCGGTCACCGACACCGGCACGCCGCAGCCCGCGGCCGACACCTTCGGCCCCGACGAGCCCGCCTCCCCCGGCGCCGGGCCGGAGCCGACCGCCGCGCCGGGCGAGTCCGTCGAAGGGGTGAAGCACCAGTGAGCTCCCTGGGGACGCAGCTCGCGGCCACCACCACCGGCGAGGCCGTGCAGTTCTACGTGCTCGGCACCATCGCCGTCGCCGGAGCGCTGGGCACCGTCGCGCTGCGCCGCGCCGTGCACTCCGCGCTGTGCCTGGCCGGGACGATGGTCATCCTCGCCGTCTTCTACCTGGCCAACGGGGCCTACTTCCTCGGCGTCGTGCAGATCGTTGTCTACACCGGCGCGGTCATGATGCTGTTCCTGTTCGTGCTGATGCTCGTCGGCGTCTCCACGGCCGACTCACTCAAGGAAACCCTCAAAGGGCAGCGCTGGCTCGCCGCCACCTGCGCGCTGGGCCTGGGCATCCTGCTCATCGCCGGGATCGGCCAGGCGGCCCTGGGCACCTTCGCCGGGGTGGGCGAGGCCAACGCCCAGTTCGGCGGCAACGTGCCCGGCATCGCCGAGCGGCTGTTCACCGAGTACGTCGTCGCCTTCGAGGTCACCGGCGCGCTGCTGACCGTCGCCGCCGTCGGCGCGACGCTGCTCACCCACCGCGAGCGGATCGAGCAGACCAAGTCCCAGCGGGAGCAGGCCGAGGAGCGGGTGCGCGCAGGCAAGCACCTGCCGCCGCTGCCCGCCCCCGGCGTCTACGCCCGGCACAACGCCGTGGACCGGCCCGGCCTGCTGCCCGACGGCACCCCGTCCGAGCTGACCGTCTCCGACACCCTGCGCCGCCGGGGCCAGGTCCGTGAGGTGCGCAGCGGCGAGCTGGCCCAGGTCGCCGCGATCGAGCAGCGCACCGCCGACTACCACGGCCGCGGTCAGGAGGAGCGTCCATGAACCCCGCGAACTACCTCTACCTCGCGGCGCTGCTGTTCACCATCGGCGCGACCGGCGTGCTGATCCGGCGCAACGCCATCGTGGTGTTCATGTGCGTCGAGCTGATGCTGAACGCCGCGAACCTCACGCTCGTCGCCTTCTCCCGCATGCACGGCAACCTCGACGGCCAGATCATGGCGTTCTTCGTCATGGTCGTCGCCGCCGCCGAAGTCGTCGTGGGCCTGGCGATCATCGTGATGCTCTACCGCTCCCGCCACTCGGCCTCGGTTGACGACGCCAGCCTGATGAAGCTGTAAGGGGTATCTACCAGTGGAGTCATTGATCGGACTGCTCGTCGCGGCGCCGCTGCTGGGCGCGGCCGTCCTGCTCCTGGGCGGACGGCGCCTGGACCGCGCCGGGCACTGGCTGGGCACCGCGCTGGCCGCCGTCTCCTTCGTCCTCGGCGCCGTCCTCTTCTTCGACATGCTGGGCCGCCCCGGCGAGGATCGCACGCTGCACCAGTTCCTGTTCAGCTGGATTCCGGTGGAGGGCTTCCAGGCCGACGCCGCCTTCCGGCTGGACCAGCTGTCCATGACGTTCGTGCTGCTCATCACCGGCGTCGGCACGCTCATCCACCTGTACTCGGTGGGCTACATGGAGCACGACGCGCGGCGCCGGCGGTTCTTCGGCTACCTCAACCTGTTCCTCGCCGCGATGCTGCTGCTGGTGCTGGCCGACAACTACCTGCTGCTGTATGTCGGCTGGGAGGGCGTGGGCCTGGCCTCGTACCTGCTCATCGGGTTCTGGCAGCACAAGCCGAGCGCGGCGACGGCGGCGAAGAAGGCGTTCCTGGTCAACCGCGTCGGTGACGCGGGCCTGGCCATCGCCATCTTCCTGATGTTCACCACCTTCGGCACGTTCGCCTTCAGCGAGGTGCTGCCCGCCGCCGACGGCGCCAGCGAGGGCGTGCTGACGGGGATCGGGCTGATGCTGCTGCTCGCCGCGTGCGGCAAGTCGGCGCAGGTGCCGCTCCAGTCCTGGCTCGGGGACGCCATGGAAGGCCCGACCCCGGTCTCCGCGCTCATCCACGCCGCGACGATGGTCACGGCGGGCGTCTACCTCATCACCCGCTCCGGCGCGCTCTTCGACGCCGCCCCGGCCGCGCAGACCGCCGTCGTCGCCGTCGGCGCCGTCACGCTGCTGTTCGGGGCGATCGTCGGGTGCGCCAAGGACGACATCAAAAAGGCGCTCGCCGCCTCCACCATGTCGCAGATCGGCTACATGGTGCTGGCCGCCGGGCTCGGCCCGATCGGCTATGCCTTCGCGATCATGCACCTGGTCACCCACGGCTTCTTCAAGGCCGGGCTGTTCCTCGGCGCCGGTTCGGTCATGCACGGTATGAACGACGAGGTGAACATGCGCAAGTACGGCGGGCTGCGCCGCTACATGCCGGTCACCTTCGTCACCTTCGGCCTGGGCTACCTGGCCATCATCGGCTTCCCGGGCCTGTCCGGATTCTTCTCCAAGGACCTCATCATCGAGGCCGCGTTCTCGGCGGGCGGCGTGCGGGGCTGGGTTCTGGGCGGCGCCACACTGCTGGGCGCGGCGCTCACCGCGTACTACATGACGCGGGTGATGCTGCTGACGTTCTTCGGCGAGGAGCGCTGGCGGGTCCGCCCGGCGCCGGCCCCGACCCCGGCCCCGGCCGAATCGGGCGCGGCGCCCGCGGCCGTGGCGGGCGGCGCGGGGGTTGGTGCTGCCGGTGGCACGGGGGCGCCCGGTGGTGCCGCTGGCACGGCGGGCTCCGGCGCTGGCGCTGGCTCGGCGGGCTCCGGTGCTGGCGGCTCCCCGGCGGCGTCCGGCCAGGCCGCTGGGCTGGCGGGTGAGCCGCACCCGCACGAGTCGCCGAAGGTCATGACGGTGCCGATGATCGTGCTTGCCTTCGGCTCCGTCTTCGCCGGTGGCCTGTTCAACTGGGGCGAGGCTTTCGTGCACTGGCTGGAGCCGGTCACCGCCTTCGAGCACCCGCACCCGCCGATCCCGATCCCGGTCATCACCGGCGCGACGGTCGCCGTCATGCTGCTCGGCGTCGGCCTCGCGTGGCTCCAGTACGGGCGCAAGCCGGTGCCGCTGACCGCGCCGCGCGGCTCGCTGCTCACCCGGGCCGCCCGCCGCGACCTGCTCCAGGACGACTTCAACCACGCCGCGTTCGTCAGCGGCGGCCAGCACCTGACGCGCAGCCTGGTCTACCTCGACCACACGGTGGTGGACGGCGGCGTCAACGGGACGGCGGCGGCCTTCGGCGGGCTGTCCGCGCGGCTGCGCAAGGTGCAGAACGGGTTCGCCCGCTCCTACGCGGTGTCGATGTTCGGCGGTGCGGCCGTGCTGGTCGCAGCCACCCTGCTGATGAGGGCGGTCTGATACATGTCTGGTTTCCCCCTGCTGACGGCCACCGCCGTCCTGCCCGCGCTCGGCGCGGTGGCCACCGCCGCCGTGCCCGCCGCCCGGCGGGCCGCCGCCCGGTGGCTCGCGCTCGCGGTGTCGCTGGGCACGCTGGTGCTCGCCGGTCTCGTCGTCGCCCGCTTCGACCCGGGCGGTGCGCGCTACCAGCTCACCGAGTCCTACGCGTGGATCGCCGACTTCGGCGTCCGCTTCGAACTCGGCGTGGACGGCATCGGCACCGCGCTCATCGCGCTCACCGCCCTGCTGATCCCGTTCATCATCGCCGCGGGCTGGCACGACGCCGACCCCCTCGAAGCGGCCGAGCCCTCCCGCCGCTGGCGGCCCACCCAGGGCTTCTTCGCGCTGATCCTCATGGTCGAGGCCATGGTGATCATCTCGTTCGCCGCCACCGACGTCTTCGTCTTCTACATCTTCTTCGAGGCCATGCTCATCCCGATGTACTTCCTCATCGGCGGCTTCGGGGACCGGGCGCACGCCGCCGGGGAGGACGAGGGCGCCAAGCAGCGCTCGTACGCGGCGGTGAAGTTCCTGCTCTACAACCTCGCGGGCGGCCTGATCATGCTGGCCGCCGTGATCGGCCTGTACGTCGTCACCGCCGACCAGCTCGGCGAGGGCACCTTCTCGCTCCAGCGCATCACCGAGGCCCGCGCCGCCGGTGAGCTGACCATGGCGCAGGGCACCGAACGCCTGCTGTTCCTCGGCTTCTTCCTCGCCTTCGCCGTCAAGGCTCCGCTGTGGCCGCTGCACACCTGGCTGCCCAGCGCGATGGGCGAGTCCACCGCGCCGGTCGCGGTGCTCATCACCGCCGTCGTGGACAAGGTCGGCACGTTCGCCATGCTGCGGTTCTGCCTCGGGCTGTTCCCCGAGGCCAGCGCCTGGGCCACGCCCGTGGTCATCGTGCTGGCGCTGGTCAGCATCGTCTACGGCGCGCTGGTGGCCGTCGGGCAGCGGGACATCAAGCGCCTGGTGGCGTACGCGTCCATCTCCCACTTCGGCTTCATCATCCTCGGCGTCTTCGCCATGACCAGCCAGGGCCAGTCCGGGGCCACGCTGTACATGGTGTTCCACGGCATCTCCACCGCCGTGCTGATGCTCGTGGCCGGGTTCCTCATCTCGCGGCGCGGCTCGCGGCTCATCGCCGACTACGGCGGCGTGCAGAAGGTGGCGCCGGTGCTGGCCGGGACGTTCCTGGTCGGCGGGCTCGCCACCCTCTCGCTGCCCGGACTCGCGCCCTTCGTCAGCGAGTTCCTGGTGCTGGTGGGCACGTTCAGCCGCTACCCGGTGGCCGGGATCGTCGCCACCGCGGGCATCGTGCTGGCGGCCCTGTACGTGTTGCTGCTCTACCAGCGCACCATGACCGGGCCGGTGGACCAGCCGGAGATCGCGCGCATGCCGGACCTGCGGCCGCGTGAACTGGCCGTCGTCGCGCCGCTCATCGCGCTGCTGATCCTGCTCGGCGTCTTCCCGAAGCCGCTGACCGACATCGTCAACCCGGCGGTCGAGCACACCCTCTCGGACGTGCGGCAGACCGACCCGCAACCGCAACTGCCCGCAGTGGAGGCCGCGGAATGAGCGCGACATACGCGATGACGGACGCGCTGGCGCACGCGTCGGCACCCGCGCCGGAGCACGTGACGGCACCCGTGCTGGAGCACGTCACGGAGCACCTGACGGCACCCGCGTCGGCGTCCGCGTCCGGTGAGTCCGTCCACAGCCTGTGGACGCTCGCCGCCGAGGCGCCGTCCATCGAATACGCCCAGCTCTCCCCGACGCTGATCGTGCTCGGCGCCGCCGTCCTCGGCATCCTGATCGAGGCGTTCGCCCCGCGCCGCGCCCGCTACACCGCCCAGGTGCTGCTGGCCATCGCCGCCCTCGCCGGTGCCTTCGCCGCCGTCGTCGGCCTGGCCCTGGACGGCTACGCCACCACCCAGGCCGCCGTCGCGGGCGTCGGTGCCATCGCGGTGGACGGCCCGGCCCTGTTCCTGCAAGGCGTCATCCTGCTGGTGGCCGTCGTCGCCGTCTTCACCTTCGCCGAACGCCGCCTGGAACCCACCGCGCACGGCGCCCAAGTCGACTCCTTCGCCGCCCAGCCCGCCGCCATCCCCGGCGGCGAGGGCGAGAAGGCCGCCGTCAAGGCCGGGTGGACGACGACGGAGATCTTCCCGCTGCTGCTCTTCGCCGTCGGCGGCATGCTGCTCTTCCCCGCCGCCAACGACCTGCTGACGCTGTTCATCGCGCTGGAAGTCTTCTCGCTGCCGCTGTACCTGCTGTGCGCGCTCGCCCGCCGCAGGCGGCTCCTGTCCCAGGAGGCGGCCGTCAAGTACTTCCTGCTCGGCGCGTTCTCCTCGGCGTTCCTCATCTTCGGCATCGCCCTGCTCTACGGCTACGCGGGCACCGTGTCCTACGCCGGGCTCGCCCAGGTCGTCGAGGGCGCCGTGCCCAGCCCCTCACCCGCGCTGGCCGCCAGCACCGCGAACGACGCGCTGCTGCTTATCGGCGGCGCCATGGTCGTCATGGGCCTGCTGTTCAAGGTGGGCGCGGTGCCGTTCCACATGTGGACCCCCGACGTCTACCAGGGCGCCCCCACCCCCGTCACCGGCTTCATGGCCGCCGCCACCAAGGTCGCCGCCTTCGGCGCCCTGCTGCGGTTGCTGTACGTCGTCCTGCCCGGGCTGCGCTGGGACTGGGAGCCGGTGATGTGGGGCGTGGCCATCGCGTCCATGCTGCTCGGTGCCGTCGTCGCTCTCACCCAGACTGACGTCAAGCGGCTGCTGGCCTACTCCTCCATCGCGCACGCCGGGTTCATCCTCGCGGGCGTCATCGCCACCACCCCCTCCGGCGTCTCCTCGGTGCTGTTCTACCTGCTCGCCTACTCCTTCGTGACACTCGGCGCGTTCGCCGTGGTGACGCTGGTGCGCGACGCGGGCGGCGAGGCGACACACCTGTCCCAGTGGGCCGGACTCGGGCGCCGCTCGCCGCTGGTCGCCGCCGTCTTCGCGGTGTTCCTGCTCGCCTTCGCGGGCATCCCGCTCACCTCCGGATTCGCGGGCAAGTTCGCGGTGTTCAAGGCCGCGGCGGAGGGCGGCGCGGGCGGACTGGTCGTCGTCGGCGTCATCGCCTCGGCCATCGCGGCGTTCTTCTACATCCGCGTCATCGTGCTGATGTTCTTCTCCGAACCCAGCCCCGAGGGGCCGACCGTCGCCATCCCCAGCGTGTTCACCACGGCCGCCATCACCATCGGCGTCACCGTCACCCTGGTCCTGGGCATCGCCCCCCAGTACTTCCTGGACCTCGCCACCCAGGCGGGCGTCTTCGTCCGCTAGCGACGCCCCGTGGGGCCGGTGCACACCCACGCACCGGCCCCACGGGATGCCGCCCGGTGATCAAGGCGTTAGGAACGGGGCAGCCCGGACTCGCGGTCTGTTTGAGGGCTCTTCGTGGCGACGACGTAGATGCTGCCCCAGCGGCGCTTCGGGTTGGCCATGGTGGGGTCGAAGGCCCAAGGCTCGATGGTGATGAAGCCGGCTTCGGCGAAGAGCTGGACGAGCTTGTCGTGGTCGTAGGCCCACAGATGCGGGGTGTAGATGGGGTCGTCGTCCTGGTCGCGGAAGACGAGGTTCACGAGGTCGAGTCGGGTGTTGATGTCACCGCGGCAGTCGCGTTTGGCGTACCAGCGCTCGATCGTCTCGTCGGGGGTCTTCAGTGGGTGGGGGTATTGGTTGAGAGCGAAGGCGGCGTCGGGAATTCCGGTGATGATCCGGCCGCCCGGCACGAGGACGCGGTGGGCCTCGCGGGCGTAGTACTTTGCTGAGCGCGGGTAGTCGATGTGCTCCAGGAAGTGTTCAGAGAAGATCTCCTCGGTGCTGTCGTCTTGGAGGGGGGATGCCCTCGCGGATGTCCCAGTGGAGGTCGGCCGGTGGCACGAGGTCGATGTTGAAGAAGGCGTCGATGCGGTGGGCTCCGCCGCCGATCTGGACCCTGGCGGGC
Source organism: Streptomyces sp. JJ66 (assembly GCF_019303495.1). Classification (GTDB taxonomy): domain Bacteria; phylum Actinomycetota; class Actinomycetes; order Streptomycetales; family Streptomycetaceae; genus Streptomyces. The sequence goes on along the minus strand of NZ_JAEVFI010000011.1, from coordinate 229,923 downwards.
TTGTCATCGATGCGGCCGTTGGGCCAGGCGCGGCGGCTGGCGTGGTGGTAGCGGTGGAGTTCGATCTCCTTGGCGGCGGCCCGGAGAGTGCGGGCGAGGCCGTGGGTGGTGGCGGGGTCAGCGAGGACGGAGGCGATCTGCTCGCCGAGGAGCTCGACGGAGGGCATGTCGGAGGTACTCATCACGATCTCCTGCGTGTGAGGTTACTCGGGTGGGGTGGGCCGCGGGTGGCGGCAGCGATTAGGCGGCGTTGGGCGCGGGGGCAGCCCACTGGTTGTTGCGCATGAGGGTGTACTTGATGTCCACCAGCCGCGGGGCGATGGTCAGCGCGAGCTCTTCGGCCGGGTGGAGGTGGCCTGCCTCGTCCTGCTCGGCGCGCCAGACGCGGAAGTCGAGGTTGGGGTAGGCCGGGTTGATGCCGACCTCGCCCTTGGGCATCGTGCCGTTGAACGGGGCGACGATATCCATGTGATTCCAATAGTTCCAGACTTGCAGCGCCTTGTGCTGGTCGAAGTAGAAGTAGAAGTCGGGGTAGCGGCCGAAGGTGCGCAGTTCCCGGTGGATCAGGTGGCCCAGCAGTGGTCCGAGCTGGGTGGCCAGGGAGTCGAACTCCCAGCGCGTGTGGTGCCAGGCTTCCGGGGCGTCACCAGGCGCGAAGAGGCGGGCGGCGACGAGGTAGCTGATGCGCTCGACCAGGTATGCGCTCGCGTGGTTGGGGTCGATGGTCGGGTCGACCCGGTGGATGAGTGCGGCCAACTGCTTCGGACGGGGACGGAACCTCGCCAGGTCGAACTTGCCGGCCATGGCAGGGAAGGAGGCGAATAGCGTCTCCTTGTACAGCCAGTTGTTCAGCTCGCCAAGATCGGCTAGGCGCCGGGTGTGGCGGGAGGTCGAGTGGAGCATCAGGTACTCGGCGACCGCTTCGAAGTACAGGTAGCCGAGGATCGGCAGGCGGGGGATCGTCTCGTCGAGCAGCTTGAGGAACGGCTCGGCGTCGACTTGGGTGCCCAGATACGCGACGGCGGAAGCCGTGGCGAGGAACGCGGCCGAGTTCTTGACCCGGCTGACGACGGTCTCGCGCAGTTGGTGCCGTTCGTTCTTACTCAGCAGGTACTCGAGGCGGGTGTAGATCTGCAGGTGGATGAGGCCCAACCGCAGGTAGTCCACCCCTGCGAGACCGCGGTATGCCTGCGGCGGGGTGTCGATCTCGAAGATCAGCGGGGTAGGGACACGGTCGGTGACACCGAGCTTGGCCAGGAAGGTTGGTGCTTCCTTGGTCAGGACGTAGGCGCCGAGATTGTGCATGCGGAAGCCCTGGTCGCTCGCGGTGAGCGGCGCACAGTAGATGCTTCCGACGAGGCAGCCGCCCGATGGGTAGAGCACTCCTTGCTGGCTGATCTCCTCCAGGGCGTGGGTGACGTGCAACAGGTGCAGCTTACTGTTCCCGCTCAGGGCTTCGAAGAGGGCGTTCTGCCGCAGCAGGTGGCCGTTCGGGGTGTCCTCGGCGAGACGTCGGTCCCAGCCCGCAGCCTGTGTGGCGAGCGGGTCGGTGTGGTCAGCGGGGCCAGGGATGAGAGTTGAGCCGAAGAATGAGTGGGCGTCGGCCCACAGGTGGTAGCTGTCGAGAAAGTCCATGGTCAGAGTAGGCCCTTCTCAGCGAGGGCGTAGCGGACAGCCTCGGGGCCGCTGGCCCCGGCGAGGTAGGCACGCTCCGAGACGAGAACCAGGTCGAAGGCGAGAGCGCGTAGCTGGTCAAAGACGGGTTCGCGGACGTAGCTGGAGTTTGGCCACCACTTCAGCTTCGGCAGGCGGTAGCGGTCCAGGGCATCGGCGGCCTTGACCACGTCGGTGATGCGGCCGGTCCGGGCGTGGTCCGACGTGTCGTCTGCGGTGAACGCCTCGTACGGAATGTCGTGCAGTCGAACGGCGGTGGCCGCCTGCACGATCCGCCGGGATGTGGCGGTGAGGCCGAAGTGGACCCAGACGGTGTCTGCGTTCGCGGCGAGCCAGATGGCCGCGCGGGCTCCATGTCCTCGGTCGTCCTGGTCATGGCGTCGTTGGCAATCGTGTACGGCGGCGGCGAGTACCGCTGTGGCGGTATCGGCGTCGTCGAGGCTGTTCGCCTCTGCAAGGACGGCGGCGAGCGCTGCCGTCCTCATGGCGTGCCGGACGCCGTGGAGCGATGTGTACAGGCGGGGGTCGGCCCACCACCGGGTGGGCAGTCCGCCGTGTGCGAGCAGTTTCTTCGACTGCGGGCGCATGGCCAGCCGCGTAGCCGGGGGGAGGTCGGGTTTGTTGTCGCTGATCCACGCGATGGTGGCGTGGTCCATGTGCTGGTGGAGCGGGAGCTGTCCTCGGGCAGCCAGGTCGATCAGACTTGCGGTCAACGGGGTCGTGCTCACTCGTGCCCACCCCCTTGGTGGTCTCCGCGGTGATGTTCTCTACCGGATCGGCGCGGTCTGCTGCTCGCGCTCCTTGCGCTCCTTCTCGGCCGCCTCGAAGGCGGCGGTGAAGTCGGCCAGCTCCTGCTCCGTCATCAGCGTCACACCGAGCGCCGTGGCGACGTCCGTGATCTTGGCTTCGGCTTCGGCGCGGGCGGCAGCCGGGGCGCCGTCTTCCAGCAGCACCTCGAACTCGGCGTGGTAGCCCCACGCCTCACTCCACTTGACCGCGATCTCGACGCCGTCGAAGCGGAAGTTGTGACGGAAGTTGAACGCCTCGTGCATCGCTGTCTCGAAGCCGAGGGCGTTGAACACCTTCACCGCGGCGGGAACGTCGTTGGGGGCGATGGCGAACTCGGTCTCCTCGAAGGCCGTGCCCCGTCCGATCTTGCTCCCTTTCAAAGTGACCTTCGCGGTGTCGGCGGTGGTGTTGTCCGTAACCTTGAGGAGTTGGGCAGGGAGCACGTAGAAGTAGATGTGCTTGTCGTCGGGGCCCAAGTCCTCTCCGCCCGCCTTCAGGCGGGTGACGAGCCGGTCGTGAGCCTCCTTGGTGAAGCGGGCGCGCATCTCAATCTCGACGGCCACTGGGCTGCTTCCTCCTCGTTTCAGGCATAGCGAAGCCAGCCGGACCCTGCCGTGAGGGGCTGTCCGGTCGGGCGATCGTTATGGGGTTGGTGTTCGAGCGGGGTGATGCGGCCGGATCGGTTTCAGGCCGCATCACCCCGGATGAATCGCCGGATGTCAGCCGAGGGTGCCGAAGCGTTCCTTGACGACTCCCGAGTGCAGGTAGGTCGGCAGCTGGACGTCGCCCACCGACGTGCGGCCGGTGGCGACCTGCTCCTCTGTCTCGCTGGGGAATCCTTCCAGCAGGCGCAAGCACTGCTGGACCCACTCACGCGACGCGGGCCAGTCGCCCAGGTCGCGGTGGCGCACAGCCAGGGCGTACGCGGTCTCGGTGGCCGCCCACCGGTCGGTCGCCAGCTCACGCTGGAAGATCGTCTCCAGTTCGTCGGTGGAGGCCATGCGGGTCTGGCTGGTCATGGTGCCCTCTCGGTTCAAGCGTTCGTGCCCCAATGGTGTTCAACGTCATGACGCCCCGTGGGTGACGCCGTGACCCGCTGCTAGTACGTGTAGATCTCAGCTAGTGTCTTGTAGTCCTGCAGTTCGCTCATGTCGAACCACAGCCCCACCTCCTGCTTGGCCTCCTCTGCGTTGCCGGAAGCGTGCACGAGGTTCGCGACCGCCTTGCCCGAGGCGACGCTGCCCGCGGCGCTGTAGTGGGAGAAGTCCCCCCGAACTGTTCCGGCCGGGGCCTGGTTCGGGTACGTGCTGCCGACGATCTTGCGGACCGTGGCAATGGCGTCGAATCCCTCCAGTACCAGGGCGATGACGGGGCCCTGCTGCATGAACGTCGCCGTGACGCTGTAAACCTCCGATCCCAGCCGCTCTTCCAGGTCGAAGTAGTGCTTGCGGGTGAACTCCTCGTCCATCCACTTCATCTTCGTGCCGACGATCTTCAGCGCGGCTTCCTCGAACCGCGTGATGATCCTTCCTGCCAGTCCACGGGCCAGTGCATCGGGCTTGAGCAGGACGAGTGTGCGCTCGACAGTGTGTGCCTGAACCTCAGCCATTGGCTCCCTTTCGCCTTGTTACTTAATTGAAGTGACGCGCAATCAGCCGTCATCCGTTGAGGTTACCGGCGCTGGCAGGGCGGTACAGACGTACGGACGCCTGTCCTGGATGGGCGATCATCGGCTGAGGTGCGGTTGATCGGCCATCGAGAGTCCGGATTCGGCCAACTTGTTATTTCGCGCCCTCCACGGAGGGTGCGTACCTAGAATCTCCCTGTGACCGTTGGTGCAGTCGTGTCTCTCCTATGCCTCCCAAGGCGTGAGCCTTCGGTGGTGGCTCCTTGCCCCCGGGTGACTCCGATTCTTCCGGGGCTCTTCGCGCAGGGCCATGCGGTGCCGATGCAGTGGGAGTGCACTTTCGGCACCAGAAGTTTTGCACTGTGGCGGCGATGAGGGGGCAGGCTTGTGGACGTGATCGAGCGCTGGAGCGGCAGGTACGCGTGCCTGCTGCAGTCCGCCCTACGGCTCGGCAACGAACAGTTCGCCGCTCACTTGGGCATCGCCGTCAGAACGGTGGCCAGTTGGCACTCTGACGCATTCGTTGTGCCTCGCCGGGAGATGCAGCAGCTACTCGACACAGCCCACGAACAGGCTCCTCCGGCTGCCCGACAGCGTTTCGCTCTCTTGCTGGCAAAGGAGCTGGCGTCAGCAGACTCGACACCGCCCGGCGCGCAGGCGCTGCGAGTGGCCATCGCGGTGGTCGCCCGCGACAGCGATGTCCTTCTGGTATGCCGACGGGACAACGATGTTGCGGGAATCACGTGGCAGTTTCCGGCTGGAGTCATCAAGCCGGGAAACAAGCCGGAGATCACCACAGTGCGGGAGACATTGGACGAGACGGGAGTCCACTGCGCGGTGCGGAAGAACCTGGGCAATCGTCTCCACCCCACGACCGGTGTGCTGTGCGAGTACTTCCTCTGTGAGTACCTGGCTGGCGAGGCCACCAACACCGACACGGCCGAGAATATCGACGTGATGTGGGTTCCTGGAAACGCAGTGCCCCGCTTCATCCCCGTCGATACGATCTTCCCACCCATCCTGGCCGTCCTGGAGGAGCAGACGTGACGCAGCAGCAGACGGATGAGCAGCCCGGTATCGCCGCCGCCATCGTTGTTCACGAGGGCCGTGTGCTCATGGTCCGCCGCCGGGTCAGAGAGGGGCAGCTGTCCTGGCAGTTCCCGGCCGGAGAGGTCGAGCCAGGCGAGGAGCGCGAGGACGCCGCTGTGCGGGAGACCCGGGAGGAGACTGGGCTGACCGTGGCTGCGGTCAAGCTGCTCGGCGAGCGCGTTCACCCGAAGACGGGACGCCTCATGTCGTATACTGCCTGCCGGAAACTGGGCGGTACGGCTCAGGTGGTGGACGCGGAAGAGCTGGCCGAGCTCGCCTGGGTTGCCCATGGCGACATCCCGGAGTACGTGCCCTACGGCCTGTTCGAGCCAGTGCAGGAGTACCTGGACGGGGCTATGACTTCCTGATCCACCACCGCGCGGCGACTAACGAAACTCGCACCGAACCGGTCTGTCACTGGCGCGGAGGCTATGGCTACGTTGGCGGCTACGTAAGCCGATGCGTCGTCGCTCACTGGGAAGCCCCTAGATCAGTTCGGCAAGCTCGCACCTTCAATTTCTGGACCGGATAAGTCAGTTCTGGGGGATGAGGTCTTCTAGGTCGCCGAGGTCGGTGGGCATGTCTTTGGGGGCGTCGGCGATCTTGGTGTAGGTGTCGGTCGCGCCGCTGTTCCAGGAGATGGTCAGCTCCTCGCTGTCTACCTTCTCCACGGTGCCGTTGCTGCGCTCCGTGCCGTTGTCGCCCTGGTCGCCGTTGCAGGTGAGGGTGAGCGTGGGCTGGTCGGCTTCCGTCACGCGGCCGTCGCAGGTGCCGGATTCCCGGACCAGGGAAACGCCGTCGGCGAAGATGCTCAGCACCAGCTCCTCGCCGTCCGCGCTGGTGCGCCAGATGCCCTGCACGGTGCCGGGCTGACGCTCCGTCTCCGGATCGACGCCGGTGTTCTGCGACTTCTCGGCCGCGGGCTTCTCGTCCTCGCCGTCGCCGCCCTGGCCGCATCCGCCGCTCAGCAGCACGGCCGCGATCGCTGCCGCCGTCCCCGTCACCCGCGCTGACGTGCGCATGTTCACTCCTACGTTCCGGAACAGATGGCGGTCAAGCTAGCAGCATCGCGGCCGTGCGACGGCCATCGCTCCAGGTCGGGCACGCCACCTGGGAGGGGCCGTCGGAGCTGGCCGTCTACTGGTCGAACGAGGGTGCACCGTCCATCTTCTGCGCGGAGAGGTACTCCTCAGCGCCGCCCGAGGCCCAGGTGATGGACAGCTTGCCGTCCTTGACGCCGTTGATGGTGGCCTTGGTGTACTTCTCGCCGCCTTCGCCCTCGCACTTCAGGGTGGCCGTGAGCGGCTTCTTGCTCTCGTCCACGGTGCCGGAGCACAGGGTCTGGTCGGCGACGCCGATCAGGTTGTCGGTGATGTTGACCATGACGATGCCCTGGGCGTCGGTGCCGGGCATGGCACTGAGCCAGGCGCCCTGGAACGGCTTCATCGCGGTGCTGGGCTCGCCGGGGTCGCCGTCCCCGCCGCCGTCAGCGCCCTCGTCCCTGCCGCCGTCAGCGCCGTCGTCTCCGCTGCCGCCGTCAGCGCCTTTCCCGGCGCCGCCGTCCCCGCCGGTCTCGTCCTGACCCTCGTCGCCGCCGTCACCGCTTCCGCCGTCGCCACTCCCGGCGCCGCCGTCCCCGCCGGTGTCCCCGTCGCCACCGCCGTCCCCGTCGCCGCCCGTGTCGCCGTCGGCCGGGGCGGAGGACGACTCCGAGGTGTCCGGCTTGTCCTCGGCGTCGTCGCCCCCGCTGCCGCACCCGCTGATCAGGAGCGCCGCCGCCACCGCGACGGCCGCACCCGCACCCCGCGCCCGTATCCGCACTGTTCCTCCCCTATACCTGATACCTGTGGACGAGCAGAGAAATCGGCTTACCGTAACCCCCGTGGGGTCAGGCTTTGTAGACCTTGCCCGCGACCTCTCCCAGGCCGATCCGCGCACCGTCCGGCCCCGGTGCCCACGCGGTGAGCACCACCTCGTCGCCGTCCTCCAGGAACGTCCGCTCGCCGTCCTGGAGCCGGAGCGGGTTCTCGCCCGACCACGTCAGCTCCAGCAGGCAGCCGCGCTGGTGCGGCTCGGGGCCGCTGACGGTGCCGGAGGCGAACAGGTCGCCGGTGCGCAGTGAGGCGCCGTTGACCGTCAGGTGCGCGAGCTGCTGCGCGGCCGTCCAGTACATCGCGGAGAACGGCGGCTCGGCGATGGTGGTGCCGTTGAGCGTGACGCTGATGCGCAGGTCGAACCCGGCGGGTTCCCCGGCGGAGCCGGCGTCGTCGGCGAGGTAGTCCAGCAGCGGGTGGGTGCGCTCGGGCGGGGCGACGCGGGCGGCGTCCAGCGCCTCCAGCGGCGTGATCCACGCGGAGACGGAGGTGGCGAAGGACTTGCCGAGGAACGGGCCCAGCGGCACGTACTCCCACGCCTGGATGTCGCGCGCCGACCAGTCGTTGAGCAGGCAGACGCCGAAGACGTGCTCCCGGAACGCGGACTGCGGCACCGGCTCGCCGAGCGTGGACGGCGTGCCCACGACGAAGCCGACCTCCGCCTCGATGTCCAGCCGCTGGGAGGGCCCGAACACCGGCCCGTCCGGCGTGCGGCGCTGCCCGTGCGGCCGTCGCACCGGCGTGCCGGAGACGACGACCGTGCCCGCGCGGCCGTGGTAACCGATGGGCAGGTGCTTCCAGTTGGGCGTGAGCGGTTCGCCGTCCGGGCGGAACATGCGGCCGACGTTGGTGGCGTGGTGCTCGCTGGCGTAGAAGTCCACGTAGTCGGCGACCTCGAACGGCAGGTGCAAGGTGACGTCGGCGAGCGGGACGCGGAGCAGCTCGGCCTCGCGCTCGGCCAGCCAGCCGCGCAGGTCCGCGCGCACCGCCGTCCACACCGCGCGGCCCGCCGCCAGCAGGGGGTTCAGCGTGGGCGCGGTCAGCAGGTCGGCGTGCGGGGAGCCCAGCGCCGTCGCGGCGGCACCGAGATCCACGACGGTGCCGCCGTAGCGCACGCCGATCCGGCGGTGGCCGGGAGCGTCGGCGGTGGAGAAGACGCCGTAGGGGAGATTGTCACGGCCGTACAGCTCAAGAGGGTTGTCTGGCATGTCGGTGGTGCCCTCGCCTTCGAGGTCGTCGCCGGTCAGGACCGGTCCCAGGCTAGCGAGGGGACGTGCCTGACGTGATCGACAGGTGACCGGATACGCTTCGGCGGTAGAACGCCAAGGGTGCGTGTACCTCACAGTAACCGGCGGTGACCAGCGGGTACCGGCCGAGACCAGTAGATCTGCTGACAGATCTGGCGCAGACAGGAGAACCTCGTGACCGTCGTCGAGCCCTTCGGGCTGAACGTGCGGGACCAGGCTCTGGAAGCCGACGTCCAGGCCGGGCTGGCCGCTGTCGAGCGCGGGCTGATGGAGGCCACCAAGAGTGACGTCCCCTTCATCACCGAGGCCGCCCAGCACCTGGTCCGCGCCGGCGGCAAGCGGTTCCGCCCCCTGCTGACGCTCCTGTCCGCCCAGTTCGCCGACCCGTACGCGCCGGGCGTCGTCCCCGCCGCCGTCGTCGTCGAGCTGACCCACCTGGCCACGCTCTACCACGACGACGTCATGGACGAGGCCGACGTGCGCCGTGGCGTGCCCAGCGCCAACGCCAACTGGGACAACTCCGTCGCCGTGCTGACCGGCGACTTCCTCTTCGCCCGCGCCTCCCACGTGCTGGCCGACCTCGGGCCGGAGGCGGTGCGCATCCAGGCCGAGGCGTTCGAACGCCTGGTCACCGGCCAGATCCTGGAGACCGCCGGGCCGCGCGAGGGCCAGGACGCCATCGAGCACCACCTCGACGTCCTCGCCGGGAAGACGGGCTCGCTCATCGCCGTCGCCTGCCGCTTCGGCGCGCTGATGTCCGGCGCCGGCGAACGCCTTGTCTCCGTCCTCAGCCAGTACGGCGAGCGCATCGGCACCGCGTTCCAGCTCGCTGACGACGTGCTCGACATCGCCTCCGACGGCCACGAGTCCGGCAAGACGCCGGGCACCGACCTGCGCGAGGGCATCGCGACGCTGCCGGTGCTGCACCTGCGGGCGCTGGCCGCGTCGGGCGGCTCCGCGTTGGACCGCGAGCTGGTCCGGCTGCTGGAGGGCGACCTCACCGACGACGCGCGGCACGCGGACGCCCTGGCCGGGCTGCGCGCCCACCCCGCGCTCGACCTCGCCCGCCGCGACGCCGTCGCCCACGCCGAGCAGGCCCGCGCCGCGCTGGCCCCGCTGCCGCCGCACCCCGCGAAGGACGCCCTGGCCGCCCTGTGCGACGGAGTCGTCCACCGCGCGGGCTGACGCGCGCCCAGGCGACGGCGCCACCCCCGAACCCCGTCCAGCCCGTACCGGCGCGCGGGCCGGGCACACGGAGCTGGGGCGGAACTCTCGTGGCCCGTCGGACGTAGGTCCCTTAGGGGTCGGGTGACTCCTGGACGGTGCCGATCATCCCGTGGGCGGACGCGGGTTGGCCCTGGCGGCTGACGCGGTGCGCCGCGTGGTTTGCTGGGATTGTCCTACCACCCCGTGCCACGACGGGTGACAATGGCGGCGGGTAGACGCAGGGGGTGGGCGCCGCCCACGTACGGAGGTAGACGGACAGATGGCGAAGCCCAGCGGGTCCCGTGGACCCGGCAAGAAGACGATCCGGTACGCGGTGCCCGTGGCGGTGGCCGCCGTCACGGTGGCGAGCGTCGGCCTGGTCCCGGCCCTGGCGGACAACGGCGATCCCAAGCTGCCCGACATCACCGCCGAGGAGCTGGTGGCCAAGCTCGCGGCGTCCGATGTGCGGCAGCTCTCCGGCACCGTGGAGATCAGCTCCGACCTGGGCATCCCGGGTCTGGGCGGCGGCGCGGGCGCGGACGGCGGCCCGTTCGGCGGCGGCCACGGCGGGCCGGACGGCGAGCGCGGCGAGGAAGCCCCGCACGACGGCGCGCCCGAGGAGTCCCCAGCCGACCCGAGCGGCAAGCTGCTGGAGCTGGCCGGCGGCGAGCACACGCTGCGCGTGGCCATGGACGGGCCGGACAAGCAGCGCGTGTCCGTCATCGAGGAGGCCGCCGAGTACAGCCTGATCCACAACGCGGGCGAGCTGTGGGCCTACGACAGCGCGAGCAACACCGCCTTCCACGCCCAGGCCCCCGAGGGCCACCGGGGCGGCGAGAAGCCGACGGCGCCCGGCCCGCAGGACCTCACCCCGCAGGAGGCCGCCGAGCGGCTGCTGGACGCGGTGGATGAGTCCACGTCGGTCCGGGTAGACGGCACCACCACCGTCGCCGGGCGGGACGCCTATCAGCTGGCTGTCGCGCCCAAGGACGCCGCGCACTCCACGGTGGAGGCCGTGCGCGTCGCCGTGGACGCCGAGAACGGCACCCCGCTGCGGTTCAGCCTGGACGCGCGGGACGGCGGCGACCCGATCGTCGAGGCCGCCTACACCGAGGTGGACTTCGGCAAGCCCTCGGCCGACCTGTTCGACTTCAAGCCGCCTGCGGGCACCGAGGTCACCGAGGCCGGGGAGCTGGACGGCGGCCACGGCGGCCCGCTGAACGGTGACCCGGGCAACCTGCCGGGGCTGGATGCCCTCGCGGAGCTGGGCGGCGAGACGGAGGTGATCGGCGAGGGCTGGAGCAGCGTCGTCAAGATCGACGCGCCCGAGGGCGTCATGCCGGAGAACGGCGAGCTGACCGGGCCGCAGGACGGCGGGTTCCTGGACGCGCTCACCAAGGAGGTCAAGGGCGAGTTCGGTACCGGCCGCATGCTCAGCACCCGCCTGGTGAACGCCCTGCTCACCGACGACGGCACGCTCTACGTCGGCGCCGTCACCGAGGAGGGGCTGGTCCAGGCCGCAGACGCGGACTGACGCCGCCTGCGGGACGCGACCCCGCAGCACCGATAGCAGCAGCACACAGGAGGCACCTTGGACGCGCCGCCCGCCGCCGAGCCGGCCGTGGAGGCCCACGGGCTCAGCAAGCGCTACCGGGGCGGCCAGCTCGCGGTGGACGGGCTTGACCTGCGCGTTCCCCGGGGCAGCGTGTTCGGGTTCCTCGGCCCCAACGGGTCGGGCAAGACCACCACGATCCGGATGCTGCTCGGCCTCATCGCGCCCACTTCGGGCAGCGCCGCGCTGCTGGGCCGCCCCATGCCGCACGACGCCCGGCGCGTGCTGCCGAAGGTGGGCGCGCTGATCGAGGGTCCGGCGCTGTACGGGTTCCTCACCGGACGCGCCAACCTCGCCCGGTTCGACGCCGCCGACCCCACCGCCGACCCGGCCACCCGCCACGCCCGCATCGAGGCCGCGCTGGCCCGGGTCGGGCTGGGCGCGGCGGCGGGCAAGAAGGCCAAGGCGTACTCGCTGGGCATGAAGCAGCGGCTCGGGCTGGCCGCCGCCCTGCTCCAGCCCCGCGAGCTGCTGGTGCTGGACGAGCCGACCAACGGCCTCGACCCGCAGGGTATGCGCGAGATGCGCGCGCTGATCCGCGAGCTGGCCGCCGAGGGCATCACCGTCTTCCTCTCCTCGCACCTGCTGGACGAGGTGGAGCAGGTGTGCACCCACACCGCTGTCATGGCGCGCGGCAGACTGCTCACCCAGGGCCCGGTCGCCGAACTGGCGGCGGGTGTGCGCGGCAGGCTCGCGGTGACGACGCCGGACGCCGCCGACGCCGCCCGGGTGCTGAAGGAGCACGGGGTGACGGGGCTGGCGGTGGCCGGAGACCGGGTCAGCGGTGACCCGCCGGAGGACGACGCCGTGGACCTCGCCGACCTCAATGCCGCACTCGTCCGGGCGGACGTGCGCGTCCGCGCCTTCGGGGTGGAGCGGGGCACGCTGGAGGACGCTTTCGTCGCGCTGACCGGGGAGGGTTTCGATGTCGCGGGCTGACGCTGGCACCCCGGCCGCCGGGGAGAACCCCGCGCGCACCGGGCGGACGGCCGCCGCGCGGGCTGACGGGGCCGACGCGCGTGCCGACCAGGCCGGAGCAGCCGCCGCGACCGGCGGTGGACGCCCTGGGCCGCCGGCGGCGAGCGGGCGGCCGCCGCGGTGGTGGACGCTCGGGCTGCTGAGCAGTGAGCTGGCCCTCACCCTGCGGCGCGGGCGGACGCTGGCGCTGCTGGCCATCCTCGCCGTGCTGCCCGTCCTCATCGGCGTGGCGGTGAAGATCGAAACCGGTGGCGGGGACGGCTCCGGCGGTGATGGCGGCGGTCCGCCGTTCATCAACCAGGTGACGAACAACGGCCTGTTCCTCGTCTTCACCGCGCTCGCCGCGACGCTGCCGTTCTTCCTGCCGATGACCGTCGGCGTCGTCGCGGGCGACTGTGTGGCCGGGGAGGCGGCCTCCGGGACGCTGCGCTACCTGCTCGTCGCCCCGGCCGGGCGGACGCGGCTGCTGCTGGCCAAGTTCGCCGCCGTCGTCGTCTTCTGTCTGCTGGCCACGCTCGTCGTCGCCGTCAGCGCGCTGCTGGTCGGTGTCGCGCTGTTCCCGGTGGGTGATATCACGCTGCTCTCGGGCGTCACCGTCTCGTTCGCCGAGGGGCTGGTGCGGGCGCTGGTGATCGCGCTGGCCGTCACCGTCTCCCTGCTGGGGCTGGCGGCGCTCGGGCTGTTCATCTCCACGCTCACGGGCAGCGGCATCGCGGCGATGGCGGCCACCGTGGGGCTGCTGATCACGGTGCAGATCCTCGCCGTCATCCCGCAGCTGGATGTCATCCATCCGTACCTGTTCCCGTACCACTGGCTGTCCTTCGCCGACCTGCTGCGCGCCCCGGTGCGCTGGGACGACGTGCTGGCCAACGCGGGTCTCCAGGCGCTGTACGTCGCCGTCTTCGGCAGCGCCGCCTGGGCCCGCTTCACCACCCGCGACGTCACGGCATGACGGCGTGACCTCCCCGCAGTAAGCTCGTTGGTATGACCGTGAAGATGACGTTCTCCCTTCCCGATGATGTGGGGGCCTTTCTCCGGTCCCGTGACAACGCGTCCGCCTACGCGGCCACCGTGCTGCGCCGTGCCATGATCGCTGAGCGTTTGCGGGAGCATCCGGCTCCCGACTGGGACGACGACTTCGGGCGCGCGAGCAGCGCGACATTCTTCGGAGCGGAATCGGGCACGTGAAGCGGGGCCACGTGTACCGCATCCGCTACCAGGACCGCAGTATTGATGTCCTCGTCGTCTCTGATGATCAGATCAACGCGCACGTCGGCGGGGCCACCGTGGTCCAGGTGTACCCGCAGGGTGAACGGACGCCGACCCTGCTGAGTGTGCCGATGGAGACACCGTTGCCGGGCTTCGCCGTCACCGACCGGTACAGCTCCTTCAGCGCCGCTCACTTCACCGACGACCGTGGGCCGGTCGATGCCCGGGTGATGGAAGCCGTCGAGATCAGCATCCGCACCGTGCTGGGCCTGTAACGGCCGGTTCAGCTCCCGGCCGCAGGGCCGACCGGGGTGGGGCGCGGCTCCCGTGGGGTGACCTCCGGGGCGGGGTCGGCCGGGGCGGCGGCTGCCTGGCGGCGGGCGGCGCGCAGCGTGGCGCGGTTGCGGCGGGCGGTGCGCAGCGCGTCGTACGTCAGCACGCACAGCGCGACCCACACCAGCAGGAACCCGGCCCAGCGCTCGGGCGGCATCGCCTCGTGGAAGACGAACAGGCCGAGCAGGAACATCGACGTGGGCGCCAGGTACTGGAGCAGGCCGATCGTGGACAGCGGCACGCGCATCGCGGCGGCGCCGAAGAGGATCAGCGGCAGCGCGGTCACCAGGCCCGCGCCCGCGAGCAGCAGCGCGTGCCCCCAGCCCGCGCTGGTGAACGTCGCCTCGCCGCGCGCGCTCAGCAGCAGGACGAAGCCGAGCGCGGGCAGGAACTGGAGCGCGGAGTCGGCGCTGAACCCCTCCAGGCCGTCGAGCCGGGTCTGCTTCTTGATGAACCCGTAGAAGGCGAAGGTGACGGCCAGCGTCAGCGAGACCCACGGCACCTGCCCGTAGGCGACGGTCATCACGGTCACCGCCAGCGCGCCGATGGCCACGGCCGCCCACTGCGGCGGACGCAGCCGCTCACGCAGCAGCAGCACCCCGAGCGCGATCGTCACCAGCGGGTTGATGAAGTAGCCGAGTGACGCCTCCAGCACGCGGCCCTCGCTGACGGCCCAGATGAACAGGTACCAGTTGACGGAGATCAGCGTCGTGGACAGCGCGACGAGGCCCAGGAGGCGGGGCTGCCGCAGCAGCGGGCGTATCCAGCTCCAGCGGCGCAGGACGATCAGGATCAGCACGGCCGTCGGCAGTGACCACATCATGCGGTGGGCGAGCACTTCGGCGGCCGGGGTGGCGGCCAGGAGGTGCCAGTAGAGGGGGAGGAGGCCCCACAGGCCGTATGCGGCGAAACCGTACAGAAGCCCGGTGCGGCTGTCGCTCGTCCCCGTCACGGCCTCTCCTCCTCGCTGGTGGTGCGCTGTCTCCTGTGAAGGTAACGGCGAACCGGGCGGTTGTCATTCCCGTTTCGCGTGACACTCCTGTCAGGTGAGCACCCCGGGCACGCCACTTCCTGGGCACCTGCGGGCACTCTCCCGCCGGGGCTCCGGGCCACACACGCCAGGGCTGGCCGAACACCGCGTGTCCGGCCCGCCCTGGGGGTGGTGACTACGGGTTACCCCACAACCGTCCAGGTGTCCTTGCCGTGCAGGAGGGCGGAGAGGTCGCCCTTGCCGTGGTGCTCGATGGCGGTCTCCAGTTGGTCGGCCATGAGCGTGTCGTAGACCGGCCGCCGCACGTTGCGGAAGATGCCGATCGGGGTGTGGTGGAGTGTGTCGGGGTCGGCCAGCCGGGACAGGGCGAACGCGGTGGTCGGTGACGGGGAGGCCGCGTCGTGGACGACGAGTCCGTCGGTGCCGTGCGCGGCGACGTCCACCACGCGCAGGTCGCCGGTGGCCGGGTCCCGCACGACGCCCTTGCCGCCCAGCCCGTCCTCGGCGGGCGCGCCGAACCGTACCGGCTGCCCGTCCTGAAGCCGGATGACGGCTTCCAGCGCCTGCTCCTTGTCCTTCAGCGCCTCGAACGCGCCGTCGTTGAAGATGTTGCAGTTCTGGTAGATCTCCACCAGCGCGGTGCCGGGGTGTTCGGCGGCCTGGCGCAGGACCTCGGTGAGGTGCTTGCGGTCGGAGTCCACCGTGCGCGCGACGAAGGACGCCTCGGCGCCGATCGCCAGGGACACCGGGTTGAAGGGGGCGTCCAGCGAGCCCATCGGCGTGGACTTGGTGATCTTCCCGGCCTCGGAGGTGGGGGAGTACTGGCCCTTGGTCAGCCCGTAGATCCGGTTGTTGAACAGCAGGATCTTGAGGTTGACGTTGCGCCGCAGCGCGTGGATGAGGTGGTTGCCGCCAATCGACAGCGCGTCGCCGTCACCGGTGACGACCCACACTGACAGGTCGCGGCGTGCGGCGGCCAGGCCGGTGGCGATGGCCGGGGCGCGGCCGTGGATGGAGTGCATCCCGTAGGTGTTCATGTAGTACGGGAAGCGCGAGGAGCAGCCGATGCCGGAGACGAAGACGATGTTCTCCCTGGCCAGGCCCAGCTCCGGCAGGAAGCCCTGCACGGCGGCCAGTACGGCGTAGTCGCCGCAGCCGGGGCACCAGCGCACCTCCTGGTCGGACTTGAAGTCCTTGGCCGACTGGGCGCCTTCGGCCTTGGGTACCAGCGACAGCGCGTGGGAGGGTTCGGCGGGGCCATGGGTGAGGGTGGTGGCGTCAGCCATGGTCAATGGCCTCCTTGAGGACGTCGTGGAGCTGCTCCGCCTTGAAGGGCAGACCGCGTACCTGGGTGTAGGGCTGGGCGTCCACCAGGTAGACGGCGCGCAGCAGCAGCGTGAGCTGGCCGAGGTTCATCTCGGGCACGATCACCTTGTCGTAGCCGCGCAGGATGGTGCCGAGGTTGGCGGGGAAGGGGTTGAGGTGGCGCAGGTGGGCCTGCGCGATGACGTCGCCGCCGCGCCGCACCCGGCGCACCGCCGCGGTGATCGGGCCATAGGTGGAGCCCCAGCCCAGGACGAGGACCTTCGCCTCGCCGGAGGGGTCGTCCACGGTGAGGTCCGGTACCTGGACACCGTCTACCTTGGCCTGTCGGGTGCGGACCATCAGCTCGTGGTTGGCCGGGTCGTAGGAGATGTTGCCCGTGCCGTCCTGCTTCTCGATGCCGCCGACGCGGTGTTCCAGGCCCGGGGTGCCCGGCACGGCCCAGGGGCGGGCCAGCGTGTGCGGGTCGCGCTTGTAGGGCCAGAAGACCTCGGTGCCGTCGCCCAGGGTGTGGTTGGTGGTGGTGGCGAACTGGGTGCGCAGGTCCGGCAGTTCGTCCATCTCCGGGATGCGCCACGGCTCGGAGCCGTTGGCGAGGTAGCCGTCGGAGAGCAGGAAGACCGGAGTGCGGTAGGTCAGGGCGATGCGCGCGGCGTCCAGGGCCGCGGTGAAGCACTCCGCGGGCGTGGCGGGCGCGACGATCGGCACCGGCGCCTCACCGTTGCGGCCGTACATGGCCTGCAACAGATCCGCCTGCTCCGTCTTCGTCGGCAGGCCGGTGGAGGGGCCGCCGCGCTGGACGTCCACGATGAGCAGCGGCAGTTCCAGCGACACCGCAAGACCGATCGTCTCGGACTTCAGCGCCACGCCCGGCCCTGAGGTGGTCGTCACCGCGAGCGCGCCGCCGAAGGCCGCGCCGAGCGCGGCGCCGATCCCGGCGATCTCGTCCTCGGCCTGGAAGGTGCGCACGCCGAAGTTCTTGTGCTTGCTCAGCTCGTGCAGGATGTCGGAGGCCGGGGTGATCGGGTAGGACCCGAGGAACAGCGGCAGGTCCGCCTGCTGAGACGCGGCGACCAGTCCGTAGGACAGCGCCAGGTTGCCGGAGATGTTCCGGTACGTGCCGGAGGGGAACGCCTGCGCGGCCGGGGCGACCTCGTAGGAGACGGCGAAGTCCTCCGTCGTCTCGCCGAAGTTCCAGCCGGCCCGGAAGGCGGCCACGTTGGCCTCGGCGATCTGAGGCTTCTTCGCGAACTTCTTGCGCAGGAAGCGCTCGGTGCCCTCGGTGGGCCGGTGGTACATCCACGACAGCAGGCCGAGCGCGAACATGTTCTTCGACCGCCCGGCCTCCTTGCGGCCGAGGTCGAACCCCTTCAGCGCCTCCACGGTGAGCGTGGTCAGCGGCACCGGGTGCACCGAGTAGCCGTCGAGTGAGCCGTCCTCCAGCGGGGAGACCGCGTAGCCGACCTTGGCCATCGCGCGCTTGGTGAACTCGTCGGTGTTGACGATGAGTTCGGCACCGCGCGGCAGGTCCGCGAGGTTCGCCTTCAGCGCCGCCGGGTTCATCGCGACCAGCACGTTCGGCGCGTCGCCGGGGGTGAGGATGTCGTGGTCGGCGAAGTGGAGCTGGAAGGAGGAGACGCCGGGCAGGGTGCCGGCGGGGGCACGGATCTCGGCGGGGAAGTTCGGCAGCGTGGACAGGTCGTTGCCGAACGACGCCGTCTCCGACGTGAAGCGGTCCCCCGTGAGCTGCATACCGTCACCGGAGTCCCCCGCGAACCGGATCACTACCCGGTCCAGGCGCCTGACTTCCTTGGCGCTGTCATGACTGACCTGACTGGTCACGTGCAAGGACCTCCCTCTCGGTCCGGCGGGCTCACGTTCCATCGTACGTGGGTGTAAGGGTCGCCTACCTTGGTGTGACCACATCGTGGACCAGTGGATGAGACGTCGCTTCCCAGGTAGTGGGACAGTCGAGCGCCGGTCCAGCGGCTGCCCGGCACCGGCCTGAACTGGCCGGATGGCTGAAGTGGCACCCCGCGTTCCGGATACGGAGCGCCGTCCCGCAGGCGTGACCTCCGGTCACGGCGTGTGGAAGGCGGGCGCGGCGAGCCCCGCCGGTGATCTGCGTCACTCTGTGCCAGGTCCGTTTCCTGACGTTCTCGCTGACACGCTTCTCCGCCGCGCCGTCGCTCACCACAGGCTGCGGGCGATCGCCCCGTTGGGGTGCGGCCTTCGGCCATCAGGGTGAGCACTTCCCGCTCGCGCGGGGTCAGGACAGTCAGCGCGTCGCGCTTGCGGCCCGGCAGGTGCGCCACCACCTCCGGGTGCCGTCCGCGTCCCGCCATGGGGTTCCTCGGCCGCCCCGGGTGGGGATGACCCCACTCAAAAGGGGCTCGCCCAGCCTGGCGCACCGCTGCGCCAGCTGCGGGAACGCGACAGGATGGGGCAGAGCGGGAGATCGGGGGTCACGTCGCCCGGGCGGCCGTGAGACGGCAGCACAGTACGTGACGACCAGGGCCTAGACTCCCGTGCGGACAGATCGTCGAACGCCAGCGCACGCACAGCGCGCACACGCAGGGCACGGACAGCGCGTACGCACAGCACACGGACCGCGTACGCGCAGCACACGGACAGGGACGGGAGCGGACGGTGCCGGACTACTTCCACGGCTACGCCGTCGTCGGCCTGGTCGCGGTCGTCGGCGTGCTCTTCGTCGCCGTGGCCTTCGCGGGCAGCGCGCTGCTGCGCCCCACCGCGCCGACACACGAGAAGCTGCTCGCCTACGAATGCGGCGTCGATCCGGTCGGCGAAGGCTGGGCGCACACCCAGGTGCGGTACTACGTGTACGCGTTCCTCTATGTCATCTTCGCCATCGACTCGATCTTCCTGTTCCCGTGGGCCACGGTGTTCGCCGCGTTCGGTGCCGTGACGCTGGTGGAGATGTTCGTGTTCCTCGGCCTGCTCGCCGTGGGCCTGCTCTACGCCTGGAAGAAGGGCGTCCTCACATGGACGTGACCCGCGCCGACCTCCCTATGCCGCGCCGCCTGGGCACGCTGGCGAAGCTCGCGCCCGAGCCCATGAAGGTGGTGCTCAACTGGGGCCGCCGCTACAGCCTGTGGGTGTTCAACTTCGGGCTCGCCTGCTGCGCGATCGAGTTCATCGCCGCTTCCATGGCCCGGCACGACTTCATCCGCCTGGGCGTCATCCCGTTCGCGCCCGGCCCGCGCCAGGCCGACCTCATGGTCGTCTCCGGCACGCTGACGGACAAGATGGCCCCGGCCGTCAAACGGCTCTACGAGCAGATGCCGGAACCCAAGTACGTCATCTCCTTCGGCGCCTGCTCCAACTGCGGCGGCCCCTACTGGGACTCCTACTCCGTCACCAAGGGCGTTGACCAGATCATCCCGGTGGACGTGTACGTGCCCGGCTGCCCGCCGCGCCCCGAGGCGCTGTTGCAGGGCATCCTCAAGCTGCAGGAGAAGATCGCCGCCGAGTCCCTTGGCGAGCGGTACGGCACCTCGCGCCCCTCCCCGGCCGCGCTGACCAGTGGGCTGGTCCGCCCGCCGGACTCCTCCGGTCCCGAGCGCTCCGGTGCGGCGCCAGAGGACGGGCGGTGAGCGCCGTGGGCTGGCTGCCGCGCCCCGCCGAGGAGCTGTTCGGCGAAGGAGCATGCGCGCAGGAGGCGTACGGGCTGCTCACCGTGGACGTCCCGGCCGCCGCCTGGGTGGACGCGCTGCGCACCGCCCGCGACGAGCTGGGCTGCACCTACTTCGACTGGCTGAGCGCCGTGGACGAGCCCGGCACCGGCTTCCTGGTCTGTGCCCACGTGGCCGCGCTGCCCGGGACGGGGGGAGTGGCGGGCACTGCGCCGGGTGCTGATCCGGACGGCGCGGCGGGTGGCGGCGTCCGGCGGCTGGTGCTGCGCACCACCGTGCCGCACGACGCGCCCGCCCTGCCCACCGCCACCGGCGTCTACGCCGGGGCGGCCTGGCACGAGCGGGAGACGCACGAGATGTTCGGCGTCGGCTTCCCCGGACACCCGGGCCTGACGCCGCTGCTGCTGCCGGACTCCTTCGAGGGCCACCCGCTGCGCAAGGACTTCGTGCTGGCGGCCCGCGTTGCCAAGGCGTGGCCGGGCGCGAAGGAGCCGGGCGAGTCGGAGCACGGGGGGCCGAAGCGGCGTCAGATGCTGCCGCCCGGGGTGCCCGACCCCAACGAGTGGGGTCCGCTGAAGGGCCAGCTTCCGCCCGCCCCGGCCCGCCCCGCGCGGGGCCGCGCGGCGGCCTCCGGCGACCGTCCGGCCCGTCCCGCCCGCCGCACCCGTTCGGCCGCCGCGGGCTCCGCGAGCCAGCGCGCGGCGGCCCCGCCCGCGCCGGCGGCACCCCCGGAAGGCGGAGCGGGTGAGGGCACGCAGGCGCCGACACCAAACGCGCAGACGCCGCCAGAGCCGCCGCCAGAGACGCCGCCGACCGGAACGCCGTCCGCCCGCCCGCGCCGCCGTACCGCATCCGACGCCCCCTGGGGCGAGCAGCCGGGCGAGCGGGCTCCGCAGCCTCCCGCCCCGGGCCAGGGCCAGGACCGCACCCCATCCGATGACACCCCATCCGATGACACCGCGATTCGTCGTGACGACGACACCGGGGAAGGCAGGCCGTAGTGGACTTCCTCGACGTCGCCTGGCGGCTGGCCGCCGTCCTGCTCGCCTTCCTGACGCTGCCCCTGCTCGTCGGCCAGGCCGAGCACAAGGTCATGGCGCACATGCAGGGCCGCGTCGGCCCCATGTACGCGGGCGGCTTCCATGGCTGGGCGCAGCTCGTCGCCGACGGCGTGAAGTTCGCGCAGAAGGAGGACGTCGTTCCGGCCGACGCGGACCGGAGGATCTTCCAGCTCGCGCCCGCCGTCGCGCTCGTCCCCTACCTGGTCGTGCTCATCGCCATCCCGGTCGCGCCCGGGGGAGGCGGCGTCGGGCAGGTCGTGGACGCGGGCATCTTCTTCGTCCTCGCCGTGCTCGGCGTCGGTGTGCTCGGCCAGCTGATGGGCGGCTGGGCGAGCGCCAACAAGTACAGCCTGCTGGGCGGTCTGCGCACCGCCGCGCAGCTGATGGCCTACGAGTTGCCGCTGCTGCTGTCGGCCGCGTCCGTCGCGATGGCGGCAGGCACCCTCTCGCTGCCCGGCATCCTGGACGCCTGGCAGTGGTGGTGGCTGCCCTGGCAGCTGATCGGCGCGTTCGTGTTCTTCACCGCGGGCATCGCCGAGCTGCACCGGCCGCCGTTCGACGCGCCGATCGCGCCGGAGGAGATCGTCTTCGGTCCGCTGACCGAGTATGGCGGGCTGCGGTTCGCGCTGTTCCTGCTCGCCGAGTACGCGGGCATCGTCGTCGTCTCCGCGCTGACGGCCGTGCTGTTCCTCGGCGGCTGGCACGGGCCGTTCGCCGACGGGCTCGGCTGGCTGTGGATGCTGCTGAAGACGGCGGCGCTCAGCTTCCTCGTCATCTGGATGCGGGTGGCGTGGCCCCGGCTGCGCGCGGACCAGATCCAGCGGTTCGCCTGGACGGTCCTCGTCCCGCTCGCCCTTCTCCAGATCGCCGTCACCGGCGTCGTGAAGGTGGTGTTCCCCTGATGGGCCTCCCCGGTTCCGGCCTGGCCAAGGGCCTGGCCGTCACCCTGAAGACGATGACCCGGCGTGCGCACACCGCGCACTACCCGGACGTGCAGCCCGAGCTGCCCGCCCGCAGCCGTGGCGTGATCGGGCTGTTCGAGGAGAACTGCACCGTCTGCATGCTGTGCGCGCGCGAGTGCCCGGACTGGTGCATCTACATCGACTCGCACAAGGAGACGCTGCCCGCCGCCGCGCCCGGCGGACGCGAGCGCAGCCGCAACGTGCTCGACCGGTTCGCCATCGACTTCTCGCTGTGCATGTACTGCGGCATCTGTATCGAGGTGTGCCCCTTCGACGCGCTGTTCTGGTCCCCGGAGTTCGAGTACGCCGAGACCGACATCCGCGACCTGACCCACGAGCGCGACAAGCTGCGGGAGTGGATGTGGACGGTGCCCGAACCGCCGCCGCTGGACCCGGCGGCCGAGGAACCCAAGGAGCTGGCCGCCGCGCATAAGGCCGCCGACAAGGCTGCTGCTGCGGCGGCTGCTCAGGCCGCTGAGGTCGCTGAGGCTGAGGCCACGGGGGCTGCGGGAGCCACGGGAACCGGGGGAGCTGTGGAGGCTGAGGGCGGCCCCGACGCCGACGGGGGTGGCACCCGCACGTGAACGCTCCCGGATTCCTGACGCCCACCGGCGTCGAGATCGTGTTCGTCCTCACCGGCCTGGTCACCCTCGGCGCCGCGCTCGTCGCCGTCACCACGCGGCAGCTGGTGCACGCCGCGCTGTGGCTCGTCGTCGCGCTCGGCGGCATCGCGGTGGAGTACCTGTTGCTGACCGCCGAGTTCATCGCCTGGGTGCAGGTGCTCATCTACGTCGGTTCGGTCGTCGTGCTGCTGCTGTTCGGGCTCATGCTGACGCGCGCGCCCATCGGCCACTCACCCGACGCGAACTCCGGCAACCGCTGGGTGGCACTCGGGGTCGCGCTGGCCTCGGCCGCCACGCTGGTCACGCTCGTCGTCGATGCCTTCCGCACCGCGTGGATCGACCTCGGCCAGCCGCAGGGCGACACCCAGGCCGTCGGCGAGGCGCTGTTCCGGCACTGGGTGCTGCCCTTCGAGGCGCTGTCGCTGCTGCTGCTGGCCGCGCTGGTCGGCGCGATCGTCGTCTCCCGCCGCAGGGCGGAGGGGGAGAGCGAGACGGCCGGGGAGGACGGGACGGCTGGCAACCCGGGCGCGGCGAAGGCCGAGCGGGCCGAGCGGACCCCGCGAGCCGAGCGGACCCGGCACGCCCCGGAAACGGAGGAGCGCTGATGCACCTCGTCTACCCCGCCGTCCTCGCCGCGCTGCTGTTCAGCGTCGGCCTGTACGGCGTGCTGGCCCGGCGCAACGCGGTGCTGGTGCTCATCTCCGTGGAGCTGATGCTCAACGCCGTCAACCTCAACCTCGTCGCGTTCGACGTGTGGCTGCGGGACACCCTGCGCGCCGGGCAGTCCCTCACCCTGTTCACCATCGCCATCGCCGCCGCCGAGATCGGCATCGGCCTGGCGATCGTCCTGCTCGTCTACCGCAACCGCGCCGGGTCGAACATCGACGCCCTGCGCGACCTGGCCGAGCGGCCCACCGACTCCCAGGAGCGCGCCGTGCCCGACGCCGCCGCTGACGACGCGGATGCCGCCGACGTGAACGCCGCAGCCGCCCCGGGCGCCGGCACCGGGGCGGCGCCCGGCGGGAAGCAGGCGGGGGCCACCGCGTGAGCACCACCGCACTCGCCGTCCTCGTCCCCGTCCTGCCCTTCCTCGGCGCCCTCGCCGGGCTCGCGGCCGGGCGCCGCGCCCCCGGCTTCGTCCGGCCGCTGGCCGTGCTGCCGACGCTGGCCTCCGCCGTGCTCGCGATCGCCGTCGCCGTCCAGCAGGGTGGCCGGGCGCCGCTGACGACCGCCACCGAACTGACGCCCACGGGCCATGCCGCGCTCCCGGTCGAGCTGGCGTTCCACCTCGACGGCGTGGCCGTGCTGGTGGCCGTGCTCGTCGGCGTCGTCGCCTCCTGCGTGCAGCTGTACTCCACCGGCTACCTGCGCGACGACCCGCGCTACGCCTCCTACGCCGCGCTCGTCTCCCTGTTCACCGCCGCGATGCTGCTCGTCGTCTACAGCGACGACCTGATCGTGCTGCTGGTGGGCTGGGAGATCATGGGCATCTGCTCGTACTTCCTGGTCGGCCACTACTGGGAGACGGCCGCCGCGCGCTCGGCCTCGCTGAAGGCGTTCCTGGTCACCAAGCTGGGGGACGTGCCGTTCCTCATCGGCATCCTGGCGCTCGCCTCGCAGGCCGGGACGTTCCGCATCTCCACGATCGTCACCCGGCTGACCTCCACCCTGTCCGACTTCGAGCTGAGCCACCCCACGCTGATCGCGCTGCTGCTGCTCGCCGGGGTCGCGGGCAAGTCGGCGCAGTTCCCGCTGCACACCTGGCTGCCGGACGCCATGGCGGGCCCGACGCCGGTGTCCGCGCTGATCCACGCCGCCACCATGGTCGCGGCGGGCGTCTACTTCGTGGCGCGCCTGCTGCCGGTGTTCACCGCGTCGGCCGCCGCGCTGGTGGTGCTCGCGCTGCTGGCGGCCGTCACGATGGCCGGGTCCGCGCTGGCCGCGCTCGCCCAGGACGACGTCAAGCGCGTGCTGGCGTACTCGACCATCGGCCAGCTCGGCTACCTCGCCGGTGCGCTCGCCGTCGCCGACCGGGGTGCCGCGATCTTCCACCTCCTGTCCCACGGCGCCTTCAAGGCGCTGCTGTTCCTGACCGCCGGGGTGCTGATCCACGCCGCCGGTACCGGCTCGCTGACCGCCATGGCCCGCGCGGGCGGCACCGCGCGCCGCGTCCCAGACGCCTACTGGACGCTGACCATCGGCCTGCTCGCGCTCGCCGCGATCCCGCCGTTCTCCGGCTTCTTCTCCAAGGAAGCCGTCCTCGGCGCCGCCGAGCACACCGCGCTCGACCCGGACCCGGGCATCCCGGCCGTCTCCGGCTGGATCGTCCTCGTCGCGGGCCTGCTCACCGCCGCGCTGACCGCCGCGTACGCGATGCGGCTGTGGCTGCTCGCCTGCCGTGGCGACGCCGCCGCCCCGGGCGTGGTGCGCGAGCCCGCCGCCCCGGGTGTGGCGCGGGAGCCCGCCGCCCCGGCCGCAGCGCCGCGGCCCGCCGCCGTCGCACCGGATGCCGGACCCACGGTGCAGCCCGCCGCCGTCACGCCCGCCACCGCGCCGGAGACCGTGGCCCGCGAGACCGCGCCGGACGCCGCCGCGCCCGAGCCCGGGGCCACCGAGGCGCAGGCGCTGGCCGCCGCGGACGACACCGCCGTCGCCTCCACCGAGACCGCGCTCGCCACCGGTCACGTGCCCGGCCCGGCGCGCGGTCACGAGAAGCAGCCCGCCGTGATGATCGTCATCCTGTGGGTCCTGGCGATCCCCTCCCTCGCGTTCGGTCTGCTCTACGACTGGCTGCCGCACTGGCTCGGCGGCGGCAGCCTCGGCCCTACGCTGGTTACCTCCGTCCTGGCCACCGCCGCCGCGGGCATCGGCGCGCTGCTCGTCTGGGGCGCGTGGCGGCAGGCCATCGTGCGCGGCACCGGCGACCCCGCGACCGTCCTGCTCGGCCGCCTGCTCGCCCCGGCCGCCGACGGTTTCCGGCTGGACGCCGCCTACCGCCGCCTGTTCGTCACCCCCCTACGGGCCGCCGCGACCCTGGTGCGCTATCTGGACCGCGAGGTCGTGGACGCCTACGTGCGCGGCGCCGGTACCGGCACCGGCTGGCTGGGCGCGGCCGTACGCCGGGCCCAGACCGGCAACGTCCAGACCTATCTGAGCGCCCTGCTCGCGGGCTCCCTCGTGCTGGTCATCGCCGTCATCCTCGCCGGAGCGTGAGCCGTGATCACCCTCAACGACACCGTGGCGCAGTTCGTCCTCGCGGCCGTCGTCGTGCTGCCCCTGCTCGGCGCGGGCGCCGCCCTGCTCCCCGCACCGCCCGGACTGCGCGGCCGCAGCCCGGAGCAGGCCGTGCTGCGGCACGGCGTCACCGTCACCGGCGTCGTCCTGCTCGGCGCCCTCGTGCTCGCGGCCGGGTTCGACTACGACCGCGCCGAGGACATCCAGGCGGGCACCGATATCTCGTGGATTCCCGCTCTCGGCATCCGGCTCCACCTCGGTGTGGACGGCATCTCGCTTCCCCTCCTCGTCCTCACGGCCCTGCTGACGTTCCTGTGCGCCCTGTACAGCTACCGCAACCCGCCGAAGGGCCCGGCCCCCACGGCGTTCGTCGCCCTCCTCCTCGTCCTCGAAGCGGGCACGCTGGCCACCTTCGCCGTCCTCGACCTCGTCCTGTTCTTCCTCGCCTTCGAGATGGTGCTCATCCCGATGTACTTCCTCATCGCCCGCTGGGGCGGTGCGGGCCGCGCCCAGGCGGCCTGGAAGTTCATCCTCTACACACTGCTCGGCTCCGTCGTGATGCTGCTCGGCCTCCTCCTCGTCGGACTCCAGGGCGGCACATTCGACATGGTGGCACTCGCCACTGACAACGGGTCAGGTCTGTCCCGGAGCACGCAGCTCATCGCCGTGCTCGCGCTCGGCATCGGCTTCGCCGTCAAGACGCCGATGTGGCCGCTGCACACCTGGCTGCCCGACGCGCACACCGCCGCGCCCACCGTCGGCTCCGTGCTGCTGGCGGGCGTCCTGCTGAAGATGGGCACCTACGGCCTGGTGCGGATCGTGCTGCCCATCGCTCCCGAGGGCGCCCAGTTCTTCGCGCCCTACCTGGCCGCCTTCGCCTGCGTCGGCATCGTCTACGGCTCGCTGGCCTGCCTGTTCCTCGTCCGCAGCGGCACCGGGGGCGACCTCAAGCGGCTCATCGCCTACTCCTCCGTCGGCCACATGGGCTTCGTGCTGCTCGGCATCGCCACCCTCACCCGGACGGGGGTCAACGGCGCGCTGTTCGCCAACGTCGCCCACGGCCTGATCACCGGCCTGCTGTTCTTCCTCGTCGGCGCCGTCAAGGAACGCACCGGCTCCACCGAGCTGGACCAGTTCGCACGCGGCGCCGGGGCCGCGCTCTACGGACGCGCGCCCCGCCTCGGCGGACTCGTGGCCTTCGCCGCCGTCGCCTCCCTCGGCCTGCCCGGGCTGGCCGGATTCTGGGGCGAGATGCTCGCCCTGCTCGGCGCCTACCACCCCGCCGACGGGCTCAGCCGCCCCGCCTACCTGGTGTTCCTGGCCGTCGGCGGCTTCGGCACCCTGCTCACGGCCGCCTACCTGCTGCTCGTCGTCCGCCGCGTGTGCATGGGCGACCGTGCGAGCGCGGGCGCCGCGCTGCCCGACGTACGCGGATACGAGTTCGCCGCCTGGACGCCGCTCGTCGTCCTCACCGTCCTGGCCGGACTGTGGCCCGCGCTCCTCCTCGGCGTCACCGACCCGGCCGTGCAGCACCTCCTGCCGGGAGTCAGCCGATGAGCCATGTGCCGCTGAGCCAGCCCATGACACACGCCGTGGAGCCGGTGAGCCACGCCGTCGAACCAGCGGCCCACGCCGGGGAGCCGGTGGCCCACGCCGTCCTGGCGGCTGCGGGTCCTGTGCAGTCCGTTGACTGGGTGGCCATCGCGCCCGTCGCCGTCACCGCCGTCTTCGCGCTCGGCCTGCTCGTCGCCGACCTGTTCCTCACCGAGCGCCGCAAACCGCTGCTCGGCTGGGCCGCCGTCGCCGGGCTCGGCCTCGCGCTGCTGACGCTGCTCCCGCTCGTCGGCGCGGACCGCTCCACCTTCTGCCTCACCACCGACGCCGACACCTGCTCCTACACCGCCGACAGCTTCGCGCTCGTCCTCCAGCTCCTCGTCCTCGGCGGTGCCCTGCTCACCGCACTGCTGTCCCTGACCACCGTCACCACCAGCAAGCTGCCGCCCGGCGAGTACTGGTTCCTGCTGCTGTCCTCCGCCGCCGGAGCCGCGCTGCTGCCCGCCGCCCGCGACCTGGCCACCCTCGTCATCGCGCTCGAAGTCGCCTCGCTGCCGGTCTTCGCCCTCATCGCCCTGCGCCGGGGCGACCGGCTGGCCTCCGAGGCCGCGCTCAAGTTCTTCCTCTCCTCGGTGGCCGCCACCGCCGTCACCCTGCTCGGCGTCAGCTTCGTCTACGCCGCCACCGGCAGCCTGCACCTGGGCGTGGTGGCCGAACGGCTCGGCGACGTCGATCCGGCGCTGACCGCGCTCGCCCCCGCAGGCGTCGTCCTCACCCTGGTGGGCTTCGCGTTCAAGACAGCCGCGGTGCCCTACCACTTCTGGGTGCCCGAGACCTACGTCGGCGCCCCGGTACCCGTCGCCGCCTACCTGTCCGTCATCGGCAAGGCCGCCGGACTCTCCGGGCTGATCCTCGTCACCGTCTACGCCTTCCCCGCCTACGCCAGCACCTGGGGGCCCGTACTGGCGGTACTGGCCGCGCTCACCATGACCGTCGGCAACGCCGGTGCCCTGCGCCAGCGCGCCGACGCCCCGCACAGCGCGGTACGGCTGCTCGCCTGGTCCTCCGTCGCCCAGGCGGGCTACCTGCTGGTGCCCATCGCCGCTGCCGCCTACACCGACGACCCCGGCCGCGCGGTGGGGGCCACCGTCGCCTACGCGCTCATGTACGCCGTGGTGAACCTCGGCGCGTTCGCCGTCGTCCTGCGCCTGCGCACCCCGGGCGCCCGCGCGTCCGGTGCCCGCGTCGCCGACTTCCGCGGGCTGTACGCCGCCCACCCCCTCGTCGCCCTCATCCTCGGCTTCTTCCTGCTCTGCCTGGCCGGACTGCCCCCGGGCATCGTCGGCCTGTTCGCCAAGGTCACCGTCTTCGCCGCCGCCGTGGACGCCGGACTCGGCTGGCTGGCCCTCGTCATGGCCGCCAACGTCGTCATCGGCCTGGTGTACTACCTGCGCTGGACGGCGCTGCTCTTCCGTGCCCCGGCGCCCGGGGCGGCCCCGGTACGCCTGCGCCGCGCGGCACCGCTGACCGCCGCGCTGGCGGTCACCGCCGTCGCGGGCGTCGTCCTGTCGGGCGCACCGCAGCTCATCCTGCGCTTCGCCTCCGGCTCACTGCTGTAGCCGTCCGCCCGGGCGCGTCAGCCCCGGGAACCCCTGGCCGCCGCCTCGCGTTGGTCCCACAGGGAGGGTCCACTGGAAGGTGGAGACACCGCCAGAGCAAGGGTTCCCCTGTGGCACCACCGGGAGGGCGCACCGTGCACCGCCGACACAACGGGCTGAGGACTGCCCTGCTCCTGGGCACCCTGTCCGCGCTGATCGTGGTCATCGGTTCCTTCTTCGGGCGCGGCGGCCTGCTCCTCGCCGTCCTCGTCGCACTGGGCACCAACGCCTACGCCTACTGGAACAGCGACAAGCTGGCGCTGCGCGCGATGCGGGCCCGCCCGGTCAGCGAGTTCGAGGCCCCGGCGCTCTACCGCATCGTGCGCGAGCTGTCCACCGCCGCCCGGCAACCCATGCCCCGGCTCTATCTCTCCCCCACGCAGGCCCCCAACGCCTTCGCCACCGGCCGCAACCCGCGCAACGCCGCCGTCTGCTGCACCGACGGCATCCTGCGCCTGCTGGACGAGCGCGAGCTGCGCGGCGTCATCGGGCACGAGCTGAGCCACGTCTACCACCGGGACATCCTCATCGCGTCCGTCGCCGGGGCGCTCGCCACCGTGATCGTCTTCCTGGCGAACTTCGCCTGGCTGATCCCGTTCGGCCGCTCCGAGGACGACGACGGCCCCGGCCTGCTCGGCCTGCTGCTGCTCATGCTGCTCGGCCCGCTCGCGGCGTCCCTGATCCAGCTCGCGGTCAGCCGCTCCCGCGAGTACGACGCCGACGCCGCCGGCGCCCAGCTCACCGGCGACCCGCTCGCCCTCGCCTCCGCCCTGCGCAAGCTCGACGCCGGTACCCAGCGGCTCCCGCTCCCGCCCGAACCCCGGCTGGAGACGGCGAGCCACATGATGATCGCCAACCCGTTCCGGCGTGGCGAGGGCCTGTCGAAGCTCTTCTCCACCCACCCCCCGATGCCCGAGCGCATCGCCCGCCTCGAACGGATGGCAGGCTGGCGCCCATGAAGACGATCCTGAATATCATCTGGCTGGTCCTGAGCGGCTTCTGGCTCTTCCTCGGCTACCTGGCCGCCGGACTCCTCCTCTGCGTCACCATCATCGGCATCCCCTTCGGCATCGCCTCCTTCCGCATCGGCCTGTACGCGCTGTGGCCCTTCGGCCGGGCCGCCGTCGAACGCCGCGACGCGGGCACCGCCTCCTGCGTCGGCAACGTGCTGTGGCTCCTCCTGGCCGGCTGGTGGCTCGCCCTGGGCCACATCGCCACCGGCATCGCCCTGTGCCTCACGATCATCGGCATCCCGCTGGGCATCGCCAACTTCAAGCTCCTCCCGGTCTCGCTGATGCCGCTGGGGCGTGAGATCGTCCCCACGGACCGTCCCTTCACCGCCCGCTGACCCCACCCGTGGCATGGTGAGGCGATGACCGTCCGCCGCGTCGTCCCCGACGCCCACACCGACCCGGCCACCTACGCCGAACACCGCGCCTTCTACGGCCTGCTCGGCCTGGAGGAGGTGATGAACCTCGGCTGGGTCATGGCCCTGGCCTCCCCCAGCAACCCCACCGCCCAGCTCATCTACCTCACCCACGAGGAAACGGCCCCCGTCGTTCCGGACCTGTCCATCGAAGTGGAGGACGTCGATGCCGTCCACGCCGCCGTCCTCGCCTCCGGAGCCGAGATCATCCACCCCCTGACGGACGAACCCTGGGGCGTCCGCCGCTTCTTCACCCGCGACCCTTCCGGCCGCGTCGTCAACATCCTCACCCAGTCCCACCGCTAGCCACCAGCCGCTCACCGGGGCGGCTGACCCGGACACACCCGCGCTTGTCCGGGTTGGCGAAAGTAACCGCCTCGCACCAAGGGCAGTTGAGCACGTGACGACGCGAAAGCGGGGCGGCATGGGTGCGGACCACATCACGGACGACGCGGACGACAACGGCGCTGACCTCTGCCTGGACGACGAGTCCAGCGCGGTCATGAAGGCCGTCGGCCGGCAGATCAAGCTCTGGCGGGAAGCAGCTGGCCTGACCCAGGCCGAGCTCGGCACGGAGCTGGGCTACAGCGAGGAGATGGTCTCCGCGGTCGAACGCGGACGCCGCCTTCCCAAGCCGGTCTTCCTCCAATCGGCGGACCGCGTGCTGAACGCGGGCGGCAAGATCCAGGCGATGACGGAGGACGTCGCCGAGGCCCGCTACCCGGATCTATTCGCAGGGCACGGGGCTTCAGCCCGGTGGTGAAGCGAATCTGAGGTTTGCTCTGACCTCAGCTGTGGGCATGGATCTGCACTGTTCACCTCAGTCCGGGTCAGAGCGGCCGGTGTTGCTGCTCGATGTACTGCTTCACGGTGCTGAGTGGTGCGCCGCCGACGGACCCGGCGAAGTATGAGCCGGACCAAAGGCGTTGTGCCCGCCAGTAGTGGCGGACGAGGTCGGGGAACTCCTGGCGCAGCCGCCGGGAAGAGACGCCCTTGAGGCTGTTGACCAGCCTGGACACGGCGACCTTTGGCGGGAAGTTCACGAGCAGGTGGACGTGGTTGTTTCCGCCGTTGAACTCGACCAGCTCGGCCTCGAAGTCCTCGCACACGGCCCGCATGATCTCCTCGCACCGCNGCACCGCGTCAGGTGCCGGTCGGCGAAGACCTTGTGCCGGTACTTCGTCACAAAAACCAAATGGACGTGCATGCGGAAGACACAGTGACGACCAGTACGAATGTGCTCATCGATAACCATAAACCAATTGTGTACCATGATCCGTGTGCAGCTCAGGTACTCGTTCCGGGTGTACCCGAGCGCCGGTCAGTGCACGGCGCTGGCGGGAGCGTTCGGGTGCGCGCGGGTGGTCTACAACGACGCGCTTCGCGCTCGGGAGACCGCCCGCAGCGAGGCGCTGCCGTTCCCGAAGACCGGCGACCTGTCCAAGACGCTGATCACCGAGGCCAAGCAGACGCCCGAGCGGGCGTGGCTCGGCGAGGTGTCAGCCGTCGTGCTCCAACAGTCCCTCAAAGACCTGGACACCGCGTACCGGAACTTCTTCGACGGCCTGAAGGGCAAGCGCCCGCGTATGGGCGCGCCCCGGTACAAATCCCGCAAGGACACCCGGCAGGCAGTCCGGTTCACGGCGAACGCCCGCTGGTCGATCACGACCGGCGGAAAGCTGCGCCTGCCGAAGATCGGCGACCTGAAGGTGAAGTGGTCGCGCGCGCTGCCCTGCGTTCCGTCCACGGTGACCGTGGTCAAGGACCCGGCGGGCCGGTACTTCGCGAGCTTCGTCGTCGAGACCGGCCCCGAGGAACTGCTGCCGAAGACGACGCCCGAAATCGGTATCGATCTTGGCCTCGGGCACTTCGCCGTCCTTTCCGACGGCCGGAAGGCCGACAGCCCGCGCTTCCTGCGCCGGGCCGAGAAACGCCTGAAGAAGGCGCAACGCGCCCTGGCCCGCAAAGAGAAGGGCTCCAGCAACCGGAACAAGGCCCGGATCAAGGTCGCCCGCGCACACGCGAAGGTGACCGACGCGCGCCGCGAGTTCCACCACCAGCTCTCCACAAAGCTGATCCGCGAGAACCAAGCGGTCGCCGTAGAGGACCTGGCGGTGGGAGGACTCGCCCGCACGCGCCTGGCCAAGTCCGTCCACGACGCCGGATGGTCGGCGTTCGTGACCATGCTGGAGTACAAGGCCGCCCGGTACGGGCGCACCTTCGTGAAGATCGGCCGGTTCGAGCCGACTTCCCAGGTGTGCTCGCGGTGCGGCGTCAAGGACGGCCCCAAGCCGCTGAACGTCCGCGTGTGGACGTGTCAGGCGTGCGGGGCCGTCCTGGACCGGGACATCAACGCGGCGGTCAACGTCGCCAAGGCCGCCGGACTGGCGGTATCAGCCTGTGGAGCGCAGGTAAGACCGGGACCCCTCCCGGCACCGCGCAGCGAAGCAGGAACCCACCCGACACCGCAGCCCTCAACGGCACGGTAGGCGGGAATCGCCGTCCTACAGGGCAGCGAGGATGTCAACCCAAGAAGGTGCGTGACCTCGCCAAGCTGGAGGGCCAGGCGGTGGAGATCGGCGCCTACGGCAGCCAGAACATGCAGGGCCTGCTCCAGACCGAGGAGTACGCCCGTGCCCTGTATGACATGCGGTTCCCCGCCTTCGACGAGGGCAAGGTCGAACGGCACGTCGCGGCCCGCATCGCCCGTCAGCGCATCCTCGACGCGCCGAGCGCGCCGCTGCTCACCTTCGTCCAGGAAGAGGTCACGCTCAAGCGGCCCATCGGCGGGCGGGACGCGCTCCGGCGCCAGCTCGAACACCTCCTCGACGTGGGCCGGCTCCGCAACGTCACGATCCAGGTGATGCCCACGAACCGCCAGGAGCACGCGGGAATGAGCGGCGACTTCCGCGTGCTCAAGCTGCCGGGCGGACGGTGCGTGGGCTTCACCGAGGCGCAGCTCACCAGCCGGTACTTCTCCGACCCCAAGGACGTGCAGATCCTGGACATGCGGTATGGGATGCTGCGCGCGCAGGCTCTCGCACCCCGGGAGTCGCTGGCGTTGATCGAGAAGGTGTGGAGAGAGACATGACCGTCAAGCAGGCGCAGGAAGCCGGTGCTCGCCTGGAGTGGACCAAGAGCAGCTACAGCAGCAACGACGGCCCCGACTGCGTCGAGGTGGCCGCGTCGCCCGCCGCCGTCCACGTCCGCGACTCCAAGCACGTGAGCGGCCCCCACCTGACCCTCCCGCCCGCCGCGTGGACGGACTTCGTCACCTTCTCCACGCAGGCGTGACCACGAAACGCCCCGGCGCTCCCGCCGGGGCGTTCGCGTTCCGGGCGACCGGACGCACCCCATGCAGGCGGGGTTCACCACGGCCTGCGCTTCCCCGGCCCTGCACCCCCGTGGTGCCCCGCTCGCTCAGCCCGACCACGCCTGTGCGGGCCAGCGCCGCCGCTCAGCGGTAGTTGACGAACTGGAGGGCGAAGTCGAAGTCCTTGCCCTTCAGCAGGGTGATGACCTCCTGGAGCGCGTCGCGGCTCTTGGAGCTGACGCGCAGTTCGTCCCCCTGCACCTGGGCCTTGACGCCCTTGGGGCCCTCATCGCGGATCACCTTGGCGACCTTCTTCGCGTCGTCCTGGGAGATGCCCTCCTTGAGCGAGCAGAAGAGCTTGTACTCCTTGCCGGACGCCTGCGGCTCCCCGGCGTCCAGCGCCTTGAGTGAGATCCCGCGCTTGACGAGCTTGGACTCGAAGATGTCCAGCACGGCCTTGGCCCGCTCCTCGGAGTTGGCGCGGATCTCGATCTTCTCGCCGGACCAGGCGATGCTCGCGTCCACGCCCTTGAAGTCGTACCGCTGCGAGATCTCCTTCGCGGCCTGGTTGAGGGCGTTATCGACCTCCTGCCGCTCGACCTTCGAGACGATGTCGAAACTGGAGTCGGCCATCGTGAGTAGGCTCCTCATGGGTAGATCGATCAGTGATGACGGCCCGCCCGGCGGCGTCCGTACGCCCCGCAAGCCTAGCCCCGCTCCCCGCGCCCCACCGCTGATCAACCGAGTGGCGAACCACCCCCCACGATCAGGTATGGTTTACCCCGTCGTCGCGGAGCACGCCTCCGGACGGCCCATCCCAGGCGGTGTGCCCGAGCGGCCAAAGGGAGCAGACTGTAAATCTGCCGGCTCAGCCTTCCCAGGTTCGAATCCTGGCGCCGCCACAGGAGTAGGAAACCCCCTCCGACCAGTCGAAAGACCAGGTCAGAGGGGGTTTCCTGGTCTCCGGACACCATCGGGCGACCGAGTGGGGTGTCTCACCCGGTCCCGCCTTGTATCCGGCCGGGATCAGGCTGTGTCCCCCAGGCGTCCCCCAAGCTGTGCAGGCCGCCGGACACGTCTCGGATGGGTGACATCCACTCCAGCATCGCGGTGTCGATGCGCTCGTAGGCTCGGTGCTGCGCCTGGACTAGCCCTCCGTGCCGGGCTCCAGGGCACAGTTGACTTTCTGGACTGACGTGCCGTGGCCCCAGTAGGCTGCCGAACATTCCAAGATCGCCGGAATGTGTCGGATGCTGGAGAAACGGGGATAGATGTCATTCGACGAGGAGTGGGCGGCGCTGCACCGCGAAGCTGTGGCTCGCTTGAAACTTGCCAGTGCACAACCTGCAGCTACTGGAAGCTTTGACCTGAAAAGTTCGCAGCCTGCCTGGGGAAAGGCTTCGACCGGGCTCAGCGAACTCAAGGAAAACTTGGGCACTGCCAGTAAATGGATGAACTCGGAGCAGCAAGAGGAGAGTGCTGGCGACAGGAGTGCTGGCGCGCTGGACAGTGCGGTTTCGCATCGCGCTGTAATGGAGAGCTGGCGGCTACGACTCGATCTTATTCAACGAGAATGTGACGAGGTCGCGGATAAACTGAAGAAGGCGGGAGACAGTCACTACAAAAACGAGGAGGATGTGAAGCAGGCTTTCGAGGCGCAGCAGACCCGCCCTCAACTGCCATCGGGAACTTCCTCCCTGCCGGAAGGGAGATGATGCAGTGTGGTGACATATGCTCAGCTCAGAAGCCTTAAGCCAGAAGATTTTGAGCAGGACGCCGACGACTGGCACAAGGTCAGCAGTGCTGCCGGGGATGCCATGGACCGCCTCAAAGACGACATTGCTGCCAAGATGCGGGAGTCCCTGAAGGGGGAGGCATGCGACGCGGCCCTGAGCCGCCTGATGCGGTTGGGCGAAAACTTTCAGTACACGCAGAGTGAATGTGGACTGATTCGCACCGCGTTGAATGACCTTGCCCGGGATCTGCGAGCGGCGAAGAAGAAATTGAATGATGCCGTGGAGGACGCCGTCTCGGCAGGCTTTACCGTCGCGGCAGATGGTTCAGTCCAATGGGTGGCAGAAGATGTTCCGGTGCCACTGCTGCCCGAGCAGAGCGTGTCGCCTGGAAGTCCTCGCCCGCCGCTGCTGTCCGGTAGCCCCGGAATCGACCCCAAGCAAGCTGAGGCCGAAGAATACGCCGCTCGGATCGGCCAGGCGCTGAGTGAGGCCACTACGGCTGATCAGACGTGGTCTCCTGTGCTCCTCAGGCTCAAGGCGAAAAATACGCTGGAGATTACCGAGGCCGACTGGATGGATGCGAGCGATGACATGGAAGCGGTCCGTGAAGCGGTCGGCTCCGATGTCAACGTCAAGGACATTCCGGATGGAATATCCGTCCAGGAGAACGCCGAGTGGTGGAAAAGTCTTTCTCAGGATGAAAGAGACGACTATGTGGCGCTGTACCCGGCCAGCATTGGGGGCTTGGACGGCATTCCCGCTGTAGTGCGGGACGACGCTAACCGCTTCCTCCTCCAGGAAACGCAGGGAAGAACCACGCTGGAACTGGAAGCGCACCTAGCTCGGGAGCCTGACCGCAGCAGGGTGCGCCAAAGCACCTGGGAGCGCTGGGACGCCGAGCGGGAAGCCCTGGAAAAGAAGCTCAAGGGGATGTCGGATATAGAGAAGCGCTTCTCTAGGACCGGCAAAGACGGGCTGCCCGAGGCGTACCTACTGGGCTTTGATCCCAAGGATGACGGAAAGGTGATCATCGCTACAGGAAACCCCGACACGGCGGAACATACAGCGGTATACGTGCCAGGAACTGGAGCAGAGCTCGGCAGAGTGAATGGCGAGATGAGGCGCGAAGCAAATCTGTGGCGCGAAAGCGACGCGGCAGCAGATGGGCCGGTTTCCACCATTACCTGGATTGGCTATGATGCTCCCGATGACCCAGGATATGATGCGCCGTTCCCCAACTATGCGGAACGAGGAGCACCGGATTTCAATCGATTCCTCAGAGGGCTGGACGCTACTCACGAGCCGGATGTGAGCTCGCATAAGACCGTTGTTGCTCACAGCTACGGGAGCACGCTGGTGGGGCTTGCTTCGCAGGTCGGCGAGTTCAGCGCGGATGACGTGGTCTTCGCGGGCAGTCCAGGAGTGCGTGTAGGCCGCGCCGAGGACCTGAGTGTACCTGAGGGGCATGTATGGAATCAGGAAGCGGAATGGGATCTTGTGCCAGATATCGGCCGCTACAGCCATGGCCATCATGAATTCAGGTGGTGGGGGATGGCCCACGTCGTCCCCAGCGACGATGAGTTTGGTGCCCAGCAGATGACCACAGATACAACGGGGCACAGCGACTATTGGGAGAAGGGTACCCAGAGTCTCCGTAATCAGGCCGCCGTGGTGGCTGGCGATTATACGGAGGTGGAGCTTGAGAAATAACTCTACGGGATTCCGTTTTTTGTGGCGGGCTCCGAGGGTGATAGCAGCGATGTTGGTATTCTCTACATTGGGGTGTTCCGTTGTGACCGACGAGGATTCGGGATATGAACCGCTCGTTCGCGAAGTGGAAAGCGTGCGCGAAGGTGCGCGAAAGGTTTCCAGTGAACTCCTAGACATCATCGCCTTGCAGGGGAAGGTGAGTGAGCCTGGCCCTGGAGTCGGGCTCTGTGGAGAGCGTGATCCGGACACCTTCTACACAATCTCACACCCTTGGTCGCTGACAGAGGTTCCGGTTCCGCAAATGGAGCAGGCAATGCAGCGGCTTTACGAGGAACTGCCCAAGCGCGGGTGGGAAATTATCTCCTACGGGCCTGCCGAGAGTGAAGCCCGCTCCCTCACCCTCATCGCTGACTACAACGAGGGTGACAAGAGGTTTTCCGTCAACGCTCAGCTGCGTGATAGTCGCAACAAGGGGGCCAATGCCAACGCCTCAAGGATTCTCGTCACCGTGGTCTCCGCCTGCTACCAGGTGCCAGAGGGCCAGGTAGTGGAGGGGTACTGACCGGCGCCTTGGGAACAGGCAGGGCGCGCACGCGGCCCGGAGGGGAGCCGGGGCGGGTGCGCGCCCGGGGTGGTCTGGGTCGCGGGCTCGGCTCAGCGCGCCAGAGCGGCGACGGCGGTGGGTACCGGGGTGTCGCCGGTGATGAGGTTCAGGGTGTGACCTGCGGTGAGGGGTTCGTCCAGGAGGGCGGTGAGGACGGCGGCCACGTCGTCGCGGGGGATCTCCGCGCGCTCGGCGTCCGCGTCGAGCTGAACGCGGCCGGTGCCCGGGTCGTCGGTGAGGCGGCCGGGGCGCAGGATCGTCCAGTCCAGGTCGGTGCGGCTGCGGATGGCCGCGTCGGCGGCGCCCTTGGCGCGCAGGTAGGCGGCGAACGCCTCGTTCGTGCCCGGCGGTGGCTCGCTGTCTGCCCCCATGGAAGAGACGACGATCAGGCGGCGGACTCCGGCGCGGGCGGCGGCGTCGGCGAAGAGCTCGGCGCCCGCGCGGTCCATGGACTCCTTGCGGGCTGATCCGCTGCCGGGGCCGGAGCCTGCGGCGAAGACGGCGGCGTCCGCCCCCGCGAGGTGGGAGGCGACCTCCTCGACGGACGCCGACTCCAGGTCGCAGTGCACCGGTTCGGCGCCCGTAGCCGCCACCTCCGACGCGGCCTCCGGGCGGCGGATCAGGCCCACGGCCTCATCACCGCGCGCGGTGAGCAGGCGCTCCAGGCGCAGTGCGATCTGTCCGTTTCCCCCTGCGATGACTGTGCGCATGCCCCGACCGTACGGCACCGGCACCGAAAGCCGACACTGGTGCCGGCACCGGCGCCGTGTCACCCCTGTGCCTGGCGCGGCAGGCTGAGCCCCGCGCCCTCAGCGGTGTCCGCCGGGGAGCAGAACTCGCGCACGGCGCTGGTGCGCGCGACGACGCGCCCCCGGTGCACCACCACCCGGCTGTACCCGAGCGACAGCACGCCCGGCAGCGTCTGCCCGCGCACCGCCAGCAGCTCCGCCGGGAACCCCGCCTCGACGCGCACGGGCGGCAGCCCCAGCACGGTGCGGGCCCGCGCGCTGACGGCCGCGTACGCCTCCTCGGGCGTGGCCTCTCCGCGTGCGGCCAACAGGTAGGCGGCCTCCAGCGGATCGCCGCGCCCGACCGGGTTGCGGGTGTCGCGCAGGGCGCCGCTGCCCGCCGCGACGTGCACGCCCGCAGCCCGCAGCAGCCGCACCGGTGCGGTGAACGCGGTGAACGCGGTGGACGGGGCGGGCCTGGTGCGGTAGCCGCAGTCGCCCTGCGGCAGCGTCACCACGCGCACTTCCGAGTCGGCCAGTTGCTCCGCGACCCGGGCCGCGACGGCGGGCGGCATGCGGGCCAAGCCGCCGCACGGGCCGAGGGTGACACCGGGGCGCAGGCCGCGCGCCATCGCGGCGAGCCGGGTCAGGCGGGCGGGGTCGGCGGCGTCGGTGTGCAGGTCCACCGCGCAGCCGTGCTCGGCGGCGAGGCTGAGGACGGCCTCGGCGTAACCGGCCGGGTCGGGGTCGAGGTCGGGGCAGCCGCCGAGGACGTCGGCGCCCATGCGCACCGCGTCGCGCAGCAGGGCCAGCGTCCTGGCGCCCGCGACGCCGGTGAGCAGCCGGGGGACGGCGACGACGCCCAGGTCGGTCAGCCCGCGCAGCTCCCGCCGCGCGCCGAGTACGGCCTGAAGAGTGCGTGGTGCGGTGTGGTCATCGATGCGCACGTGGGTGCGGATGGCCGTCGTGCCGTGGCCGAGCTGGAGCAACGCCGCCTCCGTGGTGCGCCGCTGCACCTCGCGGGGTGCGGAGGACGGTGGCCCGTCGGTGTCGGCGGTCAGCGCGTTGTCGTGGTGCGCGTGGGGCTCGGCGGGCGCCGGAAGCAGCAGGTAGCCGCGCAGGTCGAGGTGGCAGCCCGCAGCGCGCGCCGTGCGGTCCACCAGACTGCCCGCGCGGCCGACGGCCTCGATGCGCCCGGCGGTGACGCGGACATCCACTTCCGCGCCGTCGGCCAGCCGCGCCCCGCTGAGCACGAGTGTGCCGCTTCCCGCCGGGGGTGGCGGGGAGGACGGGGAGCGCGGGGTTTCGGGTGGCTGTCGGTCCGGCATCGGACTCCCGGTCTGGACGCGGGCGAATCAGCGGGCGAAATCAGCGAACGGGATCAGCGAACGGGATCAGCGGGCGGGATCAGCGGGCGGGATCAGCGGGCGGGATCAGCCGAGCCTAGGGCGCGGCCCCGCCCGGACCCGGCCCAGACGGCGACCAGCGGGGATAAGTCGTACTGATCGCGGTCTCACCGCGCGCAGGCGCCCGCACGCGGTGAGGTACCGGTGGCGGGGTCCGCCCCCGGTAACCGGGGCGTCCGCAG
This sequence comes from Streptomyces sp. JJ66, assembly GCF_019303495.1. Classification (GTDB taxonomy): domain Bacteria; phylum Actinomycetota; class Actinomycetes; order Streptomycetales; family Streptomycetaceae; genus Streptomyces. The sequence continues at coordinate 190,118 of NZ_JAEVFI010000011.1, read as the reverse complement.
GCGTGCGTCACCGGCGTCCGCGCGCGGCCCCGAGTGCGGGCGCGGCAGCTGGTCGCAGGCGTCCGCCCGCGCGGACCGGGGCCGTCTCACCGGCGTCTCAGCAGCGCCCCGGAAGCCCGGCCGCGTCGCCGGATACGGATTTCACCTTCGGCGGCCGAGCGTGTAGTGTCTTCATCGCTCGCCCCAATAGCTCAGTCGGCAGAGCGTCTCCATGGTAAGGAGAAGGTCAACGGTTCGATTCCGTTTTGGGGCTCTGGTGTGTGAGGCCGTCCGCGTTCGGCGGGGGGCCGTCCACATCGTGGCGGCGTAGCTCAGTCGGTAGAGCAAACGGCTCATAATCGTTGTGTCACCGGTTCAAGTCCGGTCGCCGCTACCACAACCAGTAGCCGATGGTGGGGTCGGTCCTACGATCGGCTACTCTTTCTGCGTTATATCCCATTCGTTCGCGTCAAGGAGCACTCAACGTGGCTGCCACCGACGTCCGCCCGAAGATCACGCTGGCCTGCGTGGAGTGCAAGGAGCGGAACTACATCACCAAGAAGAACCGGCGGAACAACCCGGACCGCCTGGAGATGAAGAAGCACTGCCCGCGCTGCGACGCGCACACCGCGCACCGCGAGACGCGCTGACACAGGTTTCGACGCTGAGGCCGCCCCCGTGCAGACGGGGGCGGCCTCACGCCGTTGACGCCCCGCAGCAGTCACTCAGCGATTCCCGTCAGCAGGAGCAGCAGGAGCAGCAGGAGGTACCGGGTCATGGCCCTGGACCAGTCGTTCGTCGGGCGCACCTACCCGCCCACCGCGCCTTACGAGGTCGGCCGCGAGAAGATCCGCGAGTTCGCCGAGGCGGTCGGTGACGCGCACCCCGCCTACACCGACGCGGACGCGGCCCGTGCCCTCGGCCACCGGGACGTGATCGCTCCGCCGACGTTCGTGTTCAGCGTGACCTTCCGCGCGGCCGGTGACGTCATCCACGACCCCCACCTCGGCCTGGACTACGCCCGCGTGGTCCACGGTGACCAGCGCTTCCGCTACACCCGCCCGGTCACCGCGGGCGACGTCCTCACCGTGACCTCCGCCATCGAGTCGATCAAGTCCCTGGCGGGCAACGACGTGATCGACATCCGTGGCGAGGTGCACGACGCGTCCGGTGAGCACGTCGTGACCGCCTGGGCGAAGATGGTGGCCCGCGCGGCGGGGGAGGAGCGCTGACATGACCGCCACCATCGCCTACGCCGACGTCGAGCTGGGCACCGAACTGCCCGCGCAGAGCTTCCCGGTGCGCCGCGACACGCTCGTGCGCTACGCCGGAGCGTCCGGGGACTTCAACCCGATTCACTGGAACGAGCGGTTCGCCCGCGAGGTGGGTCTGCCGGACGTCATCGCGCACGGCATGTTCACCATGGCCTGTGCCGTCCGCGTCGTCACCGACTGGGCCGGTGACCCGGCCGCCGTCATCGAGTACGGCGTCCGCTTCACCAAGCCCGTCATCGTCCCGGACGACGACGAGGGGGCCCGCATCGAGGTCAGCGCCAAGGTCGCGGCCAAGCTGGACGACGACGCCCGCACCGTCCGCGTCGATCTCACCGCGACCAGCGCGGGCCAGAAGGTGCTGGGCATGGCCCGCGCCGTGGTCCGCCTCGCCTGAGCCGCCCGGCCGCCCCCGTACGCTGGTGCCCGTGCAGGAACTTCCCCACGCCCCGCTCGCCCCGCTGACCACCTTCCGGCTCGGCGGCCCGGCCGACCGGCTGCTCACCGCCACCACCGACGCCGAGGTCATCGACGCCGTGCGCGCGGCCGACGCGGCGGGCATGCCGCTGCTGCTCATCGGCGGCGGCAGCAACCTCGTCATCGCCGACGCGGGCTTCCGTGGCACCGCGCTGCGCGTCGCCACCACCGGCTTCACACTGGACGGCACGCACCTGGAGCTGGCGGCGGGCGAGAACTGGTCGGACGCGGTGGCCCGCACCGTCGAGGCGGGGCTGGCGGGCGTCGAGTGCCTGGCGGGCATCCCGGGCTCGGCGGGCGCGACGCCGATCCAGAACGTCGGCGCCTACGGGCAGGAGGTGTCCTCGGTCATCACCGAGGTCGTCGCCTACGACCGCGTCACCGACGCGACGGTGACGATCCCGGCCGCCGAGTGCGGCTTCGCCTACCGGCACAGCCGCTTCAAGGCCGACCCGGGCCGCTTCGTCGTGCTGCGGGTGCGGTGCGCCCTGGAGGACGCCGGCGGGCTCTCCGCGCCCGTGCGGTACGCGGAGACGGCGCGGGCGCTCGGCGTGCGGGTCGGCGAGCGGGTGCCCGTGGCCCGGGCCCGGGAGACGGTGCTCAAACTCCGCGCGGGCAAGGGCATGGTGCTCGACCCGGAGGACCACGACACCTGGTCGGCCGGTTCCTTCTTCACCAACCCCCAGCTCACCGAGGCCGAGCACGCCGCGTTCCTCGCCCGCGTCGCTCAGCGCCTTGGGCCGGACGCGGCGGCCCCGGCCTGGCCGGTGGGCGACGGCCGGGTGAAGACCTCCGCCGCCTGGCTCATCGACCACGCCGGGTTCCCCAAGGGCCACGGCGCGGGCCCGGCCCGCATCTCCACCAAGCACACCCTGGCCCTGACCAACCGTGGCACGGCCACCACCGCCGAGCTGCTGGACCTGGCCCGCGAGGTCCGCGAGGGCGTGCACGCGGCCTTCGGCGTCACCCTGGTCAACGAGCCCGTCACCGTGGGCTGCGCGCTGTAGCGGGCGCACCCTTCAGCTCTGCGCCAGCCACGCGTCCACGTCGGCCAGCAGCTCGGCCCGTACCGGCTCCGGAGCCCGCGTCGCCCGGATCGACTGCCGGGCCAGCTCGGCCAGCTCCGCGTCGGTGAAGCCGTGGTGGTCGCGCACGAGTTCGTACTGCGCGGCCAGCCGGGAGCCGAACAGCAGCGGGTCATCCGCGCCCAGCGCCATCGGCACGCCCGCGTCCCACAGCGTGCGCAGCGGTACGTCGGCTGGCTTGTCGTACACGCCGAGCGCGACGTTCGACGCCGGGCACACCTCGCAGGTGACGCCCGCGTCCGCCAGCCGCGCCAGCAGCCGCGGGTCCTCCGCCGCCCGCACCCCGTGCCCCACGCGCCCGGCGTGCAGGTCGTCCAGGCAGTCGCGGACGCTGGCCGGGCCGGACAGCTCGCCGCCGTGCGGGGCCGCCAGCAGGCCGCCGTCGCGGGCGATGGCGAAGGCGCGGTCGAAGTCGCGTGCGAAGCCGCGCCGCTCGTCGTTGGACAGGCCAAATCCGACGATGCCCCGGTCCCGGTAGCGCACCGCGAGCCGGGCCAGGGTGCGCGCGTCCAGCGGGTGTTTCATGCGGTTCGCGGCGATCAGTACGCGGATCGGCAGCCCGGTGTCCCGCTGGGCGCGGTCCACGGCGTCCAAAATGATCTCCAGGGCCGGGATCAGTCCGCCCAGGCGGGGCGCGTAGGACGTGGGGTCCACCTGGATCTCCAGCCAGCGCGAGCCGTCGGCCACGTCCTCCTCGGCCGCCTCGCGCACCAGTCGCTGGATGTCCTCGGGTGCGCGCAGGCAGGAACGCGCGGCGTCGTACAGGCGCTGGAAGCGGAACCAGCCGCGCTCGTCGGTGGCCCGCAGCTTCGGCGGCCGGGCGCCGCGCAGCGCCTCCGGCAGGTGGACGCCGTACTTGTCGGCCAGGTCCAGCAGCGTGCCGGGCCGCATCGAGCCGGTGAAGTGCAGGTGCAGGTGGGCCTTGGGGAGCAGACGGACATCACGCGCGCGTTCCATCCCCAGATCCTGCCGCACCCGCGACGCGCCCGGAAGCGGCTTTTGGCGAAACCCCCGCCGAACGAGTGCGGGGCGGGTCCCGGCCCGTGCCGGAACCCGCCCCGGAAGCGGGCCGCGAGCGGGTGTCAGTCGCGCGCCTCGGCCAGCAGCTTCTGGAGGCGTGAGACGCCCTCCACCAGGTCCTCGTCGCCCAGCGCGTAGGACAGCCGCAGGTAGCCCGGGGTGCCGAACGCCTCACCCGGGACGACGGCGACCTCCGCCTCCTCCAGGATCAGCGCCGCCAGCTCCACGCTGTCGGCCGGACGCTGGCCCCGGATCTCCTTGCCCAGCAGCGCCTTCACCGACGGGTAGGCGTAGAACGCGCCCTCGGGCTCCGGGCACACCACGCCGTCGATCTCGTTCAGCATGCGCACGATGGTGCGACGCCGCCGGTCGAAGGACTCCTTCATCTGCTCCACGGCGGTCAGGTCACCGGAGACGGCGGCCAGCGCGGCGGCCTGCGCGACGTTGCTCACGTTGGACGTGGCGTGCGACTGCAGGTTGGTGGCGGCCTTGACGATGTCCTTCGGGCCGATGACCCAGCCCACGCGCCAGCCCGTCATGGCGTACGTCTTCGCCACGCCGTTGACGATGACGCAGCGGTCGGCCAGCTCCGGGACGACGACCGGCAGCGAGCTGAACTCGGCGTCGCCGTAGACGAGGTGCTCGTAGATCTCGTCCGTCATCACCCACAGGCCCCTCTCGGCGGCCCAGCGGCCCACCGCCTCGACCTGCTCCCGGGGGTAGACCGCGCCCGTCGGGTTGGACGGGGAGACGAACAGCAGCACCTTCGTGCGCTCGGTGCGCGCCGCCTCCAGCTGCTCGACGCTGACCTGGTACCCCGTCGTCTCGTCCGCCACCACCGGCACCGGCACGCCACCGGCGAGCTTGATCGACTCCGGGTACGTGGTCCAGTACGGAGCCGGGACGATGACCTCGTCACCCGGGTCCAGCATCGCCGCGAACGCCTCGTAGATCGCCTGCTTGCCGCCGTTGGTGACCAGCACGTTCGCCGCCTCGACCCGGTATCCGGAATCGCGCAGCGTCTTGTCCGCGATCGCGGCCTTCAGCTCGGGCAGGCCGCCGGCCGGGGTGTACCGGTGGAACTTGGGGTTCCGGCACGCCTCCACCGCGGCCTCGACGATGTAGTCGGGCGTCGGGAAGTCCGGCTCGCCCGCGCCGAAGCCGATCACGGGGCGGCCGGCCGCCTTGAGCGCCTTCGCTTTGGCATCGACGGCGAGCGTCGCGGACTCGGAGATCGAGCCGACGCGTGCGGAGACGCGGTTGCCGGCGGGCGCGGTCGCGGAGGAGTCGGAGGGAATCGCAGCAGTCATAGGTGGCATCGTCGCAGACTCGTAGGGGCCCGGACACGGCGGTTTCACCGTGCGGAAGGGCGTTCTTACGGGGCGGCGGGGCGCCTACCCACGCGGGAGTCCCGGCGAACCTGTTCGACGCCACGGCGGCGAGCACGTACACTCATCCCTCGTTGGCCCCCGATCACGGTGTCCGTCCAGCCACTGAGCGCAGTGGCCAGGATGCGGTAGGTTGAGGGGACGGCAAAGGGTCGTAGCTCAATTGGTAGAGCACTGGTCTCCAAAACCAGCGGTTGGGGGTTCAAGTCCCTCCGGCCCTGCTCACGCATCTCACCCCCTAAGATGGTGCGTGCAGGCGTACGTACTGAAATGCACCGCCGTGCGGCCAGGCCGGGCGTCGCACGGCCACGACCCCGGATCAGGTGAGGACAAGTGGCGGAGATCACGGATACTGCCGAGGTCCCGGAGCCCGGGGGTTCGTCGGACGACCAGAAGCCGCGACGCGGGGGAAAGCGCGGCAAGAAGGGCCCGCTGGGCCGTCTGGGGCTGTTCTACCGCCAGATCGTCGCCGAGCTGCGCAAGGTCGTCTGGCCCACCCGGCAGCAGCTCGCCACCTACACCACCGTCGTGATCTTCTTCGTGCTGATCATGATCGGTTTCATCTTCGTGATGGACTACGGGTTCAGCGAGGCCGTCAAGTTCGTCTTCGGCTGACCACGCCGACCGAGCCCACGTGATCGACCCCATAAAGCCAGGAAGAAGCAGCTACCGTGTCTGACCCGAACCTGAACGACGCCGTCGATCCCGCCGAGGGCGGTGAGGCCGCGCTCGGCTCCGTCGAGCGGGCCGCGGACGACAGCGTTGAGCAGGCCGCCGCAGCTGCCGACGCCGCACCGGCCGCGGAGGCCGGAGCCGACGCACCCCACGCCCAGGACGCATCCGCCCAGGACGCTGAGGATGCCGCCGTGCCGGATGCCGCCGCGTCCGCCGGGGAGCCCGACAGCGCCGACGCGCCGGTCACCGCCGCCGAGGAGTCCCCGGAGGCTGAGGAAGCCGGGGACGCCGAGGAGGCCGTCGAGCAGGAGCCGGTGGACCCGGTCGCCGCCCTGCGCGACGAGCTGCGCCACCAGCCCGGCGAGTGGTACGTCATCCACACCTACGCGGGCTACGAGAACCGCGTGAAGACCAACCTCGAACAGCGCGCCGTCTCGCTGAACGTCGAGGACTACATCTTCCAGGCCGAGGTGCCCCAGGAAGAGGTCGCGCAGATCAAGAACGGCGAGCGCCGCACCGTCCGCCAGAACAAGCTGCCCAGCTACGTGCTGGTGCGCATGGAGCTGACGAACGAGTCCTGGGGTGTCGTGCGCAACACCCCCGGCGTCACCGGCTTCGTCGGCAACGCCTACGACCCGTACCCGCTGACGCTGGACGAGGTCGTCAAGATGCTGGCCCCCGAGGCCGAGGCGAAGGCCGCCAAGGAGGCCGCCGACGCCGAGGGCCGCCCGGCGCCCAGCCGCAAGGTGGAGGTCCAGGTCCTCGACTTCGAGGTCGGCGACTCGGTCACCGTCACCGACGGCCCCTTCGCCACCCTCCAGGCCACGATCAACGAGATCAACGCCGACTCCAAGAAGGTCAAGGGCCTGGTCGAGATCTTCGGCCGCGAAACCCCCGTCGAGCTCAGCTTCGACCAGATCCAGAAGAACTGAGCCTCAGGCTCGCGCCGCTCGCTGTCATCGAAGCCCCTGCCATCCCGGTGGGGGCTTCGGCGTGTGAGCGGCCTCTCGCTCGGACGCCGGGACGACTGCTCCCGCGTTTGGGGTCCAGCGGCGGCGCCCGGCACCGTACGGGGCGGGCGGATTCGGAGTCCGGGCGGAGAACCGCTATCGTGGTGCGGTATGCCTCCATCCGGATGACGGATGGTTTGGCGGAATACTCTCACTCAAGACCCGGAGAGAGCATGCCTCCCAAGAAGAAGAAGGTCACGGGGCTGATCAAGCTCCAGATCCAGGCCGGTGCCGCGAACCCGGCTCCGCCGGTCGGCCCCGCGCTGGGCCAGCACGGCGTCAACATCATGGAGTTCTGCAAGGCCTACAACGCCGCGACCGAGTCGCAGCGCGGCTGGGTGATCCCGGTGGAGATCACGGTCTACGAGGACCGTTCCTTCACCTTCATCACCAAGACGCCGCCGGCCGCCAAGATGATCCTCAAGGCCGCGGGCGTGGAGAAGGGCTCCGGCGAGCCGCACGTGAAGAAGGTCGCCAAGATCACGCGCGACCAGGTGCGGGAGATCGCCACCACCAAGATGCCCGACCTCAACGCCAACGACTTGGACGCCGCCGAGAAGATCATCGCCGGCACCGCCCGTTCCATGGGCGTCACGGTCGAGGGCTGACCTCCAGCCACGCAGTTTTTCCGTGGGAGGGCCAGGCGCTGGCCCGGACACCACGGCTCCACACCTGAACACCAGGAGCAGCAGTGAAGCGCAGCAAGACCCTCCGCAGCGCGGACACCAAGATCGACCGGGCGCGCCAGTACGCCCCGCTTGAGGCCGTCCGCCTGGCCAAGGAGACCTCCGCCGCCAAGTTCGACGCGACCGTCGAGGTGGCCTTCCGTCTGGGTGTTGACCCGCGCAAGGCCGACCAGATGGTCCGCGGCACCGTGAACCTCCCGCACGGCACCGGCAAGACCGCCCGGGTCCTGGTCTTCGCGACCGGTGACCGTGCTGCGGCGGCGGAGGCCGCGGGCGCCGACATCGTCGGCGCCGACGAGCTGATCGACGAGATCTCCAAGGGCAACCGCCTGAACGAGTTCGACGCCGTCGTCGCGACCCCGGACCTCATGGGCAAGGTCGGCCGCCTGGGCCGCGTGCTCGGTCCGCGTGGTCTGATGCCGAACCCGAAGACCGGCACCGTCACCCCTGACGTGGCCAGGGCCGTCACCGAGATCAAGGGCGGCAAGATCGAGTTCCGTGTTGACAAGCACGCCAACCTGCACTTCATCATCGGCAAGGTGTCGTTCGATGAGCAGCAGCTGGTGGAGAACTACGGCGCGGCGCTGGAGGAGATCCTGCGCCTGAAGCCGTCCGCCGCGAAGGGCCGGTACATCAAGAAGGCCACCATCACCACCACGATGGGCCCCGGTATCCCGGTTGACGGCAACCGCACCCGCAACCTCCTCGTGGAGGAGGAGGCGGCGTAACGCGCTGTCCCACGCTGTCGGCAGGCCCCCGCTCCCCCGGAGCGGGGGCCTGCCGCGTTCCTGGTCAGCGGGCTGCACTACGGTAGGCGCACCGAATACAACAGCACGTGGGGGGATTCATGAACCCGATACGCAAGACGGCGCTGGGCGCCACCAGCCTGGCCCTGGCCCTCGCTCTGACCGGCTGCACCGGCGATGAGGACGACAAGGGCAGCGCCAAGGCCGAGGGGTCGGCGGCGGCCTCCAAGCCCGCCGAGGACCGTGCGCAGGGCAGTCCCGCCCTGCAGGCGATGACGGCCGCGAACCAGCGCGTCGCGGAGTTCCAGTCCGCCAAGGTCAAGATGACCATGAAGTCGCCCGAGGAGCTGGGCGGCAACGTGGACCTCAGCGGCGTGATGCAGTGGAATCCGACGGCGATGGACGTCACGATGAGCGGCGCGCCGGAGTCCGGCATGCCACAGGAGACCAGGCTTGTCTGGCTGGACAACGTCATGTACATCGACGCAGGCGAGGAAATGGCTGCCGAGATGGACGGCAAGCAGTGGGTGAAGCTGGACTTCGCCGCACTGGCCGAGGAGTCCGGTAACGAGCAGCTGGCCAGCGCCATGACGCGCGGCATGCAGGACCAGCAGAACCCCGCTCAGCAGCTCGCGATGCTGCTGAACTCGCCCAACATCGAGCACCGGGGCGAGGAGACCATCGATGGCCAGAAGACGCAGCACTACAGCGGCACCCTGACCGTCGAGGAGGCCCTGGAGGCCAACGAGGCGCTGTCGGAGGCGTTCACGGAGGAGGAGCGCGAGCAGCTGTGGGCCAATGTCGAGAAGACCGGCGTCGAGAATTACGAGATCGCCGTGTGGGTCAACGAGGACGACCTTCCGGTCCGCATGGACATGAAGACGACGACGCCACAGGGTGTCGTCGAGGTGACCCAGCACCTCAGCGACTTCGGCGACGGAGCCGACATCACGGCGCCCCCGGCCGGCGAGACCGCCGACTTCTTCCAGGAGCTGAAGGAGGCCGCCGAGGAGGAAGGCGCGGCGTGACGCCGACTCGGACGCCGGGCGCGTCGGCGGCCTGCCCAGCGGGTCCCCGCGCCGGGCGCCCGGGGACGCCCGGCAGGGATTTGCGCCGGTCGGCACCGACCCCGTAGGCTGTCGCGGTAGCCAAAGACCGCTGGTCGTTGCTGCGTGCCGGAAACGGCGCTCAGCGGCCTAAGGATTCGCTTTCGAGCGGACGGCCCGTGCAGGCACGCAAGGTCATTACTCCCGCCGGGTGTCACCACCTCGCCGGTCGAGTTCCGTCCCGTGTGCCTGCGCACCCGGGACGTTTTCGTTTGTGTGCGCAGTCCTTCTTCGTGTGCCCGATGGGGCGGTCCGGCGCGACAAGACCGGTCGGCAGACCGGTCAGGACCACAACACCCGGAAGGAGGCGCGAGGCTCATGGCGACGCCCGACAAGGTCGCAGCCGTTGAGGAGATGACGGGCAAGTTCCGCAACTCCAACGCCGCTGTGGTCACCGCGTACACCGGCCTTTCCGTGGCCCAGCTCAAGCAGCTGCGCCGCTCGCTCGGTGACAACGCCCAGTACCGTGTGGTGAAGAACACGCTGACGAAGATCGCGGCCAAGGAGGCCGGGGTCAACGAGCTGGAGGAGTTCCTCACTGGCTCGACCGCCGTCACCTTCGTGACCGGTGACCCGGTCGAGGCGGCGAAGAGCCTGCGTGACTTCGCCAAGGACAACCCCGCCCTGGAAATCAAGGGCGGCGTCCTTGAGGGCAGGGCTCTGTCCGCGGACGAGATCAAGAAGCTTGCGGACCTTGAGTCCCGCGAGGTGCTGCTCGCCAAGCTGGCCGGTGGCATGAAGGCGTCCATGGCGAAGGCCGCGGCGACCTTCCAGGCCCCGCTCACGAAGTTCGTCCGCACCGCGGACGCGCTGCGTGCCAAGCAGGCCGAGCAGGGCGGTGCCGACACGTCGGCTCCCGCCGAGGCCGCGGAGTAACCACCCCGGTACGCCGCAGCCCAGCGGGCCGGTACGCCCGCCTTTGATGTACGACAACCCGGCACCTGCCGAACGATGTGGAAGGACGCCACCATGGCGAAGCTGAGCCAGGACGAGCTGCTCGCGCAGTTCGAGGAGATGACCCTGATCGAGCTCTCCGACTTCGTGAAGAAGTTCGAGGAGAAGTTCGACGTCGAGGCCGCCGCTCCGGCCGCCGTCGCCGTTGCCGCCCCGGGCCAGGGCGGCGGCGCTGCCCCGGCCGAGGAGGAGCAGGACGAGTTCGACGTCGTCCTCACCGGCGCTGGCGACAAGAAGATCCAGGTCATCAAGGTCGTGCGTGAGCTGACCTCCCTCGGCCTGAAGGAGGCCAAGGACCTGGTAGACGGCACCCCGAAGCCGGTTCTGGAGAAGGTCAGCAAGGAGGCCGCGGAGAAGGCCAAGGACTCCCTTGAGGGCGCCGGCGCCTCCGTCGAGGTCAAGTGACCCGCTGAACCCGGGCGGGGTTCCGGACCGGCCGTTCGAACACGGCGGGTCCGGGGACCGCTCACCGAGGGCGATCACCCATCCGGGTGGTCGCCCTTCGGCGTTTTCGCACCCCTACGACCGGGTGATTTCCCGGGTTACCCGCCGGTCATCACCTCCGCCCGCGCGGCGGTTTCCTTGCCATCCCGGCGGGCGGAGGTAGGGTGATCACCGGTGTCCGGCCCGGCACCGCGTGACAGCCAGGGAGCCGTGGCCACGACCCTCGCCGGAGGCGTCCGGCGGTGCCGGGGGCGACGGCCCCGGGTGAGGCCCGGCAGTCCTCGGGGCCTTGACGAACCGGGCGATGCGCGCGATTCTCAGGGGCGTTCCGCGGGTCCTGGCCGAGGCGGCCCAAGGTTCGGCAGAGCGCGAGGCATGGAACCGCGGCGATGTGGGAAGCCTTGCCGCAGGCACTATCGGACGGGCATACAGACGGACGGGCACGAGACGCACGGCACCGCATCGCACAGCACGAGGCGGCAACCCGAGACAACCGAGGAAGAGACCACCCGGAGGGAGAGAGAGGCACTGCGCCGATCTCCGATGTTCCGCTCTGGACATCAGTGGGCCATGTGGCTACACTGACCCTTTGCGCTGCCTATTAGCTGCTCCCTGCCCGTCACCAGGGGCACCGGTATGCGCGTAGTGAGTCCGAGCCCTCGGAAGGACCCCCTCTTGGCCGCCTCGCGCAACGCCTCGACCGTCAATTCGAACAACGGCGCCAGCACCGCACCGCTGCGTATCTCCTTTGCGAAGATCAAGGAGCCCCTTGGGGTTCCCAACCTTCTCGCGCTCCAAACCGAGAGCTTTGACTGGCTGCTCGGCAATGAGGCTTGGAAGGGGCGGGTCGAGGCTGCGCTGGACCGTGGGGACGACGTCCCCACCAAGTCCGGTCTGGAGGAGATCTTCGAGGAGATCTCCCCGATCGAGGACTTCTCCGGTTCGATGTCGCTGACCTTCCGCGACCACCGTTTCGAGCCGCCGAAGAACTCCATCGACGAGTGCAAGGAGCGCGACTTCACCTACGCCGCTCCGCTGTTCGTCACGGCCGAGTTCACCAACAACGAGACCGGCGAGATCAAGTCCCAGACGGTCTTCATGGGCGACTTCCCGCTCATGACGAACAAGGGCACCTTCGTCATCAACGGCACCGAGCGTGTCGTGGTCTCCCAGCTGGTGCGCTCCCCGGGTGTCTACTTCGACAGCCAGCTGGACAAGACCTCCGACAAGGACATCTTCTCCGCCAAGGTCATCCCCTCGCGGGGCGCCTGGCTGGAGATGGAGATCGACAAGCGCGACATGGTCGGTGTGCGCATCGACCGCAAGCGCAAGCAGTCGGTCACCGTGCTGCTGAAGGCCCTGGGCTGGACGAACGACCAGATCCTGGAGGAGTTCGGCCAGTACGAGTCCATGCGCGCCACCCTGGAGAAGGACCACACCCAGGGCCAGGACGACGCGCTGCTGGACATCTACCGCAAGCTGCGTCCGGGCGAGCCGCCGACCAAGGAGGCCGCCCAGACCCTGCTGGAGAACCTCTACTTCAACCCCAAGCGCTACGACCTGGCCAAGGTCGGCCGGTACAAGATCAACAAGAAGCTCGGCGGTGACGAGCCGCTGGACTCCGGCGTGCTCACCAGCGCCGACATCATCGCCACGATCAAGTACCTGGTGAAGCTGCACGCGGGCGAGACGGAGACGGTCAGCGCCGAGGGCGACGAGATCGTCGTCGAGACCGACGACATCGACCACTTCGGCAACCGCCGCCTGCGCAACGTGGGCGAGCTGATCCAGAACCAGGTCCGCACCGGCCTGGCGCGCATGGAGCGCGTCGTGCGCGAGCGCATGACGACCCAGGACGTCGAGGCGATCACGCCGCAGACGCTGATCAACATCCGGCCGGTCGTCGCCTCCATCAAGGAGTTCTTCGGCACCAGCCAGCTGTCGCAGTTCATGGACCAGACGAACCCGCTGTCGGGCCTGACCCACAAGCGCCGCCTGTCGGCGCTGGGCCCCGGTGGTCTGTCCCGTGAGCGGGCCGGCTTCGAGGTCCGTGACGTGCACCCCTCGCACTACGGCCGCATGTGCCCGATCGAGACGCCGGAAGGCCCGAACATCGGTCTGATCGGCTCGCTCGCCTCCTACGGCCGGGTCAACGCGTTCGGTTTCGTGGAGACCCCGTACCGCAAGGTGGTGGACGGCGTCGTCACCGACGAGGCCCACTACCTGACGGCTGACGAGGAAGACCGCTACGTCATCGCGCAGGCCAACGCCCCGCTGACCGACGACATGCACTTCGCCGAGGGCCGCGTCCTGGTCCGCCGGCGGGGCGGTGAGATCGACTACGTCACCGGCACCGAGGTTGACTACATGGACGTCTCGCCGCGCCAGATGGTGTCGGTCGCGACGGCCATGATCCCCTTCCTGGAGCACGACGACGCCAACCGCGCGCTCATGGGCTCGAACATGATGCGCCAGGCGGTGCCGCTGCTGAAGGCGGAGTCGCCGCTGGTCGGCACCGGCATGGAGTACCGCTCCGCGGTGGACGCCGGTGACGTCATCAAGGCCGAGAAGGACGGCGTCGTCCAGGAGGTCTCCGCCGACTACGTCACGGTGGCCAACGACGACGGCACCTACGCCACCTACCGCGTCGCGAAGTTCTACCGCTCCAACCAGGGCACGTCCTTCAATCAGAAGGTCATCGTCGACGAGGGCGCCCGCGTCATCGAGGGCCAGGTGCTGGCCGACGGCCCGTCCACCGACGAAGGTGAGATGGCGCTCGGCAAGAACCTGCTCGTGGCGTTCATGCCGTGGGAGGGCTACAACTACGAGGACGCGATCATCCTGTCGCAGCGCCTCGTGCAGGACGACGTGCTGTCCTCGATCCACATCGAGGAGCACGAGGTGGACGCCCGGGACACCAAGCTGGGCCCGGAGGAGATTACCCGGGACATCCCGAACGTCTCCGAAGAGGTCCTGGCCGACCTGGACGAGCGCGGCATCATCCGCATCGGTGCCGAGGTCGAGGCGGGCGACATTCTCGTCGGCAAGGTCACCCCGAAGGGTGAGACGGAGCTGACGCCCGAGGAGCGCCTGCTGCGCGCGATCTTCGGCGAGAAGGCCCGCGAGGTCCGCGACACCTCGCTGAAGGTGCCGCACGGCGAGACCGGCAAGGTCATCGGCGTCCGCGTCTTCGACCGTGAGGAGGGCGACGAGCTGCCGCCGGGCGTGAACCAGCTGGTCCGCGTCTACGTCGCGCAGAAGCGCAAGATCACCGACGGTGACAAGCTCGCCGGCCGGCACGGTAACAAGGGCGTCATCTCCAAGATCCTCCCCGTCGAGGACATGCCGTTCACCGAGGACGGCACCCCGGTGGACGTCATCCTCAACCCGCTCGGCGTCCCGTCCCGGATGAACCCGGGCCAGGTCCTGGAGATCCACCTGGGCTGGCTCGCCTCCCAGGGCTGGAAGGTCGAGGGCAGCGAGGAGTGGATGGAGCGGCTGAAGGCCATCGGCGCCGACGAGGTCGCCCCGCGCACCAACGTCGCCACTCCGGTCTTCGACGGCGCCCGCGAGGACGAGCTGACGGGCCTGTTCGAGCACGCGCTGCCCAACCGCGACGGCGACCGCGTGGTGCTGCCGTCCGGCAAGGCCCGGCTGTTCGACGGCCGCTCCGGCGAGCCGTTCCCGGACCCGATCTCCATCGGCTACATGTACATCCTCAAGCTGCACCACCTGGTGGACGACAAGCTGCACGCCCGTTCCACCGGCCCGTACAGCATGATCACCCAGCAGCCGCTGGGCGGTAAGGCCCAGTTCGGTGGCCAGCGGTTCGGCGAGATGGAGGTGTGGGCCCTGGAGGCCTACGGCGCCGCCTACGCCCTCCAGGAGCTGCTGACCATCAAGTCCGACGACGTCACCGGCCGCGTGAAGGTCTACGAGGCGATCGTCAAGGGCGAGAACATCCCCGAACCCGGCATCCCCGAGTCCTTCAAGGTGCTCATCAAGGAGATGCAGTCGCTCTGCCTCAACGTGGAGGTGCTGTCCTCGGACGGCATGTCGATCGAGATGCGCGACACCGACGAGGACGTCTTCCGCGCGGCGGAGGAGCTCGGTATCGACCTGTCCCGGCGCGAGCCGAGCAGCGTCGAAGAGGTCTGACGGGCGGCCGGGGCCGCCGCACACCAGCGGCCCCGGCACTCCCCGGACCCCGTTCAGACCACAATTGACACGACCCTGAGAGGGATTGACGAGAGTGCTCGACGTCAACTTCTTCGACGAGCTGCGGATCGGCCTGGCCACCGCTGACGACATCCGTCAGTGGTCGCACGGTGAGGTCAAAAAGCCCGAGACGATCAACTACCGCACCCTGAAGCCCGAGAAGGACGGCCTCTTCTGCGAGAAGATCTTCGGCCCCACCCGGGACTGGGAGTGCTACTGCGGCAAGTACAAGCGCGTCCGCTTCAAGGGCATCATCTGTGAGCGCTGCGGTGTCGAGGTGACCCGAGCCAAGGTGCGCCGCGAGCGGATGGGCCACATCGAGCTGGCCGCGCCCGTCACGCACATCTGGTACTTCAAGGGCGTCCCGTCCCGGCTGGGCTACCTGCTGGACCTGGCGCCGAAGGACCTGGAGAAGGTCATCTACTTCGCCGCGTACATGATCACGTACGTGGACGAGGAGCGCCGCACGCGCGACCTGCCCTCGCTGGAGGCGCACGTCGCCGTCGAGCGCCAGCAGATCGAGCAGCGCCGTGACGCCGACCTGGAGGCCCGCGCCAAGAAGCAGGAGGCCGACCTCGCCGAGCTGGAGGCCGAGGGCGCCAAGGCGGACGTCCGCCGCAAGGTGCGCGAGGGCGCCGAGCGCGAGATGAAGCAGCTGCGCGACCGCGCCCAGCGCGAGATCGACCGCCTGGACGAGGTGTGGAACCGCTTCAAGAACCTCAAGGTCCAGGACCTGGAGGGGGACGAGCTGCTCTACCGCGAGCTGCGGGACCGCTTCGGCACCTACTTCGACGGCTCCATGGGCGCCGCCGCGCTGCAAAAGCGCCTGGAGACCTTCGACCTGGAGGAGGAGGCCGAGCGCCTCCGCGAGATCATCCGCACCGGCAAGGGGCAGAAGAAGACCCGCGCCCTCAAGCGCCTGAAGGTCGTCTCGCCGTTCCTGCAGACGTCCAACAGCCCCCGGGGCATGGTGCTCGACTGCGTGCCGGTGATCCCGCCGGACCTGCGTCCGATGGTGCAGCTGGACGGTGGCCGCTTCGCGACCTCCGACCTGAACGACCTGTACCGCCGCGTCATCAACCGCAACAACCGCCTCAAGCGTCTCCTCGACCTCGGTGCGCCCGAGATCATCGTGAACAACGAGAAGCGGATGCTGCAGGAGGCCGTGGACGCGCTGTTCGACAACGGCCGCCGTGGTCGGCCGGTGACGGGCCCGGGCAACCGCCCGCTGAAGTCGCTGTCCGACATGCTCAAGGGCAAGCAGGGCCGGTTCCGGCAAAACCTGCTCGGCAAGCGCGTGGACTACTCCGCCCGCTCCGTCATCGTCGTCGGCCCGCAGCTCAAGCTGCACCAGTGCGGCCTGCCCAAGGCGATGGCCCTGGAGCTGTTCAAGCCGTTCGTGATGAAGCGCCTGGTGGACCTCAACCACGCGCAGAACATCAAGTCGGCCAAGCGCATGGTCGAGCGTCAGCGCACCGTGGTGTACGACGTCCTCGAAGAGGTCATCGCCGAGCACCCGGTGCTGCTCAACCGCGCGCCCACGCTGCACCGTCTGGGCATCCAGGCGTTCGAGCCGCAGCTGGTCGAGGGCAAGGCCATCCAGATCCACCCGCTCGTGTGCACCGCGTTCAACGCGGACTTCGACGGTGACCAGATGGCCGTGCACCTGCCGCTGTCGGCGGAGGCCCAGGCCGAGGCGCGCATCCTGATGCTGTCCTCGAACAACATCCTCAAGCCCGCCGACGGCCGTCCGGTCACCATGCCCACCCAGGACATGGTGCTTGGCCTGTTCTTCCTGACCACCGAGGGCCAGGAGCGCGAGCTGAAGGGCGCGGGCCGCTCGTTCGCGTCCACCGCCGAGGCGATCATGGCCTTCGACGCCGGGGAGCTCTCGCTCCAGGCCGAGGTCGAGATCCGCTTCCCGATCGGCTCCGTCCCGCCGCTGGGCTGGACGCCGCCGGCGCCCGCGGAGGACGAGGCGCCGTGGCAGCCGGGGGACGGCTTCCGGCTGCGCACGACGCTGGGCCGGGCGCTGTTCAACGAGCTCCTGCCCGAGGAGTTCCCGTTCGTCAATTACACCGTCGGCAAGAAGCAGCTCTCCCAGATCGTCAACGACCTGGCCGAGCGCTACCCGAAGGTGGCGGTCGCCGCGACGCTGGACAACCTCAAGTCCGCCGGTTACCACTGGGCCACGCGCTCCGGGGTGACCATCGCGATCTCCGACGTGGTCGTGCCCGAGGCCAAGAGGGACATCATCACGGGCTACGAGGAGAAGGACGAGGTCGTCCAGAAGCAGTACGAGCGCGGCCTGATCACCAAGGACGAGCGTTCCCGGGAGCTGGTGACGATCTGGACCCGCGCGACCAACGAGGTCGCCGAGGCCATGAACGCCAACTTCCCGAAGACGAACCCGATCTTCATGATGGTTGACTCGGGCGCGCGCGGAAACATGATGCAGATGCGGCAGATCGCGGGTATGCGCGGTCTGGTCTCCAACGCCAAGAACGAGACCATCCCGCGTCCCATCAAGTCCTCGTTCCGCGAGGGTCTGTCCGTGCTGGAGTACTTCATCTCCACGCACGGCGCCCGTAAGGGTCTGGCGGACACCGCCCTGCGGACCGCCGACTCCGGGTACCTCACCCGGCGTCTGGTGGACGTCTCGCAGGACGTCATCATCCGCGAGGAGGACTGCGGCACCGAGCGCGGCCTGAAGCTGGAGATCGCCGCCAAGGGCGCGGACGGCGCGCTGCGCAAGGCCGAGGACGCCGAGACCAGCGTGTACGCGCGCTGCCTGGCCGAGGACATCGTCGTGGACGGCAGGGTGCTGGCCCCGGCCGGTACCGACCTGGGCGACGTGCTCATCGACGAGCTGGTGCGCAACGGCGTGCAGACGGTCAAGACCCGCTCCGTGCTCACCTGCGAGTCGGCCGTCGGCACCTGCGCCATGTGCTACGGGCGCTCGCTGGCCACCGGCAAGCTGGTGGACATCGGAGAGGCCGTCGGCATCATCGCCGCCCAGTCCATCGGTGAGCCCGGCACCCAGCTGACGATGCGTACCTTCCACACCGGTGGTGTGGCCGGTGACGACATCACCCAGGGTCTGCCGCGTGTCGTCGAGCTGTTCGAGGCGCGTACCCCGAAGGGTGTCGCCCCGATCACCGAGTCGGCCGGCCGGGTGCGCATCGAGGAGACGGAGAAGACGAAGAAGATCATCGTCACTCCGGACGACGGCTCGGACGAGACCGCCTACCCGGTCTCCAAGCGCGCGCGCCTGGAGGTCTCCGAGGGCGACCACGTGGCGGTGGGCCAGCCGCTGACGGCCGGTGCGGCCAACCCGCACGACGTGCTGCGCATCCTGGGCCAGCGGGCCGTGCAGGTCCACCTGGTCGGCGAGGTGCAGAAGGTCTACAACTCGCAGGGTGTGTCGATCCACGACAAGCACATCGAGATCATCATCCGGCAGATGCTGCGCCGCGTGACGATCATCGAGTCCGGTGACGCCGAGCTGCTGCCCGGCGAGCTGGTCGAGCGCTCGAAGTTCGAGGGTGAGAACCGGCGCGTGGTGCAGGAGGGGGGCCACCCGGCCTCCGGCCGTCCGCAGCTGATGGGCATCACCAAGGCTTCGCTGGCCACCGAGTCGTGGCTGTCGGCGGCGTCCTTCCAGGAGACGACCAGGGTCCTGACCGACGCGGCGATCAACGCCAAGTCGGACTCCCTGATCGGCCTCAAGGAGAACGTCATCATCGGTAAGCTCATCCCGGCCGGTACGGGCCTGTCCCGCTACCGCAACATCCGGGTGGAGCCGACCGAGGAGGCGAAGGCGGCGATGTACTCGGCCGTCGGCTACGACGACATCGACTACTCGCCGTTCGGCACCGGCTCCGGCCAGGCCGTCCCGCTGGAGGACTACGACTACGGTCCGTACAACCAGTAAGCGGTTCCGCTGTGCGCTGGGCGGCACTCCCACCGGGGGTGCCGCCCAGCGGCGTTTCGCCGTCCTGGCGAGTGCCGGGGGAGTGCGGGCACGGGGCCTCGGGCGAGGCCCCGGCGGGTGGCCGGAGTCCGGGAGCCCCGTCCTCACCGGTTGCGGGAGGAGGGGGCGGAGTGCGCGGGATCGCGCAGGAACTCCCCGAAGCCCTGACGCGTCGGGGATGATGGGAGCACGAGCTTCAGACTGCGGGGAGGAGTCGGCTATGTCGCAGAACTGGCCGGGCGGGCACTCGTTCATGCGCGCCTCCGACGCCGACCGCGAGCGCGCGGCCGACGTGCTGAAGGCCGCCTTCGCCGAGGGCCGCCTGCGCAAGGACGAGTACGACGCGCGTCTGACCCGCGTCCACCAGGCCGCGACGTACGCCGACATCCAGCCGCTGGTCGCCGACCTGCCGCAGGGCCCGGTGCCGATGCCCGCACCAGCACCGCAACCGGTGCCGTACGTGCGGCCCGTGCAGCCGGGGTACTGGACGGTACCGGCCCCCACGGTGCCCCGGCCGACGAGCGGAGCGGCCGTCGCCGCACTCGTCTTCGCCGTGCTGACGCCCCTCACCTGGGGGCTGTTCGCGCTGCCGGCCGTCGTCACCGGGCACATCGCCCGGAGCGACATCCGCTCCCACGGCAAGCAGGGGGACGGGTACGCCACGGCGGGGCTGGTCCTGGGCTACCTGGGGGTGGGGCTGTGGACGCTGGTCATCCTGGTCGGCATCGCGTCGTGACCGCGCGCCGGGCGGGTCGTTCGCTTTTGACCGCAGCGAATGCGGTAGGTACGCTCTGACCTTGTGCCTGGGGTGTCCCCTGCGCTGTTTCCGCTGCTCCCACAGCGGTCACGGTTCGGCCGGTGACACCAGGATCTGCACGCTCCTGAAGCTCCGAGGAGCTTCCCCCGCTTTCGCGGGAGCCCGCAGTCTCCGACACACCCGACCGCGTGGGTCGGACAATGTGGCCCAGGTTAGCTTTACCGAGACTGGCACACAGAAACCGGAGAAACTGTGCCTACGATCCAGCAGCTGGTCCGCAAGGGCCGGCAGGACAAGGTCGAGAAGAACAAGACGCCGGCCCTGGAGGGTTCCCCCCAGCGTCGCGGCGTCTGCACGCGTGTCTTCACCACCACCCCGAAGAAGCCGAACTCGGCCCTGCGTAAGGTCGCGCGTGTGCGTCTGACCAGCGGTATCGAGGTCACGGCCTACATTCCGGGTGAGGGTCACAACCTGCAGGAGCACTCCATCGTGCTCGTGCGCGGTGGCCGTGTGAAGGACCTGCCGGGTGTTCGCTACAAGATCATCCGTGGTTCGCTCGACACCCAGGGCGTCAAGAACCGCAAGCAGGCTCGCAGCCGCTACGGCGCCAAGAAGGAGAAGTAAGCATGCCTCGTAAGGGCCCTGCCCCGAAGCGCCCGGTCCACATCGACCCGGTCTACGGCTCTCCTCTGGTGACGTCCCTCATCAACAAGGTGCTGCTGAACGGCAAGCGCTCCACCGCCGAGCGCATCGTCTACGGCGCGATGGAGGGCCTGCGGGAGAAGTCCGGGAACGACCCGGTCATCACCCTCAAGCGCGCGCTGGAGAACGTGAAGCCGACCCTTGAGGTCCGCTCCCGCCGTGTCGGTGGCGCCACCTACCAGGTGCCGGTCGAGGTCCGCCCCGGCCGCTCCTCCACTCTCGCGCTGCGCTGGATCGTGGGTTACTCCCGCGCCCGCCGTGAGAAGACGATGACCGAGCGCCTGATGAACGAGCTGCTCGACGCCTCCAACGGGCTCGGTGCCGCCGTCAAGAAGCGCGAGGACACCCACAAGATGGCCGAGTCCAACAAGGCCTTCGCGCACTACCGCTGGTAGTCGCAGACCCCATCGAGACCGAGAGAAGACTGAAGCCTTATGGCTACCACTTCACTTGACCTGGCCAAGGTCCGCAACATCGGGATCATGGCCCACATCGACGCGGGCAAGACGACCACCACCGAGCGGATTCTGTACTACACCGGCGTCAGCTACAAGATCGGCGAGGTCCACGACGGTGCCGCGACGATGGACTGGATGGCGCAGGAGCAGGAGCGCGGCATCACCATCACGTCCGCCGCGACGACCTGCCACTGGCCGCTGAACAACATCGACCACACCATCAACATCATCGACACCCCGGGTCACGTGGACTTCACCGTCGAGGTGGAGCGTTCCCTGCGTGTGCTCGACGGTGCCGTGACGGTGTTCGACGGTGTCGCCGGTGTGGAGCCGCAGTCCGAGACGGTGTGGCGTCAGGCCGACCGCTACGGCGTGCCGCGCATCTGCTTCGTCAACAAGCTGGACCGCACCGGTGCCGAGTTCCACCGCTGCGTCGACATGATCGTCGACCGGCTGGGCGCGGTGCCGCTGGTCATGCAGCTGCCGATCGGTGCCGAGGCCGACTTCAAGGGCGTCGTGGACCTGGTCCGCATGAAGGCGCTCGTGTGGTCCGCCGAGACCGCCCTCGGTGAGGCGTACGACGTCGTGGACATCCCCGACACCCACCAGGAGGCCGCACAGGAGTACCGCGGCAAGCTCCTGGAGGCCGTCGCGGAGAACGACGACGAGATGATGGAGCTGTTCCTGGAGGGCCAGGAGCCCACCGAGGAGCAGCTCATCGCCGCCGTCCGCCGCGTCACCCTGGCGTCCACGGGCGCCGAGGGCACCACCACGGTGACCCCGGTGTTCTGCGGTACCGCGTTCAAGAACAAGGGCGTGCAGCCCCTGCTCGACGCGGTCGTGCGGTACCTGCCGTCGCCGCTGGACGTCGAGGCGATCGAGGGTCAGTCGGTCAAGGACTCCGAGGAGGTCATCAAGCGCCGTCCCTCCGAGGACGAGCCGATGTCCGCCCTGGCGTTCAAGATCGCTTCCGACCCGCACCTGGGCAAGCTCACCTTCATCCGGGTCTACTCGGGCCGCCTGGTGGCCGGCACGCAGGTGCTGAACTCCGTGAAGGGCAAGAAGGAGCGCATCGGCAAGATCTACCGGATGCACGCGAACAAGCGTGAGGAGATCGACTCGGTGGGTGCCGGTGACATCGTCGCCGTCATGGGTCTGAAGCAGACCACCACCGGTGAGACCCTCTGCGACGCGGGCAGCCCGGTGATCCTGGAGTCGATGGAGTTCCCGGCCCCGGTGATCCAGGTCGCCATCGAGCCCAAGTCGAAGGGCGACCAGGAGAAGCTGGGTGTCGCGATCCAGCGGCTGGCCGAGGAGGACCCGTCCTTCCAGGTCAACACCGACGAGGAGACCGGCCAGACGATCATCGCGGGCATGGGCGAGCTGCACCTGGACGTGCTGGTTGACCGCATGAAGCGCGAGTTCAAGGTCGAGGCCAACGTCGGCAAGCCGCAGGTGGCCTACCGCGAGACGCTGCGCAAGTCGGTCGACAAGCACGACTACACGCACAAGAAGCAGACCGGTGGTTCCGGCCAGTTCGCGAAGGTGCAGATCCAGATCGAGCCGCTCGAAGGCGACGGCTACGAGTTCGTCAACAAGATCACCGGTGGTCGCATCCCGCGGGAGTACATCCCGTCCGTGGACGCGGGCTGCCAGGAGGCCATGGAGTTCGGCGTGCTGGCCGGCTACCCGCTGACCGGTGTGCGCGTGACGCTGCTCGACGGCGCCTACCACGAGGTTGACTCCTCCGAGATGGCCTTCAAGATCGCCGGTTCCATGGCCTTCAAGGAGGCCGCCCGCAAGGCCAGCCCGGCCCTGCTGGAGCCGATGATGAAGGTCGAGGTCACCACGCCCGAGGACTACATGGGTGACGTGATCGGCGACATCAACTCCCGGCGCGGTCAGATCCAGTCCATGGAGGACCGCGGCGGCGCCAAGCTCGTCACGGGCCTGGTGCCGCTGTCGGAGATGTTCGGCTACGTGGGTGACCTGCGGAGCAAGACGTCCGGCCGCGCGAGCTACTCCATGCAGTTCGACTCCTACGCCGAGGTTCCCAAGAACGTCAGCGAGGAGATCGTCGCGAAGGCCCGGGGCGAGTGACGTCGGTTCGCCGACCTGAGCTCACCCCTTAGGCTGTAGCACAACGGCATACGGGGCATCCGGCACACATCGCGTCACGCGCGGTGCGTGCCGGGGCCCCGGTCGCCAGCCCTTAAGAACGAACGGGTCAAGGGCGTCCCCCTAGGGGTCCTGGCTTGTTCGGTACGACCACCTGAACCCTTCCGCAGAGTGCGGGGGGCGTACAGCACCAGTCCACAGGAGGACCCCAGTGGCGAAGGCGAAGTTCGAGCGGACTAAGCCGCACGTCAACATCGGCACCATCGGTCACATCGACCACGGTAAGACCACCCTCACGGCGGCCATTACCAAGGTGCTGCACGACCAGTTCCCGGACCTGAACGAGGCTTCGGCGTTCGAGAACATCGACAAGGCTCCCGAGGAGCGCCAGCGCGGTATCACCATCTCGATCGCGCACGTCGAGTACCAGACGGACTCCCGTCACTACGCCCACGTTGACTGCCCGGGTCACGCGGACTACATCAAGAACATGATCACCGGTGCCGCCCAGATGGACGGCGCCATCCTCGTGGTCGCCGCCACCGACGGCCCGATGCCGCAGACCAAGGAGCACGTGCTCCTGGCCCGCCAGGTCGGCGTTCCGTACATCGTCGTCGCCCTGAACAAGGCCGACATGGTGGACGACGAGGAGATCCTGGAGCTCGTCGAGCTTGAGGTCCGCGAGCTGCTCTCCGAGTACGAGTTCCCGGGCGACGACGTTCCCGTCGTCAAGGTCTCCGCGCTGAAGGCGCTGGAGGGCGACGCCAAGTGGGGCGAGTCCGTCATGGAGCTCATGAAGGCCGTGGACGAGGCGATCCCGGAGCCGGAGCGCGACGTCGAGAAGCCCTTCCTGATGCCCATCGAGGACGTCTTCACCATCACCGGTCGCGGTACGGTCGTCACCGGCCGCATCGAGCGTGGTGTCCTCAAGGTCAACGAGAACGTTGACATCATCGGCATCAAGGAGAACAAGACCTCGACCACCGTCACCGGTATCGAGATGTTCCGCAAGCTGCTCGACGAGGGCCAGGCCGGTGAGAACGTCGGTCTGCTGCTCCGCGGCATCAAGCGCGAGGACGTCGAGCGCGGCCAGGTCATCATCAAGCCGGGCTCGGTCACCCCGCACACGGAGTTCGAGGCCACGGCGTACATCCTGTCCAAGGACGAGGGTGGCCGCCACACGCCGTTCTTCAACAACTACCGCCCGCAGTTCTACTTCCGCACGACGGACGTGACCGGCGTGGTGACCCTCCCCGAGGGCACCGAGATGGTCATGCCGGGTGACAACACCGACATGAAGGTGGAGCTCATCCAGCCCGTCGCCATGGAGGAGGGCCTGAAGTTCGCCATCCGTGAGGGTGGCCGGACCGTGGGCGCCGGCCAGGTCACCAAGATCGTCAAGTGACCTGAGGCTCCTTCGAGCCAGCTGACGAAGGGGCCCGTACGACCAGCTCGGTCGTACGGGCCCCTTCGTCGTGTCCGGGGCGCATCCGCTGTGTCCGGGGCGGCTGCCCGGCGCGCGCTGTCAGCTGATACGCACCGCGGCGTCGTCGATCAGGAAGCTGGTCTGGAGGCTGCCGTCCTCGGTGGCGGTGAAGGTGAGCGTGACCTGCTGGCCGGTGTAGCGGCTCAGGTCGAGGGTGCGCTCGACGTAGCCGGTGCCCGCGTCGGTGTTGGAGAAGGTGGCGAGCGTGCGCCCGTCGGCCTGGACGCGGAAGGTGTCGTAGGCGGTGCCGCTCCGCTCGTCGGTGTCGATGCGCAGCTGGTAGGTCAGCGTGGCGGACTCACACCCGCCGGGCACGGTGACGGTCTGCCGGATCTGCTCGCTGCTGCTGCGGCCGTACCCCGCCAGCCAGGCGTACCGGCTGCCGGTATGCGGCTCGTACCGGTCGTGCGCGTTGATGGTATGCGTGTCGCCCGCCCACGGCGACGTCCCGTTCTCGAACCCGCCGTTGCCGAGGACGTCGGACGGGGTGCAGCCGCCGCCCGGGTCGCCGACCGCCTGCGCCCACAGGGTGTGGGCGATGCCGTCGGCCGCGCGGTTCAGACCGGTGGCGTTGATGTTGCTGAGGGTGTCGCACGACCGGTGGTAGCAGGGGTCGTAGGAGCGGCCCGCGGTACCGCCCCACTTGGCGGCCTGGGCGGACGTCTTGCGGTAGCCCGCGCCCATGGCGTAGCCGGAGGTGGGGATACCGGCCCGCTGGAACGGGTAGTCGTCGGAACGGCCCGCGCCCTCGGTGTTCTCCTCGGGCCGCAGGCCAAGGGAGTCCCAGTACGCCTTCATCGGCCGGGCGGCGGCGGAGTTGATGCGGTTGATGAAGTAGCCGCCGTTGACGGAGGCGATCATGTCGAAGTTGTAGTACGCCGCGATGCGGGAGCGCTCGGTGCCGCTGAGGGAGCGGACGTAGAACTGCGACCCGTTCAGGCCCTGCTCCTCGTCGGTCCACCAGGCGAAGCGCACGCGGCTGGTCATGGCGGGGCGCTGCTCGGCCAGCGTGAGGGCGACCTCCAGCAGTGCCGCCGAGCCCGACGCGTTGTCGTTCATGCCCGGGCCGGACGACACTCCGTCGAGGTGGCCGCCGAACAGGTACACCCGGTCGGCGTTGCCGTGCGGCCACTCGGCTATCAGGTTCGGCCCCGCGCCGCGTGAGCACCCGGAGGTGCAGGTCTGCTCGGTGACGGTGAACCCGGCCGCGCGCAGCTTGCCCTTCACGTAGGCCACGGACGCGTCGTACCCCCTGCCGGTGGCGTGCCGATTGCCACCGTTGCGGGCGGCGATGTCGCTGAACTCCCGCAGGTGCGCGCGGACGGCGTCGATGTCGATGTCCGGTGCGGCGACCACGGCGGGGGTGGGTGCGGTGTTGGCGCTCGCGGCGCTGGCGGTAGCGGTGCTGGCGCTCGCTGGGCTGGCAGCGGCGGCGGCGGCGCTCACGGTGCTGGCAGCGGTGGGGGAGTCGCCTGCGGCGTGGGCGGCGGCGGGTGTGGCGCTTGCGGTGTTGGCGGTCGCGGACGTGACGCGGGTGGGGGCGGCGTTCGCGGTGTTGGTGGTGGCGGGGCTGTCGGTAGCGGAGGCGGGTTGGGCGCCAGCTGACATGGGCGCGGTGGTGGGTGCCGCGTGGGCGACGGAGACGGCGGGCAGAGCAACCGTCGTCGCCAGGACAGCGAGCGTGACGCCCGCCGCTTTTAGTCTCGGGTGCACCAGGACTCCTTGGCTGGGAGGTGTGGGGGAGGTGCTGTGCGGCCACACGAGCGAACACGCCGAGAACCGACAGGCCGGGACCCGGAGCCTTGTCCCGCCCCGACCCATCAACTCGTCATGCTCATGACCTAAACGCCCGCACCTTCACACCCCCCGCCCCCGCCGTCAACGCCCCGCGCACACCCCGGGCGATACCACCCCCCGATCCCCCACCCCCAATACCCCGCCCCACCTCGCAGCCAGGGGCCAGTCGGACACATCCGCGAGCCCCGAACGGCCTGCGAGCCGCGAGGCCCATCGCCACCGCTGCCCCGCCTGCCGATACACCCCCGACCACAGACCCGCACGAGGCGTTGAAGCGCTGCTGCTCGGAAGAAATGAGCTCCGTGCGCCTGGACGACACCTTGATCGCCACCGACCGTCCCGCCGGGGCCACACCTCAGCAACGTCCTCCGCTCGGCGGAGGGCGGCCTCAGCCCGCCCTCCGCAGCCGCCGTCCGGTGACGTTGCCGTCAAACGCCATATGGGTCCCGCCCGAAAAGACTTCCGGGCGGGACCCATATGTATTGATCTGAGCAGCCGGCGTTAGCGTATAGCGCCAAATTCGCTCATCTGGCGGCTACTCGGAAGCGTTCAACCCGATCAGTTCTGGCCGCTTCTCGGGTGCGCCCCATTTCAGTATATCACTCAACTTTGTGGATAGGTTCGGGATATCGACTCCAGGATCATGCAGATCCACTTCCACGGCAGTTGGGATTTCAAGAATATTTGCGTCTTCAGCTGTGAAAGTTAGGGTCAACAACGAGCCGCTAATATGCACCCGCCGCAGGCACCCGTAAACCGTGAAACCTTGTTCGTTCGAGACGGCGTAGGAGTCCATTCCAGACTGCACTTCCTGTTCGTCAGGCTCATAGGTGGATCGCTGGATTGAGAATGATCTCTGAACGCCAGCCTCGTCGATCCCACTCACCCCTACCTCAAGGATCTCCTCGTCCTCGTAGTCCTGAAAGAACCCGACCTCGGTGGCAGTCAGTCTCATCGTTTGCCCCTTGCCCTCCATGTTCCGGCGCCCTTGACCCCGTCCCATATATACGTAACTGACACTCCCAATTCTCTGACCATGCGGTTCATCGCCCCCTTGCACCTTGGACAGGGCGGAAGTTGGCCTCGCATGGTCACCGCGTCCCCGGGACTCAAGGGGTGTTTGCCAGCGGATGGATCGTTGGGAAGTGAGACCTTCGGTCCTGTGGAGGCGCCTGCCATACGCGAGAACCGGTGCTCCGTGTGCGTGAAAGCGACATTATTGGGATAGCCGAGAGCAGCCTCCTCCGGAGTCATGTCACCGCTCTCCAGCGTCACGTCGACACGCGTGCTCCCATCAGGAGCGGTCGCGGTGATATCGCACATGTGACCGCCGCCGCCGGTGTTGTGCGACAGGACCGGCGTGGACCCTGCCACCACATAGTACGTGTGGAGGTTGCTGACGGTGAGGTTGTGGACGCCTGCTTGTTGGGTGGTCCAGCGTTTGACGGCGGTGATCTGGACGTGGGTGCCGGCGCTGGTGCGGAGCCACTGGCCGGGTTGGAGGTCGGTGGCGCCGATCCAGGCGTCGAGCTCGGGGACCCAGAAGGGGTGGCCGTCGGTTGAGGTGACCTGGGCGGTCTTGGTGCCCTGGTCACCGTCGGTGTCGATCGTGACCTTGACCAGGTGCTTGAGGCCCTGGCCGGTGATCTCGGCGGTGACCGTCTCCACCCGGGTTTCACCCGTGCGGGGGTCGGTGGCGATGACCTTGTCGCCGGTCTTCACGTCCTTGATCGGCTTGGTGGAGCCGTCGGCCATGAGGACCTTGGTGTCGGGGGTGAAGCTGTTGCAGGTGCCCCCGGACTCGGGTGCCTCATCCACCTTGCCGGAGCCGCCGCTGCCGCTGGTGCCACCCTTGCTGCGGGAGGAGGCGCCGGAGGAGCCGCCGGGCTTGGACGTGGACTTCGTTCCGCTGCTGGCCCTTTTGGTGCCGTGGGTCTTGGCGACGGAGGAAGCGCGCGGGTTGGACTTGGCCTGAGCCTTCTTCTGGACCGTGTTTCCGGTCTTCTTGGTGGTGTTGACGGCCTTGTTGCTGGTGGTTTGGGCTTTTTCTGCTGCTTTCTTCTTTGCGGCTTGTGCGGCCTTCTTGGCCTTGGCTATCGCCGCCTTCTTGGATTTCAGCGCCTTGGCCAGGGCGGCGTTGGCGACGGCGAGAGTTTTCTTGGCTGCGGCCACCGCCGTTCTCCACGCCAGGATGGCGTCGACCGTGCGGCCGATTGCCTTGAGGGCAGAGGGAATTTTCGTCACCTTGCCCAACGGGATTGCCCCGATGATGAGGCTTCCGCAGCCCCACAGGTCTCCCTGGAAACAGTTCACGGCGTCGTTGATGCCGATGAACTCCTTCAGGGTTCCCCAGGCGGCACCACGGATCACCGAGACGATGCTCCGGTTCTTGTCGGCCGTGGCCTGGGCGACGGCCGCGGCGGAGAGGCCCGCGCCCGCGAGGGCGGCGGCGCGCTCGGAGGCGGTCAGGCTGACGGCCAGGCCGGTCGGGTCGGAGAGGGTGACCGGGTTGTTGTGGGCGTAGGCGTAGCCGTTGGACTGCAACGGGTCGGCCAGGTCGAGCAGCGGGTCGGCGGACAGGAAGCGTCCGACGGCCGGGTCGTACAGGCGGGCGCCGAGGGGGGTGTAGCCGGAGGCGTTGTCCTCGGTGGCGCCCAGGAACCCGGTGTGGGTGGTGAGGCCAGCGCCTACCGTGTCGGTGCCGCGCTGGTTGCCGAACGGGTCCTGCTTGCGGACGCGTACGGCCATGTCGCCGGTGAGGTGGACCTCCGCGTAGGGGCTGCCCTGGTGGTCGCTGGCCAGTGCGACCACGCGTTCCGAGCCGGTGCCGTAGAGGGAGCGCAGTACCGTGCCGCCGGATGCGGCGTAGGTGCGCTGGGTGCTGACGACGTCGCCACCCTTGCGGACGGTGACCTCGGCCTCGCCCAGGTGCAGCGTGGCTTGCTGCTGCTGGACGGTCAGGAGCCGCGATCCGTCCGGCCCGTAGATGTGCCGGGTCTCGTTCTGCGGTTCCCACCGCTGCGCGGTCGCGGCGCTGCCGCAGCCTGTCAGTACGACGGGTGTGCTGTTGGCCGTGGAGCTGTTCCGCACGGCCAGGCACAGGCCGGAGGAGCGGTGCTTGAGCTGTCCCGTGGTGGTGCGCCGGATCTGCTGGTTGGCTGAGCCGTCGCACTTCTGGAGGCCCAGGGCCGCCCCCGCCTTCCCGGAGGCGGGCTCCACGCACTGCTCATCGAAGATCGTCAGCGCGCCCAGGTCTGCGTCGCTCTGGTGGGGCGCTGGGTCGAAGGTCCAGTTCTGCGCGGACGAGCCGTTGCAGGAGTACAGCTGGACGGGCTGCCCCGCCTTGACGATGGCGCCCTTGAGGTCGAGGCATTTGCCGCCCAGGCCCACGTAGGGCGTCTTGCCGTTGCTGCCCTGGCCGGTGATGCGCTCGATCTTGCCGTCGTAGGTCCAGGTGAGGTCCTGGCTGTCGCCGTTGTCGATGGAGGTGACGGACTTGGTTTCACCCGTCAGCTCGTACAGCCGCTCGGCCTCGGCGGTCACCTGGGCGCCGGCCGGGGTGGTGTACGCCTTCTTCACCTTGGTGAGGGTGTGCGGCTGGCTGCCGTCGGCCTTGCCGTAGGTGTAGGTGGTGGTGGCGTCCTTGGCGGTGTCGCCGCCGAGGTCCTTCTCCACCAGCGAGGTGCGGTTGCCGAGCAGGTCGTACTCGTACTCCTGCCAGTAGCCGGAGACGTCCGGGCCGCCGGTGACGTTGACGGTGCCGTCGGAGCTGATGGGCCCCTTGGCGCAGGAGGGCTGCTCGCTGGAGGTCCAGGCGTCGGTGAGCTGGCCGAGCGGGTCCGTGGCGGAAGCACTGCCGTTCCTCGATGCCCTTGGCCCGCTCGCGGATGGCGGTGACGTTGCCCGCGGGGTCGTACCAGTAGGAGCGGTGGGAGACGAGGTTGCCGCCGACGACGGCCTGGGAGCCGGTCTGCTCGCGGTAGACCATCTGGTCGGTGAGCGCGCCGCTGGCCTCGTCGTAGTTGGCCTGGGTCCACACCCGGTTGGGCTGCGGGCCGAGCGTGGCGCGCTGGACCTGCCCGTAGGGGGAGTAGACGACCTCGGAGCCGTACCAGTCCTTGCCGGAGACGGACAGTGGCAGGCCGTCCTCGTTGTAGCGGGTGACGAGCTTTTCGGCTTCGAGGTTCCCGGCGGCGGGAAGCGTGGCGGACTGCACCAGCCCGGTGTCGGTGTACTCGTAGCCGTAGGTGTAGGAGCTCTTGAGACCCCAGGTGGTCGCGACGGTGTGCGGCAGGGTGAGGGTCGTGGAGGTGGGGGCGTAGTCGTCGGTGTAGCCGTCCACCTTCATCGTGTACGGCTGGCCGTCGGTGTAGCGCGTGGCGGTGGAGGGCAGGCCCTTGCCGCCGGCCGCCGCGTCGTAGCCGTACGCCGCCAGCAGGGTGCCGGTGGAGTTGTCCAGCCGCTGCTGGGTGGGGCGGGAGAGCACGTCGTACCCGGTCCACACCGTGATGCCGCGCGCGTTGGTGACCGTCACCGGCCGGTCGAGGTGGTCGTAGGTGGTGCGGGTGGTGCCGGTGTCCGGGTCGGTGGCCGTCTTCATCCGGCCGCGCCCGTCGTAGGTCCACGACCAGGGGTGGTCCGGGTCGGCGGAGTGGGTGGCCCGGGCGAGCTGTCCGCGCTTGTCGTAGCCGTACCGGAGGGAGGTGAACTTCTCGCGGTCGGTGTCGGTGAAGGTGTCCACGCGGGTGGTGCGGCCCAGGGCGTCGGAGAAGACGCGGTAGGACGCGCCGCCCTTGGGGTTGATCACCGTGGAGTGGTCGGCACCGTAGGTGTAGCGGGTGGCCCGCTCGGGGGTGTCGGAGCCCCGCAGGACGGGCATCTCCGTCAGCACCCGGCCCAGGCCGTCGTAGGTGTAGCGGGTGGCGTTGGGTACGGCCGTGTCGGCGAGCGGGGTGAACAGCTCGCCTTCGGGCTTGCCTTCGGTGAAGTAGGCGTTGTTGGTCTGCCACACCTCACCGGAGGTGTTGTACAGCGTGTCCGTGATCAGGCGCCCGTCGCCGGTGGCCTGCTCCTGGCTCTGCCGCTCGCGGCCCATGCCGTCGTAGAGGGTGACGGACGTTTCCACGCGGTCGTCGTGGCCCCGGGTGCGGGTGGTGATGTACGGGGGCTTGCGGATCTGGGTAGCGGGATCGTAGTCGGGGGTGGTGTAGGTGGCCTGGAAGTCCGGCACCTTGTCATTCCCGGGGCTGCGTCCCGGCCCCCACGCCTCGGTCAGGCGGCCCAGCGGGTCGAACCTGATCAGGTGGGAGTGACCGTTGGTGTCGGTCCGCTTGAGGGTGGTGCCGCGGCCCGGGTCCAGTTCGCTGGTCTCGGTGTGCAGGAGGGGGTTGCGGTGGATGACCTTGTACGCCTGCCCGGTGGGCGGGTCGTAGGTGATGGTGGAGGACTTCTGGTCGGGGTCGGTCTGCTTGATGACGCGGCCGATGGCGTCGAAGGTGGCGCTGCCGTCCGTCTGGAAGCCGGAGCCGTCGGCCTTCAGCGACCAGGTCTTGCTGGGCAGGCCGCGGGTCGATCCGCTCAGCGCGGCGCCGTAGTCACCGCCGTCGTAGGCGGTGCGGCTGGCGGAGGCCAGGGTGCTGAGGTCGCTGAAGGTGGCCTTGGCGCAGGTCGTCGCGCTGGTGCGGACCTGCTTGGTCAGGCCGATGAGGTGTTTGCCCTGGTGGTGGACGTACTCCATCAGCGAGCAGGACTCGTCGCCGGTTTTGCCGGTGTCGCCGAGGAACTCCGTGCGGGTGGGCAGGCCGTAGACCGGCTCGTAGGTGGTCTTGGTCTCGACGGCGCGTTCGGTGCGCTGGTCGTCGCCGGTGCCGGAGGACTTGGTGTAGGAGACGCTGCGGGGCTCGGTCACCCGCCAGGCGCGCAGGTCGCTCAGGCCGTCGCCGCGCACTCGCTTGCCGAGTTGGGTGGCGTCGGGCTGGGTGATGGTGCGGGTCAGCCACTTGTCGTCGGCGTCGCTGGCCTCCGCGTAGGTGAGCTCCTCGGCGATGCGGCCCGCGAAGGGCTCCTCGTCCTTGGCGATTTCCTGCCCGGTGACCGACTTCACGGGCACGCTGGCGCCCATGCCCCGGAAGAAGCGGGTGACGGCCTTGGTGGGCTTGCTGCCGATGGCCGCGTCAGTGGTGCCGGTGAGGACGGTGACCTGTTCGAACCCGGCGAACTTGGAGTAGGTGCGCCGGGACTTCTTGGTGAACTCCTGCTCCGCGAGCCGCCAGCCGGCGTTCTGGTAGCCGTAGCGGGTGTGGGTGGAGAAGGCGCCGTCCACGTTGGGGAGTTCTTCGACGGAATCCACCACGTACTTGTGGAACCAGTCGATTTCTTCCGCCTCCGGGTCCGGATGCCAGAACACCGGGTAGCACAGGCGGTTGTTGGACTTCAGGGCCGCCTTATCCGACTTGCCGGGCAGCCCGGTACCGCTGGCGCACTCACCGGCGGGCTTGCGGTAGTTGATGACGGTCTCGCCGCCGTACTCGTTGATGACGCGCGCGATGCGCAGCCGGGAGAAGCCAGGACGCGGGTCATTGCTTCCCCGCATGACGCGGTTGGGCATGTCGTCGGCGTTGGACTCGAAGCGCACTGGGCTGAGCTTCGCGGTCTTGCCGTCCACCCCGTGCCCGGTGCGGCTGATCGACTCCAGCCACAGGGCGGTGTTGGGGCCCGTGCGCAACACCGGGAACTTCTGCTTGAGCTGGTAGGTATCGACGAGCTTCAGGCTCTCGGAGCCACGGACGCGCTGCGTCCTGGTCTCGACCTTGTCCAGCCGCTTGCGGGTCCAGAACGAGGGGCCCGCGTTCCAGCACTTCTGCTTGCCCGGCGCACAGCGCAGGTCGGCGGGGGTGTCGTACCAGATGCGGTACTTACCCGGGTCCTTGGCGCTGAAGTTCTCCTCCGAGCAGGTGACGCCGTCCTCGGCGTAGCATCGTTCGGCGACGGTGAAGGAGACCTGCGCCAGCGGCTTGGCGGAGAAGAGCGAGGAGGCGCGCTGCCCGTAGTCGATGCGGGTGAGGTAGCCGCCACGGTGGTAGGAGACGGGGGCCTTGAAGTTGAAGTTCTTGGCGTAGTAGTTGGTCTCGCGCTTCCACCACAGGGACATGGCGTTGCCGTGGACGTCTTCGACGTAGTCCAGGGACCAGCGCCAGCCCTGCGTGCACGAGGACTTGCCCCAGTTGCCTGCCTGGTAGCAGGGTTCGCCCGGGTGGTTGCCGTAGACCGGGACGGACAGGACGGAGTTGGTCACCGGGTCGCCCTCGGACCAGCCGGGCAGCCGGTGGCGCCCGAAGTGGTAGCGGGTGCCGTCGCGGGTGGTGACGACCCAGTACTCGCCGTCGGCGTCGCCGTTGCCGAGCTTGGTGTCCTTGCGCAGCTCGACCTTGGAGCCGTCACCGTTCGCTGTGAACCAGGTGCCCTTGTCCTTGTCCCAGACCAGTTCGGTGGTCATGCCGCCCAGGGAGAGGGTGGCGTTGTTCGAGCCCCAGCACAGGTCGGCCGTGCGGTGCTTGGCGTTGTTCGAGCCCGACTTCTTGGAGTCCTGGCGGCAGTTGGCATAGGTGCGGGAGATGGCGCCCGCGTTGTAGTCCCAGCCGTCGCCGATCCAGGACGCCTGGTTGTTGGTGGCGGAGGTGCGTCCGTCCACGGACTGCGAGGAGTAGCCCAGCGCGACCTTGGGCACCAGGCCGCCGGCCGTCTCGGGGACCTGCAAGGGGTAGGAGTAGGTGAAGGCGCCGGAGGAGGAGCCAGCGGCCCAGGAACCGGCGGACGACAGCGGGGTGGCGGTGTAGTCGCCGGACGCCGACGCGCCGGTGTCCAGCGCGCCGACGACGCCGGAGCCGGCCGAGGTCCCGGCGGCGGGCAGCGCCGCGGTGCGCACGGAGGCGCCCTCGGCCCGGGAGGCGAAACCGGCGTCCTCACCGAGCAACTGGCCCACCGGCACGGAGCCGGTGACGATGCGGCGGGTCGTGGTTCCCTCGGGGGCTTCGGCGCGGGTGGGGGCCTTGGCGGCGGGCACCAGCTCCACTTCGCTGGGCACCGGCTGGAAGGCGTCGCCGGCCGGGGTGCTCTCCTCGGCGGACAGAGACATGGTGCTCACGCCGCTGTCGGGGGCGCAGTCGCCGGAGTCGGGCGCGTCGTAGACGCAGTCCGGCAGGAGCATGAGGCCGAAGCGGTCGGCGGCCTGCGGACCGTAGAGGTCGGCGAAGGCGGTGTAGTCGACGCTGAGGTCCACCTGGGCGCCGGGGTCGGCGCTGGTGGGCGGCGTGATCTTCATGACCAGGCCGGATACGCCCGCGTCCTGGGAGGTCTCGGGCGCGGCGAGCCCCACCGTCCAGTCACCGGCGACATCGGCCGGGTCGGTGCCTTCGGGGACGCCGAGGGCGACGGGAAGGTCAGCGACGGGGACGGGGGAGCCGGGCTCGGCGTCCGTCAGATCGGCTGTGCCGCTGCCCTCTTTCCAGGGGGTGACGGCCACCTGGAACAAGCAACCCTCCTGGTCCACCCTGCAGGAGAAGAAGTCCTTCGCGCACGGCTACGGGTCGAGGTGCAAGGACGAGTACGTGTCCTTCAACGTCAAGGACGCCGCGCAGAAGGGCGCCAAGAACGGCTGGTCGAACATCACCCTGGGCCTGCGGGCGACCACCGAGACCAGCACCTACACCTGGCGCAAGTTCCGGGCCTCCACCGCGACCCTGACGGTGGACTACAACCGCAAGCCCAAGGAGCCCACCGACGGCACGATGACCCCGGGCGGCGCCTGCACCACCAGCGGACGCACCGTCGCCAAGACCAACCTCGTCATCTCCGCGAGGTCCAGCGATCCCGACGGCAACCTGAAGGGCCTGCGCTTCCGCTTCTGGAAGGCCGGTACGTCGGCCCCCAGCGGCACCCTTGACACCACGCTCAGCAGTGGCCGGGGTTCGATCACGATCCCCTCCACCACGCTGGCGGACAAGACCAGCTACTACTGGGATGTCCGGGCCGAGGACAGCGAGGGCGCTGTCTCCACGTTCTTCCCGCCGGGTACGAAGCCCTGCCGCATCACCATCGATGCCTCCGCGCCTCCGGCGCCGACGGTGGAGAGCGAGGTCTTCACGGCGGCCACCTCAGACGGCGCCACCTGGGCGAACATGACGTTCGGGGAGAGCGGATCGGCCACCTTCTCCTCCGCCGGAGCGACCAAGTTCAAGTACACCTTCTCCAGCCAGAGCTACAAGACGGTCACCGCCAGCTCCGGCAAGGCCACCGTCTCCAACCTCAAACCCCCGCACTCCGGCCCGATCTACCTGCACGTCTACGCCTACGACGCGGTCGGCAACCGCAGCGAGCGCACCGACTATCACTTCTACGTGCCGCCCCGCTCGGAGGCCGACGGCCCCGGTGACCTCGGCGGCGACGGACGCCCGGACCTGCTGACCATCTACCCCTCCGGCGAGCTGCGCGGTCTGCCCGGTCACCCCGAGGGCGAGCTGTACGGCACCATGGCCGCCTCCTACAACTCCAAGGGCACCCTCAACCAGCCCGGCCACTGGTACGACCCCGACACCGGCAAGGCCGCCCTGATCGCCAAGTACGCCGACACCTACCCCGGCGACGGTGCGACGGACCTGTTCGCCCGCACCCCCGACGGCGGCTTCTGGCTCTACCCCGGCGACGGTTACGGCAGCTTCAACGTGGACAAGCGCCTGCGGGTCCTGCTGCCCTCCAACGCCCCCGACCCGGCGGGGTGGACACAGATCAAGGCCGTGGGTGACGTGACCGGCGACAAGCTCCCCGACCTGGCGCTGCGCGCGGGGAAGGAGTACTGGATGCTCACCGGCTACACCGGAGCGAGCTTCCAGAAGGCGACGCTGATGCAGCACACCGCCTGGGCTACCCGGGAAGTCGTCAACGTGGCGGACATTGACCTGGACGGGACGCCCGACCTGCTGTGGCGCAACCTGGAGAACGGCAACATGTACCTGCGTCACGGCAAGCCGGGGGCGAAGGCGGGCAGCGTCGATCTGCAATCGCTCAGACTGTCCGTCAACTCCCGTGATGGAGACCAGAAATACGGCTCAAACTGGACGGCCACCAACATCACGGCCATCATCGCCATCCCTGACGTGAACGGGGACCGCATTCCGGACCTGTGGGCCCGCTCGGGGAAGGACGGCACGATGCGCGTCTACCACCCGTCGAAGACCAACACCAACGCCCACGTGAAGACGGTTCTCTCGGTGGACTGGTCGGGTATCAGGGCGTTCGGCTGACCCAGCCAGGCGCGGGGCACAGGCACGGGGGGTGGCACGACCGACGGTCGCGCCACCCCCCGTTGGGTTCCGCTCAGCTCCGGGAGCCGGTGCGGTCGGTGTCACCGGGGCAGATCGCGTTCGCCAGGTTCGGCTGGTGTCGCAGGCCTGGCCCGTGCTGGTGGCCGGCACACCGGTGGTCTGGGGGGCCGGGTTCACCAGGTGACGGGCAGCTCCCACAGGCCGTAGATGACCGCGCCCTCCTTGCGGGGGATGTCCGCGAAGGGGGTGGCCAGGCGCAGCGTCGGGATGCGTGCGAACAGCTTGCTCCACACGATCTGGAGTTCCAGCCGGGCCAGGTCCGCGCCGATGCAGTGGTGGACGCCGTGGCCGAACCCGAGGTGTTTGCGGCTGCCCCGGCTGATGTCCATTTTGTCGGGCTCGGGGAAGACCTCCGGGTCCCGGTTACCGGCCAGGCCCAGGCACAGGATGCCGTCTCCCGCGCGGATGACCTTGCCGCCGATCTCGATGTCCTCCAGCGCCACACGCGGGATGGCCGTGTCGCCGATGGTGGCGATCCGCACCAGTTCCTCGACCGCCGGTTTGACCAGCTCGGGGTCGGCCTTCAGCAGGGCGAGCTGGTCCGGGTTCTCCAGCAGGCAGGCGGTGCCCAGGGAGATCTGACTCGCGGTCGTCTCGTGGCCGCCGTTCATCAGCAGCCGCACCATGTTGAACAGGTCGCGGTCGGTGTACTCCTCGCCCGACGCGCGGTAGTCGGCCATCGCCCGGCTCAGCAGGTCCTCGCCCGGCTTCTCCTCCTTGATCCGGATCAGCTGCTCCACGTAGGCGTTGACCTCGACGATCGCCGCCTGGCGCTCCTCCGCCGTGCTGTGGCCGCCCAGCAGGGCGGTGCCGTGCTTGATGAAGAAGTCGTGCTCGTCCTGCGGGATGCCCAGCAGCTCGCAGATGACGGTCATCGGCACCGCGAGCGAGAAGACGCGGTGCATGTCCACCGGCGGCTCCATCTCCAGCATCCGGTCCAGGTGGTCGTCAACGATCTCCTCGATGCGCGGGCGCAGCCGTTGCACCTGGCGGTGGGTGAAGGTCAGCGCGGCCTTGCGGCGGGTGCTGGTGTGCTCGGCGCCGTCGTAGCCGATGAAGGAGGTCTCCGTGCGGAACTCCGGTGGCGCGATGAAGTAGAAGGGGAAGTTGGCGTGCTTGCGCGAGGCGCTCACGCGCGGGTCTGTCAGCAGCTCCCGGATGGTGTGGTAGCCGGTGACCGTCCATATCCGCAGGCCCGAGCCGCGCAGGGTGACCTGGGAGACGTCCTCCTCAACCATCTGCGCGTACTCCTTCGGCGTGCTGAACGGGCACGCCCGCGCGTAGGGGAAGACCGGCTGTTCGGGCTCGCCGGGGGCCTCGGCGGTGGTGGTGGTGGAGTCGGCGGTGCCGGTGCTCATGGCGGGATCTCCTTAGGACGGGTGGTGGAAGGTCGTTCAGACAGCCAGGTGCTGGTGGGTGCGCAGGTCGAAGTCCGGGCGGGCCACGTCCTCGGGGCGCGGTCCGGGGGCGCCCGAGGCCAGCAGCCGACGGGTGATCATGTGGTCGGCGGTCCGGTTCACCGATTCGGTGCCCACAAGCCGCCCCGCGCGGAAGCAGAAGACGGAGAACCGGCCGCCCGCCACGTCCCCGTGGACGAGGGTCTGGTCGTGGCCCGTGGTGAGGCCCGCGATCTGCACCCGCAGGCCGTACTGCTCGGTCCAGAACCAGGGCACCGCCCGGTAGGGTTCGGGCTCGCCGCACAGCCCGGCGGCCACGCAGCGGGCCTGGTCAGCGGCGTTCTGCACGGACTCCAGCCGGGTCATGCGTCCGGCCGAGTGGTTTGGGAAGCGGGCGCAGTCGCCCAGTGCGTAGACCGCGCGGTCGCTGGTGCGCAGCAGCGCGTCCACCAGGACGCCGTCGCCGACGCTCAGTCCGGCGTCGGCGGCGAGGCGGGTCTCCGGCAGCACGCCGATCCCGGCGACCACCACGTCCGCCGCGTACCGCTCGCCGCCCGCCAGCTCGAACGCCCCGACGCGGCCCGAGCCGGTGTCGCACAGCGCCACCACCTCACGCCCCGTCAGCACCCGGACACCGTGGGCTTGGTGGACGGCGGCGAGGTGGGCGGAGAGCCGGGGGCTGACGGACCGGGCCAGCAGCCGCTGTCCCGCCTCCACCACCGTGACGCGCCAGCCCAGCGCGTGGGCGGCGGCGGCGACCTCCAGGCCGACGAACCCGCCGCCGATGACCAGCAGGTCCCGGCCGCCGGGCCGCAGTGCGGCGGCGAGCGCGTCGGCGTCGGCCAGGCTGCGCAAGGACAGCACGCCGGGCAGCGTCGCGCCGGGGACGGCCAGCGGCCGGGGACGGGCTCCGGTGGCCAGGACCAGCCTGCCGTAGGGGAGTTCACGTCCCGAGTGCAGGGTGACCCGCTGGCGGTGCGGGTCGAGCGCGCGGGCGGGGTCGTCGGTGAGGAGGTCGATGCCGCGCTCGCCGTACCAGGCGGCTGGCCGGATCGGCAGCTCGCCGGGGGAGGTGGTGCCGGTCAGGTAGCCCTTGGACAGGGGCGGGCGCTGGTAGGGCGGCACGCCCTCCTTCCCGACCAGCGTGATCGGCCCCCCGTAGCCGCGCTCCCGCAGCTCGGTCGCGACGCCCGCCCCGGCGGGACCGGCCCCGACGATGACGACCGGCCCCGGGCCGGAACTGCCCGGCACCGGGCCGGAACTGCCCGGCACCGGGCCGGAACTGCCCGGCACCGGGCCGGAACCGGCCGGTCCCGGTGGGGCGGCTGGGGCGGGCATCAGAGCTGGCCCTCGGGCAGGTGGACGACCAGCCCGTCGAGCTCATCGGACACCGGGAGCTGGCAGCTCAGCCGGCTGGTCTCCCGGCGCGGGCTGTACGTGCCGTACAGCACGTCGTCCTCGACCGCGTCCATCCGGGGCAGCGGCACCTCGTTGTCGGGGCTGACGTAGACGTGGCAGGTGCCGCACTGCGCGGACCCGCCGCACTGCGCGACGATGCCGTCCACGCCGTGCAGTTTCGCGGCTCGCATGACGGTGTTGGGCGGGGTGACGTCAACCACCGTCTCCGCGCCGTCGGGGTGCTTGAAGGTGATCTTGGCCATCACGTCCCTCTCGTACGGTTTCGGCCGGTGGGTGTCCGCAGACGGTGGCAGCGGCACCTGGGCTGGTGGTGGAGCCGGTCTGGAGGGCCGACGCCGCCCCGCCCCGCCGGAGCGTGCTCCGGGCCGGGAGCCGCGCGGGGCACCGGCGGGTCCAGGCAGCTTCGAGAGCGCCGCCCGATACTGCGCGTCCGACTCGAACGGAGGTATACGTGTGATGACCACACAGACCGGTTCCGCGACGGCCGACGCGCTGACCGCCCTCAGCACCCAGCCGCTGCACTGGACCACCGACGCCGCGAGCGCGGGGGGCGGGCCACCGCTGGAACACGCCGTCCTGGAGGTCCCGCGCGACTACGCGGACCCGGCGGGGGAGCGGCTGACCCTCGCGGTGAGCCGACTGCGGGCCGCCGACCCGGCCCGGCGGCGCGGCGTGCTGCTGGCCGTCAACGGCGGCCCCGGCGGCGACTGGGGCCAGGGCGTCCGCATGCCCTCCCGGTTCGCGGGCACGCCGGTCCACGAGGTGTACGACGTCATCGGGTTCGACCCCCGGGGCACCGGAGCCTCCACCCCGCTGCACGCCGAGGTGGTGGCCGCCCGGGCGCCGTTCGACTCCCGTCCGGCTGACGACGCCTTCCCGCTCCTGGCCGAGGACATGCGGCGCCGGGAGGAGGGCTGCCGCCGGGGCGGCGGCACCCTGCGTCCCCACATCAGCACCCGCAACACCGCCCGCGACATGGACCTGCTGCGCGCGGTGCTCGGCGAGGAACGCGTCACCTTCGTCGGCTACGCCTACGGCGCCTACGTCGGTGCCGTGTTCGGCAGCATGTTCCCCGGCCGTCTGGACCGCAGCGTGCTCGACTCCTGCGTCGGACCGCACTGGACCTGGCGGGAGCAGTTCCTGCGGCAGGGTGACGCCGTGCTGCGCAACGTGCGGGCCTGGGCCGGGTGGACGGGCGCCCGGCACCGGCACTTCGGTCTCGGCCGCACCACCGCCGAGGTGCTGGAGACCGTGGAGGGCGTGGCCGCCGCGCTGGAGCAGGCGGCGGGCGACCACCGGCAGCGCACACTCTTCGACGGCGCCATGGGCACCCGCTCGACGGATCGCGGCCAGTGGGAGGAACTGGGGCTCCTGGTAGGCCGGTTGCGCTCGGCGGCGGCGGAGGGCGACGTGGACGCCGTGCGCGGGCTGCTGGCAGGCCAGACTGTCTGGCGGCCGGAGGACAACGCGGGCGAGCTGCGCATCGGGGTACTCGAAGCCATCACCCTGGAGCACGAGTGGCCCGGCGACCTGGAGACCTACTACGCGGACATGCGGGAGTTCCGCCGCCGCTTCCCCTACGGCTACGGGGTGCTGCGCGCCCAGCCGTGGGTAGGCGCGTTCCGGACCTTCGAACCGATGGAGCCGCCGACCCGGCTGGAACGGGCGGGCTACCCCGCCGGGGTCGTCGTCCAGGCCGACGGCGACCCGCTGGACCACTACGAGGGCGGAGCCGCGATGGCCGAACTGCTCGGCCACGCGCTGATCACGGTCGAGGACTCCGGCGAGCACGAGGTGTACGTGCTCGGCGGCAACCCGGCCGTGGACGAGCCGGTGCACCGCTACCTGGTGAGCGGGGAGCTGCCCGCGCCCGGACTCACCGTGCCCGGGGTGACCCCACGGCCCGGCGTCCCGGCCGACGACGAGCGCCCGGCCGACGACGAGCGCCCGGACGGCGAGCGCCCGGACGACGGCGAGCGCCCGGACGGCGAGCGCTGACCCTGTCGGGAGAGCGCTACGGCCGCCCCGCGCGAGCGGGGCGGCCGACCAGCGGGCGGCCTGCGACAGCCGGTGTCACGACGGGCTGTCGGACACCTTGACGGCCTTCGTGCTCACCGGAATGGGACCCAGCACGCCGCCGTCCAGGTCGTTCAGCACGAACGCGCTCGCTGTCGTGGTGAACGCCGAACGGCCCTTCAGCTTCCCCTGGTGGACGGCGTTGACCGTGCCCGTCGGCACGCCTGGGTCACCGGCCCCCGGGTCGGCGGGGGCGTCGGGGTGGGTCACGAAAAAACTGAACCGCCGACCCCGGTCCGCCGTCCAGTAGCCGCTGCCCGCGAAGGCCGGGTCGCCGCTGTCATGCGTGGAGTCGGTGGTGAGCGTGCGGTTGGGGTGGAAGTAGAAGCGGGTGACGGTGGTCACCGTGTCGTGGCCCAGGTCGATGGTCACGGTGAGATCCCAGGTGCCCGTCACGGCGGCGGCCGTGCGGTGCGCACCGTCGTGGGCGGCGGGCGTGCGGTGCGCACCGTCGTGGGCGGCGGCGGGAGCCGCGCCGGAGTGCGGGGCGGCGGGGACCGCGCCGGGACCCAGCAGCAGCACGAGCGCCGCCAGCAGGAGGCCGGTGACGTGGGCCAGCCGGTGCGGTGGGGCGCCTCGGCGCCCGGCGGAGCCGGTGGCGGAAGCGGTGGTGGGGCGCATGGGGTGTCCTCTCAGTCTGCGATGCGGCCTGCGACGCACTGCGCGATGCGGTCTGGGACGCGGCCTGCGATGCGGCCTGTGCTGCGTCCGGCCCGGCCGGTGCGGGGGTGCCGGGCGTGCCCGCGACCGGACGCGGCAGCCGGAGGGGGGACGTCCGCCGTCCGGCCGCGAGCACCGGCGCAGTAGAGCCGCGCCCGCTACAGGCGCGCTTGACGCGGCGGGCCGGGGCGGGCGAGCCCGGGGTGGGCGAGCCGCAGTGCAGCGGAGGCCGAGCGTCCTTCGAGGGCTTCCTTCCACCGTGAGGACGCCACCGCGCGGCGAAGGCCGCCAGAACTCAACGGGAGAGTCCATGGACACCCTGCTCCTGACCCAGCCGGACATCGTCCGGATGCTGCACGAGTACGGCCGGGACGAGCTGATGCGCCGCGTCATCGACCGGATCGCCGAAGGGCTGGCCGCCGTGCACACCGGTGCGGCCGAACTCAGTCCGCTGCGCGACGGCTTCAACCGGGCGGAACCGGTGCCCGGCATCATCGAGTGGATGCCGCACCGGGAGCCGGGGAACGGCGTCACCGTCAAGACCGTCGCCTACAGTCCCGGGAACCCCGGGCGCTACGGCCTGCCCACGATTCTCGGCACGGTAGCCCGCTACGACGACCTGACCGGCCGACTGCTGGCGGTGGCCGACGGGGTGCTGCTCACCGCGCTGCGCACCGGCGCCGTCACCGCCGTCGCCAGCCGTGCGCTGGCCCGCCCCGACAGCGCCACCGTCGGGCTGATCGGCACCGGGGCGCAGGCCGTCACCCAGCTCCACGCGCTGGCACTGGAGTTCCCGGTGCGTACGGTGCTC
Organism: Streptomyces sp. JJ66; assembly: GCF_019303495.1. Lineage (GTDB taxonomy): Bacteria > Actinomycetota > Actinomycetes > Streptomycetales > Streptomycetaceae > Streptomyces. The sequence goes on along the minus strand of NZ_JAEVFI010000011.1, from coordinate 147,026 downwards.
GCCCACGACCGTGACCCGGCCCACCTGGCGAGCTTCGCCCGGCGAGCCGCCTTCCTCGGCCTGGACGTCCGGCCCGCCGATCCCGCACACATCGCGCGGTCCTGCGACATCATCGTCACCGCCACCTCCACCGAGGTCGGCGCGGCGCCCGTCCTGCCCGACGTGCCGACCCGCGAGCACCTGCACGTCAACGCCATCGGTTCCGACCTCATCGGCAAGACCGAGCTGCCGCCCGGCCTGCTCCACCGCGCGCTGGTCGTCCCCGACCACCCGGAGCAGGCACGGCGCGAGGGCGAGTGCCAGCAGCTGACGGCCGACCACATCGGTCCGGAGCTGAGCCGGGTGTGCGCCGAGCCGGAGCGTTTCGCCGCCGCCCGGGAGCGGCTGACCGTCTTCGACTCGACCGGCATAGCGCTGGAGGACCACCTCGCGCTGGACGTGCTCACCGAGGCGGCGGTGGCGATCGGCGCGGGCACCCGGCTCGCGCTGGAGTACCACCCCAGCGACCTGCTTGACCCCTACTCCCCGTGCTCCGGAGCGGACCGCCGCCCGGGCGCGTTGCTGCCGTGAGCGTCCCGGCGCCGTTCGAGGACGCGGACGGCAGCTACCTGGTGCTCGCCGACGCGGCCGGACGGCACTCGCTGTGGCCTGTCACCGTCGCGGTACCGGCCGGGTGGGTTCCCGTCTTCGGCCCGGCCCCCCTGGCCGCCTGCACCGCGCACACCGCCCAGGCCCCGGCCGCCCCCGTCGCCCCGGACACCGCCGTCGCCCCGGACACCGCCGTCGCCCCCGTCGCGGTCGGGGGAAGCGCCGCCGCCCCGGACGGTCCCGGCCTGCCGGTGACCCTGTTCGAGGACCGGGTGCGGCGCTCCCCGCACGCCCCGGCGGTCGAGTTCGAGGACACCGCCCTGGACTTCGCCGAACTCGACGCGCGGGCCAACCGGCTGGCGCACCACCTGATCCGGCGCGGAGCCGGTCCCGGCCGGGTGACGGCCCTGGTCATGCCGCGCTCGGCGGAGCTGGTCGTCGCCCTGCTCGCCGTGCTCAAGGCCGGTGCCGCCTTCCTCCCGGTGGACCCGGAGTACCCGCCGGAGCGGATCGGCTACCTGCTGGCCGACGCGGACCCGGCGCTGGTCCTCACCGCGGGCGGCGTCCTGCCCCCGGCCGCCTCGGACCCGGGGCGCACCGTCAACCTGACCGCCCCCGGCGTGGGCCGGACCGTCGCCGCGCAGCCCGCCACGGTACCCGGCGACAGCGCGCGCACCGCCGCGCTGACCCCGGCCCACCCCGCCTACCTCGTCTACACCTCCGGCTCGACGGGGCGGCCCAAGGGCGTGGTGATGCCGGGACGCGGCCTGGCCAACCTGCTGCGCTGGCACGCGTCCACCCTGCCCGGCCAGCCCGGCGAACGCACCGCCCAGTTCACCGCGCTCGGGTTCGACTTCTGCGTGCAGGAGATCCTGGCCACCCTCGTCACCGGCCGGACGCTGGTGATCCCCGCCGACGCCCTGCGCCGCGACCTCACCGCGTTCACCGAGTGGCTGGACGAGCGCCGCATCCACGAGCTGTACGCGCCGACCGCCGTCATCGAGACCGTCTTCACCCTCGCGGCCGAGCGCGGCTCGGCGCTGCCCGCCCTGCGCCGCGTCCTCCAGGGCGGCGAGGCGCTGCGCACCGACGGCGCGATCCGCGCCTTCCGCCGCGACTGCCCGTTCCGCCTGGTCAACGTCTACGGTCCGGCCGAGACGCACGCTGCCACGGCACACGTCCTGCCCGCCGATCCCGGGGAGTGGCCCTCGGTGGTCCCGCTCGGGCGTCCGCTGGACCACGTGGGGCTGCGGGTGCTGGACGGGCGGCTGGAGCCGGTGGGCGCGGGGGAGAGCGGCGAGCTGTACGTCGCCGGGGCCCAGGTGGCCGACGGCTACTGGAACCGGCCCGAGCTCACGGCCGCTCGCTTCGTCGCCGACCCCTACGGCCCGCCGGGCACCCGGATGTACCGCACCGGCGACGTGGTGCGGCGGCTGCCCGGCGGCGGGCTGGAGTTCACCGGCCGGGCCGACGACCAGGTCAAGATCCGGGGCTTCAGGGTCGAGCCGGGGGAGCCGGAGGCGGCACTGCTGCGGCACCCGGCCGTCGCCCGGGCGGCCGTGGTGGTCCGGCGCGCGGACGCCGGGGGCCCGCGCCTGGTCGCCTACGCGGTGCTGGAAGGCGAGGCCACCCCGGGTGAACTGCGCGCGCACCTGGCGCGGTCGCTGCCCGAGCACCTGGTCCCGGCCGTGGTGGTACCGCTGCCGGTGTTCCCGCTCACCCCCAACGGCAAGGTGGACCGGGCGGCCCTGCCGGACCCCGGGACGCTGCCCGCCGCCGCGAGCGAAGCGCCCCTGCCGCGAGCGCCGCGCACGCCGGTAGAGGATGCGCTGTGCCGGATGTATGCGGAGGTGCTGGGCGTCGCGGTGGCCGGGGCGGAGGAGAGTTTTCTCGCGCTCGGCGGGCATTCGCTGCTGGCCGCCGCCCTGGTGGCGCGCATCCGGGCCGAGCTGGGGGTCAGGGTCCGGGTGGGGCAGGTCCTGCGGACCCCGCGGATCGCGGCCCTGGCCGGTCACATCGCCACCCTGCCGCCGTCCGCGCCGCCGGAGCCGTCGCCGTCCGCGCCGCCGGTGCCGGTCGGCTGAGCGCGGCCACCGGCCACTGGCCACCGGCCCCCTGACCCCGTACATCGCACGGAAAGGACGCGTCATGCGCTGGAACAACCTGTACGTCGCCGGACTCGGGGCGTGCTACCCGGACACCGTGGAGACTCCCGCCGACGCCATCGCGGCCGGCCGCTACACCGAGGCCGCGCGTGCGGTGGCCGGTTACCGCGAGGTCCGCACGGCGGGCCCGGGCCAGCCGGGTCCGGTGCTGGCCGCCGTAGCCGCGCGCCAGGCCGCCGAGCGCGCGGGCGTCACCGGCGAGGACGTCGATCTGGTGCTGCACGCCTACGTCGGCCACCAGGGGCTCGACTTCTGGACTCCGGCCAGCTTCGTACAGAACGAGAGCGTCGGCGGCACCGGCATCGCCGTCGAAGTCCGGCAGGGCTGCAACGGCGGCCTGGCGGCGCTGGAACTGGCCGCCTCCCACCTGAGCGCCCGGCCCGGGGCGTCCGCCGCGCTGGTCACGGCGGGTGACACCTTCCGGCTGCCGTACGTTGACCGCTGGTCCGCGGGGGATCAGGTGGTCTACGGCGACGGCGCGGCCGCACTCGTGCTCTCCCGCCAGGGCGGCTTCGCCCGGCTGCTGGCCACCGTCTCCGTCGCCGACCCGACGCTGGAGCCGATGGAGCGCGGCACGGGCGGCTGGGCCGACACGCCCTTCCCCGACGGCAAACCCATCGATCTCGGTGCGCGCAAGCGGGAGTTCCTCGCCGCCGACGAGGACGGCTACGACGAGGTGATCGAGAAGATCACCCGCAACGCGGTCACCGTGCTGGACCGGGCGCTGGCCGAGTCCGGCACCGACAAGGCCGGGCTCGCCCACTTCGTGCACCAGAACCTCCCCGAAACCATCGCGGGCTTCTCCGTCTACGGCCTGCTCGGCATGGACCGGGCCACGACCGTCTACGACTGGGGGCTGACGCGCGGCCAGATGGGAGCCGCCGACGAACTGGCCGGGCTCAACCAGCTGGTGGAGGCGGGCCGTCCCCAGCCCGGTGACCGGGTGGCCGTGATGGGCGTCGGCGCCGGATACGTCTGGACGGTGGCCGTCCTGGAGTTCCTCGACCTCCCGGCCTGGTGACCCAGCCGTACGGGCCGGGACCGGGCGGCTGCTCCGGTCCCGGCCCGTACGCGTGCCACCTACCTGCCAGGGTCTGCCGATACCTGTCGTGATCTGCCGGGAGGACCGGTCCGGGGCGATCTCTCTGAGACGATCAGCCCGGGACGACCGGTCCGGTACGACCGGTCCGGGACGACCGGTCCGGGACGATCAGTCCGGGGCGCCGATCCGCACCTCGTGCGTCGTGGCGCTCTCCGCCGCGAAGGCGAGCAGGTGGGTGCCCTCCTCCTCGACCGCCGCGCGTTCGGCCCGGGACAGCTGGCGGAAGGGAGACACCTCCAGCGTCGCCCGGCCCCGCTTCTCGGTGAGCTGCCACACGCCGCTGACGAAGCCGTCCACCAACACCGTCGCCCGCACCAGCCCGTTGCGTGTCAGCACCTCGCGGCGGGCCTGGGCCGAGATGATCCGGTCGCGTTCGGCGTGGCCGAGCAGGATGTTGTCGAACTCGGGCAGGAAGCGCACCGGTGCCGGACTGTCCGCGTCGGGCAGCGGGGCGTCCGGCACGTCGAACAGTTCGCGCCCGTCCTCGGAGCGGAACGTGCGCAGCCGTGGCCTGAGGGCTTTCACCACCGCGCTGAGCCGGGTGAGCCCCGACCAGTTCTGCACGTCCTTCACGCTCGCCGGTCCGAAGGCGGCGAGATACCGCAGGACGAGCCCTTCGGCGGCGGTGTCCGCCTCCAGCGGGCGTCCGAGCCACGCCTCGGCGGTGGTGTGCACAGCCTGGCCACTGCGCCCCCACACGGCGCGCGGCGGCACCTGGACCAGCGGCACCAGCGCCCGGACGGCGTTGGCCAGCGCGAACGGGTCGTGCTCCGGCCAGCGTTCGGCCAGCCGCGCGCCGAGCCCGCCCAGGGTCAGCGGCTCCTCCTCCACCAGCCGACGGCCCTCGGCGGCCACCTCGGCGGCGTCCACCCCGGCCAGCTGACGGCCGAAGGTGCTGCCCAGCGCCCGCTGCAACCCGGCCGCGAGCACCGGGCGCAGGGCCAGGCAGTCCGCCGCGCTGACCAGGTGGATCGTGCCGCGCATCAGCACCAGACGCACCGCCTGGCGGTCGGTGATCAGCGTGGCCAGGTCCTCCGGGCAAAAGCGGGCGAGCCGCGTCCACAGGCCGGTGTAGGGCGGCAGGGGTGCCTGCGCCTGCATGCCCACCAGGTGTTCCAGCGCCGCCAGCGCGGGCAGGTCCACCCGCCGCGTCAGCGCCTGCCGCTCCAGCAGCGCCCGGTTCAGCTGCCGCAGGGTCAGCACCCCGGTCGTCGTCCCGCTCACCGTTCGCGGCCTCCCGCCGTGTCGCCTGGCCCGGGCCTCCGTGCGGCCGGGGCTTTGGTCCGTGTACCCGCACAGTCTCCCCGCAGGGGCATCCGCTCGCCGCCCGCTTCAGCGCAGCGGCCGGAAGAACGTGCGCAGGTCGTCCAGGAGCAGGCCGGGCTGCTCCAGGGCGGGGAAGTGACCGCCGTGGTCGTGGTCGCGCCACTGGCGCAGGTCGGTGAACCGGTTCTCGATCCAGGGGCGCGGCATGCGGCCGTCCCGGGGGAAGTTGGACACCGCCGCCGGGACCTTCACCGGGGCGAGGGCCAGCTTGTTCTGGCTCTCCCAGTAGATCCGCGCCGAGGAGGCCGCCGTCGCGGACAGCCAGCTGACGGTCGCGGCGTCCAGCAGGCGGTCGCGGTCGATGACGCCGTGCGGGTCGCCGCCGTGGTCGCTCCAGGCCCGGTACTTCTCCGCCATCCAGGCCAGCTGGCCCGCGGGGGAGTCCGTCAGCGCGTAGCCGAGGGTCTGCGGCCGGGTCGCCTGGAGGACGGAGTAACCCCCCTCCTCCTGCTGGAACTTCTTCAGCGCCGCCAGCCCCGCGTAGTCCGCCTCGGAGAGGGCGGCTTCCTCCTGCGGCGGCCGGGCGAAGGGCATCGTCACGTGCAGGCCGACCAGCCGCCCGGTGTCCGTCTCGCCCATGATCGCGGTGATGAAGGAGCCCCAGTCCACGCCGTGCGCGGCGAAGCGTTCGTAGCCGAGCCGGCTCATCAGCTCCGGCAGCGCGGCGGCCATGCGCTCGGCCGTCCAGCCGGGGCTGGCTGGCTTGTCGCTGAAGCCGAAGCCGGGCAGCGACGGGCAGACGACGTGGAAGGCGTCGGCGGGGTCGGCCGGGTTCGTCAGCTCGGGCAGCAGGTCAAGGAACTCCACCACCGAGCCGGGCCAGCCGTGCGTGACCAGCAGCGGCAGCGCGTCCGGGTGCGGCGAGCGGGCGTGCAGCGCGTGCAGCCCCAGACCGTCGATGACCGTGCGGACCTGCGGCACCGCGTTCAGCCGCGCCTCGGTGGCCCGCCAGTCGTAGGTGTGCTGCCAGTAGTCGCACAGCTCCCGCAGGTAGGCCAGTGGCACCCCCTGCGACCAGTCCTGGACGGTCTCGGGCTCGGGCCAGCGGGTCCGGGCGAGCCGGTCGCGCAGGTCCGCCAGCGCCGCTTCGGGGAAGGCGACGCGGAAGGGAGCGACCTCCGTGGGGTCCGTGGTGTCCGTGGGGCTTGCGGGGTCCGGGGACGTGTCCGTGGGCATGGGCAACTCCTGCTCGGCCGACGGCGGTCCGCCGGGGCGCGGGTGGGTCGCGCCCAGGCTGCCGGGGGCCGCTCGAAGGCCGGTCGAGGTCACCGTCCGCCACCCCACGCGGGCTTCAACCCACCCCACGCGCGCTCAAGAGGACATCGACCGCCCGTCCCTACCTTCTCGCCCATGACCCTGACTGACGAGAGCCCGGCGCCCCCCGCGCCGGGCGGGGAGACCACGACACGGGCCGGACCGCTGCGCGGGGTGCGCATCGTGGAGCTGGCCGCGATCGGCCCCGCGCCCTTCGCCGGCATGGTGCTGGCCGACCTCGGCGCCGACGTGCTGCGCGTGGACCGCCCCGGCGCCCCGCGCGCGTTCGCCGCCTGGCACCGCGAACTGGACCGCGGGCGGCGCCGGGTGGAGCTGGACCTGAAGACACCCGGCGGGCGCGCGCGGCTGCTGGAACTCGCCGCCGGGGCCGACGTCCTGGTAGAGGGCTTCCGCCCCGGCGTCATGGAACGCCTCGGCGCCGGTCCCGGGGAGTGCCTGCGCCGCAACCCCGCCCTGGTCTACGCCCGCATGACGGGCTGGGGCCAGGACGGACCGCTGGCCCACAGCCCCGGGCACGACATCAACTACCTCGCGCTTTCCGGTGCCCTGCACGCCATCGGCCCGGCCGAAGGGCCTCCGCTGCCGCCCCTGAACCTGCTGGGCGACTTCGCGGGCGGTGGCATGTTCCTGGTCGCCGGGGTGCTGGCGGCGCTGCTGGAGCGCACCAGGACGGGCCTGGGCCAGGTGGTGGACGCCGCCATCGTGGACGGCACCGGGGCCCTGCTGGGCATGCTCACCGCCATGGCCGCCGCCGGACAGTGGCGGCCCGAGCGCGGCGCCAACCTGCTCGACGGCGGGGCGCCCTTCTACCGCTGCTACCGCTGCGCCGACGGCCGGTACGTCGCCGTCGGAGCCCTGGAGGACCGGTTCTACGCCGCGCTGCTCGACGGCCTCGGCCTGCGTCCCGCCGACCTGCCGGACCGCGACGACACCGCCAACTGGGCGATGCTGGCACAGAAGTTCGCCGACCGCTTCGCTACCCGCGAGCGGGACGAGTGGGCGGCCCGGTTCGCCCGCACCGACGCCTGCGTGACGCCGGTGCTCAGCGTCGCCGAGGCCGCCGAGCACCCGCATCAGCGGGCCAGGAACGCCGGTCCCGGCGTGCCCGCACCCCGCTTGAGCCGTACTCCACCGGGGCTCCACCACCCGGGGTCATCCTTCGGATGACGACGGGCGCAGGACCGGTCGAACCCACCCCTCAGAGAGGCTTCGTCATGACTATTACGTCCCACAACGTCCCGTCCGGGGAGACGGAGGTGAAGCTGGAGGAGACGGTACAGGCGGAGCAGCCGCCCAAGGAGAAGGAGACTTCGGCGGGGGGCGAAGGGCTCGACCCCAAGCGCTGGATCGCCCTGCTGGTGCTGCTCATCGCCGCCTTCATGGACATGCTGGACTCGACGGTGGCCAACGTCGCCGCCCCGTCCATGCAGCGCGACCTGGGCGCCGGTTACGCGGCCGTCCAGTGGATTCTGGTCGGCTACCAGGTCGCCTTCGCGATGATGCTCATCCTCGGCGGCCGGCTCGGAGACATCTTCGGGCGCAAGAAGGTCTTCCTCCTCGGCATGGCGGGCTTCACCCTCGTCTCCATCACCGCCGGACTCGCCCAGGAGCCCTGGCAGCTGGTGATCTCCCGGGTGCTCCAGGGCGCCTTCGCCGGGGTCATGGTCCCGCAGGTCCTCGCGATCATCCACGTCACCTTCCCCGACCGCGAGCGCGGCACCGCCTTCGCCCTCTACGGCGTGGTGGCGGGTCTGGCCGCCGCGCTCGGCCTGGCGGCCGGCGGTCTCCTCGTCCAGTGGAACCTCTTCAACCTCGACTGGCGGCTGGTCTTCCTCATCAACGCCCCCGTGGGCCTCGCCTGCCTGCTGATGGGGCCGAAAGTCATCCGCGAGTCCAAGGCTCCCCGGGCGCTGCGGCTCGACGTCATCGGCGTGGTGCTGGCCAGCGCCGTCATGCTGATGCTGCTCTACCCGCTGCTCCAGGGCCGGGAGCTGGGCTGGCCGGTGTGGGGCTACGTCCTGATGATCGCCGCCGTTCCCACCCTGGGCGGGTTCCTGCTCTGGCAGCGCCACAAGATCCGCACGGACGGCTCGCCGCTGGTCGAGCTGAACCTCTTCCGCACCCGCAGTTTCTCCTCCGGCCTGATCGTGCAGCTCGCCTTCTACATCGGCACCGGCATGTTCTTCCTCGGCTGGACCCTCTACATGCAGATCGGCCTCGGCTGGACCCCGATGCGCGCGGGCCTGACCAGCCTGCCCTTCTGCATCGGTGCCTTCCTCACCTCCTCGGCGGCGATGATCGCGCTCGTGCCCAAGTACGGCCGCAAGGTGCTCCAGTACGGCATCGTCATCGTCCTGCTCGGCCTCGGCGGGTACATCTGGGTCGCCGGTGAGTACGGCGCCGACATCACCTCCTGGCACCTCGCGCTGCCGCTGCTCTTTATCGGCATGGGCTTCGGCCTGGTCGCCGCGCCGCTCCCGGAGATCGTCACCTCCGAAACCCCGCACCAGGACGCCGGTTCGGCCTCCGGCATCGTCAACACCAACACCCAGCTCGGCTTCGCCATCGGCGGTGCGCTGGTCAGCGTCGTCTTCTTCGGCGGACTCGTCGGCAACACCACGGCCAGCGCGACGGCCCAGGCCGCCGAGCTGCGCCAGGAACTGGTGGCCACCGCCGGTGTCTCCGAGGACCGGGCGAACGAGATCGTCACCGCCTTCGGCGTCTGCCAGGCCGACCGGGCGGCCCAGAAGGACCACTCCGTCGTGCCGCCCAGCTGTGCCGAACCCGTCCTCCAGGGCGAGCCGGTGGCCGACGTGCTCGCCGAGGGTGCCCGGGACGTGACCGGCCGCGCCTTCGCCAGCAGCTTCCAGACCACCCTGTGGGTCTACGGCGCCATCGCCGTGCTGGCGTTCTTCCTGATGTTCACCATCCCCCGCCGACTGCGGGCGGAGGACTGGAACACCGAGGGGGAGGACGACGGCGACGCCGACCGCGCGCCGAGCGGCACGACCGCCTCCGCCAGCTGACCCCGGCACCCGGCGGCACCGCGCCACCCCGAGGGGGTACCGGAGCGCCCGGTACCCCCTCGGGCCGTCCCCGGGCAACTGATCTGGAAGGAAGCACCGTGACTGACCCGGCGGAAGACCCCACCGTCTTTCCCCTCCCCGGCTCCAGCTACCGCGGCCCGGCCCCCGCGTTCGCCCGGCTGCGCGCCCAGCGGCCGGTGGCGCGACTGGCCCTGGACGGCGGCCGCACCCACGTCTGGCTGGTCAGCCGGCACGCGGACGTCATGGCGGGGCTGGCGGACCCCCGGTTCAGCCGGGCGGCCGTGCACGCGCCCGGCGCCCCCGACCTCGGCGGCCTCTTCCAGGCGCCGCCGGAGATGATCGCCTCGCTCGACGCCCCCGAGCACACCCGGCTGCGCCGCCTGGCCGAACAAGCCTTCTCCGGGGAGCGGATCGCGGCGCTCGCGCCCTTCGTGGAGAAGACCGTCGGTCGTCTGCTGGACGGCCTCGCCACCGGCCCCGCCCCCGCCGACCTGGTCTCCGGCTTCGCCGCCCCGCTGTCCATGGCCGTCATCTGCCGCCTGCTGGGCGTCCCGGAGGAGGACCGCGACCGCTTCCACGGCTGGGTGCGCGCCTTCGCCGCCGTCACGGGCACAGAAGAATCCGGGGACCCCGGGGCAGGCGCCCTCGCCGCCCGGGAGCAGCTCGGCGAGTACATCGCCGCCCTCGTCGCGGCCAAGCGCCGGGAACCGGCCGACGACGTGCTCTCCGCGCTGGTCGCGGCGCGGGACGGGGAAGCGCGGCTGAGCGAAACCGAACTGATCGTGCTCGGCTACACCCTGCTCGGCGCGGGCTACGACTCGACGGCCGGGCACCTCGCGAACTCCGTCCTGACGCTGATCGAGCACGCGCCGGAGCAGTGGCGGCGGCTCGGCCGCGAGCCCGGGATGATCCCGGCCGCCGTCGAGGAACTGCTGCGCACGGTCAACCTGTTCGGCACCGACACCTCGGGGCTGCCGCGCCTCGCACTGAGCGATGTGCCGCTGGGCGGCGTCACCATCCCGGCGGGGGAGGCGGTCTTCTTCGCCCTCAGCTCCGCCAACCGCGACGCCGCCGCCTTCCCCGACCCCGACCGCTTCGACCCCGACCGCTTCGACCCCGACCGCTTCGACCCCGACCGCTCCAGCCCCGGCCGCTTCCCAGCGGCCGACCCGGCCTCCGGCTGCCCGGTCGCCGGGCGGCCGGAGGCCGGGCACCTGGCCTTCGGGCACGGCATCCACCGGTGCCTGGGCGCGCCGCTGGCCCGCATGGAACTGACCGCGGCCCTCTCGGGGCTGCTCGCCCGCTTCCCCGAACTCCGGCTCGCCGTCCCGGAGTCAGCACTCCGGTGGCGCGTGGGCGACGTCAACCACAACCCGGTATCCCTCCCCGTCCAGTGGGGGGCTAGATGATCACTAAGGAGAACGCCATGCAGCAGGAAGTCCGCCTCGCGTCCTACCCCCAGGGCGCCGTGACCACCGCCCACTTCGAGGTGGTGGAGACGCCGGTGCCCCGGCCCGGCCCCGGCCAGGTGCTGGTGCGCAACGAGTGGATGACCTTCGGGTCCGCCACCCGCGAGCAGATGAACCCCGAGACGCCGATCCCGATCCCGGTGTTCCAGCCCGGCCAGACCATGTGGGGCCGCACCGTCGGCACGGTGATCGAGTCCGACAGCCCGGACCTGCCCGTGGGCCAGCTCGTCGAGCACTTCTACGGCTGGCGTCACCACGCCGTCGGATACCCGAAGGAGTTCTTCCCGCGCGACCGCGACCAGCTCCCGGGGCCGGAGTACTTCCTCTCCCAGGGACCGACCGCCTGGCACGGAATGGTGGACACGGCCGACGTCCGGGAGGGCGACGTCGTCTTCGTCTCCGGTGCCACCAACGGCGTCGGCGCCCTGGCGGGCCAGATAGCCAAGTACCGGGGCGCGGCCAAGGTCATCGGCAGCACCGGTTCCAAGGAGAAGATCGACTATCTCGTCGACGAACTCGGCTTCGACGCCGCCTTCGACTACCACGAAGGCCCGGTGGCCGACCTGCTCGCCAGACAGGCTCCCGACGGCCTGAACGTCGTCTTCGACAACGTCGGCGGCGAGCAGTTCGAGGCGGCCGTGACGTGTGCGGCGCGCGGCGCACGGTTCGCGCTGTGCGGCGCGCTGGCCAGCCGGGAGGGCGACGGGCTGGGAGGCGCCCCGCGTCTGGACCTGATCTCCGCCATCACCCGCGACCTCAGCTTCCGGGGCTTCGCCACCATGCACACCCCCGACCAGCTGACCCACTGGAACGCGGTGTTCGGCCAGTGGCTGAAGGAGGGCCGCGTGGTGTTCCCGCACACGGTCGTCGAGGGCGGGGTCGCCGCCCTGCCCGAGGTCTTCGTGGCGCTCCAGGAGCGGGCCTACACCGGCACCGTCGTCGTCCGCCTCTCCTGAGCCCGCCCACCCCGTCATCCCTCCGCCGCCTCCTGGCCCTTCCGTCCCCCTTCTTCCGTTCCCTTTTCGTCCCCTTTCCGTCCCGCCCCATCCGTCAGCAGCCCCGAGGGAGAGCAGTCCCATGTCCGATCAGCCCTTCGCCCAGCAGACCGTCGTGGTCACCGGAGGCGGCACCGGCATCGGCCGGGCCGCGGCCCTGGCCTTCGCGGCGGGCGGCGCGTCCACGGTGATCGTCACCGGCCGCCGCCCCGGCCGGCTGGCCGAGGTCGCGGCGCTGGACTCCGCGATCGTCCCGGTCACCGCCGACGTGCGCACCGACGAGGGCACGGAGGCGGTGGCCGCCGCCGTCCAGGCGGCCGGCGGCGCCCTCGACGTCCTCGTGCACAACGCGGGGGTGTTCCGGTTCAGCCCGCCGGACACCGCCGACCCCGGCGTCGCGCGGGAGGTCCTGGAGACCAACGTGCTCGGGCCCGTCCTGCTCGGCGCCCGGCTGCTGCCGCTGCTGCGCTCGCCCGGGGCGAGCGTGGTCGTGGTCTCCAGCCGGGCCGGGCACAACCCGTCTCCCGGCAGCTCCGTCTACGCGGCGAGCAAGGCCGCCGCCCACAGCCTCACCCGCACGTGGGCGGCGGAGCTGGCTCCGCGCGGCATCCGGGTCAACGCCGTCGCCCCCGGCTTCGTGCGCACGGAGGCGTACGCGGCCAACGGGCTCGGGCCCGAGGAGGTGGAGGGGCTGTTCACCCACGTCAGCGGCCAGATTCCACTGGGCCGGGTGGCCGAGCCCGGAGAGGTCGCCGCGTGGATCACGGCCCTGGCCGGTCCGGACGGAAGCCAGGTCACCGGACAGATCATCACCCTCGACGGTGGCCTGGACGTAGCGGCCTGAGCCGGGTGGGGCCGGTCCGGCGGATCGGGGCCGGACCAGCCGCACGATTCCGCCGGGCCGGGCCGGGCCACACCCCCCGATCCGTTCTCCACCCGCACTTGAGGCACCGACCCGACGGTGAACCTCCATCGAGAAGGGAGGAAGCAGATGTCAGAGCACCGTTTCCAGCTCTACGACACCACGCTCCGGGACGGGATGCAGCAGGAGGGCATGGCGCCGACGGTGGACGACAAGCTCGCCATCGCGCGCCTGCTGGACGGATACGGGGTCGGCTTCATCGAGGCGGGGTGGCCCGGCGCCCTCCCGAAGGACACCGAGTTCTTCCGCCGCGCCCGCTCCGAACTGACCTTGCGCAACGCCCAGCTGGCCGCGTTCGGCGCGACCTGCCGACCCGGTGGCGCGGTGGCCTCGGACCCTCAGGTCCGGGAGCTGCTGCGGGCTCAGACGCCGGTGGTGACCCTCGTCGCCAAGAGCCACCCCCGGCACGTCGGCCTGGCGCTGCGCACGACCCTCGCCGAGAACCTGCGCATGGTCAGCGCGACCGTGCGTCACCTGGTGCGGGCGGGCCGACGCGTCTTCCTGGACGCCGAGCACTACTTCGACGGCTTCCTCGCCAACCGCGCGTACGCGCTCGAAGTCGTGCGCACCGCCATGGACGCCGGTGCCGAGGCCGTCGTCCTGTGCGACACCAACGGCGGCTCGCTGCCGGACGGGGTCGCGCACATCGTCCGCGAGACGCTGGACGCCACCGGGGCCCGGCTGGGCATCCACTGTCACGACGACTCCGGCTGCGCGGTGGCCAACACCCTGGCCGCCGTGGACGCGGGCGCCACCCACGCCCAGGGGACGGCGCACGGCTACGGCGAACGCTGCGGCAACGCCAACCTGTTCACCGTCGCCGCCTCCCTGGTGCTCAAGCGCGGGCGTGCGGTGCTGCCACCCGGCCACCTCGCCCGCACGGCCGAGGTGGGCGAGGCCATCGGCGCCGTCACCGGCGTCCCCGGGCACCCCACGACGGCCTATACCGGCCGGTCCGCCTTCGCGCACAAGGCCGGGCTGCACGCCTCGGCCCTGCGGGTTGACCCCGACCTGTACCAGCACGTCGATCCGGCCCGGGTGGGCAACACCATGCGCACGCTGGTCTCCGACCTGGGCGGCCGGTCCTCGGTGCAGCTCAAGGCCGCCGAACTCGGCTACCGGGTGGAGGACGGCTCCCCGGCGCTCGCCCGGGCCGCCGCCCGGATCAAGGAACGGGAGAGCCACGGCTACAGCTTCGAGTCGGCGGACGCCTCCTTCGAGTTGCTGCTGCGTGAGGAGCTGACCCCGGGCCGGGAGCGGGCGCCCTTCGAGCCGGTCTCCTGGTGGGCGGGCAGCGGCCAGCGGGGGGAGGAACCGGCGCGGGCGGAGGCGCGGGTGCGGCTGCTGGTGAACGGCACCCCGGCGGAGGCCACCGCCGTCGCGGACACGGCCGTGCGGGCCCTGCACGGCGCGGTGCGCGCCGCCCTCGTCCCGTGGCTGCCGGGGCTCGCCGGGCTGGAGCTGGACGAGCACCGGCTACGGCTGCTCGACGGCGGCCCCCAGGCCCGCGTCCTCGCCCGGTGCGGGTACCACGGCCGGACGCTGGCGACGGTGGGCGTCGGCCCCGATCCCGTCACCGCCGCCTGGCACGCCCTGCTGGACGCCTTCCGCTACGCGGCCACCACCGCCCACCCGGCCGACGGGAGCACGGGGACCGCCCCTTCGGACACCGCCCCTTCGGACACCGCCTCTTCGGACACCGCCTCTTCGGACACCGCCCTCCCCTCCGCCGCCCCGCCAGCCCCCGACACGGGTCCCGCCGGTGTCCGGCCCACCGGCGTCCGGCCCACCGCTCCGGCGGCCGTCGGCTGACCGCCGAGAGCCCACCGCCGCGAACCCACCACAGGAGCAGCCGTGCGACTGGACGACATCTACCTGCGGGCCACCGCGGTCCGGCTTCCCGCCACCTTGCCGGTGGCGGACGCCGTGGCCGCCGGGGACTGCCCGCAGGCCACCGCCACCGCCACCGGGGTGGTCTCGGTGGCGTACTCCCCGGACGAGTCGGCGGCCGAGATGGGCGCCCGCGCGGGGCGGACCGCGATGGAGCGCTCCCGCTCCGGCCCCGGCGACATCGACCTCATCCTGCACGCGGACACCTACCACCAGGGTCAGGACCTGTGGCCCGTCGCCTCCTACATCCAGCGGGAGGCCGTCGGCAACAGCTGCCCGGCGCTGGAGATCCGGCAGATGTCCAACGGCGGCCTCGCCGCGCTGGACCTGGCCGGGGCCTACCTGACCGCCGCCCCGGGCCGCAACCAGGCGCTGCTCACCACCGCCGACCGCTTCTGCCCGCCGGGCATCGACCGCTGGCGCACCGATCCGGGCACGCCCTACGCGGACGGCGCCACCGCCGTCGTCCTCTCCCGGCACGGCGGCTTCGCCCGGCTGCGTTCCGTCGCGCTGTTCGCCGATCCCGACCTCGAACCCCTGCACCGGGGGGACGAGCCCTTCGGTCCCGCACCCTTCAGCAACCGCATCCCGGTGGATTTCGAGGCGGCCAAGAAGGCGTTCGTCCGCGACGTGGGGATGTCGTTCGCCATCAGCCGCGCCCACGCCGGACAGCAGACCGCGATCAAGCGGGCGCTGGCCGACGCCGACCTCGAACTGGCCGAGGCGCAGTGGGTGCTGCTCCCGCACTTCGGCCGCCGCCGGCTGACGGCGATCTACCACCAGCCGTTCGGCATCGACCCGGCCCGCACCGCATGGGAGTGGAGCCGGACCGTCGGACACCTGGGCGCGGGCGACCAGTTCGCCGGACTGGACCACCTCGTCGGCTCCGGGAAGGCGGCCCCGGGAGACCGCGTCGTGCTGATCAGCGTGGGCGCCGGTTACACCTGGGGCTGCGCCGTCCTGGAGATCCTGGAGCGCCCCGCGTGGGCCGCGACCCCCGAAGCCGGGTGAGCCAGCCTCCCACCCCGACCCGCCCCACCCCGACCCGCCCCAACCGCCCCCGCGCCGCACGGCGCTGACCTGAGGAGACGATCACCGTGGTGCCGAGCGCCGCTACCACCACCCCCGCCACGACCGAGAGCCGCACGCACGACGCGTCCCGCACTCCTGGCCCGCACACCACCCGTCACACCGTCACCGTGTGGGCACCCCCGCGCACCGTCTTCGGTCTGCTCGCCGACGTCGCGAACTGGCCGCACGTCTTCGGCCCCACCGTCCACTCCGAGATGCTTCAGGACGACGGCCGGGACCAGCTGCTCCGGCTGTGGGCGTTCGCTGGCGGCCAGGTGCGCACCTGGACCTCACGCCGCGAGCTGGACCCGGCCGCCGGGCGCATCGTCTTCCGGCAGACCGTTCCCGCCGCCCCCGTCGCCGCGATGGGCGGGGAGTGGCTGGTCGAGGCGCACGCCGACGGCGGCAGCCGCGTCACCCTGCTGCACGACTTCCGGGCCGTGGACGACGACCCCGCCGCCGTCACCCTCATCGGCGAGGCGGTGGAACGCAACAGCCGCGCCGAGCTGGCCGCGCTGAAAGGCGTGGCCGAGCAGGGCGAGCAGCGGGCCGAGCTGGTCTTCACCTTCCGCGACTGTGAGCACGTGCACGGCGCGGCCGAGGACGTCTTCTCCTTTTTGGACCGCGCTGACCTGTGGCCCGAGCGGCTGCCGCACGTCGCCCGCCTCGCGCTCACCGAGGACGAGCCCGGCGTCCAGCACCTGGACATGGACACCCGCAGCAGCGCCGACGGCTCCCTGCACAACACCACGTCGGTCCGGATCTGCCGACCGGAGGAGCTGACCATCGTGTACAAGCAGTTGCGGGTTCCGGCGGCGCTCGCCGGGCACACGGGCCGCTGGGTGATCGAACAGGATTCCGCCGACTCCGCTAGGCTGGCCGTGACCTCGTGGCACACCGTCACGCTTGACCCCGAAGGCGTCCGGCAGGCGCTGGGACCGGCGGCGACCCTCGCCGAAGCCCGGGCCCTCGTGCGGAAGTCTTTGGGCGCGAACAGCTCCGCCACCCTTCGGTACGCCAAGGAGTACGCGGAATCGCGCCCCTCCTGAGGGCGGGACCGCCGCGGCACTCCTCCCTCGCGCTCCTTCTCGCCGGAAGCCTCCACCATGGAAAAAACAGGCCGTGACCTGGCCCGTTCCCTCACTGTCGTCAACCGCTTCACCGTCAACGGGGATATTGACGTCTTCGAGCGCGAGTTCCGCGCCCACTGCGAGTTCCTGCGCGCGCGGCGCGGGTTCGACTTCCTGGTGGCGGGGCAACTCGTCGATACGCCGAACGTGTTCGTGCACTTCTCGCACTGGGTGACCCACCAGGCGTTCCTGCGGGCCGTGCACAGCGACGGCTATCTCTCCGAGGTGCACCGCCTCGCGCCTCTGGTGGACGCCGAGGCTGACCAGGCCGTCAGCCTCGGCCGCCTGCTGGAGCGCGAGGCACGCACGGGGGCGCAGGCCGTGGTGATCCTCCACGGGCTGCTGCGCTCGGGAAACCAGCGGGACTTCGAGTGGCGCTACCACGAACTGGCCGGCCACTGCGCGGCATACGAGGGGTTCGGCGGGGGAGACGTGCTGCGTTCCACCCTCACGCCGAACCGCTACCTCGCCGTGCTGTGGTGGCAGGACAGCGAGGTGTGCGACGCGGCGCTGGGCGAGGAGGGGTACCGCAAGCGGGTGCGGGAACTGGGGGCGGGCGCACAGGTCCGCACCGAGCGCCTGCGTCACGTGGCGTACAGCCCCGCGCTCTCCCGCTGACGCCCGGGCCGCTGGGCGTGCCTCAGCCAACGGGCCGGAGCTGTCGGGCCGGGGCTGTCGGGCCGGGGCTGTCGGGCCGGGGCTGTGGGGCGGGCCGCCGGGGGACGCGTACCGGCGGCCGAGGCCGCGTCCACGCCGCCTCCCCGGCAGGTCCAGCCCCGTTCGAGAGCCCTTTCCTACCGTGACGGCAGCGCCGGTTCGGGCGGACGTCCGAACGGCTGCCGAATGCTTCTGGGAGGGGAGACATGAGCGACTACCGCACTCTCGTCGACGTGGTGCTGGAACGGAGCGAGCGGTCCCCCGACCGGGACGCGCTGATTTTCCTCGGGGACGAGGACCGGCCTCCCGAACACCTCACCTACGGCGCCCTGGACGGCGCCGCCCGCCGCCTCGCGGGCTGGCTCCAGGAACGCGGCGCGCAGGGAGAGCGGGTCCTGCTCCAGCACTCCTCGCGGCGCCACTTCGCCGTCAGCTTCCTCGCCTGCCTCTACGCCGGGGCCGTCGCCGTGCCCGCCCCGCCGCCCACCGGGCGCGCCCAGCACGACGAGCGGATCATCGGCATCGTCAAGGACAGCGCGGCCCGCTTCGTCCTCACCGACGCCCAGGACGCCGCCGAAACCTCACAGCTGCTGGCCCGCACCGGCCACGGCCACCTCGTCTGCGCGATAGCCGACCACGTGGCCGGGACCCGGTGGGCAAGGCCCAAGACCGGCCCCCAGACAGTCGCCTTCCTCCAGTACACCTCCGGCTCCACCCGCGACCCGCGCGGCGTGGTGGTCACGCACGCCAACCTCACCGCCAACCAGCTCGCCCTCAGCCACTGCCTGGGCACCCGCCCCGGCGCGCGGCTCGGCGGCTGGCTGCCCTTCCACCACGACATGGGGCTGATCGGCGGCCTGGTGCATCCCCTCTGGCTGGGCGGCACGTCCGTCCTGCTCGCCCCAAGCGCCTTCCTCAGGCGGCCCGCCCGCTGGCTGGAGACCGTCTCCGCGTACGGGCTGACCGTCAGCGGCGCCCCCGACTTCGCCTACGACCTGTGCGTCCGCAAGATCACCGACCAGGAACTCGCCGGGCTTGACCTCTCCCGCTGGCAGACGGCGGTCGTCGGCGGCGAGATGATCCGCTCTGGCACCCTGCGCGCGTTCGCCCGGCGCTTCGCCCCCGCTGGCCTCCCCGCCCACAGCCTCACCCCCGCCTACGGGCTGGCGGAGGCGACCCTGCTGGCCTCCGCCGCCACCCCCGGCCTGCCGTGGACGGCCGTCGAGGCGGACGCCAAGGCCCTGGAAGACCACCGGATGGCGGCACCGGGCCCGGGCGCCCCGGTGCGGTCGGTGGTCGGCTGCGGCCCGGCGGCCGACGGGCAGGTGCGCATCGTCGATCCCGGCACCCGCGACGTCCTCCCCGAGGGGCGGATCGGCGAGATCTGGCTGCGCGGAGCCAGCGTGGCCGCCGGGTACTGGCGCCGTCCGAAGGAGACCGCCGAGAGCTTCGGCGCCGTCACCAGCAGCGGCGAGGGCGGCCACCTGCGCACCGGAGACCTGGGGACCGTGCGGGAGGGCGAGCTGTTCGTCACCGGCCGGCTCACCGACATGGTCATCGTCGGCGGGCGCAACCTCTACCCGGTGGACCTGGAGCAGACCGTGCAGCGCGTCAGCTCACTACTGGGGCCCGGCACCGCGTTCGCCGTGCCCGGTGAGACCGAACGCATCGTCCTGGTGCAGGAGCTGCGGGCCCGCAGCCACAGCCAGCTCGACCTCGACGGGCTCACCGGCCAGCTGGAGCGGTGCCTGGCCGAGGAGTTCGACGTACGCGCCGCTGGCGTGCTCCTCGTACGCCCCGGCACCGTGCGCCGAACCACCAGCGGCAAGGTACGGCGCACCGTGATGCGCGACCTCTTCCTCAACGGAGAGCTCAGACCCCTCCACCAACGGGTGGACCCCGGACTGGTCTTGGCAGGGAACGGCTGACATGGGCACCGTGCAGCGCGTTGACGAGCTGGAGCGGGCCTTCGGCACCCTCACCGATCCCGGCAACCCGCTGGGCCTGCCCGCCCTGCTGCGGGCCGACGCCGGAGGGGAGGCCCTGGCCGCGGGCGAGGCCGTCCTGGACGCCGCCGCCTTCAACGCCGAGTTCGTCCCCGCCTCCCTCGGCGGGCGCCTGACCCGCATGGACGAGCTGGGGCGGGTGCTGCGCCCAGCCTTCCGCCGGGACGCCTCCCTGGGCTTCGGCTACGGCCTCAACTGCTTCTTCGCCGCCGTCCCGCTGTGGCTGGCGGGCTCCGAGGCACAGCGCGCGACGGCCTCCGCGCTGCTGCTGAACGGCCGCCGCGTCGCCGTCGCCCGGCACGAGGTGGCGCACGGCAACCACTTCATCCGCGACGAGTTCTCCGCCCACCGCCAGGGCGACGGCGGCTTCCTGCTCCAGGGCCGCAAAACGGGTATCGCCAACGCGGCCCGCGCCGACGGCCTCGTCCTCTTCGCACGCACCTCCGGTACCCAGAGCCCGGCCGGACGCCGCCTGTCGGTGTTCTTCACCGACCGGGCCTCCCTCCCCCCGGGGCGGCTCCGCGACCTCGGACGGCAGGCCACCAGCGGCCTGAGTTCCACCGAGTTCGGCGGTCTGGAGGCCCGCGACTGCCCGCTGCCCGCCGAGGCCCTGGTCGGCGCGGAGGGCGACGGCTACGAGATCTCGCTGCGCTCCTCGCTGCTGATCAGGGGGCTCATCCCGTCCATCGTGCTCTCCGGCGCCGACACGGCCCTGCGCATCGTCGCCCGGTTCGCCGTCCGCGCCCGGCCCGGCGGCCGCTCCGCGCTGGACGTCAGGTACGTACGCGACGTGCTCTCCGGTGCCTTCCTCGACCTGCTGATCAGCGACTGCCTCGCCCTGGTGGCGACCCGGGCCGTGCACCTGCTGCCCCGGCACGCCAGTGCCTACGCGGCCGCCGCCGCCCACCTGGCCCCCCGGATGCTCGCGGAGTCGATGGACGCGCTGGCGTCCGTCCTGGGCCAGGACCAGTTCACCGACGATCCTGTCTACGCCATGTTCCGCAAGCAGCTGCGGGACCTGCCCGTCACCTCCATGGGGCATGCCGGAAGCGTCGGCCGGCAGATCAGCATCCTGCCGCAGCTGCCCGTCTTCGCCCGGCACTCCTGGTTCGCCAGCCCGGAACCGCCGGGAGAGCTGTTCCAGCCCGACGGCGACCTGCCGCCGCTGGACGCCGGCGGGCTCGCGCTGCTCGCCGACAGCGACCCGCTGGCCGCCACCCTCGTCTTCTGCACCGGACGCGAGAGCGGCACCCTGAGCGCCGCCACCCGGGAGCTGGCCCACGCCATCACCCGGGAACTGGAGGAACTGCGCGGGGCGTTCCGCGAGATCGCCCCCGACGACCGGGAGGCCCTGGGCAGCCCGTACGCGCTCGGCCTGGTGGACCGCTACGTCATCGTGCTGGCCGCCGCCGCCGTGATCGGCGTCTGGCAGCAGGCGCAGACGGCCGGTCCGCTCGCGGCGGAGAGCGGGGCCTTCCTGGCGGACCCGGCCTGGCTGGACGCGGCGCTGCGCCGGCTGGCCGGACGGCTCGGCGTGTTCCTGCCCGACCGTCCCGCCGCCGAGGACCAGCGGGTGCTTGCCGAACTGCTGGCCCGGCTGCACGGCGCCCGCTCCCTGGACCTCTACGGAAGCCCGCTCGCCACCTGAGCCCCCCACCCCGGGCACCCGTTGCCCGGAGCCGAGGCGTCCCGGCGCCCGGCGTCCACGAAGGGAATGCCGACGTGCACGATGACAGTGCCGACCCCGTGCGGCCGATGGAGCAGCTCTACCTCGCCTGGCTGACCGAACGGCTCCAGCACTACCTGGACCGGCCGGTGTCCGAGGACGAACCGGTGCCGGGCCACGACCTCGACTCGGTGGCCGTGCTCAACCTCTACGGCGACATCGAGGAGGCGTTCGGCCCGCTGATCGACCCCACCGACATCGGGACCCACCCCACCCCCCGGGAGCTCGCCCGGCACATGGTGAGCCGGGATCTGCGCCCCGGCATCGGCCACGCGGTGCGCCCGGCCTTTGCCTTCACCGGCCTGGGGGCCGAGCACCCGGGCATGACCTCCGCCCTCTACATCGAAAGCGCCCCCTACCGCACCGCCCTGGACGAGGCCGCCGACGCCCTGCGGCCCTTCACCGGGACCTCCGTCGTTGACGTGATCCTCAGCTCGGCTCCCCAGCTGCGCCACACCGCCCTCGCCCAGCCCGCGCTCTTCGCCGTCGGCTACGCGCTCGCCCGCGCCCTGGAGTGCTCCGGGGTGACGCCGGTGGCGGTGATCGGGCAGGGCATCGGGGAGTTCGCCGCCGCCGTGCTCTGCGGAGCGCTCAGCCTCCCCGCCGCGGCCCGGCTCGTCGCCCTGCGCGGCGCCTTCTGCCAGGGCACGGACCCCGGCGGCATGCTCGCCACCGGCCTGTCCGTGGCGGAGGCGGAGCGGCTGACCGCCAAGGAGCCGCTGGTGGGCGTCGCCGCGCTCAACGCCCCCCGCTCCACGGTGCTCTCCGGCGACTCCGGGGCGCTGGAGCGCGTCATGCTGCGGCTGGCCGCCCAGGGCGACCGCTGCGTGCGGCTGCCCGCCGCGCACGCCTTCCACTCGCCGCTGATGCGGCCGGTGACCGCGCGCTTCACCGCCGCCGCCCGCCGGGTGCCCGGCGGCGCCCCGCACCTGCCCTTCTACTCCACCCTGCGCGGACGCCTCACCGGTGAACCGCTGTACGCGTCCTACTGGACGGAGCAGCTCACCGCCCCGGTGCGGTTCGCGGAGGCGGCCGGTGCGCTGCTGGACCAGCAGACACCCAGTCACGTCGTGGAGATCGGCCCCCGGCCCGTGCTGCTGCCCTACCTGCGGCGCATCGCCGGACGCAAGGAGCCGGTACTGCGCGCGGTGTGCACCGGCCCGCGCTCAGGCCAGGAGCACCTTGCCCGGCTGCTGGCGGACCTGCGGGCCGCCGCACCCCCGGCCCTGGCCGGTTCCTGATGCCCGCCCCCTCGGCGCCGCCGCCGGTCCTGCTCGCCGCGGACGACCCCACGGGCCTGCGGGACGGGGTGGCCAAGGCCCTGGCCACCTCCGGTTCGGCGGTGGCGCACAGCGCGCTGGCCCCCTGGCGGCCCGGCGGACCGGACGGCGGGGAACCCGGCGACCTGCGGCGGCGGCTGGGCCGGGACTTCACCCGCTACGAGCGGATGACCCTGCCCCGGATGCGGGAGCGGTTCGCCGCCTCCCGGCTGCTGCTGCGCCATGTGGTGGCCGCCGCCATCGAGACGGCCCCCGAGCTGGTGGACCTCTCCTACCAGCCGGGCGGACGACCGTACGTGCGCGGCTGCGACCAGATCGACATCAGCCTCAGCCACACCGAGGACTTCCTCGTCGCCGGGGTGACCCGGCACGGGCGGATCGGGGTGGACGCCGAACACCGCGCGCGCCGGATGGCGGGGACCGGCTCGGAGAGCCAGGCGTGCACCCCGTTCGAGCGTTTCCGGCTCGACCAGGCGGGGCCGGAGGGCCGCAACGACCTGCTGGTACGGCTGTGGACGCTGAAGGAGTCCTACACCAAGGCGCGCGGACAGGGACTGCGGCTGCGCTTCACCGAGTTCGGGTTCGACCTGACGGGGGAGGGAGTACGGCTGGTGCGCCCCGACGGGACGCCCGTCGGCGAGGGGGACTGGAGCTTCACCCTCTTCGAGGCACCGGGACGCACCCGAGGGGACAGCCCCGCGCGCGTACGGGGGGACGCGCCCGGGGAGGCGCGGGAAGGCTACGTCGTGGGCACCGCAGTGCACGACACCGGGTGGAGCGGGGTGGGTGGCCTCTCCGTGGAAACCGCCCTGGACCAGGGCATGTTCGCCGCCCTGCTCGGTGCCGAGGGAAGCTAGTGCCGTGTCAGTCAGGGTTTGCCCGTCAAGGAGCGGCGTCCGGTGCGGTGCATCGCAAGGCGCCGGATCGAC
>NZ_JAEVFI010000011.1:0-123439 GCF_019303495.1 Streptomyces sp. JJ66 | reverse complement strand
TCGGTCGATTCGGCAACGCCGCGAGGCGCCGTGCCGGGCGTCGCGACGGGGCGAACCTTGGCTGACACGGCACTACTGGGCCTGACGCCGCAGGGCCGCCCGGAGGTGCGGAGCATGCTGGCGTGGGGTGTAGCCCGGCGGATAGACGGCGCAGGCCCGGCATGCTGTCGGCTGCCCACCGGCGGGCGCCGGATCACGCGATCCAGCCAGCCTCCTGGGCGATGCGGATCGCGTCCACCCGGTTGCGGGCCAGAAGTTTGGTGACGATCGCCGTCAGGTAGTTCCGTACGGTCCCGGTCGAGAGGTAGAGGCAGGCGGCGATCTCGGCGACCTCGGCGCCCTGCGCGGCGAGCCGCAGCACTTCCAGCTCCCGCGCGGAGAGCGGTATTTCCGGTACGTCCCAGGCGGTGAGGGCCAGCTGCGGGTCCAGCACCCGCTGCCCGGCCGCTACGGCGCGCACCGCGTGGGCGAGCTGGCTGGACGGCGCGTCCTTCAGCAGGAAGCCGTTGACTTGCGCGTTCAGCGCTCTGCGGACCGTGCCGGGGCGCCCGAGGCTGGTGAGGATGAGGGTGCGGCAGCCGGGCAGCTGTCTTCGGAGCTCGATCGCGGCCTCGATGCCGTCCTGCCGGGGCAGATCGACATCGATCACCGCCACGTCGGGCCGCGACCGCACGGCTTCGGCGACGACCTCGTCTCCCGCCGACACCTCGGCCACCACCTCCATGTCCCTCTCCAGTTGCAGGAGCGCGACGAGCGCTCCGCGAATCATCTGCACATCCTCCGCCAGCAGGACCTTCACGATCTTCATAACCCCCGTCAACCGTCCTCAGTGCGCGGCTGAAGCGCGTTCACCGTCTCAGCCCGGGGCACGGTGCCACCGGGGCCTCCACCACCAGTTGGAACGTCCCCGCACCGGGACGGTCCGCGTGCGCTGAGCCGCCGACCGCGGCGAGCCGGTCGGCCAGGTTTCCCAGGCCGCTGCCGCTGTGCGGCTCCCGGACCGGGCTCCGGCTGGGCACGCCGTCGTTCTCCACCACGAAACGGAGCCGCCCCGCCCGCTGCCGCAGCGTTATCCGGCACCTTTCGGCCTTGCTGTGCCGGAGAATGTTCGTCACCCCCTCGCGCAGAGCGATGGCCAGGACCGAGTCGATCACCGAGTCCAGCCGCTCCAGCTCCGGTGCGCTGGTGGTCACGTCTATGTCCGCGGCCTTCAACACCATCTCAGCCGATGTGAGTTCGGCGCGCAAGGACATGCTGCGATATGCGTGCGCGACCATGCGGACGTCGCTCAGCGCCCGCCGGGAGAGCTCGGAGACACTGGCGATCTCCTGCTGCGCCCGGTCGGCGTCCACGGGGGCGAGCCGGTGAGCGAGCTCGCTCTTCAGCGAGATCGCGGACAGGCTGTAGCCCAGCAGGTCGTGCAGGTCGCGGGAGAAGCGCAGCCGCTCGTTGCACACCGCCATGCGCGCCATCTCCCTCCGGGTGGCGTGCACTTCGGTGACCAGATGGGCCAGCCGTGCCATCCCGTACAGGATCAGCCCGGCCATGAGGGTGGAGGCCACGAGGTAGACGACGCCGACGGCGTCGGCGTCCGAGTCCAGCGCGGCTCCCAGCACGGCCAGCAGGATCACGCCGACCAGCGGCAGCGCTGCCCGGCCGGGCAGGAGCAGGAACAGCGATCCGGCCAGCGGACCGCCCATGCTGCCCCAGCTGAGGCCGTAGGCCAGGAAGGGTAAACAGGTGAGCGCCGCCTGTCCGGTGAGCGTCAGGACCCGGACCCACAGCGGCCACTCCCGGGCGCCGGGCGCGGTGTGGACGACGCTGTGGGCGGCGAAGAGCACCGTGACGCAGCCGAGGGAGAGCAGGAGTTCGGTGCGGTCCGGGTCGGAGCGCACCACGTTCAGCACCACGATCAGCGCGTAGTAGCCCAGCGTCGCCACGGCGATCGTCTTCGCGATGCGCGGTGCCGGGAGGCCGCCGAACGCCTGGTCCCGCTCCCGCACGTCGTCTTCCGGGTATTCCGGGTCTTCCGGCGCTCCGGACGCTGATGCCGTCCCCTCGCCTGACGCACCGTGAGCCGTCAACGGATGCACCGGTACCCCTTCCGAGGGAGGCTGGAAACCGACCCTGTTTGCGGGGAGTTTACCGTCAGGAACGGCGAGTGCGATATCCGTTGCGGAAAGCCCGGGATAACACGTGACGACAGCCTGGGCAGGCGCCAGCTCCCGGAACGGTGGGTGGCCCCGGGCGTCCCGGAGCGCCGGAGGGGCGGTTATCCGCGCGCCGGTCCGCCCGCACCCCGGGGGCGGTGGGGCGCGGGCGGACTGGCCGGAAGGCGCACCGGCGGGCGGGCGCCGGGGAAGGGGGCCGCACCCGGCTCAGGCGAAGAGCGGGATCGGATTCAGCTCGGGGTAGGGCGTCGGACGGTCCAGCCAGCCCAGCCGGACCGGCACGTCGAACAGCCTCCCCTCGGCGAAGCGCGCCCAGAAGTGCCGCAGGCCCGGCACGACCACCTTCACGACGGGGAGCCCGATGTCCGGGCGCGTCTGGTCGAGCACCAGCAACTCCATCCCCCGCGCGGACACCAGCCGTTCGACGGCCGCGACGTCCGCGCGCAGGTCAGCGCGCGGCGTGTAGGCCCAGTTTCCCGGCGCGCGGGCGGACTGCGCCGGATCGGGCCGTAGGTAGGGCTGGTTCGCCAGGGTGGCCCGCGTCCACCAGTCCAGCAGCTCCCGGTCCGCGTCCGGGTAGCGCGCCGGGGTGCCGGGCGGGCCCGCGCCGACCCCGGCCACCGGCCCGAGCAGCTGCGACATCTCCGTCACCGCGCGGCGCAGCGCCAGCCGGGGATCGAAGTGGGCGCCGAACCCGAAGGTGATGTCCTCGGCCGGTTTGTCGGTGCGCCGGGACAGCGCGGCCATGACCGGGATGCCGAAGTCCGAGGTGAGGTCGAGCACCCACAGGTCGCGGCGCAGGCGGGCGTAGCGTTCCCGCAGTTCGGTGAGCCACGGCTGGTCGAAGGCGTCGAGATCGACGGCGGGGTGCCGGGTGCGGTTGTACCACCACAGCGCCACCGCGTCCCGCTCGACGAGTTCGAGGAACCCCTGCACCACCGCGTCCTCCGGGCTGCTTCCCGCCGCGTTGCCGTTGGAGTCGGCGAGGACGCCGTCCGGATCGGGCGGGCTGGTGCCCGGGAAGTAGAGCATCGAGGTGGGCAGCAGCCGGTGGGTCCCGGCCGTCAGCGACCACATCGGCGTCCACTCGGCCGGACGGTGGGCGGCGAACGGTGCGGGCACCCGCTGGAAGGCGGAGTGCCGGGCGTTCCACCGGGTGCGCTCCGTGAACTGCCGCTCGGCGAACAGCTGGCAGGCGTTGGGGTGCACAGCGCTGTCCCCGAGCCCGTCGTAGGTTTCGCGGACGACGAGTTCGTCCCCCTGGCGGGTGGCCGAGTAGCGCTCCACCGCCTCGCACAGCGCGCCGATCTCGGCCTCCTCGGCGGTGACGCCCTTGCCGCCGCTCTGGCTGCGCAGACTGCCCCGCACCTCGGCGAGGGTGCGGCTGCCGAAGGCCAGGTTCTGGCCCGAATGGAAGCTGTGGAAACCGGCGGGCAGGCGCTCGTCACGCCGCACCGAGGAGACGATGCCGAGCACCGGGTCGATGAGATGGCCGTAACGTTCCCTCATCTGGGCCGTGGACAGCGACCGGTCGTTGCTGCCCGCCCCGCCCGCCTTCGGCCGGGATACCGGCACGAAGGGCCGGGCGGCCCCCGTGGCCACGAGCCCGGGGTCGCCGCAGGCGGCACACTGCGGCCGCCGGGTCACCGGGTGCGCGGTGTTCCGCAGCGTCCCGGTGTCCAGCACCGTCACCACCTCGTGGCTGGCCGCGCGCATCCCGGCCAGCCACTTGGCGGCTTCCAGCACCGCACCCTGGAGGCCCAGCCACAGTCCGGCTGGCAGCGACGCGGCTGGCCTGGGCACCGGGCCGTCCAGCGCCAGCGCCTGCTGGAGCGGCACCTCGGACCGGCGGTGGGCCCGCAGCCGGTGCGCCAGGCAGTTCCAGCACGGCCCCTCACCGGGCCGGAAGACGGGGCCGATCCACGGAGAGGCGGCGCCCGGAGCGGCGAGCAGCCAGGGCTGGCGGCGGGCCCGGTGCCAGGAGTCCACGGCGGCCAGCCGGGGCGCGAGGTAGTCGTCACACAGCACCAGCGACAGCGCGCCGTCGGCCGGGCCGCTCCCCAGGTGTCCGGGAGCGGCCACCGTCAGACCGGACGCGGCGCAGGCGGCCCGGGCCTGCCCGGGGTCCACCCGGCCGATTGACACGATGCGCACCGGCGAGCGGGACAGGGTCTGGCTGACGGACGGCCCGTCGAGACCGGCCAGCTCCCAGTAGGCGGCGGCCGCCCTCTCCTGCGGTGACCCGGCCCGGGCCGGGCGGTACCCGATCAGGCCCGCCCGCGCCAGGTCGGCGACGATGCGGCCCGCGTCCAGCGCCGGATCGAACGCCTGCGCTTCCCGCAGGAGTTCGGGCAGCGTGCGGCTGCCGTCCAGGAGCGGGGCGAGGTGCTGCACCTCCGCACCGTGCAGCACCGTCACCCCCTGCTCGGAGAGCAGGTAGACACCGTCTCCGGGAACGACGTCAACGCGCAGGTGGTGGCGGAATCCGACGCGCCGCGCCTCGTCGCTCTGCCGTATCCGCTCGGTCATGCCGTGACGGCTCCGCGGACCGGGGCGGCGGCGTGCGCGGCCGGCTCGGGGCAGCCGTGCGTGCAGCCCATCGTGTAGGCGCTGTCGGCGGTGGCCCACTGGGCGCCCAGCTGCTCGATCAGCACGCGTCCGCCGCTGTAGACGGGCTCGGCGACGCTGAGGCCGAACTGGCTGAGGACCGCGCCCGGGTCGCGGTCGTACCGCGCGGCCAGGGCGGGCTCCAGACCGAGGCGGGCGGCCAGCTCCGAAGAGCGCAACTCCTCGGCCACGGAAGGACGGGTGGGGCAGGTGGCGAGACGGGGGTGCTGCGGCATGACGTCCATGGGAACCCTCCAACGATGGGCGAGTGAGCGTTCGGTGACCGCTCGGTGGTTCCCAGTCTGCTGACGGCGCCCGCGCACCGACAGTGCCACCTTCACCTCGACGGCGGGAAATCTTCACATGCCGCTTGGTGTTCCCCTCACTGGGCCTGCGGGGTATGCGGGTGTGACGCTTCCGGAAGAACGACGACCGAAGGCCGGGCGGTAATCCCGGCAGGAACCCCGCCGGAAGGGCACGCACCCATGGACGTCAGCATTCTGGGACCGTTCACCGCCACCCTGAACGGCGTGTCGGTGCTGCCGAGCGCCGCCAAGCCGCGTCAGGTACTGGCCCTGCTCGCACTGCACTCGGACCGCATGGTCACCGTCTCCACCCTCATGGAGGAACTGTGGGGGGAGGCCATACCGCGCAGTGCCGCCACCACGCTCCAGACCTACATCCTCCAGTTGCGCCGCCGGATCGGCGCTGCGCTGGCCGGGCGCACCACCGGCCTGGAACCCAAGGACATCCTGCTCACCCGGCACGGCGGCTACGTCCTCCAGGTCCAGCCGGGCCAGCTCGACATCCAGGAGTTCGAGCAGTACGCGGAGGACGGCCGGGCGGCGTGCGAGGCGGGTGACCACGAGACGGGCTCCGCGCTGCTGCGCAAGTCCCTGGCCATCTGGCGCGGCCCGTCGCTGGTGGACGTACCGGTGGGCGGCGTCCTCGAACTGGAGACCCTGCGCCTGGAGGAGGGCCGGATGGCCGCCCTCGAACGCCGCATCGACGCCGACATGCGCCTCGGCCGCCACGGGTCGCTGATCCCCGAACTCACCGTGCTGGCCGCCAAGTACCCGATGCACGAGAACTTCTGCGCCCAGCTGATCATCGCCCTGCACCGCTCCGGCAGCTCCTGGCGCGCCCTGGAGGCGTACCGCAGGCTGCGCACCACCCTGGTCAACGAACTCGGCCTGGAACCCTCCCCCCGGCTCCAGCGCCTCCAGCAGACCGTACTCGCAGGCGAACACGACCTCCTGCCCGCAGCGCCCTGACCTCTGCGGGGACTCGTCGCGCAAGCGCCGCCGCCCGCCAGCCTCCGCCCGGGCAGCGGCGCTTCGGCCTGCCCGCGCACCCACCCGGCCGCCGCCGTCCGCGCGGGCCGGTTCCACGCGGGCGCGAGCAGGGGTTGAGGGGGCGCCCGAAACATGACCGCACCGGTGGGAGGCCGAACGCCACAAGCGTGCGGCGGCCCGGCTCGGAGTCCGGGACGGGGGTGGACACCCCACACCCGTCCGGGCTCTGCCGATCCCACCGGGAACGCCACACCCGCACAGCACACCGGAAGAACAGCCCGCACAGCCGGAACGAGGGGATTTGTTGTGATGTGGTCAGCTCTGTCCCACCGGGGGCCCCAGCGGCCTCCGGCTTCGAGAAAGGCGAGGTAGCCGCCATGCGCAGGGTCGCCATCACAGGCATCGGCGTCGTCGCCCCCGGCGGCGTCGGGGTGAAGGACTACTGGAGCCTGCTCACCGCCGGGCGTTCGGCCACCCGGGCCATCTCCTTCTTCGACGCCTCGCCGTTCCGCTCCCGGGTGGCCGCCGAGTGCGACTTCGACCCGCGGCTGGCGGGGCTGGGGCCGCAGGAGATCCGGCGGATGGACCGCGCGGCACAGTTCGCCGTCGTCAGCACGCGGGAGGCGCTGGCCGACAGCGGGCTCGACGTGGACGCGGTGGACCCGTCCCGGACCGGCACCTCGCTCGGCAGCGCCGTGGGCTGCACGACCAGCCTGGAGCGGGAGTACGTCGTGGTCAGCGACGGCGGCCGCACGTGGGAGGTGGACCACACCTTCGCCGTCCCCGAGCTGTACCGGCACTTCGTGCCCAGCTCGATGGCCGCCGAGGTGGGCCACGCCGCACGCGCCGAAGGACCGGCCGCCGTCGTCTCCACCGGCTGCACCTCGGGGGTGGACGCCATCGGCCACGCCGCCGAACTGATCCGCGAGGGCACCGCCGACGTCATGGTGGCCGGTGCCACCGAGGCCCCGATCTCCCCGATCACCTCCGCCTGCTTCGACGCCATCCTCGCCACCACCCCCCGCAACGACGACCCCGAGCACGCCTGCCGCCCCTTCGACCGGACCCGCAACGGCCTCGTCCTGGGCGAGGGCGCGGCAGTGCTGATCATGGAGGAGCTGGAGCACGCCCGGCGGCGCGGCGCCCACCTCTACGCCGAGGTCGCCGGGTTCGCCTCCCGCTGCAACGCCTACCACATGACCGGCCTCAAGCCCGACGGCCGCGAGATGTCCGAGGCGATCGACGCCGCGCTGGCCGACGGCCGCGTCAACCCCACCGACATCGGCTACATCAACGCCCACGGCTCGGGCACCAAGATGAACGACCGGCACGAGACCGGCGCCGTCAAACGCAGCCTGGGCGAGCACGCCTACCGGACGCCGATGAGCTCCATCAAGTCCATGATCGGCCACTCCCTGGGTGCCATCGGCGCGCTGGAGATCGCGGCCTGCGCGCTCGCGATGGAACACGGCGTCCTGCCGCCCACGGCCAACCTGCACGACCCCGACCCCGAGTGCGATCTCGACTACATCCCGCTGCACGCCCGCGAGGCACGTCCCGACGTGGTGCTCAGTGTGGCCAGCGGCTTCGGCGGTTTCCAGAGCGCGATGCTGCTGGCCCGCCCGGAGAGGAGCCTGGCATGACCGCCACCGCCACCGCGCCCGCCCGCCCGGCCCGCACGGCGACCGCGACCGCCGTGGTCACCGGTCTGGGCATCACCGCACCCAACGGGCTCGGCACCGAGGAGTTCTGGGCGGCCACCCTGGCCGGCACCAGCGGACTGGGCACGGTCACCCGTTTCGATGTGACCGGCTACCCCGCCACCGTCGCCGGGGAGATCGGCGGCTACCGCGCGGAGGAGCACATTCCCAGCCGCCTGCTGCCGCAGACCGACCACATGACGCGGCTCGCCCTCACCGCCACCGACTGGGCGCTCACCGACGCCGGGGTGGTGCCCGGCGACCTGCCCGAGTACGGCATGGGCGTGGTGACCTCGGCCTCCGGCGGCGCGGTGGAGTTCGGCCAGCGCGAGCTGCAGAACCTGTGGAGCCAGGGCAAGGAGTACGTCAGCGCCTACCAGTCCTTCGCCTGGTTCTACGCCGTCAACACCGGCCAGATCTCCATCCGCCACAAGATGCGCGGCCCCAGCGGCGTCCTGCTCACCGAGCAGGCGGGCGGCATCGACGCGCTCGGGCAGGCCCGCCGGCACATCCGCCGGGGGACGCCGCTGGTGGTGGCGGGCGGGGTAGACGCCGCCCTGTGCCCCTGGGGCTGGGTGCCGCAGCTCGCCACCGGGCTGCTCAGCACCGAGCCCGACCCGGCCCGCGCCTACCGGCCCTTCGCCGCCGACGCCAGCGGCTACGTGCCGGGGGAGGGCGGCGCGATCCTCGTCGTCGAGGACGCCGACACCGTCCGCGAGCGCGGAGCCACCCAGGTCTACGGCGAACTGGCTGGCTACGCGGCCACGCTGGACGCGGCGCCCGGCACTCCGGGGCCGTCCCGGCTCCGCCGGGCGGCGGAGAACGCCCTGGCCGACGCGGGCCTGACCCCCGGGGACATCGACGTCGTCTTCGCGGACGCCGCCGGAACCCCCGGGCTGGACCGCGCCGAGGCCCAAGCCCTGACCGAACTGTTCGGCCCGCGCGGCGTCCCCGTCACCGCGCCGAAGACGATGACCGGACGACTGCTGGCGGGCGGCGCCTCGCTCGACGTCGCGACGGCCCTGCTGGCCCTGCGCGACGGCGTCATCCCGCCCACCGCGCACGTCACCGAAGCCGACCCCGGATACGGCATCGACCTGGTGACGGGCGCCCCGCGCGAGACCGCGCCGCGCACCGCGCTGGTGCTCGCCCGTGGTCACGGCGGCTTCAACGCCGCGCTGGTGGTACGCCGCGCCGCCTGACGCGGACACCACAGCCGCGCCCCGAACCCCCACACCGTTCCACCCCGTTTGTTGTGCCCACCCGTTCGGACGCCGTCGGCGATCCCGCCGCACCGGCCCCAGAGAGGACACCCCATGAGCAGCACCGCAGCCGCCACCGACACCGCGGCCACCATCACCCTCGCCGACCTCACCCGGATGCTCCGCGAGAGCGCGGGCGAGGAGGAGGGCGTTGACCTGGACGGCGACGTCCTGGACACCCCCTTCATGGAGCTCGGCTACGACTCCCTCGCCCTGCTCCAGGTGATCGGCCAGATCCAGCGCGACTACTCCCTGCAGATCCCCGACGACGCCGTGGTGGACGCGGAGACCCCGCGCGCCCTGCTGGAAGTCATCAACGACAGTGTCCGGCTCCCCGCCCCGCTGGTCTGACCCGCCGGGGTGGCCGCCCGCCGCGCCCAGAGCGCGGCGGGCGGCCGTCGTCGTCCCACCCTCTGGTGAGCGCCTTCCTGAGCGCGGCCCCCCGTTCTCCACCGGCACCGAACACCTCGGGAGAGAGATGTCACCCAGCACCCACCGCCGTCCCGTCGCCCTGCTCTTCCCCGGCCAGGGGTCCCAGCACCTGCGCATGGCCGCGGGCCTCTACCGGCACGACCCCGTCTTCACCCTGGCCATGGACCGGGTGCTCGGCCTCATGGGCGGGGAAGGCCCTGCCCTGCGGCGCGACTGGCTCAGCGACGATCCCGCGATCGGCATCGACGACGTCCGCCGCGCCCAGCCCCTGCTCTTCGCCGTTGACTACTCCCTGGGCCGGATGGTGCTCAGCTGGGGCGTGCGCCCCACCGCACTGCTCGGCCACTCGGCGGGCGAACTGGCCGCCGCCGCCCTCGCGGGCGTGATGCGGCTTTCCGACGCCGTCCGCATGGTGCGCGAACGGGTGCGGGCCGCCCTGCTCGTCCCGCCGGGCGGCATGCTCGCTGTGGGGGCGTCCGCCGAACAGGTCCGGCCCTTTCTGACCCCCGATGTCGTGCTTGCCGCCGTCAACGCCACCGCCCAGGTGATGCTGGCCGGTCCGGGCGAGCCGCTGGACCGGGTCGCCGACGCGCTGCGCGGCACCGGCCTGACCGTCGTGCGGGTGCCCGCCACCTCCCCCTTCCACAGCCCGGCGATGGCCCCGGCGAGCGACGCCATCGAGCCGGTGTACGCCACTGTCCGCTTCCGCCCGCCGACGGTGGCGCTCTACTCGGGCTACACGGGCGGGCTGATGACGGACGAGAACGCGTGCAGCCCGCGCTTCTGGGCCCGTCAGGTCACCGATCCCGTCTACTTCGCGCCCGCGCTCGACCTGCTCCTGGCGGCCGACGACATGCACCTGGTGGAAGCGGGGCCGCGCCAGACCCTGACCGCATTCGCCCGGCGGCACCGGGCCGTCCGGGTCCGCGCGAGCGCCGCTACCGCGCTGCTGCCCGCCCGCCCGGGAACACCGGACGCGGACCGGGCGGCGGTCGCGACCGCGGCGCGGCGGCTGCGGGAGGAGGGGTACCCGCGTGCCCTCCCGGTCACCGCGAACGCTCCGGCGCCGACGCCAGAACCCGCGCTGGCCGAGGCCGGCTGACCGGCGTTCCGCGCCGGAGGCGGCCCCGGCGTGCTGGCGTCGGCGTGCTGGCGTCGGCGACGACCGGCGTGCGGACGTGGACGTGTGACGGCCTGGCACGCCCGTATGGCCCCAACGCGTTCGGGCGGCCAGCGCGTTCGGGCGGCCCGGCGCGGGGCCGGTCAGCGTGCGGTCGCCGGAGTCGGGGACGGGTGCACCCAGGTGCCCAGGATGCCCCGGGTGAACGGTCCCAGACCCCGCAGGTGCGCGGTCACCAGATCGCCCGGGGCATCCACGTCCAGCCGCAGCCCCACCGTGCCCCGGCAGGTCAGCTCCAGCGCCCCGCCGCGCCGTTGCTGGCCGCACGCGCCGGAGCCGAAGGCCGGATCGACGGCGCGCGGGCAGCCGGAGGTCAGCGCGGTGACGCCCCGGCCCGAACGGTCCGGGACGAAGGTGCGGGGGTGCATGCGGGCGACGGTCAGCACCTGGTGCAGCTCCGAGGGGCGCAGCGTGGGCAGGTCGGCGGCCAGCACGCAGACCGGGGCGGCGGGAACCAGCCCGGCGGCGGTCGCCACGCCGCGCCGCACCGTCTCGCGCACATCGGCCCGCGGCGGCACGTGCCCGGTGACCGCCCCGAGCGTGCGCGCCTGCCGGGCCGCCAGTGGGTCCCTGGTCGCCACGACGACCAGGCCCACGCAGGCGGTGGCCCGCACCGCGCGCAGCGTGTCGAGGAAGAACGCGTGCGCCAGCTCGCGGCGGTGGTAGCCCGCGACGGCGGCCAGGTCCGGCTTGGCGTACTCGAAGGACTCCACCGGCAGCACCACCGACCAGGCCGCCGCTGGCCGGACGTCCCCGGGCGCCGGGCCGGTGTCAACGAGGGGTGTCATGCGCCCAGGCTGCGGACGCCCGCTGGAGCACGGGCGGAGAACCGGCGGAAGTCCCGCGCGGCCCGCGCCCCGGCGCCACGCCTGCCCAGGGGCCACCGGGGGATGTGGAGCCGTCCTCCAGCACCGCTGGAGCACCGCCCGGCACGATCGTCGGCACCAGGCCCGGCCCCGGTCAGCGGGGGCGGCGACGAGAGGAGCGACTCGTGGGGCATCCCGTACAGCAGGCCGACCAGCCCACCACGCGGCAGGTCACCGGCGATCTCTACGCCGAGGTGCAGACCTTCTTCGCCCGTCAGATGCGGTGTGTGGACGCGCTCGACATCGAGGGGTTCGCGGCCACGTTCACCGAGGACGGCGTGGTGGTGCACGCCTCCGGCGACCGTGCCGAGGGCCGCGCCGCCATGATCGCCGGCATGCGCGCCAACCTGCCGCGCTACCAGGGCATCGCCGTCCGCCACTGGTTCGACAAGCTGCTCATCGAACCCCAGGAGGACGGCTCGGTGCACGTCTCCTACTACACGCTGGTGACGCAGGTGAACCGCGAGGGCCAGGTCGCCTTCCAGCCCACGTTCACCGTGGACGACGTCCTCGTGCGGGTGGACGGGGAACTGCGCACCCGGTCCCGGGTGATCCACCGGGACACCCCGGCCGCGTCCTGACGCCGTGGGCCGCCTCCCGGCGCCCCGCCCTACCGTCCGGACGGTCCACGCCCGGACGGTCCACGCCCCGGCGGTCCACGGCCGGTGCCGTGCGGACCGCCCGGGCGCGGCGCCGTCAGTCGATGCCGCGCCAGATGTGCGGCTCGAACCCGGCGTCGTCCTCCCCGGCCAGCAGGCAGGGGGACATGGGCGCCGTGGCGGGCCACGCACGGGAGCGGGACGCCCCGGCGCGGAAGCCGTCCTCCGCCGGATGGACGGCGACGGGCTGGGCGCGGACGCCTGAGGTGCCGAACCCGCCGGGATGGGCCGCGGTACGGGTGTCCGGCGCTGCGGGCCGGGGTGGGCCGGGCGCGGGACGCCCCTCGGTGTGCCCGGTGTGCCCGGGCTTCTCGGCCCTCAGGAGCAGCGGTGGTCTCGCCATGGTTCGGGTCCTTCCTGTCGGCTCCCCGGGGTCTCATCCCTCGGTGTGTCCGGCGTCGCGGTCAGGCGTGGCACTCCGGAAGCCGCCCGCCCAGCGCCACCAGGTCGGCGAAGGCGGCCTGGACGTCGATCCGCCCTCCCGGCGGCGTGCCGCTCCGCTCCGCGTAGGCCCGGTGCAGGTTGGCCGCCAGCCGCTCGGCGTCCGGGAGTTCGGCATACGGGCCGGGTCCGGCCGCCCGCGCGGCCTCCAGCGGCGTCAGCCCCGCCCGGAGTCCGTCGTCAGCGATCGCCAGGACGTGGCGTAGGTACCGCTCGGTCTCGTCCAGCACCTCGGGCCCGGCCACCGGGCCGTGCCCGGCGACGACCACGCGCGGACGCAGCGCCCGCATCCGGTCCAGCGCCCGGAAGGAGCCCTCGAAGGAGCCCATCAGGACGAACGGGGTCACCTGCGACCACGCCACGTCGCCGGTGAAGAGCACCCCGCGCTCCGGCACCCAGGCGACGACGTCG
Organism: Streptomyces sp. JJ66; assembly: GCF_019303495.1. Taxonomy (GTDB): domain Bacteria; phylum Actinomycetota; class Actinomycetes; order Streptomycetales; family Streptomycetaceae; genus Streptomyces. The sequence continues at coordinate 110,415 of NZ_JAEVFI010000011.1, read as the reverse complement.
CCCGCCGTGTGCGCCGGGCCGAAGTGCAGGAGTTCGACGCTGAGGTCACCGGTGTGCACCGTCAGCGCGTCCCGGAACGTCAGGTCCGGCAGCACCAGGCGCAGATCGCCCCAGGGCACGTCCGGCCACAGGCCGCACAACCCGAGTCCGGACTCGGCCATGTCCGAGCGGGCGCTGGCGTGCGCGAGGACCCGGGCGCGGGGCGTGAAGTGGGAGTTGCCGAAGACGTGATCGCCGTGGAAGTGCGTGTTGACCAGCAGGTCCGGCCCGTCCGGTACCAGGCGCAGCACCTCCTCGCGCAGGCGGCGCGTCCGGGACTCGGTGGCGGCGGTGTCGATCAGCAGCGCCGTCTCACCGAGGACCAGCCCGGCGTTGTTCAGGCACCAGCCGCCGTGGGGCTGGACGAAGGCGTGTACGCCGTCAGCGACTTCCGTCAGGACGCCGGGTGCGCCCCGCGCCGGTGCCGGTGCTTCCGGGGCGGCCGGAGCGGCCGGGGCGTTCACGCGGCACGCTCCGGGAGCGTGGTGAACCGGCCGTGGTGGAAGACGAGGGGCGCGGCGCCGGGGCTGCCGCCGTGCACGGCCACCACCTCTCCGATGAGCACCGCGTGGTCTCCGGCGGGGTGCACCGCCCTCAGGTGGCACTCGAAGGCGCTGACCGCGTCCGGGATGACCGCGTTGCCGGTGGCTCCCGTAACGGCGCCGCAGCGCAGCATGGCGGCCTCGCCCTCCGGCCGGTCGGGGCGGGCGAACTCGCCGCCCAGTTCGCGGTGCCAGGCGGCGAGGACGCTGACGGCGAAGCTGCCGTGGCGCTCCACCCGGGGCCGCATCCGGCCGTCCGCCTTGACGGAGACCGACAGCAACAGGGGGTCCAGGGACACCGAGGTGAGGCTGTTGAGGGTGATGATGGCGGTGTCGGGGCCGCTGCCCTGGGTGAGCAGGGTGACGCCGGTGGGGAAGCGGCCCATGGCGGTGCGGAAGGTGGCGACATCGGTCTCGGCCAGCACGGGCAGGGCGTTCGGCATGGTGATTCCTTCCGGGCGGCGGTCAGTAGTTACCGAGGCCGCCGCAGACGTTGAGGGCCTGCGAGGTGATCGACGCGGCGGTGTCCGAGGCCAGGTAGCCGACGAGCCCGGCCACCTCCTCGGGGGTGGAGTAGCGGCCCATCGGGATCTTCGCCTGGAACTTCTCCAGTACCTCCTGCTCACTGACGCCCCAGTGATGGGCGTATCCCTGGCGGACCCGCCCGGCCATCGGCGTCTCGACATAGCCGGGGCAGACGGCGTTCACCGTCACCCCGGACCGCGCCAGCTCGTTGCCGACGGCCTTGGTGAAGCCGATGACGCCGTGCTTGGAGGCGGAGTAGGGGGCGGCCAGGGCGACGCCCTGCTTGCCGCCGGTAGAGGCGATGCTGATGACCCGCCCCCAGCCGTTCTCCAGCATCCCCCCGTGCCGCAGCACCTCGCGGGTGACCAGGAAGACGCCGTTGAGGTTGACGTCGATGACGTCGTACCAGATGTCGTCCGCCAGGGTCGCCGTCACCCCGCCGCCGCCCCGGCCCGCGTTGTTGACCAGGATGTCCACCCGGCCAAACGTGGCGACGGCCGCCGCCACGGCGGCTGACACCTGCTCGGCGGAGGAGACGTCGCACGCGGCGCCGTCCGCCTCGAACCCCTCGGCGCGCAGCCGCTTGACCAGCGTCCGCACGTCCTCCCCCGAGCGGGCGCAGCCGAACACCGCGACGCCCTGGCGGGCCAGCAGCTCGGTGACGGCGAGACCGATGCCGCTGGTCGCCCCCGTGATGAACGCGACCCGTCGTTCCGTTTCAGCCATCGTGACCTCCTGTGGGTGCCCGCTGCCGGACGGCTTGGGGCTGACGTGGCGACGACCGTGACAACGGCACCTCGCGCCGGTCTCGGCGGGGCCTTGAACCGTTCTGGAGGGGACGGGTCCAGCCCGGCTCGACGGGGCGTCGAGCCGGGGCGGCGAGCGTGCCGGGCACGTGCCAGCCAAGCCGAACCAAGGAGCCGCCATGCCCGTGCAACCCCTGCCGGACGTCCGCAAGTCGGTGGTCGTCGCCGCCACTCCCGAGAAGGCGTTCCAGGTCTTCACCGAGCGTCCCTCCGACTGGTGGCCCGACCACCACGTCCTGCTGAAGACGGCGCGCGTCGGCCTGGCCTTCGAGCCCGTGGTCGGCGGCCGGTACTACGAGTGGGACGCCGAGGGGCGGCAGCAGGACTGGGGACGTGTCCTCACCTGGGAGCCGCCGCACCGCCTCGCCATGACGTGGCGCATCTCGCCGACCTGGCAGCCGCTGGACGACGACGAGTTCGCCAGCGAGATCGAGGTCGAGTTCACGCCCGTGGACGCACACCACACCCGCGTCGAACTCGCGCACGTCAAACTGCACCAGCACGGCGAGGGCGCCGAGCGCATTCACCAGGCCCTTCAGGGACCCAGCCCGGGGGACACCCTGGAGCGCTTCGGCAGGCTGTTCTGAGCCAGCCGGAGGCGACACCGGGCGGGGAGCCCGCGGTGGTCCAGCGTGCGTGCATCCCCCCTCTAGCCGGTGCCGAAACGCTGGACAGCCGACGGACTCTCCCGCCCCCGCCCTGGAGGTACCAGCATGCTGACCCAGACACCACCGGACACCGGCCTGGAGACGGCCGCCGATGAGGTCCGGCAACTCGCCGCGCACCGGGCCCCCGAGGCGGACCGCTCCGGCGCCCTCGACCCCGAGGTCGTCCGGGCCGTCCGCCGGGCCGGGTTCGGCCGCCACTTCGTGGCCCGCCACCTCGGCGGCGCGGAGGGCACCTTCGCCGCGCTGACCCGGGCCGTGTCCACCGTCGGGGAGGGCTGCGCGGCCACCGCCTGGTGCGCCTCCCTGGCCGCCTACTCCTCCCGCTTCGCGAGCCTGCTCCCCCCGCAGGGGCACGAGGAGCTGTGGGGGCGCGACCCCGACACGCTGGTGGCGACCGGCCTGGTGCCGTCCGGGCGGGCGGAGGCCAGCGGCGACGACTGGTCGCTGAGCGGAAGCTGGGGCTACGTCAGCGGGATCGACGACGCGGACTGGGCCCTGGTCTGCGCGCCGGTGGCCGATCCGGCCTCCGGTACCGCCCCGGCCGCCGGACCGCCCGAGACGCGGTTCTTCGCGCTGCCGCGCGGCAGCTACCAGGTGACCCCCACCTGGGACGCCACCGGCATGCGGGCCACCGGCAGCCACACCCTCACCGTCCAGGACGCCCGGGTACCGGCCCACCTGTCCTTCTCCCGGCGGGCGATGCTCTCCGGCCACAACGCGCACTCCACCGTGCCCGCGCACAACGTGCCCTTCCAGGCCGTCGGCGGGCTGACGTTCATCGCCCCGGCGCTCGGCGCGGCGGTTGGCTGCCTGGCGGCGGGGGCCGCCGCACTGGGAGCGCGCCGCCGCACGCAGGCGGCCGAACTCGCCCTCGTGCGCGCGTCGGGCCGTATCGACGCGGCTCGTCACCTCGTAGCGCAGAACGCCGAGGTAATCGACGACCGGCACTTCACACCGGAACTGATGGCCCGCAACGAGCGCAACGCTACCTTCGCCGCCGAACTGCTCCAGGAGGCGGTCGGCCTCGTGGTGCGGGCATCCGGCACCGGGGGACTCGCCCAGGGGCGGCCCGTCGAGCGGTTCTGGCGTGACGTCACCACCGCCACCAGCCACATCGCCCTCCAGTACGACACGGCGGCCCGCAAGAACTACTCGGCCGTCCTCGCCGGGCCAGAGAGCTGATCCGCGATGACGACGGCACACCCGACAGCTTCCGAAGCGACCCCCGGAACGGCACTCGGCGCAGCCCCCGAGACCACTGCCGCGACAGCCCCCGAAACGTGCCCCGGCGCAGCCCCGGCGACGCACCCCCAGGCGGACACTCAGGCGCACCCCACGACGAACGCACCGGCGCACCCCGAGCCGGACGCACCGGCGTGCCCAGTGGCGCCGGAAGCCGTGGCCTTCCCCTTCCCGCACTCCTCCTACCGTGGCCCGGCCCCCGGCTACTCCCGGCTGCGCGCCGAGGAGCCCGTCGCCCGGGTGCCCGTCGCCACCGGCGGCCACACCTGGGTGGTCACCGGCTACGCGGAGGCCCGTGCCGCCCTCAGCGACCCCCGGCTCAGCCGGGCGGCCTTCTACCGCGCGGACGCCCCGGAGTTCCCCGGCCTGCTCAAGGCACCGCCGGAGATGATCGCCTCCATGGACCCGCCGGAGCACACCCGGCTGCGCAAGCTGGTGACGAAGGCGTTCACCGTCCGGCGCGTCGAGCGACTCCGCCCCCGCATCCAGGAATTGGTGGACGGCTTTCTGGACGCCATGGCGGCGGGCGGCGACAGCGCCGACCTCGTGGCGGCTCTCAGCTCCCCGCTGCCCATCACGGTCATCTGCGAACTGCTGGGCGTCCCGGCGGACGACCAGGAGCAGTTCGGTCTCTGGGCGCGGCAGTTCGCCTCGGTGACGGGCGACCCGGAACGGGCCAGGGAGGGCGCCGGGCGGCTCGCGGGCTACATGGCGCAGATGATCGCGGTCAAGCGCGAGGAACCGGCGGACGACCTGCTGTCCGCGCTGATCGCCGCCCGCGACGAGGACGACCGGCTCAGCGAGCAGGAGCTCATCGTCTTCGGCTACACCCTGCTGGGCGCGGGCTTCGACACCACCGCCTGCCAGCTCGCCAACTCGGTGCTCGCGCTCATCGCGCACCACCCGGAGCAGTGGCGGCGGCTGTGCGAGCACCCCGAGGAGGTGCCCGCCGCCGTGGAGGAACTGCTGCGCGCCGTCAACCTCTTCGCCACCGACACCACCGGCTTCCCCCGGCTGGCCACCGAGGACGTGGAGATCGGCGGCGTGACGGTGCCGCGCGGGGAGCCGGTGTTTATCGTGCTCTCCTCCGCCAACCGGGACCCCGCCCTGGTGGCCGACCCCGACCGCCTCGACCTGCGGCGCACCGACTCCCGGCACCTGTCCTTCGGACACGGCATCCACCGCTGCCTGGGCGCCCCGCTGGCCCGGCTGGAACTCACCATCGCGCTCGACGGACTGGTGCGCCGCTTCCCCGGACTGCGGCTCGCCGTCCCGGAAAGCGACCTCGTCTGGCACCCCGGCGACGTCAACCACAACCTGGCGGCCCTGCCCGTCACCTGGGCGGCCCCCGCCCACTGACGCCTCCCGGCCGCTCCCGCCCGCCTGCCCACCCCGTACGTCCCGTCCCGGCACCCGGTGCCTCGCCACGACGGCGGAGCACCGGGTGCCGGGGCCTTATCCACCCCGGCCTGACGCGTCCCTTCGACCGGACCGGGTGAACGGCGCCGCCCCCGGGCGGCCCGAGCCGCGCCCCCGCGTCCGCTGGTTTCCCGCCAGCCGGGCCGGTGTTCGACGCGCGGTCTTCCGGGGTTCACGGGCGGCTGGTGAGATGCGCACGTCCAGTCCGAGCAGGGGAGGCGCGCGTGAATCTCGTAGTGAACGGTGACGCGGAGAGCGGACCCGGAGGCAGTGCCGAGCCCATCACGACGGTGACCGGCTGGGAGGTGGCAGAGGGCGCGCCCGCGCTGATCGCCTACCGCCACGGCGGCGGCTACCCGACGCCGTCCGACCCGGGCCCGGCCCAGCGCGGCAGCCGGTTCTTCTCCGGCGGCAACAGCACCCGCACCGCGCTCGCCCAGGACATCGAGCTGCCCGCACGGGGTGCGACGGGGCGCTCGGCCGTGGACGCCGGGCGGGTGCGGTACACGCTCGCCGGGTGGCTCGGCGGCTACGCGGGGCAGGAGGACGGGGCGCGGCTGTCCGTGGAGTTCCGGGACGCGCGCGGCACGCCGGTGGCGCTGAGCGTGCTCGGCCCCGTCACCGCAGACGAGCGCGGCGCGCGCACCGGGCTGGTCGAACGCACCGCCACGGCCACGGTGCCGCCCGGCGCCCGCACGGCCCGCGTGCTGCTGGTCTTCACCCGTAGCGGCGGAACGTCCAACGACGGCTACGCCGACGCCGTCTCCCTCACCTTGACCGCCCCGGCGAGCACCGCCCCCACGCCAACGGCCACTGCGACCACCGCCACCGCGACCACCCCGGGGGGACGCGCATGACCCGCCTCAACCGACGTGACCTGCTGAAGGCGGCCGGAGCCGCCGGCGCGCTGAACCTCGCCTGGCCGCTGAGCGCCGGGCTCTCCCCGGCCCAGGCCCGCGAGGCCGCCGAAGCACTCGGCGCGGACTACGACCCGGCCCCCTTCACCCTCGGCGTGGCCTCCGGCGACCCACAGGCGCACAGCGTGCTGCTGTGGACCCGGCTCGCCCCCGAACCGCTCGCCGCCGAACAGCCGTTGCCGGAGATCGTCGAGGTCGAGTGGGCGGTGGCCACGGACGCGGGGCTGCGCAGCGTCGTGGCCCGGGGCACCGTCCCGGCGTCCGCGACGCTCGGCCACAGCGTGCACGTGCCCGTGACCGGCCTGCGCCCCGGCACCCGCTACTGGTACGCTTTCACCGCGCTGGGCCAGCGCAGCCGCACCGGCCGCACCCGCACGGCACCGGTCGGCGCCCTCGCCTCCGCCCGCTTCGCCACCGCCAACTGCCAGGCGTTCCACGACGGCTTCTACGCCGCGCACCGTGGCATCGCCCGCGAGGACCTGGACTTCGTCGTCCACCTGGGCGACTACCTCTACGAGCACGGCCAGGTCGGCGGCGTCCCGGCCGACCACGTGCGCGACCACGAGGGCCCGGCCGTCTTCACCGTCGCCGACTACCGCCGCCGCCACGCCCTCTACAAGGGTGATCCTTCCCTGCGCGCCGCGCACGCCGCCCACCCGTGGTTCCTCACCTGGGACGACCACGAGGTCGTCAACGACTACTCCGGGACGGGCGGAGGGGCGCCGTTCATGCAGCGCCGCGCCGCCGCCTACCAGGCGTGGTACGAGCACATGCCGCACCGCGACGGCGCCCACGCCGCACTGCCCGACCCGGAGATTCACCGCGTCCGCCGCTGGGGCGACCTGCTGGAGCTGACCGTCCTGGACCTGCGCTCGCACCGCTCGGCGCAGAACCTCCCGGACGGCACGATCCTCGGCACCGCGCAGAAGACCTGGCTCAAGGACACCATCGACCGCGCCCCGGACACCTGGCACGTGTGGGCCAACTCGATCATGCTGAGCCAGCTGCGCGCCCGCCCCGGCGGCTGGTACATGTTCACCGACCAGTGGGACGGCTTCCGCGCCGAACGCGAGGAGGTCCTGCACCACGTCCACGACAGCGGCCTGGAAGACCTCGTCGTCGTCACCGGCGACTGGCACTCGGCCTTCGTCGACGACCTCCGCCCCGACTTCGACGACCCCTCCTCCCCGGTGCTCGGCACCGAGTTCACCGCCCACTCCGTCACCTCCGGCGCCTACTCGCCCCAGTGGAACGAGACCAACGGCCCGCGCATGGGCGCCGCCAACCCGCACCTGAAGTACTTCGAGGGCAACCGCTACGGCTACGACGTCTACGAGGTCACCCCGCGTCGGTTCAGCGCCCACCTGCGCGTCATCGCCGACCGCCGCGACCCGGCCTCCCCGGTGACGACACTGACCACGTTCCACATCGACCGCGGCACCCCCGGCTCCCACGAGGACCCGGCGACGCGGAACTCCCCCGCCCAGTGGCGCCGCGACTGACCCCACCGCGCCCCACCCCGGTGTCCACGGCGCCCCCTGGGGGCCGTGACCTACGCGCCCGTCCGGCAGTCGCGGCAGCGGCCACCGGGTGTGGGCGCGCGGTAGGCGCGGTCGCAGCCGTCGCAGTTCTGCAACGGGTCCGGGCGCGGCGCGGACGGGGGCGCGGCGGCCCGGGGCGGGGGCAGCAGCGCGGTGAGCCGGTGGGCCAGCAGGGCCGCCGGATGACGCAGGGGATCGGGCAGGCCGGTCACCAGGGCTACGCGAACGGTCTCGGACGCGGCACCGCGTTCCAGCCAGGCGGCGACAGCCGGGGTGAGGCGCCGGACGTCGCGCTCGGACAGGAGAAGCCGGGGATCGGCGCGATGCAGGCCGATGAGGAGATCAGCGGCGATGCGGTGCCGCCCGAGGTTCGCCGTACGCGGCGCGGGCAGCGGCGAGGCCGGTACGCGCCCGGCCCCCACCCCTGCGGGCGTGCCCGCCTCCGCTGACGCGGCGCCCGGTGCCGCGCTGCCGGACCGCGCGGCGTCAGATGGGCTGGCGTCGGGCGGCGTGCCAAGGGGCGGCACGGCCACGGGCGGCGTGACGACGGTGGCGGGGCCGGACCGTGCCACCCGCGCCGGAGCGCAGGGCGCCCGGCGCGGAGCGGGGAGCGGCGGCGGCACACAGCCGGGCGCCGGAGCGGACGCCGAACCGGAGCGATGCCCGGCCCCCCGCCCCAGCTGACGTCCAGCCACCTGCCCGGAGCGCGGGCCAGCCGTGGAGCCGGACCCCTGCCCGGGCCGGTGATGACAGACGGTGCGGGTGACGATCCGGCCCGCCGCCGTGCGGTGACGGCTCCGAACCAGGTAACCGTGCCTCTCCAGCTCGCGCAGCGCGGCGGCCACCCGAGTCTCGCCCTCGCGGAACCGGGACGCGAGGCTCTTGATATCGACCCGGGCACCCTCGGGCAGCGACTGGATGTGGACAGCGAGCCCGATCGCCGTCGCGGACAGCTCGCGGTGCTGTGCGAGGTGGTTGCCGACGACCGTGAAGCGCTCGGTGTGCCGGGCCTTCACGTGGGTGACACCCGCGTGCGGAACTCCGGACGGGGCGCACGGCGGCGCGGTAGGCTGCGGTGAAGCCACGGGAAGCCCTACTTCCTCGGTGGTCAGGCCCTCGCCCGGGATTGCCGTCCCGGCGGGGGCCGACGCATGTGCGGTTGTGCGATCCCCCCCCGAGCCTATGCCAGCCAACTGCGCCCAAGTCCAGTTGCCTGCGGCGGTGTTCACCCGGATGGGTCAACGCGCGTGGTGGGTGGGCGGGATGGGTGGTTCTTCCCCAGACGTGCTTTACGGGTTGGCGTCGTGCCGTGCCGGTGTCTGGCCGACCGGGACGCGGCAAACCGCGTTCCGGTGGGAGGTGCGCTCCAGCCGGGCGGGGTATGGCGCAGCCCCGCCGCGTGGCGCTGCTCAGCCCACCTTCGGCGTGCGCTGAGCGTCAGTTGCCGTCGTAGGTGACGAGTGTGCCGTCCAACGCCTGCGCCACCCGGGTACCGAGGCTGTAGTCGCACAAGGACACCACAGCCGCGTCCAGCGCGTCAGCTATACGCGGTATACGCGGGGCGTACGACCGGCCAAAACCCTGCACGGGGGTGGTCGTCCACTCACGCTACATACCTGTAGTATCCATGCTTGTTACTCCGGCTTGGCGCGAGACGCTGCTGTAGACCTAGGGGATTCGACAGTATCGGGCCGGGGTGAAGTACTGACCATGGGGACCTTGGAACTGGTCTGCCGTATATCTTGGGATGGGGTCGGCCGGAGAGAGCACGGCTGATTCCGGAGGGGAAAACATGCCACGCCTGCGTACTGGGGGCGGGGTGGCTGCGCTGACCACAGCAGCAATTCTCGCTTCTATATCGCCAGCCGCCGTGACAGGGGGAAGCCCTCTGATTCACGGGACGTGACCCGAGCAGCATCTGTCGTGGAGAAAGTTACTGGAGCCACGGATATCGCCGAATCCGTCGCCACTCCATCTGATGCTGCCCGGTCTGTCATCGGTTCTAGCTCTGAGGGAATCGTTGCATCTGCTCCCAAGCGCGCGAACGGAAATATCGCGGTAACCACGCACGAGGGTGAAGGGAGTACGGTTCTCCTGGCAAACGTTGTGAACCAAGAGGCCCGAAAAAACATGGTACTTCAAGTGCAGTAAGTACAAGAAGATCTAAGAGCTGCGGTGACGGGGTCACATCTGGCAACGAGCTGACCCCGTCAATGCCCCGGAGAGACTTACCGGGCAATCTCGAATGAGACGGTGCACAGTGAAGGTCGATTCTCGGAACATCACCATCGTGCTAACCATTCTGGCATTGATCGCCATTTTTTCTGTGGTCTATGAAGTATGGTTGCTGGCCTTGGGTGCCGTGCTGGCCTTCAGTGTACTCATTTACCGTCGATCACGCAGTCCTGAAAACCTGCGTGTTCTCTCCCGTACCCAGTATCTGGTATTTCTCTCCGTCGTGCTAATCGGTGTCGTTGCGGCGATAGCGGTCAAGGGAGCGTGAGCACTGCGGTAGCGATGTCATATGCGTCGCTACCGCAGTGCTTGTAGCGCATCCGATAGTTCTTCGGTCCATCCCGATGACCGTGGCGTCGGCCGCAAGGCTTGGATACTCCCGAGACGGGGGCTTTCTAGAATGGCATGGGGTGCGCTTTGGCGTCAGCGGGGTGAGGAGGCGGTCAGGTGGGGAGGGTGAGTTCGGCCCAGACGGTTTTGCGCGGGGTGGGGCCGGTGTGGACGCCCCAGCGGTCGGCGAGGGCTGCGACGAGTAGGAGGCCGCGTCCGGATTCCGCGTGGGGGGTGGGTGGTTGTGGGCTGGTGTCGGGTAGTTGGTCGTCGCGGGTGTCGGTGACCTCGATGCGCAAGGTGGGGCCGGTGAGGGTCAGGTCCAGCCGGAAGTCCCGGCCTGGTACGCGGCCGTGGAGGACGGCGTTGGCGGCCAGCTCCGCAACGATGGTCGCGGCCTGCTCGGTGGGCAGGCCCCGACAGCCCAGGTGGGCGACGGTCAGCAGCCGTGCGAGCCGTGCCCCGCGCCGGGTGGGGGAGAGCAGCGTGCTGAACTGGTGTGCTGGGGTGCGGTCTTCGGTCGTGGTGGTGGTTTCTGCGTTCACCTGACCCACTGTCAGTGCTGGGGCGTACCGTGAATAGTGACGTAGCCCGCACGGAGGGTGAATGGTCCGGATGCTGTCCGGGGGTTGTCCGGGTGCTGTCCGGCCTGTCCGGCCTGTCCGGCCTGTCCGGGGTGTCCGGGTGCTCTGCGGCGGCGTTGACTTCGGTACGACGGAGGTGGGCGGTTATGGACGATGACGGCCTGTTGGACGACGAGGTGGAGGACGACTCCGGCGCGGTGATGCGTGCGGTCGGCCGCCAGATCAAGCTGTGGCGCGAGGACGCGGGCCTGACCCAGACCGAGCTGGGCACCGAGCTCGGCTACAGCGAGGAGATGATCTCAGCGGTCGAACGCGGCAGACGTCTTCCGAAGGCGACGATGCTCGCACGCGCCGACGTGGTATTGAACGCGGGCGGCAAGATCAAGGCGATGACGACGGAGGTCGAGGAGGCCCGCTACCCACGCAAGGTCCGCAACATCGCCAGGCTGGAAGCGGACTCGGTGGAGATGGGAGTGTACAGCGCCCACGTTGTGCACGCTCTCTTGCAGACGGAAGAGTACATGCGCGGCCTCTTCGCAGAGCAACGTCCACTACTCGCGGCGGACCTCATCGAGCGGAACGTCAGCGCTCGCATGGCGAGGCAGGAGATTCTTGACGGGTCGAGAACGGTCCCCGCCATGAGCTTCGTCCTGGAAGAGGTAACGCTCCGCCGTCCTCTCCAGGGAAGGGATGCGCACCGCAGGCAGCTGACGCGTCTGCTAGAGGTGGGGCACCTCCGGAACGTCGAAATCCAGGTCATGCCGACAGGCCGAGAGGAACATGCTGGACTCGACGGCAGCTTCAGGCTGTTCAAGCTTCGAGGGGGCGTCACGCTGGGATACTGCGAGGTACAGCACCTCACCCGCATCATCTCGAAGCCGCCTCAAGTCCAGTCGTTGGAACTGCGGTATGGGACCATTCGAGCTCAGGCTCTCACGCCCAGGGAGTCGCTGGCCTTCATCGAGAAAGTGCTGGGAGAGACATGAGCACCGAAGCGAAGACCGCTGGAGGTAGGCACCTCAAGTGGTTCAAGAGCAGCTACAGCAACGGCCAACATGACACAGATTGTGTCGAAGTTGCGTCTGATCCCACGGCGGTGCACGTCCGTGACTCCAAGCGCACGGAGGAACCGTTCCTCTCGCTGACGCCAGCGGTGTGGGCGGAGTTCGTGAGCTACGCAGTCGAGAGGTGAGGCGATGACAGAGCTGGCGTGGTTCAAGAGCAGCTACAGCAGCAACGAGCATGGCTCAGACTGTGTGGAGATCGCCGCGTCGCCCGGGGCGGTGCACGTCCGCGACTCCAAGCACACGGAGGGGCCGCTCCTGTCGCTCTCCCCCGACTCATGGGCGGAGTTCGTCTCGTACACCCGGGGCGGCTGACGCCTCGCAGCGCGTGAGCGGGTACCCGGGAGAGGGGTATCCGAGGAGACGAGGAGGACGTATGGCTGTGGCTACCTTGCAGGTCGTGGTGCTGGACTGCCCGGAGCCGAGGCCGCTGGCACGGTTCTACGCGGAGCTGCTGGGCGGCCAGGTCAAGGGCGCGGACGACGCCGACTGGATCGACCTCTACCTCCCCGACGGCTCGCGGCTCGCGTTCCAGCGGGCACCCGGCTTCCGGCCGCCGCAGTGGCCCGCCGCCGATCACGACTCCCAGCAGCTCCACCTCGATCTCCTGGTGGACGACATGGAAGCCGCTCAGGTGCGAGCGCTCGACCTCGGCGCGAAGGTCCTGGACGCCGACGACCACGGCGGCAAGCGCAACTACCGCGTTTACGCCGACCCGGCAGGCCACCCCTTCTGCTTCGTCCGCTCCTGAGCGACGGGAGGCGGCATCCGAAGGGGTGGTCTCGGCGGCAGCAGTCAGGCCGATGAGCTGGGCGGGGAACTCGCCGTCCTGGTGACGAGGAGATCGGGCCGGTTGTAGGCGCCTTCGTGACCGTTGATCCACCGGCTCTCGCGGTAGCGGGTGCAGTCGGTGCGCTCCCAGAGGTCCGTGCCGATGACCCAGTCTTGGAGGTTGTCGGCGCAGGTCAGTGCGGCCTCCTGAAGACCGGACGCCGTCAGGCCCAGCACCTGCAGAGCGCGGGGTAGACGTTCGCGGGCGTGCAGGAGGTCTTGGACGCGGTCCTTGATGCGCTGGGTGACGAGCCCGACAGCGTCGGGGAGAGACAGGCCGTGCTGGTGTACCAGGAGCAGAACGAGGTTGTTCACGTCGCCGCAGGAGGACTCCTTGCGGTACGAGACGATGTCGTTGGTCCAGGAGACGATGTCGATCGCGCTCCACCGCAGTTCCTGGAACGCGGGCAGGCCATGCGATTCGGGCGGCACCTCCACGCCGAGGGCGCCCTCGGTGATGTCCATCATCGCCGGGAGCATGGAACTGTGCCTACGCGTGAGCACGTAGGCGGCGATGCTCGGCGGCTGCGGGGCGGTGCGGTGGGCGGCCTCGCGGTCCATGGCGTCCATCATCTGGGCCAGATGATGGCGGTAGCGGGGGTGGACAGAGGCGGGCAGACCGGCCAGGACCTGGCTCTTGACTTCGACGAACGCACGGATCAGCGGGTTGTCGTCGGGTGACGGTTCCTGCCGTCCGGCGACGACCGCGGCCACGGCCGTCCAGGCGTCGAGCTCACCGGTGCGGATGAGGTGGTCGTGCTGGTCATCGAGGACGAAGGACCAGGCCATCCAACGGGCCAGGGTCAGCACGCGCTCGTACGGGGCCTCGGGCAGAACCCGGGCTGCGAGATACCCGAAGGCGATGTTGGCAAAGTCGGTGAATGCGTCGTCGTCGATGAGCCCGTGGCCCCTGACCCAGCGGGCCGCGTCCTGGTTGGCCTCTGCGGCGCGCGGATGGACACGGGGTATGAAGGGGTGCTGGAAATCCGGCATGGCGTGAGCGGTGCCGTGGACTGCCTCTGGCACGTCCGCTGCTTCTGCCGTCATGATCGGCCTCCTGGATCGGGCGGGGCGCAAGGTGGATCGGCGCACACAGGACGACCGGTGTCCGGCGCGGGCCATGAAGGAATGGTCTGGACGGAGGGGAGGTCCCGAGGGGCCGGACGGGTCCGACCTCACGTTCTCGTCACCGACGTCGCAGCACGCGGAGACGCTGCCGGATACGGTGATCTCAACACGGGTGGCGGCTGGCAGCTACAACTTGTGAGGGATCACTTTCGTTGGCAGAGCCCTAAGACCTGCTATGACTTCGGCGGAGAACGTGATGCAACGGTAAACAGGCGCCGACGCGGTAGACAGGCGCATAGCGTTGCCAATCGCGTCTTCCCCAGCGGGTGCGTCCCTGAGGGCGTACGCCGGCGCGCGGAATGTGCTGTTGGCCTGAGCAGAAGCGTCGTACTCTCCATACGAGCGCCAGGCATGCGTCGCATCCCCGCTGTCGCGTATCGGCCCCGCTGTAGGACACCTTGCCTACGCACCAACGTCCTCCCCATGCTTCACGGCGAGCGAGTGGCGTACGACCCGACCGCGCACGCGTCGCACGAGCGGCAAGGGCAATACGGGGTGACCCCACCCCCTCCGGCCCGTCCACGGACCCCTACGACCGCAGCCGCCCCCTGACGGACCCGCAGAACCGCGCTCCGGACGAATGCGGCACGGTCACCCGCGTCTGAGCCCACCCGCTGCCCCGCCCCGCATGTCCCGGATCGCGTTCTCCCCCGCCCCTACCGTCGGCGTCCTGCCGACCCCAGACCAGCGCATCAGCACGAGCCACCCGCCGCTGCCCCGAGCCGGGGCGGCGGAGTGGCCAACGCCGGAGCGGGGCCGCTGGGGGCGGCCCCGCCGGGGTTGGGGCGGTGGTCAGCAGACGGGGACGCCGGGGAGTTTGTACGCCGGGTGGTCGATGTAGATGTTGCTCACGAAGCCGCGCTGGTCACGCAGCTTGCTCCACCACTTGTTGACGTAGCCCTCCGCGCGCACCGTGTCGCCCTCCTTCTGGCACAGCACCCGGACGGAGGTGGGGCCGGACAGGGTGGTGACGATGCGGGAGTTCAGGTAGGCGTCGGCGCGCACCCGCACGCCGGTGCCCCAGGTGGTGAACGGCTTCCCCGTGCCACCGCAGCCGTTGTCGCTGGTCAGGTAGTTCCGGTGGTAGCTGCCGGGGTAGGGCAGGCCCTTGCCGTTGATGGTGATGTTCTGGCCCACCCCGTTGAGGAGCTGCTCGTAGTGGATGTGCGCACCGCTGGAGTTGCCGGTGCTGCCCGTGGTGCCGATCTGCTGGCCCTGGCTGACCCGGGTGCCGCTGGCCACCGAGTAGGACGCCAGGTGGAAGTAGTACGTCTTCCAGCCGCTACCGTGGTCGATGACGATGTAGCGGCCCGCGCCGCTGGGCTGGTTGTGGCGGGTGGCGGTGCCACCGGCTGAGGCGAGCACGGGGCTGCCCGCGGTGGAACCGCCGTCAGCGCGCACGAAGTCCAGCGCGCGCCGTACCTCGCGGGAGTGGTGGCTGTAGGTCCACTTCTGCCCGCAGGGGTAGGGGGCCTTGAAGTTGGGGCGCGCGGCGGCGGCAGCCCGCGTGGCCGCGTCGTCCTGGTCCTCCGCCTGGGCGGGGGTGACGAGCAGGGCCAGCAGCGTGGTCAGCGCCATGGCGAGAAGGGCCGTCAATCGGCCGCGGTGTTTCATGGGGCTCCTTCGTGACGGAAGCAGCGTGCGGTGACCGGCGGCTTTCGTGCCTGCCGGACGCGGAAACGAAAGCAGGGCTGACCGCGCCGCCACAATCCGGGGAAGCGGTGTTTCGTCTGAGACGCAATGTCTTGGCGAGGCTTGTGCGTTCGGCTCAGCATGAGCCTGCGACCACCGCCTCCGCAGTGGTGTCCTCCCTCTCCCGGATGAGGAACGGCAGACTCATGCATCCCCTGTTCTCCCGCGTCCGTGCTGCCCTGACCAGACCTCACGCTCCCCGCCGTACGGCCCGCCGGTGCCTGGGACCGGTCACCGTGCTGGCTCTCGCCCTGGGACTGGTCGGCGCATCGCTGTCCCTGGCCGCGAGCGGCGCCCCCAGACCCCAGCCCCCCGCCGGACCCGGTGACGGTGAACGCGCGGCGGCGCCCCCGGCGGTGAACCTTCCACCAGGTGTCACCGCGGGCATCGCCGTCTACGACCGCCAGCGCGGTGAGTTCACCGAACAGCACGACGCCGACCGGCAGTTCCGGTCGGCGTCCGTCGTCAAACTGCTCCTGGCCCTGGACGTCCTGGACGACCTCGGGCCCGGCGAGAAGGTACCGGCGGCGGACCGCGCGCGGCTGGAGGCCATGCTCACCAGCAGCGACGACCGGCAGGCCAGCCACTACTGGGCGCGGCGCGGCGGCAGCCAGATCATCCAGCGCATGGTCACCCGGCTCGGGCTGACCGGAACAGCGCCGCCGCCCGCCGGATACCCGGGCTACTGGGGGTACACCGCCCTGACGGCGGCCGACACCGTGCGCGTCTACCGGCACATCCTGGACGACGCGTCCCGTGCGGTGCGCGACCTCATCATGGACAGCCTGCACCAGGCGACACGCTGCGCGGCGGACGGCTACGACCAGGGCTTCGGCATCGCCTCGGCGTTCGAGCACCCCAGGGCCGTCAAGCAGGGATGGTCGGGCTTCCGCTCCGGCGGCTGCACGGCGGACACCCCCGTCACCCCGGACGCCGCCGCCCGCGCGGCCGACGCCCCCTCCCGCTCCGGCGGCGCTGGGCGCGCGGCGGCCGAGGCGGGCGGAGTGGACCTCGTCCGCGAAGCCCTGCACACCACCGGCACGGTGGGCGCGGACGACCGGGCCATCGTCGCCGTCTTCACCCTCCACCCAAACGGCACCTCCTACGGCACCGCCTACTCCCGTCTCACCCGGCTGGCCAGCTCACTGAACGTGCCCGGAGCCCAGCGCCCACCGGGCGACTGGTACGGCACCTGGGGCTCGGGCGTCCGGGTACGCGCGGACGCCACCACCGCGTCCGCCATCGTCACCAAGCTCCCGGCCGGGGTGGACGTCCTGGTCACCTGCCAGCAGCGCGGCAAGCGCATCGAAGTGCCGCCCTACAGCAGCGAATGGTGGGCCTACCTGCCGCAGTACGGGGGCTACCTGACCAACGTCTACGTGGACACCCCGCACGAGCGGCTGCCGGGCGTCCCCGAATGCGGCTGAGCCCTGCCCGGCCGGCACCGGAACCCGCCGCGAGCCGCCCCGACCGGAACACGCACACCACCGGCTCGCACGCCACCGACCACACCCACGGAAGGAACCGCGCATGCGTGGTGGAAGAACGCGGCAACGCGCCGTCCTGAGCGCCATCGGGCTCCTGCTGCCCGCCCTGCTGATGACCGGTCAGACCGCCACCGCCGCCGGAGCACCCGCCTCGGAGGCAGCGACGGCACGGGCGGCGACGGGCCAGAGCGACACCTGGCAGGCCGACCTGACCCAGGTGGACGCCGATGACGTCAACGTCCAGCACACCGGGGGAGCGCTGCGCGTCCACGACGACGGTCTCAGCCCCGCCTCTCTGGGCACCGGCCGGGGCTACGGCTCCCAGACCCTGCCCGAACACCGCACCCGCTCCACCGTCACCCGCGTCACCGCCGACGTGGACGCCCAGGTCCCGCCGGGAGCGGAGCTGGACGTGGACGTGCGCGGTCTCACCCCGGACGGCTCCTGGAGCGAGTGGCGGGAGGCCACCTCCGGGGAAGCGGTGACGCTGCCCAGCGCCGCCACCGCCGTCCAGGCCCGGCTGACGCTGCACCACGCCAAGGACGGCCCCGGCCCCGCCGTGCACGGCCTGAGCTTCACCGCCGACGCGGCCGGGACGCCGCCCGAGGTGCCCCGGTCCGAACTGGACGCCCAGCAGGCGCCGCTGACCGCACGGGTCTTCGCCACCCGGGAAGGACTGGTGGGCCACACCACCGCCAACGGCCACGTCATCCAGCCAAACGACCACTTCGTCGCCCTCCCCTCCCGGCGCGCGCTCTCCCCCAAGGGCAGCCACCAGTACGCGGTCCGGGTCTGCGGCCCCGCCCGCTGCGAGACGGCCCCGGTGTGGGACGTCGGCCCCTGGAACACCCGCGACGACTACTGGAACCCCTCCAGCCAGCGGCAGGAGTGGAAGGACCTCCCGCGCGGCGTCCCCGAAGCCCAGGCCGCCTACCAGGACGGCTACAACGGCGGCCGGGACCAGTACGGGCGCAAGGTCTCCAACCCGGCCGGCATCGACCTCGCCGACGGCACCTTCGCCAACGTGGGCCTGCGCGGCAACGGCTGGGTGACGGTCACTTACCTGTGGACCGACGGCGGGGACACCACGCCCTTCCCCACCTGGGGCACGGACGTGCGCATCCGCCAGCAGGCGACCACCAAGTCCGCCGTCGTCGCCACCTTGCCCCGGCCCACGACGGTACGGGTGCGCTGCCAGAAGCGGGGCGAGCTGGTGCGCTACCGGGAGTGGGAGAACGACGCCTGGTCCTACCTGCCGGACTACGGCGGGTACATCTCCAACATCTTCATCGACGTGAAGGAGGCATGGCTGCCTGGCGTTCCCCGCTGCTAGCCAGACGCCCGGCGGGAACCCGCCCCGCGCCCTCGGCGCCCCGCTCCCGGAGTGGGGCGCCGACGCGGGAAGCGGTGCGCGGCGCCGGGGCGGACCCGTCCAGGAGAGCCCGCCCCAGCGCCGTGCGCTCGTGCAGCACCCGGTTCCCCTCGCGGCGGGTGGCCACCAGCCCCGCCTCCCGCAACACCGAGGCGTGCCGACTGGCCGTCGAGAGCGCCAGCCGCAGCGCCGCCGCCAGCGCCGTCGTCGTCATCGGCCGCTCCAGAATCTCCAGCATCTCCGCCCGCGAGGAGCCGACCAGCTGTGTGACCGGTGGCCTCACCTCTGCCTCGCGCAGCCGGGTGAGCCAGCCCAGCGCCGGGGACAGGGGGTGCACCAGCACCGGCGGCAGGGAGTCGTCCACCAGCGCCAGCGGGGTGCGCACGCAGAAGAAACTCGGTACCACCGTCAGCGCCCGGTCCTGCACGTCCACCGACCGCTCACGCGGATAGGGCGCGCGCAGGTAGCCGCCCTCGTGTTCCCACCCCGGCGCTTGGGCGTAACTGGCCAGCAGGCCCTCGGCACCACGGTCCAGGGCGGCCTCCGCACGCCGGGCCCGGTCCGTGGCGGCCTGGCCCCGCATCGCCGCCGTATAAGGGGCCACCGCCACCTGGTGATACCGCTGGAGGACGCCGCCCAGTCCGCGCAGCGCCGACGGGTCCCCCAGAGCCAGGGCACGGACGCCACGCGGCACCGGCCCCCGGGGGTAGAGCCGGGAGAGCTCCGCGCACAACCGGCTCCGAGGCGTGGACAGCACCCGGTCCACCCCGGTGGCCACATCCGGATCGCCCCGGCCCGGGGTGAGGAAATCAGGAAAGTAACCGGTGGCGGGGCAGATCAGCGCCAAGCCCCGCACCGCCGCCGTCAGCCCCGCCGCCTGGAGCGCGGCCCGCACCTCCCGCCGCCACGGCCCGAAGACCAGCGCTTCTTCCTGGTTCTGCAACAGATGCAGGCTGAGCGCGATTTCCCACATCGGGTCCACGCTCTTGGCCACCCGCAGCCGGGCCAGCGCCCGGTCGCTGAAACTGAGTTCAAGCACAGTGCCCCCACCGTGTCGGCCACCCGCCCCGGTCACGGGCGGGCCGGACCCCGGCGTCAGCACCCCACAGGAGTCACGGCCACCGGAATCCCCGCTTCACTATAGGGAGCCCCCACACCCTCTGTGCTGGTTTCACCCTCTTCTTCACCACCATTTCACCCCCACACCCCCACCGCCCAGCACGCAAAGCCAAGCCCGTTATACCCCACTTGCCCTAAATCTCACCCCACCCAGACCGCTGCACCTCACCCCCCTGTAACCTCGTGCCGGATCACAACAGCACTACGCGGGGGCACAGATGGCGTGGACGGAATGGGAGCAGGCACAGGCGTCGGCGGCGGAAAAGGCCGCCCAGACACGCCTGAACACCGTGGACGCGGGCACGGGCGGCGGGGGAGGCCAGCGCGACCTCATCGTCCGCAGCGATGAGCTCGGTGCGCTGGGTTCGACGGCCTACCAGCTACGCGAGAGCCTGGCCAAGGACGGGACTCACGCCGACGATGCCACGACAGCGGCCGCTACGGCGCTGAAGTCCGATGGCCTGGCCACGGGCTCCGCACTGCAGGAGTTGCAGGACGCGTGGGAGACGAAGGTCGGCACGTTGAAAGAGGCCTGCGCTCACATCTCCAACCACTTGGACTACACCAAGGCGGCACACGCCAAGGAGGAGGAAAAGATTTCCACCTCCATGCGGGACGCCGAAGGAAAGCTCATGACCGTCTCGCGCATCTCCGAGTTCATCTGATTAGCACGGGGGACAGCCACTATGGTGACGTACCGGAGCTCAGCGAGCTGCGGTTGGACAAGCTCCAGTCTGCGGTGACCGACTGGAGCGATATGACCGACAAGCTGAAAACCCTGGCCGATGCTGAGGGAGGTGACCTCAGCGCGGCAGGTCTGGCAAAGAAGGCTGACGGTGCGGAGTGGAGCGGGCAGAATGCGACGGTAACGAAGGAGTTCGTCACCAAAACAGCCGCAGAGTTTGGTGACGCGGCTACTGCGGCGAAAAGTATTCACACCATCCTCGAAAAAGCACACGAGGCGTTCGTACGGCACAAGAACGATCTGAATGAAGCCGTAGAAGACGCCAAAAAGAAAAACATCTATATCACGGCCGACGGTACAGCGATCCCCGCTTTCTGTTCGGCAAACGGGGCCGGAGACGGCGAAGACCAGCAAGCCACGCAGGCGGAAATCGATGGGGCGGCAGAGGCTATCGGAGCCATCTTGACTGCCGCATCCGAGACGGACCAGGCGACTGCGGACGCCCTGCGCTATCACGCGCAGGAGAAATATAACTTCCGCAGTGAGGGTTTCGATGGAACCTACGATAATCCGCAGCGAGTCATCATGGACGCGAACGAACTCATCGCCCTCAGCAAGCGAGACCCGGACGATCTGAGCAACGAGGAACTCCGTCGCTACAATGACCTCCTCAAGCGGAACGAGGAGGACCCGGTTTTCGCGGAGTATTTCGCCCTCGAAATGGGTCCGGAAGGTACCCTGGGATTCTACGCTGACGCGGCCACCCTTGATGACTGGAAACCAAGTGATGAGGATGGTCAGGACTCGCGCGAGGCGCGCATGGACCTGCTGTCGCTCACCGAGCACCACCTCGGTGCCACGCTGGCAACAGCCTCTCACTCCGACAGTGAGGCCATGCAGAAGTGGAAGGACCGCGTGGTGGAACTCGGCCCCCAGGACGTAGGCGGAGGACCCCGATCCGGCCCTCACCACACGGTGCTTGGCTTCCAGGCCATGAGCAACCTGATGCGTAACGGCACCTACGAGAAGGACTTCCTCAACGATTACGGCGACGCGCTGGTCACCTACGAGAAGGAGAACATCGGAAAGGGAGAATCTAAGACTATCGGTGGCGGGCCGCGTAAAGACGATTTGCCCTATAGCAATTTCGGGCAACTTCACTACGGGGACGAAAACGACGCAGGCACAGACCCCATGACTGGCTTCATGACTGCCCTATCCAAGAACCCGGATGCCTCTACGGAATTCTTTAGCTCCGAAGAGCCACACGACAACTCCGCTTGGGTCCTGAAAGACCGTCCGGAATTTAATGACTTTGCGCCCGAGACTCCTCACTACGGCGAGTATGTAGAAGACTACGAGGGGCCGAGTGCCGTATACGAGGCCGTCGGGGAAGCGCTCGTAGCCGGGGCCACGGGTATGGACCCGAGCGGCGAGATGGCCCAGGCTCCTGACCATACTGACCAGCACCGCAAGGTACTGGAGAAATCTCTGGAGCACCTTGCCGCGCGTAAATCTGATCTCGAAAAGAACTTCCCCGCCGAGATTCGTGACGATATGGCGAAGGTTCTCGTCAACCACGGCGTTTCAGTCCACGCGACGATGAGCGACAACGACAACCGCCCTGCTCCGAATGCGGAACCTCTGCTGAACTCAGACCATCTCCTGGAGGTGACGACGCAGGTCTCCCTGGATCAAGATGCGCACACCTACCTGAGCGAGGGGTTGCAATATAGCATTATGCAGGATTTCGCAACCGAAAAAAACCACCCTGAAGATAGCCTGCATCGTGCGGGCCGCACGATGGGGTTCTTGGAGGAGGCCCGACACAATGCTATCGGGAACCGTGTGGGGGATGAGTTGGCGGAAGTGGGATGGGATAAGAACTGGAAGTACCATGGCTTGGGTGTGTTGATAACGGGCATACCAGGTGTAGGCGACGCCGCGCAGCGTGGACTCGATATTCTCGAAACGGATTGGCTGGAATCAGAGCAAGAGCGCATCAATGGGAAAGCGGTTGAGGACCATAAAGATACGTATAGGCTCCGGACTAAACAGTTGGTTCTCCTCGCTGATGCTTGGTACGCGTATAACGGAGACTGGGCGGAGAATCAGACGGGATTCTCTCCCCATGACGGCGTATATGATGAGATCGGCACAGCCGCCTACAATGGCAATGACCATGCTGATGGTGTGGCGGGTGACCAGTGATCTCAGCGGAGCGTAGGAGTGCGAGCGGGCTACTGTTTCTGGCCCTTCTGGTAGGGGTCTCCGGTTGTTCGCGTGGAGACGAGCAGTACGCCGTACCAGAGTACGTGTGTGGTGTGCCGTTGCGTGAGGGCGTCGTCCGCGCTGTCCTGCCGAGCGGAGCAAAGCTAGTTCAGTACGGTGAGTCGTTGCCGGAGAAGTACAACATCTGTGGCCTGCTGGTAGACGATAGGCCAGCGGTCAGATTTTCCTTCAGTAAGGAAGAAAAGTTTTATGACCCGTTGCATGAATATTCGAGAAATTTTCACAACGGTGAGAATATTCCTCTGAGTTTTACTGGTTCTGGCGCACTGGATGATGATTATGCGATAATTATCGCCGAGTGTGGACTGCCTGAACGCCCCTACGTTATCACCCATATACAGGTTCCCCCTCCGGGCGGAGTAACCGCCTCTGCTCCTCGAAGTGACTTGGAGCGTTTCGCCGTGGACTACATGGCCGGAGCTCTGCAGGAACTGAACTGCCCCTCTGCGGAGTCATGACCAGTGCGCTATGGCTCGCATGGTGCGGTGGAAGCGGTTTCCAGCCGGAATTGGCATACTCGGAATTTTACAACTGGCATCCTGGTGGTGTTGTTTTCGGCCAACTTCGCGACTGGCTGTGGTGAAAATCGGCAGCCTGAGGAACCGGTTTCTGTTTGTGGTGTCACTATGGATCAGAATCTATTCCCTGCACCACTTCAAGACGGTGAGGAATTTGAAGAAGCAGGTCCAGGGCTTCCCAGTGTTCGCGACACCTGCCTCATCGGAATTAAGGATAAACTGGATGCTCATCTCACTTTCAGTCCGGCAGTAAATTATTTTCATGACCCGGCGAAGAAAAAACTCAAAAACCGGGAAGTGGTGGAGCGGTTGCCTTTTCCGGGGAAAGCAGCATTCGGCGATGATAGTGCGATGGTGATTGCTGAATGTGCAGGTCTGCTCGATAAATACTTCATTGTGGACACCCGTTTCTGGGAAACGCCGACGGAGGGTATGGTGGAGCGGCGTGAGTACATCGAAGAATTCACAGTGCAGTTTACTCATGCCGCTTGGAAGAAGCTCCAGTGCGGCGCTGAGGGAAGCCTCGGAGAGGAAACGAGCCCTGCGGCCCAGTAGGCTACAGGTGGGCGGAACTCTTGGGCTATTCAGTCGCTTCACTGGGAAGGCTGGAGACAGGCGAACATGAAGCGCAGAGCGGGGTGGGCGATGGCACTTTTTTCGCTGCCCGGTATAACGAGTTGTGCATTCGAGGATGACAAATACGCGGTTCCGGACCGGGTGTGTGGCGTGCCGATGCGGGAGGAAGTGGTCCGTGCGCTTCTGACCGATGGAGAGGAGCTCACGCAAAGAGGGCACGCGCTGCCGGTGCAGTGGGATAACTGCACGTTGGAGGTTGACGGCGATCCAGAGGTTCGCATCACCTTCAGCCGGGAAAAAAAATTCCACCATCCCCTCGAAGAATATTCGGAAAAATTCAACAATGGGGAAGATATTGCTCTAGAATTCACAGGAAAAGGAGGAGTCGATAGCGACGATGCGGTGATTATCGCCAAGTGTGGTCTTGCGGAACGGCCCTATGTCATCGGAAAAGTAAGCCTGGCGCCGCCGTACGGGACCCCGCGCACTGCTCCGCCTGCTGATGTATCCCGGTTCCTTGTGGACTACATGGCTGGAGCTCTGCAGGAACTGGAGTGCCCCTCTGTGAAGTAATGGCGAGGCGCTATAGCCTGCTAGGGGCCTAAGATTCGGGAGAGGGGCTTCAGGGTGGAGCACTTTGAGAAAGCTGTGAATTTGGCAGTGGTGAACACCGCTGTCGTGATCTCCTCCTGCACGTAAAAATGTGACTTTGCGGGCGAGCGCAGTGTGGCACGATAGGCGAGTAGGTGGGCGGGTGTGGGGATCGCGCTGGGGAGAAAGTGATACCGGAGTGAGTGAAGAAGAGGGCGGGGACTGGGCTCGGCGGAATCAGAAGTGGTGGTTGCCCCTTCTGTGTGTGTCGATCTTGTTGTTCGTGGGGGTGCTCCCGGGGTGGGGTGGCCACATGAAGGAATGGTGGGTGGTGCGCCAGGCGTGCGGGGGCGAGCTGTCGTGGGATGACCTTGACACGGTGCGCACGGAGGAGTCGTTCGAGACGCAGCGCGAGTCCTTCGATGAGGAGGAAGGGACGTACCAGTGCTGGCTGGGAAATGAGGAGAACCGTGCCGTTGTGAGGGTGACGGCGTACCGCGCCGAAGCAGATGTTCCGATTCGCGTACCTCTTTACGGCTTGGCTTACGCGCCTCTTGCCCTGCTGCCGGGTGAGCTGCCCGGTGTGGAGGGACGCCACCACAGGGTGTACCTGATGCCCACGTGTCCGGGTGCTCGGGAGGATTCAGCGGGGGATCGCTCCAGACTGCTGGTGGAGACTCAGGTGGACTCGATCGAGAGCGATGCCGAACGGGCGGCCACGCTGCGGCTCGCGGTCCGCATGGCCAACATGGTCGCGGAGAAGTTCGAATGCGGGGGCGAACCGCTGACCGTGCCGTCCCAGGATGAACTTCCGGACCCGGGGACCTACGTGGCCCGGGCTGAGACCAAGGGCACCGCTTGCGATGCCCTCGCCACTGCCCGTGTGCCCGCTGAGGGCCGGGAAGGCACGGTGCGCATGGCCATAGCCGAGGGCGGAGTGATCGGGCGGTGCACTCTGTTCGCGCCGGACGAGGGCGGGCAGGGGGCTGCCGCTGGAAACGACCACCGGGGCGTGGGGGAAGCGCTGGTGGAGCTCACCACGTGGCGTGGTCACCTGGCCGGGGCGCTCGGTGTGCAGCAGTCGCCTCTCCGGCTGCTCACGGGGCACGATGACCCGGGAGAACCGTACCTGGGGCACAGCCAGGCATGGGCCGTCGCCGATTGTGACGGCGAGACTACCGCCTACGCCGCTGGCTGGGGCGAGTCCTACTTCCCGGAGTTGGAAGAAGAGGAGAGCGAGGGGCGCAAACGATTGTCCGAGGCGGAGGAGCAGAACGCGCGGGAGTTGCTGCGTGAGTACGTCACCGCGTTCGCGCAGGATCAGGTACGGCGGGAGGGGTGTACCGACCTGCGGTTGCCGGAGGAACCCGGGAGCGGGGACCCGGGACCGGAGGAACCCCGAGCCGGTGAGCCTGTGAAAAGTGCCGCTGGCTTCTTGAGGGCGGAGCCGTGAGGCGCTGCGGGGCCGGGTGAACCCGTTGCCGCCTCTGGACTGTCGCGCACGGTTCCGTCCGCGACGAGGGCACAGCTGCGCGGAGGTGTAGCGGCCAGGCAGGACGGCCATGCTCCCGCCCTCCGGGGGTGGCGCCCTCGGCCTCGTCGCTTCGACCCCGGCCCCCCGCCCCTTCGCCCCCGGCCCCCGGCCACCCCGCCCCGCCACCGGCGGCCCCCGCCCGCCGCCGGGTGGCGGGCGGGCGCGGGGCGGGCCTGCCTCCGGCAGGGGTCGGGGCGGGTGGGGAGGGCCACCCCGGGCCGATTGGCAACCCCTCTGTCCTGTATGGCACACTGTTCCGGTTGCTCGGTTGAGTGCCGATGCCGTGCGCCTCCCGCCGGGAGGACTGGAAGCGAGTCCCACGTATTCGTCGCCCCTCGTCAGGGGCGGAAGTACGGGAATCTTCCGGGAAGCGCGGGAGGGGCTTTTAACCAGGCACCCGGTGGGTCTCTTTCCCCCGGCTCCTCCCCATCGAGGGTTCCGCGTGAGCGGTGACGTACGAGAGGGGTTGCGACACGCCCGACCGCGTGGGTCGGAGGTCGCGGGCAGGGGGCCGAGGAAGCCGCCGGGTTCCAGAGCGTTACGAGAGACAGGACTACGAAGTAGCCATGGCGGGACAGAAGATCCGCATCCGGCTCAAGGCCTACGACCACGAGGTCATCGACAACTCGGCGAAGAAGATCGTCGAGACGGTGACCCGCACCGGTGCGTCGGTCGCAGGCCCGGTGCCGCTGCCCACTGAGAAGAACGTGTACTGCGTCATCAAGTCGCCGCACAAGTACAAGGACTCGCGCGAGCACTTCGAGATGCGCACCCACAAGCGTCTGATCGACATCCTCGACCCGACGCCCAAGACCGTTGACTCGCTGATGCGCCTGGACCTCCCGGCCGGCGTTGACATCGAGATCAAGCTCTGAGGGGTGCGGGAAGATGGCTAAGCAGATCAAGGGCCTCCTGGGCGAGAAGCTCGGCATGACCCAGGTCTGGGACGAGAACAACCGTGTCGTCCCAGTGACCGTCGTCAAGGCCGGGCCGTGTGTCGTCACCCAGGTGCGCACCGCAGACCGTGACGGCTACGGCGCCGTCCAGATCGCCTTCGGCGAGATCGACCCGCGCAAGGTGAACAAGCCCCTCAAGGGCCACTTCGCCCAGGCCGACGTCACGCCCCGGCGCCACCTCGTGGAGATCCGTACCGAGGACGCGTCCGAGTACACCCTGGGCCAGGAGATCACCGCTGAGGTGTTCGACTCCGGCATCAAGGTGGACGTGACCGGCAAGTCCAAGGGCAAGGGCACCGCCGGTGTCATGAAGCGGCACGGCTTCCACGGCGGCAAGGCGTCCCACGGCGCGCACCGCGTGCACCGCAAGCCGGGCTCCATCGGCGGCTGCGCCACCCCCGGCCGCGTCTTCAAGGGTATGAAGATGGCGGGCCGCATGGGTAACGAGCGGGTCACCACCCAGAACCTGACCGTCCACGCCGTTGACGCGGAGAAGGGACTGCTGCTCATCAAGGGCGCCGTCCCCGGTCCGAACGGCGGCCTCGTCCTGGTCCGTACTGCGGCCAAGGGGGCCTGAGGTAATGAGCACCATTGACATCCTTTCGCCGGCAGGCGACAAGGCCGGGACCGTCGAGCTCCCCGCGGAGATCTTCGACGCGAAGGTCAGCGTTCCGCTGATCCACCAGGTCGTCGTCGCCCAGCTGGCCGCTGCCCGCCAGGGCACGCACAAGACCAAGTCCCGTGGCGAGGTCCGCGGCGGTGGCAAGAAGCCGTACCGCCAGAAGGGCACCGGCCGCGCGCGCCAGGGTTCGATCCGGGCGCCGCAGTTCGCCGGCGGTGGCGTCGTGCACGGTCCCGTGCCGCGTGACTACTCCCAGCGGACCCCGAAGAAGATGAAGGCCGCCGCCCTGCGCGGTGCCCTCTCCGACCGGGCCCGCCACAACCGCGTCCACGTCGTCTCCGGCGTGGTCGAAGGCGACGTGTCCACCAAGGCCGCCAAGACCCTGTTCGGCAAGCTGACCGAGCGCAAGAACGTGCTCCTGGTCGCCGACCGGTCCGACGAGGCCGCGTGGCTGTCCGCCCGCAACCTGCCCCAGGTGCACATCCTGGAGCCGGGCCAGCTGAACACGTACGACGTGCTCGTCTCCGACGACGTGGTCTTCACCAAGGCCGCCTACGACGCCTTCGTCGCCGGGCCCGCCAAGGCCGCCAAGGCCACCGCTTCCGAGGCCGAGCTGAACGGCTCTGAAGGGAGCGACGCCTGATGAGCGAGGCAACCACCACCGCGGTGACCAGCGCGACGTTCACGGACCACCGGGACATCCTGCTCAAGCCCGTGGTCTCGGAGAAGAGCTACGCGCTGCTGGACGAGAACAAGTACACGTTCATCGTCCACCCGCGTGCCAACAAGACCCAGATCAAGCAGGCCGTCGAGGCGGTCTTCTCGGTCAAGGTCACCGGGGTCAACACGATCAACCGGCAGGGCAAGCGCAAGCGCACCCGCACCGGCTACGGCAAGCGCGCCGACACCAAGCGCGCCATCGTGACCCTCGCCGAGGGCGACCGTATCGACATCTTCGGCGGCCCGGTCTCCTAACGGAGGTCGAGTCGTCCGATATCGGACGAGGACTGAGAAATGGGTATCCGCAAGTACAAGCCGACGACTCCTGGCCGTCGTGGCGCCAGCGTCGCCGACTTCGTCGAGATCACGCGGTCCACGCCGGAGAAGTCGCTGGTCCGCCCGCTGCACAGCAAGGGCGGCCGTAACAACGCCGGTCGTGTGACCGTCCGCCACCAGGGCGGTGGCCACAAGCGCGCCTACCGCGTGATCGACTTCCGTCGGCACGACAAGGACGGCGTGCCGGCCAAGGTCGCGCACATCGAGTACGACCCCAACCGCACCGCGCGCATCGCGCTGCTGCACTACGCCGACGGCGAGAAGCGCTACATCCTCGCGCCGCGCGGCATCCAGCAGGGCGACCGGGTGGAGAACGGCCCCGGGGCCGACATCAAGCCGGGCAACAACCTGCCGCTGCGCAACATCCCGGTCGGTACGACCATCCACGCCATCGAGCTGCGGCCCGGCGGCGGCGCGAAGTTCGCCCGCTCCGCGGGTGCCGCCGTGCAGCTGCTGGCGCGGGAGGGCTCCATGGCCCACCTGCGCATGCCGTCCGGTGAGATCCGCCTGGTTGACGTCCGCTGCCGCGCCACCGTCGGCGAGGTCGGCAACGCCGAGCAGTCGAACATCAACTGGGGCAAGGCGGGCCGCAAGCGCTGGCTGGGCGTCCGCCCGACCGTCCGCGGCGTCGTGATGAACCCGATCGACCACCCGCACGGTGGTGGTGAGGGCCGGACCTCCGGTGGACGCCACCCGGTGTCCCCGTGGGGTCAGAAGGAAGGACGTACGCGCTCGCCGAAGAAGGCCAGCAACAAGTACATCGTCCGCCGCCGCAAGACGAACAAGAAGCGCTAGGAGGCGGGTTTTCGATGCCGCGCAGTCTCAAGAAGGGGCCCTTCGTCGACGACCACCTGATCAAGAAGGTGGACACGCAGAACGACGCAGGCTCCAAGAACGTCATCAAGACCTGGTCCCGCCGCTCGATGATCGTCCCGGCCATGCTCGGCCACACGATCGCGGTGCACGACGGCCGCAAGCACGTCCCGGTGTTCGTCACCGAGTCGATGGTCGGCCACAAGCTCGGCGAGTTCGCGCCGACCCGCACCTTCCGCGGCCACGTGAAGGACGACCGCAAGTCGCGTCGTCGCTGATCGGCGGAGTGCAACGACTATGACTGACACCGAAGGGACAACCATGGAAGCCAGGGCCCAGGCGCGCTATGTGCGCGTCACGCCCATGAAGGCCCGCCGGGTGGTGGACCTTGTCCGTGGCATGGACGCCACGGAGGCTCAGGCGGTCCTGCGTTTCACTCCGCAGGCCGCGAGCGTGCCGGTAGGCAAGGTGCTCGACAGCGCCATCGCCAACGCCGCGCACAACTACGACCACACCGACGCCAGCACCCTGTTCGTCAAGGAGGCTTACGTCGATGAGGGCCCGACCCTGAAGCGTTTCCGTCCGCGCGCCCAGGGTCGCGCCTACCGGATTCGCAAGCGGACCAGCCACATCACGGTGGTCGTCGGAGCCAAGGAAGGGACCCGGTAATGGGCCAGAAGGTTAACCCGCACGGGTTCCGCCTCGGCATCACCACGGACTTCAAGTCCCGCTGGTACGCCGACAAGCTCTACAAGGACTACATCAAGGAAGACGTCGAGATCCGCCGCCTGCTCACGCAGGGCATGGAGCGGGCCGGCATCTCCAAGGTGGAGATCGAGCGCACCCGCGACCGCGTGCGCGTGGACGTGCACACCGCGCGTCCGGGCATCGTCATCGGCCGCCGTGGCGCCGAGGCGGAGCGCATCCGGGGCAAGCTGGAGAAGCTCACCGGCAAGCAGATCCAGTTCAACATCCTTGAGGTGAAGAACCCGGAGCTGGACGCTCAGCTGGTGGCCCAGGCCGTCGCCGAGCAGCTGTCCTCCCGCGTCTCCTTCCGTCGCGCCATGCGCAAGAGCATGCAGTCGACGATGAAGGCCGGGGCCAAGGGCATCAAGATCCAGTGCGGCGGCCGTCTCGGCGGTGCTGAGATGTCGCGCTCGGAGTTCTACCGCGAGGGCCGGGTGCCGC
Organism: Streptomyces sp. JJ66; assembly: GCF_019303495.1. GTDB lineage: Bacteria > Actinomycetota > Actinomycetes > Streptomycetales > Streptomycetaceae > Streptomyces. The sequence goes on along the minus strand of NZ_JAEVFI010000011.1, from coordinate 80,043 downwards.
TGCACACGCTCCGCGCGAATGTCGACTACGGCTTCTTCGAGGCCAAGACCACCTTCGGCCGCATCGGCGTCAAGGTGTGGATCTACAAGGGCGACGTGAAGAACATCGCCGAGGTCCGTGCCGAGAACGCCGCCGCGCGCGCCGGTAACCGTCCCTCCCGTGGCGGCAGCGACCGTCCGCGCCGGGGTGGCGGTGGCGGCGAGCGCCGTGGCCGCAAGCCGCAGCAGCAGCAGGCTGCCGCCGAGGCCCCCAAGGCCGAGGCGCCTGCCGCCGCCGCTCCGGCTGAGAGCACCGGACAGGAGGCCTGACCGCCATGCTGATCCCCCGCAGGGTCAAGCACCGCAAGCAGCACCACCCCAAGCGGTCCGGAATGGCCAAGGGCGGTACCGAGGTCGCGTTCGGCGAGTTCGGCATCCAGGCCGTGACGCCCGCCTACGTGACGAACCGGCAGATCGAGGCCGCTCGTATCGCCATGACGCGTCACATCAAGCGTGGTGGCAAGGTCTGGATCAACATCTACCCGGACCGTCCGCTGACCAAGAAGCCCGCCGAGACCCGCATGGGTTCCGGTAAGGGTTCGCCGGAGTGGTGGGTCGCGAACGTCAAGCCCGGCCGGGTGATGTTCGAGCTGTCCTACCCGAACGAGAAGATTGCTCGTGAGGCGCTTACCCGCGCTGCTCACAAGCTTCCGATGAAGTGCCGGATCGTGCGGCGCGAGGCAGGTGAGTCGTGATGGCGGCCGGTACCAAGGCCAGCGAGCTGCGTGAGCTGAACAACGAGGAGCTCGTTGGAAAGCTGCGCGACGCCAAGGAGGAGCTGTTCAAGCTCCGCTTCCAGGCGGCTACCGGTCAGCTGGAGAACAACAGCCGGCTGAAGGCCGTCCGCAAGGACATCGCCCGGATCTACACCCTGATGCGGGAGCGCGAGCTCGGCATCGAGACGGTGGAGAGCGCCTGATGAGCGAGACGAATGTGACTGAGAACAACAGCGGCTCCGCCGCGGGCAACGAGCAGCGCGGCTTCCGCAAGACCCGCGAGGGTCTGGTCGTCAGCGACAAGATGGACAAGACCGTCGTCGTCGCCGTCGAGGACCGCGTCAAGCACGCGCTGTACGGCAAGGTCATCCGCCGTACCAACAAGCTCAAGGCGCACGACGAGCAGAACGCCGCCGGTGTCGGCGACCGCGTTCTCCTGATGGAGACCCGGCCGCTGTCCGCCACCAAGCGCTGGCGCGTCGTCGAGATCCTCGAGAAGGCCAAGTAATTCCCGAAGGCAGCAGCCTTCTGGACAGTTCCGCCAGGCTCGGCGGGGGACGTCGTAGGGCGTCCCCCGCCGGGAACCGGCAGACGATCAGGAGAAAGACGTGATCCAGCAGGAGTCGCGACTTCGCGTCGCCGACAACACGGGGGCGAAGGAAATCCTTTGCATCCGTGTGCTCGGTGGTTCGGGTCGCCGCTACGCGGGCATCGGGGATGTCATCGTGGCCACCGTCAAGGACGCGATCCCCGGTGGCAACGTGAAGAAGGGTGACGTCATCAAGGCGGTCATCGTGCGCACCGTCAAGGAGCGCCGCCGCCCGGACGGCTCGTACATCCGCTTCGACGAGAACGCCGCCGTCGTCCTCAAGAACGACGGTGACCCCCGCGGCACCCGTATCTTCGGCCCCGTGGGCCGTGAGCTGCGCGAGAAGAAGTTCATGAAGATCATCTCGCTCGCGCCGGAGGTGCTGTGAGCATGAAGATCAAGAAGGGCGACCTGGTTCAGGTCATCACCGGCAAGGACAAGGGCAAGCAGGGCAAGGTCATCCGGGCCTTCCCCCGCGAGGACCGGGTTCTGGTCGAGGGTGTCAACCGGGTCAAGAAGCACACGAAGGCCGGCCAGACCGCGCGCGGTTCCAAGACCGGCGGCATCGTGACGACCGAGGCCCCCATCCACGTGAGCAACGTGCAGCTCGTGGTGGAGGCCGACGGCAAGAAGGTCGTCACCCGCGTCGGCTACCGCTTCGACGAGGACGGCAACAAGATCCGCGTTGCCAAGCGGACCGGTGAGGACATCTGATGGCTGCCACCACCACGAACGCCCCGCGCCTCAAGCAGCGCTACCGCAGCGAGATCCAGGACAAGCTGCGTGACGAGTTCAGCTACGGCAACGTCATGCAGATCCCGGGTCTTACCAAGATCGTGGTCAACATGGGTGTGGGCGACGCCGCCCGCGACTCCAAGCTGATCGAGGGCGCCATCCGCGACCTCACCACGATCACCGGCCAGAAGCCGGCCGTGACCAAGGCCCGCAAGTCCATCGCGCAGTTCAAGCTGCGCGAGGGCCAGCCGATCGGCGCGCACGTGACGCTGCGCGGCGACCGGATGTGGGAGTTCCTCGACCGCCTGCTGTCGCTCGCGCTGCCGCGCATCCGCGACTTCCGCGGTCTGTCCCCGAAGCAGTTCGACGGACGCGGGAACTACACCTTCGGTCTCACGGAGCAGGTCATGTTCCACGAGATCGACCAGGACAAGATCGATCGGGTCCGGGGCATGGACATCACCGTGGTCACCACGGCGACCAACGACGAGGAGGGCCGCGCCCTGCTGCGTCACCTCGGCTTCCCGTTCAAGGAGAACTGACATGGCGAAGAAGGCTCTGATCGCCAAGGCCGCTCGCAAGCCGAAGTTCGGTGTGCGCGCGTACACCCGCTGCCAGCGCTGCGGCCGTCCGCACTCCGTCTACCGCAAGTTCGGCCTGTGCCGCGTGTGCCTTCGCCAGATGGCGCACCGCGGCGAGCTGCCGGGCGTGACCAAGAGCTCCTGGTAATCCCGCACGGGATTCCCCAGGGCTCTCGGTAAGCATCTGGACGGCGGGGGCCCGGCCCGCATGGCTTAGGCTGTGCGGGTTGGGCGCCCGCCGCACGGGCCGCCCGCGGGCGGAGCCCGCTATGAACGCTTACTACGCCGTAGGTCCCCGCACCGCACCCGTCCCGCCACTGAGTGGGGAGAGGGATGGAGCAGACAGGAAACCCCGGCGAGAGAGGCCGAAGGCCATCACATGACCATGACCGATCCGATCGCAGACATGCTGACGCGTCTGCGGAACGCGAACTCGGCGTACCACGACACCGTCGAGATGCCGCACAGCAAGATCAAGTCGCACATCGCGGAGATCCTCCAGCAGGAGGGTTACATCACCGGCTGGAAGGTCGAGGACGCCCAGGTGGGCAAGAACCTCGTCCTGGAGCTGAAGTTCGGGCCGAACCGCGAGCGCTCGATCGCCGGCATCAAGCGGATCTCGAAGCCGGGTCTTCGGGTCTACGCAAAGTCCACCAACCTGCCGAAGGTGCTCGGCGGCCTGGGCGTGGCGATCATCTCCACGTCGCACGGGCTCCTCACCGACAAGCAGGCCGGCAAGAAGGGCGTGGGCGGGGAAGTCCTCGCCTACGTCTGGTAACGGAAGGGAACGGAGGAAAAGCCATGTCGCGAATCGGCAAGCTCCCCATCCAGGTTCCCGCCGGTGTGGACGTCACCATCGATGGCCGGACGGTCAGCGTGAAGGGCCCCAAGGGCTCCCTCACGCACACGGTCGCCGCGCCCATCGAGGTCGCCAAGGGCGAGGACGGCACGGTCGCCGTCTCCCGCCCGAACGACGAGAGCCGGAACAAGGCCCTGCACGGCCTGTCCCGCACGCTGGTGGCGAACATGATCACTGGCGTGACCGAGGGTTTCGTCAAGAAGCTGGAAATCAGCGGTGTGGGTTACCGCGTCCAGGCCAAGGGCTCCAACCTGGAGTTCGCACTCGGCTACAGCCACCCGGTGCTGGTCGAGGCCCCCGAGGGCATCACCTTCAAGGTGGAGTCCCCGACCCGTTTCCAGGTCGAGGGCATCGACAAGCAGAAGGTCGGCGAGGTCGCGGCGAACATCCGCAAGCTGCGCAAGCCCGACCCGTACAAGGCCAAGGGCGTCAAGTACGAGGGCGAAGTCATCCGCCGCAAGGTCGGAAAGGCTGGTAAGTAAGCCATGGCATTCGGCGTGAAGATCGCCAAGGGCGACGCCTACAAGCGGGCCGCCATCAAGCGGCGCCACATCCGCGTCCGCAAGAAGGTCTCCGGAACTGCCGAGCGTCCGCGCCTGGTCGTGACCCGGTCCAACCGGCACATGGTGGCGCAGGTCATCGACGACATCGCGGGCCACACCGTGGCCTCCGCCTCGTCGATGGACGCCTCCATCCGCGGCGCCGAGGGCGACAAGAGCGCCCAGGCCAAGCAGGTGGGCGCCCTGGTCGCCGAGCGGGCCAAGGCCGCCGGTGTGGAGGCCGTCGTGTTCGACCGCGGTGGCAACAAGTACGCCGGGCGCATCGCCGCCCTGGCCGACGCCGCCCGCGAAGCCGGGCTCAAGTTCTAAAGCCGCCCGTCTCGGCAGCGACCGCGGGTCGCTTCCGTAGCTAGCGGACAAAGAGAGAGGTAATTCCAATGGCTGGACCCCAGCGCCGCGGTGGCGGCGCCGGTGGCGGCGAGCGGCGGGACCGTAAGGACCGGCGGGACGGTGGCGCTGCCGCCGAGAAGACCGCGTACGTCGAGCGGGTCGTCGCGATCAACCGCGTCGCCAAGGTTGTGAAGGGTGGTCGTCGCTTCAGCTTCACCGCGCTGGTCGTGGTGGGCGACGGTGACGGCACCGTGGGTGTCGGATACGGCAAGGCCAAGGAGGTGCCGGCCGCCATCGCCAAGGGCGTTGAGGAGGCCAAGAAGCACTTCTTCAAGGTCCCCCGCATCCAGGGCACCATCCCGCACCCGATCCAGGGTGAGGAGGCGGCCGGTGTCGTGCTGCTCAAGCCGGCGTCCCCCGGTACCGGTGTGATCGCCGGTGGCCCGGTGCGTGCCGTGCTGGAGTGCGCGGGCATTCACGACGTGCTGAGCAAGTCGCTCGGCTCGTCCAACCCGATCAACATCGTGCACGCCACGGTGGCCGCTCTGCGGGGCCTGCAGCGTCCCGAGGAGATCGCCGCCCGCCGTGGCCTGCCGCTGGAGGACGTCGCGCCCGCCGCCCTGCTGCGGGCCCGTGCCGGGGTGAACGCGTGATGGCTCAGCTCAAGATCACTCAGAGCCGTTCCGTGATCGGCACGAAGCAGAACCACCGTGACACGCTGCGGTCCCTCGGGCTCAAGCGCGTCAACGACGTGGTCGTCAAGGCGGACCGCCCCGAGGTGCGCGGCATGGTGCACACCGTGCGTCACCTCGTGACGGTCGAGGAGGTTGACTGAAGATGGCTGCTCAGGATGGCAAGCCGCTGAAGGTCCACAACCTCCGTCCGGCCCCGGGTGCCAAGACCACCAAGACCCGCGTCGGTCGTGGTGAGGCGTCCAAGGGTAAGACGGCTGGTCGTGGCACCAAGGGCACCAAGGCCCGTTACCAGGTTCCCGAGCGCTTCGAGGGCGGGCAGATGCCGCTGCACATGCGGCTGCCCAAGCTCAAGGGCTTCAAGAACCCGTTCCGCACCGAGTACCAGGTCGTCAACCTGGACAAGCTCGCCTCCCTCTACCCCGAGGGTGGCGAGGTCACCGTGGCCGACCTGGTCGCCAAGGGTGCCGTGCGCAAGAACAACCTCGTCAAGGTGCTGGGCACCGGCGAGATCTCCGTGGCGCTGACCGTGACCGTTGACAAGGTCTCGGGCTCCGCCAAGGAGAAGATCACCGCCGCGGGCGGTACCGTCACCGAGCTCGTCTGAGCACGGTGACACGATGACGCGACCGGGGATGTCTGGGAACAGGCATCCCCGGTTGGTCGTTCCACGGGCGGGCTCCGCGCCGGTAAGGTGACGGGCACTGCCCTTGACGGCACGCGGCCGCCCGTCGCGGGCCGCCGCAGTCACCACCGTCGTATCCGTTCTTAACAGACCGTCACCCTCTCGCGCTCCGCCGCGCGGGAGCCGCAGGAGGTACCGTGCTCGGCGCGTTCACCCGGGCGTTCAAGACGCCCGACCTGCGCAAGAAGCTGCTGTTCACGCTGGGCATCATCGTGCTCTACCGGCTGGGGGCCCAGGTCCCCATCCCCGGGGTCAGCTACCAGAACGTTCAGATCTGTCTGGACGCCGCGCAGAACGGCGGTAGCGATCTGCTCGGCCTGGTGAACATGTTCAGCGGCGGCGCACTGCTGCAGGTCACGATCTTCGCCCTGGGGATCATGCCGTACATCACGGCGAGCATCATCCTGCAGCTGCTGGTCGTGGTCATTCCCCGGCTGGAGGCCCTGAAGAAGGAGGGCCAGGCCGGTCAGGCCAAGATCACCCAGTACACCCGCTACCTGACGGTGGCCCTCGCCGTCCTCCAGGGCACCGGCCTGGTGGCCACCGCCCGCAGCGGCACCCTCTTCCAGGGCTGCCCCGTCGGCGACCAGATCGTGCCGAACGACTCGGTATTCACGATCGTCACCATGGTCATCGTCCTGACCGCCGGCACCGCGCTCGTCATGTGGCTGGGTGAGCTGGTCACGGACCGCGGCATCGGCAACGGCATGTCGATCCTGATGTTCGTCTCCATCGCGGCCGGTTTCCCCGGCGCGCTGTGGGCGATCAAGGAACAGGGCGAGCTGGCGAACGGCTGGATCGAGTTCGGCGTCGTCATCCTGGTGGGCCTGGCGATGGTCGGCCTGGTGGTCTTCGTGGAGCAGGCGCAGCGCCGCATTCCGGTGCAGTACGCGAAGCGCATGATCGGCCGCCGTTCATATGGTGGGACGTCCACCTACATTCCGCTCAAGGTGAACCAGGCGGGTGTGATTCCCGTCATCTTCGCCTCGTCGCTGCTCTACATCCCGGCGCTCATCGTTCAGTTCAGCGGGTCGCAATCGGGCTGGGCGGACTGGATTCAGCGGAACCTGACGAGCCAGGAGTCGCCGATTTACGTCAGTGTGTACTTTTTGCTCATCGTCTTCTTCGCCTTCTTCTACGTCGCCATCTCCTTCAACCCCGAAGAAGTTGCAGACAACATGAAGAAGTATGGTGGCTTCATCCCGGGTATCCGGGCCGGTCGCCCCACGGCGGAGTATCTGAGCTACGTACTGAACCGCATCACGTGGCCCGGGTCGATCTACCTCGGTCTGATCGCCCTGGTCCCGACGATTGCGCTCATTGGCTTCGGCGCCAACCAGAACTTCCCCTTCGGCGGTACCAGCATCCTCATCATCGTGGGTGTCGGCCTGGAGACTGTGAAGCAGATCGAGAGCCAGCTCCAGCAGCGCAACTACGAAGGGTTCCTCCGCTGATGCGTATCGTCCTCGTCGGGCCGCCTGGTGCGGGCAAGGGCACGCAGGCCGCGTTGCTCGCCAAGAATCTCGGCATTCCGCACATCTCCACCGGCGACCTGTTCCGCGCGAACATCTCGCAGGACACGGAGCTGGGCCGCCGCGCGCAGGAGTACATGCGCGCGGGTGACCTGGTGCCGGACGAGATCACGATCGGCATGGCGAAGGCCCGCATGGAGCAGCCGGACGCCGCCGCCGGCTGGCTGCTGGACGGTTTCCCCCGCAACCTGGTCCAGGCCGAGGCGCTGGACGGGCTGCTGCGGGACGCCGATCAGGCGCTGGACTCCGTGCTGGACCTGGAGGTCCCCGAGGACGAGGTGGTCAAGCGCATCGCGGGCCGCCGCATGTGCCGCAACGACAGCGGGCACATCTTCCACGTCGCGTACACGCCGCCGAAGGAGCCGGGCGTGTGTGACACGTGCGGCGGCGAGCTGTACCAGCGTGACGACGACCGCGAGGAGACGGTGCGGCGCCGGCTGGAGGTCTACCACAGCGAGACCGAGCCGATCATCGACTACTACAAGGCCCAGGGCCTGGTCACCACCCTCTCCGCGCTCGGCCCCGTGGCCGACGTCACCCAGCGCGCGCTGAAGGCGCTGCGGGACTGACCGCGCCGTCGCTCCCGCACGCCGGACGGGCTGAACACCACGCGGTGTTCAGCCCGTCCGGCGTTTGCGCACCACAGCCGGGGCGACACCCCCGAGCGGTCGGAGCCCGGGACTGCGGCGGCCCCCGGGGTTCCGGGGAGGGGCGGATGGGCGGGGCGCCGTATGGTGGAGAGAATGTGGCCGCCAAACGAGCGCGGCCGTGGTGAGTGAGCAGGAAGGCGTCAGCCGCGATGGTGGAGATCAAGACCCCGGAGCAGATCGCGAAGATGCGGGCGGCGGGGCTGGTGGTCGCCGCCATGCACCGGGCCTGTAAGGAGGCCGCGGTACCGGGCGCCACGACGAAGGACCTGGACGAGGTCGCGGCGAAGGTGCTGGCCGAGCACGGGGCCAAGCCGAACTTCCTGGGGTACGGCGGTTTCCCCGGCAACATCTGCACGTCGGTGAACGACGTCGTCGTGCACGGCATCCCGGACCGGGAGACGGTACTGAAGTCCGGTGACATCGTCTCGATCGACGCGGGCGCGATCGTGGACGGCTGGCACGGGGACGCCGCGCTCACGGTGTTCGTGGGGGAGGGGCACGCGCCGGAGCTGGTGGAGCTGAGCCGCGTCACCGAGGAGAGCCTGTGGGCCGGGATCGCCGCGTTCCGGCGGGGCGCGCGGCTGATGGAGGTCACGCGCGCGATCGAGGGCTACGTGCGGCGGCAGCCGCGTCCGGCCAGCGGCAAGTACGGGATCATCGAGGACTACGGCGGCCACGGCATCGGCAGCGAGATGCACATGGACCCGCACCTGCTGAACTACGTGGACCGGCGGCGCCTGGTCGGGCGGCACAACCCGAAGCTGGTCACCGGCATGTGCCTGGCGATCGAGCCGATGCTGTCACTGGGGACGCCGAAGACGCACGTCCTGGGTGACGACTGGACGGTGAAGACGGACGACGGGTCGTGGTCGAGCCACTGGGAGCACTCGGTGGCGCTGACCGAGCGGGGGCCGCTGGTGCTGACCGCCGTGGACGGCGGCAAGGCGAAGCTGGCGGAGCTGGGCGTGACGGCCGCGCCCGACCCGCTGGGCTAAGGCGTGCGCTGGAAGCCCGGGGCGCGCTGACCACCCGGGCTTCCCAGCCTGCGGCGGGGGCTCCCGGCCTGCGGGCGCCCGCCCCCAGCTCCCCGGCCTGCGGGCGCCCGCCCCCAGTGCCCCGGTCGGCGGCTCCCGGCCCCGGGCTTCCCGTTTCGGCGGCCCCTGCGGTGGGGATACTCCCGATTTCGGGAATCGCGGGGCGGTGGCGTAGACTGATGCGTCGGTCCCGGTGTACCCGTATGCCCGGGGCCGAGCCCAGGTAGCCGATCCCGGAAGGTGAAAGCCTCAAGCATGGCCAAAAAACAAGGGGCCATCGAAATCGAGGGCACCGTTGTCGAGTCTCTGCCGAACGCGATGTTCAAGGTGGAGCTTCAGAACGGTCACCAGGTCCTCGCGCACATCAGCGGCAAGATGCGGATGCACTACATCCGTATCCTTCCTGACGACCGGGTCGTGGTGGAGCTGTCTCCCTACGACCTGACGCGTGGACGGATCGTCTACCGCTACAAGTAGATCGTGCCCTCACCTCGCCCACGAGGTGGTGGCCTGACCCGGAGAACCTCAATTCCATGAAGGTCAAGCCGAGCGTCAAGAAGATCTGCGACAAGTGCAAGGTGATCCGCCGCCACGGCCGGGTCATGGTCATCTGCGACAACCTGCGCCACAAGCAGCGCCAGGGCTGACGCACGCCGCCGTTACCTCGCACCCGCAGTTCTTCGCGCGACGCACGCGACACGTACATACGCAGTCACCCGACCCCCCGCGTCCAGCGCGTGGGGACGACACCCCCGGTCGGAGGCCGGGGACCCGGCTCGTGAGCCCCCGTGCGGGCCTTACGGGAACGGTGCTGCGGAAGACCTCCGAGACACACATCAGGAGCCACATCCATGGCACGCCTCGAAGGCGTTGACCTTCCGCGCGAAAAGCGCGTGGAGGTCGGTCTCACCTACGTTTTCGGCATCGGCCGCAGCCGGTCCCGGGAGATTCTGGGCGCGACGGGCATCAACCCCGACACCCGCGTCCGTGACCTCTCCGAGGAGGAGATGGTCAAGATCCGCGAATACGTGGACGCCAACCTCCGCACCGAGGGTGACCTCCGCCGCGAGATCCAGGCCGACATCCGCCGCAAGGTCGAGATCGGCAACTACCAGGGTCTGCGCCACCGCCGGGGCCTGCCGGTCCGCGGCCAGCGCACCAAGACCAACGCCCGCACCCGCAAGGGCCCGCGTCGCGCCATCGCCGGCAAGAAGAAGCCGGGCAAGAAGTAGTCCGCACCGGACGCTGACAAGCGGTCCGAGTTGTAGGACCGACCACCTCCACGGGAGTAAACCTCTATGCCTCCGAAGGGCCGTACGGCCGGCGCCAAGAAGGTGCGCCGCAAGGAGAAGAAGAACGTCGCCCACGGGCACGCTCACATCAAGAGCACGTTCAACAACACCATCGTGTCCATCACCGACCCCACCGGCAACGTGATCTCCTGGGCTTCGGCCGGTCACGTGGGCTTCAAGGGCTCGCGCAAGTCGACGCCGTTCGCCGCGCAGATGGCCGCCGAGTCGGCCGCCCGCCGCGCGCAGGAGCACGGCATGCGCAAGGTCGATGTGTTCGTCAAGGGTCCCGGCTCCGGCCGGGAGACCGCGATCCGCTCGCTCCAGGCCACCGGCCTGGAGGTCGGTTCCATCCAGGACGTCACCCCGACCCCGCACAACGGCTGCCGCCCGCCGAAGCGTCGCCGCGTCTGACCAGCTGAAACAGGAGATCATCGACAATGGCGCGTTACACCGGGGCCGACTGCAAGCGTTGCCGTCGGGAGAAGCAGAAGCTCTTCCTCAAGGGAGCTAAGTGCGAGAGCGCGAAGTGCCCGATCGAGATCCGTCCTTACCCCCCGGGTGAGCACGGACGCGGGCGCACCAAGGACAGCGAGTACCTGCTGCAGAAGCGTGAGAAGCAGAAGTGCGCGCGGATCTACGGTGTCCTCGAAAAGCAGTTCCGCGGGTACTACAACGAGGCCAACAGGAAGTCCGGCAAGACCGGTGAGAACCTGCTGCGCATCCTGGAGACCCGGCTGGACAACGTGGTGTACCGGGCTGGCTTCGCCAAGTCCCGCGACCACGCCCGTCAGCTGGTGCGGCACGGCCACATCAACGTGAACGGCCGCAAGACGGACATCCCGTCGGCTCGGGTCACCCCGAACGACATCATCGAGGTCCGCGAAGCCTCCCGGAACATGACGCCGTTCCAGGTCGCCGTCGCGGAGGCCGGGGACAAGACCGTCCCGGCGTGGCTGGAGGTCATCCCCTCCCGCCTGCGCATCCTCGTGCACAGCCTGCCCGAGCGCCCGGTGATCGACACCCAGGTGCAGGAGCAGCTGATCGTCGAGCTGTACTCGAAGTAATCCGGGTAGCGCTCGCGGTCCGGGCGGTCCGCCGCGTGTTCGTTCACGGCGGGCCGCCCGTACCCTTGCAGTAGACCCCGGGTTCCGGTACCGGCCCGGGGAGTCCGGCATCAAATAGCGGTTGCCGAAGACTGGAGGCACATCCCCATGCTGATCGCTCAGCGTCCTTCCCTGACCGAAGAGGTCGTCGACGAGTTCCGCTCCCGGTTCGTGATCGAGCCGCTGGAGCCGGGCTTCGGCTACACCCTCGGTAACTCCCTGCGTCGCACGCTCCTCTCCTCGATCCCCGGTGCGGCTGTCACCAGCATCCGGATCGACGGCGTCCTGCACGAGTTCACCACCGTGCCGGGCGTCAAGGAGGACGTCACCGACCTCATCCTGAACATCAAGCAGCTCGTCGTCTCCTCCGAGCACGACGAGCCGGTCGTGATGTACCTGCGCAAGCAGGGCCCGGGCCTGGTCACCGCCGCCGACATCGCGCCGCCGGCCGGTGTCGAGGTGCACAACCCGGACCTGGTCCTGGCCACGCTGAACGGCAAGGGCAAGCTGGAGATGGAGCTGACGGTCGAGCGCGGCCGTGGCTACGTCTCCGCCGTGCAGAACAAGGCCGCCGGCCAGGAGATCGGCCGCATCCCGGTGGACTCCATCTACAGCCCGGTGCTCAAGGTCACCTACAAGGTCGAGGCGACCCGTGTCGAGCAGCGCACCGACTTCGACAAGCTGATCGTCGATGTCGAGACCAAGGAGTCGATGCGTCCGCGCGACGCCGTCGCCTCCGCCGGCAAGACCCTGGTCGAGCTGTTCGGCCTGGCCCGCGAGCTGAACGTGGACGCCGAGGGCATCGACATGGGCCCCTCCCCGACCGACGCCGCGCTCGCCGCCGACCTGGCGCTGCCGATCGAGGAGCTGGAGCTGACCGTCCGCTCCTACAACTGCCTTAAGCGTGAGGGCATCCACTCGGTGGGCGAGCTGGTGGCCCGCTCCGAGGCGGACCTGCTGGACATCCGCAACTTCGGCGCGAAGTCCATCGACGAGGTCAAGGCCAAGCTGCACGGCATGGGCCTGGCGCTCAAGGACAGCCCCCCCGGGTTCGACCCGACCGCCGCCGCCGACGCCTACGGCGCCGACGACGACGCCGACCAGGGCTTCGTCGAGACCGAGCAGTACTGAGCCCAGTACCGCTTCCGCGATACGACCGGGACCCGTCGCGAGGCGGGTCCCGGGTTCCGGCGGGCACAAGCCCGACCGGACCCTGACACCGGTACCTGATACGGCCGGTGCAGACCACGAGGAGAAACACCATGCCGCAGCCCACCAAGGGCGCCCGTCTGGGCGGCAGCGCCGCGCACCAGAAGGCCCTCCTGGCGAACCTCGCCACGGCCCTCTTCGAGCACGGCCGCATCACCACGACCGAGGCCAAGGCCCGTCGCCTGCGTCCGGTCGCGGAGCGCCTGATCACCAAGGCGAAGAAGGGCGACCTGCACAACCGTCGCCAGGTCATGCGCACGATTCTCGACAAGTCCGTCGTGCACACCCTCTTCACCGAGATCGGCCCGCGCTACGAGAACCGCCCGGGCGGCTACACCCGGATCACCAAGATCGGTAACCGTCGCGGCGACAACGCGCCGATGGCGGTCATCGAGCTGGTGGAGGCCCTGACCGTGCAGCAGGCCGCTGTCGGTGAGGCCGAGGCCGCGACCAAGCGCTCCGCCAAGGACGCCGAGCAGGCCACCGAGGCCCCCGAGGCCAAGGAGGCCCCGGCGGCTGAGGAGACCAAGGCCGAGGAGACCAAGTCGGACGAGTCCGCCGAGGCTCCGGCCGAGGAGTCCAAGGACGCCTGAGCGCCGCAGGAGCGAACAAGCCCGTCCCTGTGACGCAGGGGCGGGCTTGCTTCGTATACCGCCGCCCCGAGCCGCAGTGGAGAGGACGCGAGAGGTGAGTGACCAGGTGGAGCCCGGGTTCGTCCGGGTGCGGCTGGACCTGAGCTACGACGGGCGGGAGTTCTCCGGCTGGGCGGTGCAGCGCGGCCGCCGCACGGTGCAGGGCGAGGTACAGGAGGCGCTGCGCGTCGTCACCCGCTCGGCGGAGCCGCACGAGCTGACCGTCGCCGGGCGGACGGACGCCGGGGTGCACGCCCGGGGCCAGGTCGCCCACGTCGATTTGCCGCGCGAGCTGTGGGCCGAGCACGGTGAGCACCTGCTGCGCCGCCTGGCCGGGCGCCTGCCGCAGGACGTGCGGGTGTGGCGCGTGAGCGAGGCGCCGCCCCACTTCAACGCCCGCTTCTCCGCGATCTGGCGCCGCTACCGCTACCGCGTGAGCGACCACCCCGGCGGCGTCGATCCGCTGCGGCGCGGCCACGTGCTGTGGCACAATTGGCCGCTGGACCTCGACGCGATGAACGCCGCCGCCGAGCGCCTGCTGGGCGAGCACGACTTCGCCGCCTACTGCAAGCGGCGCGACGGCGCGACGACGATCCGCCGCCTGCTGGACCTGCACTGGGAGCGCCGCGCCGACGGCGTTCTGGAAGCCACCGTGCGCGCCGACGCGTTCTGCCACAACATGGTGCGCGCGCTGGTCGGGGCCATGCTCTTCGTCGGCGACGGCCACCGCTCGCCACAGTGGCCCGGCGCGGTGCTGGCGGCCGGGGTGCGCGACTCGGCGGTGCACGTGGTGCGTCCGCACGGGCTGACGCTGGAGGAGGTCGGCTACCCCGCCGACGCCGAACTGGCCGCCCGCAACGCCGCCGCCCGCCGCCTGCGCACGCTGTCCCCCATCCGCTGAGGGTCCGCTCTTTCCGGCCCCTTCCCGCGCCTTCCCCGCCCGAAGCACCGGCGACGGAGGACGGCCCCGGCAGGTGGTGGATGCTGGCCCGCGAACTGGGGGGCGGGTCGCCGTCAGTTCGCGGGGGTCGCCGTGGCGGCGGCCTCGGCCTGCTCCTCGGCGCGGGCGTACAGGCGGTCCGCCGCGTAGGTGGCCAGCGCACGGCTCGCGGCGAGCGCCTGCTCCTCCTCGGCGGTGACGCTGGTGCCGTTCAGGTATCCGGCCACGGTGAAGTAGGCGTAGCGGCCCAGGGAGCTGGCGCTGGAGCGGCACGCGCTGTACCGGCAGAAGTCGGTGGGCACGCCGCCGCCGGTGAGCGGGGAGACGTAGGGCTGTGCGTCCTCCTTGACCCGGGTGGCGGCTTCCTGCGAAGGCAGCACGGCGATGCCGACGGTGACGGCCACCCCGTCCCGGGTGAACGTCGCCCGGTGCAGCTCAGTGCAGCCCGCCTCGTTCAGCACCGCCGCCAGCGCGTTGGACGCCGCCGAGGCACACTCCTCGGTGGACTCCAGCCCCGTGCGCGCGAAGGAGCCGCCGTCGGCCCGCACCGAGGCCGCGGGGAACAGCGTCTGCGCGCTGCGCGGCGCGGTGTCCCGCTCGGGGTCGGTGATGAACTCGCGCGGGTTGGGCGGCGGGGGCGCCTCGGTGAAGTCCGGGTCCGGCTGGTCGGGGCTCGCTGGCAGGTTCTCGGGCGTGGGCAGCGCGGTGGTGGGCCCGTCCGACGGGCTGCCGCCGCCCTCGGTCGCCACGGCGAACGCCACGACGGCGGCCACCGCGGCCGTCGCCGCCGCGCCACCGCCGATCAGCAGCCAGCGCCGCCGCCGCGCGCGGCTCGCTTCCTGATTCTCGGCGAGCGCGTTCCAGTCCGGCGTCTGCCCGCCCCCGGGGTTCCAGCCCGGCCCCCCGTGCCCATAGCTCATGGGCGGCATCCTAAACCGCCGTCTTCGCGCAGGTGTGCGGGCGTCGGGCCGGACCGGGAGGACGGCCAGGGGCGACGGCGGCCGGGGACCGCCGGGGAAAACCGGTTGGTTCCGGCAGGCGGTGGCGGCCACAATCCGGGCCATGGGTCACGTCGAAGTCGCGCACGTCGAGTACTACCTGCCGGACGGGCGGCTGCTGATCGCCGACGCCTCCTTCCGCGTCGGGGAGGGCGCGGCCGTCGCGCTGGTCGGGGCCAACGGCGCGGGCAAGACGACGCTGCTGCGGATCATCGCGGGGGAGGTGCAGCCGCACGGCGGCACGGTGACCGTCTCCGGCGGGCTCGGCGTGATGCCCCAGTTCGTGGGCTCGGTCCGCGACGAGCGCACCGTGCGGGACCTGCTGGTCTCCGTCGCCCCGGCCCGCATCCGCGAGGCCGCCGCCGCCGTGGACGCCGCCGAGCTGGCGATCATCGAACGGGACGACGAGACGGCGCAGCTGGACTACGCGCAGGCGCTCAGCGACTGGGCCGAGGCGCGCGGCTACGAGGCCGAGACCCAGTGGGACATCTGCACCACGGCCGCGCTCGGCGCCCCCTACGAGCGCGCCCAGTTCCGCGAGGTGCGCACGCTGTCCGGCGGCGAGCAGAAACGCCTGGTACTGGAGGCGCTACTGCGCGGCCCGGACGAGGTGCTGCTGCTGGACGAGCCGGACAACTACCTCGACGTGCCCGGCAAGCGCTGGCTGGAAGAGCGGCTGCGCGAGACGCGCAAGACGGTGCTGTTCATCTCCCACGACCGCGAGCTGCTGGCCCGCTCGGCCCAGAAGATCATCAGCGTCGAGCCCAGCCCGGCGGGCTCCGACGTGTGGGTGCACGGCGGCGGGTTCGGCACCTACCACGCGGCGCGGCGCGAGCGGTTCGCCCGGTTCGAGGAGCTGCGCCGCCGCTGGGACGAGAAGCACGCGCAGCTCAAGCAGCTGGTGAACACGTTGAAGACCAAGGCGGCCTTCAACGACGGCCTCGCCTCCCGCTACCAGGCCGCGCAGACCCGGCTGCGCAAGTTCGAGGAGGCCGGGCCGCCGCAGGAGCCGCCGCGCGAGCAGCGGATCACCATGCGCCTGCGCGGCGGCCGCACCGGCGTCCGGGCGGTGACCTGCCAGGAGCTGGAGCTGACGGGGCTGATGCGGCCGTTCTCACTGGAGGTCTTCTACGGCGAGCGGGTCGCGGTGCTGGGCTCCAACGGGTCGGGCAAGTCGCACTTCCTGCGGCTGCTGGCGGGCGACCCCGAGCGGCCCGTGGCCCACACCGGCGCCTGGAAGCTCGGCGCCCGCGTCGTCCCCGGGCACTTCGCGCAGACCCACGCCCACCCGGAGCTGGCGGGCCGGCCGCTGCGGGACATCCTGTGGAAGGAGCACGCCCTGGACCGGGGCGCGGCCATGTCCGCGCTGCGCCGCTACGAGCTGGACCGGGCCTCGGAGCAGCCCTTCGACCGGCTCTCCGGTGGCCAGCAGGCCCGCTTCCAGATCCTCCTGCTGGAGCTGGCCGGGTCCACGGCCCTGCTGCTGGACGAGCCGACGGACAACCTCGACCTGGAGAGCGCGGAGGCGTTGCAGGCCGGGCTGGAGGCGTACGAGGGCACGGTGCTGGCCGTCACCCACGACCGCTGGTTCGCCCGCGCCTTCGACCGCTACCTGGTCTTCGGCGCCGACGGCCACGTCCGCGAAACCCCCGCCCCCGTCTGGGACGAATCCCGCGTCACCCGGGCGCGGTGAGTGGTAGAAGTACCCCGTGACCCTCCTGAACGTGCTGCGAACCAATCCGGCGGCGGCGCTGCCCACGGAGGGGTATGTGGTGGATGTCATCGCTGGCCGCGTCGTCATGACGCCGAACACCCCGGACCAGGACCGCACCCTGTTCGCTGTCCGTGGTCAGCTGCACGAGCGACTGGGGCCGGAGGCGGACACGATCTCCCACGTGCTCGTGGACTTCACCCAGGACACGGCTCTGGCCCCGGACCTCGCCGTCCTGGCGCCCGGGGCAACGCCCCACGGCCACACCTACTCCTGCGTGGATCTGCGTGCGGTGGTCGAGTACGCCTCGGTACGGCAAGACGTATTCGACTTTGGGACCAAACCGGCCGTCTACGCTCGCTTCGGCGTGAGCGCCTGCCTGATCATCGATCCCTACGCCGCCTCGTGCGTCCTGCTGGAGAATCCGGGGCCGACGGGGTACGGGGCGCGGGGGGAAACGCCGTTCGGGGAGCCGGTGTGGTTGCGGCTCGGTGACGGGCAGGCGGTGGAGCTGGACACGTCGGCGTTCCCCACTGCCCCGTGACGGGCTCGCTTTGACCCGGTCAGGGGTGGGCCGGTATTCTGCGAGATCGTTGTGTACCGGTCTGCCTCATTCTCACGTGAGGGGGGCCTACACCGGCTCACCGGTCGATGACCAGCATCCGCGCGTGGCCCGCGTCAGCCCGCGCGGTAGAAGGCTGTCGTGATCTGTCTGGTGGCCCAGTCAGGACTCACCCAGAAGAAGCGAAGGCATACGACCGTGCGTACGTACAGCCCCAAGCCCGGCGACATCAAGCGCCAGTGGCACGTCATCGACGCGCAGGACGTGGTCCTGGGCCGTCTGGCCTCGCAGGCCGCCACTCTCCTGCGGGGTAAGCACAAGCCGGTGTACGCGCCGCACGTTGACGCTGGTGACTTCGTCATCATCATCAACGCCGACAAGGTGCACCTCTCCGGCAACAAGCGGACCCAGAAGCTGGCCTACCGGCACTCCGGTTACCCCGGTGGTCTGCGCGGCGTCCGCTACGAGGAGCTGCTGGAGAAGAACCCGGAGAAGGCCGTCGAGAAGGCCGTCAAGGGCATGCTCCCGAAGAACACCCTGGGCCGGCAGATGCTCTCGAAGCTGAAGGTCTACCGTGGCGCCGAGCACCCGCACGGCGCGCAGCAGCCCCAGCCGTACCAGATCACCCAGATCAGCCAGTAAGTCCGGCCACTACCGGAACGAAGAGAACCGAGGAGCATCGTGGCCGAGACCACCGCTGAGATCCCCGTCGACGGCATCGAGAACGCCGAGAACGCCGAGAACACCGAGCACTACAGCACCGAGACCCCCGAGGGCGTCGAGGGCGAGTACAGCACCGAGTCGATGGCGTCCCGCTTCGGCGACCCGCAGCCGGGTGCCGGCACCGGTCGCCGCAAGAACGCCATCGCCCGCGTCCGCATCGTGCCGGGCAGCGGCAAGTGGAAGATCAACGGCCGCACCCTGGAGGGTTACTTCCCCAACAAGGTGCACCAGCAGGAAGTCAACGAGCCGTTCAAGGTGCTGGAGCTGGACGACCGCTACGACGTCGTCGCCCGCATCAACGGCGGCGGCATCTCCGGCCAGGCCGGTGCGCTGCGTCTGGGCGTGGCCCGGGCGCTGAACGAGGCCGACGTCGAGAACAACCGCGGCCCGCTGAAGAAGGCGGGCTTCCTCACCCGGGACGCTCGCGCCGTCGAGCGCAAGAAGGCCGGTCTGAAGAAGGCCCGCAAGGGCACGCAGTACAGCAAGCGCTGACCCGGCGCCTGCGCCCAACGGACGCCCCGCCGGCACCCTGCGTGCCGCGGGGCGTTCCCGTTTCCGCCCGGCCCGGGGACGCCCGGCCCGGGGACGCCTGGCCCGGCGGCGCCTGGCCCGGCGGCGCCCGGCCCCCCGGCTGAACGCGCGGCCCCCGGCGCACCTGGCCCGGCGGTCGGAACCATCCCGTTCCGGGCATACACCGGTAGAGCGCCTGCGCGGCGCCGCGCCACTCCTGGCGTACCCCGCACCACGCCCGCCCGCTGCGGCGGCCGCACCACACTCTCGGAGGAACCACGGTGGGACGACTCTTCGGAACGGACGGCGTGCGCGGCGTCGCCAACGCGGACCTGACGGCTGAGCTGGCGATGGGGCTGTCCGTCGCGGCGGCACACGTGCTCGGTGAGGTGGGCACGTTCGAGGGCCACCGCCCCGTGGCCGTGGTCGGGCGGGACCCGCGCGCGTCCGGTGAGTTCCTGGAGTCGGCCGTGGTGGCGGGCCTGGCCAGCGCGGGCGTGGACGTGCTGCGGGTGGGCGTCCTGCCCACGCCCGCCGTCGCCTACCTGACCGGCTCGCTCGGCGCCGACCTGGGCGTCATGCTGTCGGCCAGCCACAACCCCATGCCGGACAACGGCATCAAGTTCTTCGCGCGCGGCGGGCACAAACTCCCCGACGACATCGAGGACCGCATCGAGGCCGTCTACCGCGAGCACGCCGCCGCAGAGCCGTGGAACCGGCCCACCGGCGCCGGGGTCGGCCGGGTGCGCACCCACGACGCCGGGTTCGACAGCTACGTCGCCCACCTGATCGGCGTGCTGCCGAACCGGCTGGACGGGCTGAAGGTCGTCATCGACGGGGCGCACGGCGCGGCCGCCCGCGTCTCCCCGGAGGCGTTCGCGCGAGCCGGGGCCGACGTCGTCACCATCGGCGCCGAACCGGACGGGCTGAACATCAACGACGCCTGCGGCTCCACCCACCTGGACGGGCTGCGCGCGGCCGTCGTCGAGCACGGCGCGGACCTGGGCGTCGCGCACGACGGCGACGCCGACCGCTGCCTGGCCGTGGACGCCGAGGGCAACGAGGTGGACGGCGACCAGATCCTCGCCGTCCTCGCACTGGCCATGAAGGAGAACGGCACCCTGCGCGGCGACACCGTGGTGGCCACGGTGATGTCCAACCTCGGCTTCAAGCTGGCCATGGAGCGCGAGGGCATCACGCTGCTCCAGGCCGCCGTCGGTGACCGCTACGTGCTGGAGGAACTCAAGCGCGGCGGCTACTCGCTCGGCGGTGAGCAGTCCGGCCACGTCATCGCGCTGGACCACGCCACGACGGGCGACGGCACGCTGACCGGCCTGCTGCTGGCCGCCCGCGTCGCGGCCACCCACAAGCCGCTGGCCCAGCTGGCGGGCGTCATGCGGCGGCTGCCGCAGGTGCTGGTCAACGTCCGGGACGTGGACAAGTCGCGGGTGGCCACCTCCGCCGAACTGGCCGCCGCCGTCGCCGACGCGGAGCGGGAACTGGGCGAGACGGGGCGCGTGCTGCTGCGGCCCTCCGGCACGGAGCCGCTGGTGCGGGTCATGGTCGAGGCGGCCGACGAGGAGCAGGCGCGGGCGGTCGCGGAGCGGCTGGCCGACACGGTGAAGTCCGCGCTGGGCTGAGCGCTCCCCGCCCCTTCCGGAAGCCGGCGGGGGCGGCCCGCCACCGGCTTGCCCGCGGAGCCGTGCGGCCCCGGCGCGAAGCCGTCCCCGTGCGGGTTACAGCTTGCGCAGCGACAGGCGCTGGACGGTGTGGTCCGGGCCCTTGCGCAGGACCAGGCTGGCGCGGCCCCGGGTGGGGACGATGTTCTGTACCAGGTTCGGCCCGTTGATCTCGGCCCACGTGCCGCGCGCGTACTCCAGCGCCTCCTCTTCCGAGACCTGGGTGTACTTGCGGAAGTAGGAGGACGGGTTCTGGAACGCCGTCTGCCGCAGCTTGCGGAAGCGGTCGAGGTACCAGCCCTGGATGTCCTCGGTCCGCGCGTCCACGTACACCGAGAAGTCGAAGTAGTCCGCGACGGCGACCCGGGTGCGGCCGTCCTGGCCCGGCAGCGCGGGCTGCAGCACGTTCAGCCCCTCCACGATCAGGATGTCCGGACGCCGCACGGTCAGCCGCTCACCGGGGACGATGTCGTAGATCAGGTGCGAGTAGACCGGTGCGGTGACCTCCGCCCGGCCCGCCTTGACGTCGGCGACGAACCGGGTGAGCGCCCGCCGGTCGAAGGACTCGGGGAAACCTTTCCGCGCCATCAGCCCGCGCCGGTGCAGCTCCGCGTTGGGCAGCAGGAAGCCGTCGGTGGTGACCAGCTCCACCCGGGGATGCTCCGGCCAGCGCGCGAGC
Source organism: Streptomyces sp. JJ66 (assembly GCF_019303495.1). GTDB lineage: Bacteria > Actinomycetota > Actinomycetes > Streptomycetales > Streptomycetaceae > Streptomyces. The sequence continues at coordinate 59,004 of NZ_JAEVFI010000011.1, read as the reverse complement.
AGCGCCTTCAGCAGCCGGGCGGTCGTGGACTTGCCGACGGCGACGCTGCCCGCCACCCCGATCACGAACGGGGTACCCGGCTGCGCCTCCTCCCCGAGGAAGGTGTTCACCGCGCCGCGCAGCCCGTGCGTGGCGCCCACATACAGGTTCAGCAGGCGCGACAGCGGCAGGTAGACGTCACGCACCTCGTCCAGGTCCACGACGTCGCCCAGGCCGCGCAGCTCCTCGACCTCGGCGGCGGTCAGCGGCAGCGGCGTGCGCTCGCGCAGCGCACTCCACTCGGCGCGGCTGAGGTCCACGTAGGGAGTGACGTCGGCGGGGCGGCGGCGTCCGCCCACGGGCGGTGTCGCGGTGGCGGGAGAGCCGGAGGGGACAGACACGCGCCCATTGTCCGCCCGCCGCCCCCGCACCCTCATCCGGGGGCACGGCAGGCCCCGGCACCCGGCCAGCCGCTGGCCCCCGGCCCGCCCGCCGCCCACCGCCCACCGCCCACCGCCCGAGCCCGCACCGTGCCGACGGGCCGGGACGCGCGGCCCCCGGGGCCTCGGCTACCCGCGCCCCGGCCCCGGCGGCGCCGTCGTCCCTGGCGGAGCGCGCACCGCGTAGGCTGCCGCCCATGTGCGGCATCGTCGGATACGTGGGAGGGCAGTCCGCCCTCGAAGTGGTCATCGCCGGTCTGAAGCGGCTGGAGTACCGGGGTTACGACTCCGCCGGAGTGGCCGTGCTCGCCGACGGCGGCCTCGCCTCGGCCAAGAAGGCGGGCAAGCTCGCCAACCTCACCAAGCTGCTGGACGAGCGCCCGCTGCCCAGCGGCACCACCGGCCTCGGCCACACCCGGTGGGCCACGCACGGCGCTCCCACCGACGCCAACGCCCACCCCCACCTGGACAACGCGGGCCGGGTCAGCGTCGTCCACAACGGCATCATCGAGAACTTCGCCGAGCTGCGCGCCGAGCTGGCCGAGCGCGGGCACACGCTGAACTCCGAGACGGACACCGAGGTCGTCTCCCACCTGCTCGCGGAGTCCTTCTCCTCCTGCGGCGACCTGGCCGAGTCGATGCGGCAGGTGTGCCGCCGCCTCCAGGGCGCGTTCACCCTCGTCGCGGTGCACGCGGACGAGCCGGACACGGTGGTCGGCGCCCGGCGCAACTCGCCGCTGGTCGTCGGCGTCGGTGACGAGGAGGCGTTTCTCGCCTCGGACGTCGCCGCGTTCATCGAGCACACCCGCGAGGCGATCGAGCTGGGCCAGGACCAGGTGGTCGCCCTCACCCGGGAAGGCGTCACCGTCACCGACTTCGACGGCGCGCCCGCCGAGGTGCGCCGCTACCACGTGGACTGGGACGCGTCGGCCGCCGAGAAGGGCGGCTACGACTACTTCATGCTCAAGGAGATCGCCGAGCAGCCCAAGGCCGTCGCCGACACCCTGCTGGGCCGCATCGACGCGCAGGGCGCACTGCACCTGGACGAGGTGCGCATCCCGGCGTCCGTGCTGCGCGAGGTGACCAAGGTCGTCATCGTCGCCTGCGGCACCGCCTACCACGCGGGCATGATCGCCAAGTACGCCATCGAGCACTGGACACGCATCCCGTGCGAGACGGAGCTGGCCAGCGAGTTCCGCTACCGCGACCCGATCCTCGACCAGCGCACGCTCGTCATCGCCATCTCCCAGTCCGGCGAAACCATGGACACGCTGATGGCGCTGCGGCACGCCCGCGAGCAGGGCGCCAAGGTGCTCGCCATCTGCAACACCAACGGCTCGACGATCCCGCGCGAGTCCGACGCCGTGCTCTACACGCACGCCGGGCCGGAGGTCGCCGTCGCCTCCACCAAGGCGTTCCTCACCCAGCTCGTCGCCTGCTACCTGGTGGCGCTCTACCTGGGCCAGGTGCGCGGCACCAAGTGGGGCGACGAGATCAACTCCGTGGTGAGCGAGCTGGCGCACATCGGCACCGAGGTCGAGACGGTGCTGGGCACGATGGAACCGGTGCGCGAGCTGGCCCGCTCGCTCGCGGACAAGAACACCGTGCTCTTCCTCGGCCGCCACGTCGGATTCCCGGTGGCGCTGGAGGGCGCGCTGAAGCTCAAGGAGCTGGCGTACATGCACGCCGAGGGCTTCGCCGCCGGTGAACTGAAACACGGCCCGATCGCGCTGATCGAGGAAGACCTGCCCGTCGTGGTGGTCGTGCCCTCGCCGCGCGGCCGCTCCGTCCTGCACGACAAGATCGTCTCCAATATCCAGGAGATCCGCGCCCGGGGCGCCCGCACCATCGTCATCGCCGAGGACGGCGACGAGGACGTCGTGCCCTACGCCGACCACCTCATCCGCATCCCGGCCACGCCCACGCTGCTCCAGCCGCTGGTGGCCACCGTCCCGCTCCAGGTGTTCGCCTGCGAGCTGGCCACGGCGCGCGGCAACGAGGTGGACCAGCCGCGCAACCTCGCCAAGTCCGTGACGGTGGAGTGAGCCCGGCGTGATCGTGGGGGTGGGTATCGACGTCGCCGAGATCGACCGCTTCGCGCAGTCCCTGGAGCGCACCCCGGCGCTCGCCGCGCGGCTGTTCCTCCCCGCCGAGGAGTTCCTGCCCGGCGGGGAGCGGCGCGGCGTCGCCTCCCTGGCCGCGCGCTTCGCGGCGAAGGAGGCCCTGGCCAAGGCGCTCGGCGCCCCCGGCGGCCTGCGCTGGACCGACGCGGAGGTCATCACCGCCGACTCCGGCCAGCCCTCGCTGGTGGTCCGCGGCACGGTAGCCGCCCGCGCCGCCGCCCTCGGCGTCCGCCGCTGGCACCTCTCCCTCAGCCACGACGCGGGCATCGCCTCAGCCGTGGTGATCGCGGAGGCGTGACCGCAACCGGCGGTCCTACGGCGGTTGGCCCGGCAGGCCAGGGGCGGGTGCTTAGGCTGGCGGTATGCGGTACGGGTATCGGGTGGAGACGGTGCGCGCGGCTGAGCGGGCGTTGATGGCACGGGTGCCGGAGGGTGAGCTGATGCGGCGGGCTGCCGCCGGGCTCGCCGTGGCGGCGGGCAGGCTGCTCGGGGGCCGCGTGTACGGCAGGCGCGTCAGCCTGCTGGTGGGCAGCGGGGACAACGGCGGCGACGCGCTGTACGCCGGGGCGCGGCTGGCGCGGCGCGGGGCCGGGGTGACGGCGGTGCTGCTGAACCCGGAGCGGGCGCACCCGGGCGGGCTGGCGGCGCTGCGGCGGGCCGGGGGGCGGGTGGGGGAGCTGGGCACGCCGCACCTGGTCATCGACGGCATCACCGGGATCGGCGGCACGGGCGGGCTGCGGGAGAACGCGGTGCGAGTGCTGGTGGGGGTCACGGCGCCGGTGCTGGCCGTGGACCTGCCCAGCGGGGTGGACGCCGACACCGGCGAAGTGGCGGGGGACGCCGTGCGCGCCACGGCGAGCGTCACTTTCGGGGCGTGGAAGCCGGGACTGCTCATCGAGCCCGCGCGACGATACGCGGGGGTGACGCACCTGGTGGACATCGGACTGGGGCCGCACCTGCCACCACAGGCCGACATCGAGGTGTTGCAGCACGCCGACGTGGCGGCGCTGCTACCACGTCCGGGGGCGGACACCGACAAGTACCGGCGCGGCGTCGTCGGCGTCGCGGCGGGCTCCCAGCGGTATCCGGGGGCGGCGGTGCTGGCCGTCGCCGGGGCGTTGCGCGGCGGCGCGGGCGCGGTGCGGTACGCGGGGACGGCCGCGCACGAGGTGATCGCGCGGTACCCCGAGACGCTGGTGTCGCAGGGTTCGCCCCGTGCGGCGGGCCGGGTGCAGGCGTGGGCCGTCGGGTCCGGGCTGTCCGGTGGTGAGGAGGCCGCGCGGGCCGTGCGCGAGGTGCTGGACGCCGACGTGCCGGTGCTGGTGGACGCCGACGGGCTGCGGCTGGCCGACGTCGAGCAGGTCCGCGCCCGCCGCGCGGACACCGTGCTCACCCCGCACGCCGGGGAGGCCGCCGCGCTGCTGGGCACCGACCGCGCGGCGGTGGAGGCCCGCCGTCTGGACGCCGTGCGCGCGCTGGCCGGGCGTTACCGGGCGACGGTCTTGCTCAAGGGCTCGGACACGCTCGTCGCCGGTCCGGACGGCGGCCCGGTGCGCGTCAACCCCACCGGCACCGGCTGGCTGGCCACCGCGGGCAGCGGCGACGTGCTCTCCGGCCTGGTCGGGGCGCTGCTGGCCGCCGGGCTCCCCGCGCGGGAGGCCGCGAGCGCCGGGGCGTACCTGCACGGCATCGCCGGGCGGCGGGCCGCCGCCCCGCCCGCCGCGTCCGACATCGCCGCCGCGCTGCCCGCCGCCTGGCGCGAGGTGTGCCCACCCGCCGAACGGGGCGCCTGAGACACTGGTGCGGTGAACACCGCTGCCGCCGCCCACCCCCCGCGCGCCCGCGCCGAGATCGACTTGGCCGCCCTGCGCGGCAACGTGCGCGCCCTGCGCGAGCGGGCCGTGGGCGGCGCCGGGCTGATGGCCGTCGTCAAGGCCGACGCCTATGGGCACGGCCTGCTGCCCTGCGCCCGCGCGGCCCGGCAGGCGGGCGCCGACTGGCTGGGCACCGCCACGCCCGAGGAGGCACTGGCGCTGCGCGCCAACGGCGACACCGGGCCCGTCCTGGCCTGGCTGTGGACGCCCGGCGGGCCGTGGGAGCGGGCGATCGACGCGGACATCGACGTCTCGGCGAGCGGGCTGTGGGCACTGGCGGAGATCACCGCCGCCGCCCGCACGCTCGGCCGCACCGCGCGGGTGCACCTGAAAGCCGACACCGGCCTGGGCCGCAACGGCTGCCAGCCCGCCGACTGGGCCGAGCTGGTGGCCGCCGCCCGCGCCGCCGAGGCCGAGGGCACGCTGCGCGTCACCGGGCTGTGGTCGCACTTCGCCTGCGCGGACGAACCGGGCCACCCCTCCATCGTCCGCCAACTGGACGCCTTCCGGGAGGCGCTGGGCGCCGCCGAGCGGGCCGGGCTGCGCCCCGAGGTGCGGCACCTGGCCAACTCCCCGGCGACGCTGACGCTTCCCGAGGCCCACTTCGACCTCGTCCGCCCCGGCGTCTCCTGCTACGGCCTGTCCCCCGCGCCGGAACTGGGGGCGCCGCAGGACTTCGGGCTGCGCCCGGCGATGACGCTCAGCGCCGCTCTGGCGAACGTCAAGCGCGTCCCCGGCGGTCACGGCGTCTCCTACGGCCACACCTACACCACCCCGGGCGCCACGACGCTCGCCCTGGTCCCCGTCGGCTACGCGGACGGCGTGCCCCGCCACGGTTCCGGCACCGGCCCGGTGCTGGTGGCTGGCAAGTGGCGCACGGTCGCCGGACGCGTGGCCATGGACCAGTTCGTCGTGGACCTCGGCGGCGACACGGCGGAACCCGGTGACGAGGCGGTGCTGTTCGGCCCCGGCGAGCGCGGCGAGCCCACCGCCGAAGACTGGGCGCGGGCCGTGGGCACCATCGGGTACGAGATCATCACCCGCGTCGGCGCCCGCGTGCCGCGCGTGTACATCAACCGCGAGCCGTAGGCGCCGGGCACGGCCACCAGCGCGGCCACGGCCCGATCAGGTCACTTCACGCGGTAGGCGGTTACCAACAGCGTGTCGGCGCAACGCTGCCCAGCTCCGGTCGCCGACAGCACCTCGGTGGTGATACTGGTCAGTCCTGCCTCATCGAGCAGCTTGGTCCATACCTGCTCTTGGAGCACCCAGCGGCGCATCGTGGTGGCCTCGCCGTCCGGTGTCTTCGCCGGGACGTCGGCGTGCACGACGTCAGACTGCGCGGGCGCGCCGTTCAGGTAGTGGGCGAGAGAGGAAAATACGAGCCGCCCGCCCGGGTGGAGAGCGGCAGCCGCCGCAGGTAGGACGTCGCGCGGTTCGGTGAAGTCCACGGCGCCGAAGACGCTGTAGAGCACGTCATAGGTCTCCGGTGCCGCGCGCAGGTAGCTCACCACGTCGGCGTGGGCGAGACGCAGGCGTGGGGCGAGGTGCGCGTACAGGTCCGTGGCCATGGCGTGCTGGGCAGATGATGCGTCAATCGCGTCGACGCGGGATGGCTGGTGGCGGGTCGCCAGGTGGGCGGCGTGCCGGGCGGCCCCGGCTCCGAGGTCGCCGACACACCTGCCGGTGAGGTCACCCAAAAGTTCCGGCCCAGGCCCGGTGTCCTGGCTCCAGCTCCAGTGGAAGGTCTCTGGGACCGCGCGGTCGTGCTCGGTGCGGGTGCGGCCGTAGTGGTGCCAGAGATCTGTCGTGGTGGTCACCCGCCCCATCCTGGCGGGCGCGATCGGCCCATGGGCCGATTCCGCGCAATCTCACCCCGGGGTGTGCCTGGCGTCCCGGCCACAGAACGGGACGCCAGGCATGCGCGGATCGGGAGCGAATCAGTGCGAGTCGTTGCCCGGGTGGCACGGACCGCATTCGGCGGCGTCCGCCCACAGGGGCAAGTCAACCTCCCAACCGTCGCCCGCGATGAGGTGGGCGGTCTTCATCACGGAGCCGTCGTTCTTGAACTCGACCTTCGGCACGTGGTGCAGGAAATGCCCCTCGTTGTGCTTCTCACACAGCTCGGCGTACGCCACGGTGTCGAGGATGATGGTGTGGACGCCGATATCGACCAGCGTGCTCGGCGCGAGCCCAAGCTGCTCGCCGCGGTGGGCCATCGCGGTCAGCAGGTAGGCGTAGCCCTGTCCGAGGACACGGGCGGCCATGACGGAGTCGTAGGGGTAGTCACGCTGGAGCAGCCCGACCTGCTTGTCCCACAGGTCGGCCGGCACGATGTCGCGCACGGAGCGGAGCGGGCCGGTCGCCGGGTCGGTGATCAGGAGTGCGGCTGTTGCCATGGTGCCCTCCGATGGACGGTGCCCCGGGGGTCGGGGCTGTCGCCTCCACCACACCCCATCACCGGGCTGAGTGGTAATCACCTCTCACGGTGTGCAAGCGATTTGCACGTTCTGCAAGCCATCTCGACGCCGTCGCGCGGCACCCATACCGTGGAATCCCCCAGGTTGCGCGGCGTGGGAGGGGCCAGTGCCCGTTGACCCGCTCTGGAACAGCACGAAAGTCCACGAGTTAGCAGCACAACGGCACCCCGGTGCCCTGATCCGGCTCGGCCGCCAGCACCACGGATGGACACTGGCCGCGCTCGGGGATCGGCTCGGCTGCTCACCGGCCACGGTCTCCCGGCTGGAGCGCCGCTCGCGGGTCGTCGACCTGGCACTGCTGCAACGCGCCGCGCTCGAAGTCGGCGTCCCCCGACACACTCTGATGGCATCTCTGGCGCCTCCTCTCGCAACGGCTCCGGCCACTACTAGAGTGACGGCCAGTCCGCACGCCGAGGAGGACCCTATGCGCCGCCGTACGCTGCTCACCGCCACGGCAGCCACAGGACCGGCCGCCCTCCTCATGGGCCTGGACGACGTCCTAGCCCACACCCCCGCGACGACTCGTAGCGCCCAGCCGCTGGACCGCCGCTTGCCCGCAGCCCGCGAACTGTACGACGCGGGCGCGCACCAGCGACTCCTCGCCGCACTGCCCAGCCTGATCGCCGACGGGCACGCCTCCGCCGCCTCCCGCCGCGATCTCGACCAGGCCCGGCTCTCCTCCGTCTACAGCCTCGCCTCCGCCGTGCTGATCAAGGTCGGCTCCTACGACCGGGCCCGGTCCACGGCAGACCGTGCCCGCACCTGGGCTGAGGTGTCCGGCTCGCCGCTCGCGGCGGCGGCCGCTGCCCGGGAGTGGGCCATCGTGCTGCGTCACCAGGACCAGCACGCCGATGCGCAGCGCGTCATGTCCCTGGCCGCCGCGAAGGTGGAAGCGACCGGGCTGCGTACGGACGCCGCCGCCTCGGCGTATGCCCAGATGCTGTGCACCCTCGCCTACACCGCTGCCCGAGGCGGTCAGCGCGCCGAGGCCCTGGCCATGACCGAAGAGGCCCGCCGTGCCGCCTGCCGGCTGCCCGAGACCGCTCCGACGGGCCGCCTCTTCCCCATCAGTCCGGCAGCCGTCGACCTGTACGCGGTGGGCGTCCACTGGGCGCTGGGCGACGCAGGAGCCGCGCTGGAAGCCGGGAAGGACTTGCGGGCCAGCCAGTTCCCCACAGCCGAGCGAAAGGCCCGCTGGGGAACCGACATGGCGCGAGCCTGGTGGGCGTGGGGCCGCCCCGAGCAGACCGCCCAAGCCCTGCTCGACGCCTACCGCGCAAGCCCTGGAGAGGTCCGGGACCGACCCGCCATCCGGCAGATCGTCTCCGAACTGGCCGTGCGCCACCCTCGCACCACCGGCGTGCCCGAGCTGCACACGGCTGTGATCCGCGCCGCCTGACTCCCGCCGTGCCCCTGGTCCTCAGCATTCCCTCCTCATCCCCTCCTCGCCCCTCGTCCTCGCCGGGACCGCCCACCGGGTCACCCGTTGGAGGGGTGACGGTGCTGGCTGACGCGACGCGGTACGCCTGATCGGGTGAAGGTGGGGGACGCCGCCGCCTTCAGTGGGCGCCGCGCGCCGCGCGCTGACGCCGTTCCCGCGATGCCCGCGTGCCAGGCGGGCTGACGGCGCACAGTGCGCTGGCCGTGCGGCGGGCGGGGCCGGTCCCCGCCCGCCTACCATCGAGGCCATGCAGACGGCCACCACCCCCACACGCATCACGGTCAGCACCCCCGAGGACATGCGGCAGCTCGGCCGCCGGCTGGCCGCGCTGCTGCGCGCCGGAGACCTGGTACTCCTCACCGGTGAGCTGGGCGCGGGCAAGACGACGCTCGCGCGCGGCCTGGGCGCCGGACTCGGGGTGCGCGGCGACGTCACCTCGCCGACGTTCGTCATCGCCCGCGTCCACCCCCCGCTGGGTGACGGGCCGCCGCTGGTGCACGTGGACGCCTACCGGCTGGACGGCGGGCTGGAGGAGATGGAGGACCTGGACCTCGACGTCTGCCTCCCGGAGTCGGTCGTCGCGGTCGAGTGGGGTGAGGGGCGCGTGGAGGAGCTGACCGAGGACCGGCTGCACGTGGTCATCGCGCGCGAGCTGGCCCACGACGCCGACGAGCACGACGCCCGCGTCGTCACCCTCGCCGCCTACGGCGACCGCTGGCGCGGCGTCGATCTCGCGGCGGTGAGCCCCTGACCCGCTGGGCGACCGGAGCAGCCCGCACGCCGGAGTCGTCCGGGAGGCGGGGCAGCCCCCGTTTCGGGAAGGTGCGGGGCGGGGCAGACCTTCATCCCGACGGTGCGTCGGTAAGACCTTGCGGAGCGCCCCGCGCGCGTGATCCCATGGGTTAGGTACGCCTAAGTTGGCTGAGGGAGGCCCCATGCAGGAGGTACCCGCGTTCCGCGAGCTGCTGGCGTCCTGCGCCGCCGCCGAAGCCGTCTCCCGCCCACCGGAGCCCGAAGAGCCCGGCGAGCCCACCGCCCGCACCGAGGAGTGCGAGGAAGCGGAGGCGGCCTGACACCCTCGCCGCGCCCGAGCGCGCCGTTACGGTACGACGACGACCGGCGTGCCGATCTCCGCGAACACCCACATCGCGCGCCCGTCCGCCCGCTCCTCGCGGATGCCGCCGGTCTCCTGCCCGGGCGTCGGCGAGGTGACGGGCTCGGCGTCGTCCTCCCGTGGCGCGCTGAACCCGATCCCGGTGCCGCCGAACGTCGCGAACCGCACCACGTGCTCGACGGGCACCCCGTCGGTGCCCGTCACCGCGTTGTCCCGGGACGTCACCGTGTACGCGCCCGGCACCGGGTCGAGCGTGCCCGGCTTGACGGTGTAGGTGCGCCGCACCGAGCCGTCCTCGGCGACGAGCCACACGCGGTCGGCCCCCAGCGCGTACACCACGCGCCTGCCGGTGCCGGAGCCGGGCGGCAGCGCCTCGGGGCCTGCCGTCTTCTCGTCGGCGTCGGCGTCGGCCCCGGGCTGGGCGGAGGCGGACGCGGTGGGCTGCTCCGTCTTCTGCTCGGCCCGCTCGTGGGCGGCGGACGCCTGGTAGGCGAGGAAGCCGACGATCGCCAGCGCCGCCGCGGTCAGCCCGGTCACGAACGTCCTCGCACTGCCTCGTGCCACCGGGTTCACCCTTCGATACTGCTGGCTGATCGTCACACGGACGGTAGCAGGACGGGTCGCGGCCTCCCGGACAGGCGGGGCGGGGCACCCCGCGCGCGCCGTAGGCTTGCCCCGTGCTGTTGCTCGCTCTTGACACCGCCACGCCCGCCGTCACCGTCGCCCTGCACGACGGGCAGCGGGTGCTGGCCTCCCGCGACCAGGTGGACGCCCGCCGCCACGGAGAGCTGCTGCTGCCGTCCGTTGACGCGACGCTGGCCGAGGCCGGGTGTGCGCTGGCCGACGTCACCGGCATCGTCGTCGGCGTCGGCCCCGGCCCCTACACCGGGCTGCGCGTCGGTCTGGTGACGGCGGCCAGCTTCGCGGCGGCGCTCGGCGTCCCGGTGCACGGCCTGTGCACGCTGGACGGCATCGCCCACGCGGCAGCCCGGGCCGGGGTGGCCGGCGGGGCGGGGGCGCCGTTCGTCGTCGCCACCGACGCCCGCCGCAAGGAGGTCTACTGGGCTACGTACCTCGCCGACGGTCGCACTCGGGAGGGTGATCCGGCCGTGGACCGCCCGGCCGACATCGCCGAGCGGGTCGCCGGGGTCCCGGCCGTCGGTGCGGGCGCGGTGCTCTACCCCGAGACGTTCACCGGCCTGCGCACAGGCGGCCCCGAGCACGTCACCGCGGGCGCCCTGGCCGCGCTGGCCGCCGAGAAGCTGGCGGCGGGCGAGGAGCTGCTGCCGCCGCGCCCGCTGTACCTGCGCCGCCCGGACGCCAAGGTGCCCGCCGGGTACAAGGCGGTCACCCCCAGGCAGGCGGTCGGCGACCGGTGAACGGGCCGCAGGCACCGGCGCCGGACGCCCCGGCCGCCGTCACCCTGCGCACGATGCGCTGGTGGGACATCGAACCGGTGCTCACCCTGGAGCACCGGCTGTTCCCGGACGACGCCTGGACGCCCGGGATGTTCTGGTCCGAGCTGGCGTACGCGCGCGGGCCGCGGGCCACCCGGCACTACACCGTCGCGGAGGCGGGCGGCACGCTCGCCGGGTACGCGGGCCTGGCCACCGCCGTGGACGGCACCGGCGACGTGCAGACCATCGCCGTCGCCCCCGAATACCAGGGCACCGGCCTCGGCGCCCGGCTGCTGACCGACCTGCTCACCGCCGCCACCGCCTTCGAGTGCCACCAGGTGCTGCTGGAGGTCCGCGTGGACAACGCGCGCGCCCAGCGCCTGTACGAGCGGTTCGGCTTCGCCCCCGTGGGCTTGCGCCGTGGCTACTACCAGCCCGGCAACGTGGACGCCCTGGTCATGCGGCGCGAGCACACCGGCGCCCCCCTACCCCCTTCCGACCCGAGCTAGGACTGACTTTTCCGATGGCGACCCTGATCCCCGCGCGGACCGACGAACCGCTCGTCCTGGGCATCGAGACCTCCTGCGACGAGACCGGCGTCGGCGTCGTACGCGGCCACACCCTGCTCGCCGACGCCGTCGCCTCCAGCGTCGATGACCACGCCCGCTACGGCGGCGTCGTCCCCGAGATCGCCAGCCGCGCCCACCTGGAGGCGATGGTCCCGACGATCCAGCGGGCACTGGACCAGGCCCAGGTCACCGCCTTTGACCTCGACGGCATCGCGGTGACGGCGGGCCCGGGCCTCGCGGGCGCGCTGCTCGTCGGCGTCTCGGCGGCCAAGGCGTACGCCTACGCGCTGGGCAAGCCGCTGTACGGCGTCAACCACCTCGCCTCGCACATCTGCGTGGACCAGCTGGAGCACGGGGCGCTGCCGGAGCCGACGATGGCGCTGCTCGTCAGCGGCGGCCACTCCTCGCTGCTGCTCGCGCCCGACATCACCACCGACGTGCGGCCGCTGGGCGCCACCATCGACGACGCGGCCGGGGAAGCGTTCGACAAGGTGGCCCGCGTGCTCGGCCTGGGGTTCCCCGGCGGCCCGGTCATCGACCGCTACGCGCGCGAGGGCGACCCGGCGGCCATCGCCTTCCCGCGCGGCCTGACCGGCCCGCGCGACGCCCCCTACGACTTCTCCTTCTCCGGCCTGAAGACCGCCGTCGCCCGCTGGATCGAGGCCCGCCGCCGCGCCGGGGAACAGGTGCCGGTCGCCGACGTCGCCGCGTCCTTCCAGGAGGCGGTCACCGACGTCCTCACCCGCAAGGCGATCCGGGCCTGCAAGGAGGAGGGCGTGGACCACCTGATGATCGGCGGCGGCGTCGCGGCCAACTCGCGGCTGCGCGCGCTGGCGCGGGAGCGGTGCGCCGACGCGGGGCTCACCCTGCGCGTGCCACGGCCCAAGCTGTGCACCGACAACGGGGCGATGGTCGCCGCACTGGGCGCGGAGATGGTCGCCCGGGGCCGGCCTGCCTCCGGCTGGGACCTCCCGGCCGACTCCTCCCTGCCCGTCACCGAGCCCCACGTCCCGGCCGCGCGCCCCGGGCCGGACCACCCCCACGACTCCGCGCACTCCCACGACCACGTGCACGAACTGAGCCGGAAGAACCTCTACTAGGCATGACGACCGCCCTGATGTGGGAGGCCCGCGCCGCCGAGGGCCGTGGCGCGGAGCTGCTGGCCTGGGTCCGCGCCCAGCGCCTGGACCCCGCGCCCGCTCGCCGCGACACCTACACCGCCACCGCTGACCGCGTCCTGGTCATCACCCACTGGGCCGACGCCGACGCTGGGGACGGCGCCGGCGCCGCACCCGTCGAGCTGCCCGATCCGCCCACGGAGCTGCTGCACCGCCCCGTGCACCGCTGGCGCTTCCGGCAGGTGGCGTCCTGAACCGGGGGTGAGCCGAGCAGCCGGGGTGAGCCCGGGCAGCCGGGGGTGAGCCGACGTTCAGCCGCCCGGCGTCCTCAGTCGTTCTCCGACGTGATGTGGAACAGCGCGCCCTCCGGGTCCCGCAGGTCCGCGACGCGGCCGAAGTACGAGGCGTGCGGCTCGCGCACCACGCTGCCGCCCGCGCTGGCCGCGCGCTCGGCCACCGCGTCCACGTCGTCCACGCAGAAGTAGACATGCCACTGCGGCCGGATGGTCGGGTCCGGGGCCTTGTCCACGGCGCCGCCCCACAGGTCCGCCGCGTGGTGGCCATCGACCGACACCACCACGTGGTCCGCCTCGAACCGCACGCCCAGCCGGTCCGGTGCGTGGCTGTCCCAGGAGAAGACGGCGCCGTAGAACATCGCCGCGCCGAACGCGTCCCCGGTGTGCAGCTGGAGCCGGGCGGGTGCGCCGTGCCGCCGCTGCATCCGCCAGCCCGGCACCGGGGCGCCCTCCCACACGCCGAACCGGGCGTCCTGCCGGTCCGCCGCCCAGGCGACGCGTCCGGTGCCGAACGCCATCGGCCCCACAGCCACCGTGCCGCCGTGGTCCCGGATGCGGTTCGCCATGTCGTTGGCGCTGTCCACGCGGAAGTAGGTCGTCCAGGAGGCGGAGAACCCCGTGGTGCGGGCCGTCATCCCCATCCCGGCGACGGGGAGACCCCCTTCGGCGAGCGCCAGGTGATAGCCCTGCTCCTCACGGCGGAACCCCGGCCGGAACGTCCAGCCGAGCGCCTTGGTGTAGAACTCCTGGGCCGTCGCCGGGTCGTGCGTCATGAGGCTCACCCAGCACGGTGCGCCGTGCACGGCTCCCGAATCCTCCGGCACGCTGCTCACCTCGATCTGTGGCTTTCGGGTACCCGCCTCCACCTTCCGCCGCCCGGCCGCCGCCCGCCACACGAGCGCCGTTCGCGCGGCACCGCTTCCCGCGCCTTTGGCCCGGCACGTACGGCAGGCGGGCGGGGAGGTTACGGGGCCACCGGCTCGGCCAGCAGCATCGTGGGTGCCCCCGCCACCCGGGTGAGGAACACCGTCGCGGCGCCCGTGCCGCTCAGCCGCATGCGGCGGCGCAGCTCCTGCGGGTCCACCGCCGAACCCCGCTTCTTCACCGTCAGCGTGCCGACGTTCCGCTCGCGCAGCAGGGCCCGCAGGCGCTTGACGTGGAACGGCAGCACGTCGGTCACCGCGTAGGCGCGCGCGAACGGCGTGGACCGCAGGTCGTCGGCGGTGATGTAGGCGATGGTCGCGTCGATCAGCCGTCCGTCCAGCCGCCGCGCCACCTCCGCGACCAGGTGGGCCCGGATCACCGCGCCGTCCGGCTCGTACAGGTACCGCCCGACCGGGCCCACCGGCGGCGCGGGCAGCGGCCCGCAGACCAGCGAGTGCCCGCCGGGCAGCAGTGTCGCCCGCACGGTGCCAGCCGTGCTGCCGGAACCGCCCGTGTCGCCGGGTCTGCCGGAACCGCCCGCGTCATCGGGGCTGCCGGGGCTGCCGGGGCCGCCCTCGCTGCCTGAGCTGCCGGAGCTGCCGGAACCGCTCGTGCCGCCGGAGCCGCCGGGCTTCGTCGCGCCGACGACCGGGCCACCCGAATCCCCCGAACCCCCGAGGCGCCCCGCTTCCCCCGTGCCCCCCGTCCCGAACCACAGCACGGCTTCCTTCACCTCCCCGGCGACCGAGATCCACTCCGCCTCGGCGTCGGCGGGCAGCGCCTCGTGCGGCACGCCCGGCGCCAGCTTCAGCGCCGCGCGCGGGACCCGGCGGGCCGCCTCGATGGCCCACGACAGCGGGGGCGAGTACGCCTCCGGGTCGAACACCCGGCCGCGTCCGCCGCGCCGGGCCGGGTCCACGAACACGGCGTCGAAACCGCTGACGTCCACTGCGGTGACGTCGGCGCACCGCACCTCGATCCGACCGTCCAGTCCGAGCGCGGCGGCGTTGGCCTCGATCACCGCGCAGGTGAGCGGCGAGCGGTCCACCGCCAGCACCTCCACTCCGGCGCGCGCCAGCTCGATCGCGTCGCCGCCGACGCCGCAGCACAGGTCGGCCACGTGCCGCACGCCCCACCCGGCGAGCCGCCCGGCCCGGTAGGCGGCCACGCCCGAGCGCGTGGCCTGCTCGACGCCGTCGGGCGTGAAGTACATGCGACCCGCGTCCACCGGGCCGAACTTGGCCACCGCGCGCTGCCGCAGCCGGGCCTGTCCGAGCGCGGCGGAGACGAGGCCCAGGGAGTGGTCCCGGCGCAGCCGGGTGGCGAGCGCCAGCTCGTCGGCCGGGTCGTAGTCGCGCAGTTCGGCGAGCAGACGCTGGCCTTCGTCGGTCAGCAGGGCCCGGAAGGCGGCGGTGTCCCCGGCGGGGGAGGTCGGCGTGTCGGGTGATTCGGGTGCGGCCACACGGTCCATTTTCCCCGCCCGCGCGGAGGCGCCGTCGCCGGGCCGGGGGTGCTCCCTGGCACCATCCGGCGCTATGACGATCATCAGACAAATCACACAAAACTATATGAAGGGCGCGCGGGCGCGGCGTCACCTCCGCCGTGCCGGGGGCGCCTCGCTCGCCGCCCTGCTCGCCGTCTCCTGCGCCGCCACCGCCGGGCCGTCCGGCGCGCCCGCAGGCGGCCCCCGGCTGGACGAGCCGCTGGCCGCCGCGGGCGCCGGGCTCCCGCTCGGCGCGGCCCAGCAGGCCGAGACCGCCTATGCCGCCGCCTCGCTCGCCGGCTACGCCGAACACCTGGCGCGGGCTGAGGCCCGCCGTGTCGCCGCCGCGCAGCGCTGGGGCCTGGCCGAGGTGCCGCTGCGTCCGCCCGCGCCGCCCGCCCAGAAGCCCGCCCTGACCACCACCCCCGGGCATATCAGCGGCGAGGGCCTGCCCCCGGTCATCACCCGGGTCCCGACCGAGGACAAGGTCGTCTTCTTCACCATCGACGACGGCTGGGAGAAGGACCCGGCGCTGCTGGAGATGCTCCGCGAGCTCGACGTCCCCTACAGCGCCTTCCTCTCCCACTACGTGGCCAAGGAGGACTACGGCTACTTCCGCCGCATGTACCGCGACGGCGCCGCCATCCACAACCACACGCTGCACCACAAGGAGCTGCCGACCCTCAGCTACGAGCGGCAGCGCCGCGAGATCTGCGACATGCAGGAGGTACTGCGGGACGAGATCGGCGTGACCCCGCGCCTGTTCCGCCCGCCGTACGGTGCCTACAACCGCGACACGCTGCGGGCGGCGGCCAGCTGCGGGCTGGAGGCCGTGCCGCTGTGGATGGAGGAGGCGTGGGCCCAGCGCTTCGACTACGCGCGCGCGGAGCGCGAGCTGCGCCCCGGCGACATCATCCTCACCCACTTCCGCGGGCCTAAGGAGTGGCCGGGCGGCGGCACGATGACCGACATGGTCCGCCGCACGCTGAACGAGGTCACCCGTCAGGGCTACGCCCTCGCCCGCCTGGAGGACTACGTCTAGCCGCCCGGTCCAGCCCGCCCGGGGGAGCCGGAGGCCACTGCCACCCGGCCCTGATCGGCGACGCGCCGCGCGACTTTGGCACTCCGCTTGACCGAGTGCTAACTGAGGCATAGTCTCACCGTTGGCACTCTCCGCCGGGGAGTGCCAGGCGCGACGGGACGGTCCGGCACCCGCGACGACGGATCGACCAGGTCGCCACCTCTAGACATAAGACCCCGTGAGATCTCCGAAGGGGGAGGTCGGATCGTGACGACCGCCAGCTCCAAGGTTGCCATCAAGCCGCTTGAGGACCGCATTGTGGTCCAGCCGCTCGACGCTGAGCAGACCACGGCCTCGGGCCTGGTCATTCCGGACACCGCCAAGGAGAAGCCCCAGGAGGGCACCGTCCTGGCCGTGGGCCCGGGCCGCTTCGAGGACGGCAACCGTCTGCCGCTCGACGTCAAGGTCGGCGACGTTGTCCTGTACAGCAAGTACGGCGGCACCGAGGTGAAGTACAACAACGAGGAGTACCTCGTCCTCTCCGCTCGCGACGTGCTCGCGATCATCGAGAAGTAAGGCGAGACGACACCTTTCGTCTGTTGTTGATCCGCGCCCTGGCCTCCCCGTTCACTGACCGCCGGGGCCAGGGCGCGGCTCGTTTGTGAAGAAGCCCTGAGAGGACACCCTTTCGCCATGGCGAAGATCCTGAAGTTCGACGAGGACGCCCGTCGCGCCCTGGAGCGCGGCGTCAACAAGCTGGCCGACACCGTGAAGGTGACGATCGGTCCCAAGGGCCGCAACGTCGTCATCGACAAGAAGTTCGGCGCGCCGACCATCACCAATGACGGCGTCACGATCGCCCGCGAGGTCGAGGTCGAGGACCCGTACGAGAACCTCGGCGCGCAGCTCGTCAAGGAGGTGGCGACCAAGACCAACGACATCGCGGGTGACGGCACCACCACCGCCACCGTGCTGGCCCAGGCGCTGGTCCGCGAGGGTCTGCGCAACGTGGCCGCCGGTGCCTCCCCGGCCGCGCTGAAGAAGGGCATCGACGCCGCCGTCAAGGCGATGTCGGACGACCTGGTCGCCTCCGCCCGCCCGATCGACTCCAAGGCCGACATCGCCTCCGTCGCCGCGCTGTCCGCGCAGGACAAGCAGGTCGGCGAGCTGATCGCCGAGGCCATGGACAAGGTCGGCAAGGACGGCGTCATCACCGTCGAGGAGTCGCAGACCTTCGGCCTGGAGCTGGACTTCACCGAGGGCATGGCCTTCGACAAGGGCTACCTGTCGCCGTACATGGTCACCGACCAGGAGCGCATGGAGGCCGTTCTCGACGACCCCTACATCCTCATCACGCAGGGCAAGATCTCGGCCATCGCCGACCTGCTGCCGCTGCTGGAGAAGATCATGCAGGCTGGCGGCTCCCGCCCGCTGCTGATCATCGCCGAGGACGTCGAGGGCGAGGCCCTGTCCACGCTGGTCGTCAACAAGATCCGCGGCACGTTCAACGCCGTCGCCGTCAAGGCCCCGGGCTTCGGCGACCGCCGCAAGGCGATGCTGGGCGACATGGCCACCCTCACCGGCGGCACCGTCGTCGCCGAGGAGGTCGGCCTCAAGCTCGACCAGGTGGGTCTGGACGTGCTCGGCTCCGCCCGCCGCGTCACCATCACCAAGGACGACACCACCATCGTCGATGGCGCGGGCAAGGCCGACGAGGTGCAGGCCCGTGTCGCCCAGATCAAGGCCGAGATCGAGACCACCGACTCGGACTGGGACCGCGAGAAGCTCCAGGAGCGCCTGGCCAAGCTGGCCGGCGGCGTGTGCGTCATCCGCGTCGGCGCGGCCACCGAGGTCGAGCTGAAGGAGAAGAAGCACCGCCTGGAGGACGCCATCTCCGCGACCCGCGCCGCGGTCGAGGAGGGCATCGTCTCCGGTGGCGGCTCCGCCCTGGTGCACTCCGCGAAGGTGCTGGACGACAGCCTGGGCAAGACCGGCGACGAGGCCACCGGTGTCGCCGTCGTGCGCCGCGCCGCCGTCGAGCCGCTGCGCTGGATCGCGGAGAACGCGGGCCTGGAGGGCTACGTCATCACCTCCAAGGTCGCCGACCTGGACAAGGGCCACGGCTTCAACGCCGCCACCGGCGAGTACGGCGACCTGGTGAAGGCCGGAGTCATCGACCCGGTCAAGGTCACCCGCTCCGCGCTGGAGAACGCCGCGTCCATCGCCTCGCTGATGCTGACGACCGAGACCCTGGTCGTCGAGAAGCCCGCCGAGGAAGACGAGGCGCCCGCCGGTCACGGCCACGCCCACTGAGGCACGCCGCCTGACGAGCGAGGCCCGTCACCCCGCCCGGGGTGACGGGCCTCGCCGCTGGGTGCGGAAGGACTGCCGCCTGGCCGCTCGCCCTCCGGGCAGCCCCGGGGCCGGGTGGCGGCGGCAGCGCGCCGCGTCAGTCCGGCCCGGCGGGCGGTGGGCCGCCCACTACTTCGGCCCGTACTTGCGCCCCGAGGACGACGACACCCGGCCCAGCATGCCGCGCGGCACCAGCTTGCTCGCGCCCAGCAGCGTCTTGTAGCGCGGGTCCGGGACGGACAGCGTGCGCCCGCGGGCGAGGTCCTTCAGCGCCGCGTCCACCACCCGGTCGGCGTCCAGCCACATCCACCCCGGGATGTCCGAAGCCGACATCCCCGCGCGCTCGTGGAACTCGGTGCGCACGAACCCCGGGCACAGCGCCATCATCCGCACCCCCGAGTCCGCGAGGTCCTGTGCCGCGCCCTGGGTGAACTGCACCACCCACGCCTTGCTCGCCCCGTAGGTGCCGCGCGGCACGAACGCGGCCACCGAGGCCACGTTCACCACGCCGCCCCGGCCCCGCTCCCGCATGGCCCCGGCCGCCGCCGAGGTCAGCCGCAGCACCGCCTCGCAGTGCACGCGCAGCATGCGCAGCTCGTCGGCCTCCGGAATCTCCAGGAAGCGGCCCTTCTGCCCGAAACCCGCGTTGTTGACCAGCAGGTCGATGGGGTGGGTGGGCTCGCGCAGCCGCTCGGCGACGGCGGTGATGCCTTCCTCGGTGGCCAGGTCGGCCCGCAGGGTGGACGCCTCGATGCCGTGCCGGTCGTGCAGCTGCGTAGCCTGTTCGGCCAGCCGCGTCGTGTCCCGGGCCACCAGCACCAGGTTGTGCCCGTCGCGGGCCAGCCGTCGGGCGAACGCGGCGCCGATCCCGGCCGTGGCTCCGGTGATGAGTGCAGTCGTCATACCGCGAACGGTAGCGGCCGGGGCCGGGGCCGCAGCGGGCACATCCCGGATACGGCCTGGCCTGACGCGGGGTCAGGGGGTGATGCTGGCCCGTCCGGTCAGCCGGTGCGTCCGGTGAGGCGCTTGCGGGCGGTGGCCGGAAGGTCGTCGCCCGCCGCGGCGGCCCGCTCCCACAGGCCCGGCTCGGTCGTCAGTGCCCGGAACAGCAGGCTGACGGTGACCTCGTGCGCCGGGCGGTGCACCACCTCGATCGCGTCCCCGGCCCGCACCTCGCCCGGCTCGACGACGCGCAGGTACGGCCCCGGCACGGCTGCTTCCGTGAACCGCTTCACCCAGCCCCGCGCACCCAGGTGCCCGGCGAACGTGCGGCACGGGATGCGCACCGAGGACACCTGGAGCACCAGGGCGCCCCCGATCCGCCAGCGCTCGCCCAGCACGGCCTCGCCCGTACGCAGCCCGGTCGTCGTCAGGTTCTCGCCGAACGCGCCGGGGGCGAGCTCGCGGCCCAGCTCGCGCTCCCAGGCGTCCAGATCCTCGCGGGCGTAGGCGTAGACGGCCTGTTCGTCGCCGCCGTGGTGCCGCAGGTCCCCGATGGCGTCGCCCGCGAGCCCGCTGCCGCCGCTCCCCTTCGGCCCCGGCGCGCTCACCCGCACCGGTCCGCTGACCGGCTCCTTGCCGATCCCGGTCAGCCCGCCGGGGGCGCCCGTGTGGGCGGATGAACGCAGAGACCCGAGGTTCACCGACAGTACGCGCATGCCGGTCAGCCTACGGGACAGTGCCAAACGAAGAGGGCTTTACTGGCCCGCTTCCCCAAGGCGTGCTTATGGTTGCCGCATGCTCGAAGCCCGCCATCTGAGGGTCCTGCGCACGGTCGCGGCGACCGGTTCGTACTCCGCCGCCGCCCGCGAACTGGGCTGCACCCAGCCCGCCGTCAGCCAGCAGATGCGCTCGCTGGAACAGGCGGCCGGCACGCCGCTGCTCTTCCGGGCGGGCCGGGAGACCCGGCTGACGCAGGCCGGTGAGGCGCTCGTCCGGCACGGCGCCGCGGTGCTGGCCGCGCTGACCGCCGCCGAGGAGGAGGTCGCCGCGATCGCGGGGCTGCGCGCGGGCCGGGTGCGGCTCGTCTCCTTCCCCAGCGCCAGCTCCACCCTCGTCCCCGCCGCCGTCGCCGCCCTGCGCGCCGACCACCCCGGCACCCGCGTCTCGCTCGTCGAGGCCGAGCCGCCCGGCTCGGTCGAACTCCTGCGGGCTGGCGAGTGCGACATCTCCCTCGCCTTCCGCTATCCCGCCACCGGCGAGCCGCCCGAGTGGGACGACGTGGACGTCCGCCCCCTGCTCACCGACCGCCTGGTGGCCCTCGTCCCCGAGGACCACCGCTTCGCCGCCGCGTCGTCGGTGCGTCTCGCGGAGCTGGCCGAGGAGCCGTGGATCGCGGGCTGCCCGCGCTGCCGCCGCCACCTGGAGGGCATCTGCGAGTCGGCCGGCTTCACCCCGCGTATCGACTTCGCCACCGACGACTACCCGGCCGTCGTCGGCCTGGTCGGCGCGGGTCTGGGGGTCGCGGTCCTGCCCGAGCTGGCGGTCTCCTCCGTCCGCCCCAAGGGCACCCGCACCGTCCGGCTCACCCCGTCCGTCCGGCGCGAGGTGGTGGCGGTCACGCTGCCTGACCTCACCCGCGTCCCGGCCGTCGCGGCGGCCCTGACGCACCTGGAGGCGGCGGCCCGCGCCGCGTGAGCACGTCTGTCCGCGCCGCATGACACGCCCTTCCGGCCCGCCGACGGGTGCGTGCGCGGGCGGGGCGGGTCCCGTGGCGCGGTGACCCTCCCGGCCGGGACGGGGGGTGGGTCAGGGCCGTGGCCCCTCGCGGCCGTGCGGAAACGTATCTGCGCTGTCCCGCTACGTCGGCGCGCCCGAACCGGAGGGCGTCGCCGCCGCGCCGGAGGCCAACCGGTGCCGGGCGCGTCCCATCAACTCCTCGCGTTCGTCCTCGGTCAGTCCTCCCCAGACGCCGTACGGTTCGCGCACCGACAGGGCGTGGGCCGCGCACTGCGCGCGCACCGGACAACGCATGCACACCTCTTTCGCCGACGCCTCACGCGCGCTGCGGGCCGCCCCGCGCTCGCCCTCCGGGTGGAAGAAGAGCGAACTGTCGACGCCGCGGCAGGCGGCCAGGAGCTGCCAGTCCCACAGGTCGGCGTTGGGGCCCGGAAGGCGGGAGAAATCTGCCATTGCTCGTCCTCTCGGAGCGTTGCTGCGGCTGGTAGACGGCGTGCGGGCGGGCCGGGCGGGCGCGCCGCCGGCGGTGTGGGGCCGAGCCCGCGGGTGGGCTGCGGCAGGCCGCCGTCGGTGCACCGGCCGGGCACGGGAAGCCCCTGCGTCGAGGCTGAGCGGGGGCGGTCCGCTGGCCGCCGTCGATGCTGGTGCTGGCTGGTGTGGATAGCTGTAAATATGACTCTTTGCGAATTTTGCCACGGACGCCACAAAGAAGAAGCAAAAGCGCCCAAATAGGGCACAGTGGTCTCGGGTGCGCCGCCAGGACGGGGTGTTCCCCGGGGATATGCCGGTGAGTGCGCTGTTGCGTGTCCGCCCCATCACGTAGAGTGCTGAAAGCGGGTGGCGTAGCCCGTAACTCTTTTGGGTGACCGTCGTTGAGAGTGCGGAGGCGGTTGGCAGAACACCGGAACCCCGGTACGCACGGCGTCGAGGCGCTCCATCGGGTGCCCCCTCGCCGGGCCGGGAGGGATCAACCGCACAGGTGAAGATTCGTAACAGCCTGGAGGCTCAAGGTGATGCGCATCAGCAGCGGAGGGCGGCCATGACTTCCGTCCTCGTTTGCGACGACTCCCCGCTCGCCCGGGAGGCGCTGCGCCGCGCGGTCGCGACGGTGCCCGGCGTCGAACGGGTGACCACGGCCGCCAACGGCGAGGAAGTCCTCCGCCGCTGGGGCGCCGACCGTTCCGACCTGGTCCTGATGGACGTCCGGATGCCCGGCCTGGGCGGTGTGGAGACCGTACGGCGGCTGCTGTCCGCCGATCCCGGCGCCCGCATCATCATGCTCACCGTCGCCGAGGATCTGGACGGCGTCGCGCTCGCCGTCGCCGCCGGTGCCCGGGGCTACCTGCACAAGGACGCCTCCCGGGCCGAACTGCGCGCCACCGTCACGCAGGCACTGGCCGACCCGACGTGGCGGCTCGCCCCGCGTCGGCTGCGCTCGGCCGAGATGGGCGCGGCCCCGACGCTCACCGCCCGCGAGATCCAGGTCCTGGAGGGCATGAGTCACGGCCGCTCCAACGCCGAGATCGGCCGCGAGCTGTTCCTCTCGGAGGACACGGTCAAGACCCACGCCCGGCGCCTGTTCAAGAAGCTGGGCGCGTCCGACCGGGCGCACGCGGTGGCCCTCGGCTTCCGCTGGGGCCTCGTCCGCTGATCCCGGGCGGGGCCCCGGCCCCTGCCGGTGCGCCCGTCCGCTCCGTCGCCCGGTGCGGCGCCGGGGCGGCCGGAGCTGCCCGGGCCGGGCAGCTCGTCGGCGTCCCGGCCGCCCGGCCCGTCGTCCCCGGGGCCTCGCGCCGTCAGCGTGGTGCGCCGAACCGTGCACCGTGGCAGCGTCCCCAGCGTCCCCGGCGTGCGCACCTTGCCGGCCGGGGAGCGTGCCGTGCCCACCGGGGTGCGTGGTCTGGGGCGCGCGGCCACCGTCCGGGGCCGCCGCCGCGCGTCCCTGGGCGCGGGGCCAGGCCCGGGTGCTGCGGGTCGTGCCCGGGCCGGGGCTCCGCGCTTTCTCCCGCGATGCCGCATCCTTGGAGTTGTGACTTCCGGTCCCCACGCGGTGCCCGGAGCCGTCGGCGGCGGCCGAGCGGGATGGCGTGTGAGGCAACCCGAGAGGGGGAGGGCAAGCGGTATGGCCATGGGTGCACTCCGATATAACGCTTCAGGGCACAACCAGGACCGCGGTGCGGCGGACGCCGTCACCTCGGTGCACCATGGACCGATGCGCGACGAGACCACACCGGGCACCGCTGTCGTGCCACCGGACTGTGGCTCGGGCATCGGCGCCGTCGTCCGCCGCGCCGTCGCGGGGGACGAGCAGGCGACGCACGACCTGCTGGCGCACGTCCACCCGCTCGCGCTGCGGTACTGCCGCACCCGGCTGAGCCGTCTGCCCGGTGACGCCCGTCACTTCGTGGACGACCTCGCGCAGGAAGTCTGCCTCGCGGTGCTGTGCGCGCTGCCGCGCTACCGCGACACCGGCAAGCCGTTCGAGGCGTTCGTCGTCGCCATCGCCCAGCACAAGGTCGCTGATCTCCAACGCGCCGCCATGCGGCACCCCGGCTCCACCGCCGTCCCCTCGGACGAGATGCCCGAGCAGCCCGACGACAGCCTTGGCCCGGAGGAGCGGGCGCTGCTGAGCAGCGACACCGAGTGGGCGAAGAAGCTGCTGGCGAACCTGCCGGAGCACCAGCGCGAGCTGATCCTGCTCCGGGTGGCCGTCGGGCTGACCGCCGAGGAGACGGGACAGATGCTGGGCATGTCGCCCGGGGCCGTCCGCGTCGCCCAGCACCGCGCGCTCTCCCGGCTGCGCGCGCTCGCCGGGCAGTAGCCCGGTGACCGCCGGCCGGAGCGCCGGGGCCGCCGGGCTGGAGCCGGGCCGCCGGTGGGCCGGGGCTGCGGCTGAGCGGTGGGGCCGCCCCGTGCGGACGGTAAATTCCTACGAACCCGGGGCGTCCGGTTGGGCCGTTAGCATGGGTGCACGTGCCGGGGCAAGACCATGGGGAAGGTGTCATGACTGACTACGTCGACGGAGTGCCGGAGAAGTTCGCGCGGCTCGGGCTGACCTATGACGACGTGCTGCTGCTGCCCGGCGAGGCCGACATGGCGCCGCAGGACATCGACACCTCCTCGCTCGTCTCGCGCAACGTCCGTGTCAACATTCCGCTGCTGTCGGCGGCGATGGACAAGGTGACCGAGGCGCGCATGGCCATCGCCATGGCCCGCCAGGGCGGCGTCGGCGTGCTGCACCGCAACCTGTCTGTCGAGGAGCAGGCCGCGCAGGTGGACCGGGTCAAGCGCTCGGAGTCCGGGATGGTGGCCGACCCCATCACCATCCGCCCCGACGCCACCCTGCGCGAGGCCGACGAGCTGTGCGGCCGGTTCCGCATCAGCGGCGTCCCGGTGACGGACGCGTCCGGCAAGCTGCTGGGCATCGTCACCAACCGCGACATGGCCTTCGAGCTGGACCGCGCCCGCCAGGTGCGCGATGTGATGACGCCGATGCCGCTGGTCACCGGCCGGGTGGGCATCGACCGCGCCGAGGCGGCGGAGCTGCTGCGGCGCCACAAGATCGAGAAGCTGCCGCTGGTGGACGACGCGGGCCGCATCAAGGGCCTGATCACCGTCAAGGACTTCGTCAAGGCCGAGAAGTACCCCAACGCCGCCAAGGACGCGGACGGGCGCCTGCTCGTCGGTGCCGCCGTCGGCGTCGCGGGGGACGCCTACGACCGCGCGCAGGCGCTGATCGAGGCGGGCGTGGACTTCGTCGTCGTGGACACCGCGCACGGCCACTCCCGGCTGGTGGGCGACATGGTCGCGAAGATCAAGTCCAACTACCCCGGCGTGGACGTCGTCGGCGGCAACATCGCCACCCGCGAGGGCGCCAAGGCGCTGGTGGACGCGGGGGTGGACGGCATCAAGGTCGGCGTCGGCCCGGGCTCGATCTGCACCACCCGCGTCGTCGCCGGTATCGGTGTCCCGCAGGTCACCGCGATCTACGAGGCCGCGCTGGCCGCGCGCGAGGCCGGTATCCCCGTCATCGGTGACGGCGGCTTGCAGTACAGCGGCGACATCGCCAAGGCCCTCGTCGCCGGTGCCGACACGGTGATGCTCGGCAGCCTGCTGGCGGGCTGCGAGGAGTCGCCCGGTGAGCTGCTGTTCATCAACGGCAAGCAGTTCAAGTCCTACCGGGGCATGGGCTCGCTGGGCGCCATGCAGTCGCGGGGCGAGCAGCGTTCGTTCTCCAAGGACCGCTACTTCCAGGAGGAGGTCAGCGGCGACGACAAGCTGATCCCCGAGGGCGTCGAGGGCCAGGTGCCCTACCGTGGTCCGCTGGCCGCCGTCGTCCACCAGCTCGTGGGCGGCCTGCGCCAGTCGATGTACTACGTCGGCGGGCGCACGGTGCCGCAGATGAAGGAGCGCGGCCAGTTCGTCCGGATCACCGCGGCGGGCCTGAAGGAGAGCCACCCGCACGACATCCAGCTGACGGTCGAGGCCCCGAACTACTCGCGCCGCTGACGCCCGCCCGGCGAGACGGGATGCGGCCCCCACGTCCCCGTGCGGGATACTGGGGGCCGCACACCGTATGGAAGGGCAGCTCCAGTGACTGAGATCGAGATCGGGCGCGGCAAGCGCGGGCGCCGGGCGTACGCCTTCGACGACATCGCCGTGGTGCCCAGTCGCCGCACGCGGGACCCCAAGGAGGTCTCGATCGCCTGGCAGATCGACGCCTACCGCTTCGAGCTGCCGTTCCTGACGGCGCCGATGGACTCCGTCGTCTCGCCCGCCACCGCGATCCGCATCGGCGAGCTGGGCGGCCTGGGCGTCCTCAACCTCGAAGGTCTGTGGACGCGGTACGAGGACCCCGAGCCGCTGCTCGCGGAGATCGCCGAGCTGCCGGAGGGTGAGGCCAACCGCCGCCTCCAGGACCTCTACGCCGAGCCGGTCAAGGAGGAGCTGATCGGCCGCCGCATCAAGGAGGTGCGGGACGCCGGTGTCGTCACCGCCGCCGCGCTCTCCCCGCAGCGCACCGCGCAGTTCTCCAAGGCGGTGGTGGACGCGGGCGTGGACATCTTCGTCATCCGGGGCACCACCGTCTCCGCCGAGCACGTCTCCTCGGCCGCCGAGCCGCTGAACCTCAAGCAGTTCATCTACGAGCTGGACGTCCCCGTCATCGTCGGCGGCTGCGCCACCTACACCGCCGCGCTGCACCTGATGCGCACCGGCGCGGCCGGGGTGCTCGTCGGCTTCGGCGGCGGCGCCGCGCACACCACGCGCAACGTGCTGGGTATCCAGGTGCCGATGGCCACCGCCGTCGCCGACGTCGCCGCCGCGCGCCGGGACTACCTCGACGAGTCCGGTGGGCGCTACGTGCACGTCATCGCCGACGGCGGCGTGGGCTGGTCCGGCGACCTGCCCAAGGCCGTCGCGTGCGGTGCCGACGCGGTGATGATGGGCTCCCCGCTGGCCCGCGCCACCGACGCCCCGGGGCGCGGCCACCACTGGGGCATGGAGGCCGTGCACGAGGACGTGCCGCGCGGCAAGAAGGTGGACCTGGGCACCGTCGGCACCACCGAGGAGATCCTCACCGGCCCGTCGCACACCCCGGACGGCTCGATGAACTTCTTCGGCGCGCTGCGCCGCGCGATGGCCACCACGGGGTACAGCGACCTCAAGGAGTTCCAGCGCGTCGAGGTCACCGTCGCCCGCAGCCGCTGACCCGCGCCTCGCGCCGGTCCGGTCATGCACCGGCCACCGGCGCGAGGTCTGTGGTGCGATGCCGCGACCGGGGCCACGAAGAATCCGTATCCTTGGCGCATGAGCACGATGCGGGATGAGTTGCATGAGCTGATCGATCGCCTGCCGGAAGCGCAGGTGGCCCCGATACTCGCGCTCGTACGCGAAAGCACCCCGGCCGAGGACGGGGGCGAGGAGTGGCCTCTTCCCGACTTCGTCGGTGCGCTTTCCAGCGGCGTGGGTGATCTCGCGGAACGCTCGGGCGAGATCCTCCGCGCGGAGCTGGGGCGTGGGCCGGAGTGATCATTTGGGATACGGGCCCGCTGATCGCCGCTGCTGACACGGATGACAAGCACCATGCGGAATGCGTCGCGTTGATGCGGCGTACGCCGCGCCCGCTGCTGGTTCCCTACCCGGTTCTCACAGAGGTCTGTTATCTCCTGAACGCCAACAGGGGACGCGTGCGGAGGCCGCTTTTCTGAGATCCGTCGCGAACGGCCAGATCAGCCTCGTTCCGCTGACACGTGGTGACCTCGACCGGATGATCGAGCTGGTGGAGACGTACGCGGACTTCCCGTTGGGCGCCGCCGACGCGTCCGTTCTGGCCCTCGCCGAGCGCCTCGGCGCAGACGGGATCGCCACCCTGGACCGGCGCCATTTCACCGTCGTACGTCCCAAACCACCGCGTCACTTCACGCTCCTTCCCTGACGCCTCGCCGCGTCGGCCGCGTGGGGCGGAACTCGCGCGTATGGGCTGACGGTGCCAGTGGGGAGCCGGCCGACGCGCGGCCTGCCACGCGCGGGCCGCTGTCCGCGCGCTCTTGCCCACGCCGCGTTCCTTGGCTAAGGGTCGCTTCCCACACGGAAGGCGGCCCTGAGCGCTTTTGGGTGCCCGCGCGCTTCCCACCTGGGATAAGTGTCCGGCTGGCGGAGTGCGTCGTTCACTTACCGAAAAGTCATGGCCGCGTGCTGCTTGTCGTGGTGCCGTCTGTCCTCAATACTCCCTTCGAGCGGCATGCTCATGTCACTCACTTCGCTGGACCACCCCCCATGGCCCGGTGCCAGCGCCACCCGGCGCCGGGCCGCAGCCCCCAACCACGAGTGAGGCCCCTGTGCACCACAGACGCATACTCTGGGCCGCCGCGGTCGCCGCGGCGCTCACCGCGGTCACCGCTGGCAGCGGCGCGTCCGCCTCCGACACCGCCCGCGCCGCCGACCCGGCCAACAGCGACGACCACGCCTACGTCTACCGTGTCCACGGCGGCGCCGACGTCGCGCTGTCGAAGTTCAGCTCCTTCGACCTGCTCGAAACCCGCGAAGGCGACGACCTGTTCGTCCTCGGCGACGCGGACACCGGCCAGGAGCTCAAGGCGGCGGGCCTGCGCCCCACCGTCGAGGAGAAGCTGACCCCGGCCCCCTGGGAGCCGCCCAAACGCAGCGGCCAGGCCCCCCGGATGACGGACGCGCTCGCCGAGGAGACGTACTACGGCGGCTACCGCACGGTGAACGCCCAGTACGCCCACCTCGACCAGGTCGCCCGGGACCACGCTGGCCTGGCCACCGTCGTTGACTTCGGCGACTCCTGGCGCAAGTCCACCGGCCGCGCGGGCGGTTACGACCTCAAGGCGATCTGCCTGACGAAGAAGACCAGTGGCAGCTGCCAGCTCACCCCCAACTCCAGCAAGCCGCGCTTCCTCCTCCAGGCCCAGGTGCACGCGCGCGAACTGTCCACCGGCGAGATGGCCTACCGCTGGATCGACTACCTCACCGACGGCTACGGCAGCGACACCAAGGCCACCGAACTCCTCGACACCCGGGAGATCTGGGTGGTGCCGATCGGCAACCCGGACGGCGTGGACATGGTGCAGCAGGGGTTCTCCGGCGGCCCCAGCGGGCAGCAGTGGCACCGCAAGAACGCCAACCACACCCACGGAAGCAACTGCTCGGAGAACTCCGGCAGCGGCATCGGCATCGACCTCAACCGCAACAACAGCTCCCACTGGGGCGGCGCGGGCACCAGCTCCAACCCGTGCAGCCAGGTCTACAAGGGCCCGGCCGCCGACTCCGAGCACGAGACCAAGGCGCTGCACAGCCTCTACCGCAAGCTGTTCCCCGACACCCGCGGCACCGGCGACAGAACCCCGGCCGACCCCGACACCCAGGGCTTCTTCGTCACCCTCCACAGCTACTCCAACATGGTCCTCTTCCCCTGGGGCTGGAACAGCGGCGTCGAAGCGGGCAACGACGCCGACCTGCGCCGCATGGGCAAGGACATGGCCGAACTCGCCGGCGGCTGGCAGTACGGCCAGCCCGGCGAGATCCTCTACAACGCCAGCGGAACCCACGACGACTGGGTCTACGACGACCTCGGCGTCCCCAGCTACACCTTCGAGATCGGCCCCAACAGCGGCAGCTGCGGCGGCTTCCACCCGTCCTACTCCTGCCAGAACAGGTTCTGGAACCAGGTGAAGCCGATGCTGGTCTACTCGGCGGAGAACGCGAAGGACCCGTACGGCGGCACCGATCCCGGCCCGGGGCCCGGCTGCTCGGCGTCCAACGGCACTGACCTGGCCATCCGCGACCACGCCACCGTCAACTCCCCGGCCACGGTCAGCGGCTGTGGCCGCGAGGCGTCCACCACGTCCACGGTGAAGGTACAGATCCAGCACACCTACATAGGTGACCTCACCGTCCAGCTCATAGCGCCCGACGGCAGCGCCTACACCCTGCACAACCGCTCCGGCGGCAGCACCGACAACATCAACCAGACCTACACGGTGAACCTCTCCTCCGAGGCCGCCGACGGCACCTGGAACCTCCGCGTCACCGACTCGGCCACCTGGGACACCGGCACCCTGACCGGCTGGGAGCTGACGCTGTAACCGCCCCCTCATCCCGGAACCGGAACCGGGCCCGTNGGCCCGTCTCACCCCAGCGTGCGCAGCCGGTGCCAGCCCGAAGAGCCGACCTTGTACCGCGACCCGTGCCGCTCGCGTCCGCCCGCGTAGAAGTACAGAACACCCTCGTGGGTGACGGCCCAGGGGAGTGTCTTACTCGGACGACTGCACGGTGTGGGCCTCCGGCGGGGCCGCGCGGGGCAACGGAGCCCCATGTCGGCAGGTGAGGGGCGCCCGTATGCTGGCAGTGGAGTCGGCTGCGTCCTGCTGGAGGTCCTGATGAGTACACCCGCCCCCGGATACTCCGGTCCCCCGCGGCCATGGCCACGTCTATCGGTTGAGGAACTGCTGGCCGTTAAGAACACCCAGCCGATCCACTCCCTTGATGACCTGGCCGCCGACACCTTCGAGTCGGACGAGGAGCTGGAGGAGTTCCTCGCTTTCACCTACGCCGAGCGTCACCGCGACGCAGCCTGAGACGGCCTCTATGCAACCGGTTGTGCTCGACACCGACGTCGCGTCCCTGCTGCACAAGCGCAAGCTGACCGGCCCGCTGGCGACCCGTCTCATCGGCCGCAAGCCGCTGATCACCTTCGTGACCTACGGTGAGCTGACCAAGTGGACGGAGATCCGCTGCTGGGGCGCCCGAAGCCGTCAGGAACTCGCCGACTGGCTCGCCGACATCCCGGTTCTGCCTGGCGACGAGGCCGTCGCCGCGACGTGGGGGCGGCTCTCGGCAGCAGCTGTACAGCGGGGGCGCCCCCGCCCGGCCAATGACATGTGGATCGCCGCCAGCGCTCTCACCTACGACCTGCCGCTGGCCACCCTCAACCTCAAGGACTACGAGGACTTCCGCCTCCACCATGGGCTCCGCATCCTCGGCGTGGAGTAGCTGCCGCTTCACGGCAGCGCTGACGGTAACCGGACCCGGCAAGGCGGAGGTCAGCGGACTTCCTCGGGCCCTGACCCCGTAGACCGGAGGTCACTCGGCTGATGCCTGCTGGGGTGGCCGATCTGGTGGCGCCGGGGGATGCCTCGCGCCCGTGGGTGCGGGCGCGAGGCAGTAAAGGCGCTCAGGGTGGGGTCAGGTGGGGTCGGATTCGAAGGTGCGCAGGAGGTCGGCGGCGACGCTGACGGCGATGGTGGCGGGTTCCTTGCCGGTGATGTCGGCCAGGCCGATGGGGGTTTTGATCCGGTCGATGGTGGCCTCGTCGTGGCCGCCCTCGGTGGCCAGGCGTTTGCGGAACCGGGTCCACTTGGCCGCTGAGCCGATCAGCCCGATGGTGCCGAGGTGGGTGGTGCGCAGGGCGGCGTCGCACAGGGCGGCGTCCTCGGCGTGATCATGGGTCATGATCAGGATGTGGGTGCCGGGTGGCAGCTCCGCCAGCACCTCCTCGGGCAGCAGCGGCGTGTGGTGCACGTGGACCTGGGCCACCGCGTCCGACAGCACGTCGAGCCGCTGCTCGGTGAGCATGTCGGAGCGGTTGTCGATCAGGTGGAGGTCGAGGTCCTGGCGGGACAGGACGCGCGCCAGTTCCAGCCCGACGTGTCCGACGCCGAAGATCGCCACCGCCCGTACCACGGACAGCGGTTCGAGCAGCACCGAGACCGTGCCGCCGCAGCACTGCACGCCGTGCTGGTTGGTCACCTTGTCGTTCAGCGCGAAGTCGATCAGCTCCGGCTCGGGCTTGGCGGCGCCGAGCATCTCCCGGGCCCGGTCGATCGCGACGGCCTCGACGTTGCCGCCGCCGATGGAGCCCCACGTCTCGGTCTGGCCCACCACGAGTTTCGCACCGGCGTCGCGCGGGGCGTGGCCGCGCACGGTCGCGACGGTCACCAGCACGCCGGACTCCCGGCGTGCTCGCAACCGTGCGACCGCGGCGACCCACGTCATGTCAGGCACGGCTCAGCGCTTGTGCGGCGGTGGGGGCCGCGCCGGCGGTCCCCACGGTGGTGGCGGTGCCGTCGGCGGCGGCCCCGTCGCGGGCGTCACCGCTGCGGGAGACCGTGGCCTGGCGTGCCGACTCGATCGCCCAGTACACCGCCTCCGGCGTCGCGGGGGAGGCCAGCTCCACGCTGACCCCGTCCGGGCCGAACGCGGCGGCGGCCTGCCGCAGCGCTTCCCGCACCGAGAACGCCAGCATCAGCGGAGGCTCGCCCACCGCCTTGGACCCGTAGACCGCGCCCTCCTCGGTGGCGTTCTCCAGCAGCGCGACGTTGAACTCCTCGGGCATCTCGGAGAAGCTCGGCAGCTTGTAGGTGCTCGCGGCCTGGGTCAGCAGCCGGCCGCGGCCCGGCCCGTCGCTGGCGTCCCAGCGCAGGTCCTCCAGCGTCAGCCAGCCCGCGCCCTGCACGAAACCGCCCTCGACCTGACCGATGTCGATCATCGGGGACAGGCTGTCGCCGACGTCGTGCACGATGTCCACCCGGCGGGTGCGGTACGCGCCGGTGAAGCCGTCCACCTCCACCTCGGCCGCGGCGGCGCCGATAGCGAAGTACTTGAACGGTGAACCGGTGAACGACTTCGCGTCCCAGTGCAGGCCCTCGGTCCGGTAGAAACCGGCCGCCGACAGCTGGACGCGCTGGAGGTACGCGGTGCGCACCAGGTCGTCCCAGGCCAGCTCCTTGTCGCTGCCCAGGCTGCGCGCGACGCCCTCGACGATGCGCACGTCCGAGGCGTTCGACCCCAGCTGGCTGGCGGCCACCTGCCGCAGCCGTGCGCGCAGCTGCTCGCAGGCGTTCTTCACCGCCGCGCCGTTCAGGTCGGCGCCGGAACTGGCTGCGGTGGCGGAGGTGTTGGGCACCTTGTCGGTCCGGGTCGGGGCGAGGCGCACCTTGTGCAGCGGGATGCCCAGCGTGGTCGCGGCCACCTGCAGCATCTTGGTGTGCAGGCCCTGGCCCATCTCGGTGCCGCCGTGGTTGATCAGGACCGAGCCGTCCTTGTAGATCAGCACCAGCGCGCCGCCCTGGTTGAAGGCGGTGAGGTTGAAGGAGATGCCGAACTTGACGCCGGTGATCGCAAGACCCCGCTTGGTGTGCGGGTGCGCGGCGTTGAAGGCGGCGATCTCGCGCTTGCGGTCGGCGAGGGTGGCGTTCTCCTTGACCTGCTCCCAGACGGCGGAGATCCGCTCCGGCTGGCTGACCGGCATGCCGTACGGCGTCGCCTGGCCCTGGCCGTAGAAGTTGCGCTCCCGCAGCTCCATCGGGTCCAGGCCGAGCAGCGGCGCGCACCGGCCCATGATGTCCTCGATCACCAGCATGCCCTGCGGCCCGCCGAAGCCACGGAAGGCGGTGTTGGACGCCTTGTTGGTCTTGGCGATGCGGCCGGCGACGCGGGCGTGGGGAATGTAGTAGGTGTTGTCGATGTGGCACAGCGCCCGGGCGACAACCGGCTCGGACAGGTCCAGGCTCCAGCCGCCGTCCGCCGTCAGGGTGGCGTCCAGCGCCTGGATGCGGCCTTCGGCGTCGAAGCCGATCTTCCACGTGGCGTGGAAGCCGTGCCGCTTGCCGGACATGGTCAGGTCCTGGGTGCGGTTGAGCCGCAGCCGGACCGGGCGGCCGGTCAGCTTGGCGCCGAGCGCGGCGACGGCCGCGAACCCGTGCGGCTGCATCTCCTTGCCGCCGAAACCGCCGCCCATGCGCAGGCACTGCACGGTCACTTCGTGACTGTTCAGGCCGAGGACGTGCGCGACGATTTCCTGGGTCTCCGAGGGGTGCTGGGTGCTGCTCTGGACGAACACCTGCTCGCCCTCATCCACGTAGGCCAGCGCCGCGTGCGTCTCCAGGTAGAAGTGCTCCTGGTCGGCGAACTGGAACTCGCCGGTGAACACGTGCGCGGAGTCGGCGAAGCCCGCCTCCACGTCGCCGGTCACCATGACGGGCTGGGCGCCGTGGAAGCTGTTCGCCTCGATCGCGTCCCGCAGCGTGATCAGGGACGGTTGTTCGTCGAGGTCCACCTCGACGGCCGCCGCGCCGAGCCGGGCCGCCTCCAGGGTCTCGCCGAGCACCCAGGCGACGGCGTGGCCGTGGAACATGACCTCGCCGGGGAACAGCGGTTCGTCGTGCTTCATTCCGGCGTCGTTGACGCCGGGCACGTCGGCCCCGGTCAGGACGCGGACCACCCCGGGCACGGCGAGCGCGGCCTCGGTGCGCAGCGCGGTGATCCGGCCGTGGGCCTTCATGACCTGCACCGGGTAGGCGTGCAGCACGTCCTTGGTGCGGTGGACCAGGTCGTCGGTGTAGAGCGCGGTGCCGGTGACGTGCGCGGCGGCGCTCTCGTGCGGCATCGAGACGCCGACGACGGGCAGCTCGGGACGCTGGGACAGGTGACTCATGACGGCACCGCCTCCGTGGTGTGCGCGTACAGCTTCAGCAGGCTCTGGCCGAGCATCGCGGAGCGGTACCCGGCGCTGGCGCGGTGGTCGTTCATCGGGGTGCCCTCGGCCCGCAGCACTCCGGCCGCGGCCTCGGCCGTCTTCGCTGTCCACGGCTTGCCCTCCAGGGCCGCCTCGGTGGCCAGCGAACGGATCGGGGTGGCGGCCACTCCGCCCAGGCCGATGCGGGCCTTGCGCACGATCCCGTCCTCGACGTCGAGCGCGAAAGCGACCGCGACGCTGGAGATGTCGTCGAAGCGCCGCTTGGCGATCTTGTGGAAGCCCGTGACCGGTGACAGCGGCAGCGGGACGCGCACCGCGCGGATCAGCTCGCCGGGACGGCGCACGCTCTGCCGGTAGCCGGTGAAGTAGTCCGCCAGCGGGACCACGCGCTCCCCGTCGGCGTCGGCGAGTACCACCGACGCCTCCAGCGCCAGCAGCACCGGCGGGCTGTCACCGATGGGGGAGCCGGTGCCCAGGTTGCCGCCGAGGGTCGCCCCGTTGCGGATCAGCCGGGAGGCGAACTGCGGGAACAGCTCGGCCAGTAGCGGGACGTCGCCGTCGAGACGGCGCTCGATCTCGGTGAGCGTCAGCGCCGCCCCGATCTCGATGTGGTCGGACTCGACGCGCAGCTCCCGCAGTTCGGGCAGCCGGTCGATGGCGACCACGCAGTCCGCCCGGCGGGCCCGGATGTTCACCTCCACGCCCCAGTCGGTGGAACCGGCGACCACCACCGCGCCGGGCCGCTCGCGCAGTACCCGCAGCGTTTCGGCCAGCGTGTCCTTGCGCAGGAACGTGCGGTCGTCCTGGGCGTATTCGGTGGCGACCGGCGCGGGCGGCGACTGCTCGCGCCGCTGCGCCAGCGGGTCCTCTGCGGCGGGCGTGCCGACGGCGAACGCGGCGTCGCGAATCGGCCGGTAACCGGTGCAGCGGCACAGGTTCCCGCTCAGCGCGTGCAGGTCGAAACCGTTGGGGCCGTGCTCGGCGTCGGTGCTCTCGGACGCGGGGGAGGCCGCCTGAGGGCTGGCCTCCGAGCCGCAGACCGAACCGCTGTCCGAGCACGCGCTCGCACAGCGGTCGGGCCGGTAGTACTCGGCGGCCATGCTGCAGATGAATCCCGGCGTGCAGTAGCCGCACTGGGAGCCGCCCCGGGCCGCCATCTCCTCCTGTACCGGGTGCAGGGTGGCTGGCGTGCCGGGCTCACCGACGGTGGCGAGCCCTTCGGAGGTGACGATCTCCTGACCGTCGAGCGCCGCGACCGGGACCAGGCAGGCGTTGACCGCCACCCAGTCGGTGGGCTTGTTCACCCCGGGACGGGCCACCAGGACCGAGCAGGCGCCGCACTCCCCCTCGGCGCAGCCCTCCTTTGTGCCGGTGAGGCCACGCTCGCGCAGGTAGTCCAGCACGGTGGCGTGGGGCGGGGCCGGTGAGATCGGTGCTTCTTTCCCGTTGACCGTGATGCGCGCCGCTACCATGACGGGCCCTCGTTCCGGTGCGCGATGGATCGCTTCATCATGTTCGCCAATTTCAGGCAGCTTTCTGTGTTCAGACGCGCCACGTGGGAGGAGCGGGCGCGGGGCGGCACGCTGCGGCGAGGTGCCAGGAGGCGGTGAGGGGAAACCCGGATGTGCCACAGAGGGCACGTCAGAACGGCGCGGTCAGCAGCCGTGCGCGATACGACCCGGCACCCAGACCGTGCACTGGGCGAGGCGACCGAGATCAGAGCAGGTGCACATGCGCTGGTCGCCTCCTTCCGGCAGTCATGGGTCGGTGTCAGCGCAACGTAGTGGGTGGGGGCAGGGAGGTCAAGAGGTCAGGTGACCCGGAGGGGACGGCACTGTCGGCGCGGTACGCGGTACGCGGTACGCGGTGGCGGGGCGGGGTGTCACCGGCGTGGCGGGGCCGAGGCGTCCCCGGCGGCTGGGGCGTCCCCGGCAGTACGCGCCGCACGCGGAAGGGCGGGGGCGTCACCGCTGCGGCCCCCGCCGTCGCCTGCCACGGGGAGGCGCAGGAGGCGCGGTCAGGGCGCGTGCTAGGGCATGCGGCTCCGGGCGGTCGTCGCCCAGCGTGTCGGCGTCAGACGGTGGTGTGACCGGCTCCCGTCCTCTTTGTGTGAAGCTACAAGGTGGGTGAGTCGGCCCGCCGACTCCTTTCATGGTTTCGGTGACTGACCCCCGACGGGGCCCGCCGGGTGTACTGGCGCTATTCCGATGAACAGCACGTGAACGAGACGCGGCGGGCCCCGGCCCCTCGGCTCGATCCGCACGACCCGCACGACTGAAGAGAGCCGTCCATGGAGTCCCTTCGCCCCGCCACCTGGGCGGTGGCGAAGCCTTCCGCAACACCACGGGGCAGGGCCTGACCCACACCCCGCGCACACCGGAGCACGTCGCCAGCCGCGCCGGGCTCCGGCGGGTGCCATCGGGCCAGCCGATCTCCAGGCGGCACCCGCGAAAGCCCCACACCGCCGGGGGCGGCCCGTCCGAGCGGGACGGAGCACCCCCGGCACCCCCACCAGCTGCCCAAAAGGAGTGACCATGACCGCGAACACCGAAGAGGCGAGCGTCCAGGACGTTGAGCGCGCCTGGATGGAGGAGGCCATCGGCCTTGCCACCACCAGTGTGAAGAACGGCGGCGGCCCGTTCGGCGCACTGATCGCCAAGGGCGGTGAGATCGTCGCGATCGGCAACAACAAGGTCACTTCGAACCTGGACCCGACGGCGCACGGCGAGGTGAGCGCGATCCGTGCCGCCTGCGAAAAGCTCGGCACCTTCTCGCTGGAGGGCTGTGTCCTGGTCACCTCGTGCGAGCCGTGCCCGATGTGTCTTTCCTCCGCGCTGTGGGCGCGCGTGGACCGGATCGTCTTCGCCGCCGACCGGGATGACGCCGCCGTGGCCGGTTTCGACGACCGCGTGTTCTACGACCTGTTCGAGAAGAAGCCCTCGGACCTGTGGCCGATGTCGGTCGAGCGCGTGGACATGCCGAACCGCATGGCGCCGTTCGACGCGTGGCTGGCCAAGTCGGACCGCATCGACTACTGAGCACCTTCGTTCCACCGCGCCCCGGCACCGCGTGCGGCGGGGCGCGATGCCCCGAGCGCCACGGCAGCACGACGGCCACCGCCTGATCACCGGAGTCGGAAGACTCCCGGAGATCACGCGGTGGCCGCGCGCCGTGCTGCGGCGGCGTGGCTGCCGCGAGCGAGGGGAGCGAGGGGAGCGAGGTGGACAAGGAGCACGGGGCGTCACCGAGGTGGAGGACGCCGTTGTGCGGCCGGGGGGACCTGCCGGGCAGGCCCCGGGAGACGGGAGGCACGTCCACCCCGGCGGGCGTTCACACGTTCGGCCGTGCCCGGAAGTGGGGCACCGTCGCGCGGGGCGGTGTGACAAGAGGATGTGGTGCTAGAAAAGGTGGTGTGACAGGGCGAGTCTCGCGGTGGTGGGCCGGGGTCGTGCGGTGGCTTGCGCGCCCGTCTGCGAGGGGCGCGCGGGGTGGTGAGGCGCGGTCCCTGCTGGGGGTGCGCACCGTGGCCGGGCAGGTGTTGTTCCTGCAGATCGTCGTGGCGGTCGTGCTGATCACCGCCGCCGTGGTCGCCATCGCGGTGCAGGCGCGCAACGACAGCGAGGAGGACGCGCAGAACCGGTCGATGGCCGTGGCCGTCGCCTTCGCGGAGGCGCCCGGTACCGCGCAGGCCACCCAGTCGGACGACCCGACCGCCGTCCTCCAACCCCGGGTGGTGGACGCGGCGTGGGGTTCCGGCGTCGATTTCCTCACCGTGCTGACGACGGACGGCGTCCGGCTGGCCGACACCGACGCCGAGCTGATCGGCACCCGGGCCGGCGGGGTCACGCGGGCCCTGGAGGACGGGGCGTTCACGGAGATCTTCGAGGGCGTCCCCAGCACGGCGGCGCGGGCGGTGGTGCCGCTGACGGACGCCGACGGCGTCACCGTGGGTCTGGTGTCCGCCGGGGTGGAGATCGACACGGTCGGGCACGTGGCGGACCGGCAGTGGCCGATGCTGCTGGGCTCCGCCGCCGCCGCGCTGGTGTTCGCGGTGGGCAGCGCGGCGCTGGTGAGCCGGCGGCTGCGGCGGCAGACGCGGGGCATCGGCCCCACCGAGATGACCCGGATGTACGAGCACCACGACGCCGTGCTGCACGCGGTGCGCGAGGGAGTGCTGATCGTCGCGGAGGACGGCCGGCTGCTGCTGGCCAACGACGAGGCACGGCGCCTGCTGGACCTGCCGCCGGACTCGGACGGCCGTCACCTGTCCGAGCTGGGGCTGGAGCCGGACGCCGCTGCGCTGCTGGCCTCGGGGCGGACGGTGACGGACGAGGTGCTGCTCGCCGGGGACCACCTGGTCGCCGTCAACACGCGGCCCACCGCGCCCCACGGCGGCGCGTCGGGCTCGGTGGCGACGCTGCGCGACACCACCGAGCTGCGGGCGCTCGCGGGCCGGGCGGAGGCGGCGCGGGAGCGGCTGAAGATCCTCTACGAGGCCGGGGTGCGCATCGGCACGAGCCTGGACGTCGTGCGGACGGCTGAAGAGCTGTCGGCTGTCGCGGTGCCCCGGTTCGCGGACTTCGTGACGGTGGAGCTGCTGGAGCCGGTTCTGCGCGGCGACGAGCCGAGCGGCCCGCACCGGAGCATGCGCCGCGCCGCCCTGAGCGGCATCAGCAAGGACCACCCGTTCCAGCCGGTGGGCGACGCGATCGCCTTCGTCGCCTCCGGGACGCCAATGGCCGAGGCGCTGACCAGCGGGCACGCCGCGCTGGAGGCGGACCTGACCACCGCGCGGGACTGGCGGGCCCAGGACCCGCAGGGCGCCGACAACGCCGTGCGCTACGGCGTCCACTCGCTGATCACGGCACCGTTGCAGGCGCGCGGGGTGGTGCTGGGCATGGCGAGCTTCTGGCGGGCGGAGCGGCCGGAGCCGTTCGAGGAAGACGAGCTGTCCTTCGCCGAGGAGCTGGCCGCGCGCGCCGCCGTGGCCATCGACAACGCGCGCCGCTTCACCCGCGAGCACGCCATGGCGGAGACGCTGCAACGCAGCCTGCTGCCGCACGCCCTGCCGCAGCAGAGCGCGCTGGAGGTCGCCTACCGCTATCTGCCCGCGCAGGCGAAGGTGGGCGGCGACTGGTTCGACGTCATCCCGCTGCCCGGCGCCCGGGTCGCCCTGGTCGTCGGCGACGTCGTCGGGCACGGCCTGCACGCGGCGGCCACCATGGGGCGGCTGCGCACCGCGGTGCACAACTTCTCCACCCTCGACCTGCCGCCGGGTGAACTGCTGACCCGGCTGGACGAGCTGGTCAGCCGCACCGACCAGGACGACCCCCACGGCGCCGACGGCGATGGCATCACCGGCGCTACCTGCCTGTACGCGATCTACGACCCGGTGCCGGGCCGGGTCAGCGTGGCCAGCGCCGGGCACCTGGCGCCAGCGGTGGTCCACCCGGACGGCACGGTGTGGATGCCCGAGGTGCCGGTCTCCCCGCCGCTGGGCCTG
Organism: Streptomyces sp. JJ66; assembly: GCF_019303495.1. Lineage (GTDB taxonomy): Bacteria > Actinomycetota > Actinomycetes > Streptomycetales > Streptomycetaceae > Streptomyces. The sequence goes on along the minus strand of NZ_JAEVFI010000011.1, from coordinate 19,214 downwards.
AGCGTGCCACCGTTCGAGACGACCGAGCTCCAGCTCCCCGAGGGCAGCCAGCTCGTCCTGTACACCGACGGACTGGTCGAGCAGCGCGGCCAGGACCTCGACGTGGGCCTCCACCGGCTGCGCGCGGCGCTGACCGGCGGCGCCCTGCGGAGCCCGGAGGAAACCTGCGAGGCGGTCTTCGACGCCATGCTCCCGGAGCACCGCCGCGATGACATCGCCCTGCTGGTGGCCCGCACCCGGCTGATCGACCCCGAGCACGTCGCCGACTGGGAGGTGGACTTTGACCCGGCCGCCGTCGGCCCGGTCCGGGGTGCGTGCGCCCGCAAGCTGGCGGAGTGGGGTCTGGAGGAGCTGGAGTTCACCACCGAGCTGGTGCTGAGCGAGCTGATCACCAACGCCATCCGCTACGGCTCCGCGCCCGTGCGGGTGCGGCTGCTGTACGAGCGGGCCCTGATCTGCGAGGTCTCCGACGGCAGCAGCACCTCGCCCTACCTGCGCCGCGCGGCCACCACGGACGAGGGCGGCCGGGGCCTGTTCCTGGTCGCCCGGCTCTCCGCCCGCTGGGGCACCCGCTACACACCCACCGGCAAGATCATCTGGACCGAGCAGCCCCTCGCCGACGCCCAGTATCCCGCCGACCTCCCCCTGGAGGCTTTCGGCGATTTCGGAGACTTCGACGACTTCGACGACACCGGCCGCGCCCCGTGACCCGGCACCGGCCGCGCCCCGTGCGTGACCGAGCCCGGAGCCAGCCACCGGAGCCGACGCCGGACGCCCAGCCCCGCGTTCACAGGCGGTAGGCCGTGCCCGCCGGGGTGGTGCCGCGCGTGTCCAGGAGGAGCTGGGCCTTGGCGGCCAGGCCCTGGAGGTCGTACGTGCGGTGGGGTTGCAGGAGGACGGTGAGGTCGGCGGCGGAGGCGGTGTCGTAGAGGGAGTCGGCACGCGGAACGGGGCGGCCGGCGACGTGCCACACCGGGACGTGGGGGTCGTGGTAGCTGAGCTGCGCGCCGAGTTCGAGCAGCCGGGTGGCGACCTCGCGGGCCGGTGAGCCCTCGGTGTCGGGCAGGTCCGGCTTGTAGGTGACCCCCAGCAGCAGGACGCGGGAGCCGCGGGCGGACTTGCCGTACTCGTTCAGCAGGGCCGTCGCGCGCTGGGTGACGTAGCGCGGCATGCGGTCGTTGACCTCGCGCGCCAGCTCCACCAGGCGCAGCGGGTGGCCGAGGGTGCGGCCCCGGTAGGCGAGGTAGTTCGGATCGACGGGGACGGCGTGGCCACCCACACCGGGGCCGGGGCGGAAGGGCTGGAAGCCGAACGGCTTGGTCTCCGCGCACCGCACGACGTCCCAGTAGTCCACGCCCAGGTCGTGGCACAGGATCGCCATCTCGTTGGCCAGCGCGATGTTGACGTGCCGGTAGTTGGTCTCCAGCAGCTGGGTCGTCTCGGCCTCGCGCAGCCCGCGGGCGCGCACCACCTTGTCCGTGAACCGCCCGTAGACGGCCGCGGCGGCCTCGGTGCAGGCCGGGGTGAGGCCGCCGATGACGCGGGGGACGGCGGCGAAGCGGAGGTCGCGGTTGCCCGGGTCGAGGCGGGCGGGACAGCAGGCGAGGTGGAAGTCGCGGCCCGCGCGGAACCCGGAGCCCGCTTCGAGCAGGGCACGCAGTGTGTCCTGCGTGGTGCCGGGGTAGACGGCTGACTCGATGATGACCGTCGTGCGCGGACGCAGGTGGACCGCGAGCGTGCGGACGGCCGCGCGCACGGCGTCGAGGTCCAGCGCGCCGTCCTCGCCCAGGGGCGTCGGGGCGCAGATCAGCGCGGTGCGCACCCGGCTGAGGAGGGCCGGGTCGCAGGTGGCGCGGAAGCCGGCGGCGGCCATGCGGCGCAGGTCGGCCGGGGTGAGCGTGGAGCCGCGTGGCGGCCGGCCCGCGCTGAGGTCCGCGACCACCCGTTCGTCGGTGTCGTAGCCGACGGTGGTGATGCCGGCTGCCGTGGCGGCCTGGACGGCGGGAAGGCCGAGGTGACCGAGTCCGAGCACGGCGAGATCTGCTGGCATGGGCGCGGATTCCCTTCCCCGAGCGGTTAACACTAAGAGCCGCCAGGTCAGGTTAATTGCATATATGACAGATATGGTGGATTGCGCAGCTTGTGGACGGTGCGCGGGTCAGCTTCGCCATGATGGGAACCGGCCGGAAAGCCACGGCAGGGCGGCAACGACGGTGGGACACCACGGGAGGCAACAGTGAGGACAGCGAACCTGGGACCGGCCGAACGGGCCGGGGCACTCGCCCGGATGGCCGAACACGAACTGGACGTGCTGGTGGTCGGCGGTGGCGTGGTCGGGGCCGGGACGGCGCTGGACGCGGCCACCCGCGGCCTGACGACCGGGCTGGTGGAAGCGCGTGACTGGGCGTCGGGCACCTCCAGCCGCTCCAGCAAGCTCATCCACGGCGGCCTGCGCTACCTGGAGATGCTCGACTTCGCGCTGGTCCGTGAGGCGCTGAAAGAGCGCGGCCTGCTGCTGGAGCGCCTCGCCCCGCACCTGGTGAAACCGGTGCCGTTCCTCTACCCGTTGCAGCACCGGGGGTGGGAGCGCTGGTACGCGGGAAGCGGCGTCGCCCTGTATGACGCCATGTCGGTGTCCTCCGGGCACGGCCGCGGGCTGCCGGTGCACCGCCACCTGAGCCGCCGCAAGGCGCTGCGCGTCGCCCCGTGCCTGCGCAAGGACGCGCTGGCGGGCGCGTTGCAGTACTACGACGCCCAGGTGGACGACGCCCGCTTCGTGACGGCGCTGGTCCGCACCGCCGCCTCCTACGGCGCCCTGGCCGCCAACCGGGCCCGCGTCGTCGGCTTCCTCCGGGAGGGGGAACGGGTGGTCGGCGCACGGGTGAAGGACGTCGAGCAGGGCGGCGAGTTCGAGGTGCGCGCCCAGCAGGTCATCAACGCCACCGGCGTGTGGACGGACGACACCCAGGCGCTCATCGCCGAACGCGGCCAGTTCCATGTCCGCGCCTCCAAGGGCATCCACCTGGTCGTACCGCGCGACCGGGTGAACTCCGCGACGGGGCTGATCCTGCGCACCGAGAAGAGCGTGCTGTTCGTCATCCCGTGGGGGCGGCACTGGATCATCGGCACCACCGACACCCAGTGGGATCTGGACAAGGCGCACCCGGCCGCCTCCAGCGCCGACATCGACTACCTGCTGGCCCACGTCAACGAGGTGCTGTCCACACCGCTGACGCGGGATGACGTCGAGGGCGTCTACGCCGGGCTGCGCCCGCTGCTGGCCGGGGAGTCGGAGGCGACGAGCAAGCTGTCGCGGGAGCACACCGTGGCGCATCCGGTGCCCGGCCTCGTCGTCATCGCGGGCGGCAAGTACACCACCTACCGGGTGATGGCCAAGGACGCCGTGGACGAGGCCGCCCGCGCCCTGGACCACCGGGTGGCCGAGTGCTGCACCGAGAACGTGCCGCTCGCCGGAGCCGAGGGCTACCCGGCGCTGTGGAACGCCCGCGCCCGCCTGGCCGCCCGCACCGGGCTGCACGTCGCCCGCGTCGAACACCTGCTGGGCCGCTACGGCACGCTGACGCCGGAACTGCTGGAACTCGTCGCCGAACACCCGGAGCTGGGGGAGCCGCTGCCGTACGCCGACGACTACCTCAGAGCCGAGATCGTCTACGCCTGTTCGCACGAGGGCGCGCGGCACCTGGACGACGTGCTCACGCGCCGCACCCGCATCTCCATCGAGACGTTTGACCGCGGCACGCGCAGCGCGCGCGAGTGCGCGGAGCTGATGGCCACCGTCCTGGGGTGGAGCGACGAGCAGATCGAGCGCGAGGTGGAGCACTACGAGAAGCGGGTGGAGGCCGAGCGCGAGTCGCAGCTCCAGCCTGACGACCAGACCGCTGACGCCGCCCGGCTCGGTGCCCCGGAGGTGGCCCCCGGGTAGCCCAAGACGCACGTACGGGAGCCGAACATGTACGCCAGGCAGCGGCGTTGCGTGTTCGGCCGGGGGTGTGCCGTGGGGGCCTGCGCCATGGGTGAGAATGGGGCAACTGCTGGGCGGCTGATCGCGAGGGGAACATGGGCGAGAACGGCGACAAGAGGGCCAATGCCGATGCCGCCGCGCGGAAACCGGGGGTGGACGAGGCCGTGAAGCCCGCTGACGCCGCGCCCGACACCACGGACGCGAAGCCCGGGCGAGCCGACAAGGACGCGGGCGCCGACGTCGGGCGGGCCGGGGAAGCTGACGGCGCGAAGCCCGGCCGGGCCGAAGCCGACGCCGGGCCCGAACCGCGCAAGCGCGAGCCCCGGGCCGCCGAGCTCGCCCACTCCGCGCCGCGCAAGCCCGCCCCCGAGCCCGCCCCCGAGGACACCGGCAAGAACACCGCCCAGCACACCCCCGAGGACCCGCCCACGCACTCCGCCAAGGACGCCGCCAAAGGCGCGCCCAAGCACACGCCCAAGGACGCGACCACCAAGGACGCACCCAAGGACGCCGCCAAAGGCGCGCCCAAGGACGCGGCCACCAAGGTCGCCCCCAAGGACGCCGCGACCAAGGTGGAGAGCGGCGCTGGGGAAACGGACCGTGGCGAGCAGGCGGCACCCGCCGCCTCCCCCGGGCGGGAGACGGGACGGCTGCTGGCGGGCCGTTACCGGCTCGGCGGCATCCAGGGCCGTGGCGGCATGGGCACCGTGTGGCGCGCCCGCGACGAGGTGCTGGGCCGCACCGTCGCCGTCAAGGAGCTGCGCTTCCCCTCCGATATCGACGAGGACGAGAAGCGCCGTCTGATCACCCGGACCCTGCGCGAGGCCAAGGCGATCGCGCGCATCCGCAGCGGCAGCGCGGTCACCGTCTTCGACGTCGTGGACGAGGACGACCGGCCGTGGATCGTGATGGAGCTGGTCGAGGGCCGGTCGCTGGCCGACGTGATCCGCGAGGACGGCCCGGTGACCTCGCGCCGTGCAGCCGAGATCGGGCTCGCCGTGCTCGGCGTGCTGCGCGCCGCGCACCGCGAGGGCATCGTGCACCGCGACGTGAAGCCCTCCAACGTACTGATCGAGGAGGACACCGGCCGCGTCGTCCTGACGGACTTCGGCATCGCCAAGGTGGAGGGCGACCCGTCGGTCACCTCCACCGGCATGCTCGTCGGTGCCCCCTCGTACATCTCGCCGGAGCGGGCGCGCGGCCAACTGCCCGGGCCTCCAGCCGACATGTGGTCGCTGGGCGGCCTGCTGTACGCGGCCGTCGAGGGCAGCCCGCCCTACGACAAGGGCTCGGCCCTCGCCACGCTCACCGCTGTCATGACGGACGCGCTGGAGCCGCCGAAGAACGCCGGTCTGCTGGAGGAGGTCATCTACGGCCTGCTGCACAAGGACCCGGTGAAGCGGCTGGACGACGCCGGGGCCCGCGTGCTGCTCCAGTCCGTGCTCGACGCCCCGGACGAACCGAAGCCCGGGGCGACGGCCACGGTCGCGATCCCCGCCACCGCGTCCGGCCAGGGCGGCACCGGCACGCCTGCGGCGCGTCCCGCCCGGACGGACCCCGGGGCGGCCAAGACGGCGCAGCCCCAGCCCGGGCCGAAACCCGGGAGCCAGCCGCAGCGCCAGCGCGTGGCGGCTGCCTTCGCTTCCGCCGGTGCCGTTTTCGGCGGCTCGGGCGACGGTGACGGCGCAGCGAAGAAGCGTGCGAACGCCCTGGTCATCGCGGCCGTCCTCGTCGTCCTGATCGGCGTGCTCGGCGCCGTGCTGGCGTTCACGCTGAACGGCGGCACCGAGGAGAACACCGGCGACGGCGACCCCGCCCCGGCCTCCGGCGACACCGGCGAGCCGGGCGGTGACGCGGGCGAGAGCGGCGCCCAGGGCGGCGAGCAGACCTCCGGCGGTGCGGACGGCGCTGCGGACGGCAGTGAGGACGAGCCGGGCGACGGCCAGAACGGCGGCACGGACGAGGGCGCGGGCGACGACAAGGGCGGCACCGGTGCGGACAGCGGCCAGAAGGAGTCCGGTGACGGCCTGCCCGAGGGCTACGCGACGGTGACGGACCAGAAGTACAAGTTCTCCATAGCCCTGCCCGAGGGCTGGACGCGGGTCCGGGAGGCGGGGCGGGACTCCGGCGGCGTGTACGCGGCTGAGCGGGGTGCTGTACCCAGCGTGCAGGTCGATTACACCGGCAGCCCCGGGCAGAGCGCCCTGAACGCCTGGGAGTCGCTGGAGAGCGCCATCAGGGGGACGTTCACCGGCTACGACCTGATCGGCATGGACACCGTCGAGTGGCGGGACTACCCGACCGTCGCCGACTGGACCTACGAACACACCCGCGACGGCGAGCGCTTGCGGTCGCTCAACCGCGGCTTCCGCGTGGACTCCGGCCGTGGCCACGCCATCCTCATTACCTGCCCAGCCGACGCGTGGGACGGTGCGGAGTGCACGACCCTGCGCGAGACAGCGTTCGAGACCTTCCAGCCGATCGACTGACGGCTGTACCGCTCGCGGTGACGCCTGGTCAGCTTCAGATTGACGGCGGGGTGGCCGCCCGGAGTCGCCCCGGTGGCCGCCTGGTGAAGCCCCGGTGACCGTCCGGCGCGGCCCCGGCGCCCACCCGGCGCACGGCGCGTACCGAACCCCGGCCCGTGCGCCCGCGTACGCTGAGCGGTGCGTCACGAGGTGCTTCACAGCGCCCAGTTGGCACGTATCGTGAGAGACCGGGAACCGTGCGCATCCGCCACCCGGCCGGTGCGGAGCGGTCCCGTGTGATGTGTCGTGTGGGGAGGCGTCGTGGACGAGTTCGCGGGTCGGCTGCTGGCTGACCGGTACCGCCTGCCCCGGCCACCCGCCGAGGAGTACGAACTGCGGGAGGCCATCGCCTACGACACCGCCAGCGGGCAGGAAGTTGTCGTCCGCCAGGTGCCGTTGCCGGAGGTCGTCGAGGCGGAGGTGCTGGGCGAACCGGGCGGGCGCTGGCCGCGCGGCGCCACCCGGGAGCCGGACGACCCGGCCGTGCGCCGTGCCGTGGAGGCGGCCCTGACGGCAGCGCGCATACCGGACCACCCGCGCCTGGACCAGGTGTTCGACGTCTTCGTGGAGGACGACGGGCTGTGGATCGTCAGCGAGTACGTCGCCGGGCAGCCACTGGCGGCGGTGCTCGCCCAGGCGCCGCTGACGCCGCACCGCGCCGCCGAGATCGCCGCCGACCTGCTGGCCGCGCTCAGCGCCGTCCACACCTACGGCTGGACGCACCGCAACATCACCGCCCGCTCGGTGCTCGTCTGCGACGACGGGCGGGCCCTGCTCACCGGTCTGGCCTCCGCGGCCGCCGAGGAAGCCCTGTGCGGCTACGACCCGCTGCCCACCGATGGCCCCATGGCCCCGGACGACGAGGACCCGTACCACCCGGCCGCCCCCGACGAGCCCGCCCACACCGGACGCGGCCCGGGCTACGCCGCCGGGACCGTCCCGGCCCGCGCCCCCGCACACCCCGAACCCGGCCCGGAAACCGGCCCCGACCCCGGCCCCGTTCTCGAACCTGGCCGGGCGCAGGACTACGCGGCACAGCCCGCGCAGCGGCCCGCGCCTGACCCCGCAACCGAGCCCGACCCCGCAACCGACCCCGACTCCGCAACCGACCCCGACTCCGCAACCGACCCCGACCCTGCCACCGAGTCCGACCCCGAGCACGACGACACCCGTGTCCGGTACGGCCCGTGGGGCGGCGACAAGCCCGGCCCGCCCTTCCGCGCCCCCGATCTGCCGCCGCCGCCCCCGGAGTTCGCCTACGCAGACGACCCCGACGTCGTCCCCGCGACCCCGTACGACGGTGACGACCCGCGCCCGGAGGACCTGGAGCCGCACCCCTACGCCCACCTCGGCTTTGAGCGCGACCCGCACGACCCGGCCCCGCACTCCCACCCCTACGGCACCGGCCCCCACGACGCGTACGGCGCGCCCTCGCACCGGAACCCCGACCACGACCCCGCCGCCCCGCCCCGCTCCTGGGCCGATCCGGAGCCGCTACACGGCGAACCGGACAGCGGTGCGGACGGCGATCCGGAGGGCGGCGCAGACGGCCGTGCGAACGGCCGTGCGAACGGCGAACCGGACGGCGCCGTAGGCGACCCCCGGTACCGTGGTCCGGCCACCGCGCTGGCCGCCGAGCGCGCCCGGCAGGCCCGGATGACGATGGTCGGTCCGGTCACCGAGCGCTGGGCGCCCGAGCAGGCGGGCCCGGTGTACCAGAACTGGCGGCTCGCCCCGCCGGTGGGCGCCGCCGCCGACTTGTGGGCGATCGGCGCCCTGCTGTTCCGCGCCGTGCAGGGTCACGCGCCCTACCCCGAGGACAGCACGGTGGAACTGGTGCAGCTGGTGTGCGCGGAGCCGCCCGCGTTCGCCGAGGAGTGCGGTCCGCTGCGCCCGGTGATCGAGTCGCTGCTGCGTCAGGACCCCACCGAGCGCCCCCGGTTCGAGGAGCTGAGCGGCTGGCTGCGCTCGCTGATCCGCTCCGCGCCGGAGCCGGACGCGGGCCGCAACGTCGTCACCGCGCACGCGCTGACCGCCGGACGCCGCGCCGATCCGCGTCGCCTGCCGATCCTGCGGCTGCGCGGTGAGCTGGTCCGCTTCCGGCGACGCGGGCGGCCGGTGCGGGAGCCGGCTCCGGCCGGGCGGCGCCGACACCGCGGTGCCCGCAACCGGCGGGCCGACCGCCCCGGTGTGCACCCCGCTGCCGCGCCCGCCTCCCCGTCCCGCGCCCGGGACGCCGATCATCCCGTGGGCCATCCCGCCGACCACCTGGCGTCCCGGGGTGCCGACCGGGCTTCCGCTCGCCGTGGGGCACGCCGGAAACCGGGTCGCAGCCCACGGCGGCTGGGCGCGTTGCTGCTCGGGCTGGTGTTCGCCGGACTCGTCGTCGCCGTCGGCGTCGCGGTGCTGCTGATGCCGCCCGCTGATCCGTCCGACCGCAACCGCCGTGGCTCCGTCGGCGAGGTCCCCTCCGACCCGGCGCCGTCCGCGTCCGAGGACGCCGCACCACCTCAGCGGCAGTCCCCGGAGCCGGGCGAGGAGGGTGAGCCGACGGAGCCGGGGAACAGCGAGCGGCCGCAGTCCGGTGACCCGGGCGCGGAGGAGCCCGCCGTGGCCGAGGGGTACGAGCTGCGCCGCGACCCGGCCGGGTTCCAGATCGTCGTGCCCGAGGGCTGGGCGCGCGGCCAGACCAGCGCGGGCCAGGTCCGCTACAGCGGTGACGGCCTGGAGCTGATCGTCGTCCCCGGCCGGGACGGCGCCGACCGCTACGGCACCGACCCGCGCGCATACCAGCTCGGCGACGAGCCGGAGCTGTCGGACTATCGCGAGTCCACCGGGTGGAAGACGGTCAGCGGGGTGCGCAGCATCACCGTGGGGGAGACGGCGATGGCCGAGGGTGAGTTCCTGTGGGAGTCCGGCGGTGAGCGGCGGCTGGCCCGCAACCGCGCGATGCTGCTCGGCTCGACGTACCACGTGGTGCTGCTGCGCGGCCCGGAGGAGCGGCGCGCGGACATCGACGCGCACTTCTCCCAGCTCGTGGACACCTACCGCGCCACCGGCTGACCCACCGCGACAGGGTTGACCACCACGGCGGGACCCCCCCACCGCGACGGGACCGCCCCACCACGACGGGCTGAGCACCACAACGGGGCTGACTCACCGCACAGCCGGTGCCGGAACCAGCCCCGCTCGCCGGAGCACACCGCGCCCCGCCCGTCCCGTCAGCCCCCACCAGCCACATCCACGCCAGTAATCAGTGGCACATTCTGGACAATGAGTTACCGACGGGTACCGCCGATGCGCCCGCAGGCTTACCCTCCCCCTATGACGGACTCCCAGCACACGAATCCGGTCGCCCCGGCTCCGGCGGATGTCCGCCGCGCTGCCGACGTCGTCACCCCCGAACTCGTCGCCCGTCTCACCCGTGAGGTCGTCGGCGCGGGGCAGACGCGGTGCCACTGCCCGCTCACCGGGGAGAAGCTGGCCGACCTGCCCGAGTCCACGCCCGAGGACGTCACCACCGCTTTCGAGCGTGCCCGCTCAGCGCAGGCGGCGTGGGCGGCCCGGCCGGTGCGGGAGCGGGCCGCCGTGCTGCTGCGCTTCCACGACCTGGTACTGCGCCGCCAGGAGGAAGTCCTCGACCTCATCCAGCTGGAGACGGGCAAGACCCGGCTGCACGCCTACGAGGAGGTCAGCTCGGTGTGCGTCGCCGCGCGGCACTACGGCCGCAAGGCCCCCGCGTACCTGGCGCCCAAGCGGCACCTGGGCGCCATCCCGGCGCTGACCCGCGCCCGCGAGCTGCGCCACCCGCGCGGCGTCATCGGCATGGTCACCCCGTGGAACTACCCGTTCGAGCTGAGCGTCGGGGACGCGCTGCCCGCGTTCGCCTCCGGTAACGCCGTCGTCATGAAGCCGGACACCGAGACCGCGCTGACCGCCCTGTGGGCCCGGGAGGTGCTGATCGAGGCTGGGCTGCCGCGCGAGGTGTGGCAGGTCGTGCTTGGTGACGGCCCGGTCATCGGCCGCGCGGTGGTGGACCGGTGCGACTACGTCTCCTTCACCGGCTCCACCCGCACCGGGCGCGAGGTCGCCGAGCGGGCGGGCGCGCGGCTGGTGGGCTGTTCACTGGAGCTGGGCGGCAAGAACGCGATGATCGTGCTGCCCGACGCCGACCTGGACCAGGCCGCGGCCGGGGCCGTGCGCGCCTGTTTCTCCTCCGCCGGACAGCTGTGCATCTCCATCGAGCGGCTGTACGTGCACGCGTCGGTCGCCGACGCGTTCCTGGACCGTTTCGTCGCCCGCACCCAGGCCATGCGGCTGGGCGCCGGGCTCGCCTACGGGGCCGACCTGGGCTCGCTGGTCTCCGAGAGCCAGCTGCGGGTGGTGACCGAGCATGTGGCGGAGGCGGTCGAGAAGGGCGCCCGCGTGCTGACCGGCGGCACCCACCGCCCTGACGTCGGCCCGCTGTTCTACGAGCCCACGATCCTGGACGGCGTCGAGGAGCCGATGGCCGTCTGCACCGAGGAGACGTTCGGGCCGGTCGTCTCCGTCTACCGCTTCCGCGACACCGACGAGGCGGTCACGCTGGCCAACGGCACCCCGTACGGCCTGAACTCCAGCGTCTGGTCCACCAACGCGCGGGCCGCGCGGGCCGTCGCCGCCCGGCTGCGCACCGGCACCGTCAACATCAACGAGGGCTACGCGGCGGCCTACGGCAGCGTGTCCGCGCCCATGGGCGGCATGGGCATCTCCGGCCTCGGCCGCCGCCACGGCGCCGAGGGCATCGTGAAGTACACCGAGGCGCAGACCGTCGCCGAACAGCGGCTGCTGCCGCTGGCGCCCTCGCTGGGCATGTCCGACGAGCAGTTCGCGGCGTTCATGTCCCGCTCCCTGCGCGCGCTCAAGGCGCTCCGCGTCCGCTGAACGACGCCGACACCCCCGCCGGGGGCTGTCGGCCACGTCGGTGGCTGGCGGCTTCCGGCCGTCCCGTACCGCATTCCGTTCGGAGGTCCCTGTGTCCCAGGACGCGTCTGTCCCCACCGCGCCGCCGGGCGCGGCCCCCGCCGCCGGCGCCCGGTACGACTACGACGTGCTCGTCGTCGGCTCCGGGTTCGGCGGCTCCGTCGCGGCGCTGCGGCTCACCGAGAAGGGCTACCGGGTCGGCGTCCTGGAGGCCGGGCGGCGCTTCGACGCCGCGACGCTGCCGAAGACCTCCTGGGACCTGAAGAACTACCTGTGGGCGCCCGCGCTCGGCCTGTACGGCATCCAGCGCATCCACCTGCTGAACAATGTCATGATCCTGGCAGGCGCCGGGGTGGGCGGCGGCTCGCTCAACTACGCCAACACCCTCTACGTGCCGCCCCCCGCCTTCTTCCAGGACCGCCAGTGGGGCCACATCACCGACTGGCAGGACGAACTGCGCCCCTACTACGACCAGGCCCAGCGCATGCTCGGCGTCCGGCTCAACCCCACGATGACGCCCTCCGACGTCCACCTCAAAGCCGCCGCCGAGAAGATGGGCATCGGCGACACCTTCCACTTCGCGCCCGTCGGCGTCTTCTTCGGCGACGGCAAGGACGCCGACGGCTCCGCCACCGCCCCGCCCGGCGCGCCCGCGCCCGACCCCTACTTCGGCGGCGCGGGCCCCTCGCGCACCGCGTGCACCGAGTGCGGCGCGTGCATGACCGGCTGCCGCGAAGGCGCGAAGAACACCCTGGGCGAGAACTACCTCTACCTCGCGGAGAAGGCCGGGGCCGTCGTCCACCCCATGACGACCGTGCGCGGCATCCGGGAGGACGGCGACGGCTTCGCGGTGGCCACCGTGCCCACGGACCGGCGCCGGGCCACGCCGCGCGTCCTGCGCGCCCGCCAGGTCGTCGTCGCCGCCGGAACCTACGGCACCCAGACGCTGCTGCACCGCATGCGCGACGCGGGCCTGCTGCCGCGCGTCTCCGGCCGGCTCGGTGAGCTGACCCGCACCAACTCCGAAGCGCTCGTCGGCGCGCAGACCACCCACGGCCGCTACCGCCGCAGGTGGGGCAAGGACGCCGAGCTGGACTTCACCCGTGGCGTCGCCATCACCTCGTCCATCCACCCGAACGACAGCACCCACATCGAGCCCGTCCGCTACGGCCGGGGCTCCAACGCGATGGGCCTGCTGACGACGACCCAGGTGCGGCACGGCACGAAGCTGCCGCGCGTGCTCGCCCACGTCCTCACCTGCCTGCGCCACCCGCTGATGTTCACGCGCTCGCTGTCCAACTACAAGTGGTCCGAGCGCATCATCATCGGACTCGTCATGCAGACGCTGGACAACTCGCTGACGACGTACCGGAAGAAGAAGGGCCTCGGCAAGGGGCTGCTGACCGCCAGGCAGGGCCACGGCGCGCCCAACCCGCTGCACATCCCCGAGGGTGCCGAGGCCGCGCGGCACCTCGCGGACGAGATCCACGGCTTCGCGGGCACGAACATCGGCGAGGTCATGGGGACACCGCTGACCGCGCATTTCCTGGGCGGCTGCCCCATCGGCGCGGACGCGGAACAGGGCGTCATCGACCCCTACCACCGGCTCTACGGCCACCCCGGCATCACCGTCGTGGACGGCTCCGCGGTCTCCGCCAATCTCGGCGTCAATCCGTCGCTGACGATCACCGCGCAGGCGGAACGCGCGATGGCGCTGTGGCCGAACAAGGGTGAGGCCGACCCGCGTCCGCGGCAGGGCACGCCCTACGTCCGGCTGGCCCCGGTGCCGCCGCAGAACCCGGCCGTCCCGTCCTCCGCGTTCGCGGCCCTGCGCCTGCCGGTCCTCCCCGTGCCACCGGTGCCGCCGAAGACACGCTGACGCGGGGACCTGTACTCCGCGCACACGCGAAGGACCCGGCCTCCTGGCAGGAGACCGGGTCCTTCGGCTTACCGCGTCACCGCGCCACCGTCAGGTGACGCCTGGCGGGTGGGGGCTCAGGCAGCCGAGCCGGCGCCCTTGCGACGGCGCACGAGGAACATGGCGCCGCCACCGAGGGCCACGGCGGCCGCACCGGCCAGCGCGAACATCGGCAGGTTGGAGTCCGAACCGGTCTGCGCCAGCTCACCAGACATCTTCTCGACGTCACCGGCCGGCTTCACGCTCACCGGGTTCTTGCCACCCTGCGGCTTCGGGGTGTTGACGTCACCGGTGGAGGAACCCGCGGCCAGGACATCGAACTTGTACCACTGCTCGTCGTAGAAGCAGTTGTCCTCGTCCGCGTACACACCGAAGGCGAGCGCCACGGCCGCGCCCGGCTCAGCGGCCTTGGAGATGCTGACGCGCAGCTTGATGTTCACCTTCTGCCCGGCCTCGAGGTTCACCTCGCCGGCGACGAAGCCGCCGTCGGAGAACTCGTCCACCCAGGCACCGGTCTTGGGGTCGAAGTACTCGATCTCGGCGTACTTCGCGGCCAGGTCGCTCTCGTACTCGTCTTCGCCCTTGTACAGGACGGACGCGCCCAGGAGGACCTCGGTCAGCTTCTCACCGTCGGTGTTGTCCAGGCTGAGGGTGAACTCCTTCCAGCCCGAACCGGCGACGATCTTGTTCGGGAAGCCGGAGAGCTTCACGTCGAAGTCGGCCTCGCACAGGTCGCCGATGTTCTCGTCGAGGTCACCGGGCAGCTCGGTGTCGTCGTCGCCCTCGGAGTCATCGTCCTCGCCCGGGGTCTCGGGCTTGGGCTTCTCCGTGGGCTCCTCGCCCGGGGTCTCGGGCTTGGGCTTCTCGGAGGGCTCCTCACCCGGGGTCTCCGGCGTGGGCTTCTCGGTCGGCTCCTCGACCGGGGTCTCCGGCTTGGCGGGGGTCTCCGGCTCCGGCTTCTTGCTCGGGTCCTCGCTCGGGGTCTCCGGCTTGGCGGGGGTCTCCGGCTCCGGCTTCTCCGTCTGCTCGACGGTGGGGGTCGTGTCGGTGCCGTCCGTCGCGTAGGCGGCGGGGGCCGCGAGAACCGCGGCGGGGGCGATGACAGCCGTGGCGGCGGCGGCCGCAACTGCACGGCGAATACGCATGGGAGACCTCTTCATAGGCGTCAGTCACAGGAAGCAAGCGCTAGGTAGGTACCGGAGCGCGAGCACCTGGTTCGTCTTCGCGCTGCACGGCAGGACCGACAGTAAGGCCGAAATAAACGCCCTGTCAGCTGGTGTTGGCGAGCCCCGGACGCCCATGCGTCACCCGGCCGGGTGGCAAAACGGGCAACCCGGCGCAGTTGCCCACGCCTCCCACTTTTCCCTGTGCCCTATCTCACAGGTGGCGCTGTTGTGACTGTGCTCCGACCGTTATCGCGCCCCGTACAACCTTCCGCCCAGCCTGCGAGTCGTCCCCTCACAGCGGAACTCCGGCTGCCGCTTGAGGCAGCCGGAGTTCCAGGTGCCGTCGGCTGCGTGCCCCACGTGTGCGGGTCCGGCCTCCCCCGGGGGGACCGGACCCGCACGGCCTACCGAGCTACCGCATCGACGCCTGGCGGTGCGGCACCCGGTGCTCAGGCAGCCGAGTCGGCGCCCTTGCGACGGCGCACGACGAACAGGGCGCCGCCACCGAGGGCCACGGCGGCCGCACCGGCCAGCGCGAACACCGGGAGCTGGGAATCCGAACCGGTCTTCGCCAGCTCGTCACCCGTCTCCTTGACGTCACCAGCAGGCTTCATGTCCACCGGCTTCTTGCCACCCTGCGGCTTCGAGTCGCCCGCGTCACCGGCCGAGGAACCGGGGGCCAGCACCTTGAAGGGGTAGTACGTGCTGTGCAGGGCGCAGTTCCCCCCGTCGCTGTAAACGCCGGACGCGTAGCTCTCGGCGGCCCCCGGCTTGGCCTCCTTGGACACGCTGAGGCGCAGCTTGACCTTCACCGTCTGGCCGGCGCCGAGATCCACCGCTCCGGCAAGGAAACCCCCCTTGGAGAACTCCGCGCTCCACTTCCCGGCCTCGGGGTCGAAGTACTCCATCGCGGAGTTCTTCCCCGGAAGGTCGCTCCACTGCTCGGAGTCCTCGCCCAGGACGGCCGAGGCCACAATGACCTTGTCCAGCTTCTCCCCGTCGGTGTTGTCCAGGCTGAGGGTGAACTCATGCCAGCCGGAGCCCGCGACGATCGTGTTCGGGAAGCCGGACAGGGTCGCCTGGAAGTCGGCGTCCTCGCACGCCTCCGGGATGATCTCGCCGCCCGGGGGCTCCTCCAGCTTCGGCGTCACCACCCTCTGCGGCTTCTCCTCCTCCGGCTTCTCCTCGGCGGGGGTCTCGCCCTTCGGCTTCTCCGTCTCCTCGACAGCCGGCTTCTCCTCCTCCGGCTTCTCGGTCTCCTCCTCGACCGGGGCCTCGGTCTTGGCGGGGGTCTCCGGCTTCGGCTTCTCGGTCTCCTCGACCTCCGGAGTCCCCGGCCCGGCCGGGGTTTCCGGCTTCGGCTGCTCCGTCTGCTCGACGGTGGGAGTCGTGTTGGTGCCGTCCGTCGCGTAGGCGGCGGGGGCCGCGAGGATCGCGGCGGGGGCGATGACAGCCGTGGCGGCGGCGGCCGCAACTGCACGGCGAATACGCATGGGTGACCTCTTCATAGGCGTCGTCGCGGGAAACGTTCACATGCCGGAGCGCGCTCTCGGTCGTCTCCGCGCCGCACGGCAGGGCCGACAGTAAGGCCAGCACAGCACCGTGTCAGCACGCTTCTGTGACCATCGAAATGCTCAGGCAACCCTTACTCGGACGAGAAAGCGGATGAATGGCCCAGTTGCCCCGCCATCGCACATTTTCCTGTGGTGTATGTCACCCTCTAACAGCAACCGGCCCAGCAAGCTTCACCGACGGCATGGATGAGCGCGAAGGGCTCGCTCTGCCGCTGCACTTCCCACCGCCACCGCTTCGAGAAGAGTCCGTCGCAGCTCTGACGTGATGCTGCCTCGCCCCAGGCCAGCGACGGAGACAGCCTCGGAGAGCAGGGCACGGTCTCTCGCGCTCATCTGCTCGAAGCAGGCCGGGTGCGCCAGGGTCTCCCGCGCGACGAATCCGTCGCCGGAGGCGACCACGTCGCGGATAATGCGGGAGGCTGTCTCGACACGGCTCGTTTCCGGACAGAGGTCCAGCGCGGTGAGCCCAAGGCGCGTTCGGAAAACGACCAACTCGGGGGTGGCTTCGAGGTTCTTGTACTCCCTCACTGCCGTCGGGGCCGCCTCCGCCGTTGATAACCCGGCCGTCGCAATGCATAGCAGCGCTAGACAAGCAGCGACGGCCTGCTCCCACGCTTCGCCCGGCATGCTCCCTTCGAGCGTCCTCAGTGCCGATGCCGGGTCCCCTTCGAGACACAGTGACACGATGGTCACTTGTCGGCCGTCGAAGAGACGACGACCGATCCCCTTGTGCTGCCCGGCGTGTTCCCGTGCGCGTTCCCATTGGCCAGCCGTGATGAGAGCGCGTGTGCCGTCACCCAGCAGGACCGTCCACAGCCACCGACAGACCGCTCTCCGGTCTTCAGCCGTCTTGGTCAGACGCCGGAAGGAAACGGCGCTGCCCCCGATAACCGCGTCCACCTGCTGCCTCACCGCCCGGTTCAGGGTGTCCAGCAGGTGGTAAGCGCCTTCCCCGTCGCCGCCTCGGATGTTCAGGCGGGCAAGGTTGACGAGGGGTTCTAGCGCGTACCGCGCTTCCTGTGTGCCCAGGGGCTGGGCACACAGGAAGATCTCCGCGTGGCGCCAGCACAGCTCACGGGCCAGGTCGGGCAACCCGCAGTCGCTCGCGATCAAGGCTGCCCGATTCAGCGCCGCGGCAGCGATGGCAAGTTCACCGTTTTGCTTTGCCGTCCGGGCAAGCTCGTGAATCTCTTGCACCCGTTCGGTGAGCGGCAGAGACGCGGGCCGCGGACGGGGAACCAGCGGGAATCGCCGTGCTATCTGGCTGGCGTCCATTTCAGTGCCACTCGATGATCAGACGGTTGAGCGGGTTGTCGAAGGCGAAGCGGCCGGACCCGGTCGCGGGCGGCGCGGCATCGAGTGGTTGGATCGCGAACGCCACATCGTGTCCCCGGAAGTCGTGATCCCATACGCGGATCTGTTCTGTGACCCGGGCAGCCAGCGAGGCGGCCTGAGGGCCGTGTCCAACGACACCGAACTCGTACAGGGTGGCGCCGTCCGGTGCCTTCTCGGCGGCGGTTCGGCGGGTCAGGTACGTAAGCGTGTCACTCTCAAAGGCAGCGGTCGAGCTGGCGTATGGGGCGGCAACCACGCCCCGCTCGATGGCTTCCCGCGTGGCGGGCATCCGGCTGAGACCGTTCGGCATCACGCAGGTCAGCCACAGCTCCATCCACTCGGCCGACTCCGGTCCGCGGAAGAGCACGCCACTCCACACCTCGGTGCGCGGCTGTGTGAGCACGCCTGCCAGAGCCTCGGCGTTCACGGACTGGTCCCTGTTGGTCACGAGGGTCACTGAGCCGTCGTCCGTGAGTTTCACGAAGCGTCGCGGGTCGTCCGCGATGCCCTGCCTGAGCGGCATGAAGGTGTTCATCTCGGAACCGATGCTCTGCCATGTCCCGTCATTGGCCTGCTCGAAAGCGATCGATCGGGCGACGCTGCCGCGGAGGCGAAGAGGGGTGAGGAGACGTCCGCCAGGAGCGAGCTGGTCGAGCCAGGAGGGCGGCACACTATGGGCGCCCACCGTGGCCACGATGCGGTCGTACGGGGCGTTGTCGGCGTAACCGAGCGCCCCGTCCCCGATGATCACCTCGACGTTGTCGATGCCTGCGGCGACGAGCCCGGCCCGGGCACCTTCCACGAGGTCGTCGTCCACGTCGATCGTCGTGACGTGGCCCGTGTGTCCCACGAGGTAGCCAAGAAGTCCCGCGTTGAAGCCGGTGCCTGCGCCAAGTTCGAGTACCCGGTGTCCCGTCTCGACTTCGAGCTGTTCGAGCATGATGCCAACGATGTCGGGCTGAGAAGCGCAACTGATGGACGCGCCACTCTCGTCGTGCTTGACGTTGACCGGAGCGTTTCCGTACGCCTTCTCCAGCGGGACGTTGGGGACGAAGACATGACGCGGCACCGTGCGCATGGCGTCTTCCACCCGGGAAGTGTGCACCGAGCCGCTTTCGACTAGGCGGTCAATGAGTTGGGCGCGGAGGCGGTCGGCGTCTTTGTCGTCGATGGGCTCACTGTTCACGCCGCTGACCATAGGGGTCGGCGAGGCCATGGCGGGGGTGGTTGCGGCACTGTCGCCCGTCCCCATGACTACTTCTTTCGCCAGTGTTGACAGGGTGTGCTGGTTTGCACGGGAGAGGCCCAGGCGGTTGAAGTGGAAGATGGCGTGGTGTGCGAGGACGGCGCGCAGTCCGCGTTCGAGCTCCCCCCGGCGGTTGAGGTCGGCCAGTCGGCGGCCGAGGGTGTCGAAGGTGTTGATCCAGCCGCTCAGAGTCGCAAGACGGCCGTCTCGGATGAGGTTGCTGGATGGACTGACGTCCACGGTCATCAGTCGGTGAACGGCGGCCTTCAGCCGCGGGGAGGGTGGGGTGCCACCGCTGCGCTGGGCGGCGATCTTCGCCCACACGTCGCCCTGCTCGTACCAATCCAGACCGGCGGAACGCAGGGCCGTACTGAGGGTCAGGAGGGCCAGTTCGTGTCGGCCGAGGGGGTCGGGTCTGCTGGATTGCTGACGAGTGAAATGAGCGGATCTCATCTACGCCCTGGCGAGTGAAGATCGTTTCCGATGGATTACGAAGATCGCCT
>NZ_JAEVFI010000010.1:13994-113218 GCF_019303495.1 Streptomyces sp. JJ66 | reverse complement strand
CCCCCTCACCCCCCTCACCCCCCTCACCGGCCATTCGGCGCACACTGCGCGACTTGTCATGAACCGCACCATTTGCTGTCGGTTTCGCCCGCACGCGGAGCCGACCACGAAAGGCAGCACGTTGAACGGTTCCAGACCACTGCGCATATCCCTCCTGGCCGTGACCACCGCGGCCCTCATCGGCACCGGAATCACCACATCCGCCGCCGCCCCAGGAGCCCCGGGCATCCCCGTGGCCCCCGCGGCCGACACCGCCGAGGCCATACCGGCCGAGCGGCTCATCGTCGGCTACCGCTCCCAGGCGTCCGAGGCCAAGTCCGACGACGCGGCCGCGAAAGACGCGACGGAGAAAGCCAAGGCGTCCGGCGAGAAGCTGGACTTCGAGCGCCGCCTGGGCACCGGCGCCGCCCTCGTTGATCTCGGCGGCGAGCTGGAGAAGGCCGACGTCGAGGACGTCATGGCCGAGTTCGCCACCGACCCGGACGTCGCCTACGTCGTCCCGGACACGCGGATGTACGCCACCGCCGCCAAACCGAACGACGACTACTACGAGCGTCAGTGGGACCTCTTTGAGGACAAGGCGGGCATGAAGGTCCCCGGCGCGTGGGACCACGCCACCGGCAAGGGCGTCACCATCGCCGTCATCGACACCGGCTATGTCGCCCACTCCGACCTGGCCGACAACATCATCGACGGCTACGACTTCATCTCCGACACCTTCATGGCCGCCGACGGCGACGGCCGCGACTCCGACGCCACCGACCCGGGCGACTGGTTGAAGCGCGGTGAGTGCGGCAAGGACCCGAACACGGGTGACCCCATCCCCGAGCAGGACACCGACAGCTCCTGGCACGGCACCCACGTCGCCGGAACCGCCGCCGCGGCCACGCACAACGGCAAGGGCATCGCGGGCATCGCCTACGCGGCGAAGGTCCAGCCCGTGCGCGTGCTGGGCAAGTGCGGCGGCACCACGTCCGACATCATCGACGCCATCACCTGGGCCTCGGGTGGCTCGGTCAAAGGCGTGCCGAAGAACGAACACCCCGCCGACGTCCTCAACCTGAGCCTCGGCGGCAACCACTCCTGCGACTCGGCGTCCCAAAGCGCCATCAACGGCGCCGTGAAGCGCGGTGCCACCGTCGTCGTCGCCGCCGGCAACTCCAACGCCAACGCGGCCAACCACAGCCCCGCCAACTGCGACAGCGTCATCACCGTCGCCGCCAGCGACCGCGAGGGCAACCGCGCCCGCTACTCGAACTACGGCAAGGCCGTGGAGATCACCGCGCCCGGTGGCGAGGTGCACGTCAGCAGGGCCAATGGCATCTGGTCCACGCTGAACAGCGGCAGCCGCTCCGCCGACAGCGAGAGCTACGCGGCCTACCAGGGCACCAGCATGGCCGCCCCGCACATCGCCGGTCTGGCCGCGCTGCTGTACCAGGCCAAGCCGTCCATCACACCGGGCCAGGTCTCCGCCGCGATCCGCGAGAACGCCCGCGACCTGCCCGGCTCGTGCAGCGGCGGCTGCGGCGCCGGGCTGGCCGACGCCGCCGCGACGCTGAAGGCCGTCACCGGCGGCTCGGGGTCCGACCCGGAGCCCGACCCGCCGGCGGATGTCTACACCAACTCCGACGATGTCGCCATCCCGGACGACAACACCTGGGTGACGTCCAAGATCTCGGTGACCGGACGCAGCGGTGCCGCTCCGGCGGACCTGAAGGTCGGCGTGGACATCAAGCACCCCTACCGTGGGGACCTCGTGCTGGAGATCGTCGCGCCAGGCGGTGAATCGGCCCGGCTCAAGAGCGCCGACGCCAACGACAGCGGCGCCAATCTGGTCGCCACGTACACCGTGGACGCCTCCTCAGCCACCGCGAACGGCACGTGGACGCTGCGGGTCGCCGACGCCCACAGCGATGACACCGGCTACCTCGACTCCTGGAGCCTGACCTTCTGACGGTCACCGCTTCAGGGACAGCACAGGACCTGCCGATGCCGAGGGGGTTTCGGCAGGTCCTGTCTCTTCGCGCGCGGGGGCTGCGGTCCGGCCCGGCGGCGGGTGGCGCTGGCCCGGGGCAGCGGCTCCGGCCCGGGGCGCGGGAGGCTCAGAACCGCCAGCGGGTCTGCCCGTACGGCTCCCCCTCGGCGCTGCCCTTGGCGAAGCCGAACGCCCGCGTCGGGACGACGGCGAACACCAGCGCCGGGTCCGCCGATCCCGGGTTGACGAAAGCGCCGTCGCGCACCCCGAACGACCACTCCGGCCCATACTTGGCGACATACGCCGACGCCAGCCGCGCCAGCCGCGCCTCATCGGTGACGCGGACCGCCTCGCCCTCGACCACCAGGTCCTCACCGCCGTTCAGACTGTTGCAGCCCGTCGTCAGCACGCAGTGGGCGTCGCGCTCCAGGTTGCGCGCCTTCTGCTCGGCGGGGCCGGTGCAAAAGTGCAGCGTCTCGCCGACGGACACCGCGATCAGCGGCGTCACGTGCGGGCGTCCGTCCGCGCGGACCGTCGTCAGCCAGTACAGCTCGGCCGCCGCCAGCCGCTCGGCCGCCTCCGGCCACGGCGTGGGCCGCGCACCGGGCTGACTGAAACGGGCGTCCAGCTCCGTCACGGGGTTCCTGTGTGCCGTCGCGCTCGTCATCGTCAGCTCCCTCGGTTCCGGTTTCGCCTGCGGGTACCGACGGCCGGGGCGCGGGAAACTCAGCGCACCCCTAGCTCCCGTTCGGCTTGATGCCCAGCGGGACGCCGATCTCCGCGGCCATCACCGCACCGGCCTCCCGCTCCAGCTCGCCGTCGTCCCCGGCCGCGCCGGAGTCGGTGTCCAGCCCGTCCAGCTCGCCCAGCGGCGTGTCCAGCCGCACGTGCGCGATCAGCGACTGCAACGCGCGCAGTGCCGCCGAGGCCGACGTGCCCCAGTTGGACAGGTAGGAGAACTGCCACCACCACAGCGCCTCCGACGTGCGGCCCGCACGGTAGTGCGCCATGCCGTGCCGCAGGTCGGTGACGACGTCGGCCATGTCGTCGGAGATCCGGCACGCCACCGGCGCCTGACGCGGCACGTAGGGGTCGAAGACCTCGGAGTAGACGTCCACCGGGTCCAGCAGGCGGGCCAGGCCCTCGCGCAGCGCGTCCACGTCGTCCGGCTCCGGACCGGTGTCCGGCTCGTACCGCTCGTCGGGAACGATGTCCTCGTGCGCGCCCAGCCGGCCACCCGCGAGCAGCAGCTGCGAGACCTCCAGCAGCAGGTACGGCACCGCGCTGGCCGGCTCGTCGCCCTTGGCCACCTCGGTGACGGCCAGGATGAAGCTCTCCACCTGGTCGGCGATCTGCACCGCGAAGTCGTCCGGGGCCGCGGCGGCACTCAGCCGGTGCGCCTCCGGTCGCGGAGCCTGGGCGAGCCCGGCCCGCGTGCTGTCGGCCTGCGTGATGTCAGACATCGAGCAACCTTCTCCCCTCGAAGGCCCGCCCCAGCGTGACCTCATCGGCGTACTCCAAGTCTCCCCCGACGGGCAGACCGCTGGCCAGCCGTGTGACCTTCAAACCCATGGACGACACCATCCGCGCCAGGTACGTCGCGGTGGCCTCGCCCTCCAGATTCGGGTCCGTGGCCAGGATCAGCTCGGTGACGGCGCCGTCCGCGAGCCGCGCCAGCAGCTCCCGTATCCGCAGGTCATCCGGGCCGACCCCCTCGATCGGGCTGATCGCGCCGCCCAGTACGTGGTAGCGGCCCCGGAACTCCCGCGTCCGCTCGATCGCCACGACGTCCTTCGGCTCCTCCACCACGCAGATCACCGACGGATCACGGCGCGGATCACGGCAGACGCGGCACTGTTCCTCCTCGGCCACGTTCCCGCACACCGCGCAGAACCGCACCTTCGCCTTGACCTCCGTCAGCGCCTGCGCCAGCCGCCGCACGTCCACCGGCTCCGCCTGCAACACGTGGAAGGCGATCCGCTGCGCGCTCTTGGGGCCGACCCCGGGCAGCCTGCCCAGCTCGTCGATCAAGTCCTGGACGACGCCCTCGTACACCGCTGCTCCCCGCCCGCCGCGCTAGAAGGGCAGCCCGGGCATGCCGCCGCCACCCAGGCTCTGGGCGAGCGGGCCCAGCTTGGCCTGCTGGAGCTGCTGCGCGGCGGCGTTGGCGTCCCGTACGGCGGCGAGCACCAGGTCGGACAGCGTCTCGGTGTCCTCCGGGTCCACCGCCTCCGGGTCGATCACCAGCCCCGTCAGCTCGCCCGCGCCCGTCACCGTCGCCTTGACCAGGCCACCGCCCGCCGAGCCCTCCACCGGCGTCTCGGCCAGCTCCCGCTGTGCCACGGCCAACTCTTCCTGCATCTTCTGGGCCTGCTGCAACAGCTGCTGCATGTCGGCCCCACCACCACCGGGAAACACGGGCTCGCTCCTTGGTCGCCTGTTGACTCTGGTCGCGTGTTGACTTTGCGCTGACGTGTACGACGGCCAGCCACCGCCGCTGACGCTGCCGCGCCCGCCGTGCGCACGCGGCGCTCGGGGCGCGCTGACCGCGCCGCTCACGCCGCTCACGGCCGCTCGTGTGCCGAGCCTACGTGCTCGGCCCGCCTCCCGTCCGGCTCACTAGTGTTCGATCTCCTCGATCACGGTGGCGCCCAGCTCGCGCACGATCAGGTCCTGCCCGGACAGGGCGCTCTCGTCCAGATCGGGGTCGTCGTCCTCCGGGATGTCGTCCTCGACGGACACCGGAGGCGGCGCGGGCGCCTCCGGCTCCGGCGCCCGGGCCTGCGGCGACTGCTGCGGCGCGGACGGCTGCGGCTGCTGGGCGGACGGCTGCGGGGCCTGCTCCGGCCGCGACGGCCCGGGTGGCACGGACTCGGACGCGTGCGCCTGCGGGGCGGACGGCCCCGCCGGGGCCGGGTGCGGCGCGTACGACGGCGCCCCGGGCGGCGGCTGCGACGGCCCGGCGCCGCCAAAACCTGCCCCGGGCGCCTGCTGGGATGACCCGGGGCCGCCGAAGCCCGAGCCCTGCGGCGACCCCGCCGGGCCGCCGAAACCCGGGCCGGAACCGGGACCAGACGGCACGGACCGGCCTGGTGGCACCGGCCCCGTGGACCCGCCGCCACCCCCACCGGCGTCCACCACGGAGTCGATCTTCCACTGCACCCCGAACCGCTCGCCCAGCACCGCGCGCAGCACGTCTTCGCTGCCGCCGCTCACGAAGCTGTCGCGGGCGCCGACGTTCGGGAACGCGAGCTGCAACGTCGTCCCGTCGAAGCCGCTGACCTGCGCGTTCTGGCTGAGCAGAATCCACGTGAAGCGGCGCTTGCTCTTGACCGCCTCCAGCACGTCCGGCCAGATCTGCCGCACCTGCGCCACATCACCACCCCCACCCCCCGGCCCGGACGCCGCAGGCGCGGCCGGAGCGGACGCGGGCCGGGCAGGCGCCGGCGCGGCCGGAGCAGGCGCGGAAGCGGCGGGCGCGGCCGGAGCGGGAGCGGCCGGTGCGGCAGCCGCCCCCGGAGCGCCCCCCGACGACGCGGTAGGCCACGCCCCCGGGCGCCGTCCACCCTGCCCGGCGCCCCCCTCCCCCGGCGTTCCGGCAGGCGACGCCGCCGCAGGCTGCACCCCTTCCGCCCCAGAACCACCGAGACCACCTGAACCAGCCGCACCACCCGCAGCAACCACCTCACCAGGACCAGCAGACCCACCGGCACCGGACGCACCCCCCGGACCACCCAACCCACCCGGAGCAGCGCCCTGCGCACCCGGAGCAACGCCCTGCCCGCCCACCCCAGGGCCGAGCCCGCCCCCAGGAGCAGCGGCAGCAACACCCCCGCTCACCCCACCAAACGCGGCGCCACCACCCACGCTGCCAACACCGCGCTCCAGCCGATCCAACCGGGCCTGCACCGAGCGCTCGTCCGCGTAGGCGGCGGGCAGCAGCACCCGCGCGCAGATCAACTCCAGCTGCAGCCGGGGCGAGGTCGCGCCCCGCATCTCCGTCAGCCCGGCGTTGACCAGGTCGGCGGCGCGGCTCAGCTCCGCCGCGCCGAACACCTCGGCCTGCGCCCGCATCCGCTCCAGCACCTCGGCCGGGGCGTCGATGAGTCCGGTCTCCAGCGCGTCCGGCACCGCCGCCAGGATCACCAGATCCCGCAGCCGCTCCAGCAGGTCCGTCACGAACCGGCGCGGATCGTGCCCGCCCTCGATCACCCGGTCCACCACCGCGAACGCGGCGCCTCCGTCCCCCGCCGCGAACGCGTCCACCACCTCGTCCAGCAGCGCGGAGTCGGTGTACCCGAGCAGGGCGGTGGCCATGGCATACGTCACACCACCCGCACCGGCCCCGGCGAGCAACTGGTCCATCACCGACATGGAATCCCGCACGGACCCGGCCCCCGCCCGCACCACCAGCGGCAGTACGGCCTCCTCCACCGCGATGTCCTCCCGCGCGCACACCTGCGCCAGGTAGTCGCGCAGCGTGCCAGGCGGCACCAGCCGGAACGGGTAGTGGTGCGTCCGCGACCGCACCGTGCCGATGACCTTCTCCGGCTCGGTCGTCGCGAAGATGAACTTCAGGTGCTCCGGCGGCTCCTCGACCACCTTCAGCAGGGCGTTGAAACCCTGCGTGGTCACCATGTGCGCCTCGTCAACGATGTAGATCTTGTACCGGCTGGCCGCGGGTCCGAAGAACGCCTTCTCCCGCAGCTCACGCGCGTCATCGACACCACCGTGCGAGGCGGCGTCGATCTCGATCACGTCAATCGACCCGGCCCCGCCCCGGGCCAGGTCCACACACGACCGGCAGACGCCGCACGGCGTCGGCGTCGGCCCCTGCTCGCAGTTCAGGCACCGCGCCAGAATGCGCGCACTGGTGGTCTTGCCGCAGCCACGCGGCCCACTGAACAGGTAAGCGTGGTTGACCCGGTTGTTGCGCAGCGCCTGCTGCAACGGGTCGGTCACGTGCTCCTGCCCGATGACCTCGGCGAAGGTCTCGGGACGGTAGCGGCGGTACAGCGCGAGGGATGACACGCCTACGACGGTATCGGAGCCCACTGACATGTGAGCCGCCGCACAAACGTCAACGCCCCCCACGCACCCGCCAGAGCCAACCTACCCTTGCTGCCTTCCGGCCCTGGGGGAGTTCAGTCAGATAGCGCCACGTGAGGGGCTGCTCGCCACCCTACCCGATGCCCCCACCAGGGATCGAGTTCGCCACCACCCCCCACCATCTTGTAAAGTCTCCGGCGGAGGATTCGCCTAGAGGCCTAGGGCGCACGCTTGGAAAGCGTGTTGGGGGCAACCCCTCACGAGTTCGAATCTCGTATCCTCCGCCCAGCTCTCACCGGGCTGAACGAAGGTCCCGACCGCCCAGCGGCCGGGACCTTCGTCGTTCCGTGGTTGCAGTTGTGGTCTCAGTTACGCGGGGAGGACAGCCGTGGGATCTCCACGGACAGGCTTCGCCGCTCTCTGCCGACGACCAGGTCACCGGCGCCGTGATCGTCAACCGCATCGAGACCAAGATCCTCCTGAGCGACCAACATGATGCTCGCGGCAACGTGCGGGCCGCACCAGCCCGAGCTGGCTCCTTGGAACCGGCCAGCGGAGAGATCGGCCACAGCCTCATCGTCAGAAGCCCTAAATAGGATGCCCGGCGGAAGCTCCACGACTTCTAACCGCCGCCCAGACACGAGCAAGGACACCCCCGACTGATGGCAGTGACCCAGCAGGAGATCGAGAACCGGTTGTGGGACGCCGCCGACGAGCTGCGCGTGGCGATGCCCGAAGCGCAGTACTCCTCGGTCGTCTTCCCGCTGATGTTCTGGAAGTACCTGTCGGACACCTGGGAGCACAACCACCAGGAGTTCCTGGCCCAGTACGAGGGCCTGGACGGCCTCTCCCGCGAGGAAGCCCGAGAGATCGAGTACCGCGACCACCAGTCGTTCGAGATTCCGTTCATCCACGCTGGAACCGTCCAGGAACGTCGCGCCTCTTGGTCCTCGATCCTCGCCACCGTCGCCCAGCACGGTCTCGGCCAGCGGGTTCGCGCTTCCCTCCAGGCCATCGAGTCGGCCAACCCTGACAAGTTCTCCCGTCTCTTCGGGTCCATGACCTGGACCTCTGAAGCGGTGCTGCCGGGGGAGGTGCTGGCGTCGGTCATGCGAGCTATGAACCGCACCCCCAAGATGCACGAGGGCAACATGTCCCACGACGTGCTCGGCGGGGCGTACGAGTACCTGTTGAAGCGGTTCTCCGACGGGTCCGGCACCCGCGCAGGTCAGTTCTTCACCCCGCGCGAGGTCGTTGAGCTGATCATCGAACTGCTGGCCCCCAGGAACCACGAGTCGGTGTACGACCCAACCTGTGGCTCAGGCGGCATGCTCATCGCCGCCGCGAGCCTCCTGAAATCCCACGGCGGGCGGGGGTACACACTCAGCCTCAACGGTCAGGAAGCGGTAACGGACACCGCCGGCGTGGCCCGTATGAACCTCTTCATGCACAACCTGACCGAGTTCAAGGTCGAGGTCGGCGACACCCTGAGGGACCCGCGTTTCAGAAAGCCAGACGGGGCCGTCAAGCAATTCGACGTGATCGTCGCCAATCCGCCCTACAGCCTGAAGTGGAAGCCCTGGACCAACGACCCGCGCGCCATCGGAGGGGTGGCGCCCCAGTCGTCGGCAGACTGGGCCTTCGTTCAGCACATGATCGCCAGCATGGACCCGAAGAAGGGCCGCGCTGGCGTCGTCCTGCCCCATGGCGTCCTCTTCCGAGGCGGCCAGGAGGCAGCCATCCGCAAGCGGGTGCTGGATGACGACCTGCTCGAAGCAGTCATTGGCCTGCCTGCGAACCTCTTCTATTCGACTTCCATCCCGACAGTGATCCTGGTGTTCCGTGCACCTGGCACCAAGGCCGAAGAGCGGCAGGACGGCGTACTGTTCATCGACGCCTCCAAGCGGTTCACCAAGGGCAAGAACCGCAACATCCTCACCGCTGCCGACATCACCGACACGGTGGCCGCCTATCATTCGGGCTTCGACGGCGACGGGACTCCGGTGGATTCCGATGGAGAGGGCAGTATCTCGGCGCGATTCGTCCCCACCACCGAGATCGCTGCCAACGGGTACGACCTGAACATCAGCCGCTACATCAAGCAGGCCGCCGCCGAGCAGGAAGACCTCGGCACCCTCATCGACGCCTACAACATCGCCCGAGCCGAGCGCCAGAAGGCCGAACAGCAGATGCTCGCCGTCCTCTCCGCCGCAGGGATCGAGGGCTTCGATGAGTAACTGGCAGCAGACCGCCCTCGGTGAACTGCAGACTCATGTGCGCCGCGCGGTGGCCGTTCCACCACAGGGTTCGAGACCTTCGATGGTTGGCTGGCAACAGCTCACCCTCGGCGACCTGCTGACCCGTGTGCGCCGCAAGGTAGCGGTGGAGGATGGCGTCACCTATCCCGCAGTCAGTGTCCAGATGTATGGGCGTGGCCTCGGGGAGAAGGAGCCCTTCATCGGCGGTATCTCGAAGTACACGACGCTGAACTCGGTGCGCGAGAACGACGTCGTGCTCCGCACGATCACAGCGTTCGAAGCCCCTGCAGGTGTGGCGCGGGCGGAGCATGACGGCACTCATGTCTCCGGTGTGTTCATCACTTACGAGGTTGACCGTAGAGCTCTCCCGGAGTTCCTGAGGCTGTATTTTCAGACGCCAGTGTTCTGGGACGAGATGCAGAACCGCGCCTCGGGAACGGTCCTGCGCCGCAAGACCATCTCCGATGCCTCGTTCAGCTCCATCCCCATCACCCTGCCTCCACTGCCGGTACAGCAGCAGATCGTCGGGATCATCAGTGCGGTTGACGACCAGATCGCCGCAGTCGATTCCGAGGCCAGCACTGCACGGAGGCTCCTCAACATGGTGCTCGCGGAGCACTTCACAGCTGTTGAGGGTGAACGGCATCGGATTGTTGATCTGTGCTCCCATGTAGTAGGGGGCGTCTGGGGGAAGCCTGAGGGCGAGGGCGAGGTTGATCGGCTCGCACTCGGACCACGCATCTACACGCCCAACACCTCCGACTTCGTAACCGACGGCTCACCGGTCCGGTCATTCACCACCAAACAAGCAGCCACCCGGACGGTGCAGGAGCAAGACATCATCCTGGAGCGGTCTGGCGGTTCGCCCGAGCAGCCTGTCGGACGAGTCGCTATCGCAGGCCCGGGCCTGGAGCCGTGCGTGCCCACCGACTTCCAGCGATTGATGCGAGTAGATCCGGAGAAGGCGCTTCCTAGGTACGTGTTCTGGCGGCTCCGACACGACTGGGCATCAGGGCTGACCCACAACTACTCCCGCCGCACGACTGGGATCACAAATCTGTCGGTAAAGGAGTACATCGCCCGCGAGATTCCGGTGCCTTCATCGGAAGAGCAGGCGGGACTCGTTGAGCGCGCTGAAGCGGTCGATGCACTTATCGTCACACTGCGCGCGGAGGCCGCCAGCCTCCGTCGGGTACGAGCGAGTCTGTTGTCGGGGCTGCTGGACCGCACCATCGACATCGAGTCCGCCGAGTTGGGGGTCTGAGCCGTGGCGAAGGGCATTCGGGAGCGCGAGTTCCAGAACTCGATGATCCAGTGGTCCCTCCCGATGGGCTGGGACTTCAAAGCGGGCAGGTCGCTGCCGCGTGAAACGACGCACACGGTGCTCGCTGGCCATCTGCGGGACGCCATCGTCCGGCTCAACCCTGGGGTGATCGACGGGTTCGACGTGGACGCCGTGGTCGAGGAGATCATCGCCACGGTCAACGCCGTTGACGGCGGGCTGGTGCGAGCCAACGAGCAGGTGGTGCACCTGCTGCGTGGGCAGAAGGAGTTCCGGGGTGCCGACGGCGTGTGGCACGCGCTGAAGGTCGTTGATCTTGAGCAGCCGACCGCCAACACTCTGGTCGTGTCGGACGAGGTGACCATAACCATCCCCGGCAAGACCCCTCGCCGGTTCGACCTCGTCTACTGGGTCAACGGCCTGCCTCTGGTAGTCGTTGAGGTGAAGTCACCGACCGCGAAGTCCGGGTGGGCCGACGCCGCGCGCGAGATCAACGATGTGTACGCCACCGAGTACCCGTGGTTCTTCACCCCCAACCTCTTCGCCGTCGCCTCCGACGGGCTGAAGATGCGGTTCGGGGCGGCCGGCGCGCCCCTGAACCAGTGGCAGCCGTTCCGGTCCACCGACGACGCCGAGAACCTGTCCGGGCAGGCCGACCTACGGCGCTCCGTCGAACTGCTGCTCAACCCGGCCACGGTCCTCGACATGCTCGCCAACTTCGTCCTCTTCGACACCTCCGGAGGCGGGGCAGACAAGAAGTACCTCCCCCGTTACCCACAGATGGAAGCCGCCCATCTGATCCACGAGCGGGTCCTGGCCGGTGGCAAGAAGGGGCTGATCTGGCACCACCAAGGCAGCGGGAAGACGCTGCTGATGGTGTTCGCCGCCTCCCTGCTGTTGGCCGACACCCGCACTGAGTCGCCCACGATCATCCTGCTCTCGGACCGCACTGACCTCGTCCGGCAGACCTCGAGGGTGTTCACCTCCGCGATGGGGGACGCCTACTTCCACCAGCCCGCCACCAGCAAGAAGCTGCGTTCCCTGTTGGCCGACGATGTGCGCGGCGTCATCTCCACGACCGTCCACAAGTTCGCCGACGCCGGCAAGGGCCTGTCGCCCCGTGGCAACATCATCGTGCTGGTTGACGAGGCACACCGCACCCAGTCCTCCGAGGAGAAGTCCCTGGCCGGGCAGATGCGCGCAGCGTTGCCGCACGCGAAGTTCTTCGGCATGACCGGTACCCCCCTCAGGAACCTCGCCACCAACACCTTCGCCCTCTTCGGCGAGGAGGCCGACCCGGACAGGGTGCTGCACCGATACTCGGTGTCCCGCTCTCTGCAGGATGAGGCGACCGTCCCGGTCGTGCTGGACCCGCATCCGGTCCTCTTCGAGATGAACGACCAGGCGTTGCAGGCCGAGTTCGACCAGTTCGCCGACGCATTCGACCTCGACGACCCTGACCGTGAAACCCTGTCCCGCAAGTTCGGGCGCCTCACCTCGGTGTTCGCCAACCCCGAGCGTATACAGACGGTCTGCCAGGACATCGTGGACCACTACCTGGCCGGCGCCTACCGCAACGGCCTCAAGGCCCAGGTCGTCGCCTACAACCGTGAGCTGGCTGTGGCTTACACGGACAAGATCAACGAACTGCTGACCGGTTACGAGGTGTCGCAGGTGCTCGCCGAGGTCGGCAAGCACGACCGGATCGCCGCCGAGGTCAACGTCCACGTCAAGAACTCCAAGGACGAGGACCCCGCCATGCTGCCGTACCAGCTCTCGGAGGCCGACGAGGAGGACCAGAAGCGGCGCTTCCTTGCCCCGGACGATCCGCTGTGCTTCCTGGTCGTGACGGCGAAGCTGATGACGGGGTTCGACGCCCCCAACGAGGGCGTCCTCTACCTGGACAAGCCGCTCAAGGCCCACAACCTGTTCCAGACGATCACCCGGCCGAACCGCACCTGGATCTCCCCAGGCGGTTTCCGGAAGACCTCCGGGGTAGTCGTGGACTACATCGGCCTGGCCGAGGAGGTCCAGCGGGCCGTCATCGACCCCACCGAGGGGGAGGCTGCGGGCAAGGGTGGCGGGTTCGTCACCGATCTCACCGAACTCGTTGCCGAATTCCGCACTACCTTCGCCCGCATCGAAGACCTCTTCACGGCCGTGGACGGCCTGGACCTCACGGTCCACGGTTACGAGTCCGTGCGAGCCATCAACGTGTTCCTGGACTCCGACCCTGCCGCCGCCAAGGTGTTCTCCAAGGACTACCGGCTCTTGGCCCGCCTGTACCCGCTCATCAACACCGACAAGCGGATCGCCAAGTACCAGGACGGCTTCGGGCTGTTCGGGTCCGCGTACACAACCCTGTTCAAGAAGTCTTCCGACGAGGAGAGGAAGGAACGGCTGGGCGAGCTGGGTCCGATGGTCCTGGAGATAATTAACGCCCACGTCCACTCGTTCGCTGTGGTCGCTTCCCAGGAGGAGGCCCTCGTCCTCGACGCCCAGGGCATCACCATCCTCAAGGAACTGCTGGCCCTCGTCCGCCCCAAGTCCGGCAAGGACGACAGCGGGGACAAGAAGCCGCCGTCTGCGGCGGAGATCCTGGACCAGATCAAAGCCGCCCTCGATAAGGGGGTCGAACCGGGGTCCGCGAAGTACACCGCCCTGGCAGAGCGGATCAGGCAGCTGCGGGACCGGATCATCCAGAATGCTCAGGACGCCCTGGAGTTCCTGGCCGACGCGCTCCGGGTCGCCCAGGCGATCGTGAACGCCGAGAAGCACCCCGACGAAGCCGTCGTGCTGGATGACGACCATGTAGGTGTCCTGTCGCGGATCATCCACGAGCACGCACCGCCCGGCCTCACCGTCACGGAGCGGAACCTGGCCGAGGAGATCGACCAAGTGGTCAGGCGCACCCTCGCCCAGTCATGGGATAACGCCGAGGCCCGCAACCGCGGTGTCCGCCGTGCCACCGCCGCGGTCTTCCGCCGGTACATGTTGAAGCCGGTGGGGGAGCCGTACGGCTCCACCGTCGCCTACATCGAAGCCCACTACCTCGTCGACTGACGACCTCGCAGAGGCCCGGCAACCTGTGGCAGGTGCCGGGCCTCTGCGCGCTGCGCGGGCCTGATCTAGGCCACGACGCGGCGCTCAACACCTGCATACTGTCGTGCCGCTAAACATAGTTCACTCGATCCGGGCTAGATCCCAGCGAAAGCACACGAAGCGCAACGGCGTGCCCCATATTTTTCGTAGGCCCGATCTGGTAGCGCGAGAGGAAACCATGCGCGATGTCTTCACTCTCATCACTGAACGAGTTCTGCGTGACTGCGGCGGAGAGCCCATCTGTGCACATGTCGGCAACATTGAAGCGTGCGCAGTCAAAAACCATCCTACATATCAGGAGTTGCGCAATAAAGCCCGACTCGGCCGATCGAAATCCGTGGCAAGCTTGCGTCTCTGGGAGTCGGTGGGCACTTTGGCGAGAGAAAGCGACCAACAGGAGCGGGAAAAATGGTTGATCATCCTGCTGGATCTACTGACTCCGTATTTCGGGGGATGGTCGAAAGAGTTGGCACGAAAATGGCATTATGAGGTCTCTGACATCAGGTCTGCGATGGTAGAGGGCGCACTCGAGGCATGGTTTTCCCTGGCACGTGACCTGCCTTCCAAAAAAGTCCTGGAAACCATGATGACCAGCGCGTTCACCGGCGCTCGTGGCCTGGTGGAATCCGGAAGCTCGGAAACGTGTGCAGTAAGTGCAGAGTATTTGATCGCCGATGCTGCGCATGAAGAAGATTCTACTCTGCACGCCTCCTCGATCATTGACGCCAGCACGGTACACGACCCGGATGCCAATGAGAGAATTCGCGGCGAGCGTACAGGATCCCTACTACAACGAATGGGGGCGATGAGTAAAGCCAAGATCCTTCATGACAAACTCCGCAGTGGCTGCCGCAATGAGGCAGATGCTCCCGCTATTAATCCCGCACAGATGGGACGATCCTGGGTGGACGGGAAGAATCTCTACTATCGAGTTTCTGATCTCCTGCCACAATATATTGGCTTCGGCGAGGCGGCCAATATTGTTGGCCTTTCAAAATCACAGGCATCGAAGATGACCAGGACGGGCTCCCTCCCTTTCAGAGTATCCTGGATTGGCAACAGCCGGGTCGTGTCGGTCACATCGCTTATGCGCATCTTGGGCATCCAGGATTCCATCGTACATCCCGATGATGTGGAGAATGGAGCTTCTCATGTCGGCGAAGAATAGACCAGGGATCTGTCGTCGTGCGGCATCCGGCAGATGATGAAACTACGCCATCCTTGAACTCCGCACCGAAGCGGCTTCGGTCCGCGTTCCCGTGACACGTTCCATGTCTGTCGGGCGGCTGGCGCTGGAGCTGCGGGCGGCACTGCGGCGGGAGCCGTCCGCTGCTGGGTCGGCTGGCGCGCGTCCTGCTCGACCCGCGCTTCCCACCCTCTTGGCACGACGAGCTGTGCGAAGCGATCGGGCTGGAGCTGGAGCCGGCGGAGACCGGACTGCTGCCGTCAGCGTGAGGCAGAGGGACCGGCGGATGCGGGAGCTGGTGCTGACGGCCTACGAGTGCCAGTGCGCCTTCTGCAGCTACGACGGGCGGATCGGGGCGGTTCCCGGTCGGGCTGGGGCTGCGCACGTGCGCTGGTGGGCGTTCGACGGCCCCGCCGAGATCGGCAACGGACTGTGCCTGTGTTCGCCGCACCACAAGCTCTCCGACAAGGGCGTCCTCGGTGTCGCGGCGACGGCCACCGGCTCCCTCGTCTCGCAGCGCTTCCTCGGGCGCAGCCTCCGCTGCCCGCGAGCACATCATAGCCCTGGCGGGCCGTCCGCTCATCGGCCCACAGCCGAGTGACCGCCCGGTGGCGGCGCACCACCGCTCTTGGCACACCAGGCAGGTTTCCACGGCTCCCCGCGCCCTGGCGTAGATCTTCCGCGAAGCGATCTCGCGAGGGCTCGCGCATCTCCCCCGCAGGTCAGCCCTCGCACTTCCATGGGTTGAGCAAGAGCGCGCCGGTCCGGGCCAGGTGCTTGATGTTCCGCCTCACAAGGGTCCCCCCGCCCGTACGCGAGGGCAGTGGCGGCGATCAGCGCATCCGGCGGATCGTTGCTGGTACCGGCGCTCTTCAGCTGCCAAATGAAGGGCGAGGTAGGTGTTTTCCGATGGCCGCGATCCGGTCGCGGTAGTCAACGCGAATGCTGTCGGGCTGGGTGAGACGCCCCGGCTAGTGCAGGGCCTTGCCTCCGGAGGGGCGGGGCTTCTCGCTGGCTGGTTACTGGCCCAGGTCGTCGCGGGGGGCCTGCCAGTCGCGTTTGGCGGGTTGCATCTTGGGCGGGGTCCGCAGCTCCCCGGTGTCGTCCTCGCCGCTGCTGCGGCGCAGCTTCGGCTTCGGCTGCTCCTCGAACGCGCGGCGGATGATGACGACCCGGTCCTGTGGCTGGAGGACGGCGGCGTCCGGGTCGTCGAAGTGGAGCAGCCGGTGGCCCCTTATGACGGACAGCACCAGCTCGGGGCACTCGCGTGGTGAGCGGCCCGCCTCGGCCTTGGTCACCGGGCGTTCGGCCAGCGTCAGGCCCTCGCCCTGCTGGATCAGGTCCTCCATGACGTGCCCCGCGCTGGGGCTGATCAGCGACAGGCCCAGCAGCCGTCCGGCCGCGCCGGAGCTGGTGATGACGGAGTCGGCGCCGGACTGCTTGAGCAGCGGCACGTTCTCCTCCTCCCGCACCGAGGCGACGACGTTGAGCTGCTTGTTGATCTGCCGCGCCGTCAGCGTTACCAGGACGGCGGTGTCGTCGCGCTGAGTGGCGATGACGATCTGGCGGGCCCGGTCCAGCCGGGCCCGCTCCAGCACGCTGGAGCGGGTCGCGTCGCCGACGACTCCGGCGAACCCGTCGGCGTTGGCCGCGTCGATGACCTTCGCGCTGGGATCGACGACCACGATCTGTTCCTTGGTCGCGCCCGCTGTCAGCAGCGTCTCGGCCGCCGTGCGGCCCTTGGTGCCGAAGCCAACGATGACGGTGTGGTCGCGCACGACGGACCTCCAGTGGGACAGCCGCCACTGCTGGCGGGTGCGCTCGGTCAGCACCTCCAGGGAGGTGCCGACCAGGATGATCAGGAAGAGGATGCGCAGCGGCGTGATCACGAACGTGGTGAGCAGGCGCGCCGTCTCCGACGAGGGGTAGATGTCGCCGTAGCCGGTGGTGGAGAGGGAGACGGTGACGTAGTAGAGGGATTCCAGCAGGGTGATCCCGTCACCGGCGTTGTCGGTGTACCCGTCCCGGTCGAGGTAGACGGTGATCACGGCGACGAACAGCACGACGTGCGCCATCAGCAGCCGCTTGGCCACCTGGATCAGCGGACCGGTCAGCTGCCGGGGGAGCTGCACCCGGAACGTGTACTCGTCGGCGTAGGCGATTTTCCCGCGCCGACGGGACGAGAGGAGCTTCATGGGAGGGTCACCGGTCAGTTCCGGGGCAGGCCGAGCAGGTGGACGGGGGCGCCCGCTCCGGCGCCGCCGGGCGGGATGACCGCCAGCGCGTCCGCGGAGGCGATCCCCCGGAGCATAGCCGGACCGTGAAAGCGCAGCGGACGCGCGGTCCCGGCGCCGACGGTGACGGGCACGAGCCGGGTGTCGGTGGGGTGACCCTGCACGCGTTCGGACAGCCGCGCGGGGTCCGGGTCGCCGCTGGCCGGGTCGCGGTCGGCGAGGGTGCGCACCAGGGGCGCGGCGAGCGTCAGCAGCGCGGAGACGGCCGCCAGCGGGTTGCCGGGCAGGCCGACGAGGTGGGTGCCGCCGGGCAGCGCCGCGAGCAGCATGGGGTGCCCGGGGCGCACGGCGACGCCGTCCACGAGCAGCCGGGCGCCGAGGCGCTTCAGGGTGGCGTGGAGGTGGTCCACGGGCCCGGCGGCGGTGGACCCGGTGGTGACGACGAGATCCGGCCCCGCCGCGTCCGGCTCCGTGCCGGTGTCCGGCTCCGCACCCGGGCTGTCGTCTCCGCCCGCGTCCGCCCGGGTCAGCGCGGCGTGCAGGGCCTCGGCGCTGTCACCCAGGTGGCGGACGGCGGTGACGTCGGCGCCCAGCGCGGCGAGCCAGGGGCCGACCATCGGCCCGAGCGCGTCGCGGACCCGGCCGTCGGCAGGCGCTCCCTCGCTCAGCAGCTCGTCGCCGAGGACGAGCAGGTGGGCGCGGGGGCGGCGGGTGAGGGTGAGCCGGTCGTACCCGGCGGCGGCGGCGAGCCCCAGCACGGCCGGGGTGACCGGCGTCCCGGCGGGCAGCAGCAGGTCACCGGTACGGCACTCCTGGCCGCGCGGACGGATGTCGGCGCCCTGCGGCGGGGTGGCGGGCGCGGTGAGCCTGCCGCCGCCGGCGAAGCCGTGCTCGGTGCGCAGGACGGCGGTGGCGCCCTGCGGGATGCGGGCGCCGGTGGCGATGGCCACGGCGTGCCCGTCGGGCAGGCGGGCCGGGCTGTCCCCGGCCAGGACGCCGGGGCCGTCCTCGTCCAGCGCCCAAGGGCCCGGCCCGGCGACGGCCCAGCCGTCCATGGCGGAGGTGTCGAAGGCCGGGAGGTCGGTGAGGGCGGGCAGCGGATCGGCCAGGGTGTGGCCGAGGGCATCGGCCAGCGGCAGCTGGTGGGTGACGCCGCTCGGGCCACCGCTCGCTGCGGCGCGGGCGCGCGCCTCGGCCCACGGGGTGGCGACCGGGTTGCCGGTGGCGGCCGGGTGGCCGTGGGCGGCCCCGGGGGCGGGATCGGTGACGTGGCGGGGATCGGTCACGGCGGTGAGGCTGGCGGCGCCGTTGGCGAGGGCGAGGGCGTCGTCGAAGTCGTCGGTCATGTCGTCACCTTCCGGGCCGGCGTCAGTCTCTGGTGGGCGGCTGGCCGGGGGCCGGGCCGCCGGACGCCTCTTCGGCCCAGCGGTCGGCCAGCGCCGCCGCCTTGCGGGTGGCGACGGCGATGTCCTGCGGCGAGCCTCCGGCGCGGGCGGCGGCGTAGCCGACGAGGAAGGTGGTCAGGGGTGCGGCGGGGCGGGCGACGCCGTGGGCGGCGTCCCGGGCGAGGTCGAGTACAGCGGCGACATCGACGTCCAGGTCGAGGCCGAGTTCCGCCTTCACTGCGGCAGTCCATTCATCGAGCACGTGTCCATGCTCCCTGATGCGCGCACGGGCGGCGGCGATGTCCTCCCAGGTGTCGCAGTCAGCGGCGTCCGCCAGCTCCAGCCGGTGCGCGGACAGCTCGGCGGTGAGCAGCTTCAGCGGCAGGTTCTCCAGCCGGCCGTGTTCGGTGGCGAGCAGGGCCAGCTCGCGGCGCAGCGGCTCGGCGCGGTAGAGCGCCAGCAGCGGCTGGTCGCGCCCCTCGCGGACGGCGAGCACCGCATCGACGCTGGTGGGTGCGGTGGCCAGCGCGGTGCGCAGCCGGGTGACGGCCTGGGGGGTGAGGAACGGCAGATCGGCGGCGAGCACAAGCACGGTGTCGGCGGTGACGTGGGCGAGGCCCGCGTGCAGGGCGGGCAGCGGGCCGGTGCCGGGGCGCGGCTCGCGGGTCCACCGGACGGCGCGCGCCGTCGGCCGCCGGGGTCCGACGACCACGGTGCGGTCGGCGTCCGGGCACGCCGCGAGCGTCCGCTCCAGCAGGGTGCGGCCGCCGACGGTGACGCCCGGCTTGTCCGCCCCGCCCAGGCGTGTGCCGCGCCCGCCCGCCAGTACCACCACGTCGTATGGGTCCACGCGGTAGAGGGTAGAGGCCCCGGCCCGCCGCCTCCGGGGTCTGGGGGCTCCGCCCCGAGGCGGGCGGGGGACGGCGAGGACGCCGCGGGCGTTGCCTGGCAGGGCGGTTACGCGGTGCGGAGCAGCACCGCCGGGGACTCGACGCAGTCGGCCACGTGGCGCAGGAAGCCGCCCGCTGTGCCGCCGTCGCACACCCGGTGGTCGAACGTGAGGGACAGCTGCACCACGTGCCGCACCGCCAGCTCGCCCTCGTGCACCCACGGCTTCGGCACGATGCGCCCGACGCCGAGCATCGCCGCCTCGGG
This sequence comes from Streptomyces sp. JJ66, assembly GCF_019303495.1. GTDB lineage: Bacteria > Actinomycetota > Actinomycetes > Streptomycetales > Streptomycetaceae > Streptomyces. The sequence continues at coordinate 93,592 of NZ_JAEVFI010000010.1, read as the reverse complement.
GTGGTTGATGATCGGCGTCGAGCCGTCCACGCCGAAGACACCGTAGTTGTTCAGCGTGAACGTGCCGCCGGTCAGCTCGGCCGGGGAGAGCCTGCCGTCGCGGGCGGCGTCGGTGAGGCGCTGGATTTCGGCCGTCAGGGACTCCGCGCCGCGCCGGTGCGCGTCCCGGACGACGGGTACCACCAGGCCCCGGTCGGTCTGCGCGGCGAAGCCGAGGTGCACCTCGGGCAGGCGGATGACTTCCCGCGCCTCGGTGTCCACCGTCGCGTTCAGCTCCGGGTACCGCGTCAGGGCGGCGGTGCAGACGCGCCCCAGCAGCGCCAGCAGGGAGATCTTCGGCCCACCGGCGGCGTTCATCGCGTGGCGGGCGGCCAGCAGCTCGGTGGCGTCGGCGTCCACCCAGCAGGTGGCGTCCGGGATCTCGCGGCGGCTGCGGGACAGCTTGTCCGCGACGGCGCCGCGCACGCCCTTCAGCGGCACCCGCTCGCCCGCCGCGCGCGGGGTGCTCGGCGCGGGCTGCCCGGCGGGCGCGGGCGGGGCTGTGGGCGTGGCCGGACGCGTGGCCTGTTCGACGTCGGCGCGCAGGATGAGCCCGTGCGGGCCGCTGCCGGTGAGGGTGTGCAGGTCGATGCCGCGCTCCCGGGCGAGGCGGCGGACCAGCGGTGAGATGACGGCGAGCGTCCGCGTCCCGTTGGCCGAAGCGGACGGGGCCGACGTCGCCGGGGCCTTCGCCGGTGTGGCGGCTGGCGCTGGTGTGGCGGCTCGCGCCGGTGTGGCGGCTCGCGCCGGTGTGGCGGCTCGCGCCGGTGTGGCGGCGGACGGTGCGGGCCGGGCCGCGCGGCGACGCCGCCGGGGCGCCTCGCTCGTGCCGTACCCGACGAGCACGTTCCCGGACCCGGCGTCCGAGGCCGTACCCGGGCGGGGACCGGAGCCCGTGCCCGACCCGGAACGCGCGCCGGAGCCTGCCCCCGCCCCCGTGCGGGAGCCCGGCCCCGACCCCGGGTCCACGCCAGCGCCAGCCCCGGAGGAGCTGCCCGAGGCCACCGTCACCAGCGGCGCCCCCACCGGGATCTCCGCGCCGACCTCGCCGAACCGGGCCGTGACCACGCCACCGTAGGGGCAGGGCACCTCCACCATGGCCTTCGCTGTCTCGACCTCGACCACCGGCTGGTCAACGGCGACCACATCACCGACTTCCACCAGCCACCGGGTGATCTCGGCCTCGGTCAGCCCCTCGCCCAGGTCCGGCAGCGTGAACTCGCGCACCTCGGGCATCAGCGCCCGCCCCCTTCCGTCCACCGCGACTCCCACTGCAACCGGTCCACCGCGTCCAGCACGCGGTCCACCCCCGGCAGGTGGTGCCTCTCCAGCATCGGCGGCGGGTAGGGGATGTCGAACCCGGCCACGCGCAGCACGGGGGCCTCCAGGTGGTGGAAGCAGCGCTCGGTGACGCGGGCGGCGATCTCCCCGCCGGGGCCGCCGAAGCTCCCGGACTCGTGCACCACGATCGCCCGCCCGGTACGGCGTACCGACGCGCAGACCGTCTCGTCGTCGAACGGGACCAGCGAGCGCAGGTCCACCACTTCCAGCTCCCAGCCCTCGGCCCGCGCGGCCTCGGCGGCCTCCAGACACACCGGCACGGACGGGCCGTAGGTGAGCAGCGTGGCGGAGGTGCCCGCCCGGCGCACGACGGCGCGGCCGATCGGCTCGACCGGGGTGGGGTGCGCCGGGTCCCAGGTGTCCTTGGCCCAGTACAGGCGCTTGGGCTCCAGGAAGACCACCGGGTCGTCGGAGGCGATGGCCTGGCGCAGCAGGCCGTAGGCGTCGGCCACCGTCGCCGGGGTGAGGACGTGCAGGCCGGGCGTGGCGATGTAGTACGCCTCGGAGGAGTCGCTGTGGTGCTCGACGCCGCCGATGCCGCCGCCGTAGGGGACGCGGACGGTGATCGGCAGGGGCAGCGCGCCGCGGGTGCGGTTGCGCATGCGGGCGACGTGCGAGACGAGCTGTTCGAACGCGGGGTAGGCGAAGGCGTCGAACTGCATCTCCACCACCGGGCGCAGGCCGTACATGGCCATGCCGACGGCGGCGCCGAGTATCCCGGCCTCGGCGAGCGGGGTGTCGGTGCAGCGGTCCTCGCCGAACTCCTTGGCCAGGCCGTCGGTGACGCGGAAGACGCCGCCGAGGGTGCCGACGTCCTCACCGAGCACGTGGACCGCCGGGTCCTCGGCCATCGCGTCGCGCAGGGCCTGCCCCAGCGCCTGGGCCAGCGGTGTGGGCTTGCGGGCGGGGTCGGCGCCGGGGGCGGACGCGGGGGCCGCTGTGGGCCGGGCCGCGCCGGAGCCGGTGGCCGCGGTGCTCATCGCGCGTCTCCTTCGGCGTCGTCGGCGGTCCCGGGGTGATCGGGGTGATCGGCGTGGTGGGCGTGATCGGCGTCGTCGGCGTCGTCGTGTGCGGCGAGTTCGGCGCGCAGCTGCTCGGCCTGCTCGCGCAGCTGCCCGGTGCGCTCGGCGTACACGTGGTCGAACAGCGCCATGGGGTCGAGGACGGGCTCGGCGTGCATGCGTGCGCGCAGGTCGGCGGCCAGGGCCTCGGCGGCGTCGCGGGCGGTGACGCGCAGGTCGGTGCCGCCGTCTTCCAGCAGGTCGCGGGAGGCCAGCTCGGCCTCCAGCAGGGTGATCGGGTCGTGCGCGCGCCAGGCGTCCACCTCCGCGTCGTCCCGGTAGCGGGTGGCGTCGTCGGCGTTGGTGTGGGCGTCCAAGCGGTAGGTGACCGCCTCGACAAGCGTCGGCCCGCCGCCGCGCCGGGCCCGGGTGACGGCTTCGGTGAGCACGGCGTGCACGGCCGGGGCGTCGTTGCCGTCCACCAGGCGGCCCGGCATGCCGTAGCCGACGGCCTTGTGGGCGAGCGTCGGCGCGGCCGTCTGCTTCGCGAGCGGCACCGAGATGGCGTAGCCGTTGTTCTGCACGAGGAAGACGACGGGGGCCTGCCAGACGGCGGCGAAGTTCAGCGCTTCGTGGAAGTCGCCCTCGCTGGTGCCGCCGTCGCCCACCAGGGCGAGGGCCACCACCTCGTCCCCGCGCAGCCGGGCGGCGTGGGCGAGGCCGACGGCGTGCGGGAGCTGGGTGGCCAGCGGGGTGGACAGCGGGGCGACGCGGGTGGCGCGCGGGTCGTAGCCGCAGTGCCAGTCCCCGCGCAGGAGGGTGAGGGCCTGCACCGGGTCCAGGCCCCGGGCGACGGCGGCGAGCGTGTCGCGGTAGCTGGGGAACAGCCAGTCCTGCTCACGCAGCGCCAGCGCGGCGGCGACCTCGCACGCCTCCTGCCCGGTGGAGGACGGGTACACCGCGAGGCGGCCCTGCTTGGTGAGCGCGGTGGCCTGCTGGTTGTAGCGGCGGCCCTTCACGAGCTGCGCGTACAGCTCCTTCAGCAACGCCGCGTCCAGCTCGGCGCCGGTGCCCAGCAGCCGGTACGGCTCCTCGTCGGGCAGCAGCGGCGCGGCCTCGGCACGCGGCCGCCAGGCGGGGGGCGGGACGGGGCGGTAGGCGCCGGGCTGCGCGAGGACCGTCATGTCGAGCACACCTCCGTAAGGGTGGTGGCGGGCAGGCTTGCGGGCGGCAGAGCGGGAGGGGTTGCCCTCTCCCTACCGATTGTTCGGTCTGCGCGCCGTTCTGGCTACAGGTGGGGCGAGGCTGTGGATAACCTGTGGACGATCGGCCGCGGATTCACCCCGGTCCCGGCAGAACGTCCAACAGGGGGAGGTCGCACGGCATGGCGGATGAACAGATGGCCGCACCCAGCCCCGAGGAGCCCGAAGGGGAGCGGCCCCCACCCGCCCGTCCGCTGGACGAGGTGGACCACACGATCCTGCGCCTCCTGCGGACCGACGGCCGGGCGTCGATCCGGGCCGTGGCCGAGCAGACGCACATCTCGCGCACAGGCGCCTACGCCCGGGTGAACCGGCTGATCGAGGACGGGGTGATCCGGGGCTTCAGCGCCCGGGTGGACCACGAGCGGGCCGGGCAGGGCGCGTCGGCCTACGTGACGCTGAAGATCGTCCAGAACACCTGGCGGACGGTGAAGGAGGAGTTGCGGCAGCTGCCCGGCGCGGTGCACATGGCGCTGGTCAGCGGCGATTTCGACGTGCTGTTGCTGGTCCACACCGAGGACAACCGCGCCCTGCGCGAACTGGTGCTCACCCGCATCCAGGCCATTCCGGAGGTGCTGAGCACGCGCACGCTGCTGGTCTTCGAGGAGACCGACCTCGACCCGGAACCGTGAGGCCGGGACGTCCCTGAGCGACGGACCGACAGCATCCTTTTGGAGCACAGGACTTCACGGATGGCCCCCGGATGGTGCACTCAAGGTGCGGACCGTCAGAAACCGGGTTGAACTTCAGATGTTCGCCCTTTTTCCGACCCCAGGAGGAGAACATGTTCCGCATCCGTACGGCCGTCGCCGCTGTCGCCATCGCCGGTGTCGGCGTCCTCGGCTCCGCCGGTACCGCCGCCGCCTGCGCCCAGCACCACTACGGCGACAAGTACGGCGACAAGTACGAGGAGACGAACGTCTTCAAGCAGAAGAACACCCTGGTCGGCAACTGCAACTCCGTCACCACGCAGATCGGCCTCCTGAACGCCAACTACGGCGGTCCGGTCTGCATCAGCTTCGTCGACTACGACGACTGAGCGCTCGTCCGCTGAAGCAGGCCCGGGGCCGTCCAGGAGCCACCAGCTCCGGACGGCCCCGCGCCGCGTTTTTGGGCAAGGCGGGCTGGCGGGCCGGGCCTCCCGCCCCGCCCCGTTTTCCGTGCGTACCCCGTCAGCGTCCGCAGCGCCCTGTCAATGCACCCGCAGGCCCGCGAACGCCACCCGCACCACCGCTTGCGCGACCTCCTCGGAGCTGTCCGCCCGCTGTGGCCGGTACCACTCCACGATGGAGTTCACCATCCCGAACAGCAGCCGCGTCGCGAGCCGCGCGTCCACGTCGGCCCGCAGGTCCCCCTCCGCCGCGGCCCGCTTCAGCAGCTCCGCCACCCGCTGGTCGAACTCGCGCCGCCGCTCCAGCGCCCACCGCTCGGTGGCGGTGTTGCCGTGCACCCGCAGCAGCAGCGTCACGTAGGGCAGCTCGGCCATCAGCACCTCGGCGGTGCGCCGGGCGACGTGCTCCAGCCGGTCGATGGCGCGGCCGTCCCGGGCACCCGGCTCGTCGAGGATGCCGAACAGCCCGTCCAGCGCCCGGGTGACGGCCCGCCGCAGCAGTTCCTCCTTGCCGCGCACGTGGTGGTAGATGGACGACTTGGAGATCCCGGCCGCCTTCGACAGGTGCTCCATCGAGGTGCCGTCGTAGCCGCGCTCGTTGAACACCCGCACGGCGACCGCGAGCAGCGTGTCGCGGGTGTAGGTGTCGCGCCGGGTCATGGGCACGATTGTCCCCCGGTTGGCCCGCAGCAGCGCACCAGGGCCTGCGAAGGCGCGTACCGGCCGGTCGGGTAGGCGGCGTGCAGGGCGCGCAGGACGTCCACGGCCCACCCCGGGCCCAGCTCGTCGCAGCACCACTGGAGCGGCCCGCGCGGGTAGTTCACGCCCAGCCGCATCGCGGTGTCCACGTCCGCCCCGGTGGCGACGCCGCGCCCCACGGCGTCAGCGGCGAAGTCGGCGAGCATCGCGACCGTGCGGGCGACGATCAGCCCCGGCACCGGCGCGATGACGCTCACCTGCTTGCCGAGCGCCTGGAAGAGGCCGACGGCGGCGGCGCGGTCGGTCTCGGGCACGGTGTCGGCGCAGGCCAGCGCGGTGCGGGTGGCGGTGCGGTAGTCCAGCGCGAGGTCGAAGTGCACCTCGCCGGGCTGGGGCGCGTGCCCGCTGGCCAGCAGCAGGCGACTGCCGCCGGGCAGGTCGAGGTGGCCGCCGCGCCCGGCAGGCCCGGCAGGCCCGGCAGGCCCGGCAGGCCCGTCTACGTGTTCGACGCTCACCCCGGCCTCGGCGAGCAGAGCGGGCACGGCGTCGGCGGGCCCGAGTGAGCCGTGCACCCGCACCTGCCGGGGCGCGGGCTGCGGCGGCGCGGTGAGCGGCTGCGGGGGGCGCGGCGGTTGGGCGGGCGAGGGCGCGGGGTACGGCGACGCAGCGGGCGGCGACGCGGCCGGAACCCTGCCGCTGCCGCTGGCGGCCCCGGGCCGCCCCCCGCCCCCGGTCCCGTCCCCGTAGGCGTACCAGCCGTGCCCGCTCTTGCGCCCCAGCCGCCCGGCCTGCACCAGGCGCCGCTGGGCGAGTGAGGGGGTGAACTTGGGGTCGTGGAAGAACGCCTCCCACACGCTGTGGGTGACGGCCTCATTGACGTCCTGGCCGATGAGGTCGGTCAGCTCGAACGCGCCCATGCGGAAGCCGCCGCTCTCGCGCAGGACGGCGTCGATGGTGGCGGGGTCGGCGGCCCGCTCCTCGTACAGGCGGAACGCCTCGGCGTAGAACGGCCGCGCCACCCGGTTGACGATGAACCCCGGCGTGTCGGTGCAGCGCACCGGGGTCTTGCCCCAGGCGAGCGCCAGCGCGTGCACCCGGTCCGCGGTGGCGGCGTCGGTGGCGTGCCCGGAGACGACCTCCACCAGCGGCAGCAGCGGCGCGGGGTTGAAGAAGTGCATGCCAGCGAACCGGCCGGGACGGCGCAGCGCGCCCGCGATCGCGGTGACCGACAGCGAGGAGGTGTTCGTCGCCAGCAGGCACTCGGCGCCGACGACCGTCTCCAGCGCCTCGAACAGCAGCTGCTTGGCGCCCAGCTCCTCCAGCACGGCCTCCACCACCAGTTCGGCGTCGGCCAGCTCGCCCAGCTCGGTGGCCGGGTGCAGGCGGGCGAGCGCGGCGTCGCGGTCACCGGCGCTCATCCGGCCCTTGTCCACCATCCGCCGCAGCCGCTCGGTGATCGCCGCCGCGGCCTGCTCCGCGCGCCCGGGCGCCACGTCGTGCAGCCGCACCCGGTGCCCGGCGACGAGGGCGACCTGGGCGATGCCCTGCCCCATCGTCCCGGTGCCGACGACGGCGACGGTGGCGGGCGCCCCGTCCGGCCGCGCGGCCCCGCCCGCCGCCGTTCCACCGTCCGCAGTGCGCTCCGCGCTGGCCATTTCAGCCCCCTTGTCCCGACCGATCGTTCGGTTACTCTAGCCCTGTCCGCAAGCCCGCGCCCAGCTCGCAGCAGCTCGACGCAGCTCGATGACGCAGCTCGATAAGGAGTTGGTCCCTGATGACGCCCGCGCTGACCGCCCGGCAGCTGATCGACAAGCACCGCCCCACCCTCGACCAGGCCCTGCGGGCCATCCGTACCCGCGAGCACTGGTCGCCCCACCCGGAGCACCCGAAGGCGTACGGCGAGGACGGCTCGCTGAGCGCCGACGGCGGCCAGGCGGCGTTCGACGCGCTGCGCGGCACCCGCTTCGAGCTGGACCAGCCCGGGACCGACGGGTGGACGGGCGGCGAGATCTCGCCATACGGCATCGAACTGGGCATCGAGTACCCGCACGCCGACGTGGACGTGCTGCTGCCCGCGATGCGCGCCGCGCTGCCCGAGTGGCGCGACGCCGGTCCCGAGGCCCGGGCCGCGCTCTGCCTGGAGATCCTGGCCCGGATCAACGCCCGCACCCACGCCTTCGCGCGGGCCGTCATGCACACCAGCGGGCAGGCGTACCTGATGGCCATGCAGGCCGGCGGCCCGCACGCGCAGGACCGGGGCCTGGAGGCCGTCGCCTACGCCTACGCCGAGCAGACCCGCACCCCGGCCGCCGCCGTCCGCTGGACCAAGCCGCAGGGCAAGCGGGACCCGCTGGAGCTGACGAAGGAGTTCACCGCCGTCCCGCGCGGCATCGCGCTGGCCATCGGCTGCAACACCTTCCCCACCTGGAACGGCTACCCGGGCCTGTTCGCCTCGCTGGCCACCGGCAACCCGGTCCTCGTCAAGCCGCACCCGCGCGCCGTCCTGCCGCTCGCGCTGACGGTGCGTCTCGCCCGCGAGACGCTGGCCGAGGCGGGCTTCGACCCGAACCTGGTGGCCCTCGCCGCCGAACACCCCGGCGAGGGCATCGCCAAGACGCTCGCCGTGCGCGAGGAGATCCGCGTCATCGACTACACCGGCTCCACCGCCTTCGGCGAGTGGCTGGAGGCCCACGCCCGCCAGGCGCAGGTGTTCACCGAGAAGGCCGGGGTCAATACGATCGTCATCGACTCCACCGACGACTACCGCGGCATGCTCGGCAACCTCGCGTTCTCCCTCTCCCTCTACAGCGGCCAGATGTGCACCACGCCGCAGAACCTGCTGATCCCGCGCGACGGCATCGACACCGACGCGGGCCGCAAGTCCTACGACGAGGTGGTGGCCGACCTCGCCGCCGCCATCGACAAGCTGCTCGGCGACGACGCCCGGGCCACGGCGCTGCTGGGCGCGCTCGTGAACTCCGACGTGGCCGCCCGGCTGGACGGGGCGCCCGCGCTCGGCGAGGTGGCCCTGGCCTCCCGCGCCGTCGAACACCCGGAGTTCCCCGGCGCCACCGTCCGCACCCCCGCGCTGGTCACGCTGGACGGCGCGAAACCGGAGGCGGAGTCCGCCTGCCTCAGCGAGTGCTTCGGCCCGGTCTCCTTCGCCATCGCCGTGGACTCCACCGCCGACGCCGTCACCCTGCTGCGCCGCACCCTGCGCACCAAGGGCGCGATGACGGTCGGCGCCTACACCACCGACGCCGAGGTCGAACGCCTGGTGGAGGACGCCTGCCTGGAGGAGTGCGCCCAGCTCTCCCTCAACCTCACCGGCGGCGTCTACGTCAACCAGACGGCGGCGTTCTCCGACTTCCACGGCTCCGGCGGCAACCCCTCAGCCAACGCCACCCTGTGCGACGCCGCCTTCGTCACCCCCCGCTTCCGCACCATCGAAGTCCGCCGCCAGGCGTAACCCCGCCCTGCCACCACCCCTGACGGGCGCCACCTCTGACGGGCGCCACTCCGCGCCCGTCAGGGCCACGTCTGCTCGACCCGGGTGGACCGTACGGCCCAGGCCGCAGGCCCGCCACGCGCCAGCGTTCTCAGTCTGCCAGGCGGTCCTGACAACCGCCGAGCAGCAGGCAGGGACAGGCGAAGCGGACGTCAGGCGGTGCGGGTCAGGGTCCAGTGGTAGAGGGTCATCGCGGTGCTGGTGGCGAGGTTGTAGCTGGAGACGGACGGGTGCATCGGCAGCCGCAGGGTGTGGTCGGCGCGCGCTTTCAGGGCCGCCGAGACGCCGTGGCGTTCGGTGCCGAAGGCGAGCACGGCGTCGTCGGGCAGGGTGACCGTGCGCAGGTCGGCGCCCTCGGGATCGAGGACGTACAGCGGGCCGGGCGGCAGGCTGCCCAGGGTGACGCGTTCGACGGCGGTGGCGTAGTGCAGGCCCGCGCCGCCGCGCACCGCGTTCGGATGCCAGGGGTCGGCCGTGCCGGTGGTGACGACGCCGGTCGCGCCCAGCCCGGCGGCGAGGCGGACGACAGCGCCGACGTTGCCGAGGTTGCGCGGGTCCTCCAGCACGATGACGGGCGCGCGGCGCGGCACGGCGGTGAGCGCGGCCAGGTTGACGGCGCGGTCCCGGCGGGCGGCGAGCGCGGCGACCCCGGTCGGGTGCGCGCGCGGCACCAGCTCGCGCAGCACGGCATCGGCCACCTCCACCGCGCGGCCCGCCAGCTCCCCCACCACATCCGGGGCCAGCTCCCCGGCCAGTGCCCCCAGCGCGGCCCGGTCCCGGGTGAGCACGTGGGAGACGTCGGCCCCGAATCGCAGGGCGTGCTTGACGGCGTGAAACCCGTCGAGCAACACCGCCTCGGCCGCGGTACGCCGCCACGCCCGCAGCACCTCCCGCTCCGCCACGTGGTCGGTGCTCAGCCCGTCGTCCCCGGTCAGCTCGTCGTCCCCGGTCAGCCCGTCCTCGCTGGTCACCTGCCCAGCGTAGGCGGAAGCCAGCGTCACCGGGTGCGCGGCCAGGCGTACCCTTGCCGGGGCGAGCCTGAGCGTTGTCCCCCGGCCGCGGGGTGCCCGAGCGGCGGTGCCCGGGCGTGCGGCCCCGCTCACCGCCATCCCCCGCACGCCCGACCCCAGGAGCCCCGTTGCCCCCGGCCCCCACACCGACCCCGGACGCGGACACGGCTCCGGTCCCGGCCTCCGTCCCGGAGCTGCACGCCGACTGTTCGCGCTGCTTCGCCCTGTGCTGCGTCGCCCTGCCCTTCGCCGCCTCCGCCGACTTCCCCGCCACCAAGCGCGGCGGCGACCCGTGCGGCAACCTGCGCGCCGACTACGGCTGCGGCGTCCACGCCCGCCTCCGTGACACCGGCTACCGGGGCTGCACGGTGTTCGACTGCTTCGGCGCGGGCCAGCAGGTCTCACAGGTCACCTTCGGCGGCGTCAGCTGGCGTACCGCCCCGGACACGGCCCGCGCGATGTTCGACGTCTTCCCGGTGATGCGTCAACTCCACGAGCTGCTGTGGCACCTGTCGCAGGCCCTCACCCTGCCCGCCGCACGGCCGCTGTACGCCGACCTCGCGCGCACTCATGCGATGGTCACGGCCCACACCGAGTCCGACGCGGCAACCCTCGCCACCCTCGACGTCTCCAGCGTGCGCCGCCGCACCGGCACCCTGCTGCGCCGCACCAGCGACCTGGCCCGCGCGAGCGTGCCGGGCCGCAAACGCGACCACGCGAACGCCGACCTGATGGGCGCCCAGCTCCGCCAAGCCCGGCTGCGCGGCGCATGCCTGCGCAACGCGTACCTCATCGGCGCCGACCTCACCGGCGCCGACCTGCGCACCGCCGACTTTCTCGGCGCCGACCTCCGAGACGCCCGGCTCGCCGACGCCGACCTGACCGGAGCGCTGTTCCTCACCCAGCCCCAGCTGAACGCCGCGCACGGCAACCCGAACACCCGCCTCCCGCCCACCCTGCGCCGTCCCCCACACTGGCCCGCGTAGGGCCGAGCGGGCGGGGCGTCACCCCTAGTAGTTTCGTCTCCGGCCACGTTGACGGCCCGGCGCGCGCGGGAATACCTGAGGTAGCAGCCCCCAGCCCGAGAGGCGGTGCGGCCATGACTCCGTGTGCGCTCATCAGCGTGACCCTGGTGACCGGTCACTCCGAAGCGCTCCCCGGCGAGTCGTACACCTACTACACCGTCGATACCCCCGGCCTCCGCGCGGACCTCGGCCGCGGCACGATCGAGGGCACGGACGCCGAGCGGGAGACGTGGGCGGGGGCGACGGAGCGTTACCTCACCACCGTCCAGGCGGCGGAGGCCGCGCTGCTGAAGGCCCGGCAGCGCTGGCGCGGCTTCCTGCCGGGCGGCAGACGGCGCCAGTACCGCGCGTACCAGCAGTACCGCCGGAGCATGACCGTCGCCGCGACGGCCTACCTCCCCGCCCGAGACGAGATCAACCGCCGTCTGAGCCACCACCGCACCGAGCAGCTCCACGCCCAGCGGGCAAAGGCCCAACACGCTCCCTCCGGCAGTGACTCCGGCGCTAGCGGCGCCACCCTCTGACCGGCCCCGCAGCGGCGTCCGGCCGGTGCCGCAGCGGCGTCCGGCCCAGCCTCCGCCGTCGCGCACCCGGCCGCGCACGGCCTACACCTTGATCACCGCAGCCCGGTCACCACACAGGGCACGGAGGTCGTCGGGGTCGGAGGTGAGGATCATGACAGGACCGGGCGCGGCCAACGCGGTCGCCGCCAGCATGGCGTCGATCGCGTGCTTGTGACCATGAAGCCCTCCCCGGGTAAGGAGCTTGGTCGCACGCCGCGCGAGGGAGTCCGTGACCGGCTCCACGACGACCCGGGAGAGCACCCACTCCAACGCCGGGAGCTTCAACCGTGGATGAGCCACCTCAACGAGTGTGGCAGCACTGGTGATCACTCGCCGGTCCTGGGCGCGAGCCAGCGCAAGCCATTCGTTGAGATCGCGGTCTTGGAGGACGGCCTTCGCGAGACCTTCGCAGTCGAGGACGAGCGTACCGCCGGGAGTGGTTTGCTGTGGGCTCATGCGGCACACGCCTCCTGGCTGCCGCCACCTTGCTCCTCCACGGCACGCCGCAGGATTTCCGCCTTCCGCCGGATATCTTCTTCCGTGATCGGACCGTGCTCGGCTTCACCGGCCGCGATCAGCTCGTCCAGGTTGTCCCGTTCGAGCTGCCGGGCCACCGCCGCGGCGACGTAGGCAGACAGCCCGGCCGAACCGGCGCGCGTACGCGCGGCCTCGGCAACGCCTTCGGGCATGGAGATCGAGTACTTCTTGATGACGTCACCCATGACAGCGATGCTACCACCGTTGCTACCGAGATGTCCCACCACAGCGGGGGCGGAAGCCCGAGAGGAGGGGTGCCCTGCGGGCATGTACCACTCGACCGGAATGTAATGAAACCCGATCACCGGACGAACCAAACCACGCCTGACCTGGGAATCTCCTTGCCCTGAGTCAGGGCTTGTCAAGTTTCCTCCCGTACGCTATATAAATACCCGTAAGGGCATCGCAGACACCGCACAGCGAAGGAGATGACCCGTGATGCTCATGCGTACCGACCCGTTCCGCGAGCTGGACCGCCTCACCCAGCAGGTCTTCGGCACGACCAGCCGTCCGGCCAGCATGCCGATGGAGGCTTACCGCGCGGGCGATGAGTTCGTGGTCCACTTCGACCTGCCAGGCATCGACCCGCAGTCCGTTGAGCTCGACGTCGAGCGCAACGTGCTGACGATCCACACCGAGCGCAGCTCACCCGCGCCCGAGGGAGCCGAGCTGGTCGCCTCCGAGCGCCCCGTAGGCCAGTTCAGCCGCCAGCTGTTCCTCGGCGAGACGCTGGACACCGACCGCATCGACGCCTCCTACGACGCCGGTGTGCTCACCATCCGCATCCCGGTCGCGGAGCAGGCCAAGCCGCGCAAGATCGAGGTCACATCCGGGGACACCCGCCAGCAGATCACCCAGTAAACGGCTCAGCTCCCCGGAGCAAGCGGCAACAGCAGTGGGCGGACGACAACGCCCGCCCACCCCCGCAACCGCCGAGGCCCCGGTACTGGTGGTCTCGGCGGTTTCCTGCCGTCAGCTGGTGCGGGCGCTCAGTTCCCCGTCACGGTCCGCGCCGCTGTCCGGCCAGAAAGTCAACTCCAACCCCTGTCCCATCGCCTCTCTCCTCAGCGGGACCGACGCGGTTCGCGGACCGCGCTGCGCCCGCCACGACGGACGACGCTAGCCGCACCGCGCAGCACCCGCCCCCGCTCCCGCCCGCCCGACATCCCTACCGCGAGCTCACCAGGGAGAGAGCCCCGCATCCAGCCCTATGCCCAGCACAGTAAGGGGCCAAGCGGGGTGGGGCGCCCGGTGAGGCACCCCACCCCGCTGGCCACCCCCGCCCCCTCCCGCACTTCCGGCTTCCGGCTTCCGGTCCCGCGGCTTCCGCAGAGCGAGCAGCGGAGTGCGTTCGTCTCAGCACGGGGCGCTTGGCGAGGGGTGGCCATGCGCACAGGCTGGGGACCTGCGCAGGAGCAGCCGCCCGAATCAGGTGTTCTTCTTCGGCGGGGCGTTGGCCACAAGGAGCAGCAGCAGGCCGCAGGCGGCGGTCAGGAGCCAGCCGGGACGGGTCGCGTGCGCGAGCGCGGCCGGGGCGACGCCGGTAACCAGGGCCCCGGCAAGGGCGATGCCGAGGGCGGCGCCGAACTGCCGGGCGGTGGAGGTGATGGCTCCGGCGACTCCGGCCTGGGCGGGAGGCAGGCCGCTGACGGCGGTATTGGTGAGGGGCGCGTTGGCGAAGCCGACGCCGGTGCCGATCAGCAGGTAGGCCGTCAGCAGCAAGGGCACGGAGGTGTGTGGGTCCAGTCCCACCAGACAGAGTCCGCCGACGGTGAGGAAGCCGCCGGCCAGGAGCAGCGGTGGACGGGCACCGAAGCGGCCGACCAGCCAGCCGGACAACGGCGCGCACACGGTTGCCCCGGCCGCCAAGGGCAGGACCGACGCTCCGGCGGCCAGCGGCGTCCAGCCCCGGGCCTGCTGCAGGTAGAGGGTGTTGAGGAGCAGTGTCACGTTCAGGGCGACGAAGACGGCCACGGCGCCCAGGGCCGCACCGCTGAACTGAAGGCTGCGGAACAAGCCCGGTTCCATCAGCGGGTCCCGCCGCCGGACCTCGGTCCACCCGAAGGCGGCGGTCACCGTCACCGCGCACGCGTAACCGGCGAGCGCCAGCGGTGAGGACCAGCCGATGCGCGGTCCCTCGATCAGGACGCCCACCCACAAGCCGATGGCCGCGATGAGCAGCACCTGGCCGGGGAGGTCGAGCCGCCGGGGCCGTGGAGACCGGGACTCGGGGACGAACACGGCACTGAGTACCAGGGCGATCACGATCACGGGGGCGTTGATCCAGAACAGCGACCGCCAGCCGGGCCCGGTGAGCAGAGCGCCGCCCACCAGGGGCCCGGTGGCCATGCTGAGGCCGAAGACCGAGGCCCACACCCCGATCGCCCGCGCCCGCTCCGTGCGGTCGGGCATGGCGTTGACCACGATCGCCAGGGCCACGGGGCTGAGCATCGAGGCACCCATGCCCTGAACAGCCCGGGCCACGGTCAGCGCACCCGCCGAAGGTGCGAGCGCGCACGCCAGGGAGGCTGCGCCGAAGAGCGTCAGACCGAGCTGGAAGACCCGGCGGCGGCCGAAGCGGTCCGCCAGCGCGCCGGAGGAGATCAGCAGGCTGGCCAGGACGAGGGTGTAGGCGTCAACAATCCATTGCAGTTCGCGGGTGCCGGCGCTCAGGTCCGCGCCGATCGTGGGCAGACCCACGTTGACGATGGTGGTGTCCAGCCCGACCAGGAACATGCTCAGGCAGCAGACGGCCAGGATCGTCCAGCGTCGGCGGGCGCTCAGCGCGGGCGCTGACGCTGGCGGCGGCGTAGGCGGGTCGTAGTGAGTCGTCGTCGGGTGCACGGCCATGCCTCTCAGGAACGGGAAGGATCTCCGGTGAGAGTCCGTCCAGCCGCAGGGCTAAGACCAGCGTCTTTGCGGAGAGTGCAAAGAGCCGCAGACTGGAGCACGTGGCGACGAACCCTGAGGTGAGACGTGTGCTCGACGGCATCGGGCCCCGGCTGCGGCTGCTGCGCCGGGAACGGGGGCTCACCCTGGAGGATCTCGCGGCGGCCACCGGCATCTCGGTGAGCACGCTGTCCCGTCTGGAGTCGGGCAAACGGCGCCCCACCCTGGATCTGCTGCTCCCGCTCTCGCAAGCGCACCGGGTGGCCCTGGACCAGCTCGTGGCCGCGCCCGCCACCGGGGACCCCCGGGTCCACCTGACCCCGCTGCACCGCGAACGGGGCAACGTCCTGGTGCCGCTGACCCGGTATCCGGGGCGGGTCCAGGTGTTCAAGCAGATCCTGGGGCCCCGGGAGCGCAAGCTCGTGACCCACACGGGCTGGGAGTGGCTCTACGTCCTGGCGGGTGAACTGCGGCTCATCGTGGGAGAGAACGAACTGCTGCTCCGCCCCGGCGAGGCGAGCGAGTTCGACACGGCGGAGCCCCACTGGTTCGGCCCGGCGCACACCGACGCCGTGGAGATCCTGCACATGTACGGTCCACACGGCGACCAAACCGTACTCCGCCCGCCCACCACGGAGTGACGTCCCGGCCGCCGTCAAGCCCGCCTGGCAGCGCCCCGGAAGCGCCACGCTGCAGTGAGGTTCGCCCGGGCTGGTCGCCGGAACCGCCTGCGGCATCCAGGACCCCTACAACGGCCATGCGTCGTGAGCATCCTGGGCCTGACGGTGGCGGGCACCACCCCGCCCTCAATCATTCCGGTACGCTATTTGGTACAGCCCTGGTACTGTATATGGCGCCGGTAAGGGTGTGAGTGGGAGAAGGAAGGTCCCCGATGACAATCAGTGCCAGCGAAGCGCGCGCCAATCTCTACCCGCTCATCAAGCAGGTCAACGAGGATCATGCCCCCGTCCGTATCAGCTCCAAGCAAGGCAATGCCGTGCTCCTGTCCGAGGACGACTACGAAGCCTGGCGGGAAACCATGTACCTGCTGTCCACCCCCGCCAACGCCGCCCGACTGCTGGCAGCCGTTGCCCGCGATAAGGCAGGTCAGGAACCCACGGTTACCACCTCCATGAATGAGCTGCGGAGCATGGCCGAGGGCGCCGGGTGAGGGACATTACCTGGAGCCCGGAAGGCTGGGACGACCTCACGTACTGGATGGGCCAGGACCGCAAGTCTCTGCGTCGGATCGTCCGCCTCATCGAGGACATCCAGCGCACCCCAACCGAAGGCATCGGCAAACCGGAACCTCTCAAGGGCAACCTGTCGGGCTATTGGTCCCGGCGGATTGACGATACGCACCGCGTGGTCTACCGGTTCGACGCCAAGGCTGTGAAGATCATCAAAGCCAGGTTCCACTACAACGATCATTAAACGGACGACGGGTACGTACCCGCGGACGAGGTCGGGGAACTCCGGGCGGAGGCGGCGGCTTGAAGGACGGAGACGATGGCCTCGGTGTTTTGCGCGATGAACTCGGCCAGTTCCGGCGGCATCAGGTTCAGCCTGCGCACGGCCTCGGCGGTGAACGGCACCTAGTCCACCTCGTAGGCTCCGCGCTCCGGCTTCGCGAACTCGGTACCCGTTCGGGCGGCCAGGTCCATCGAAGCCAGGCGTGCGGCGAAGATGTGCTGGACCCCGAAGCCGCCGTCCGCCTCGTCGGTGATCAGGTGGCGGGCGCCTTCGGCTGGGACGCCGTCCACTTCGATGGTGACTACCTGTCCGGTCGGCACGACGAGTTCGGCCTGCAGGGCGGCGTTGATGCCGCTGGCGGCGCCGATCTTTCGCGCTCCCCCTCCTGCCGATCAGCGGTGCTTCACCATGGATTGGGGCACGCTGCGGGCACGACAGCCCCCGAGAGGTCTAGACAATAAGCTAGGCCCAGGTCGTTGACCTGGGCCTTCATCGTGGAGCGGGCGACGGGAATCGAACCCGCGCTATAAGCTTGGGAAGCTCATGTTCTACCATTAAACTACGCCCGCTTGAGGGGCAAGTGCCCTGGTGGGCGGCTTGCTCATCGCGGGACACTGTACCTCATCGTGGACCTCCAGCGCACTGGCCGAGGGGTCCGCGGCAGGCGTGTGGGGCGGGTGCGGGAGCAGCGCGTGAGGGCAGGGGTCGGGGCGTACGGTGGGTGGGGTGTGGCGGTCCGCGGGGTGGGCGATACGTCCCCTAAGGTGGCCTTCGTCCTCGCGTCGTCCACGTACTTGGGGAGAGTGAGCGTCGATGGAGTCCACCGTCGTGCGCTGTGCCGAAGGGCACGAGTTCAGCACCAGCACGTTCCCGATGCAGCAGCTGGGGAGCGAGCGGATCGGGCCGGGGCGGTTGCTGCGGTGTCCGAAGTGCGCGCGGCTGCGGCAGGCGGTGCCCGTGCGGGGTGCCGGACGCTGCTGAGCGTGCTGAGCGGAGTGTGACGCGCGGGCGGGGGCGGGCCCGATTGGGTCGGCCCCCGCCCGTGCGCGTACGCTCGGCGGCGTGCTTCTCTCAGACAAGGACATCCGGGCCGAGATCGACGCGGGCCGGGTACGGGTCGAGCCGTACGACGCGGCGCTCGTGCAGCCGTCGAGCATCGACGTCCGGCTGGACCGGTACTTCCGGGTGTTCGAGAACCACCGCTACCCGCACATCGACCCGGCGGTCGAGCAGCCCGACCTGACGCGGCTCATCGAGCCGGAGGGCGACGAGCCGTTCATCCTGCACCCCGGTGAGTTCGTGCTGGCCTCGACGTTCGAGGTGGTGACGCTGCCGGAGGACATCGCGTCGCGGCTGGAGGGCAAGAGCTCGCTGGGGCGCCTCGGTCTGCTGACGCACTCGACGGCCGGGTTCATCGACCCGGGGTTTTCCGGGCACGTCACGCTGGAGCTGAGCAACGTCGCGACGCTGCCGATCAAGCTGTGGCCGGGGATGAAGATCGGGCAGCTGTGCATGTTCCGGCTGACGTCGCCCGCCGAGCATCCGTACGGCTCGCCGCAGTACGGGTCGCGGTACCAGAACCAGCGCGGTCCGACACCGTCACGGTCCTTCCTGAACTTCCACCGGACGCGGGTGTGAGTGAGGTGAGCGCCGCGCGGGAAGCGCTGGACTAACCAGCGGTACCAGGGACTCAAGCGAGTGGCTGGCGTGGCGTGCAGGAGTGCCTGGTCGCCACGCCCTGGGCAGGTCAAGCGGGAAGACGGACGAGCGGTTGTCGGACCGGAGCCCGGTCGGGCTGCTGACGTGCGCGTTTCCGCCGCATCTGGTGGGCCGGGAGGTCGCTGCGTGCGCTCACCCGGGACAGCGCACCTGGCTGCTACCGCCGCGAGTGGTGGTCTACCTCGTGCTGGGGATGCGCCTGTTCTCCGGACCGGGCTATGAGGAGGTCATGCGCCTGCTGACGCAGCGTCTGACCTGGGCAGGGCACTGGTAGATCATCACCGACACGGCGTCAGCGTCCTCGGTCAGGTAACCAGTCTCCGTGGCCATCAGGCCCCTTCTGCGCGGGTGAGCACCTGATACCGGCTCCACCACGGCGGCGTGCCGAGGGCCACGGTCCCCCCGGAAGGAGGCAGGCGCTCCCGCTCTCCTGCCCCTCGCCGAGCAGGCAGGCGCCGAGGGGGAGGAACCAGAGGACAGCGCAGAGCGCGGGAGAAGTCACGGGCTGCCGGACTGCGAGAGACCGTGCGTGAGTTGGCCGACGAGGTCCGCTACTCCCTCGCCGAAGCCGGTGGGGGCGACGAGGATGCCGAAGACCAGCACGATGAGCACGGTCAGCTGCTCGTCGGAGCGCTTTCGGGCCTCCGTGCGTCGGCGCAGGCGCAGGAGGATGACGATGGCCAGCAGGGCCGCCACGTCGATCGTCAGGTTCACCCCGGGCTGTCCTCTCTCTTCAACGTGCCGTCACCGCACGGCGGCGCGGGCTGGTGGTGTGCGCACGGGGCCGCGTCAGGACCGCGCGGTCGGCCGGCGCGGGGGTGGGACGCGGTCGAGCAGGTCCCACAGGGGCCGGGCGCCGGCGGCCCACTCGCCGAGCACGCGGCGGTCCACGAGGTGGATGCGGTGCTGCTTCCCCCACGGGGTGGCCTTGGAGGAGAAGCGGCCGTTGGTGAGGACGACGGCGACGTCCGCCCCGTGGATCTGGCGTGCGGTGCCGTTGACCTGTTGCAGCACACCGACGCCGACGGCGGAGCCACCGTCCCCGTCCCTGCGGTGCTTGCACTGGATCGCCCAGACGCGGCCCGCCGGGTCCACCGCGCGTACGTCGCAGGCGTTGTCACCGGCGCCGCCAAGCCGCTCGGCCGTGCAGCCATCGCGGCGCAGCAGATCCCGTACGGCGAACTCGAAAGCCCGGTGGTCCAGCGCGTCCAGTGCGGCGATGCGCAGCCGCAGGGCGCGGGCGCGGCGCCGGTCCTGCTCCGCCCGTCGCCGCGCGTGCCGGTACCACAGGCCCCCGGCGGTCACGGCGAGCACGGCGGCGACGACCAGAATCCACCAGTGGGCGAGCAGCCACGGCACGGCGGGGACGGCCAGGGCGACCGCCCCGGCGGCGAGGGCCAGGCGGGTGAGCTGTTCGTCCTGCTTCCTGGCCCGGCGGGCCGGGCGGCGCGGTGCCCGGCCCGCCGGACGGCGTGCAGTTCGGCGGGCCGGACGACGGCGGCTCATCGCGCCCCGCCGCCCGGGTGAGCGGACGACGGGTGGCCCACCCGGCCCCGCCGCTTCTTCCCTTGCGTCGTCATGCCGACCCCCTGTCGTCCCGGGAGCTGTCGCCCCAGAGCTGCCGTCCCAAAGGCTGTGGGCGGATCCCGCAGCGCGTCTCATGAGAGCAGCCGCCACCGACAGCGGGTAGGCAGTTGATCACCCGTTGACGTGGGAATTCGGCCAGCGATACATCGAACGAACGTTCTGGATCGGCCGGTTGACCAGGGGCGTCAGCAGCCCGACCGATCGTGTTCGGCCATGGTGAAGCCCGGGGCCTGCACGCAGGCGCGAAGTGGCCCGTGGTGGCGCACCTGGACCGGCGTACCCGGGGGCCGCACGCCCCACGGGGCCTGACACACCGCCGGCGCGCGGGCGGGACGGGCAAAGGTCGGATGGTGGCTCGTGCGGGTGGGCGTCGCCCCGGCCCGTACGGGCGCGCGTTCGCTGCCGCGAACCCACACGAGGCCGCCCGCGAACGACGTTCGCATCGTGCCCGCCGTCGGCACGGGGCGGGAGGCGGGTTGGCCCGTCAGTCCGCCTCGTGCAAGTGGCGGCGGAGGGTGTGGGCGAAGTCCTCGGCGGCGCGGAGCTGGGTGCGAAGCTTGGCGCAGCGGGCCTCGGCCAGCTTGCGATAGGTGTCAACGCGTTCCCGCAGGCGCTCGCGGTCGGCGTGGGGCAGGGCGTCGGGGGCGGCGAGAGCGTCGGTGGCCTCCAGCAGGTCGCGCATCTCCTGGAGCGAGAAGTCCAGGGGCTTCATGCGCCGGATGACCATCAGCCGTTCGACATCGGCCTCGGTGTAGAGGCGGAAGCCGCCCTTGCTGCGCGCGGACGGGGTGACCAGGCCCAGCTCGTCGTAGTGGCGGATGGTGCGCAGCGACAGGCCGGTCCGCTCGGCGACCTGGCCGATTTGCATGTGCCCCCGCGCTGTCGCTTCCCGCACTACCGCACCCTGCGCCATCGCCGGTCGCTCTCCTCGGTCTCTCGTCTCGCTCGTTCTGCCCCACCAACGCAGGAGGTGACACATATCACCAGGCAGCGGCGGCCGTTCACCTGTGATTCACAGCCCAGCGGGCGCACTCTCCCCTTACGTCAGGGTAGAGTCGTGGACGTGCCCGGCCGCTGGAGCAGCGGTAACCGCCGTCTCCTCGCGAGGCGCACGGGCGTCCCCGGGCAATGATGCCCGATCGCGGTGCCCACCCGGGAAACCCGGGGCGAGGCCGTCACCGCGCCCAGAGCTCACCCGGAACGTTCGAACAAGAGACGGTCGCATGTCCTCGACGCTGCCCGCTGCCCGCCTGCCGCGCCTGCGCCGGCCCGACTTCCTGGCCTCGGCCACCGTGTTCCGCACCGAGGTGCTGGCCGGTCTGGTCGTCGCGCTGGCGCTGATCCCGGAGGCGATCTCGTTCTCGATCATCGTCGGCGTCGATCCGGCGGTGGGGCTGTTCGCTTCCTTCACCATGGCCGTGGTGATCTCCGTCGTCGGCGGGCGCAAGGCCATGATCTCGGCGGCGACGGGCGCGATAGCCCTGGTGGTCGCGCCGCTCTTCCGGGAGTACGGGATCGGCTACCTCGTCGGCGCCGTCATCCTCGGCGGCGTCTTCCAGGTCGTCCTCGGTGCGCTCGGCGTCGCGCGGCTGATGCGGTTCGTGCCGCGCTCGGTGATGGTCGGCTTCGTCAACGCGCTGGCCATTCTGATCTTCCTCGCCCAGGTGCCGGAGCTGCGGGACGTACCGCTCGCGGTGTACCCGCTGGTGGTCGGCGGACTGGTGCTGATGGTGCTGTTCCCCAGGGTGACGAAGATCGTCCCGGCGCCGCTGGTGACCATCGTGGTGCTGACGACCATCACCGTGGCCGCCGCCATCGCCGTACCGACCGTCGGCGACCGGGGTGAGCTGCCCTCCGCGCTGCCCGTGCCCGGCCTGCCCGACATGCCGTACACGCTGGACGCGCTCGGCGTCATCGCCCCGTACGCGCTGGCGCTCGCGCTGGTGGGGCTGATGGAGTCGCTGATGACGGCGAAGCTCGTGGACGACATCACCGACACCCGTTCCAACAAGACGCGCGAGTCGATCGGGCAGGGCGTGGCCAACATCGTCACCGGGTTCTTCGGCGGCATGGGCGGCTGCGCCATGATCGGGCAGACGATGATCAACGTGAAGGCGTCCGGGGCGCGGACCCGGCTGTCCACCTTCCTGGCCGGCGCCTTCCTGATGGTGCTGTGCATCGTCTTCGGGCCGGTCGTCTCCGACATCCCGATGGCCGCCCTGGTCGCGGTGATGATCCTGGTGTCCGTCGCCACCTTCGACTGGCACTCCGTCCGCCCGCGCACGCTGCGCAAGCTGCCGGTGAGCGAGACCGTGGTGATGGCGGTGACCGTCGCCGTCGTCGTCGCCACGCACAACCTGGCCATCGGCGTCGTCGTCGGCGTCCTCACCGCGATGGTCGCCTTCGCGCGCCGGGTGGCCCACCTGGCGGAGGTCTCCGGCGTGGTGGACCCGGACGGCAAGCAGGCCGTCTACGCGGTCACCGGCGAGCTGTTCTTCGCCTCCTCCAACGACCTGGTCACCCAGTTCGACTACGCGAACGACCCCGACGACGTCGTCATCGACCTGTCCGACGCCCACATCTGGGATGCCTCCTCGGTGGCGGCGCTGGACGCGATCGAGACGAAGTACGCGCAGCGCGGGAAGAAGGTCACCATCGTCGGCCGCAACGAGCCCAGCGCGGCCCTGCACGACAAGCTCGCGGGCCAGCTCACCGGCGGCCACTGACGGCGTGGGGCGTGCGGGCCGCGCCGCCCGCACGCCCCCTGGCAGCACCCCCTGGCAGCACCCCGCCCCGCACCCCCGGCCGCGCCGTCGCGGAGGAGGTGGCGGAGGAGTTGGTGTCCTCCGCGTGTATCCGGCCAGTTGTGGGCACAAGGAGAGTGCACTACGACGAAAGGGACGCCCCATGGAAATCTCCGGCCTGCTCACGGCCATCGTGATCGGCATCGTCATCGGCGTGCTCGGTCGGCTCGCGCTACCCGGCCGCCAGCGCATCGGCGTGATCTGGACCATCCTCGTCGGCATCGCCGCCGCGCTGCTCGGTACGGCCATCGCCGCAGGGCTCGGCGTCGCACAGACCGAGGGCATCGACTGGTGGGAGCTGTTGATCCAGGTCGCGCTGGCGGCTGGTGGCGTGGCGCTCGTGGAGCGCCTCAAGGGCGGTCGGTGAGCCGCAGCAGGGGCAGGAACTCCTTCACCGGTCCGGGCGTTGCGTAGTCGTCCCGTGACGGGACGCACACGCGGCCCTCGCGTGCGCACACCACGGACCAGGTGAAGGAGAGTGAACGCCACCATGGTGTTCAAGCGGTTGCTCGGCTCGCTCGGCATGGGTGGGCCCACGGTGGACACGGTGCTGGAAGCCGGGCCCGCACTGCCGGGAGGTGAGCTGCGCGGCGAGGTGCGCATGCGCGGCGGCGGCACCGACTACGAGATCGAACAGGTCGAGCTGGAGCTGGTCGCCCGCGTCGAGGCAGAGCACGAGGAGGGCGAGGAGCACGGCATCGTCGGCTTCGCCCGGTTCACCGTAGGCGGCGGTTTCCGGCTCACCGAAGAGGCCGAGGAGAGCGTGCCGTTCGCGGTACCGCTGCCGTGGGAGACACCACTCACCGAGCTGCACGGCCAGCCGCTGGGCATCGCCTTGGGCCTGCGGACCGCCCTGCACGTGGCCGGAGCGCGCGACCAGGGCGATCTCGACCCCATCGCCGTCGCGCCCCTGCCCGCACAGGAGGCCGTGCTCGAAGCCCTCGGCCAGCTCGGCTTCGGCTTCACCTCCGCGGACGTGGAGCTGGGCCACATCCACGGCACCGGACAGCAACTCCCCTTCTATCAGGAACTGGAGCTCGCGCCCGCCCCGCGGTTCGCCCACGCGCTGCACCAGTTGGAGGTCACCTTCCTGGCCGCCCCGGGCGGTGTCGAGGTGGTGCTGGAGGGAGACAAGCGCAGCTCCGGGCTGTTCGGCGGCTCCACGGACGTGCTGCACCGGCACGTCATCGCGCACGAGGACGTCGCCCGCCGCGACTGGGTCGCCGAGGTGGACTCGTGGGTGTCCGCACTGGCGGAGCACCACGCCGGGCCCGGGCACCCCGTACAGCACGGCGGCACCCACCACTCCGGTCTCGGCGCGGGCGCGGTCGGCATGGGCGCGGTCGGGCTGGCCGCCGGTGTGGCCGGGGGTCTGGTGGCGGCCGAGATCGTGGACGAGATCGGCGACGCCTTCGAAGATGACGAAGCAGAGGACGGCGAAGCAGGCGACGAGGACTGAGGCCCGGCCCCCGGCCAGGCGTCCCCGGCGGGTATCCGTACGCCCAGCCGAGCCATGAGCGTAGGCGACTCAAGTTTGTGTATGCTGGATGCGTCAGGATGGAGCCGCCGGTATGAAGGAGGAGCGCCGCACGTGGATGCCGAGCTGACGAACAAGAGCCGGGACGCGATCAACGCGGCCAGCAGCCGCGCCCTGACCGACGGGCACTCCGACTTCACCCCGGCCCACCTGCTCCTGGCCCTGCTGGAGGGCGAGGACAACGAGAACATCCAGGACCTGCTGGCGTCGGTGGAGGCCGACCAGGCCGCACTGCGCTCCGGTGCCGAGCGGCTGCTCGGCGCGCTGCCCCGGGTGCAGGGCAGCACCGTCGCCAAGCCACAGCCCAACCGGGAGCTGCTCGCCGTCATCGCGGACGCGGCCCAGCGCGCGAAGGAGCTGGGGGACGCGTACGTCTCCACCGAGCACCTGCTCATCGGCGTCGCCGCGAAGGGCGGGCAGACCGGTGAGGTGCTGGAGGGGCAGGGCGCGAGCGCGAAGAAGCTGCTGGCCGCGTTCCAGGAGGCGCGCGGTGGCCGCCGCGTCACCACCGCCGACCCGGAGGGCACCTACAAGGCGCTGGAGAAGTTCGGCACGGACCTCACCGCCGCCGCGCGGGACGGCAAGCTGGACCCGGTCATCGGCCGGGACCAGGAGATCCGCCGCGTCGTGCAGGTGCTCTCGCGCCGCACCAAGAACAACCCGGTGCTCATCGGTGAGCCCGGCGTGGGCAAGACGGCCGTCGTCGAGGGCCTGGCGCAGCGCATCGTCAAGGGCGACGTGCCGGAGTCGCTGCGCGACAAGCGGCTGGTCAGCCTGGACCTGGGCGCGATGGTCGCCGGGGCGAAGTACCGTGGCGAGTTCGAGGAGCGGCTGAAGACGGTCCTGGCCGAGATCAAGGACAGCGAGGGCCAGATCGTCACGTTCATCGACGAGCTGCACACCGTCGTCGGCGCGGGCGCTGGTGGCGATTCGGCGATGGACGCGGGCAACATGCTCAAGCCGATGCTGGCCCGTGGCGAGCTGCGCATGGTCGGCGCGACGACGCTGGACGAGTACCGCGAGCGGATCGAGAAGGACCCGGCGCTGGAGCGGCGCTTCCAGCAAGTGCTGGTCGCCGAGCCCACGGTGGCCGACTCGATCGCGATCCTGCGCGGGCTCAAGGGGCGCTACGAGGCGCACCACAAGGTGCAGATCGCCGACAGCGCGCTGGTGGCCGCCGCCACCCTCTCCGACCGCTACATCACCTCCCGCTTCCTCCCCGACAAGGCCATCGACCTGGTGGACGAGGCCGCGTCCCGGCTGCGCATGGAGATCGACTCCTCACCGGTGGAGATCGACGCGCTCCAGCGCTCGGTGGACCGGATGCGCATGGAAGAGCTGGCGCTGGCCAGCGAGTCCGACGCGGCCTCCGTCGAGCGGCTGGAGAAGCTGCGCCGCGACCTGGCCGACCGGGAGGAGGAGCTGCGCGGCCTGATCGCCCGCTGGGAGAAGGAGAAGCAGGCGCTCAACGCGCTCGGTGAGCTGAAGGAGCGCCTGGACGAACTGCGCGGCCAGGCCGAACGGGCCGAGCGGGACGGCGACTTCGACACCGCGTCCAAGCTGCTCTACGGCGAGATCCCGGCCGTCGAGCGGCAGTTGGAGGAGGCCGCGCGGGCCGAGGCGGAAGCGGAGGCGGCCCCGGCGAAGGACGCCATGGTCAAGGAGGAGGTCGGCCCGGACGACATCGCCGACGTCGTCGCCTCCTGGACGGGCATCCCGGCCGGCCGCCTGCTGGAAGGTGAGACGCAGAAACTCCTGCGCATGGAAGAGGAGCTGGGCCGCCGTCTGATCGGCCAGAGCGAGGCCGTGCGGGCGGTGTCCGACGCCGTCCGCCGCACCCGCGCGGGCATCTCCGACCCCGACCGGCCCACCGGCTCGTTCCTCTTCCTCGGCCCCACCGGCGTCGGCAAGACGGAGCTGGCGAAGGCGCTCGCGGACTTCCTGTTCGACGACGAGCGGGCGATGGTCCGCATCGACATGAGCGAGTACGGCGAGAAGCACTCGGTGGCCCGCCTGGTCGGCGCCCCGCCCGGATACGTCGGCTATGAGGAGGGCGGCCAGCTCACCGAGGCCGTGCGGCGCCGCCCGTACACCGTCGTCCTGCTGGACGAGGTGGAGAAGGCGCACCCGGAGGTCTTCGACATCCTGCTCCAGGTGCTGGACGACGGACGCCTCACCGACGGCCAGGGCCGCACCGTCGATTTCCGCAACACCATCCTCATCCTCACCTCCAACCTCGGCAGCCAGCACCTGATGGACCCCCTGTCCAAGCCCGAGGACCAAAAGGAGAAGGTGCTCGCGGCGGTGCGCGCCGCGTTCCGCCCGGAGTTCCTGAACCGGCTGGACGACATCGTCGTCTTCCAGGCGCTCAGCGGCGACGAGCTGGAGCGCATCGCGCAGCTGCAGATCGACGCGCTCCAGCGGCGCCTGGCCGACCGGCGGCTTACGCTGGAGGTGACCGAGACCGCCCGGCACTGGCTGGCGGTCGAGGGCAACGACCCGGCGTACGGCGCGCGCCCGCTGCGCCGCCTGGTACAGACCGCGATCGGTGACCAGCTGGCCCGGGAGATCCTGAGCGGCGGGGTGCGCGACGGCGACACCGTCCGGGTCGATGTCACCGGTGACGGGCTGGTCGTCGCACCGGCCGCCACGGACTGACCGCGCAGCCCGGCCGGGCACCCGCCGCACGGGGCGGCTGCCGTCGCAAGGGGCGGGCGCGCCGCACCGAGAGGGCGCCCGGCCGGGTTGCGGTGACCGGGCCGTCGTGGGGGAGGATGGCCGAAGCCGTACGAAGGGAACACCTACGTGAGCATCGACCCGTCCTCGATTCCGAACTTCGGGGGCCAGGAACCTCAGCAACCGCAGCAGGGTCCGCCTCAGGGGCCGATCGTCCCGGACCAGAACCTGGTCAAGCAGCTGCTCGACCAGATGGAGCTCAAGTACGTCGTTGACGACGAGGGCGACCTCGCCGCGCCGTGGGAGAAGTTCCGCACGTACTTCATGTTCCGCGGGGAGAAGGAGCAGCAGGTCTTCTCGGTGCGGACGTTCTACGACCGGCCGCACTCGATCGACGACAAGATCAAGATCCTGGAGTCGATCGACGACTGGAACCGCCGCACCCTGTGGCCAAAGGTCTACACCCACACGCATGACGACGGCACCGTCAGGTTGATCGGCGAAGCGCAGCTGCTCATCGGCACCGGCGTGTCGCTGGAACACTTCGTGTCCAGCACGGTGAGCTGGGTGCGTGCGTCGATGGAGTTCGACAAGTGGCTCGTGGACACGCTCGGTCTGGAGAAGGACGCCGAATCCGGCTCCGACGGCACCGGCGGCCCGGACAGCACCCCCGGCACCGGCCCGGACGGCGACGAGAGCTGACCTCCCCGAAGCACCCGCAGCACATCGCGGACGGCCCCGGGCGGGCATGCCCGCCCGGGGCCGTCCGCCGTACCCGGAGAGGAAGCGCCCGCATGCGACGACGCCCCCCTGCCCCCGCCCTGCCCCTGGCCGCGCTGGCCCTGGCCACCGCGCTGACCCTCACCGCCTGCGGCAGCGAACCCGCGTCCGAGGCGGGTTCGGTCTCCACCTCGCCGTCCGCACCGGCGTCGGAACCCGGCCCCCAGACGCACTCCCCCACGGCCCCACCGGCGTCCCCCTCGGTGCCCGCGTCACCGACCACGGAGTTCAGCGCCCAGAAGGTGAGCGGCGAGGGCGACAACTTCACCACCCGCCCGACCCTGCGGAACGTCATGCTCACCGAGCACGACGGCTACGACCGCCTCACCTTCACCTTCGAAGGCGGCACCCCCGGCTACATCGCCCACTACATGGACCCGCTCGCCCACGGCGGTCGCGGTGACGTCACCGAGGTCCCCGGCGAGCACGGCCTCAAGCTGGTCCTCGTCGGCATGCCGCGTGAGGCGAACGTCCCCTTCGACGGCGAGCCGACGGACACCGTGCGCGGCGTGGCGGGCATGGGCGTCTTCGAGGGCGAACTGGGCGTCGCCATCGGCGTCGAGTCGCAGGACGGCTTCCGCGTCACCCCCGCCGCCGGCACCCTCACCGTGGACATCGCCCACTGACACCCGCCCCCGGGGCGGCAGAGGGCCATACCGTCGCGGTTCTCCGGCACCGGCTGTGGGGCGCACGCTCTGTCCGGGCCGTCTGCCGACCGTACCAACGGGCTCGGGGCCGCAGCTCTTTCCGTCCTATCCTGGGTCCACACGGGAAGGAGTCGTTCATGAGCGTCGACGCGATCGTGCACACCGAGTTCCCCGAGGGGTACACGGTCCTGTTCGGGGCCGACGGAAAGGTGATCATGACCCCACAGAGCGAAGAGCACTCCAGCACCATCAGATCAATGCAGATCGACTCCGCTCTGACCCTCGGCCGTCACGCGAAGGTCACCTCCGACGTCTACATCGATTTCCCCGCTGACGAGAACTCCGCCCCCGACCTCGCGATCCTGCGTGAGGACGCGCGTAAGGAAGGCAAGCGCTACAGCTTCGAGGACGTCCTGCTGATCTCCGAGGTCGTCTCGACCTCCTCCGCGCGCAAGGACTACGACGACTGCACCGCGAAGTACGGCCGCTACGGCATCCCGGTCTACCTGGTGGTAGACCCCTACGCCCAGGAAGTCGTCCTGCACACCCAGCCGACCGGCACCGGTTACATCGCGGCGCACACCCACCAGTACGGCACGGGCAAGCTCCCCATCCCCCTGGCCGACGGCCGCACTTTCACCCTCGACCTCGACGAGCTCCCGCACCCCGAGCCCGAGGCGGACGCCCGCTGACCAAGCCCCCCGGTGCGGCCACTCCCGTGCCGCTGCGACGTGTGTGAAGCACTCGGCCGACAGCGGGGAGGCAGCCCGGACGGCGGGAGACATGTCGCGGGTCTCTGACCGCACCGTGGAGATCGGACGGCACCCACACGGGGGACGGCGCTCACGACGGGCGACAGGCTACGAGTTGACCGGGCTTCCGGAGTCGTGTTCCTGCCTCGTGGGCAGTCCGTGAAACCCTGCCCCTTCCCCTGCTCGATCTGCAAGGCGAAGGGGCGGCAGTGAAGCTCTCACACCCTGTCGCCCGCTTCGCTGGTCCGTTTCGCGTTGGCGATCTGAGGGGGCGACAGGGTTTCTGCCGCACGCTTGCCGCGCTCGGCAAGCTCCACTGTCCCCTGCTCCACCGGGGCAGGGTCCACTCACAACGAGGAGAAAGAGAGGGTGACTACATGCCGCTGAACGTGCACACGTACGACGCGCCTCGCTGACGCCGACAGCTGGCGCGGCATCCCCTTCGCTGGGGGCGGAGGGGCGGGGCATCAGTGTGTGCGCAGTTTGGACAGCCTTCTGATGGCTTCTTCCACCACGTCGGTCCGCTTGCAGAAGGCGAAGCGGACGAAGGGGGCGCCTTCGGCGCGGTGGTCGTAGAAGACGGCGTTGGGGACGGCCACCACGCCGCAGCGCTCCGGCAGGGCTCGGCAGAAGGCGACGCCGTCGCTTTCGCCGCCCAGGGGGCGGATGTCGGTGGTCACGAAGTACGTGCCGGACGGCCGGTACACCGTGAAGCCCGCCTCCGCGAGGCCGTCCGCGAGCCGGTCGCGCTTGGCGCGCAGTTCGTCGCGCAGACCGGTGAAGTACGCGTCGGGCAGCGCCAGCGCCTCGGCGATCGCGTACTGGAACGGTCCGGCGGAGACGAAGGTGAGGTACTGCTTCGCCGAGCGGACGGCGGTGAGCAGTCCGGGCTCGGCCGTCACCCAGCCGACCTTCCACCCAGTGAAGGAGAAGGTCTTGCCGCTGCTGGAGATCGTCACCGTGCGGTCGCGCATGCCGGGGAGGGTGGCGATGGGCACGTGGTCGCCGTCGAAGACCAGGTGTTCGTACACCTCGTCGGTGACGACCAGCAGGTCGCGCTCGCAGGCCAGGTCCGCGATCGCCGTCAGCTCGGCGCGGCTGAGCACGGTGCCGGTGGGGTTGTGCGGGGAGTTCAGCAGGAGCAGGCGGGTGCGGTCGGTGACGGCGGCCCGCAGCTTGTCCAGGTCCAGCCGGTAGAACGGCGTTCCGGTGGACGTGTCCGGGTGCAGCGTGACGGGGACGCGGGTGCCGCCCGCCAGGGCGATGGACGCCGCGTAGGAGTCGTAGTAGGGCTCCAGCGCGACCACCTCGTCACCGGGTTCCACCAGGGCCAGCAGCGCGGCGGCGATGGCCTCGGTGGCCCCGGCCGTGACCAGCACCTCGGTGTCCGGGTCCCACTCCAGGCCGTACCACCGCCGCTGGTGCGCGGCCACGGCGTGGCGCAGCTCGGGGACGCCGGGGCCGGGCGGGTACTGGTTGCCCCACCCCTTGCGCAGCGCCCGTACGGCGGCCTCCCGAACCTGCTCGGGGCCGTCGGTGTCCGGAAAGCCCTGGCCGAGGTTGATGGCCCCGGTGCGCTGGGCGAGCGCCGACATCTCGGCGAAGATCGTGGTTCCGAACTCCGCGAGGCGGCGGTTCAGCAGCGGTCGTCCCATACCCGGCATCCTCCGGGAAACCTCTGAGCTTGCTCAAGTGTGCTTTGCCATAGAAGCGGGAGGGGGATGTCCCGGTCAGGTCTGCCCTGTCGGGGGGCGGGGCAGGATCGAGGGGGGAATCGGCATGAACATGTTGTTCGTCATGATCGCCGCATTCAGCATGGTCTTCCTGATGATCGTCATCACGGTAGTCATCTGGGCTGTCCTGAGCGGACGTAACGGGTCACGCGTGGGCGGCAACGGTGCCAGCGGATCGCACGGTGGAGGCTGGAGTAACAGCGACGGGGGCTGGGGCGACTGCGGCGGAGGCGGCGGTGGAGGAGGAGGAGGCTGCGGCGGAGGCGACTGAGGAACCACCCGCACCGGTACCGTCGCCCCGCCCACGCACCCCGGGCGCGTCCTCGGGTGCCTGAGGGTCGCCGCGGTCCGGGAAGGCCGCGTCTCCTCGCGACGGCACGCTCCAGGCGGAGCTGGTCGCCACTGCGGCCGGACGGGGGTTGACCGGCACGGCGTGGAGTCACAGGTCGGTGGGCGCTACCGGGAAGCGTCCGGCCCCAGCGCCGTGCGGAGGGGCTGCGGCGCGTCCCGGCGCGCTCCGCCGACTGCGCCAGCCGCGGGGAACGGCCAGGCTTTCGCGGGCCGCAGCACCGGCGAGAGGTCCCGGCGGTGGCCCCGGGGGTCAGGAGTGGCGGGTGGGCGGGCGATATGCCAGGGACAACTGCCTTGCTGGGTGGGGTGGTTGGGAGTAGCGAGGAGAAGCGGGTGAACACGTGATCAACACCGCCCTCTCGGGTATGGAAACGGCCCGAAGTTGGGTAAAACCGCTGTGAACTTTGCTGGGATCGTGGTTCGGTGATGGTGTGTCAGGAGCCCGTGTGGGCACGCGCCGCCGGCGAACAACTGAGATCCACCTGGCTCATCCCCCGAGGAGTGCCCGGCCACCCTCTACCGGCCCATCCTCCCCACGTGCTTGCGGAGCCGACCATGCTCACCACGCTGAACACCGCCTACACCGACACCCGGGCCGCCGACCTCGCCTGGGCCCTCGGCCATGCGCCACTCCCCGCGCTGGCCACCCTCGACCTGCGGCTCGGTCGCGCGCGGGTGCAGTTGCGTCTGCTGGGGGCGTCGCATCAGGTGCTGCTGGACGAGGACAGCGGCAGCTGTTCGGAGACCGTGGCGTGCATGCCGGGCCGCCGCAGCGGCAGCCCGCTGCCGGTCGGTGTCTCCCGGCGGCTCGGGGCCTGGGAGTACGAGTTCGCCGCGCGGGTGGAGACGCTCTCGCGCAACTCGTTCTCCGGCCGGGCGCAGGAACTGCTCGCGCTGGTCGCCGACCACCCGCACGGGCTGGCCGGAACGTTCCCCGGCGACCCGTACGCGTTCACGGCCCTGCTCGTCCAGCGCGTCGGCCAGCAGGTGTGCTGGCGCACCTGGCACGCCTATCCGCAGGAACGGCGTCTGGTCGCCACCCGCAGCCGCGTCGCCGTCCGCGCGCGGGAGGGGGCGCGGGAAGGCGCGCTGGCCTGACGCGGGCCTGGACGCCCCGGGGTCCCTCGGGGCGCCATCCGCTTCCCGGACTTCGGGAGCGGAAATCCACCCTTGAGGGTGACACTGCGGAGGTTTAGCGTCACGTAGCGTTCCCCGCATGATCGACCAGCCCGTGTCCGGACGGCCGGTGCGGCCCGAGGGCACGCCGGGATCGGCGGCGGACGCGTCGTCCGTGCGGCTGCCGGTGTCAGCGAGGGCCGGCCGCTTCCTCGTCCTGTGCGCGGTGTTCGTCTGCGCCGCGTGCGGGCTGGTCTACGAGCTGGCCCTCGTGGCGCTGGCCACCTACCTCACCGGTGACTCGGTGACGCAGGCGTCGATCGTGCTGTCGGTCATGGTGTTCGCCATGGGCGTGGGCTCGCTGCTGGCCAAGCGGCTGCGCTGCCGGGCCGCCGTCGGCTTTGGGCTGATCGAGTCCCTGCTCGCACTCGTCGGCGGCGGCTCGGCGATGGCGCTGTACGCGTGCTTCGCCTGGTTCGGCGCCTCCCGCCTGGCCCTGGTCGCCTTCTCCCTCACCATCGGCGTGCTGATCGGCGCCGAGATGCCGCTGCTGATGACGCTGATCCAGCGCATCCGGGCGCAGGACGCGGGCGGCGCCGTCGCGGACCTGTTCGCCGCCGACTACGTGGGCGCCCTCGTCGGCGGGCTGGCCTTCCCGTTCCTGCTGCTGCCGCTGTTCGGGCAGCTCACCGGCGCGCTGCTGGTCGGCGGGGTGAACGCCGTCGCCGGGGGCGCGCTCGTGCTGTGGCTGTTCCGGCACGACCTCACCCGCGCCGCCCGCGCCGCGACGGTGCTCGCCTTCGCCGCGACGCTGGCGCTGCTGGCGGCGGCCGCCGTGCTGGCCGGGCCGTTCGAGGACGCCGCGCGCCGCGCGGTGTACGGCGCGGACGTCCGGGTCGCGGTGCGCACCGACGTGCAGGAGATCGTGCTGACCCAGACCGGCGGGCCGCGCCCGGCGAGCGCCTGTGGGCTGGAGCTGTACCTCGACGGGCGGCTGCGCGTCTGCGGCGCGGACGAGGCCCGCTACCACCAGGCGCTGGTCCACCCGGCGATGGCCGCCGGGCCGCGCGGACGCGTGCTCATTTTCGGCGGCGGCGACGGCCTGGCCCTGCGCGAGGTGCTGCGCTACGACGACGTCGGCTCGGTCACCGTCGTGGACCTCGATCCCGGCGTCGTGGCGCTCGCCCGCACCGATCCGCGACTGAGCGCGCTCAACGGGGACGCCTTCGCCGACCCCCGGGTGCGCGTCGTGACCGCTGACGCCTTCCGCTGGGTGCGGGCCTGGCCCGGCACCGGCGAGGCGCCGTACGACGTCGTCCTGTCCGGGCTGCCCGATCCCCGGCTGGCCGAGGCGACGCGGCTGTACTCGCAGGAGTTCTACGGCATGCTGCCGCGTGCCCTGACTCCGGACGGGCGCGTCGCCGTGCACGCCGGGTCGGTACGCGGCTCCGGGCACACCTTCTGGACGGTGGCGGCCACGCTGCGCTCCGCCGGTCTGCACCCCGTCCCGTACGCCGTGGACGGGCGGCTCACCGGCTACCCCGCCGACACCGACCGCGCCCCGCGCACCCGCGCCGACGGCGGCCAGCCACCCGCCGACTGGGGCTTCCTGCTCGCCGCGCCCGGCGGCCCGCCGCCGCTCACCCTCGCCCCCACCGCGCCCGCCGACAGCACCCTCACCCCCGCCGACCTCACCCACGCCGCCGCCACCGCGCGGCGGCACCGCGCCACCGGCCTGCCGCCCTCGACCCTGCTGCACCCGCGCTACGACGGCTGAGTCCACCACCGCCTGACGTGGCGCCCGGTGTGCGGAAAGCGCGCGGGATCGGGCATCAGACCACCCGTACGCAGGTAGGCTCCGGGGCATGGAGCACGAGGTGTACGTACCGTTTCCGGTCGGCCCGGTCCGGGCGGCGCTCGCCGAGCCCGAGCGCGTCGCCCGCTGCGTACCGGGGTTCCAGCCCGACGCGTCCGAGGAGCCCCGGGCTCCGGAGGGGGAGACGGCGGTGACCGGACGCCTGCGGCTCCGCATCGCCGGGTCCACCATCACCTACCGTGGCACGCTGGCGATCGCCGCCGCCGAAGACGGCTTCCACGTCACCGGCGAGGGCACCGAGGCCCGCGGCCAGGGCAAGGCTCACCTCACCCTGACGCTCACCCCGCGCACCGCTTCCTCGCCGGACGCCGGGGCGGGCACCGCGCTCGCCTGCACCGGCGGCGTGCGGGGCACGGGCCGCCTGACCGAGGTCGAGGCCAGGCAGCGCGCCACCGCCGGACGGCGGCTGCTGGAACGGTTCGGCGAGGCGCTGGCGGAGAGTCTGGCCGCCGACCCGCCCGCCGACGACAACGCCCGCGTCATCCCGGGCATCCCGGCCCCGGAGACACCCCCGGGGACGCCGGAGCCGGACCCGGCCGCCGAACCCGCGGGCGATTCCGGCTTCGACCCGCCCGTCCCCGCGTCTTCGCTTGATCCGCTCCCCGCCGAGGAGCCCGCGGGGCTGACGCCGCCCGTGCCCGCCGAGGCGGCGCACGCGCGGCGCACCATGATCGGCCGCAGCGCGGAGGAGGTGGACCACGCGCCGCCGCGCGGGCGTTACGCCCCCGTGCCCGCCCCGGAGACGGTCTCCACCACCGCCGCGCTCCGCTGGGCCGCTCCGGCGGCGGCCCTGGCCCTGGCCTCGGCCGTCGCGGTGACTCGCGTCCTGCGCCGCCGCCGCTGACCACCGCCCGCGCCGCCGCGTCCGTCCCCGTCCCGTGTCGCGTGCCCACCCCGGCCCGCCCCGGAGCCGGGAGCACGCACCACCCGTGCCCGCCGCTGGCAAGGCCCGCCCGTCAGACGGCTGCGGCCTCGGCGAACAGGGCCCGTCCGGCGGAGGCGGGGAACGGGCGGCCCAGGACCCGCCCGTCCCCGCTGCCCACCGACATGACGCCGACCACTGTGCCGGATTCGGTCGCCGTGTCGTAGTCCTGGAGCCAGGGCCCGCCGCTGGCGCCCTGGGTGAGCGGGCACGGCCGCAGCAGCAGCCCGCCGACGTTGGAGGCGTGCGCGGTCTGCTCGGTCAGCAGCTCGGCGCCGCCCAAGCAGTGGGCGAGCGTCTCGCCGTCGTAGGGCGGCGCGGCGGGGTAGCCCATCGGGAGCACGGGTTCGCCCGCGTCCACGGGGGCGAAGGCGAGCCGGTTGGCGCCGTAGGTCTGCTGGATGCTGCGCCCGGCGCGCTCCTCGACCGTCACGAAGGCGTAGTCGTGCGGGAGTATGGCGTCCAGCTCGCGGTTGACGTCCCAGCCTGGCGGCGTGTGGTAGGAGACGACCTTCCACCCCTGGTCCACCACCGCGCTGGGGCCCGCCGGGTCGCCGGGGTAGTCGGGGGCGAACCACGCCTGGCGCGGGACGGCCGGGTGCTCCGGCGAGGTCAGGCAGTGCGCGGCGGTGGCTATGACGCTGCCGCTGGGCGAGTCCACGATCGCGCCGGAGCAGACACCCAGGCGCCCGTCGCCCAGGTCCGTGACCAGTTTGCCGACCGTGGCGACGCTGGGGGACGCCCACGGCTCGCCCTGCGCACCGGCCGCGGTGACGCCCAGGTGTGCGGGCAGGTCCGCGCGCGGGCCGGTGGCCCCGGCCAGGGCCAGCGCCGCGAAGACGGTGGCCAGGCCCGCTGTCGCCGTGCGTATGTGCTCCATCACCTCACCGTGTGCGGTGCGTGGTGCTTCGGCCACCGCTCACGGCCGACCGGGTTACCTGGCAGCGGGCTACCGGCCGCGGGCTCCTTCCACCGGCGGGGCGGACGCTGGCGGCGGCGCGCTCCCGCCGCTCCGGCCCCGGCCTGCGTTCTCCACCCCCAGCCCGCGTTCCCGCCCGTCCGTGTTCCGGCCCCGCCCGCGTTCGCCGCCCGGCCACGCCTTCCTGCCCCTGCCCGTACCATCCCCGGGAGCCCGGAACGCGGGAACAGCTCGTGCGAGGAACGTGCCCTGATCGCGCCCCCGGAGGATGATGGGAGAGGTCACGGCCGACGCGAGGCGGGCGGGAAGGAGGGCGGGGATGAGTCCTGAGGGAGGCTGGCTCCCCGGCTCGGCGGAGCGCATCGGGCAGCGCGGCCGCACGGGGTGGGTGGAGGCGGGTCCGACAGCTCCCGGCGGCCTGCTCGACGTGCTCAGCGTGGCGACGTTCGTCCTCGACGACCAGGGCCGCATCGTCTTCTGGAGCCCGCAGGCCCAGGCCCTGCTCGGCTACCCGCCCGAGGAGGCGCTGGGCCAGTACGCCGCCCGCCTGCTCGTGCCGGAGGAGCACTTCGAGCTGGTGCTGCGCCTGTTCCGCGACATCATGCGGGACGAGCACGGCAGCTGGGATGGCAGCTTCCCCGTGCTCCAGCGCGACGGACAGACCCGCGTGCTGGAGTTCCGCAACATGCGCCTGCTGGACGTCCTCGGCGACACCTACGCGCTCGCCCTGGCCACCGACCAGGCCACCCTGCGCCGCGTCGAACGGGACCTGGCGCTGTCGGTCCGGCTGGTCGAGCAGTCCCCGATCGGCCTAGCGATCATGGACACCGACCTGCGCTACCTCGCCGTCAACCCCGCGCTGGAGCGCATCAACGGCCTGCCCGCCGACAAGCACATCGGCCACCGGGTGGGCGAGACACTGCCGTTCCTGGACGTGGAGGGCATCGAGGCGGCCATGCGCCGGGTGCTCACCACCGGCGTCCCGCTGCTGGACCAGTACACGGTCGGGCGAACGCCGGCCGAGCCGCAGGAGGAGCACGCGTGGTCGGTGTCGTTCCACCGGCTGGAGGACGCCGCCGGCCGCGTGCTGGGCCTGGCCACCTCCGTCGTGGACGTCACCGACCGGCACCGGGCCGCGCGGGAGGCCGACCGGGCCCGGCACCGCCTGGCCGTCGTCGCCGACGCCTCCGTCCGCATCGGCACCACCCTCGACCTGGAGCAGACCGCCCGCGAACTCGCCGACGTCGCCGTGCCCGAGCTGGCCGACGTGGCCGCCGTGGACGTGCTGGACACCGCGCTCACCGAACGCCGCTCACCGCCGACGACCTCGGGCCCCGCGGTGTTCCGCGCCCTGGCCGTCAACGCCGCGTACCCCACGGAGGCGGTGCGCGCCGCCGACCCGCCCGGCGAGCTGGCCCGCTACGACGCCGACCGCCTGGTCACCCAGTGTGTGCGCACCGGACGGCCCGTGCTCGTCACCCACGTGGCGGATGACAACCTGCGCTCCATCGCCCGCGACCCCGAATCCGCCACCCTGCTCGCCCGCGCCGGGGTGCACTCCTACCTCGCGGTGCCGCTCATCGCGCGCGGCGAGGTGCTCGGCGCGCTGGAC
Source organism: Streptomyces sp. JJ66 (assembly GCF_019303495.1). Classification (GTDB taxonomy): domain Bacteria; phylum Actinomycetota; class Actinomycetes; order Streptomycetales; family Streptomycetaceae; genus Streptomyces. Next base: position 56,103 of record NZ_JAEVFI010000010.1, on the reverse strand, counting down.
CTCAAACGCGCCCGCAACCCGCTGCCCTTCGACGCCGACGACGTCGCCCTCGCCTCCGAGCTGGCCGCCCGCGCCGCCGTCTGCATCGACAACGCCCGCTGGTACGAGCGGCAGCGCAACGCCGCGCTCACCCTCCAGCGCAGCCTGCTCCCCCAGCACCCCCCGCACCTGACGGGCCTGGAGGTCGCCTCGCGCTACCAGCCAGCCGGAGCGGCCAGCGAGGTCGGCGGCGACTGGTTCGACACCCTGCCGCTGTCCGACGGCAAGACGGCGCTGATCGTCGGCGACGTGATGGGCAGCGGCATGACCGCCGCCACCACCATGGGCCGCCTGCGCACCGCCACCCAGACCCTGGCCGAACTGGACCTCGACCCCGCCGAGCTGTTGCGCCACCTGGACAAGATCACCGCAGGCATCGACAACTACATTGCCACCTGCCTGTACGCGCTGTACGACCCGCGCACCGGCGCCTGCTGCGTGTCCAACGCGGGCCACCTGCCGCCGGTGCTGCTGCGCGAGGGCTGCCGCCCGGTCCTGGTGGACCTGCCCAGCGGCGCCCCGCTCGGCGTGGGCGGGGTCGGCAGCGTCACCTTCCGCAGCCAGACGATCCCGCTGCACCCCGGCGACCAGCTCGTGCTCTACACCGACGGCCTGGTCGAACGCCGCGACGTGGACATCGACGTCCGTCTGGAGACGCTGCGGCACATTCTGGACGGTCCCCTCCGCCCGCTGGAGGAGACCTGCGACCTGCTGCTGGAACACCTGCGCGGCCGCGACCGGGACCAGGACCACGACGACGCGGCCCTGCTGGTCGCCCGGGTGGCGACGCCCTGACGCGACCGTGACGCCTTGACGTTCGCGACGCGCTGACGCCCGCGACGCCCTGAACCAGCTGCCGCCGCGCGGGTCGCAGTGGCAGCCGTGCCACCGCGCCGCCACCGCGAAACCGCGACGGGTGGGCGGCCGCGCCGGGGCGCCTACTCGCCCCGGCGCGGCGCGGGCCGCCAGACGACGAGCGCCCCCGACTGCTGGACGTCCTCGTAGCGGACCAGATCGCGGCGGTAGGAGGCGTGCACCTGCTGCTCGCGCTGCCGCATGGCCACCGCCGCGCCGTCCACGGCCTGCTGGAGTTCGGCGACGCGCGACCGCAGCGCCGCCACCTGGTTCTCCAGCTCGATGATGCGCTTGATGCCGGCCAGGTTGATGCCCTCGTCCTGGCTGAGCCGCTGCACCTCGCGCAGCAGCTCGATGTCGCGCGCCGAGTAGCGGCGGCCCCGGCCCGCGGTGCGGTCGGGGGAGACCAGGCCGAGGCGGTCGTACTGGCGCAGCGTCTGCGGGTGCAGCCCGGAGAGCTGTGCGGCGACCGAGATGACGTAGACCGGGGTCTCCTCCGTCAGCTCGGGGGCCACCCCGCGAAAGCGGGGACTGTTCGTGCCTCCACCTCGGCCGTCCACCTCAGTCTCCCTTCGCGGCCTGGAACAGCGCCGCCCGCGGGTCCTCACCGGCCATCGCCTCACGGTAGGACTCCAGGGCCTCGCGCGCCTTGTCGTTCAGCTCCTTGGGCACGGCCACCTCGACGGTGACGAGCAGGTCGCCCCGGGAGCCGTCCTTGCGCACGGCGCCCTTGCCGCGCGCGCGCATCGTGCGCCCGCCCGGGGTACCGGCCGGGAGCTTGAGCTTGACCGGCGGGCCGCCGAGCGTGGGCACGCTGATCTCTCCGCCGAGCGCCGCCTCGGTGAACGTCACCGGCACCGTCACCGTCAGGTTGTCGCCGCGCCGCCCGAACACCGGGTGCGGGTCCGCGTGGACGACGACGTACAGGTCACCGTTGGGGCCGCCGCGCTCGCCCGGCGCTCCCTTGCCGCGCAGCCGGATGCGCTGTCCGTCAGACACCCCGGCCGGGATGCGCACCTGCATGGTGCGCGAGCTGGTGGCCCGGCCGCTGCCCCGGCACACCTCGCACGGGTTCTCCGCGATCAGCCCGCGCCCCCGGCAGTCCAGGCACGGGTCGGTGAGCGAGAAGCCACCGCCGCCGCCCCGGCTGACCTGGCCGGTGCCCACGCACGTCGGGCACACCCGGGGCGTGCCGTTCTTGTCACCGGTGCCCGAGCACGCCTTGCACGCCGCGCTGCTGGACATCCGCAGCGGCACCGTCGCGCCGTGCACCGCCTCGGTGAAGCTGAGTGTCACCTCGGACTCGACGTCCTGCCCGCGCCTCGGCTGGGTGCGGGTGCCCGTGCCGCCCCGGTTGAACAGGCCGCCGAAGACGTCTCCCAGGCCGCCGCCGAAGCCGCCGCCGCCCGGGCTGCCCTGCCCGGGGCCACCGCCGAAGAGGTCGCCCAGGTCGAAGGAGAAGTTCCCGCCCGCGCCACCGGGGCCGGGCCGGAAACCGCCGGAGCCGAGCAGGGCGCGCGCCTCGTCGTACTCCTTGCGGGACTTGGGGTCGGACAGGACCTCGTTGGCCTCGCCGACCTCCTTGAACCGCTCCTCGGCCTTGGCGTCGCCCTTGTTGGCGTCCGGGTGGTTCTCGCGGGCGAGCTTGCGGTACGCCTTCTTGATCTCCGCCTCGGTGGCGTCCTTGGGGACACCGAGCACCTTGTAGAGGTCCTTCTCCAGCACCTCTCTGCTGAGGTTCATCCCCGGCGTCCCTCCTTCCGCCTGCCTGCCGCCTCCCGGGCGGGCCACTCACAGCGGCCCGCCCGGGAGCGCGTGCTCACGTCAGCCCTCGTCCGGGCCACCGTCGTCCTTGTCCGTATCCGGCGTGTCCTCCGCCTGCGCGGCCTCCGTGCCGGACTGGCTGCCGGGCTGCGGCTCAGCGACACCGACCCGGGCGGGGCGGATCGTGCGCTCGCCGATGCGATACCCGGGCTGGAGGATCTGCACGCACGTCGTCTCGCTCACGTCGGGCGAGTACGAGTGCATCAGCGCCTCGTGCACCGTCGGGTCGAAGGGCTCGCCCTCCTTGCCGAACTGGTGCAGGCCCATCTTGGCCACCACCGTCTCCAGCGACTCGGCGACCGACTTGAAGCCGCCGACCAGTTCGCCGTGGTCCCGGGCCCGGCCGATGTCGTCCAGCACGGGCAGCAGGTCGGTGAGCAGGTTGGCGACCGCGATCTCCTTGACGGTGACGCGGTCCCGCTCCACCCGGCGGCGGTAGTTGGCGAACTCCGCCTGCAACCGCTGGAGGTCGGCCGTGCGCTCGTTGAGCGCCGACCGCGCCTGGTCGAGCTGCGCGGTGAGCGCTACTTCCTGGAGCTCCTTGGAGTCCCCGGCCCCGGCCGCCGGGCCCGCCTCCTCGGCGGGACCGGCGCCGGCGGCGGCAGCCTCATCGGAGGGGGTGGAGGCGCCGTCGGCGGGGACTTCGGGCTTGTCGTGGTCGAAGCCCGGCGTCTCCTCCGTCACGCGGCACCACCCCGTCCGTCAGCCTTCTCGTCGTCCACGATCTCGGCGTCCACCACGTCGTCGTCGGCCTGCGCGCCCTGCTGGGCACCAGTGCCGCCCGCCTCGCCGCCGGCGGCGGCCTGCTGGGCCTGGGCGTCGGCGTACAGGGCCTGGCCCAGCTTCTGGCTGGTGGCGGCGACCTTCTCGGAGGCTTCGCGGATCGCCGAGGTGTCCTCGCCCTTCAGCTTCTCCTTGAGGTCGCTGACGGCCTCCTCGACCTCCGACTTGGTGTCGGCCGGGACCTTGTCCTCGTTCTCCTGGAGGAACTTCTCGGTCGTGTAGACGAGCTGCTCGGCCTGGTTGCGGGTCTCGGCGGCCTCGCGGCGCTTGGAGTCCTCCTCCGCGTACTGCTCGGCGTCGCGCATCATCCGCTCGATGTCGTCCTTGGGGAGGGCCGAGCCGCCGGTGACCGTCATGCGCTGCTCCTTGCCGGTACCGAGGTCCTTGGCGGAGACGTGCATGATGCCGTTGGCGTCGATGTCGAAGGTGACCTCGACCTGCGGGACGCCGCGCGGGGCGGGCGGCAGGCCGGTCAGCTCGAACATCCCGAGCTTCTTGTTGTAGGCCGCGATCTCGCGCTCGCCCTGGTAGACCTGGATCTGCACCGACGGCTGGTTGTCCTCGGCCGTGGTGAAGATCTCCGAACGCTTCGTCGGGATCGTGGTGTTGCGCTCGATCAGCTTGGTCATGATGCCGCCCTTGGTCTCGATGCCGAGGGACAGCGGGGTGACGTCCAGCAGCAGGACGTCCTTGACCTCGCCCTTGAGCACGCCGGCCTGGAGCGTGGCGCCGATGGCGACGACCTCGTCCGGGTTGACACCCTTGTTGGCCTCCTTGCCGCCGGTCAGGTCCTTGACGAGCTCGGCGACGGCGGGCATGCGGGTGGAGCCGCCGACGAGGACCACGTGGTCGATCTGGTCGAGGCTGATGCCCGCGTCCTTGATCACGCTGTGGAACGGCGTCTTGCAGCGGTCCAGCAGGTCCTGCGTGAGCTGCTGGAACTGCGCCCGCGTCAGCTTCTCGTCAAGGTGCAGCGGGCCCTCGGCGGAAGCGGTGATGTAGGGCAGGTTGATCGTGGTCTCGGTGGACGAGGACAGCTCGATCTTCGCCTTCTCGGCGGCCTCGCGCAGGCGCTGGAGCGCCATCTTGTCCTTGCTCAGGTCCACGCCGTGACCGGACTGGAACTGCTTGACCAGGTAGTCCACGACGCGCTGGTCCCAGTCGTCACCACCGAGGTGGTTGTCACCGTTGGTGGCCTTCACCTCGACCACGCCGTCGCCGATCTCCAGCAGCGAGACGTCGAACGTGCCGCCACCGAGGTCGAAGACCAGGATCGTCTGGTCTTCCTTCTCCATGCCGTACGCCAGCGCGGCGGCGGTCGGCTCGTTGACGATGCGCAGGACGTTGAGGCCCGCGATCTCACCGGCCTCCTTGGTGGCCTGCCGCTCGTGGTCGTTGAAGTACGCCGGGACGGTGATCACCGCGTCGGTGACCTTCTCACCCAGGTACGCCTCGGCGTCCCGCTTCAGCTTCTGCAGCACGAACGCGCTGATCTGCTGCGGGTTGAAGTCCTTGCCGTCCAGGTTGATCTTCCAGTCGGTGCCCATGTGGCGCTTGACCGACCGGATCGTCCGGTCCACGTTGGTGACGGCCTGGCGCTTGGCGACCTCGCCGACCAGCACCTCGCCGTTCTTCGCGAAAGCGACGACGGACGGCGTGGTCCTGGCGCCCTCCGCGTTGGTGATGACGGTGGGCTCACCGCCTTCGAGCACACTGACGACGGAGTTCGTCGTACCCAGGTCGATGCCGACCGCACGTGCCATTTCGGAATCTCCTCCAGCTAAGTCTTGAGTGGGACTGACTCAAGGGTGCACGACACCTCCGCCCGTGTCAACAGAGGTGAGTCGAGCCGACTCAACTTGCCTGTCGGGTGGCGGCGCACGGTGTTCGAAACCCCAGGTCACAGGGTTCGGCATGCGACGGTGTGCCCCTGCGGGGCGGTGACGTGGGCATGCCTCTGCGCCCGCGAGCGAGCCGGCCCAGCACGACGGGCTGCCCGAGCGGCTTTCACACACCGCGACGAACAGGGCCGCAGAATTCGTTTCCCAGGTGGAAACACCCCGGGGAAAGGTCCGGCAGCACACCGACATCACGGCCGAGCGGCCCCAGCCGCCCACCCCAGGAAGGGGCCAACCCACGCGGAGCCGGACCCGGCGGACGCGGAAGACGCGGAAGACGCGGAGGGCCGTGACCCCCCTTCCCCACCACGGGCGCCGGGTGACGCACCGCCAGCACCACGCCCGCCCCACGCACGCGCGCCCGCACGGAAAGCGCAATAGCGGGGAATTCGGCTCGTCATATTACTGCGGCGAGGGAATGAAAAATGTCGCAATTCTCCCGGTTGGCGATTTAACGATCACGGCGCCCGGACAAGGCAGGCAGTGGACTGAAATGACCCCGAGAATCCCTGCCGGACGGGAGCTGATGCCGGTGTTCGCGGTGAGACCCAGGCACACGCCGTGCCGCCCGCCCGCGCTGTCGGCCTGCGCGGCGGCCGCCGCACTCGCCACGGTGCTCGGCGCCACACCCGCATCCGCCGTGCCCGTCCCCCCGCCCGGCGTGCGCGGCACGGCGGCCCACGGCAGCCCAGCGGCGTCCGCCACCCCGCGCGGCCCCGCCGCCCCCACCCAACCCGGACATGACAGCGTGCAACCGCTCCAGTCGCCGCAACAGGCGGTCGAGGAGGCGGCGCGCGTCTACCGCGAGGCCACCCGCGTCGGCAGGCGGTACGAGCGGGCGAAGGCCGCCACGGACCGGCAGCGCGCGACCGTGGGGCGCCTGACGGAGAAGCTGGAGCGCCAGGAAGCGCGCTACGAGGAGCTGCGGGCCGCCGTGGGAGCGGCCGCCGCGGGCCAGTACCGCACCGGCGGCCTGCTCACGGGCGCCCGGGTGGTGCTGGCCGACTCCCCGGAGGCGTTCTTGAGCAGCAGCGCCCACCTGGCCCGCAACAACCGCGCGGCGCTCCAGCTGGCCGAGACCGCCGACGAGGCCCGCATCGAGCTGACCGGCCAGCAGGCGGCGGCCAAGGAGGCGCTGACGGAGCTGCGCGAGAAGGAGAAGGAGCAGCGCGAACTCAAGCGCCGCATCGACGTGGAGCTGGAGCGGGCCAGGAAGCGCGCCGCCCGCCTGGCCGAACGGGCCGCCCAGCAGCCCGCACCGGCGAAGAGCGGCCGGGGCGGCGGGACCGGGAAGCGCGGCGGGACCGGGAAGAGCGCGAAAACCGGGAAGGGCGGCGGAAGCGGCCAGCGGGCGGGCGGCTGGGTGACCCCGGTCGGCTCGTACCAGCTGACGGCCGGGTACGCGGCGACCGGGGCGCTGTGGTCCCGCGGCCACACGGGGCAGGACTTCGCGGTGCGCACGGGCACCCCGGTGCGCGCGGTGGGTGCCGGAACCGTCGTCAAGGCCGGGTACGCCGGTCCGTACGGCTACCAGGTGGTGATCCGGCACGCCGACGGCTTCCACACCGCCTACGCGCACCTGTCGGTCCTCCAGACGGGCGTCGGGCAGCGGGTGGCCGCGGGCGAACAGATCGCGCTGTCCGGCTCGACGGGGAACTCCAGCGGGCCGCACCTGCACTTCGAGGTGCGCCGGGGCTCGGCGAACGGCCCGCCCGTCAACCCGGTGGCGTGGCTGCGCTCGCGCGGCGTACGGGTGTGAGGGCCGGGGGCCGGTCACCCGGGCGGGGGCGCTCGGGTGACCGGCCCGGCGTGCGCCCCTGGGCGAAACGGTGGGCCGCTGGCACGGCGGACGCCCGGAGGTACGCCCGCGCGACACGGCCGGTAAGGGGCCTGGGACGTGGCCCGGGACGTGGCCGTGCCGTCCCCGGAGACATGGCCGGTGACTTAGCCAACCCTCAGCGACACAGATCACCGCATGCCGCGCTACTGCGGCAGGCGGATAGTGGATAGTCTCGTACGGACTGACTAAGTTACTAACTAGTACGCAGGCTTCGCCGGACCCCCTCACGGCCCGGCGCCGCTACCGCCTTCGCAGGCCCGAGGAGCCGTCATGCAACTCGCCGCGATCATCGTCACGCTGAGCCTCACCGTGGTCGCCGTGCCGCTCTTCGTGCGCGCTATCGCCCAGATCGTCCGCTTCGTCCGCATCGGTCAACCCGTGCCCGCGGGCACCCGTACGGACGACTGGAAGGCGCGTACGGCCACGCTGATCAGGGAATTCCTCGGGCACACCCGGATGAACCGGTGGGCGGTCGTCGGCGTCGCGCACTGGTTCGTGGCGATCGGCTTCCTGACCCTGCCGCCCACCCTGGCCACGGCCTACGGCCAGCTCTTCCAGGCCGACTGGACGCTGCCGCTGCTCGGCGGGTTCCTGCCGTACGAGATGTACGTGGAGTTCATCGGCCTGGCGACGGTGCTCGGCATCGCGACGCTGATCGTGATCCGCCTGCTGAACCTGCCCTCGCGCGCCGGACGCAAGTCGCGCTTCACCGGATCGAAGTCCTGGCAGGCGTACTTCGTGGAGTACGTCATCCTCACCATCGGCCTGGCCATCTACGTGCTGCGCGGCCTGGAGGGCGCGCTCCACGGGGTGGACCACTACGAGGCCGCCTACTTCGCGTCCTACCCGCTGGTGGCCGCCTTCAGCGGGCTGGAGATCGCCACGCTGCAGACGCTGGTGTACTTCTGGGCCATGGTGAAGATCAGCGTCTCGCTGATCTGGATGATCACCGTCAGCCTCAACACCAACATGGGTGTGGCCTGGCACCGCTTCCTGGCGTTCCCCAATATCTGGTTCAAGCGCCGCGCGCGGGGCGGCACCGCACTGGGTGAGCTGCTGCCGATGACCTCGGGCGGCAAGCCGATCGACTTCGAGACGGTCTTCGACGAGGAGGAAGGCGCCGAGGAGACCCAGTTCGGCGTCTCGCAGGTCGAGCACTTCTCCTGGAAGGGCATCCTCGACTTCTCCACCTGCACCGAGTGCGGGCGGTGCCAGTCGCAGTGCCCGGCGTGGAACACCGGCAAACCGCTGTCGCCCAAGCTGCTGATCATGTCGCTGCGCGACCACGCCTACGCCAAGGCCCCCTACCTGCTCGCCGGCGGCGGCAAGAACGCCGAGGGCCAGGAGAAGGCGTCCGCCGAGCAGCTGAAGGACGTCCCGGCCGCCGCGCTGGCCGAGGCCGAGCGCCCGCTGATCGGGACGCTGGCGGACGGACCCGAGGGGCTGGGCGGCGTCATCGACCCGGACGTGCTGTGGTCGTGCACCACCTGCGGCGCCTGCGTCGAGCAGTGCCCGGTGGACATCGAGCACATCGACCACATCGTGGACATGCGCCGCTACCAGGTGATGATCGAGTCCGCGTTCCCGTCCGAGGCCGGGACGATGCTCAAGAACCTGGAGAAGAAGGGCAACCCCTGGGGTCTGGCGAAGAAGCAGCGGCTCGCCTGGACGCAGGAGGTGGACTTCGAGGTGCCGATCGTCGGCAAGACGATCGAGGACCTCACCGAGGTGGAGTACCTGTACTGGGTCGGCTGCGCGGGCGCGCTGGAGGACCGGGCGAAGAAGACCACCAAGGCATTCGCCGAACTGCTGCACATGGCGGGCGTGTCGTTCGCGATCATGGGCGGCGACGAGAAGTGCACCGGCGACTCCGCCCGCCGCCTGGGCAACGAGTTCCTCTTCCAGCAGCTGGGCGAGGAGAACGTCAGCACGCTGAACGCGGCGTTTGGTGAGGACGAAGCCGACGAGTCCACCCGCAAGCCCGCGTCGAAGAAGAAGATCGTCGCGACCTGCCCGCACTGCTTCAACACGATCGCCAACGAGTACCCGCAGCTGGGCGGCCACTACGAGGTCATCCACCACACCCAGCTGCTCCAGCACCTCATCGACGAGGGCAAGCTCGTTCCGGTCACGCCGGTCGAGGGGCTGATCACCTACCACGACCCGTGCTACCTGGGCCGTCACAACACCGTCTACACCCCGCCACGCGAGATCATCGGCAAGGTGCCGGGGCTGCGCAACGAGGAGATGCACCGGCACAAGGAGCGCGGCTTCTGCTGCGGCGCCGGCGGTGCGCGCATGTGGATGGAGGAGCGCATCGGCAAGCGCATCAACAACGAACGCGTGGACGAGGCCCTGTCCCTCAACCCGGACATCGTCTCCACCGCCTGCCCGTTCTGCCTGGTGATGCTCACCGACTCGGTCAACGGCAAGAAGAACGAGGGCGCCGCCAAGGAATCCGTGCAGGTCGTTGACGTCGCCCAGCTGCTGCTGGAGTCGGTGAAGACCCCGGCCGGGCCCGACGACGGCGGCGCCGAGGAAGGCGTCACCTCCCCCGAGCCCGACCCGGCTCCGGCCCCGACCCCGGCCAGCTGACGCCGCGCCACGAGGGCCACGGCCGCCCCGGGACCGCCGTCCACGCCGGACGGGCTGATGATTCCGTCAGCCCGTCCGGCGTTACCCGGGCGTCCGACCCGTAGGGCACGTCACCTACGGGTTGTACCGAACCGGCCACAAGCGGGCCGCAGCCCCGCTCCAGCGCCGCGCCGCTCCAAAGAACGCGGTACGTTCGCCTACGTGGCTGGATTCAGGATCGGACGCGGCCGGCACCCGCAGAACGCACAGCAGGGGCAGCACCCGCCCGCCCCACCGGGCTCCCCGCAGGGACACCCGCCGTACGGACAGCACCCGCCGTACGGCCAGCCCGCGCAGCCCCAGCAGGCGCCGTACGGGCAACAGCAGGTGACGTGGGGACAGGGCGGCGGCCCGGACGCGCACGGCGAACCGGAGTACCTGGGCGCCCCGCCGCAAGACCCGTATGCCAACCAGCCGGGGCACACCCGCCAGTTCACCCTCGGCGGCCCCGACGGCGTCCACCAGGGCGTGGACTACGGCGACGGTTCGACGTATGCCGCCGGGCGGCAGGGCGCGCCGCCCAGCGGGCCACGGCTGCCGTGGAAGCAGCTGCTGAGCGGCATCGTGCTGCGGCCGAACGCCACGTTCTGGCAGATGCGCGACCACACCGTGTGGGGCCCGGCGGTCCTCGTCACCTTCCTGTACGGCCTGCTGGCCGTGTTCGGCCTGGACAAGCCGCGCGAGGAGGTGCTGAACTCCACGCTGTCCACCGCCGTGCCGTTCGTGCTGATGACGGGCGTCGCGGTGGTGCTGTCCGGGCTGATCCTCGGTTCGGTGACGCACGCGCTGGCCCGCCAGTTCGGCGGCGTGGGCGCGTGGGCGCCCACGGTCGGCCTGGCGATGCTGATCTCCTCCGTCACCGACGCGCCCCGGCTGCTGTTCGCCTTCTTCCTCGGCGGTGACGCCCCCTTCGTGCAGGTGCTCGGCTGGATCACCTGGGTGGCGGCGGGTGCCCTGTTCGCCTCGATGGTCAGCCGCTCGCACGACCTGCCGTGGCCGCGCGCGCTGGGCGCCAGCTCCATCCAGCTCGTGGCTCTGCTGTTCCTGATCAAGCTCGGCACGCTGTAGGCCGACAGCCGGGCAGAGCGGCAGACGGGCAGAGCGACAGCAGAGCGACAACCGGGCACAGCGGCAGACGGGCAGACGGGAAAGTCGGACCGGCCGCGTGGTGCCGGGGCGGCCGGTCCAGGTGCCCGCCCGTTCGGGTGCCGCGGGTCAGCTGAAGCGCTGGGCCGCGGAGCCGTCGCAGGGCTGGAGCCGGGCGCGCCCGGTCGCCGAGCCGAGGGTGACGCACAACTGCCGTGCGGCGGCGGGACGCAGGGTGCCCTCCGCGCGGACGAAGCGCTGGTTCTCCCCGGTGTGACAGTTCCACAGCGCGAGGCCGGTGCCCGGCTCGTACCGCCCGCCGGGCACGTCCCAGCAGCGGTCGTGCGTCAGCTCGGTGTAGACGTGGCCGCTGTCCGCGTCGTGCCACCAGTCCTGGTTGCGCCCGCCGTGGCAGTCCCAGCCGCGCACCGCCGTGCCGTTGGCGCTCGCGTTGCCGTCGGCGTCCAGGCAGGTGCCGGTGGCGGCGCCACGCAGCGGGACGAACGCGTCGTCCCACGCGCCGGGGTGAAGGCGAGGCTCGCCTGCGCCGTCGAAGTCGGCGCAGGACGCCTGGCGCAGACCGGACGCGGCCAGCTGGGTCAGGCAGGACGCGAAGGCTCCGTGGCCACGGTAGTTGGGGTGGAAGGACTGCCGCACGGAATTGGCGTCGGGCGGGAACGGGTTGGTGACGTCAACGTAGAGGCCGCGCGCGAACGGCGACTCCATGCACACCTCGTGGCCGTGGAAGAGGCGGGACGCGTCGAGATAGGTGGCGCCGGACTGGAGCGCCGCGCTGCGGATGCCCTCCTGGAAGCGCGGCACGGCCGAGTCGCGGCCCCAGCGGGAGTCGGAGGTGTAGCCGGTGCAGCCGCCGGGGAGCTTGCCGGGGTAGCGGGGGTTGTCGTAGATGTCGGGGCCGATGGGGCTCGGGTAGCTCATCACCACGAGGTCGTAGTCGGCGTCGGCGTAGCCCGCGTCGCGCATGACGGTGCGCAGGTCGCCGACGGTCGCGCTCACCTTGGGCACCAGGCCGTCAATGCGGTCCTGCCATCCCGGGTCGTACTTCGGCGCGCACGGTCCCTGGAAGGTGAACCAGCGCACGACGCAGTCGGTCATCACCGGCCCGAACTGGAGGTCGTCGTTGGCGCCGACGACCAGCAACACCATCTCCAGCCGGGTGTTGCGCGCCTTGATCGCCAGGCTGTCGCTCTGCACCAGCTCGTCCGCGTACTGCGGGGTGCCGCCGATGCGGACATTGCGGGTGGACGCCCCGGAGCAGGCGACGTTGTAGGTGACGTCCGCGTCGATACCCGTGCGATGGATGGCCGCGTCCGGCGAACGGTGGCACCAGTTGTCGGGGCCGTCGGTGCCGGGTTCGTACGTGCCGACTCCCTCACCGCTGATCTCGCTGTCGCCGAGTGAGATCAGCGAGGTGCGGCGTTCGTCCATGGGCCGGATCGCCGGATCGCCGTACAGCTCGACGGCTTCGGCCGCCCGTATCTCCTCCAACCCGGCTGGAAGCGGCGCTGGTTGCGCTTGCTGGGGTGTTGCCTGACGGGGTGCGGCCGCCGCGGTGGCGGGGGCGCCGGTCACCAACAGCGCGAGCGTGGCTGCCGCCACCGCCCACACCCGTCCTGCTCTGCCACGTGCCATGGGGTTCTCCGCTCACGCAGACGTCACGGTTACCGGAGGTTGTACTTGCAGGTAACCGCGCTGGGAACCCTTGCGGCAGGCTCAGTTGATGCCACGTAAGGTTCACCCCTGCGCCGTCCGTGCCCATTCCGGCTGGCGCGGCATGCGGGACGCGCCGCGGAGCTGAAGCGCGCTTCCGCCGTGGCGCCCGACGCCGTTACGATGGCCCCGAGCCGGCCAGCACCGCGCCCGCCGCCCGGTTGCCCAGGGGCGTGGGGGGACCCGCACGGCGCGATCTGGCACAACCTCCAGACAGGCCAGGCGGTCAGCCGCTCACCGACCGGCTATGCCCACGGAATATGTTCGGAAGAACTCGTCTGGCACAGCCAGTAGTGCGTGGCCTTCATACCTCTCTGATGATCACGCGGCTGCCGCAGAGCTTCGACCAGTCGTCGCGGTCGGAGGTCAAGACGATCACGGGGGCTGGGGCTCGTAGCGCGAGTGCGGCAACGAGGGCGTCGATCGCGTACTTGTGCCCGTGCAGCCCGCCAGCGTCCCGAAGCAGCGCCACTGCGGTCAGCGAGTCCTCGTGACTGACCGGTTCCACCCGCAGTCGGGAGAGCATCCATTTCAAGCGCGCCAGGTCGGTCTTCTCGTAAACGGCTTCCACGATGGTCAGCGCAGACACCAGGACGGGCACCCCGGCCTGCCGGGATGCCTCGATGCGAGCCGCCATGCCGCGCCCGTTGCGCAGGAGTAGCGAGAGCGCCTCGGAGTCCAGCACCAGCGAGCGGGCCGACTGCTCCTTCACGCAGCGCCCCGCTCGACATTTCCGGCGTTCTCGTCTCCGAACAGTTCGCGACGAGCGGCTTCGACCTCCTGCTCCGTGAGCGCGCCGTGCTCCTCCTCGTGGGCTGCGACGATCTCGGCGAGCCCGTCCATTGCGAGCTGGTGCCGGACGGCCTCGGTGATGTAGCTGGACAGACCACGGCGACCGGTTCGGGAGCGGAGCTCGCTGACCAGATCGGTGGGCATGGACACAGAGATGTTCTCGGTGGTCCCGGCACGAGGCGTCTTCATGACCTCAGTGTAAGACATTGCCTATTACAGAGAGGGGGTTATCGGGATCATCCCCACGACGCGAAGATCATTCGCAGAGAAGCATGACGGGCACGGCCTGTCTGGTTTGCCGGTGCGGACACCGGGCCGCACGCGTCGTGGGACGCACCTGGCCTACGCACCCGTCCACCACCTGACCAGCAAAGAGCCCCGTCACTCCCTACGGAGTGGCGGGGCTCCAGGTGATTGCCGGGCGGTCAGCCGTGCGACTTGGCGAACGCCACCAGCCCCGCGAATCCTTCGGCTGTCAGGCTCAGGTTCGGGCCGTGCGGGTCCTTGCTGTCCCGGACCAGAAACTCACCCGTGGCCACCGCGTGCCCGGGAGCCCACTCGATGCACTGGCCCCCCTGAGCGTCGCTGTACGTGCTACTGACCCAGCGCATGTCACGCGGGTCCGGCGTGCTGCTCATTCGCGTGTTCCTCCATGATTGAGTGGATGAGGCGCAGTGACCGGGCCTCAGACTCGGCCGAAGCCCGTAAGCGATACCTCTTCGGAGAGCGCCGCCAGTGCATCCCGAAGCGCTCTCACCTCTCCCCCGAAGTACGCGGCAGCGTTCGCAGGTACCTTTTGCTGCTCAGCCCTTTCGCTCATGCGTTCAACTCCTCCCGTTTCCATGGTCGTTGGAAAGCCCAGAGCTCTTTTCAGAGTACGCGTTTCAGCGACTGTGTAAGCAGGTAGCCACGCAGAGCACACAGACGAAGGAACGACGACGGCAAGCACACCGGGCGGGACCCAGGCAAGGTGTCTACGTCTTCCGCGTCCATGCCGAGTGTTGTCTTCCGGATGCTGAGTGATCTGGAAGCCGAGTCCGCCTACGCGTGGTGGGCCGCCCAGGGCAAGCCAGAGCCGCAGCGGTTCGGCCTCACCGTGACAGCGGAAGGGCAGACCGCCTGGCTGGACGACCCGGCCGCCTCCTGGCCGGTCTGAGCACCCCGGAACCGCTCCGCCCGTGCGTTGTCCCCAGGGCGCGTGGGCGGGGGTGATCTCCGCCCGCCCGTTACACCCGTGTGGCCGGGACGTTATGGGGTTCGGGGGCATGTGGGGGGCCAGCCGGGGCACGCGTAGGACAAGCGCCCGCGTGGGGATACGCCGACGTCACCGGGCGGCCAACGGGAAGGGGTAGCGTCCGCATATGCACGCGATCACGATTCCTGAGTTCGGTGGGCCGGAGGCGCTGACGTGGGCGGAGGTGCCCGACCCGGAACCGGGCGAGGGCGAGGTGCTGATCGACGTCGCGGCGAGCGCCGTCAACCGCGCGGATCTGTTGCAGCGTCAGGGCCACTACCCGCCGCCTGAGGGAGCGTCACCCTATCCGGGGCTGGAGTGCTCCGGGCGGATCGCGGACGTGGGGCCGGGGGTCAGCGGGTGGGCCGTGGGCGATGAGGTGTGCGCGCTGCTGAGCGGCGGCGGGTACGCCGAGCGCGTCGTCGTTCCGGCCGGTCAGGTGCTGCCGCTGCCCGACGGGGTGGACGTGGTGACGGCGGCCGGGCTGCCCGAGGTGACGGCCACGGTATGGTCCAACGTGTTCATGGTGTGCAACCTGCGGCCCGGCGAGACGCTGCTCGTGCACGGTGGCGCCAGCGGCATCGGCACCATGGCGGTCCAGCTCGCCAAGGCGGTGGGCGCGAAGGTCGCGGTGACGGCGGGCAGCGCGGACAAACTGGAGCGCTGCCGGGAATTGGGCGCTGATATTCTCATCAACTACCGGGAGCAGGACTTCGTCGCCGAGCTGAAGTCCGCGACGGACGGCGCCGGTGCCGACGTGATCCTGGACATCGTGGGCGCCAAGTATCTGGAACGGAACGTCAAGGCGCTCGCGGTGAACGGGCGCATCGTCGTCATCGGCCTGCAGGGCGGTGTCAAGGGTGAACTCCACCTCGGCGCGCTGCTCGCCAAGCGCGGTGCCATCGCGGCGACGTCGCTGCGCGGGCGCCCGGTGGCGGAGAAGTCGGCGATCGTGGCGGCCGTACGCGAGCACGTGTGGCCGCTGATCGGCAGCGGGCGCGTGCGTCCCGTGATCGACAGGACGCTGCCGCTGCGGGACGCCGCCGAGGCGCACCGGGTGCTGGAGGAGAGCGGACACGTCGGGAAGGTCGTGCTGAAACGATGACCTTCCACGCGCGGACGCCTTCGGCCGCGACGACGCCTTCGGTACGCGACGTCGCCGTGCGCGGCGAGCTTGCCCGCGCTGCGACGGCTGCGCGTGCGTTGCGACGGCTGCGTGCGCCGCGACGGCGATGGTCACGCCGCGTGCGAGCTTGGGCACGAGATGCCGGGCAGGGCCACTCGTGTGACCCTGGTCACTGATCGAAGGAGAACGTCACAGCACGGTGAAGAACGGTTCGGACGCGCGGCGAGGGGCGAGAGGAGGGTGACGCGGTGAAGGCACGTGGTGCGGGCGTCGTGGGCCTGCTCGTCAGCGCCGTCGTCTTGGTGCCGTCGGCTCCGGCCGTGGCCGCGGGGTCCTCGGCCCACCCAGGTGCGAGCCCCGGCGGGCACTTTGGCGGGCTTGCCGAGGCGCGCCCCGAGACCGAGCCCCGGGTGAGCCCCGGCCCCTCCCTTGGCGAGCCGGACCGGCCGCCGGGCTGGTACCCCATCGAGGACTTCCCGTTCTGGCCCACACCGGGTCCCGACGGCCCGCCGCCGCCTCGCGGAAAGTGGCCAGTACCGACGCCGTCGGTCCCCTCGCCGTCCGCGGAACCGGCTTCGCCGTCCCCGGTCGGCACCCCTTCGCCGAGCGCCTCCCCCTCCCCGTCCCCGACGCCCACCGGGCAGGAGCAGGCCGCCGCGCAGGAACCCCTCGCGCCCCGGGACGCACCGGAGCGGCAGGGGGACGCGCACCGCTGGGTGCCGCTGCCGGGCGGACCGCCAGAGACCTTCGGCTCCTACGACCTCTACGCCGAGTACGCCGATCAGACCGAGCCCCGGGCCGAGCAGCCGGTGGCGGCCGACGCCCCGACCGGGCCCGTCCTGCCCGTGCTCTCCCTCGGCGCCGGTCTCACCTCGCTCGGACTGGGCCTGGCGTTCATCGCCCTCCGCCTGCGCCGGGGCTGACGCCCCCGCACAGGGTTTCCTGGGGCTTCACGGGTCAGGGATACCGGCGGTTACGCAGGGCAGGCGGTCACAGGTAGGGGCCGCTGCGGCCCGCCTGGCCCGGGCCGGGGTCCTCCGGCAGGGAGCCGGGCGGCAGGGCGCGGCGCATCTGCTCCAACTGCGCCCGCGCCGCCATCTGCTGCGCGAACAGCGCCGTCTGGATGCCGTGGAACAGCCCCTCCAGCCAGCCGACGAGCTGGGCCTGCGCGATGCGCAGCTCCGCCTCGCTCGGTACGGCGTCGTCGGTGAAGGGCAGCGAGATCCGCTCCAGCTCCTCGATCAGCTCGGGGGCCAGACCGTCCTCCAGCTCCTTGACGGAGCTGTGGTGGATCTCCTTCAGCCGGGCGCGGCTCGCCTCGTCCAGCGGGGCCGCCTTCACCTCTTCGAGCAACTGCTTGATCATGCTGCCGATGCGCATGACCTTCGCGGGCTGCTCGACCATCTCCGTCAACGGCGTCTCCTGCGACTCCTCGCCGCCGTCGCCGCCGGGCTTGCCCAGGGCCATTCCGTCCGGGCCGACCACCAGGACGTGCGAACTCTCCTGCGGCTGTTCGTTCATCGGCTGACTCATGCCCCCATTCTGCATGGCGTGGCGGGCTTCCCGGCGGGTGTGCCCCCTGCCCGCTCCTCACCGGGGCAAGGGCTCCGTCCCAGCGACCGCGAGCGGCTTCCCCGCTGTCGGCAAACGCCGTGCGGGCCGGACTTCCAGCCCGCACGGCGCCTGCGGAGCCAAGCCGGTTACGCCCAGGTGATCAGGCGCCCCGGGCGTTCCAGGATCGCGGCCACGTCGGCCAGGACGCGGGAGCCGAGTTCGCCGTCCACCAGGCGGTGGTCGAAGGAGAGGGCCAGCGTGGTGACGTGGCGCGGCTTGACCTTGCCCTTGTGCACCCACGGCTGTTCCCTGACCGCGCCGAAGGCGAGGATCGCGGGCTCACCCGGGTTCAGGATGGGCGTGCCGGTGTCCACGCCGAAGACGCCGACGTTGGTGATGGTCACCGTGCCGCCGGTCATGTCACCGGGCGGGGTCTTGCCCTCGCGGGCGGTGGACACCAGGTCGCCCAGGGCGCGGGACAGCTCCGGCAGGGTCTTGGCGTGCGCGTCCTTGATGTTCGGCACGATCAGACCGCGCGGGGTGGCCGCCGCGATACCCAGGTTGACGTAGTCCTTGTAGACGATCTCCTGGTTCTCCTCGTCCCAGGAGGCGCTGATGTCCGGGTTGCGCCGGATCGCCACCAGCAGCGCCCTGGCGACCAGCAGCAGCGGGTTGACCCGCAGCCCGGCCATGTCCTTGTCCTGCTTCAGCTTCTCGACCAGCCGCATCGTGCGGGTGACGTCCACGGTGACGAACTCCGTCACGTGCGGCGCGGTGAAGGCGCTGGAGACCATGGCCGAGGCCGTGGCCTTGCGCACGCCCTTGACCGGCACCCGGCGCTCGCGGATCGCGGCCATGGACTGCGGCTCGACGCCGGCGGGCGCACCCGGGGCCTGAGCCGAGGGAGCCGCAGGGGCGGCGGGCGCGGGCGCCGGAGCGGCTGGCGCGGCGGCGGCGTGCACGTCCTCGCGAGTGATGATCCCCTCCGGCCCGCTGGGCGTGACCAGTGCGAGGTCCACGCCCAGGTCCTTGGCCAGCTTGCGCACCGGCGGCTTGGCCAGTGGCCGGGTGGCGGCGGGCGCCGTGGGCGCGTCCGGAGCGGGCGCGCCCGGCACGGTGCCGTTGAGTTCCGCCTGCAGGGCCTGTTTCGCGCCCTCCTGGGGTGAGGCGGCGGCCTGCTTGCGGGGGCGGCGCTTGGTGGAAGCGGTGGACACGCCATACCCGACCAGCACCGGCTGCCGCTTGGCCTCCTTGGGAGCCTCGGGCTCGGGCTCGGGCTGCGGGACGGCGGGCTCCGCCTCAGCGGCGGGCTCAGCGGCCAAAGCGGCGGCCGGGGCGGCCGGTCCAGCGGCCGGGTCGGTGTCCACGGTGATGATCGGCGCACCGACATCCACCGTCGTGCCCTCGTCGAAGTGCAGCTCGCTGACCGTCCCGGTGAACGGGATCGGCAGCTCGACGGCGGCCTTGGCCGTCTCCACCTCGCACACGACCTGGCCGTCGGTGACCTCGTCACCGGGCTTGACATGCCAGGACAGGATTTCCGCCTCGGTCAGGCCCTCGCCGACGTCGGGCATCTTGAACTCGCGGAAGCGCTGCGCGTTCGCGGTCATCGTCACGACTCTCCTCAGCCCTCTCAGTACGCCAGGGCACGATCGACGGCGTCGAGTACCCGGTCAAGGCCCGGGAGGTACTCCTCCTCCAGCCGGGCCGGCGGGTACGGCGCGTGGAAGCCGCCGACGCGCAGCACCGGGGCCTCCAGGTGGTAGAAGCACCGCTCGGTGATACGGGCGGCGACCTCCGCGCCGGCGCCGAGGAAGACGGGCGCCTCGTGCACGATCACCAGACGGCCGGTCTTCTCCACCGAGCGCTGCACGGTGTCGAAGTCGAGCGGGGAGATCGAGCGCAGGTCCACGACCTCCAGCGAGCGGCCCTCCTCCCCGGCGGCCTGCGCGGACTCCAGGCAGGTCTTGACCATCGGCCCGTACGCGGCCAGCGTCAGGTCGGTGCCCTCGCGCACGACCTGCGCCTGGTGCAGCGGGGCGGGGATCGCGGCGGCGTCCACAGGCGCCTTGTCCCAGTAGCGCCGCTTGGGCTCGAAGAAGATCACCGGGTCGTCGGACTCGATGGCCTGGCGCATCATCCAGTAGGCGTCGTTCGCGTTCGACGGCGAGACGCACTTCAGGCCCGCGACGTGCGCGAACAGCGCCTCGGGCGACTCGCTGTGGTGCTCGACGGCGCCGATGCCGCCACCGTAGGGAATGCGGATGACGACGGGCAGCTTCACCTTGCCCAGCGCGCGGGCGTGCATCTTGGCGAGCTGGGTGACGATCTGGTCGTAGGCGGGGAAGACGAAGCCGTCGAACTGGATCTCCGCCACCGGCCGGTAACCGCGCAGCGCGAGGCCGATGGCGGTGCCGATGATGCCGGACTCCGCGAGCGGGGTGTCGATCACCCGGTCCTCGCCGAAGTCCTTCTGGAGGCCGTCGGTGACGCGGAAGACGCCGCCGAGCTTGCCGACGTCCTCGCCCATGATGAGGACCTTCGGGTCGGCGTCCAGCGCCGCGCGCAGGGAGTCGTTGATCGCCTTCGCGATCGGCAGCTGGCCGGAACTCTTCGCAGCAGCCATGGTCAGTTGCCCCTCTCGGCGGCGCGGTCTTCGGGGGAGTCGTCGGCGAAGGACGCGAGGTACTCGGCGAACTGTGCGCGTTCCTCGTCGATGAGCGCGTGCCCGTCGGCGTAGGCGTTCTCGAAGATCGCCATGGTGTCCGGGTCGGGCATGGTGCGGATCTTCTCGCGCACGCCCCGGCCCAGCTCCTCGCTTTCCCGCTCCAGCTCCGCGAAGAACGCCTCGTCGGCCAGGCCCTCCTGCTCCAGGTAGGTGCGCAGCCGCAGGATCGGGTCCTTGGCCTCCCAGGCCGCCCGCTCGTCGTCGCTGCGGTAGCGGGTGGGGTCGTCGGAGGTGGTGTGCGCGCCCATGCGGTAGGTAAACGCCTCCACCAGCATCGGGCCCTGGCCGGAGCGGGCGTGCTCCAGCGCCGCCCGGGTCACGGCCAGGCACGCCAGCACGTCGTTGCCGTCCACCCGCACGCCCGGGAAGCCGTACCCGGCGGCGCGCTGGTAGATCGGCACCCGCGACTGCTTCTCCGTCGGCTCGGAGATCGCCCACTGGTTGTTCTGGCAGAAGAACACCACCGGCGCGTTGTAGACGGCGGAGAAGGTGAACGCCTCCGCGACGTCGCCCTGGCTGGAGGCGCCGTCACCGAAGTAGGCGACGACGGCCGAGTCCGCGCCGTCCTTGGTGATGCCCATCGCGTAGCCGGTGGCGTGCAGCGTCTGGGAGCCGATGACGATGGTGTAGAGGTGGAAGTTGTTGCTGGCCGGGTCCCAGCCGCCGTTGTTGACGCCACGGAACATGCCCAGCAGGTTCGACGGGTCCACGCCCCGGCACCAGGCCACACCGTGCTCGCGGTAGGTGGGGAAGACGTAGTCGTCCTCGCGCAGCGCCCGGCCGGAACCGATCTGCGCGGCCTCCTGGCCCAGCAGCGACGCCCACAGGCCCAGCTCGCCCTGGCGCTGGAGGGAGGTCGCCTCGGCGTCGAAGCGCCGGGTGAGCACCATGTCGCGGTACAGGCCGCGCAGCTCGTCGGCGCTCAGGTCGATGGCGTAGTCCGGGTGCTCGACGCGCTCGCCCTCGGGGGTGAGCAGCTGCACCAGCTCCGGCTGGGCGGCCGCGCCGGACGGGGCGGCTGCGGTGGCCCCAGTGGCCCCAGTGGCCTTGGGGGCCGCCTTCCGCTTCGCGGGCGCCTTCTTCGCGGGCGCCTTCTTGGCGGGCGCTGCGGGCGCTTTGGCCGCCGTGCGCTTCCCGCTGCTGCGCGTCGTCCCGCGCGCGGCAGTGCTTTCCACGGTCACGTGTGCTCCTCCGTCTGTCCGGCCCCCGGGGTCTCCGGATGAGCCAGTGCGGCTCGCCCGGTGCCGCTACGGCGCACGGGGTGGGGTGCGGCGCGGTCGGCCCGAGCGGTGACAGCTTGTCCCGTTCGACGGCCCGCTCGAAGCACGTTACCCAGTCTTCCCGCATGGGTGCGAAGCACCGCTGACCTGCAATTTTCCTTGGAAATCCAAGTAAACCGCGATGCGGTCGGCGGTCAGCCGGGAACGTCACTGGTCACAGCCTTGCAGGCCCCAAGGACAAGCGCACGTTATCCGAGGGGAACCGGCTTCGGGAAGAGCAAGCGGGGGATCAGTATGTGAGACTGACATCGTGGGCAAACCGGGTCAGATCAGGGTGTTTCTCCTGGACGATCATGAGGTCGTCCGGCGCGGCGTACACGAGCTGCTGGCCACCGAGCCCGACATCGACGTCGTCGGCGAGGCCGGAACAGCCGCTCAGGCGCTGGCGCGCGTGCCCGCCGTCCGCCCGGACGTCGCCGTACTGGACGTCCGCCTTCCCGACGGCAGCGGCGTCGAGGTCTGCCGCGAGATCCGGTCGCGGTACGAAGGCGTGCGGTGCCTGATGCTGACGTCGTACGCCGACGACGAGGCGCTGTTCGAGGCGGTCATGGCCGGAGCCTCCGGGTACGTGCTGAAGGCGATCCGCGGCACGGACCTGGTGGGCGCCGTCCGCGACGTCGCCGCCGGACGCTCCCTGCTCGACCCCCTGGCCACGCAGCGCGTGCTGGACCGGCTGCGGACCGCACCGGCCACCGGTCCGCTGGCCGGGCTGACCGAGCAGGAGCGGCGCATCCTCGACCTCATCGGTGAGGGTCTCACCAACCGCGCGATCGGCACGCGGCTGCACCTGGCGGAGAAGACGGTGAAGAACTACGTCTCCGGGCTGCTCGCCAAGCTGGGCATGGAACGCCGCGCCCAGGCGGCGGCCTACGTGGCGCGGCTCCGCGCGGACGACAGCCGGCGGTAACCCGCTCGCCCGGCGGTCCCCCCACCTTGGGGCACGGCCCACCTCGGGCACGGCCCACCTCGGGGCACGGCCCGCCCCGGGGTTCCGCGCGGGGGCTGCCGGGGGTGAGCTGGGGCCGATGCGGCAGCCGCGCCGGGTGCCCCGTGCCGGGGCCGGGGAGAGGCGCCCGCGTTACAGCTGCGGGTCCGCGCCGCCGTCGCCGCCACCGCTCTGAGCCGCGCCACCGGCACCGCCACCGGCGTCCCCGGTGCCGCCCGAATCACCGCCGGCCGCGTCGCCGCCGCCACTCGCGTCGCCACCGCCGCCGCTGTCTCCGGTGCCGCCGGGGTCACCGCCGCCCGTGTCGTCACCGCCGGTCGTGCTGCCCGGGTCGCCGCCCGAGCCGTCGGTGGTGCTCCCGTCGGTACCGCCGTCCGTGGTGCCGCCGTCCGTCGCCGGGTCGGTGGGCTCGTCGGGCTCGCCGGTGGTGCCGCCGTCCGTGGGCTCCTGCGGGGTGGTGGGCGGGTCGTAGGTGTCCTCAGGGGGCGGCGGCGGGACGTTGCCGCCGGTCTCCTTCTCGGTGGGCGCCTTCCGGGTGGGCGACTCCTCCGGCTCCTCGGAGGGCGTGGTCTTCTTCTCCGTCGGCGTGGCGGTGGACGTCTCCGGCACCGGGTTCGGCCCGGACTCGTCCTCGCCCAGGTTGCTGAGCGCGAACAGGATGCCCGCCGCGACGGCGAGCACGGCGAAGAACGAGACCAGCGCGTACTTCAGCCCGCTGCCGCGACGGCCACCGTCCTCGCGGGGGCCGCCTTCGAAGCCCCCGTCGTCCCGGTCCGGCCGCCCGAGCAGCATGCCGGGCTGCGCCGCCGTGTCCCCGATCCGCGCGGTGGCGTCGAACGCGCCGGCCGCCGCCCCGGCACCCAGGGCCGCCGTCGCGGCCGTGGTGGCGACCGGACCGGTGTTCCACAGACCGCCGGTGTGGCTGCCCTGCTGCTCCAGCTGGCGCAGCGCGTACTGGATGAGGCCGCGCATCTCCTCGGCGGACTGGAAGCGGTCGTCCGGGTCCTTGGCCAGGGAGCGCATGACCAGGCCGTCCAGCTCCGGCGGCACGCCGTCGGTGACCTGGGAGGGCGGCACCGGATCGTCCTGCACGTGCTGGTAGACCACCGACAGCGGCGTCTCGCCGGTGAAGGGCGGACGGCGGGTCAGCAGTTCGTAGAGCAGGCAGCCGGTGGCGTACAGGTCGGAGCGGGCGTCCACCGTCTTGCCGAGCGCCTGCTCGGGGGAGAGGTACTGCGGCGTGCCCATGACCATGCCGGTCTGCGTCATCGTCGTGGAGACGCCGTGCAGTGCGCGGGCGATGCCGAAGTCCATCACCTTGACCGCGCCGGTGTCGGTGATGATGACGTTGGCGGGCTTGATGTCCCGGTGCACGATGCCGTGCTGGTGGCTGTAGGCCAGCGCCTCCAGCACCCCGGAGACGATGATCAGCGCCTGGTCCGGCGGCGGGGGCTCCGCAGTGAACAGCAGGTCACGGATGGTGCGGCCCTCGACCAGCTCCATGACGATGTACGGCACGGTGTTGCCGTCGATCACGTCCTCGCCGGAGTCGTACACGGCGACGACGGCGTGGTGGTTGAGGCCCGCGACGGACTGGGCCTCACGCGTGAAGCGGGCCTTGGCCGTCGGGTCCTCGGCGAGGTCGGCGCGCAGCAGCTTGACCGCGACGGTGCGGCCCAGGCGCACGTCCTCGGCGGCGAAGACCTCGGCCATGCCGCCCCGGCCCAGGCGCCGCGTCAGCCGGTAGCGGCCGTCGCCGACGAGACCGTTGTTCCCCCAGGCTCCGGTTCCGTTCGGCGGGGTGTTCGACGGGGTGGAAGCGCCGCCACCGGGCTCGTCGGGGCCCTCGGGGCCTCCCGGGGTCTGCGTCTGTCCCATCAGTCCTCGCCATGTCTGGAACCCGCCGGGCGCGGGCGCGCGTGTGGGGGGATGGAAAGACCATCCAAGCCGCTGAGGGGTAGGCGTGGCAAGTTGCGTCCACGGCGGCGGCACCGCCCCGCGCCGGGCCCGCCACATCCCGCGCAACGCGTCACGGAACGGGCACGCGGCTTGACTCGCCCACCCCCTGAGGCAGACTTGGGCTGGCGTTCGGGGAGCCCGAGCAGCTACCGCAACCGTACACGCGCAGAGCCTGGTCCGTTCGGGGCCTGCGGCGCCGAGGGGGAGACAGGCACCATGAGCCAGGTCGGCGGCGCACAGCCGGGTCATTTCGAAGGCCGCACCGTCGGAGGCGGCCGCTACCAGCTGCGCGAGCTGCTCGGCGCGGGCGGCATGGCCTCCGTCCACCTCGCCTATGACACCGTGCTGGACCGCCAGGTGGCGGTCAAGACGCTGCACTCCGAACTGGGCCGCGAGGCCGCTTTCCGCGAGCGGTTCCGCCGTGAGGCGCAGGCGGTGGCGAAGCTCGCGCACACCAACATCGTCTCCGTGTACGACTCCGGTGAGGACACGATCGAGGGCGCCGTCGTCCCCTACATCGTCATGGAGTACGTCGATGGCAGGCCCCTGCGCAACGAGCTGGACGACGCCATCCGCCAGCACGGCGCGATGCCCACCGATCAGGCGCTGAAGATCACCGCCGACGTGCTGGCGGCGCTGGACGCGAGCCACGAGCTCGGTCTGGTGCACCGCGACATCAAGCCAGGCAACGTGATGCTGACCCGCCGTGGCGTGGTGAAGGTCATGGACTTCGGCATCGCCCGCGCCATGGAGTCCGGCGTGACGTCGATGACGCAGACGGGCATGGTCGTCGGCACCCCGCAGTACCTCTCCCCCGAGCAGGCGCTCGGCCGTGGCGTGGACGCCCGCTCCGACCTCTACACCGTCGGCATCATGCTGTTCGAGCTGCTGACCGGGCGACTCCCGTTCGACGCCGACTCCCCGCTGGCCATCGCCTACGCCCACGTGCAGGAGGAGCCGCCCACGCCCTCCGCGATCAACCGCTCGGTACCCCCGGCCGCGGACGCGCTCGTCGCCCGCGCGCTGCGGAAGAACCCGAACGAGCGATTCCCCACCGCCGAGTCGATGCGCGAGGAGTGCGTGCGCATCACCGGTTCGGGTGCGGCCTCGGGCGCGGCGCCGGTGATCGTCAGCGGCGGTCCGGCGCCCGGCAGCGGCGCGGGCGTCGCGCAGTCCGTCTTCCCGCCGGTCAGCGCCACCGGCACCCCGCCGCCGCCCAGCACCATGCCGGTGGGCCAGCCGGTTCCCGGTCAGGGCGTGCCGGGGCAGGGTGTTCCCGGTCAGGGCGTCCCGGGGCAGGGCGTTCCCGGCCAGGGCGGGTACGCGGCGCCGTACGGGCAGCCCCAGGGCGGTTTCGGCCCGTCCACCCCGCCGCCCGGCCACCCGCAGGGCTACGCCACGCCGCCCCCGGCCTACGGCTACCCGCACCCGCAGGGCCCGGCCGGGCACCCCACCCCGGCCCCGGGGCCGCACGGCAAGGGGTCCGGAAGCAACCGCAACGTGCTGATGATCGCGGTGGCCGCCGTCACGGCGCTCGTCATCGTCGCCGCTATCGCGCTGATCAGCCAGCTCGGTGCGGACGGGGGCGGCGGGAAGGACCCGGTGGCCGGGGACACCCAGGGCGCCACGGACGGCGGGTCCACGGCGGGCGGCACCGAGGGCAGCGGCACCGAGGGCAGCGGCGCGGACGGCACGGACCGCGAGACGGACGCGAAGCCGGAGCCCAGCAAGGACGAGAACGACGGCTTCAAGGACGAGGACAAGACGAAGACCGTGGACGCCGAGGAGTGCACCGAGGCGTACGACTACACGTGGGGCGAGGAGAAGGAGAAGGACGACAACCGCGTCTCCATGCCCGACCTCACCTTCCACCACATCGACTCGGTCAAGGACTGCATCCGGGAGGCGGGCTGGGTGCTCGACACCGACCTGTCCTACGAGGACGAGAACATCTACGGCAAGAACACCGTCCTGGAACAGTCCCCGAAGCCCTACCGGCCGTTCGACCCGGACAAGGACGAGGTCAAGCTCGTCGTCTCCACCGGCAAGGCAGGCTGACCCACCCCGGACCGTCCCGGCTCCCGCTAGCCGGCGTCCGCCCCGGGCTCCCGCCCCAGCACGGCGTCCACCTCCAGGACGAGCCCCTCCGCCAGATCGCCGGGCAGCGTGAACGTCTCCCCGGGCCGGTACGCGGCCCGGGCCCGGTACTCGCCGCCGCGCGGTTCGCTCAGCACGATGACCTCGCCCTGCCGACGGTCCCCGACGACGTACACCGGCACGCCCGCCCGCGCGTAGGCCGTCGGCTTCTTCACGGTGTCGTCAGCCCAGTTGGACGAGGTGATCTCCACGACCAGGTGGCAGATGGCGGGGTCCACGCAGTGGAAGCGCACGACGTGCTCGCGGTGGTCGGCGTCCACGACGGCGAGATCGGGCACCGCGTAGTCGTCGTTGCCGGTGGGGAGCCACAGCCCGACAGCCTGGATGACGCGGGTCTCCTTGCCGTGCAGCGGCGCGAGCGCCATCGTCAGGTCGGTCAGCGCGTCCCCGTGCGGCGGGTCGGCAGGCGGCGTCACGGTCAGTTGTCCTGCGAGCACTTCCACCCGGTGCCCGGGGAACTCCCGGTACACCATCTCAGCGATGTCGAGCAGGCCCATGGGGCGTTCCCGCGGCACGGTGTGAGCCTGGCGTTCCGGGGCGATGGTCATATCGCTTCTCCTGCCTGACGATTCGGTCACACGGCCTCGTTTCATCGTAGAGGTGGCTCAGAAACGATTCTGCGCGTCGGTGAGCGGGGAAGCGAGCAGGGTGTGGCGTCCGCATCGCGGACGGGGGCCGGGGCGCCTGCCTGTTGTCTCTACGGTGTATCCATGCCCGCGCCGCGCCCGCTCGTCCCGTGACCGCCGCCGGGGTGCGGCTGCCCGGTGACCCGCCCGGCGGCCCCCGGGCCGTGGCGATGTGGGGCCTGGGTGTGGCCGTCTACTTCCTCGCCGAGGGCTACCCCGCCGCGCTGGCCTGCCGCGCGCTGCTGGGCTGCGGCGACGCGATGACGTTCATCAGCGTGCTGCGGCTGGGCGCGCGCTGGTTCCCCGCGCGGCGCGGACCGCTCGTCGCGCAGCTGGCGGGGCTCATCGGCATGGCGGGCAGCCTCGTCAGCACGCTCGTCCTCGCCCGCGTCCTGGCCGCCTTCGGCTGGACGCCGACGTTCGCGGGCAGTGCCATCGGCGGTCTCCTCGCGCTGCTGCTGGTGCTGGTGTTCCTCAAGGACCAGCCCGCCGGGCACGAGTCCGCACCGGTGCGGCACACCGGCCCCGGGTACGTGCGGCGGCAGCTCGCCGCCGCGTGGCGCGAGCCGGGCACCCGCCTGGGCATGTGGGTGCACTTCACCACCCAATTCCCGGCGATGGTGTTCCTGCTGCTGTGGGGCCTGCCGTTCCTGGTACGCGCGCAGGGGAGGTCCACCGAGGGCGCGGGCGGGCTGCTGACGCTCGTCGTGCTGTCCCACATGGTGGTCGGTCTGGTGTACGGGCAGACGCTGGCGCGGCACCACGGGGCGCGGGCCCCGCTGGCGCTCGGCACGGTCGGCGCCACCGCGCTGCTGTGGGGGGCAGTGCTGGCCTGGCCCGGGCAAGCGCCGCTGTGGCTGCTGGTGACGCTGTGCCTGGTGCTGGGGGCCTGCGGCCCGGCGTCCATGATCGGCTTCGACTTCGCCCGTCCCGCGAACCCGCCGGAGCGTCAGGGCACGGCCTCGGGCATCGTCAACATGGGTGGTTTCACCGCGTCCATGACGACGCTGCTAGCCGTCGGCGTGCTGCTCGACGCGACCGGGGACAACTTCCGGGTCGCCTTCGCCGCCGTGTTCGTGCTCCAGGCGCTCGGGATCAGCCAGATCCTGCGGCTGCGGCGCCGCGCGGACCGCCGGGAGCGGGAACGCGTCGTCGCCCGCCGCGTGGAGGCCGTGCACGTCCCGGTGTGACGGCGGCTCCCGAAGCGTGCCCGGGGCAGCTCCGCCGGGGAGCCGCCACGGGGTCACGGGCTCACCAGCGTCACGGCGTCACCGCGAAGTGGGCCAGGATCGCCCCGGCCAGCCGCTCGTCGCCCTCCACCTTCACCTGGTCGGCCACCGCCTGCGGACGCACCCGGCCGCAGGCCAGGCGGACGTACGTCTCCCAGTCCAGGGTGAAGGTCACCACCGGTCCCAGCGACGGGGTGCTGCTGACCGCGCCCTTGCCCTCCGCGTCCACCCGCACCGTGCACAGGAACTCCACCGGCCCGTGCACGTCGAAGACGACCGCCGAGCCCGCCGGAGCCGACGCCCGGTGCGCGACGACCTCCGGCAGCGCCTCGATCAGCACGTCCCGCGCCACCAGCGCGCCCGGCGCGTCCAGGTGGCCCGGCGCGCCCAGCGCGCGTCGCAGGTCCTGCTCGTGCGCCCACACATCGAACGCCCGCTCCCGCAGCATGGCCTCCGACGTCACCGTGTGACCCAGCGGGTGACGCAGCGTCTTGTCCGGCCCACGCTTGTCGTTGCGCAGCTGCCGGGCGCGGCGGATGATCGTGTACTCCAGCTCCGCCGTCATCTCCGCTCCCGTGTGGTGCCGCCGCACGTCCACCTGCACCTCCATGCGGCGGCTCGTCTCGTCCGTGACGTGGTAGAGGTCGCGCGGAAGGGTGTGGATGGGCCGGGGGTCGCCCAGCAACTCACACTCCAGGCCGATGACATGGGAGACGACATCCCGCACCGACCAGCCCGGGCACGACGTCGCCCGGTTCCACTCACGCTCCGCGAGCGGCCGCACGAGGGCGGATATCGCCTCGATCGAGTGAGTCCAGGCGTCGGCGTAGGGCTGAAGGCTCGGGTGGTCGGACACGGAACCCCTCGTGGCAGCGGTACGGATCTTTCGCGGGCGGGCGCCCTTCAAGTTAGTCTGCGCACGGGCACCCGGGCACTGCTTTTGGGTGACGATCGTAGGGGTTTTGACGTACGGTGCGGCCCCCGGAGCGGACTTGTGGAGCGAAGGAGGCCCACCCCGTGCGTGCAGCACTGATCCAGATCGACGTCGATCCGGACGAGCCGGTTCATTCCCGCCGTGCCAGGGCGGCTTCACTGGTCCGCGCGCAAGCGGACGCCGACCTGGTACTGCTGCCCGAACTGTGGACCGTTGGCGCCTTCGACCACCAGCGCTTCGCGGCCGAGGCCGAACCGGTGCCCGGCGGACCGACCGCGAAGGCCATGGCTCAGGCCGCGCGCGACGCGGGCGT
Source organism: Streptomyces sp. JJ66 (assembly GCF_019303495.1). Classification (GTDB taxonomy): domain Bacteria; phylum Actinomycetota; class Actinomycetes; order Streptomycetales; family Streptomycetaceae; genus Streptomyces. The sequence goes on along the minus strand of NZ_JAEVFI010000010.1, from coordinate 26,535 downwards.
GTGGCTGCACGCCGGGTCCGTCGTCGAGCGCGCGATCGACGACGCGCTCTACAACACCTCGCTCGTCTTCTCCCCCGAGGGCCAGCTCACCGCCACCTACCGCAAGATCCACCGGTTCGGCTTCGACCAGGGTGAGGCGACGCTGATGTCCGCCGGTACCGCCCCGGTCACCGTCGCGGCCGCCGGGACGACGGTGGGCCTGGCCACCTGCTACGACCTGCGCTTCCCCGAGCTGTTCCGGGCGCTGACGGACGCCGGGGCCCACCTGCTCGCCCTCCCCGCCGGCTGGCCCGCCGCCCGCGCCGCCCACTGGGACCTGCTCGCCCGGGCCCGCGCGGTGGAGAACCAGTGCTACGTCCTGGCCTGCGGCACCGCGGGCACCCACGCGGGCGTCCCCCAGGCCGGACGCACCGCGGTCATCGACCCCTGGGGCGAGACCCTGGCGGCCGCCGACGACGCGACGGAACAGGTCGTCACCACGGACCTCGACCCGGCCCGGGTGACCGCGATCCGCGAGGAGTTCCCGGTACTCAAAGACCGCGTGCTGTAACGCTGCCCCGGGCCGCGCCGACGTGGTGGTGCGCCGCCGTCTCCCGGCTCCTCCGCCGGGTCGGGCGCAGTGGCACCCTGGACGGCATGACGAAGCGTGCGCGGGTCCGCGCTCCTGAGCTGCAAGGGCGAGGCTGGCTGAACACCGGCGGCAAGGAACTGTCCCTCGTGGACTTCCGGGGCCGCATAGTGATCCTGGATTTCTGGACGTTTTGCTGCATCAACTGCCTGCACGTGCTGGACGAGTTGCGGGAGCTGGAGGAGAAGCACCGGAACAGCGTGGTCGTCGTCGGGGTGCACTCGCCGAAGTTCGCGCACGAGGCCGAGCCGCAGGCGGTGGTGGACGCCGTCGAGCGGTACGCGGTGCACCACCCGGTGCTCGACGATCCGGAGCTGGCCACCTGGAAGAGTTACGCGGTGCGGGCGTGGCCGACGCTGGTGGTGATCGACCCGGAGGGGTACGTCGTCGCGCAGCATGCCGGGGAGGGGCACGCGCACGCGATCGAAGCGCTGGTGGGCGAGCTGGAGGCCGAGCACGCGGCGAAGGGCACCCTGCGGCGCGGAGAGGGCCCGTACGTGCCGCCGGAACCCGAACCGACCGACCTGCGGTTCCCGGGCAAGGCGCTGGCGCTGGACGGCGGCGGCTTCCTCGTCAGCGACTCCACGCGGCATGCCCTGGTGGAGCTGGCGCCGGACGGGGAGAGCGTGGTGCGCCGTATCGGCACCGGTGAGCGCGGGCTGGCCGACGGCGCGGCGGACATGGCGCGGTTCAGCGAGCCGCAGGGGCTGGCGGTGCTGCCGTCCGGTGAGGTGGTCGTCGCGGACACCGTGAACCACGCGCTGCGCGGTCTCGATCTGGCCACCGGCACGGTGCGCACGCTGGCGGGCACCGGGCGGCAGTGGTGGCAGGGTGAGCCGACGTCGGGCGCGGCGCGCGAGGTGTCGCTGTCCTCGCCGTGGGACGTGGCGTGGTTCGGCGGGTTGCTGTGGATCGCCATGGCGGGCGTCCACCAGCTGTGGACGTTCGACCCGGAGACCGAGACGGTGCGCGCCGCCGCCGGTACGACGAACGAGGGCCTGGTGGACGGGCCCGCCGCCGAGGCGTGGTTCGCGCAGCCCTCGGGCCTGGCGGCCACCGGGGAGCGGCTGTGGGTTGCCGACTCCGAGACCTCCGCCCTGCGCTGGCTGGATGCCGACGGCACCGTGCACACCGCCGTCGGCACCGGTCTGTTCGACTTCGGCCACCGCGACGGGGCGGCCGGGCAGGCGCTGCTCCAGCACCCGCTGGGCGTCACCGCGCTGCCGGACGGCTCGGTGGCGATCAGCGACACCTACAACCACGCCCTGCGCCGCTACGACCCGGCCACCGGTGAGGTCAGCACGCTGGCGACGGACCTGCGCGAGCCGTCCGGCGCCGTGCTGCCCGCCGACGTGGAGGAGGGCGCTGGGGGCGCTGGCGGCGCTGGGGGTGAGATCGTCGTCGTGGAGTCGGCGCGGCACCGGCTGACCCGGCTGCGGCTGCCCGAGGAGGCGGTGCCGGTGGCCGCCGTCGCGCACCGGACCCAGCGCGCGGCCACGCCCGTGGCGCCCGGCACGCTGGCGGTGGACGTGGTGTTCAGCCCGCCGCCCGGGCAGAAGCTCGACACCCGGTATGGACCGGCGACGCGCCTGCTGGTCAGCGCCACCCCGCCGGAGCTGCTGGAGAACGGCACCGGGGCCGGGCCGGAGCTGCGGCGCGAGGTGCGGCTGAACCCGGAGGTCTCCGAGGGCGTGCTGCACGTCTCCGCGATGGCCGCGTCCTGCGACGACGACCCGGCGGTGGAGTACCCGGCGTGCCACATGCACCAGCAGGACTGGGGCGTCCCGGTGCGCCAGACGCCGGACGGTCAGGCACGCCTGCCGCTCGTGCTGGCGGGGATGGACGCGTAAGCCGCGACCCACGCGGAAGAGGGGCCTCACGCGGAAGAGGGGCCTCACGCGGAAGAGCCGCCGCCCACGCGGAAGAGGGGCGCACCGCGCGGTGCGCCCCTCTTCCCGTTCCCCCCTCGGAGCACCCCCCAGCGCCCCTGTTTCTTGTGCTCCCCCGGCTCCCCCGCCGTGGAAGTAACTCTGGCGGGGGAGTTTCACAGCGGTGTCACAGCGGCGGCCCCGTACCGTCACAGCCGGTGCGCGGTGGCGGCGCCGTGCGGCGGGGCGGTGGGTGCGGGATCATGGAGCACGGCGAAGCCGCGCCGCGAATGGGGTGTGTCGTCGATGTCCAGTTCCGCCGAGCGTGCGTCCCTCCAGCAGTTCGCCGTGTCGAGCCTCGCGGCGGCGGTGCTGGACGGCGAGGGCACGATCGTCTCCTGGGCGGACACGGCGCAGCGGCTTCTGGGCCTGCGGTCCGAGGAGGTGTGCGGGCGCCCGGCGCGCACCCTGCTGGCCGATCCGGAGGACTGGGAGCGGCTGCGGCGTGAGCGCCGGGAGCCGGGCTGGGAGGGTGAGGCGCGGCTGCGGCACGCGGACGGGCGGGAGGTACTGGTCGGTGTCCGGGCCATCGCGCTGCGGGCGCCGGGCGGCCCCGGGGGCGGGAGCGGGGACGGCGCCGGGGACGGGCTCGGGGACGGGACGCGGCTGTACCTGGTGCTCGGCGCCGAGGTCGGTCTGCTGCGGCTGTGGCGGCAGAACCACTCGCTGGTGGAGGAGCTGTTCGCGCAGGACCGCATCGGGCTGGCCGTCTTCGACACCGACCTGCGCGTCGTGCGCACCAACACCGCCCTCTTCCCCTACACCGGTCTGCCGGACGCACTGGCCGGGGCGCGGCTGGGGGACTTCCTCGCCCCGCAGGACGCCACGGCCATCGACGACATGCTGAGCAAGATCATGCGCAGCGGCGAGCCGGAGGTGGGCGTCACCATGCGGGTGCGGACGCTGACCGACCCGCGCGCGGGACGGCTGCTGGCCATGTCGGCGTTCCGGCTGCACAGCCCGCACGGGTTGCCGATGGGCGCGGCCGCGGCCTTCACCGACGTCACCGAGCACGAGGCGGCCGGGGAGCGGCTACAGCTGCTGCACCGGGCGACGTCGGTCCTGGGCGGCTCGCTGTCCATCACCCGTACGTGTGAGGATCTGGCCCGGGTGCTGGTGCCCGCGCTGGCCGACTGTGTGCTGGTGGGGCTGGCCGAGCCGGTGCTGATCGGTGACGAACCGGTGCTGGACCGCAACGGGCAGGCGGTCCTGCTGCGCACCGCCGTCGCCGGGGCTGACCCGCTGGAGCTGCCGGAGTCCGCCCGCGTCACCGCGCTGCCGCCGCCCGGGCGCGGGCGGGACGGCGGCGTCGTCCTGGGCGACCTGTCCGGGCGGGCGGCCGGGGACAGTGCCGAGCCCGGGACGGAGCCCGGGACCGAGGAGCGGGCGCCGCGCTGCTGGGCGCCCCCGCTGCCCGGCGCGCACTCCGCGCTGAGCGCCCCCCTGCGCGCCCGCTCCGCCTTCCTGGGCACGGTGACCCTGTGGCGCACCGAGCAGACCGTGCCCTACTGCGAGGAGGACCTCGCGCTGCTGGAGGAGATCGCCGCCCGCGCCGCGCTCGCCGTGGACAACGCCCGCCGCTACACCCGCGAGCACCGTGCCGCCGTCAGCCTCCAGCGCAGCCTGCTGCCGCCCTCCACGGCGCGGAACGCGGCCGTGGAGACCGCCAGCGTCTACCTTCCCGCCGACGCGGGCGGTGGCGTCAGCGGCGACTGGTTCGACGTGATCCCGCTGTCGTCGGCCCGGGTGGGCCTGGTCGTCGGCGACGTGGTGGGGCACGGGCTCCAGGCGACGGTCACGATGGGCCGCCTGCGCACCGCCGTCCGCACGCTCGCCGACCTCGACCTGGACCCGGAGGAGCTGCTGTCCCACCTGGACGACCTGGTCACCCAGCTCGACGTCGCCACCAGCGACGAGGCGCGGAGCACGGCGCGCGACTCCCTCGGCGCTACCTGCCTGTACGGGGTGTACGACCCGGTGACGCGCCGGTGCGTGTTCGCCAGCGCCGGGCACCCGCCGCCCGCGCTCGTCACCCCAGGCGGGGCCGAGTTCGTCGAGGTGCACCCGGGGCCGCCGCTCGGGGTGGGCGGGCTGCCGTTCGAGCCGGTGGAGGTCACCGTTCCGCCCGGCAGCGTCCTCGCGCTGTACACCGACGGCTTGGTGGAACTGCGGCGCGGTGACATCGGGGCGGGCATGGCCGAGCTGCGCGACCGGCTGGTCGCCTCCGGCGTGCTGGACCACCCGCTCACGCGGACCGCCGAGTCGCTGGTCGCCACCATTCCGCCGGATTCGCTGTCGGACGACGTGACGCTGCTGCTCGCCCGCACCCGCGCGGTGCCGCCACGGGACACCGCCACCTGGAGCATGGCCGCCGAGCCCGCCGCCGTCCCGCGCGCTCGCGAACTGGCACTGGAACAGCTGTCGGCCTGGGACCTGGACATGCTGGCCTTCACCACCGAGCTGGTCACCAGCGAGCTGGTCACCAACGCCGTGCGCTACGGGGGCGGCGACACGATCGAGCTGCGGCTCACCCGGGCGGACACGCTGATCTGCGAGGTGTCCGACGTGAGCAGCACCCAGCCGCGCATGCGGCGGGCCCGGCTGACCGACGAGGGCGGGCGCGGCCTGTACCTCGTCGCGCAGCTCACGCACCGCTGGGGCAGCCGCTACACGCGCCGTGGCAAGACGATCTGGACGGAGCAGCTGCTGACGCCGCCCCTCGGGTGAGCCCCCGCCTACCGCCCCGTCACGCGCCGCCCGTCAGGCCGCCCCGTGCCGCCCGTCAGGCCGTCGTGTCTGCCATGCCGTCGTGTCTGTCACGCCGTCAGGCCGTCACGCCGTCAGGAACGCCGACAAGGCGCCCGCCAGCAAGTGCGGGTCGTCGGCGCCCGCCAGTTCGCGCGTCGAGTGCATCGACAGGATGGCGACGCCGATGTCCACCGTCGCGATGCCGTGCCGGGCGGCGGTGAGGGGGCCGATCGTGGTGCCGCACGGTACCGCGTTGTTGGAGACGAACGCCTGCCACGGCACCCCGGCCCGCTCGCAGGCGGCGGTGAACACCGCGCGCCCCGTGCCGTCCGTCGCGTAGCGCTGGTTGACGTTCACCTTGAGGATCGGGCCACCGTTCGGCATCGGGTGGTGCGTGGGATCGTGCCGCTCCGCGTAGTTCGGGTGCACGGCGTGCCCGGTGTCGGAGGACAGGCACACGGTGCCCGCGTAGGCGCGCGCCCGGTCCTCGTAGCCGCCGCCCCGGGCGAAGACGGAACGTTCCAGCACGTTGCCGAGGAGCGGCCCGTCCGCCCCGGTGTCGGACTGGCTGCCGTTCTCCTCGTGGTCGAACGCCGCCAGCACCGGGATGTGCGGCAGCGCCGCGCCCTCCTCGGCCGCGCGGACCAGCGCCGCCGTGCCCGCGTGCACGGACAGCAGGTTGTCCAGCCGGGGGCCGGTGATCAGCTCGCGGTCGCGGCCCAGGTAGGCGGGCGGCTCCACGGCGTGCAGCATCAGGTCCCACCCGGCGATGTCGGACTGCTCCAGCCCGCTCTCCTCGGCCAGGAACCCCAGCAGATCACCCTCGCGGCCCTCACCCAGGCCCCACAGCGGCGTCATGTGCCGCTGCCGGTCCAGCTTCAGCCCGTCGTTGACGCCACGGTCCAGGTGGATGGCCAGCTGCGGGACGCGCAACAGCGGACGGTCGGCGTTGACCAGCCGGGTGGAGCCGTCGCGCAGGGCGAGCCGCCCGGCCAGGCCCAGGTCGCGGTCGAGCCAGGTGTTGAGCAGGGTGCCGCCGTAGATCTCCACGGCGAGCTGCCGCCAGCCGTGCGCCCCGGTGTCCGGCCGGGGCTTGATCCGCAGGTTCGGTGAATCCGTGTGCGCCCCGACGACCCGGAACGGGGTGGCCGCCGTCGCGCCCTCGGGCACGTACCAGGCGATGATCGCGCCGCCGCGCAGCACGTACCGGCCGCCGCTCGCGCCGTCCCACTCCTCCGTCTCCGACACCGCCCGGAACCCGGCCTTCTCCAGCCGCTCGGCGGCGTTCGCCACGGCGTGGTACGGCGTGGGGGACGCGGCGAGGAAGGTGAGCAGCTCGTCGGTATGCCGACGGTCAAACGCGGGGAGGGCACACATGCGCTCAGCATACGGACACCCACCCCATCCGGCTCACGGACGGTGAGGCTTCCCCATGCGCGGCCCCATGCCCGGGCACGCGGAAGGGTCCGCTCCCCTCGCGGGGATGCGGACCCTTCGTCACGCTGGTTCGGCTCAGAACGCCGACTCGTCCAGCTCCATCAGGGACAGGTCCACGGACTCGGCCATCTCGCGCTGGACGCCGACGCCCGGGAGGATGTTCGCCGCGAAGAACTTCGCCGCGGCGATCTTGCCCTCGTAGAACGCCTTGTCCTTGGCGGCCGCCGTCGGCAGCTTCGCCGCCGCCACGGCGGCGCCGCGCAGCAGCAGGTAGCCGACCACGACGTCACCGGAGGCAAGCAGGAAGCGGGTGGTGTTCAGGCCCACCTTGTACAGGGACTTCACGTCCTGCTCGGTGGCGGCCAGGTCGGTCAGCATCGTGCCGACCATCGCCTCCAGGTCACCGGCGGCCTTGGCCAGGTGCTCGCGGGAGGACGCCAGGCCCTCGCCGCCAGCCGACTCGGCGAGGAACTTCTTGATCTCCTCGGACAAGGTGGTCAGCGCCTGGCCCTGGTCGCGGACGATCTTGCGGAAGAAGAAGTCCTGGCCCTGGATCGCCGTGGTGCCCTCGTAGAGGGTGTCGATCTTGGCGTCCCGGATGTACTGCTCGATCGGGTACTCCTGGAGGTACCCGGAGCCGCCGAACGTCTGCAGGGACTGGGCCAGCTGCTCGTAGGACTTCTCCGAGCCGTAGCCCTTGACGATCGGCAGGAGCAGGTCGTTCAGGCGGTGCGCGGCCGACGCGTCCTCGCCAGCGGCCTCCTTGACCAGGATGTCGTCCTGCACGGAGGCCGTGTAGAGCACCAGGGCGCGCATGCCCTCGGCGTACGCCTTCTGCGTCATCAGCGAGCGGCGCACGTCGGGGTGGTGGGTGATGGTAACGCGCGGGGCGGTCTTGTCGGTGAACTGGGTGAGGTCGGCGCCCTGCACCCGCTCCTTGGCGTACTCCAGCGCGTTGAGGTAGCCGGTGGAGGCGGTGGCGATCGCCTTCGTGCCGACCATCATCCGCGCGAACTCGATGATCTTGAACATCTGGCGGATGCCGTCGTGCTTCTCGCCCAGCAGCCAGCCCTTGGCCGGGTGCTTGTCGCCGAAGGTCATCTCGCAGGTGTTGGACGCCTTCAGGCCCATCTTGTGCTCGACGTTGGTGGCGTAGACGCCGTTGCGCTCGCCGAGCTCGCCGCTCTCCCAGTCGAAGTCGTACTTGGGCACGATGAACAGCGACAGGCCCTTGGTGCCGGGGCCAGCGCCCTCGGGGCGGGCCAGCACGAAGTGCACGATGTTCTCGGACATGTCGTGCTCACCGGAGGTGATGAACCGCTTCACGCCCTCGATGTGCCAGCTGCCGTCGGCCTGCTGGGTGGCCTTGGTGCGGCCCGCGCCGACGTCCGAGCCCGCGTCCGGCTCGGTCAGCACCATCGTGGAGCCCCACTGGCGGTCCACCATGCGCTGCGCGATCTTGTGCTGCTCCTCGGTGCCCTCCTCGTACAGGACACCGGCGAAGGCGGGGCCGGAGGAGTACATCCACACGGCCGGGTTGGCGCCGAGGATGGTCTCGGCGAAGGCCCACAGCAGGGAGCGCGGCGCGGTGGTGCCGCCGATCTCCTCCGGGATGCCCAGCCGCCACCACTCGGCGTCCATGTACGCCTGGTAGCTCTTCTTGAAGGACGCCGGGACAGGCGCGGTGTTGGTCTCCGGGTCGAAGACCGGCGGATTGCGGTCGGCGTCCTCGAAGGAGGCGGCCAGCTCGTTCTCCGACAGCCGGGCGATCTCGGAGAGCACGCTCTTGGCGGTCTCCACGTCCATCTCGGCGAACGGCCCGTTGCCGTACACCGTCTCGCGGCCGAGCACCTCGAAGAGGTTGAACTCCAGGTCGCGCAGGTTCGACTTGTAGTGGCCCATGGGCGCAGGCTCCGTAGGGACGGGGAGGCAGGGTCCTCCAGTGCGTACCAGTTAGTAGCTCCCATCATGCTACCGACGGGTAATAACGGCAACCCCGGACCGCCGGATGTGACCGGACTGGCACGAATTCGCCCGGGGCGGGCGCGTGAGCCGGGTCCCCTCCGCCCAGCATGCCCTACACCCGGTTCCCGTCCCGCCCGGCCTCACACCCGGTTCCCGTCCCGCCCGCGCCCGGCCGCCCCGCCTCGACCCGCGCCCGTTCACCTCAGCCCCGAGCCCGGGCCCGGACCGGCGCCCGGTTACCCCTTGCCCCGGCGCGCGTGGGCCGCTCCGCCCGCCCGGCGCGCTTCGGCCCCGCCCACCCCGGGATACGTCCGCCGGGGGATACGTCCGCGCGGGCTTTGGGCGGGTGACGTCCGACGCGTGCGTCGGGTCCGGGCCGGTCGTGGCGGGGGTGCCTCCCGGCCCGGGCGGGGTTCCGGGCAGCGTGCTCCGGTTGCCCGCCCAGAGCAGGTCCCGGCGTCCGCACACGGGACGGGCGGGACTCAGTACCCTTGGGGCGTGTACGGATACGAGCAGAACGCGTCCGCGGGGCACCAGCAGTACGGCGCCCCGCCGCCCGGGTACGGGCAGGCTCCGCACGGTGCTCCTCCGCACGGGGCGCCCGGACCGCACGGGGCGCCACCGCCCCAGGCGCACTACCCGGAGCCCTCACCACCCTCGCTCGCCGAAGCGGTGCGCGGATTCGCCACCGGCGCGCTCTCCCCAGAAGACTTCCAGGGCATCTTCCACAACGCCCGCGTGTACTGCCCGCGCGGCGAGACGCCGGGCTTCCTGGCGCTGCACAACACACAGCAGCCGGTGATCCCGATGTTCACCTCGCTGAAGGAGCTGCGCGCCTACGCGGGCAAGGAGTCCCGCTACTTCGTCATCACCGGGGCCGAGGTGCTGGACCTGCTGCCGACGGGGTACGGCTTCGTGCTCGACATGGAGGGCGACCACCGGGTCGTCTTCGACGCGAAGGCCGTCGAGGAGATGGTCAACTTCGCCATGCACCGCATGTACGGCTGACCCGCGCCGACCACCCGCCCATCACAACTGCCAGCTCGGCGGGTCGCGAGGACGTGGACGGCTGAGTGACAGCGGCGACGGTCATGAGGGTCTGACGCTGTTCAATGGCCTGCGAAGGCGGAGGCGGACGGCCAGGTCGCGTAAGAGAAGTCATCTTGCCGAGGTCCGCGAGGGCGTACGGCCTTGAGCGAGGTGGTACGCCCGCCCGGCGTGCCCACGTGGAGGTGAGGAGCTGGAGTGGATGTATCCCGTCTGTGCAGGACCGCGAGTAGATGTGGCCGAAAACAGCGTTGCCCCTCTGGCCTCTGGCCTGGACACTCATGCGTCCATTCGTTCTCATGGAGGGCTGCCATGTCTCTTCCCTCACGCCCCGGTGGCACGCTGGAAGAAGCGAGCGATAAGACCACTACAGAGCAATTGGCACACATCATGGTTCGCACCTTGCCAGAAGGGGGGCTGGACCGAATCACACCAGAACGCGTCGAAGAGATGTTGTCGGTCCCGGCGCTCACGGCACACATCTAGCCTTTCCCTCCCTGAGCCATCACGTCGCCGTAAGAGTCAAAGTGGGGTCACCTTTTGACTAGCTGGGAAAATTGCACGCTGCTATTTTCTGCTGGCGCTCGGCCATTGAAGGACGCCCGGGACCTGACCCTGGGAGAGCTATTGCTGGCAAATCGCTTCCCTCCTTCGCTGTTCCAGGCGTATGAGGTGCCCGGGGACGGCTCGCTGAACCCCGTGCCCATGTCACGATCCCTCGGTGATTTTCCTGAAGGGCGGAAGGTCGTACTCCAGTGCGTGCGAAATACAGACATCGACGCATTGCAGCCTGCCGAGGTGGAGCCGGTGTGGCATGCCGAGACACCGGTGACGGAAATATACGACTTTCAGTACGCCGAGGACTCCAAGGAACCCCGCCATCGGGTCCATCTGATGGACGCAGCCACCATGCGGGAGGTGATCTTCGGAAAGATCAGCGAATTCCTGGTGCGGGCAGGTGACCCACTACCTCTGGTAGCCGGGATTTCCGGTGGTGGTGACAGTAACACGCTCGTGCATGGCCTGAGTCGTTACCTTGCAAACCGCCAACTGGGCGCATCCCGAGTCACTTGCTTTACGTTGGTGATGGAGCCCATGTGGCCCGAATCAGCGGCCCACCGTGCACAAACTTTGTGTTCGCAAGCCGACCTTGAGCACCGCGTACTTCACCCCGAGGATATAGCGCAGACTCTGCGTATGAGCAGTTCTCCACAACTCCTATGGGAAGACCTTTCGAAGCTCTACGGTACTGATCTCGCTCATTTCTTCGGGACTTTTTTGATCAACTTAGTCGGGCGGGCGATCTCTCAAGAGGTCGGAGCGTCCAGTCTTCTGATGGGATATAATCGCGAAGACGTCATGGCTGAACTGATGTTCTGTCTGATGAACGGGCGCCGCCCGCTGGAGTATCCCAGGAAAATGACAGGCGACACAGAAGTGCTCATGCCGGTATGGGATGTTCCTAAAGTCATGCTCGACTCCTGCCACCCGGACTTCAGCGAAGCCAACTACACTGAGCGAGTGGATACCACAGCCGTGCGCCGGTCATCGATCTACTACATGGCACACTGCCTGGACGCACTCGTACCACAAATGTCGATTTCGCTCTTGAACGGAACAGCCAAGTTGATGGACGAGTTGTCTGGCTGGCAGGAATTGACTCCCATCGGGGGTACTCCGCTGCTGCACACCGGGTACGGTGACGCCGAAGAACAGCACAAAATCCTTACCCTCCTCAAAGGATACTTCCCGGACTGGCAGCTGTGAGGGTGACGGCGCAGTAGGATGACGGCTGACCCAGATGCCGTAGCACGCCAGACCAGGGGAGTAACACCAGTATGGGGCAGGCCGCGAAGGCTCCGTCGGGGACCAGGGACCTCCTGGCCGATGAGGTACGCCGCCGGAAGGCAGCGTTTGACACGCTGTCCCGGATCTTCGACAGCTTTGGGTTCGACCCGCTGGAGACACCGGCTTTCGAAAATCTGGACGTCATCACCGGCAAGTACGGGGAAGAGGCGTCGAAGCTCGTCTTCAAGATTCTCAAACGGGGGGTGCACGAGGCGTCGGGGCAGGCGGACCTCGCGCTGCGCTATGACCACACCGTTCCGCTGGCCCGGGTGATCGGCACGCACGGGGCGAAGCTGCCCACTCCGTTCAAGCGTTCCGCGATCGGGCCGGTGTGGCGGGCGGACCGGCCGCAGGAAGGCCGCTTCCGGGAGTTCACGCAGTGTGACATCGACACGGTGGGCTCGCACTCCCCGCTGGCCGATGCCGAGATCGTGCTGGCGCTCGCGCAAGGGCTGGAATCCCTGGGCGTGAGGGAGTTCACCTTCATGGTCAACTCGCGTAAGGCGCTCTACGCCCTGCTGGAGGTGCACGGCATCGCCCACGCGTCCGGGGCAGGTGTGCTCGCCGCGCTGGACAAGCTGGACAAGATCGGTGCGCAGGCTGTGGCCAGGGAACTCACCGCCGAACGCGGGCTCGCCCACGAGGTGGCCACCGCGCTCGTGGAGGATGTCAGTGCTGCGAGCGTCGAGCGGGTCAGGAAGCGGCTGTCCGCCACGGACGCGGGCCGGGCCGGGCTGGCCGAGGTGGACCGGCTCATTGAGCTGACCACCAGTGCGGGGCTGGAGCCGGAGCGTATCGCCTACGTGCCGCGCATGGTCCGGGGGCTGGACTACTACACCGGGACGATCTACGAGGTGGAAGCCGCCGGTTATCCGGGTTCGGTCGCGGCCGGGGGGCGGTACGACGGCTTGGTGGCCGCGCTGGGCGGGCCGGACGTGCC
>NZ_JAEVFI010000010.1:0-13986 GCF_019303495.1 Streptomyces sp. JJ66 | reverse complement strand
CCTGGCGGCTGAACTGCGTGCCGCTGGGCTGCGGGTGGGCACGTATCTGGGGTCGTCGGGCAAGCTTGCCAAGCAGTTGAAGTGGGCCAACGAGCAGCAGGCACGGCTGGCGGTCCTGTACGGCGCGGAGGAGCAGGCCGCCGGGGAAGTGACCGTCCGCGACATGCACAGCGGGGAGCAGGTGCGGGTGCCGCTGGCGGAAGCGGCCCGGCACGCACGCGAAGCCCTCGGCTGACAGTCAGGACGGCCCCACTGCCAGAACGGCCCCCATCTGCCCGGGTGCCGAGGAGCCTCCACGCCGGTGCCCCTGCGCGTCCTCCTCGAAGGGCACCGACTCGCTACGGCCGCTCTCCCTCCTTGCACAACCGCCTCAGAAACTCCAGCGCTTGTCCGGCAGGCGAAACGATGGCGGTATGCCCTCCGGGGGCTGGGGCTGAGCTGTCCCAGCCCGCTGTCACAACGCAATGTGTCCGCTGCGCAGCTTCTATGACGCCATCGGGACGCGTACGCCGTGGATGACGTCCGGGCCGGTGTCGATGCCGTCCAGGGCGAGGAGGAGGGTGACGCGGCGCTGTCGTTGCAGGCGGCGTTCGGCCTTCACCTGCTCCAGCCACGCGGCGGACTGGGCGAGGACGACGTACCAGCGGACGGGGTCGCCCTCGTCCACACGGACCTCGTCATCGGCAGCGGCGGAGGAGAAGGCGACGGAGTGCGGGACCGAGCCCCGGGGCGGTTCCTCGACATGCCGTGGCTGAACCGGGAGCCCGGGGGCGACGGGGGCTGGTGTCGGCTCCGCGTGCGGGGCGCGCACGGGGGTGGGCGGGTTCCCCTCGCTCCGGCGGTGCCGCCCGTGGGCGGGCAGGAGGAGGGAGAGGAGAGCACAGATGCACGCCACGAAGGCGCGCGCGATAGGGTGGCGCACGTCAACAGGACCTCTCTGTTGGCCATGACCCCGGGGGTGTTCCCGCACCCGCCGGGGTTCTTTGTTCGGTTGTTCTTCGCAGATTAGCACGCCTTTCCTGGCGCGGTATTAGTAGTTTTATAAGACGAGAGAGGTTCCGCCCGCTGGTGTTTTCCGTGCTCGCGAACGGAGCGCCGGAGTGGTCAGCTATCGCTCGTTTCATGGAATCGCCAGATGCTCGGGGCTGGCTTTTCTCTCCGCAGGACGTGTTGTCCACGTGAATCGACCGTGAGGTGGTAGTCCCCCGGCGTCGGCCTACCGGATTTCAGCCAGCCACTGAGGAGAGAAATCCGCTCGGTCCACAGGTCAAGAGCGCCGCCGGACACGACTTCCGCAGTGTGCTCCGCCACCGGGGAGACGCGTGCCCACGAACCGGACGGCGGGTGCATCAGCCCGTACATCACCGGCCCGTCCGCGGGAACGAGGGACATGGTGACCACCTCGGGCTGACGTAGGGAAATCTCCAGCACGTGGCCGTGAACCAGTTCGCGGAGGACCCCCACTGGGCCGTCGTGATGGTCCGGAAGTCGCTCGATCACTCGCTTTCCGGTTCCCCGGGCGATCAGCTTGGTGTACTTCGATGCCTTCTCCGTGACACGCTCCGGGGTGGGGCGGGCACGCATGAACTTCGCGGCCTCGGGGAGAAACCTCCCGGACGCGCTCTGCGCTTCGTCTACGGTCAGCTTGGCTACTCCGCTGCCGATGTTGGTGACGATGACCCCGCCCGGGCGGACCTGCCGAATCCACTCGGGTGGAATACGGTCAACTCCACACGTAGCCAGAATTCCACCGTAGGGAGCGCGGTCCGGGTGTCCGGAGGTTCCGTCGCCGGTGAGGAGAGTGGGCGCATACCCGAGGGTTGCTAGTTTCTCCCGGGCGTTCGCGGTCAGGTCGGGGTCCACGTCCACGCTCACGACGTGATCGGCCCCGAAGTGGTGGCACAGCAGTGCGCAGTTATAGCCGGTGCCGGTGCCGATTTCGAGAACCGGCCCTGCGTTGGAGTCGAAAGCTTCCAGCATGCGCGCCATGAGTGAGGGAGCGCTGGAGGAACTGATCGGTGAACCTCCGCTGTCCCACCGGGTGATGAGAGAGGTGTCTGTGTAGGTGGCTTCCGGGTAATCCGCCTCTCCCTCTTCGTAGACCCGCGCTTCGATCCCGTATCCGATGGTGAAGCGAGGCACGAAAGTTTCTCGGGGTACGGAAAGAAACGCGTCGATCCAGTGGGCGGACCGCAGCGCCCCTTCTCCTGTCATGGCACGGGTCATGCGCTTGCGTGCAGCTTCGAGGGGGTTACTCATGGCTTTCCTTCCAGTACATCGGCGATCGCCTGGGTGATCGGTTGACGAAGCTCCGGGATGAAGCCGTATTGCCCGCTGGGGTTGATGTCGATCAGATGCCAGCAACTGTCATGGGTAACGAGGAAGTCCAAGGCCAGGTAGCGGAGTCCGAAGGAGCGCATGAGCGCGCGCACCCCTGCGGCCGTCGCCTCGGGAACGTCGCACGTTCGGTACGTCAGCGAGTCGTAGTCGCGTCGAAAGTCGATGCGAGAGAGCGCTGAACCGGCGTGAATCTCTGCCGCGAACAGGTGGTCATCGACTGCCGTCAGCCGTACTTCGTACTTCTTGTCGATCCAGGCTTGGAACTGGTGCGCCGTCAGGCGTACCGTATCCGTGATTTCCTCAGGGCGTACCCGCGCTGTCCACAGGGCGACCCGGCGCCCCTCGTGGACTCCGGCGGACGCCGCCCCCACTGCCTTGTAGGCGGCGATCCGGCCAGGCAGGCTGGCAACGAAGGCGCGGGCTTCCGCCGGGTCGGACGTGATGAGGGTCGAAGGAACGAGCAGTCCGCACCTGGCCGCTTCGGCAAGCGCGTGCGGGGCGAAACCGGCAAGAGCGTTCCGCCACGGGTGGTTTACCCAGGTGCAGCGCAGCGAGGAGAGAACTCCTCCGAAACCGGCCCGGGCCTCACCATCCGCCCACCTCGCCCCGTCGGCGGTCATGCGGGAGTCCAGGCGGAATCGTCCGGGCCGCCGGTAGTAGACGGCCCGGACGGTGCTCAAATCCAGGTCCCGGTATGTGCCACGCCACACCCCACGCCACGCATCCTGGCCGGGGTCAAGGCGGGCCGAGATCGTGAGCTCCTGCGGGAAATCTCCGGGGTCCAAGCGAACCACCGGTGTACCTCGCTCGTTGAGCGCGGTAATCACCATATCCGCCACCCCATCGACAGTGCGACGGGTGAGAACCAGGACGGTCATTGAGCGCTACCCTGCTTTCCTTCAGTCGTTGTCCGTGCCTTCGTTGTCGGTGAATACCTGCATGTCTTCCACCGTTTCACTGACCGTGGCGAAGGTGGACCCCATGGAGGGTGCGTGTGCGAACGGTTCGCCCTCCTCGGTGAGGGAAACCTGCCGCTCTGGGCAGAGCCGCATGTTCCACACCACGCTGTCGATCTGCGGGCGTTCGATCGGGACCGCCTTGGTGATCCCGAACGGCACCACGGGCTCAGCCTCCGAGCCGGTCCCGGTGTTGGAGGGGTACGGGAACAGCGGAGGATAGATCGTTCCGTTGGCTTCCATAAGGTGTTCCTTTCTGCTGGCTCGTTTTTTCGCTCTCCACTCCTGTCGCCGTGTGATTCTTCTTGGGACAGGGTGGAGCGTTGGCCCGTCCCCTGCGGGGGCTTGCTCTCGGGGGAGGAAGAGAACCGGTCTTCCCGGCAGGGGCGGAGTATCAGGGGGGCGCGCTTCGGGGGCTGGGGATTTTGCGGCTGGTGGAAGCTTCCACGGGGAGGGGGCGGGCGGTGAGCGAGTAGTACACGTCGGTGTCGCGGAGGCCGTAGATGCTGTCCGGCCCACCGGCGGTGATGTTGATCGGGCGGGCTGCCGCCAACAACAGCAGGTGTGTCTCCTGGCATCGGAGGTCCTGTGCCCAGGTGCGGAGGATGTGACCGGGGTTGGGGCTGTTCGGCCCGGTCCGGTGGAGGCAGGCAGCGGGCAGCGGTCCCGTTCCGGGACGCGGGTCGAGAGCGCGGGCCAGGCGCAGAGCCTGACCGCGCAGCCAGCGGACAGCGAGCCGGGGTGAGCTTGCCCGATAGCCGCCGAGGAACCAGGCGTCGCAGCCGCCGGGGCGGTCCCCGGTGGCGGGGCATCGGGCCACGGCCTCACACCAGAAACCGGCAACGGCGTTCCTCATAGCCACTCTCCGGGGACCACGCGATAGGGGGTGCTCTCCAGAAGGTGGTAGGAGAAGTGCTCCCGGTGGTGGTCGCGGTGCCGGGGAATCCACTCCGCCGCCGCGCGCCGGGCCGCTTCGGCCGACATGGCCCGGGCCTCGGGAGACTCTTCCTTCACTGCTTCGACCGTGGGGCCGGTCAGCCCGCAGACGGCACACCGTGCGGTGTACGTGCGCGGGTCGGCGTCGGGCTCCTCGTCCGCCTGCACGCGGAAACGCCGGAACCGGTAACTCTCGCGGATCACTTGCGCTTCAGCCCTTCCAGATGTGTCGTGATCGCCTTCTCCAGCTCCCTCGCCCGCCTGCTCAGCTCGTCGTGGCCGACCGGGATGAGGGGACGCCCACACTGCTCGCACACCGGCCGCTCGATCGGCTTCGGCGGCTCTGACTCCGACTCGGACTCCGGGGGCTCGGCGGAGTTCACCGGCCGGTCTCCGGCTGGAGGGTGCTGGCCCGCAGGACCTCCACGAGAGCGCGAGCCGTGGAGAGGTTCACCCGTCCCAGTTCGATCAGGGGGCGGGGCGAACGTGCCGCGCACGAGGCAGCGTCCACGCGGAGGGACGGCAGGGTGATCCCCTTCTCTGCGAGGAGGGCCTGCAAAGCACTGCGCAGAGCATCGGCCTCCGTCACCTCTTGCTGCTGATGCCTCGTCATGATCGTTCTCCTGAGCTGTACTTGGCGACTACGACTGGCTACGCGTTGTGCTCCAATCGTCACCAAGACAACGAGAAAACCCATACAATGGAGGCAGTTCAGCGCCGGTTCTGAACTCTCCCTGGAGTTCAGAACCGACAGGTGATCGCATCGAAAGAGGTCACAGCCGTGGAAGAGACCACCCTCCCGGAAGACTTCAGTCAGCCACTCGACCCCCTCGCGCAGTTCGGCGCGGATGTGAGACGGGTGCGGCTGGGCCGCAAGCTCACACAGAAGCAACTGAGCCGGGCCACCGGCTACTCGGAGTCCTACATCAGCCAGGTCGAGACCGGGCAGCTCATGCCGAGCGAGAAGTTCGCCGAGGGCTGCGACCGAGCGTTCGGGACGAACGGCCTGTTCGTCGGGATGCTGAAGCGGATGGAGGAGGGGTATCCGTCGTGGTTCGTGCCCTACCTCAACCTGGAGCGCCGAGCGTCACGGATACTGGACTACTCCGCCAGCCTGGTCATGGGTGCCCTCCAGACCGAGGACTACGCCCGCGCGGTGTACCGCGCCGCGCACCCCCGCGAGGACGCGGCGTGGATCGAGAACCAAGTGTCAACCCGGCTTCAGCGTCGCGCCATCTTCGAGCGCGATACTCCTCCCGAGCTGTGGGTCATCCTGCACGAAGGATGCCTGCGGACCGAGGTGGGCGGGGCCGCTGTGATGGCCGACCAGCTCCAGCACTTGCTGACGGCTGCCGCTTCGCCGCAGATCGATCTGCAAGTGCTGCCGTTCTCTGCCGGTGTGGCAGCCGAGCACGTGATGCCCTACACGCTGCTCATGTTCCAAGACAGGAAGGCCGCCCTCTACTCGGACGGTCCGGGCGGAGGCAGGTTGCTCGATGACGAGCGGACGGTCACCTGGGGCGTCGATAACTATGATCGCCTCCGGGCCAACGCACTGTCCCTGGACGCGTCGCGTCGGTTCATCGAATCCCTCTCGAAGGAGCTTCAAAGATGAGCAGTGAGCTGAACTACACCGAGGCCGTGTGGGCCAAGTCCTCCTACAGCCAGGGCGATGGCGGCCAGTGCGTGGAGTTCTCCCGTAGTTTCGTGCGGTCGGGGCTGGTTCCGGTGCGGGACAGCAAGGCTCCGGCGGGGCCGGTGCTGGGCTTCGGCACCCAGGAGTGGGAAGGCTTCGTGTCCGCACTCCGGCGCGGGGACCTGGCTGGCTGAGGCTGGTCCCGGCAGGCGCATCACACTTGTGAGGCCCCGGCGTACTCCGTTGCGGAGACGTCCGGGGCCTCGGTGCGTGGGGTGGGGCGGGCTTCCTCGCCCGAGGGGACCGGACGCGGTGGCCGGGTGAGGGACCCGCGCCGTGTTTCGGCGGGCGGGTGGGCGACACGGGAATGTGTACCCCTTGGCTGATGTTCAATATTAAACTAGATTGGGATCAGCCCGAAGGAGGCACGCCATGCCTGCCATCACCGTGGAGAACCCGCTCACCCTGCCGCGCGTCGCCGTTCCCGGAGGGGAGCCGCGCAGCGTGCTGGCCGTGACCACCGCGCCGAGTGGCTTCGAGGGTGAGGGCTTCCCCGTGCGCCGCGCGTTCGCGGGGATCAACTACCGCTACCTCGACCCGTTCATCATGATGGACCAGATGGGTGAGGTGGACTACGCGCCCGGTGAGCCCAAGGGAACGCCCTGGCATCCGCACCGGGGCTTCGAGACCGTCACCTACATGATCGACGGAACGTTCGTGCACCAGGACTCCGAGGGCGGCGGCGGCACGATCCGCGACGGGGACACCCAGTGGATGACGGCCGGGTCCGGGCTGCTGCACATCGAGGAGCCGCCTCAGGAGCTGGTGCAGCGCGGTGGCCTCTTCCACGGCCTCCAGCTGTGGGTGAACCTCCCGGCCCGGGACAAGATGACCGACCCGCGCTACCAGGACATTCGCGGGGGTGAGGTCAAGCTGCTCACCACGCCGGACGGCGGCGCCCTGCTGCGCGTCATCGCCGGGGAGCTGGACGGGCACCAGGGGCCGGGGATCACGCACACACCGATCACGATGGTGCACGCCACCGTGAGCCCCGGCGCGCAGCTCACGCTGCCGTGGCGCCCGGACTGGAACGCGCTCGCCTACGTGCTGGCCGGACGCGGGAGCGTGGGCACCGAGCGGCGGCCGGTCCACGGAGGGCAGACCGCTGTCTACGGCCCGGGGGACGGCGTCACCCTGCGGGCCGACGCCGCGCAGGACGGGCACGTCCCGGCGCTGGAGGTCGTGTTGCTGGGCGGGCGCCCGATCCGGGAGCCGATGGCGCACTACGGGCCGTTCGTCATGAGCACGCACGCCGAGCTGGTGCGGGCGTTCGAGGACTTCCAGGCCGGACGCCTGGGCCGCGTGCCGGTGCGGCGGGTGTAGCCGCCCGGGGTGAGCGGTGCTGGCCCGCCCACGGCCGTGCGGTCGCGGCGGCGCGGCCGTGGGCGGGCCGCCAGTCAGGGGGCCAGGGCGTCGGCGTACAGAGCGAACAGGCGGGGGGTGTGGTCGGCTGCCCCGGGTTCCCGGAGGCGGGCGAAGCAGTCGGCCGCGAGGCGTCGGGCGCGGGCGCCGGGCCAGGGCTGGGGAAGGAGTTCGGGCGGCAGGAGGGGGTCGGGTTCCATCGCCGTGGTGAACTCGGCGGCGAGTGCGATGGCCGCCGTCAGCCGGTGGACGTTGGGGAGGCCCGGTTCCTGGTCAAGGCGCGCGAGGAGGGCTTCGGCGCGGGCGGCGAGCTGTTCGTGCCGGGCGGCGATGGCGTCCAGCGGCCACAGGGACGCGGCCAGTTCCCGGGGCGCGGTGGTGCTGCCGACGCGCAGGTCGGTGGTGGTCAGGCAGGTAAGCGTCTCCTCTACGCCGAGGTGCCGGGCGTAGGCGCGGACGAGGTCGGCGACGGGGTTCGCGGTGGCGTACAGGCCGCCGTGGACGGGGGCGGCGCCGAGGTGGCGGAGATGGTCGCGCAGGGTGTCGCGGGCGGTGCGCCGGGACTCGGGGACGGCGAAGGCGAACAGGTGCCAGCTGCCGTCCCAGGGGGCGAGGCCCGCGTCCTGCCGGTAGGCGTGGCGGACGTAGGCGGCGTCGGGGGCGAGAGAGCCGGTGACGTCGGCGAGGGCGCGCAGGGTGGCTTTGCGGCCCCGGCCTTCCTGGGTGAACCGGCCTTCGGCGACGAGCCGTTTGACGCACAGCCGCACTTGCTGGTCGGTCATGCCCAGCACACCGGCAACGGTGTAGAGCTGACCGGCGTCCACGGTGCCGTCTTCGCGGACGAGGGCGTGCACCAGCAGCCGGGTGGGGATCTCGCTGGTGCCGGACCGCGTGGTGGCCGGGGCGGCGTCGTCGGCGCTCACCGGGTGCCTCCCGGCTGGCGGGTGTCCGCGCTGGTGACCGGGCGGTGCATGGTCGTCACGGCGCCAAAACCCAGCAGGCGGCGCAGGTACGGGGTGCGCTCAGTGTGGACGGCGGTGTAGCCGTGCCGCTCGTAGAGGGCGCGGGCGCGGGGGTTGACGTCGATGACGTCGAGCCGGACGCGCTCGCAGCCGTGGTCCGCCGCGACGGCGGCGATCTCCCGCAGCAGCAGGCTGCCGATCCCCGTGCCCCGGTGGGCGGCGTCCACCGCGATGCCGTCCATGACGAGTTCGCCGGCCTGAGGGGCGCGTTCCAGCAGGGCGAGGAGAGCCAGCCGGGGCAGGCCGCGCAGCAGGCCGTAGGCCGCCAGTACGTCCGCCGCGCCGCCGCCGGTCAGCCCGCGACCGCCGAGCTGGTATCCGGCCACGCCCACCACCGCGCCACCGGCGTGCGCGGTGACGCCCCGGTCGTGCTGGAGGTGGGTCGCGAGGAACGCGCGGCCCACGTCGGGAGGACCGAGCGCGGGGGCGAGCTTGCGGCCGAACGC
The DNA here is from genome assembly GCF_019303495.1 of Streptomyces sp. JJ66. Lineage (GTDB taxonomy): Bacteria > Actinomycetota > Actinomycetes > Streptomycetales > Streptomycetaceae > Streptomyces. Next base: position 5,228 of record NZ_JAEVFI010000010.1, on the reverse strand, counting down.
CTCCCAGTACAGGGCCGCCACCTGAGCCTCGCAGCCCTCGGGTACGCCTGCGCGCACCACCGGTCCGCCGCTGGCCGCCACGGACGCCTCGCCGTCTGCCGTTTCCACACCGCTCCCCGAATTCGCTGGCTGCCTTGCCCGATCGAGTGTAATACGTTCATCATCAAAACGATCGTTGAGTAGATGATAGGACAAGGCATGGACGTGCGGTGGCGGACGACGGGGCGGCGCGGACGGCGGTGGGTGGTGTGGGTGGTGTGGCCGCTGGTGACGGTGGTGCTGCTCTCCGGCTCGCTCGCCGGGGTGGTGGCGTGGCAGCACAGCTACGCGCTGCGCGAGGAGACGGTGACCCTGCACCACGACGGCAAGCGGCTGGAGGGGGTGCTGGCCACGCCCGAGTCGGGTGACGGCCCGTTCGGCCTGGTCGTCTTCGTGCACGGCGACGGACCGGTGGACGCCACCCACGCGTCGTTCTACCGCCCGCTGTGGGAGTCCTTCGCCCGCGCTGGCTACGCCTCGCTGTCGTTCAGCAAACCCGGCGTCGGCGGTTCCGAGGGCGACTGGCTGGAGCAGAGCATGGCGGACCGGGCGCGCGAGACCCTGGCCGCGGTGGCCTGGGGGCGGGAGCGCCCGGAGATCGACGGCCGCCGGGTCGGGCTGTGGGGGGCGAGCCAGGCCGGGTGGGTCCTGCCCAAGGTGGCCGCGCAAGATCCCGGCCTGCGGTTCGTCATCGCCGTCTCCCCGGCCGTCAACTGGCTCCAGCAGGGCCGCTACCACCTGCTGGCCGAGCTGCGGGAGGACGGCGCCAGCGCGGAGGAGCGGGAAGCGGCACTGCGCAGGCGGCACACCACGCTGGACCTGCTGGAGCGGGGGGCCTCCTTCGCCGACTACCGCGCGGCGCTCGGTGACGCGGGTGACATGACACCGGCGCGCTGGGCGTTCGTCCGCCGGAACTACACGGCGGACGCGACCGCCGACCTGCGCGCTCTGCGCGGTACGCCCGTCCTGCTGGTCCTGGCCGGGCACGACCTGCACGTGGACGTCGAGGACACCGAGACCGTCTACCGCCGCGTCCTGCCCGCCGACACCCTGACCGTGACGCACTACCCCGACGCCACCCACGCCCTGCTCGACCAGGACACCGCCGACGCGCAGTGGCGCCTGACCCTCACCGGGCTCCTGGCGCCCCGGAAGCTGTTCGCCGACGGCTTCCTCCCGGACCAGGCCCGCTTCGTCCGCCAGCAGCACCCCGGCACCGCAGCAGCCACAGCCGCCGCAGCAGCCGCCAACGCCACAGCAGACACAGCCGCCGCAGACGCCGCAGCAGCCCCAGCCCGGTAGCGGGTGCCGCGTACGAGCGCGGCTCAGCCGCGCGTACCGGTGGCTCAGCCCCAGTCCAGGGGAGCCGCGTGCTCGTTCAGCTCGAACCAGATGGCCTTACCCTCGCCGCGCGGGTCCACGCCCCAGCTTCCGGCGAGCAGGTCCATGAGCACCAGGCCGCGCCCCGAGGAGGCCAGCTCCCCGGGGTTGCGGCGGTGCGGGAGTTCGTCGCTGCCGTCGGCGACTTCCACGCGCAGCCGCCGCCTGCCGTGGTGGCCGGTGATCTCGGCGACCATCAGCGCGTCGCCGTCGGTGTGGACCAGCACGTTCGTCAGCATCTCCGACAGCATCAGCACCGCGCCGTCCACCTGGTCGGGCACGGTCCAGTCGTAGAGCAGGTCGCGCAGCTGGCCACGGGCGTCGGCGACGCGGGAGGCGTCGGCCTGGGCGACGCTGAGCACCGCGCGGCGGCTGGCGCCGCGCGGCCGGGCCAGCTCGATGTCGCGGCTGAGCAGCAGCAGGGCGATGTCGTCCTCGCGGCGGTCGGCCAGCGGGCCGGTCCAGTGGTGGGACGCGGGACCGTGTACGGCCTGCACCAGGGCGTCGGCCAGCTCCTCCAGGTCCGCGTCCGGGTGAGCGGCGAAGACACTGCGGATGCGCGACCACCCGGTGTCCACGTCGTGGCCCCCGGTCTCGATCAGGCCGTCGGTACACATCAGCAGCGTCTCGCCGGGGCCGAGGACGAGCCGGGTGGTGGGGTAGTCGGCCTCCGGATCGACGCCGAGCGGCAGCCCGCCCGCCGTGGGGCGCACCATCAGCGTGCCGTCGGGGAGACGGATCGCCGGGTTGGGGTGTCCGGCGCGCACGATGTCCAGCGTGCCCTGTGCGGGGTCGGCCTCGATGTACAGGCAGGTGGCGAACCGGTCCTCGGCCTCCTCGTACTCCAGGGCGTCCTCGTGCGTGCCGCCCACCATCCCGGCCAGGAAGCGGGAGGCGCGCGCGAGTACCGCCTCCGGGCTGTGCCCCTCGGAGGCGTACGCGCGCAGCGCCACCCGCAGCTGCGCCATGAGCCCGGCGGCGCGCACGTCGTGGCCCTGCACGTCGCCGATGACCATCGCGGTGCGGCCCGCGTGCAGGGGGATGACGTCGTACCAGTCGCCGCCCACGTCCAGGCCGCCGCCGGTGGGCACGTAGCGGGCGGCCACCGTCATGCCCTTGATGTCCGGCTTGCGGACGGGCCGCATGGTGCGCTGCAACCCGGCCGACAGCTCGCGCTCCGACTCGTGCACGTACGCCCGGGACAGCGCCTGCGCCAGCATGCGCGCGACCGTCGTCAGCACCGAGCGCTCGTCCGGGGTGAACGACACCGGGGAGGAGAACGCGGCCATCCACGCGCCGATCGTGCGGCCGCCCGCCACCAGCGGCAGGAACGCCCAGGACTGGCGGTGGAAACGTTCCGCCAGCGGCCAGGTCGCCGGGAAGCGGCGCTGGTACTCCTGCGGGCTGCTCAGGTAGACGGCGCGGCCGTGCCGGATGACGTCGGCCGCCGGATACGGCGTCGTCAGCGGCATGTCCAGAAACGGCGTCTCGTCGGCCTCGCCGTGCCCGTGGTGGCCGATCACCGACAGGTGGTCTCCTTTGACGCCGAAGACCGCCAGCCCGTCCGGCGAGAACCCGGGCATGGACAAGGTGGACGCCACCCGCAGCACCTCGGCCGTTGAGCGGGCCTCGGCCAGCGCCCGGCCCGCGTCCAGCAAGAACGCCTCCCGCGAGCGCCGCCAGTCCCCCGTGACGGCTGAGGGCACCGGCCCCTCCTCGGGCGCCTCCACCAGCGTGCCCACCAGCACCGATCCCGTGCTCACGCCTGGCCTGCGCACCCCGCCGGGGCGCGCGTTCGCGTTCCGGTGCCGCAGCCGGGCCCGCACCCGCCAGCGGACGCCGCCGTCCTCGCCCACCACGCGCAGCCGCCCCTCGGCGATGCCGCCCTCGGCCGCCGCGAGGGTGATGATGCCGTCCAGCTCCACGAAGTCCACCGGGTGCAGCTTCGCCCGGATGACGGACGTGGAGACGGTCACCGGCTCTTCGGGCAGCCCCATCAGCCGGGCGGCTCGCGCGTCCATCGTCACCGAGCCGGCGGTGTGGTCCCAGCGCCACACCCCGGTCCCGGTGGCGTCCAGCACCTCCGCCACCTTCGGCGGGGAGGCCCCGTGGTCGGTGCGCATGTGCCCCACTTTATGGACCTTGGTGGGCTCGCGCCCGGTCAGCTGGACGCGGCCGGGTACCCTGAGGGGCGCCGGAGGGCCTGCCACGACAGCCCCGCGATCCGCACCTCAGACCCCGCGCCCGACGATCTTCGGCCCCGCGCCCGACGACGATTTTGGACATGAATGATGCATCGGTACCGGTCCCACCACTGCGGCGAGCTCCGAGCCCGGGACGTCGGCACGGACGTCCGGCTGAGCGGCTGGCTGCACAATCGTCGTGACCTGGGCGGCATCCTCTTCATCGACCTGCGGGACCACCACGGCGTGGTGCAGCTCGTCGCCCGCCCCGGCACCGCCGCCAACGAGGCGCTTGGCCGGCTGACCAAGGAGACCGTCGTCCGGGTGGACGGCACGGTCGCGGGCCGGGGCGCCGAGAACGTCAACCCCGAGCTGCCCACCGGCGAGATCGAGATCGAGGTCGGGGAGGTGGAGGTGCTCGGGGCCGCCGAGCAGATCCCCTTCACCATCAACGCCGACGACGGCGTGGGCGAGGAGCGCCGCCTGGAGTACCGCTTCCTGGACCTGCGGCGCGAGCGCATGCACCGCAACATCATGCTGCGCACCGCCGTGATCTCCGCGATCCGGCAGAAGATGACGGCGCTGGGCTTCAACGAGATGGCCACGCCCATCCTGTCCGCGACCTCGCCCGAGGGTGCCCGCGACTTCCTCGTCCCCTCCCGCCTGCACGCGGGCAAGTTCTACGCGCTGCCGCAGGCGCCGCAGCAGTTCAAGCAGCTGCTGATGATCGCGGGCTTCGACAAGTACTTCCAGATCGCGCCCTGCTTCCGCGACGAGGACGCCCGCGCCGACCGCTCACCGGGCGAGTTCTACCAGCTCGACATGGAGATGAGCTTCGTCGAGCAGGAGGACGTCTTCACCGTCATCGAGCAGGTGATGACCGAGCTGTTCGAGGAGTTCGGCGGCGGCCGGCACGTCACCTCGCCGTTCCCGCGCATCCCGTTCCGCGAGGCCATGGCCACGTACGGCTCCGACAAGCCGGACCTGCGCGCCCGCCTGGAGCTGGTGGACGTCACCCACGTGTTCGCGGACTCCGGGTTCAAGGCGTTCGCGGGCCAGCACGTGCGCGCGCTCGCGGTGCCGGACACCGCCGACCAGCCGCGCAAGTTCTTCGACCAGATGGGTGAGTACGCCGTCGAGCAGGGCGCCAAGGGCCTGGCCTGGGTCCGCGTCGGCGACGACCACCAGCTCACCGGGCCGATCGCCAAGTTCCTCACCGAGGAGAACACCGCCGCGCTGATCACCGCGCTGGACGCCAAGCCCGGCACGGCGGTCTTCTTCGGCGCCGGGGCGTACGACGAGGTATCCAAGATCATGGGCGCGGTGCGGGTCGAGGCCGCGCGGCGCACCGGCCACTTCGACGAGGGCGTCTTCCGGTTCTGCTGGATCGTTGACTTCCCGATGTACGAGAAGGACGAGGAGACCGGCACGATCGAGTTCTCCCACAACCCGTTCTCCATGCCGCAGGGCGGCCTGGAGGCGCTGCGCACCCAGGACCCGCTGGACGTCCTCGCCTGGCAGTACGACATCGTCTGCAACGGCACCGAGCTGTCCTCCGGCGCCATCCGGAACCACGAGCCGGAGATCATGTACGAGGCGTTCGAGATCGCGGGCTACTCGCGCGAG